>JACDEE010000001.1:15000-390192 GCA_013816585.1 Sphingosinicella sp. | reverse complement strand
CAGCAAATTGAAGCACTTCCGCCGGATCTCCACGCGCTACGACAAGCTCGCCGACAACTTCCTCGCCATGGTCAAGCTCGCCTCAATGCGCCTGTGGTTGCGCGCTTATGAGTCTATGGCCTAGTTGGAACGCCGGAATTTTCCGTTTCGAGGCCACCATCAGGAATTGGCATATCCCCGATACCATTCGACGAATTTCGGAATACCCTCGTCCAGACTGGTCGTTGGGGTGAAGCCTAGATCGGCCTGAATAGCGCTTATGTCGGCAAAGGTATCCCGAACGTCGCCCGCTTGCATGGGAAGTACGTTTCGTTTGGCAGTTCTGCCACATGCTCCCTCGATAAGGTGCACGAGCCTAGTCAGCTCCTCGCTCTTATTATTGCCGATATTGTACAACCGATGCGGCGCAACGCTTCCGCCGGCCTTTAGCAGAGAATCGTCTGACGGCGGATTGTCTAGGGCTGCCACCAAGCCGCCGACAATGTCATCAATGAAGGTAAAATCCCGGCGCATGTCCCCTTCGCCGAAAATGGCGATTGGCGTGCCCTCCAATATGGCTTTGGTGAATAGCCAGACAGCCATATCGGGACGTCCCCACGGACCATATACGGTGAAAAATCGAAGCCCGGTCTGCGGCAAACGATAGAGATGCGCATAGGATTCGCTCATCAATTCATCCGCCCTTTTGGTGGCGGCATAGAGCGAGAGCGGATGATCGGCCCGGTCCTCTACCCTGAACGGCAGGTCAGCATTGGCACCATAGACGGAGGATGAGGAGGCATAGACGAAGTGGCTGCAATCTCGACGGCGAGCTACTTCCAACATGTTGAGGTGACCGACGATATTGGATTGCGCGTAGGCAAGCGGGTTTTCGATCGAATATCTGACGCCCGGCTGCGCCCCCAGATGAACGATCCGGTCGAACTGATATTTCCGGACCACTTGATCCAGTTCGTCGGAATTAGCGAAATCCGCTCTGTCGAAGGTGAATCGGTCGCCAAATTTAGTAGTGAGGTCCGCGAGACGGTCGAGTTTAAGCTGAGCCGGGTAATATTCGCTGAGGTTGTCGATGCCGACAACCTCCTCACCGCGCCCCAGCAAAGCTTTGCTGGCACTATACCCGATGAATCCCCCCGCACCGGTGACGAATATCGTCATGAGCCCCTCCCGATTCCAAACCAGCGAAGCCCGGCGGCTTTCGCGTCCTCGGCGCGATATATATTGCGAAGATCGACCAGGATCTTCTGCTTCATTCCGCCGGCGAGCCGGTGGAGATCAAGCGCCCGCAACACGTCCCATTCGGTAACCAGCACCGCCGCATCCGCATCCCTGGCCGCTTCATAGGGACTGTCGCAAAATTCGACGCCGGGCAGCAACGGCCGCGCCTGGTCCATTCCCTCCGGATCATAGCCCCGGACATTGGCCCCGGCATCTTGGAGCGCCTGGACGATGCTGATCGAAGGCGCATCGCGCATGTCGTCGGTATTTGGTTTGAAGGTCAGGCCGAGCAAAGCGACCGTCATCCCCCTCACTTCGCCGCCCATTGCCTGGATTACCTTGCGCCCCATGGCCCGTTTGCGCGCATCATTTACCGATACGACCGCCTCGACGATCCGCAGGGGCGCCAGAAAATCCTCCGCCGTCTTCAGCAACGCGAGGGTATCTTTGGGAAAACAGGACCCGCCATAGCCAGGCCCGGCGTGCAGGAACTTGGACCCGATCCGTTTATCGAGGCCGATACCCTGGCTCACATCCTGCACATCCGCTCCCACGGCTTCGCACAGATTGGCGATTTCGTTGATGAAGGTGATCTTGGTCGCGAGGAAGGCATTGGCTGCATATTTGATCAGCTCGGCCGTCCGCCGGCTGGTGAAGAGCAAGGGCGCCTTGCCCAGATAGAGCGGGCGGTATATTTCGCGCATGATCTCGGCGGCTTCAGGGTCTTCGGTGCCGATCACGATCCGGTCCGGTCGCTTGAAATCCTCGATCGCGGCACCTTCGCGCAGGAATTCGGGGTTGGATACGACCCACGCTTTTGCCCGCGGAGCGATTTCCCGGATGATGCGTTCGACCTCGTCGCCTGTCCCGACCGGAACGGTGGATTTGGTGATGATCGCGGCCGGTCCTTTCAGCGCCGCCGCCACTTCCTCCGACGCGCCATAGACATAGCTTAGATCGGCATGGCCGTCGCCGCGGCGCGAAGGCGTGCCGACCGCGATAAAGATCGCTTCGGCATCAGCCACGGCAGCCGGAAGATCTGTCGTGAAGGCGAGCCGGCCGCCTTTGACGTTGCGCTCGACCAGCTGGTCCAGCCCGGGCTCGAAAATCGGCATGACGCCCCGGTGGAGGGCGTCGATCTTTGCGTCGTCCTTGTCGACGCAGGTCACGTGGTGACCAAAATCCGAGAAGCAGGCCCCCGAGACCAGCCCCACATAGCCGGTCCCAATTACCGCGATGCGCATCAGATTCCCCTAATTGACCGGTTTCTAAGGCCGGCATTCATGGGCAGTCCTATAAGTTATAATTCGTCCGAAGCCAGACTCGCGCATTTCCGCGGCTCGGCTCCCCCGCCAGGCCGGCGGCTACCGTTTATCCGCTCTGGCTGCGCCACCTCTTGATGACGCGGCCGATCATCGCCTCTTCATCGCCGCTTTGCCTCCAAAGTTCGGAGAAGAGAGGATCGGACGAGGCAGGGCGGCGGTCTCGCTCCAGATCGTCGAAGGCAACCCGGATCGGGATCGACACGCCCTCGCCGCACACGATGCATTCGCGGTTGCGAAGCGCCGGAATGACGTCGAGGAACCCTCGCGCGCCTTCGGGCATGGCCGATTTGACGAAGGCCTGATCGCGTTCGTTGTTGAGGCGCATCGCGATGATCGTGCCGCATTGCGACAGGACGCCTTCCGCAAGATCGGATGGGCGCTGCGTGATGAGACCCAGCGAAACACCATATTTACGGCCTTCCTTGGCGATCCGTTCCAGGATTTTGCGCGCCGCCTGTCCGCCGGAGGTCTTGTCGGCGGGCACGTAGCGATGCGCTTCCTCGCAGACCAGCAGCACCGGTTTTTGCACTTCGCTGCGCGACCAGATCGCATAATCGAACACCAGTCGCGAAAGCACCGCGACCACTACCGAAGTGATGTCGGAGGGGACGCCCGAAACGTCGACGATCGAGATCGGCTTGCCGTTGGCGGGCATCCGGAAAATCTTCCCGATGAAACCCGCCATACTGTCCGCCACCAGCATCCCGGAAAACATGAAGCTGTAGCGCGGATCGGATTTCAGCTCATCCAGCTTGGACTTGAGGCGCATGAAGGGAGCGGTGTCGGTCGCCTTGTTGAGCAAGCCCATTTCATTCGAAATGGCATTGGTCAGGTCCGACATCAGATAGGGAACGGGCGAATCCACCGTCAGCTTGGTCAGGCCCTCGGCCACGCGATTCCTGGTGCGGGCGGCGAGCAGGCATTTGGCGAGGATATCGGCATCGGCCTGACGATCGGCGCCGCTGGAAGTCAGGATCACTTCGCAATGCTCTTCGAAATTCATCAGCCAATAGGGCATGGCGAGATTGTCGACGTTGAACAATTCGCCATAGCCCTTGAAGGCCGCCGAATATTCGCCGTGCGGATCAATCATCACGATATGCCCTTCGGGGGCCATTTCGCAGATTCGGTGCATGATCAGTGCCGCGGAGGTCGACTTGCCGGTACCGGTCGAACCCAGAAGAGCGAAATGCTTGCCGAGCATCGCGTCGATATAGAGCGCGCCGCGCACGTCCTTGGTCGGGTAGACGGTGCCGATCTCGATATGCGCGCGCTCATGGGCGGCGAACATCTGCTTCAGATCGTCGCCCTCCACCGGAAAGACCTTATCGCCTGGAATGGGATAGCCCGTAATGCCTCGCTTGAAATCAACGAGCTTACCGGTGGTCGTGCATTCGTCGCCTTCACCCAGGAAGTCGATTTCGGCGACGATCATGTTACCGCCGGCGTCCTCCACGCGTAGCGTGCGGACATTGGCGAGGATCCAGCGTTTGCCTGCTTGCAGCTTGATCTGGCTGCCGACCTGGCCGGACATGGCGACGCTCGGGTCGGCATCCGACGCAAGTTCGCGCAAGCGGGCACCTTCGATCTCCAGACGCGCTCCGCCCCCGCTAATCTCGATCACCTTGCCGATCGGCGCGAGCGTCCGGGCGGCCCGCTTGGCCGGTTCCTGGGCCGGGACGAAGGTCTGCCCTTCGCTTGCCTCAGGGATGCTATGCATATTGATATCGGTCATGGCTGTTAACGGCCTCTCGCTTGATCTTGCGAACGGCGTTAACCTAAAGGGGTAAACAAGTGCTTTGCGTAGCCCGATCTTTCGCAGCTGCGAGGTCAGCGGCGGCGGTAGATCGCGCTTCCACCCCAGCCGAGCAATATCGAAATCGCGACCGCCACCATACCATAAGCGAGCGACCAGCGTTCCGCCGCCATCGCGACGAAGCGTTCGAACCCCAATTTATGGATTTTGATCTCGCGCACCTCGCCCGCCACCACGCGCCCGTCCTGGATCAGGAAGGTTTCGGCGGTATAAGTGCCGACCGGCACTCGTGCGGGAATACGAACGCGGGCGCGGTAGAGCACCCCTTCGCTGATCTCGACGCCTTTGGGATTTTCGACATAAAGCGCCGACCGCCGTCTTAGATCGAGCAGGCCCGCTTCGAAGCGTTGCTGGACATCGACCGGGGCACCGGTTCCAGGCGACAATTGCAGATTTCCAAGGCCCAGTTCATAGATAGAGGCCATACGCTCATCAATTAGTTCGGCCAAAGGTCGCGACGAAGCGACCGCGTAGAAGGCCGGCGCCGATCGAAAGCGGGCGCTTTCGACATTCATCCAGATGCCGGCGACTTTCTGCTTTTCGCGCACCACGATCGGTTCGGTCGGACCCTTCACCACCACCGCAATGTCGGCCTGGCCGGTCGGTATTCTGCCGCCCGGATAGAGGATCGCGCCGAACAGCAGCAATTCGGCGCCGGTGAAGGAATAGCGAATTTCGATTTCGCGCTGCGACACGTCGGGGACCAGCTTCGGTTCGGCCTGTGCGAGCATGACTGGTAGACTTGCGAGGAGGATGATGGCGCGCAACTTCCTCACAGATATTGCACCGTATAGATTTCCTCGGGACGCCAACCGAGGCCCAGCGCCATCCGGAAGGCGACCGCGAGCACGACGATGGCCAAAAAGAGCCGGAGCAGTTCGGGTTTGACGCTCTGCGTAAGGCGCGCGCCGACCTGGGCGCCGATGACGCTCCCCAAAAGCAGCAATATGGCCAGCACGATATCGACCGACTTGGTGGTGGTCGCATGAACCAGGGTCGTAGCCGCGGTCACGAACAGGATCTGGAGGAGGGAAGTGCCGACCACCACCTGGGCGGACATTCCCAGCAGATAGATCATCGCGGGCACCACGATGAAGCCGCCACCGACGCCCAGCAATACGGTCAGCATGCCGGTCACAAAGCCCAGCAGCAAAGGCGCGAGCGGGGAAATATACAGGCCCGAGCGATAGAAACGCCAGCGCATGGGCAGCATCGCTATCAGCGGATTGTGCCGTCGCGCCGCCTTCCTGGCCTCGGGAAGCTTGACGATGCCGAGCGCCGCCGCTGATTCCTTTGCCATCAACAGGCCGACGCTTCCCAGCAGAATGACATAGAGAAGCGCGATCACCGTATCGATCTGCCCCCCCTGCTGAAGCAGCCGGAACAGGCCGCCCCCCACCAGGGAACCGACCAAGCCGCCGGCAATGATCACCGCGCCCATCCGGTAATCCACGCCCTTGCGGCGGCGATGGGCGAGCACCGCCGAAACGCTGGTGCCGGTGATCTGGGTGGTCGCGGAGGCCACCGCCACGGCGGGCGGGATTCCGTAGAAAATGAGGATCGGGGTGGTGAGGAAGCCGCCGCCGACGCCCAGCATGCCCGTGAGCAAGCCCACCAGACCGCCGATCGCGATGATGGTCAGGGCGTTTACGGAAAGGCCGGCAATGGGCAGATAGATGTCCACGGGCCGGACGCTAGCGCCTTATCGGCCAGGGCGGAAGGCGGAACGAAGCCTTGCATCAGGACCGGTGTCGCGTGACAGATGGGCGGTATGACCAGGCAAGGGAATATAAAGATGCGAGCGATCATGGCGGCGATGCTGCTGCTGAGTGGCTGTGGCACGACAGGTGGACGGCAGGTAACCGATAGAATGTGGCAGGCGGCCGATGTGAACGGCGCCCCGATCATCGGTTCGGTTATTCCCACATTGCAGTTGAACGCGGGACGGGTCAGCGGCAGCACGGGCTGCAATGATTATTCCGGAAGCGTCCGCATGCTGCCCGACCAGCGCATCGCGATCGAGGGAATTTCCAGAACCGAGCGTGGCTGCGAGCCCGCAATCATGCAGCAGGAAAATACCTATGTTTCGATCCTGGAAAATGCCCAGGGCTATAGTCTCTATCGCGACGGCAGCCTCTCGCTGATCGCCGCCGATGGCCGGGCCATCCGCTACCGCGCAGGATCCGGCACGGGCCGATGACGGAGGGGCCGAAGGCGGAAGGCAATGTCAGGCTTCACCCAAGCTGGCTGGAACCATTAAAGCCTGAATTCGACAGCCCCTATATGCACGCCCTTAAGGCCTTTCTAGCGGCCGAGAAAGAGGCCGGGAAAAGCATTTTCCCGAAGGGCAATGACTGGTTTCGAGCGCTCGATCTCACTCCGCTGGACGAGGTTCGCGTCGTCATATTGGGGCAGGATCCTTATCATGGTCAGGGCCAGGCGCATGGCCTGTGCTTCTCGGTTCGGCCAGGCGTCCGACCGCCGCCTTCGCTGGTCAACATCTACAAGGAGCTTGAAAGCGACCTGAGAGTCCCCCGCGCTCGGCACGGCTTCCTCGACCATTGGGCCCGGCAAGGCGTGTTGCTGCTGAATTCGGTGCTGACGGTCGAAATGGGCCAGGCGGCTTCGCACCAGGGCCGCGGGTGGGAGCGTTTCACCGATGCCGTGATCCGCCTGGTCAATAACCGGCCGGATCCAGTCATCTTCATGTTGTGGGGCAGCCACGCGCAGAAGAAGGCCGCGTTCGTCGACAGCATCGACAAAGGCGGCCGCCATCTGGTGCTGAAGGCGCCTCATCCTTCGCCTTTGTCCGCGCATACCGGCTTTTTTGGCTGCAAGCATTTCTCCAAAGCCAACGCCTTTTTGAAGGAGCGGGGCCTGAAGCCGATCGACTGGCGGCTGCCGGAATCGGCGGGCTAAGCGCCGAGGTGCCTAAAATAGGACTGAAAAGGCGGAACCCGCTTGCCTGATATAATGTAACATGGCACTCTTCGCGGATTGACCGATAGGAGAAGAATATGCGCCGGCAATTAATGGTGATCCTTCTGGTCGGGGTACTCGCTGGCTGCACACAGGAGCCTGATCCTCGCGGTGTCGGGCGCGACGAAGTCCTGCTTCAGGTCATGGCCTCGGGCCGCGCGGATACGCGCCCGGACGAGGCGCGCTTCACCGCGGGGGTTCAGACGATCGCGGGCAGCGCGGCGGCGGCCAGCGCCGGTAATAATGAAGCGATGAACAAGGTCATCGCGGCGCTGGAAGCGCTGGGGGTCAAGCGCGACGATGTGCAGACCCGGCAGATCACCTTGTCGCGGATCGATTACGGCGCTGACAAGGGGCGCTTCCAGGCCAATAATATGGTCGAGGTGCGGATGCGCGATATCGACAAAGCGGGCGCGGCCATCGCCGCTACAACCGAGGCCGGAGCCAATGTGCTTTCGGGTCCCAATATGGCCGTTGCAGATCCGGAGGCTGCCAACAGGTCCGCTTATGCGCAGGCCTATAAAGCGGCGCGGGCCCGAGCGGATACCTATGCCGAAGCGGCGGGCATGAAGGTCGCGCGCGTCCTGGCGATACGCGACACCGGCATGGAACAGGGACCCAGCCCTTATTACGACGCTGTGACGGAAAGCGCCGCTGCGGCTCCTCAAGTTGCCGCACCGCCACTCAGACCGGGAATGAATGCCAGCCAGGTTCAGGTCCATGCGGACTTCGCATTGGCAGCCAAATAGACGGGCACTCCGGGGTCAGCGCCGATTTTCCATCAGGATCGCGCGGCCCCACAGGGTATCCACTGGGCCCGAAGCTTCGGTGAAGCCGGCTTTCTCATAGGCCCTTCGCGCGCGCAGATTGCGGGGATGGGGATCGGTGCCGACCGCCCGCGCCCCGCCGGAGAAAAGGCGGGCGCAATGGGCCTGGACGAAGGCACTTCCGTGTCCGATGCCGATCAGATCCGGTTCGCCGATATATTGGTCTATTCCCCGCGATCCGGCCGGCAGATAGGCGAAATGATGCCCCTCCCAATCGTGCGGCGAATAATCCTGCGCATAGGCAATGGGGCGCGATGGCCCGGCCGAAGGATGCGAGACGATCCACATCGCGATCCTAGGGTCAGCCAGCGATTCCTCGGCATCCCCGACCTCGGGCGGGCCCCAATATTCGACCACATGAGGCCGCGCGCGCCACGAGCGGAGCAGTGGAAGGTCGTCCGATGTGACGGGTCTGAAGTCGTAGAGAAAAGGGTCGGGCATCTGTCTCATGATAGGAGTGCTCGCCGCCAGGCTCAGCTGCTCGCGCCGTCGAACTTGTTCAATTTGATCGTGTCCAGATCGACATCGGGCGCACAGCGCAGGTTGATCGCGCGGGTTGGCGAACCGTCCGGCATTTTGCCTTCGGCAAAGGGCTGGCAGCCGCAGGTCGAGCAAAATCTATGATGTATCTCGCGTTTGTTGAAATCATAGCCGGCGAGCGCCTCTTCTCCCTTGTCGAGCGTCACCTGCTCGCGCGGATAAAAGGCCAGCAACAATCCCTTTCGCCGACAATGCGAACAATTGCAGGACATAGCTTCGGTAGGGAGCTCCGCATGAACGGTGAGCGAAACGGCCCCGCAGTGACAATCAAGCTTGAACATATAAAACCTCCCAAAGCGCCTCGATGCCAAAGATTGGCCCAGCGCGAAAGGCGTGAAAGGCGGACGACTCGCGTCAGCGCCCGGCGAGTTGCACCAGATCCCATAGATTACCGTACAGATCCTCGAATAAAGCAACAGTCCCATAGGGCGCTTCCATCGGCTCGCGGATGAAACGGACCCCGGCCGCGATCATCTTTTCATAATCCCGCAGGAAATCGTCAGTGGTCAGGAACAGGAACACCCGTCCGCCGGCCTGATTGCCGATAAACGGCTCCTGCTCGGGCTTCGAAGCGCGGGCGAGCAGGATCGCGGTGCCGGCGGATCCCGGCGGTGCCACGACCACCCATCGTTTGTCCTGTTCGGGCTGGTAAGTGTCCTCGACCAGGGTGAAATGCAGCTTCTGCGTGAACCAGGCGATCGCCTCGTCATAGTCGCGCACTACGAGGGCGATGTGGGATAGGGATTGCTTCATGCAGAATAACTCCTTGAACTTCCCCGCGCCGGATTTCGACAAAACCCCGGCCGCCTTCAAGCCGGCAAGCCCAATCAGAATTGTACCCATGACAGCAAGGCGGTGACCAGGATCGTGCCGCCCATGACGAGATTAAGCGCGCGCTCGGCCGTCGGCGTCAGATTCGCGCGCCCGATCACTACGCCAAGCCAAAGCCAGACGAGATCGACCAGGATCATCACGATCACGCATGCTGACCATTTGAGGGCCATGTCGGCTTGGCCATTGGACGGCACGATCAGATACGAAGCGAACAGCGCGATGAAGGCGAGATAGGATTTGGGATTGGTAATCCCGAGCAGGAAGCCCCCGCCCGCCGTTGCGGATATACTCGCCTCTGCGCGGCCGCCTTGGTCTTTCCCCGGCTCGCCGCTGATCGGCGCGAACGCGATCTGCCAGGCAAGCCAGATCAGATACAGGATCGCCGCGCTCATCATCGCCACATTCGCCAGTGGCCAGGCCTGAACGACCGAGAAGAGCCCCGCGGCGCTGATACCGGCCGCCATGGCGAGACCGGCCTGCAGTCCCCAGAAATAATTGAGCCCCCCAGCAAACCCGCGCGACCGTCCGACCGCGATCAGGGCGGCGATCCCGGGCCCAGGCGACCCCAGCAGCATGATCGCCGCGAGAAGAAACAAAGCGGCGGCACCAAGGTCGAACATCTTCTTATACCTCACATATAAAGATATCTTTATATGTGCATATGTGCCGACTGAACCCGTGTCAAACTAGCGCCTGCGGCCGGGAACGCCGGGATGCTCGCTTTCTGCATTATCGGAGGGTCCCGCTCGAAAGCCTGAGCGACGCCGACCGGCGAACCGTGGTCAATTACCTCGTTCAGCGGCCGGCAAATAAATCTCCCCACCCTTTTCCCTGAACTTCTCGCTCATTTCCGCCATGCCTTTGTCGGCCTCCTCCGCGGCCAAGAACGTGTCCGCACTCGCATTCTGCTTAGCGGCGAAGTCGCGCACCTCCTGCGTGATCTTCATCGAGCAGAATTTGGGGCCGCACATCGAACAGAAATGGGCGGTCTTGGCGCCTTCGGCAGGCAAGGTCTGGTCGTGATATTGTTCGGCCGTGTCGGGATCGAGCGACAGATGGAACTGGTCGCGCCAGCGAAATTCGAAGCGCGCGCGGCTTAAAGCATCGTCGCGCATCCTGGCGGCGGGATGCCCCTTGGCGAGATCGGCGGCATGGGCGGCAAGCTTGTAGGTTACCACGCCCACTTTGACGTCGTCGCGGTCGGGGAGGCCAAGATGCTCCTTGGGGGTGACGTAGCAAAGCATGGCGGTACCGAACCAGCCGATCATCGCCGCGCCGATCGCGCTGGTGATATGATCATAGCCCGGCGCAATGTCGGTGGTGAGCGGGCCCAATGTGTAGAAGGGAGCCTCGCCGCACGCCTCCAGCTGCTTGTCCATATTGGCCTTGATCTTGTGCATCGGCACATGGCCGGGGCCTTCGATCATCACCTGGACGTCATGCTTCCAGGCGATCTGGGTTAGCTCGCCCAGAGTCGCCAGTTCGGCGAACTGCGCCTCGTCATTGGCGTCGGCGATGCTTCCGGGGCGAAGGCCGTCGCCCAGGCTGAAGGCGATATCGTACGCCTTCATGATCTCGCAGATTTCCTCAAAGCGCGTGTAAAGGAAGCTCTCCTGATGGTGCGACAGGCACCATTTGGCCATGATCGATCCGCCGCGGCTGACGATGCCGGTCACGCGCTTTGCGGTCATCGGGATATAAGGCAGGCGAACGCCGGCATGGATGGTGAAATAATCGACCCCCTGTTCGGCCTGCTCGACCAAAGTATCGCGATAGATTTCCCAGGTGAGATCCTCGGCGACGCCGCCGACCTTTTCCAGCGCCTGGTAAATGGGGACGGTGCCAATCGGCACGGGCGAATTGCGGATGATCCATTCGCGCGTGTCGTGGATGTTGCGGCCGGTAGACAGGTCCATGACGGTGTCGGCGCCCCAGCGGATCGACCAGACCATCTTGTCGACTTCGGCGGCGACGTCGGACGCGACCGCGCTATTGCCGATATTGGCGTTGATCTTGACCAGGAAGTTACGACCGATCGCCATCGGCTCGCTTTCCGGGTGGTTGATATTATTGGGGATGATCGCCCGGCCGCGGGCGACCTCGTCCCGGACGAATTCAGGAGTCACGTAATCGGGAATCGACGCTCCGAAATCCTGGCCGTCGCGCGCCTGGGCGGCGAGCTGTTCGCGCCCCAGATTCTCGCGGATCGCGACATATTCCATTTCCGGAGTGATGATGCCCTTCCGCGCATAATGCATTTGCGACACGTTGGCGCCGGGCCGGCCGCGAAGCACCGTGCGGCGGACATTGGGGAAAGGCTGGACGCCGCCGCTTCTGTCCGGCCCTAATTGGCCATTATCTTCGGGCTTCACTTCGCGCTGCAGGACTTCCTCTACGTCACCCCGGGCGCGGATCCAGTCGCGGCGGACTTCGGGGAGGCCGGCCATGATGTCGATGGCGGCGGCGGAATCTGTGTAAGGTCCGGAAGGGTCGTAGACCCGCAAAGGAGGCTCGCCGCAGGAAGGCTCCAGTATGATCTCGCGCATAGCCACTCCCAGCGGCCCGACATGGACCTTGCGGGAACCGCGGATCGGACCGGTGGTGACCTTTAATTCGGTGCGGGCGGGCCCTTCGACTTCGCTCAGGGCAGGAATATCGGCCATCATGCTCTCTCCATTTGGGGACGGAGAACGGATGTCCGAACGCCCTCCCTACGCCGGTGTCAGCCGGATCAGGTTCAGCGGGTCGCGGCCGATTTGCCGCCTCTCAACCGCGCGTGCGGTCCCCCGGGGATGCCCATGCTCTACTCGCTTCACGCGGCGCGCGGAAGCGGAAACAGCGCGCAATCCTTTCCACGCATTAGGGCCGATTCGACTCTTCGGTTTGATAAGAACATAGCAGGAACATCATCTCGATTCGGAGTCAGTCATATGCCTTATGGTCATCGCTATTTTTTGCATTCTTCCTCCCGCGGCGGTCGCTCGCCAGGTCGGCTTGCTGCGCGACGGGTTGGACTGTGGCGGCACCCTGGTCGCCGACGGACGGCTTCATGTGACGCTGGGCATCACCAACGATTATCCTGCACATGACCCGCAATTGACCGATCAGCTCCTCACAATCGGAGGGTCGATAGAGGCCGAGCAAGGCCATGTTTCGTTCGATCGGCTTTCAGGAAGCGGGGCGACCATCGCCTTGACGCCGAGCAAGGCAGCGCACGGCCTTGCCGACCTGCACCGGGAGATCGCCAGGGCCATGGCGATGAAAAACGTCCTGCGCGACGGGTGGCATTGTAACCCGCATATCACCTTGGCTTATTATGATCGCCACCCTTTCATAAAGCCGAGCCCACAATTTTCGTGGGACGCTAAAGAGCTCGTCCTCATCCACAGCTTTCTGGGAAAGACCAAACATGTCGTACTTGGCCGCTGGCCCTTGGTACGCAGACAGCTGGATCTCTTAGGATAACAAGCGCAGCGGGCGGGAAGGCCGGCGAAACTACAGCGGCAATTGCCGGGAGTTTCAGAAATCCCAGCAAATGCCGTTATTTTCCCAGTCGCCATAGCGCGTGGGCTCGCGTCCTTTAGGGCCGCCATGTTCCTCGCCTTCGCTCGGGGTGTCCGGCTGGGGCACGAGTGGGCTTTTGGAAAGATGCCTGGGGGGCTTCACATGCGGCGGGCGCTCGGTTGCCATGAGATTTTCATTCGCGTGGGAGGGATATCATCCTTCATTTCGGGCGTGTAGGCCCTGCGCGCAAGATGAATCCTCCTGAACATTGGCCTGACTGGAACAGAAACTGAGCGCGAACGATCCGATCGGTACTGCTTCCCGCCGCGCCGCGATGCGCCTGCTCGATGCCGTATTGCGCAAGGGCCTGCCGCTGGAAGCCGCCCTCGATACCGCGGCGCGCGAACTGGACCGGCCGGACGACCGCGCCTTTGCCCATGCGATCGCCGCCGAGACCTTGCGGCGGCTTGCCGATCTGGACGCGCTGATCGATGGCGCCACCCACAAGCCCCTGCCCGATGATTCAAAGGCGCGTTCCGCGCTCCGCATCGCTTTGGTCCAGGCACTGGCGATGGATACGCCGCACCATGCTGCCATTTCGACCGTGCTTCCCCTGGTCGATGGCGGCCCGCGCCGACTGGTCCATGGCGTTTTCAGCGCGGTTACCAAGAGCAAGGCGACGCTCCCCGAACTGCCCAGTCTGCCCGGCTATGTAGCTTCCCGCTGGGAAAAGGCCTGGGGCGGCGAAATAGTGGAAGAGGCGGCCGCCGCGCTCGCCGTCCCGCCACCGCTCGATCTCACCTTCGCCTCGCAGGATCCGCCCGAGGGCCTTGCCGGAACCAGCCTGATGCCCGGCCATTTGCGGCTGGAGCGCGGCGTCGCCGTGGCGAGTCTCGCCGGATATGGCGAGGGCCATTGGTGGGTGCAGGATATCAGCGCCTCGATCCCGGCGCGCCTGCTGGGTCCCGGCAAGGGCCGCACCGCGCTCGACCTTTGCGCCGCGCCGGGCGGCAAAACGATGCAGCTGGCTTCGGCTGGCTTTGACGTGACCGCGGTCGATTCTTCGCAAAGCCGGCTCGAACGGCTGGCAGAAAATCTGAAGCGCACCGGCCTCAAGGCAAAGGTTCAGACGGCCGACGTCATGAAATGGCAGCCGAAAAGCCCGGTGGATGTGGTCCTGCTCGACGCGCCCTGTTCGGCGACCGGCATCTTCCGCCGCCATCCCGACGTGCTTCACCGCGTCCGACCGCGCGCCATCGCCGACCTTTCGGCGGGGCAAAAGGCGATGCTGGCGCGGGTCGCCGACTGGGTAAAGCCTGGAGGAATGCTGGTCTATTCGGTCTGCTCATTAGAGCCCGAAGAAGGCGAACAGGTGCTGGACGCCTTTCTCGCGTCCCGGCCCGATTTCCGGATCGACCCTATTGCGGCGGGCGAAGTGGCGACCGGAATGCTTCCGCGCGAAACCGGGGAATTGCGCATCCTTCCCGACGCATTGGCGGGCAAAGGCGGCGCCGACGGCTTCTTTATCGCCAGGATGACTCGAAGTTAAATTCGTCCGGGGGACGAATTAACCGGGGGATAACTTCCCGCCTTCCTTGCTCCGCGCGACTCGGAGGGTTACTCCTTCACCATGCAACAGCCCGTCCGGATCGCCCCCTCTATCCTCTCCGCCGATTTCGCGCGGCTCGGCGAAGAGGTTCGCGCGATCGACGAGGCTGGGGCCGACTGGATCCATATCGATGTGATGGACGGCCATTTCGTGCCCAACCTCACCATCGGACCCGGCGTGGTGAAGGCGCTTCGGCCCCATACCGCGCGGACCTTCGACGTCCATCTGATGATCTCGCCGGTCGAGGCCTTTCTGGCCGCCTTTGCCGAATGCGGCGCCGACATCATCACCGTCCATCCGGAAGCGGGCCCGCACCTTCACCGCACAATCCAGACGATCAAGTCGCTGGGCAAGAAAGCCGGCGTCTCGCTCAACCCCGCCACCCCCGCCAAGATGCTCGATTATGTGCTGGAAGAGATCGACCTCGTCCTGGTGATGAGCGTCAATCCTGGCTTTGGCGGGCAAAGCTTCATCGACAGCCAGCTGCGTAAGGTGGAGGCGATCCGCAAGCAGATCGACAAGGTCGGCAAGGCGATCGACCTTGAAGTGGATGGCGGCATCGACGCGTCCAATTGCCGCCGCGCGATCGACGCCGGCGCCGACGTCCTGGTGGCCGGGACCGCCACCTTCACCGGCGGGCCTTCGCGCTACGCCGACAATATCAAGGCGCTTCGGGGGCAATGAGCCTGCTCGAGCGGATCGAGGCTCCCGGCGGCGGAGAGGAGATCGAACCGGGCAAGCGGCTGATCCGGGCGGGCGACGACCGGGGAATTTCGCTGGCCGAGCGGCTTTCCTATCGCCTCCATCGCCTGACCTGGCGGACTCCCTTTCATAGCATGCGGCTTCGCGGCCGCTTTCCGCTGAAGTTGCTGACCGTTCCCAAGGATCCGGTCGCAGGCGACAAGGCCGCCGGCGAGGCGATCCTGGCCGGCCGGATCGAACGCGGCGGCGTCACGGTCGACCTGGCCAAGATCGATTTCCTCAAGGGCGACCTGTCGCCCGACCTTTCCGATTATCTGCAAAGCTTCGCCTGGCTTCGCGACCTGGGCGCGGCCGCGACGCGGGAACGGGGATCGGAGCTCGCCGAACATATGGTCCGCCACTGGCTCGAACAATGTGGGGGGCAGGTGAACGAGCGCGCCTGGCGCGCGGACCTTTGGGGGCGCCGCATCCTGTTCTGGGCAGCCTATGCGCCCTACATCCTTTCGAGCCGGGACCTCGTTTATCGTTCGGCCGTATTGAATGCGCTGGCGCGCGGCTCGCGCCACCTCGATCGCGGCGCCGACCGGGCAGCTCCCGGCCTCGCCCGCATAACCGCCTGGGTCGGGGTCATCGTCTCGGCCCTGGTGATTCAGGGCGGACCGGCGAGAATGGGCAAGGGCGAGGCCGGCCTGATCCGTTCGCTCGGCGAGGCGCTGCACGAAGATGGCGGCCTGGTCAGTCGTTCGCCGGTCGAGCAGCTCGCTTTGGTTGAACTGCTCAGCCAGCTTCGCGCCACTTATTATGCCGGCCGCCGCGAGGTCCCGGAGGAAATAGCCGATGCACTGGTTCGCGCCGCCGCAGCCTTGCTTGCGGTCACTCTGGGGGACGGAGCCCTCGGCAATTGGCAGGGCGGCAACATGCTTTCCCGCCGCCGGATCGCTGCCGCGGTCGAGGCCGCCGCGATCGAGGTCCGCCCGCTCCGCCAGCCACGCGGCTGGGGCTATCACCGGCTGATCGCCAAGAACAGCGTAGTAGTGATCGATGCCGCGCCGCCGCCGCCCACCCGCGCGATCAAGGGCGGCTGCGCCTCCACTCTGGCATTCGAAATGAGCGACGGGACCGACCGGCTGATCGTCAATTGCGGCGGCGCGGGCGAGGCGGCGGCGGGGCTTCCCGCGGCCATCGTCCAGGCGCTGAGGACCACCGCGGCCCATTCCACCTTGACCTTGGGCGACCGCAATTCGACCGCGATCCACGATGATGGGACGCTGGGCAAGGGCGTGTCAGAGGTTGAGCTTTCCCGCGACGAATTCGGCGGATCGAGCCGGATTGAGGCCAGTCATGACGGCTATGTCCGCCGCTTTGGCCTGGTCCATCGACGCCAGCTCGAGCTGGTCGGCGGGGGGCTTGAGCTCAAGGGCGAGGACATGATCGAGCGGCGCGGCCGGCGAAAGCGCGCCGAGGTCAAAAGCTTCGCAATCCGTTTCCATTTGGGCCCGTCGGTAGAGATCACCAACACGGCCGACGGACAGGGCGCCCTGCTCCGCATCCGCGGCGGATCGGTCTGGCAGTTCCGCTGCCGCGGCGGGATCTTGTCCAGCGAGGAAAGTCTGTGGATAGACGGTGCGGGCCGCCCTCACGGGACCCAGCAGCTCGTCATTTCGGGCGAAATCGCCGCCGACGGCGCGGCGGTCGCCTGGTCACTCAAACGCGCCGGCTAATCAGGGAATCAAGTTCAGAATGGATCAGGTGAAAATCGCCCGCGCATTGCTGTCGGTGTCGGACAAGAGCGGCCTCGTCGAACTGGGGCAGGCGCTCGTGCGGCACAATGTCGAGCTCGTATCGACCGGCGGCACCGCCAGGGCCCTGCGCGAAGCGGGGCTGCACGTGCTGGACGTCAGCGAAGTCACCGGCTTTCCCGAAATGATGGACGGCCGGGTCAAGACCCTTCACCCCAAGATTCATGGCGGCCTGCTCGCGCTGCGCGATGATAAAGGTCATGCCGGATCGATGCGCGAACATGATATCGGCGCGATCGACCTCGTCGTGGTGAACCTATATCCGTTCGAACAAACCGTGGCGCGCGGCGCCCGGCGAGACGAAATTATCGAAAATATCGACATTGGCGGCCCTTCCATGGTCCGGTCGGCGGCCAAGAATCA
Source organism: Sphingosinicella sp. (assembly GCA_013816585.1). Lineage (GTDB taxonomy): Bacteria > Pseudomonadota > Alphaproteobacteria > Sphingomonadales > Sphingomonadaceae > Allosphingosinicella. The sequence continues at coordinate 372,676 of JACDEE010000001.1, read as the reverse complement.
TGGGTTCGTCGCGATCGTCACCGATCCTTCCGATTATTCCGAACTCATCGCCGCGCTCGACGCCAATGGCGGCGCAACGCCCTATGAATTTCGCAAGCGGCTCGCGGCCAAGGCGTTCGCCGCGACGGCTGCCTATGATTCGATGATCTCCTCCTGGTTCTCCTTCTCGGATCAGGGGCAGCTTTTTCCCGACATGCTGCCGGCGATCATGAACAAGCGCGAGGAATTGCGTTACGGCGAGAACCCGCACCAGAAAGCGGCGCTCTATCTTCCCGCAGGACCGCATGCGCAGGGCATCGCCCAGGCGCGGCAGGTGCAGGGCAAGGAACTCAGCTACAATAATTATAACGATGCCGATGCGGCGCTCGAACTGGTCGCCGAATTCCGCGACTCCGGCCCCGCCTGCGTCATCGTCAAACATGCCAATCCCTGCGGCGTCGCCAGGGGGGAAAGCCTGCTCGACGCCTATAATGGCGCCTTCGCTTGTGACACCGTATCCGCATTTGGCGGGATCATCGCGGTCAATGGAACGCTCACCGGCGAGGCCGCCGAAGCGATGACGCAGATCTTTACCGAGGTCGTGATCGCCCCCGACGCCGACGAAGAGGCCCGCGCGCTTTTCGCCAAAAAGAAGAATTTGCGGCTCCTGCTGACCGGAACATTGCCCGATCCCGCGCGCGGCGGCTTCTCGCTGAAGTCGATCGCCGGCGGCTATCTGGTGCAGACCCGCGACAATGGCCGGATCGGGCGCGAGGATTTGAAGGTCGTGACCAAAAGGCAGCCGACGTCCCAGGAACTGGACGATTGCCTGTTCGCCTGGACCGTAGCCAAGCATGTGAAATCCAATGCCATCGTCTATGCCAAAGACGGGATCATTTCAGGGATCGGCGCCGGGCAGATGAACCGGCTCGAATCCGCCCGTATCGCCGCGTGGAAAGCCCGGGACGCGGCGGAAAAGGCCGGTTGGGCGGAAGCGCGCACGATCGGATCGGCGGTCGCTTCCGACGCATTCTTCCCCTTTGCCGACGGGCTGTTAGCCGCGGTCGAGGCGGGCGCCAGCGCGGTCATCCAGCCCGGCGGGTCGATCCGCGACGAGGAAGTGATCGCCGCGGCGGACGAAGCGGGCCTGGCGATGGTCTTCACCGGAATGCGCCACTTCCGGCATTGATTTTCGGGGCCGATCTCAGGCCGGCGGCAAGGCCCCGGGGGGGGGCGGAAGCGTTGGTTGCTCGCCCTTCTTCCTTCGGAACAGAATCCGGTCCTCATGGGTGAAGCCGAATTTCCAAAGGACGATCCCGAACGCGGTCAGGATCGCCGGAATGCCGACGATCAGTTCGAGGAATTCAAAGCGCCTTGGCAGCAAAACGACCAGTTGGCCAACCGCAAGGGCAGCGCCCGCGGCCCAGATGAGCGACCACCGCCACCCTTGAACCGGCGCATCCAGGATCCGGCACAGCAACCGGGCCTTGAGGATCGAGGCCATTCCGAGCGACAGCATCAGGGCCATGGCCGGGCCCGCCGCCTGATAGGTTGTTGGCAAATGGAGCGAGCGCATGCCGAGGATGAAGGCCACCGACAGGCTCGCCTGCACCACGACCATGAAGGTGGAGATCATCAGGTTGCGATGCCGTGCGACATAAACGAGGGCAGATTCGGAAACCGCGGCGGTCGCGGCGACCGCTTCGGCACCCAGCAGAAAGGCAAGCGCCCCCGTCCCACCGATAAAGGCTGCGCCGACCAGGCCCATAACAGCTTCGCCCGGAATGCCGAGCGCCAGCGCTACGCCCATTTGCGCCGCAATGATCCAGAAACCCACCTGGCGAACCTGGGCGGCGACCGCCTTCTTGTCGCCTTCGGCCAGTTTCTGGGTGATGACCGGACCCAGGATCGGATCGAAGCTTGTTTTCAATTTTTGCGCGAGCGACGCCACCTGCTGGGCGACATAATAGACGCCGACCACGGCGGGCGAGAAAAACAATCCCAATATCGCGATGTCGATCCGGCGCGATCCCCATTCGATCGCGTCGGCCGCGGCGAGCGGCGTATTGCGGCGGGCGAGGGCCCAAAGCACTCCGGGCTCGGGCCGCCAGCCGTGCGGGATTCCATAGGTTTTGAACAAAGGCCAGAGCGAGGCGCTGAGCGCGGCGACCATCGACAGGACATAGGCCAGGATCAAACCGTCGCGCGATGAGAGGTAAGACAAAGCGAAGGCCGCGATGCTGATCGTCCAGGGCTCGATGATGGCGCGCGCGGTGACGGTGGCGCGAATGTTGCGGCGATAGGCGAGCGCCGCGAGCGCCACGTCGGAGCCCGCTATGGCGAAGACGATCAGAGGCAGCAGCCATTCAAAACCCCGCACCGGGCTGTTGGGGAACATCGCCTGGGGAAAGAGGGCGAGCAATGTGGTCGCCACGGCCGAAGCGAGGAACGCGACCAGCATTGCGTCCCACACCACGCAGACATGCGGCTTGTCGGTGGTCGTGAGTTGCTGCGCGAGGCCCCGCTTCAGGCCCAGGGTCGCAAGCTGCGCCGAAAATTCGACAATCAGGATGGCATAAGCGAAACGGCCGAGCGCCTCGGCTCCATAGATGCGGCCGGCGATAAGAAGGAAGGGAAGCCTGGCTGCCAGCCGAAGCAGGAAGCCGAAGAAATTGGTTCGCCCTCCACGCGCCAGCGCCGCGATATCATCGCCGCTATCGGACGCGGCATTGCTCAATGAGCGGCGCCCCAATTCGCGCCGGTGCCGATCTCCACGCCCAGGGGCACGGTCAGGGTGACAAACGGCGTCGCGGCGTTTTCCATGACGCGGCGGATGACTTCGCTGGCCCTTTCCACATCGGCCTCCGGCACTTCGAACACCAGTTCGTCATGCACCTGCATCAGCATCCTCGTGGCGCCAAGGCCCTCGGCTTCCAGCGCGGGTCTCATGCGGGCCATGGCGCGTTTGATGATGTCGGCGCTGGTCCCCTGGATCGGTGCATTCACCGCGGCCCGCTCGGCGCCCTGGCGCTCATGCTGGATCTTGCTCTTGATGCGCGGGAAATGCGTTTTGCGGCCGAACAAGGTGGTTGTGTAGCCAAGGTCCCGCGCCCTGGTGAGCGTGTCGCCGATATAATGGCTGATCCCCGGGAAGCGTTCGAAATAGCGGTCGATGATCGCCTGCGCTTCGTCCGCCGTCACGCCCAGCCGCCCGGCCAGGCCCCAGCGCGATATTCCATAGAGGATCGCGAAGTTGATCGTCTTGGCGCTGGCGCGCGTGTCGCGATTGACCTCGCCGAACAATTCGAGCGCGGTCATATTGTGAATATCGGCGCCTTGCGCAAAGGCATCGCGAAGCTGGGGCACGTCGGCCATATGGGCGGCCAGCCGAAGCTCGATCTGGCTATAATCGGCGGCCAGGATCACATGGCCCGGTTCGGCGATGAAGGCGTCGCGGATGCGGCGGCCCAATTCGGTGCGGATCGGGATATTCTGCAAATTGGGATCGGTTGAGGAAAGCCGCCCGGTCTGGGCGCCCGACAGGCTGTAGCTGGTATGGACGCGGCCCGTATCCTTGTTAATCTGTTCCTGCAGCGCGTCGGTATAGGTGGTCTTGAGCTTGGTCAGTTGCCGCCAGTCGAGCACCAGCTGCGCGATCGGCACGCGATCCTTGGCCAGCCGTTCCAATTCGGTGACATCGGTCGACCAGATTCCGGACTTGCCCTTGCGGCCGCCCTTCAGCTGCATCTTGTCGAACAATATGTCCCCCAATTGCTTGGGGCTACCGATGGTGAACCGGCACCCGGCCTCGCCGCAAATCCGCTCCTCCAGCCCCGCAATCGCGTCGGAAAATTCGGACGAAAGCTTTCGCAATTCCTCGCGGTCTACCTTGACTCCGTCGCGCTCCATTCCCGCGATCACCGGCACCAAAGGCCGGTCCACCATCTCATACACGCGGGTCACTCGTTCGTGCGGCATCCTCGCCCTGAAACGAGTCCACAAGCGCAGGGTCACGTCCGCATCCTCGGCCGCATATTCGGTAGCCCGGTCCAGCGGCACCTGGTCGAAACTGATCTGCTTTTGCCCCGTGCCGCACAATTCCTTGAAGGTCAGGCAGTCATGATCGAGATGCTTCCTGGCCAGATCGTCCATCGAATGACTGGCGAGGCCCCCGGCATCGAGATCGAAGCTCATGACCAATGTATCGTCCAGCGGCGCGACCTTGATCCCCCTCTTGTCCAGAACGACCCAGTCGAATTTGAAATTATGTCCTATCTTGAGCGTCGCCGGATCTTCCAGCAGTGGCCTCAACCGGGCCAGCACCAGATCGGCGGGAAGCTGCGGCGGCCGTTCGCTCAGCAGATCGTGCCCGCCATGTTCGAGCGGGATGTAACAGGCCTTGCCGCATTCGGTGGCAAGGCTGATCCCGACCAGCTTGGCGCTGACGCAATCCACAGAATCGGTTTCGGTATCGAGCGCAATGCGCCCTTTGGTAAAGCCTTCGGCCACCCATTCGTCCAGCGCGGCTTCGTCCACGATCATCTGGTAGGCGGAGCGGTCGATCTTGGGCTCGGGACGGACCTCGGCCTGAACCGGCACCACAGAATCCGAAGGTGCCTGTGTCGCCGAAGTGCCGTTCAATTTGGCGATCAGCGAGCGGAAACCCTGCTCTTCCAGAAATTCGCGCAAGGGATCGTGCGGGATGCCCTTCATCGCCAGATCTTCCAGCGGTTCGGGAAGCGGCGAATCGCACACCAGCCGAACCAGTTCGCGCGACAATCGGGCATTGTCCGCATGTTCGATCAGATTCTGGCGAAGCTTGGGCTTGGCTATGCTTTCGGCATTGGCCAGCACGGTTTCCAGATCGCCATATTGCTGGATGAGCAAAGCCGCGGTCTTGGGCCCCACCCCGGGAACGCCCGGGATGTTGTCGACGCTGTCGCCCATCAAGGCCAGCACTTCGCCCAATTTCTCGGGCGGCACCCCGAATTTCTCGATCACATAATCGCGATCGATACGGCGGTCGTTCATCGTGTCGAGCATGTCGAGCCCCGGCTCGATCAATTGCATCAAATCCTTGTCCGACGACACGATCGTGACCTTCCACCCTTCGGCAAGCGCGGCCTTGGAATAGCAGGCGATGATGTCGTCCGCCTCGAGCCCCATTTCCTCGATGCAGGGAAGCGAGAAAGCGCGGGTCGCGTCGCGGATCAGCGGAAATTGCGGGACCAGATCGGGCGGGGGCGGCGGCCGGTGCGCCTTATACTGATCGTACATGTCGTTGCGGAAGGTCTTGGCCGAAGCGTCGAAGATGACCGCAAGGTGGGTCGGCCCATCCGCCTTGTGCAGGCTGTCGGCCAATTTCCACAGCATCGTCGTATAGCCATAGACCGCCCCGACATTCAGGCCGTGACGGTTGGTGAGCGGCGGCAGCCGGTGATAGGCCCGGAAGATATAGCTGGAGCCGTCGACGAGATAGAGATGTTTGGGTTCGGTCATGGAAAAGGGGGTGTAGCAAGGCTTGAATGGCTTGGCGACATTCCGTGTGGGCCATGCCGGCGAACTTTGCCCGGTAAGCTCAGGTTCAAGCCGCGCGCCACAGGATAAGGGCATGAAACGCAGCCGATTCATCCAATCCCTGGGCGCGGCCGCCCTGCTCGGGCTGGCCCAGATGCCGGCGCTGGGACAAAATGATGCCCCGGTGCAGGCGGCCGAACGCTTCAATTCGAACCGGATCTCGGTGGTCGTGAAGGGCAGCGGCCCGGACGTGATCCTGATTCCTGGCCTCACCGCTTCGCGCGACATTTGGAGGGGGATGGTCGCGGCGGTCCCGGGATACCGATATCATCTCATTCAGGTGAACGGCTTTGCCGGTACCAGGGCCGGCGCCAATGGGTCGGGTCCGGTCGTCGGCCCGGTAGCGGACGAGATCGCGCGCTACATCACAGCGAACAAATTGAAGGCGCCCGCGCTGATCGGGCATTCGATGGGCGGCACCCTGGCGATGATGATCGCGGCGCGTCACCAGGAGAAAGTCGGACGGCTGATGGTGGTCGACATGCTTCCCCAGCCGGCCGGCCTGTTCGGGGGAAGCGCCTCGGGCCTCGGATCATTGGCCGACCGGCTAGCCTCCTCGCCCGAGGGTCGGCGATTGCTGGGCGGGCTGGTAGGCCGGTTCGGTGCCGATCAGCCAGGCCGCCAAAGCGACCCCGATGTTGTCGCACGGGCGACGCATGATCTGGCCCGAACCGATCTCGCGCCCGATCTTCCCAGGATCAGGGCGCCGATGGTGGTTTTGTTCGCCACACCCGGATCGGGCACGCCCGAACATCCGAGGATCGTACAGAATTACCGCCTCTCTTTTGCGGGGGCGAAGGGCGCAAAGCTTCGGCCGATTGGCGAAAGCGGGCATATGATCATGTACGATCAGCCGGCCCGGTTCGCCGCGGAAGTCAAATCCTTCCTCGCATCCTGACCGGGCGGCTCAGCCGCCGGGGGTGAGGATCGTGTCCACCGCTTCTGGGAGCATGTCGGGATAATCGAGCGTATAATGGAGGCCGCGGCTTTCCTTGCGGGCGAGCGCCGAGCGCACGATCAGTCCCGAAATCTCCACCAGATTGCGAAGCTCGATCAGATCCGGCGTCACCCTGAAATGGCCGTAATATTCCTCGGTCTCCTGCCGCAGCAGTTCCACCCGGTGCAGCGCGCGTTCCAGCCTTTTGGTGGTGCGGACGATGCCCACATAATCCCACATGAAGCGGCGTATCTCGCGCCAATTATGGTGGACCACCACCTCCTCGTCGCTATGCGTCACCCGGCTTTCATCCCAGGGGCGGATGGCGGGCGGAGGCGGCATATTGTCCCATTTGTCGTTGATGTCGCGCGCGGCGGCCAGCCCGAATACCAGGCATTCCAGCACAGAATTGGAGGCCAGGCGATTGGCGCCATGGAGTCCCGACTGGGTGACTTCGCCTACGGCATATAGTCCCTCGATATCGGTTCTTCCGTCGAGGTCCGTCACCACGCCGCCGCACGTATAATGGGCGGCTGGAACCACCGGGATCGGTTCCTTGGTGATATCGATGCCGATGTCCGGCTGCGCCAGCCGCTCGGCGATGGTCGGAAAATGGGCGAGGATGAATTCGGAATCCTGGTGGCTGATGTCCAAATGGACATGTTCGAGGCCGAGGCGCTTTAGTTCATGATCGATCGCGCGGGCGACGATGTCGCGCGGCGCCAATTCTTCGCGTGGATCGAAGCGTTTCATGAAACGCCGCCCGCCGCCCGGACCGTTGCCGGGGATCTTCAGCTTGGCGCCCTCGCCGCGCATCGCCTCGGTGATCAGGAAATTCTTGACCTTGCTGTTGTAGAGGCAGGTCGGGTGGAACTGATTGAATTCCATATTGGAAACGCGGCAGCCCGCGCGCCAGGCCATGGCGATCCCGTCACCGGTGCTTCCGCGCGGATTGGTCGAATAGAGCCATGCGCGGCTCGCTCCGCCCGTCGCCAGGATGGTCGCCCGGCCGGTCAGCAGCGATACGCGGCCGGTTTCGCGGCTGACCGCGTAGACGCCCCAGACGCGCCGTTCCTCCGACGCGCCTTCCGCATGGCGGCCGGTCACCAGGTCGATCGCGACCATGTCGGGCACCAAGGTGATATTGGGCCGGCCCAGCGCGGCTTTTTCCAGCGCCTGCTGGATCGCCCAGCCGGTCGCGTCGGCGACATGGACGATTCGGCGATGGCTGTGGCCGCCTTCGCGGGTCAGATGCCAGCGTTCGGATTCGCCCTCGTTGAAGGGCACTCCAAGTTCGGCCAGCCGTTCGATCGCTGCAGGCGCATTTTCGACCACGAATTCCACCGTGGCGCGATTGTTGAGTCCTGCGCCGGCCACCATCGTATCTTCGATATGGCTTTCGAACGTGTCGCCGACGTCCAGTACTGCCGCGATGCCACCCTGCGCCCAGGCGGTCGATCCGTCGGAAAGCGCGCCCTTGGCCAGCACCGCGACCTTCAGGCGAGGATCGAGATTGAGCGCGGCGCTTAATCCCGCGGCTCCCGATCCGATGACGATCACGTCGAAGGCGTGATCAGCCATTGGCGTTGGCGGCCCGGGTCAGGTTCAGGAACACGTCCTCCAAATCGGCGTCGCGGGTGGAAACGTCGACGATGCCGAGCCCCTCTTTCTGCAATGCGGCCAGCACCTCGCCCGCATTCACCCGATCCTTGCGGTAGGTGATGGCCAGTGTCCGGTCGCCCTTGAGTTCGATCTTTTCGAAACAGGAAGCATCCGGCACCTGGACGATGTCGCGGTCGACCGTCACTTCGACCGCCTTTTCCTGCGCCATCCCAACCAGCGTGCGCGTGGTGTCGTTGGCGATCAGCCGGCCATGGTTGATGATCGCGATCCGATCGCACAATTGTTCGGCTTCTTCGAGATAATGGGTGGTGAGCACGATCGTCACACCCTGCGCATTGAGGCTGCGGACATAGGACCAGAGCTGCTGGCGAAGTTCGATATCGACGCCGGCGGTCGGCTCGTCGAGCACCAATATGGGCGGCGAATGGACCATCGCCTTGGCCACCAGCAATCGCCTTTTCATGCCCCCGGACAAGGTCCGCGAATAAGCGTGCGCCTTATCCTCCAGGTGCACCGCGCGGAGCAATTCCATCGTCCGCCGCCGCGATTTGGGTACGCCGTATAATCCTGCCTGCTGATCGAGCGTTTCAGCCGGAGTGAAGAAGGGATCGAACAATATTTCCTGCGGCACGATTCCAATCGAGACCTTGGCATTGCGCGGATGCTTGTCGATATCGAAGCCCCAGATCGAAGCGGTACCGCTGGTCTTGTTGACCATACCGGCCAGAATGTTGATCAGGGTCGACTTGCCGGCGCCGTTCGGCCCCAGCAGCCCGAAAATCTGTCCGCGCGGGACTTCCAGGCTGACACCCTCCAGCGCGCGTTTGCCGCCGGCATAGGTTTTTTCGAGAGCGTTGATCGAAATGGCGGCGTCGGACATGCAGGGCGCCTTAGCCCCTAAAGCTTCGCGCGCAAAGATTGCCTGGCTTTGGGACCTTCGCTAAGGGCCAAGCGCATGAACGACGATCCTTCCGTACCCGAGATCAGCTACGTCACCATCCCGCGCGTCGCCTGCGACGGCGCCGCCGAAACCTCGCCGGCGCTCGGCCATCCGCGAGTCTATTTGCAGATCGACGAGACGGGTTTCGTCGAATGCGGTTATTGCGACAAAAGGTTCATCCTGAAGAATGGTCCTGCGGATCAGGGTGCAACCGGCGCCTAAGGCTCCTATATCGCTGGTATGAACAGCCTCTCAGACCCCCGCCGCTTCCTCTATCGCGATGACGGACTCACCCCGGACGCGGCGCAACTTCTGACCCGGCAGGCGCTGGCCGGTTGCGACGATGGCGAACTTTATCTCCAATATATTGCGAGCGAGGCCTTCACATTCGACGACGGCCGGCTGAAGACCGCCGATTTCAACACCCAGGCGGGTTTCGGCCTTCGCGGGGTTTCGGGCGAAACGACCGCCTTTGCCCACGCCAATGAATTGTCGGAAAGCGCCATCCGCCGGGCGGCCGAAACGATGGCCGTGCTCGATCCGTCCAGATCGCCGCCCGCCGCGCCGCCGCGCCGGACCAATGCCAGCCTCTACACCGACGCCGATCCCCTGAGCCTGGTCCCGTTCGCGAAAAAGGTCGCCCTTTGTCAGCAGATCGATGCCGAAGCGCGCGCGCGCGATCCGCGAATCGTCCAGGTGTCCGTCTCGCTCGCCGGGTCGTGGTCGGTGATCGACATCCTTCGCGCGGATGGCTTTGCGGCGCACGACATCCGCCCGCTGGTGCGGCTCAACATATCGATCGTGGTCGAACAGAATGGCCGGCGCGAAAGCGGCTATCACGGTCTTGGCGGCCGCTACCTCTATGACGATTTTTTCAAGCCGGGAACATGGAACCGCGGGATCGACATCGCGCTCGCGCAGGCCCTGGTGAATCTCGAATCGGTCGCCGCACCGGCGGGCGAGATGACCGTCGTGCTCGGCCCCGGCTGGCCCGGCGTCTTGCTGCACGAAGCGATCGGCCATGGCCTGGAGGGCGATTTCAACCGCAAGGGAACGTCCGCCTTTTCGGGCCGGATCGGCGAACGCGTGGCCGCCCCCGGAGTGACCGTGGTCGACGACGGATCGATCGGCGCCCGGCGCGGGTCGCTGACCATCGACGATGAAGGCACGCCGACCCAGTGCAACGTGCTGATCGAGGACGGCATATTGAAGGCCTATATTCAGGACCGGCTCAACGCCCGCCTGATGGGGGTCGAACCGACCGGCAACGGCCGCCGCGAAAGTTTCGCGCACGCGCCGATGCCGCGAATGACCAACACCTTCATGCTGGGCGGCAAGGACGATCCAGGCGAGATCCTGGCCCGCGCGAAGAACGGCATCTATGCGAAAAGCTTCGGCGGCGGCCAGGTCGACATTACCAGCGGCAAGTTCGTCTTCTCCTGCACCGAAGCCTATAAGATCGAGAATGGGAAATTGGCCGCCCCGATCAAGGGCGCGACGCTGATCGGGGATGGTCCGACCGTGCTCACCAAGGTGGCGGCGATGGGCAACGACATGGCCCTGGACGAGGGTGTCGGCATTTGCGGCAAGGGCGGCCAGTCCGTCCCCGCCGGCGTCGGGCAGCCCACCTTGCTCATCGAGGGTCTCACGGTCGGCGGCACCGCCGCGTGAGCGATTGGGCGTCCGAGGTCCTGAATTTCTGGTTCGCCCAGGATCCGGCGCGATGGTGGGAAGCCGACACCGATTTCGATGCCGAGGTAAAAGAGCAATTCCTGGCACTGTGGGAAGAACAGCAGCAAAGGCCGATCGAGGATTTCCTGCATTCGGCGGACGAGGCGGCCGCCGCCGTGGTCCTTTTCGACCAGCTTCCGCGCAATATGTTTCGCGGGCATGCAAAAAGCTTTGCCACCGATCATATGGCGCTTGCGATTGCCAGGGCCGCCATCGATCGCGGTTATGACGACGGGATGGACAAAGACCGGCGCGCCTTCCTCTACATGCCCTTCGAACATAGCGAGGATGGGCGAGACCAAATCCGCTCGATCGCTCTCTTCACCGCGCTCGGCGACTCCGAATATCTGCGCTTCGCCACCCAGCATCAGGCCGTGATCGAACGTTTCGGGCGCTATCCCCACCGCAACCAGATGCTCGGTCGCACCCCGCGCCCGGACGAGATTGCGGCGGGCGACGTGTTTCCCTGGTAATGGCGCTGGTCGAACTTGGCCGTTTCTATTCCAGCTTCGAAGCCGGAGTGGCGCGATCGCGGCTGGCCGCCGACGGCATCGAAACATTCCTGTTCGACATGGAAATGTCCTGGGAAGGGCTGGGCGGGCTGATACCGATCCGCTTGATGATCGCCGAGGAGGATCGCGACGCGGCGCTGGCCATTCTCGATCAGCCGCAGGAGCCGCTCAGATAAGGGCGGATCGGGGACAAATCGTATCCGACCGCAGCGGCCTTTTCGGTCAGTTCACGCCCGTCAATGCCCTTGCTGGCGCGCGCCAGCGCCCAGAGGAATGTAGAGCGCGTGCCGGAGGCACAGAAGGCAAGAGCTGTTCCTTTCGCTGCGTCGAGCAGCCCGGCCATCTCCTCGACCTGGGCCTCGGAAAAGCCGCCGCTGATGGGGATATGGCGATATTCGATCCCCGCTGCTTCGGCCGCCGCCGCCATTTCGGCGTTGCTCGGCTGGCCCGGCTGTTCGCCGTCAGGACGATTGTTGACGATCAGGGCGACGCGACCCGCCAGCCCCTCAATCTCCGCCGGCTGAAGCTGTCCGGCCACAAGCATATCTTCGTCTAGCTGTCGCAAATGCACATTGGGCATTTAGGCGCTTTCTGCTGATCGCCAATCGGATCATGTTTCTTTGATAGCCATATGCCTTGATGTTAGCTTCTTCACCGGGCGCGAAAGGGATTTTTCATGGACCGGATGAATCGCCGTCACTTCATGGCGGCCGCCGCCGCGCTGGGCGCGACCCTGGCCTGGAGCTCCGGTCAGGCGGCTCCTTCCAGGAGCGGTTGGCGAGAGCGGCGCGATCTTTTCCCCGAAGGCGTGGCCTCGGGCGATCCAGATCCCGACAGCGTAATTCTCTGGACCCGCAGGCCTTTGGGCAATGGCGAAACCCGGTCGGAGTTGCTGGTCGAAATTGCCGAGGACGAAGCGTTCGGCAAGGTTGTGTCCACGGCACGCGTCCCTTTGCTCGCCGAATCCGACTGGACCGTCCGCGTACTTGCCGGAGGCCTGAAGCCCGCCCGGATATATCATTATCGCTTCACCGATGCAGAGGGGAACGGAAGCCGCATCGGTCGTACCATGACCGCGCCGGCGGAAGATAATTCCCGCCCGGTCCGCTTCGCGTTCGTTTCATGCCAGAGCGTCAATGAAGGAAAGCAGAACGCCTATCGTCGGATGATCTGGGAGGATGAGCGCGCGGCCCCGGAAAATCGGCTCGGCTTCGTGCTTCACCTCGGCGATTTCATTTACGAAGTCGTCCAATATCCTGAAGAAGTGAAGACCCACTACGACCGGACGATCTTCGATATCGGCAAGGTTCCCGATGCACGAAAGGTCAGGAATTTCCATGTGCCGACGACGATAGAAGGCTATCGGTTCGTCTATCAGGCCCATCTGCACGACCCCGACATTCAGGACGCACGGGCGCGCTTTCCGTTCGTCGCCATCTGGGACAATCACGAATTCTCCTGGATGGGCTGGCAAAGCAATGTGAAGCTCGGCGGCCCGGCCGAACCCGCACAGGAGCTGAGGGTGGCGGCGAACCAGGCCTGGTTCGAATATCAGCCGGCCCGGATCCGCAAAGCATCCGGGCCAGGGCTCGACCGGTTCGATGGCCCCAAGGTCAGGAACGCGCCGATCACCCGCTTGGACGATGAAGGGCTGGGGCAGGAACCCAATAATCTGGCGGCGATCGGAAGCCTGACCGTCTATCGGGCCTTTCGCTATGGCCGCAATATCGAAATGATCCTTACCGACCAGCATAGCTACCGGATGGAGGAACAGACCGGCCGTCCCGAGACGGCGGGTCTGACCGCCGGGGAATTCCCCGATTTCTATCCAGAGGAAGCGATGGAGATTTTGGACGCGGGCCGGGCCTATAATGGTGGCAACCCGCCTGCGGAGATTGCGTTCGGCGAAGTCAAAGTCGCCAATTTCCGAAAGGACGGCGCGCCCTATGCGATCCTGGGCGCGAAACAGAAGGCATGGTTCAAGGACAGGCTTAAAAAATCCAAAGCGACCTGGAAAATATGGGGAGCTTCATCGGGCACGCTCGATTGGCGCGCGGACCCGCAGAACCTGCCGGACGGGATCACGAAGAAATGGCCGGGGGCGGGCTATGCCGGGTTCGGCGGCGGCGATCATAGCGCCGCCTTCAGCGAACGCGGTGAAATTTACGATCTGGTCCGCGACGAAGGAATAACCGGTTTTGCGACCGTGTCCGGTGACCGGCACAGTTTCTGGGCCGGGCTCTCGGCCAGGGCGCTTCCGCCCAAGACATTCGAACCGGTGGGGGTCGCTTTCATTACCGGATCGATCTCAGCGCCCGGATTGCTCGAGGCGGTCGAGCATTCCTTTCCCAAGGATCATCCGATCAGGCCGCTCTATCTCGCCAACCGTACCGGGCAGGCCAAGCCCGAGGCCAATATCAACCTCACTCTCCACCATGGAGTGAAAAGCGCGCTGGAATATGCGCGGTCGGGCGACATTGAAAAAGCCCGTGCCTTGTCCAACCCCGATCTCTCGCCGCATCTCTCGTTTATCGACATGGGCGGACATGGCTATTCGACCGTCACCGTGTCGAGCGACTCGATCGAAACCGAATTCGTTTGCATTCCTCGGCCGATCACGCGCGCGGAGACGCCGGATGGGGGCCCGTTGCGCTACCGGGTCGCTCACCGGGCTCGTCTATGGAAGAAGGGCGAGCGTCCCAGGCTCGAACAGCGCGTGATCGAGGGCGATCCCAAGCTTTCTCTTTGAGGTGCCCGTTCAGGCGTGGGCCTGGATGATCTCGACGAAGGCCTGTCCGTATTTTTCGAGCTTGGCCTCGCCGACTCCCGACACGCGCGAAAGCGCGGTCTGCGTCGTCGGCTTAAGCTCCGCCATTTCGCGCAAAGTGCTGTCGTGGAAAATGACATAAGGCGGGACACCGGCGTCCTTGGCGAGGTCGCGGCGCCGTTCACGCAGGGCTTCGAATAACGGATCGTGCGGATAGTCGGCAGCGGCACCACGCCGACGCCGGACCTTTTTGGGCGGAACCATGATCGCAACCGGCTCTTCGCCCTTCAGGATCAAACGGGCCGAAGGGCCAAAGGATAGCCCGCCAAAATCGTCGGCGCGCAGGGCGTCGCGCGCCAGCAGCGCCCGGGACACGGGCTTGATCAGCGCCAGTTCCTCTTCATCGGCGATTCCAAATACGCTGAGCCGATGATGGCCGAAATTGTGGATCTTGTCGGTTTCGCGCCCGGCCAGCACATCGGTCAGATGCCCGAGGCCAAAGCGCATTTCGGTGCGGAAGGCAGCCGATAGCAATTTGCGCGCAATCTCTGTCGCATCCACGGTTTCGGGCGGGGCAAGGCAATTGTCGCAATTGCCGCAACTGGCAGGGGGCTGTTCGCCGAAATGGCGGAGCAGGATAGCCCGGCGGCAACCAGCCGCCTCGACCAGGGCGCCAAGCGCGTTCAGCCGGTCGCGCTCGCCCGGCTGACGGCCTTCCTCGACTTCGCCGGCGATTCGGCGCCGGGCTCGGGAGAAATCCTCCGCTCCCCAGAACAGATGCGCCTGGGCCGGCTCTCCGTCGCGGCCCGCACGGCCGGTTTCCTGATAATAAGCCTCGATCGACTTGGGGAGACCGGCATGCGCGACGAAGCGCACGTCGGGTTTGTCGATGCCCATGCCAAAGGCGATAGTCGCTGCCATCACCATGTCCTCGCTTCCGACGAAGGCCGCCTGGTTGGCGGCGCGGATTCGGGGATCGAGCCCGGCATGGTAGGGCAGCACCCTGCGTCCCCCCTGCGACAATACGGCCGCCAGTTTCTCGGTCGCGTCGCGGCTTGTGGCGTAGATGATCCCGGGTCCGGGATGTTCCGCCAGCAAGCTCTTTAGCTGTGCTCCGACCCCGTCGCGCGGACGGATATGATAGCGGATGTTGGGCCGGTCGAAACCGGCCAGGATCAGGCCGTCCGCGGGAATGCCGAGCTGCACCAATATGTCGGCGCGGGTATGCGCGTCGGCCGTGGCGGTCAGCGCCAGGCGAGGCACCTCGTCCAGCCCGTCGAGCAAGGGGCGAAGCAGGCGGTAGTCAGGCCGGAAATCATGCCCCCATTCCGAAACGCAATGCGCCTCGTCTATCGCCACCAGCGCCAGCGGAATCTGGCTCAGCAACCGCCGGAAGCTGTCGCCGCTGGCCCGTTCGGGCGCTACATAGAGCAGATCGATTTCGCCGCGTTTCAGCCGGGCGATGGTCTCCTCGCGGTCGTCGTCGGCCGAGGTCAGCGCCGCCGCCTTTATCCCGAACGCATTGGCCGCGCGTATTTGATCGTGCATCAGCGCGATCAAAGGGGAGATGACGAGGGCGGTGCCCGGCCGCGCCAGTGCCGGCACCTGATAGCAAAGCGACTTGCCCGCGCCGGTCGGCATCACCGCAAGGCTGTTCTCGCCAGCCATCACGCGGTCGATCACCTGGCGCTGGACACCGCGAAAGCTTTGGAATCCGAAAACGGTCTGAAGGATATGGAGGGGGTCGGTCACTGAAACTCAAAATGTCGTGGCGGAAAGCGCCGGAATCCTTCGCCTTGTGACGCACAAGCGACGGATATTCCAGCGCCGTTCGAATGACGGTTCGATTATTCCGCCGCCTCGGCCCGTTCACGTTCGCTTTGCTGGCGCGTCCACATTTCGGCGTACAGGCCGCGTTTGCGCAGTAACTGTGCGTGCGTGCCGCGCTCGGCGACGCGGCCCTGGTCCAGCACCACGATCTGGTCGGCATCGATGATCGTGGAAAGCCGGTGCGCGATGACGATGCTGGTTCGCCCGCGCTCGACCGATTTGAGCGTCTCCTGGATCGCCGCCTCGGTCCGGCTGTCTAGCGCGCTGGTGGCTTCGTCCAGGATCAGGATCGGCGGGTCCTTCAGCAGCGTCCGCGCGATCGCGACGCGCTGCTTCTCGCCGCCCGAAAGCTTGAGGCCCCGCTCGCCGACCTTCGCCTCATAACCTTCCGGCAGGCTGGCAATGAAATCGTGGATCGCGGCGCCCCGCGCCGCATCCTCGATCTCGGGCTGGCCGGCGCCTTCGCGGCCATAGCCGATATTGTAGCCGACGCTGTCGTTGAAAAGGACGCTGTCCTGCGGCACGATGCCGATTGCCGCGCGAAGGCTTTTCTGGGTGACTGCCGTAATATCCTGGCCGTCGATAGTGATGGAGCCGGAAGTGGGTTCGTAGAAACGGAACAACAATCTCGATAGCGTCGACTTGCCCGCGCCAGAAGGCCCGACCACGGCGAGCATGGTGCCCGGCGGAACGTCGAGGTCGATGCCTTTCAGGATCGCGCGGGAGGGTTCGTATCCGAATTCGACATTGTGAAAGCGGACATGGCCCTGGGTGACCTGCAGATCCGGCGCGTCCTCCTGGTCGATCACCTCGGCCTTGGTATCCACCACGCCGAACATCTGTTCCATGTCGATCAGGCCCTGTCGGATGTTGCGATAGACCCAGCCGAGCATGTCCAGCGGGCGAAACAGCTGGGCCAGCAAGGTGTTGACCAGCACCACGTCGCCGGTGGTGAATTCGCCTTTGCTCCAGCCCCACACGGTGTAGCCCATCGCGCCGGCCATCATCAGATTGGTTATCAGCGACTGGCCGATATTTAGCCAGGCGAGCGAGGTTTCGTTCTTGACCGACGAATTGGCGAAAGCGCGCATCGCCGCCCCGTAACGCCCGGCCTCGCGGTCTTCGGCGTTGAAATATTTGACGGTTTCGTAATTGAGCAGCGAATCCACCGCTCTCGATATGGCGTGGTTGTCGATCTCGTTCAGCTCGCGGCGAAGGCGCGACCGCCAGTCGGTGACGATACGGGTGAAGCCGATATAGACGACCACCATGACCAGGGTCGCAACGACCAGCCCAGCGCCGAACTTGACCCCGAAGATGATGCAGATCGCCGCCAGTTCGATCACCGTCGGCGCGATGTTGAACAATAGGAAATAGAGCATCATGTCGATGCTCTTGGTGCCGCGCTCGACGATCTTGGTCAGTGCGCCGGTTCGCCGTTCCAGATGGTAGCGCAGCGATAATTGATGGACGTGGCGGAAAACGCTTTCCGCCAACCGCCGGGCGGCGTCCTGCCCGACCCGCTCGAAAATCGCGTTGCGCAGATTGTCGAACAGCACTCCGGCAAACCGGGCGCCGGCATAAGCGGCGACCAGCGCAATAGCGAGGCCGGCCGCCGGCTCCATTCCCGGCACCATGCGGTCGATCGCGGCCTTATAGGCAAAGGGCATGATGAGCGTCGCGCCCTTGGCGATGAACACCAGCACCATCGCGGCGACGACGCGAATCTTCAGCGCCGCCTCTCCCGCCGGCCATAGATAGGGGAGGAAGCGGCGGAGCGCCGACCAGCCCGCCTCCGGGTGAGGATTATCTGTCATCGGTTCGGGCGGCATCCCCCTTAGATAGGGGTTGGACAGACTTTTCCAAATACGGAACCGAAACGAAGGGAACGGACAGGCTCGTGAGCGGTTTTGTAGCCCAAGGAGCGGATCATGTCGGCATCACTTTTCTTCATTGCCATAATGGGTTGCGGCGAGGCCGAGGCCCCGTGCCAGCAGGTTCAACTGCTCGAGACGCAATATCAAAGCCAGGCCGCCTGCACTGCCGCCACGGAAATGGCGCTCGCCCGCTTTACCGACGTGGATTTCCCGGTCGTGGTTGCACAATGCGTGGCACGCGGTTCGACCGCGAAGCTTGGATCGTCGGACGTGCGTCTTCCCGAGCCGGCGGAAACCGCGCTCTATCCCCGCCCGTAAGCTCTACCCTCGCCCGTAAAAACGAGCCGCCTCTAGAATTTCCCGCTTATTTCCAGGCCCAATATGGGGCCGTAATTCCGGTCCCTGAACTCGCTGAACAACACAGGATTGGTTCGGCGGCCATCATAGAAGGTTCGCGTGAACTGCTCCTGCGTACCCAATAGATTGTCGACCCGCGCCTTGACCGTCAGGCCCAGCAAATTCTTGTGCTCGACGAACATGCCCACGCTCCCGGGTGAGTTGAAGGGCCGTTCCTTGATGTCGAGCCGATAGCCCCAGGCTTGCTCGAATTCCTCGTAATAAGCGCCATAGGCCCAGTCCGTCTTCGGAATGTCGTGGCGAAAGTTGAGTGAAATGTACCGATATCGGCGGTTGTTGATCTGGCGGAATTCGCCGGTTAGCTGATCCTCGATCCGGCTCTTCTGGAAATCCATCTCGGCATCGATCTTCGCCCCCTTCACGCCGAACGGGTCAAGATTGAGCGTGCTGGACCAGAAGAACCCGTACATCGTCGCCTTGTCGAGATTGCCCGGCGCCTGGCCGTTCTCCCCGATCGGAATCACATCCACGATGTCCTCGTATAATTTCCCGTAGAGGCGCGCGGTCGCGGTCCCATAGACTCCGAGATTGCGGGTCGCCTCGACCTGGCCGTTCCAGCTTTGCGTCGGAACCAGCTCCGGGTTGCCGGCATTGCCGAAGCCACCGCCGACATTCACGAAGGCTACGAAATCGAAGAAATTGAGCTGGCCCACTTCGCGCTCGATCTTGGCGCTGAGGTCGAGTTTGGGCGAGGCCTTCCAGGCCAGCGACACGAAGCCCTTGGGCCGGTAGAAGATGCGGGTCTTGCCGAATTCGCCGGACTGGCTGAGCTTCGAATATTCGCCGCCAAGGGATGATTGCAGGGTCAGCGTTGGGCTCAGCGGACGTCCGTAGCTGACCGCAACCTCCGCCCTCTTTTCATCCACCGTCGATACGGCATTGTCGAGCGCGACCGGCTGGAACAGGCCTTCATTGGTCAACCGTGCCAACGAGCTGTCGACGTCGAGCACGTTATAGGCACCCTCCACAGCCACCTGCCAGTCGGCAGGCCCGGATTTCCAGCCATATTCGGCGCGAGCGATACTCTCGGTCTCGTCCGCTGTCTGTTCGAACCGGTCGCCGACATTGGGGCGGCCATCGGCGAAACGAGTGACGATCTGCTGGCTATAGGGGCTGTGTTCGAACTTCCTGAGGCCGATCAGCTTCAATCTCCCGCCGCCGAGCCCGAATTCATAATCGCCGCCCAGCTCGTAATTCCATTCGCGCTCCTGCTCGTGGAAAAGCCGCGTGCGGTCGGGCTGGCCGGGGCCGCTGCGATAGGAGAATTCGTCGGCGTCGAGGTTGAAGATCTGATAGGCCGCGTTCAAATTGGCCACGGCTCCGGAATCGCTTTTATGCTTGAGGCCAAGGCTGATCTTGGGCTGTTCCTGGAACACGTCGAGCTGTTCCTCCCGGCGATCGATGATCGTGCCGGCACCGTTGGTCACGATTTCCGGGCCTGCATTGCCGTTCACCCGGCTGTCGTTGGAGAATCCGATCGTATAATCGAAATTGCCCGATGATCCGCTGAGCGATGCCTGGCCGTTGGTCATCCGTGGCGGCAGTCTTTTCAGCCTTGCTTCGGGTCGCCACACGAATTGCCCGCTCATTTTCTTCTGCGCGGTGACCAGGATGTTGGCGACCTGGCCGGAAAGTCCCGGCACGTTGAGCGTGGCTCCGTCGACGATATCGATCCTGACGACGTCGGTTGCGGGGATGCGGCTGAGCTCGGTCAGCACATCGTTCGACTTGCCTGAAAAACGCTCCCCGTTGATCAGGACATTGCCGGAGGCCTGACCCAGGCCGCGGCGCTCCTCGTCGGCCTGCCGGATGATGAAACCCGGAACCTGAGCTAGCATGTCGCGGGCCGTTTTAGGCGCGAAGCGGGCGAAATCGGCCGGAGTGTAGCTTTTTGCGCCTTCGACGGCCGCGGGAAGGGTCGGTACCGGCGGCGGCGCGTCCCCGGTTTCCTGCGCCGACGCGGGAGACGCCATAAGCGCCAGTAGCCCGGCCGAGGCCATCCAGAATGTCTTGCTGTCAGCACGCTGTATCGTGCCGGCCCGGCGCATCATAATCTTCTCCCCATCCACGCTTCTCCTGCATCGCTGTCGTACTGATGTACAGCAGCAATGCTGCAACGCTTGTAGCAGGTAAGAGCGCACAGAAGATGAACGGGAGACTAACGGAGGCGAAGGCTGGCGGGCGGCGATCGGCGGGGAACTGCCAACTGACTGGAATAGTTCTGTTTGCAAGATCGCTCCGGCGTCCGAAAATTTAAAGGAGAAGCAAAATGGGCAAGCAGAACCTGCACAACCCCGATTCCACCCAGCTCACCCAGAATCAGAATAACGAGATGTCGGATGATCCCCGCGACGGAAGCCGCAACTCGGACCGGCTCGGGCCCGACGGCAAAAGTCCGGCGGAAAAGGCACCCGACCGGGATCGGCAGGACCAATCCACGATCGAAGCCTTTGGTGAGGAAGGTGCAGGGGTCGGGGCCAAGGAGTGATGATGGACGACACCGAAACCGTCGACATGATCCACGAGGACGCGCTTCCCGGTCATGAAAGCCAATTGGAGCCAAAGCCCGACTGGCACCCAATCTATCCGGGCTCCGGGCGGCTGAAGGACAAAATTGCCCTTATTACCGGCGCCGATAGCGGCATCGGCCGGGCCGTCGCCGCACTCTACGCCCGCGAGGGCGCCGATATCGCGATCCTCTATTTGTGCGAACATGATGACGCCGCCAAAACGAAGGAGATAGTCGAGAAGGAAGGCCGCCGGGCCCTCACCATCGCCGGCGACGTGGGTGACAAGGCTTTTTGCGAACGCGCGGTGGCCGAGATGATCGACACGTTCGGCCGCCTCGATATCCTGGTCAATAATGCCGGGGAACAGCATCCGGACGAGGACATTACCGACATCAGCGAAGAACAGCTCAAGCGCACTTTCCAGACCAATATCTTTGGAATGTTCTTCATGACGCAGGCCGCGCGCCCGCATTTGAAAAAGGGCGCCGCAATCGTCAATTGCACCTCGGTCACCATGTATAAAGGGGCCGACATATTGCTCGATTATTCGTCGACCAAGGGGGCCATCACCGCCTTCACCCGATCGCTTTCGGAAAGTCTGGTGGCCAAGGGCATCAGGGTCAACGCCGTGGCGCCCGGCCCGATCTGGACTCCGCTCAATCCCTTTGGCGGGCAGCCACCCGAAAAGATTCCCGAATTCGGAAAGAATACGCCGATGGGAAGGCCAGGACAGCCCAATGAAGTGGCGCCCAGCTTCCTGTTCCTGGCTTGCGAGGATTCAAGCTACATGTCCGGACAGGTGCTGCACCCCAATGGAGGCACGATCGTGGGCAGCTAGCCATGCTATATATGGCGGCAATTCATGCTATAGGCGCCGCTTCGGGCCAATGAGGGGGAGACGAAAATGCGCGGATTTCTGGGGATAGTTGCGGGATTGGTAGCCGCGATAGCGGCGGCGATGCTGATCGCCTTCATTGGCGGACTCGTGATCCCGCCCGCGCCCGTCTCCGTCGACATGTCCAGCGTCGATGGCATCAGGGACGCCTATTCGTCGCTCGGCACCAATGCCCAATTGCTTGGGGTGGTCTCCTGGGCCGGGGGCGGTCTGGTCGGCGCGTTGGTCGCAAAGCATATTATTGGCCGGCCGTGGGCCGCCTGGACGATCGCGGCGCTGACCGAAGCCTATATGCTGGTCAATGTGCTGATGCTTCCGATGCCGGGATGGATGCAGGCCGTGGCGCTCATCCTGCCGCTGATTGCCGGGTTCCTTGCCAACCATCTGATCAAGAATCGCGTCGATGACGATGAAGTCGTTTCGGAAGGAAATGGCATAGATGCGGAAGCATAAAAGCTTCGCGGAATTCTGGCCTTTCTATCTGCGCGAGCATGCCCGGCCGCGGACGCGCGCTTTCCATTATGCGGGTACCAGCCTGGTGATCTTCCTGGCGGTCGTCGCCTTCCTGACCGGCAATCTCTGGCTGCTGCTCGCCATGCCGGTCGCGGGCTATGGCTTTGCCTGGGCGAGCCATGCCGCGATCGAACATAATCGACCGGCAACCTTCACCTACCCGCGTTGGTCCCTGCTGGCCGATTTCAAAATGTGGGCCTTATGGCTGTCGGGCAGAATCGAGGCCGAACTGGCCGCGGCCGGGGTGAGGCCGGATGGCCAAGTTGACCGGCCCCTTGGCGAATAAGGACACGGTCTCGGGGAGCGATCCGCTCCATGAGCTGCTCCTGAAGCTTAGGGCGCGTGACGTTCTTTCGGAAGAAGAGGAGCAGATTCTCCGCGATTCTATCGGCGAGATCAAGGAATTGCCCCGGGCAAAGGTGATCGTGAAGGCGGGCGTGACCGTCAGCGAATGCACCCTGCTCGTCGAAGGCTTTGTCTGCCGCTACAAGGATTTGAGCGACGGCCAGCGTCAGTTGATGGAGCTTCATGTCCCGGGCGACTTCCTCGATCTGCATTCGTTCCTGCTGAAGCAGCTGGAACATAATGTGGGATCGATGACCCCCGTCCGGCTGGTGATGACGCCGCATGACAAGATCCGCGACATTACTGAAAAGCATCCGCATCTGGCGCGAATGCTCTGGTTTTCGACCTTGCTCGACGCGGCGATCCACCGTGAACGCATATTGTCGGTCGGGCGGAGATCGGCGCTGTCGCGGATCTCGCATCTTTTCTGCGAACTCTATGTGCGGCTGAACGTGGTCGGGCTTACAGACGGCTTTTCCTACCGGCTACCGATCACCCAGGCCGACATTGCCGATGCCTCAGGGCTGACCGCGGTGCACGTCAATCGGATGTTGAAGCAATTGCGCGAAATGGGCCTGATGAGCTTCCGCAACAATGAAGTGGTGATCCAGGACTGGAATCAATTGCAGCGGACCGGGGAATTCAGCGACCATTATCTGTATCTGGAACGGCGGCCCCGCTGACCCTGGCGACCTTTTAAAGATCGCCTATTTCGAATTTCAATCTCCCAACCATTCGATCCGCGAGCATCGACCGGTGGCAGTCCGGAGCATCGGCCTCATAGCAAAGCAGGGCCGATAATTTCTCGGTCGCGGCGTCGAGGGCCTGCTCCAGGGCAAGCTCCGCCTCCGGAGTTTCCAGTTGCTCCGCATAGATGTCGCGCATTTCTGCCACGCGGCCCTGGCGCGCCGCCTGACGCCCGGCCGCCGGCGTTCCCAGCGACCTTAGATGCAGATAGTCGATGCCCTTTTCCCGAAGCGCGCCAGAGAGCGCGGTCTTGGAGAAGCCGGGCCGGCGCGAGGCGGCCACCGCGCGGACATCGATCACCCGCTCGACCCTGACCGCCTCGAGCTCTTCCAGGAACTCGGCCATGGTCTTGCCCTCATAGCCGATGGTGAATAGCGGGCGCCCGGGCATCGGATCAGTCGAAAATCTCTTCCAGGAAGCTCTTCTTGCGCTTTTTGTAAGGCTGGCGCTGATCGTGGCTATAGCCGCCGAAGGGGTTGGAATGATCGGCGCGGGGACGTTCGGGCGCGGCCTGGGCGGCACTGCTGCCCTCGCTCCCCTCGATGATCTTGTCGAGCTCGCCGCGGTCGAGCCAGACACCGCGGCATGTGGGACAATAATCGATCTCGATATTCTGCCGCTCGCTCATCACCAAAGGAGTCCGGTCGACCGGACAAAGCATTTCCTCAGCCATTTCTTTCCTCTTTCCGTTGGAATCGAATTAGGTGCGCCACCGTCTAGCTTCAAGTTGGCGCAGAATCCCAATATGCCCGCCGAACCTTAGCATTTCCCGCCAGACCCTGTAGTGCCTGGCTAAGTCGGCCAGCCCAAAATCAACGGTTTTCCAACATTTTCTGGACTTGGCACGTGCCGTGCAGACCTCCCTGGCATACCCCGGAATGAACCGGGGCGAATTCAGGGAACAAGAAAATGACCTTCAATTTCGCCAATCTGCAGCAGTTCGCAGTCTCCATCGTCGGCGCTCTCGTCGCCAGCACGATCTTCGTTTCCGCAGCCGTAGGTCCCGTCGGTCAGTTCATCTGATCGCCGGGCCTCCACCCTCCTTATTTCGGACATCGATCATGAACAGCCGCTACGCACCCGATAAAAGCAATGGAAAGATCCTCGGCGTCTGCGCCGGGTTCGCCAACTGGACTGGAATGGACGTCATGGGGGTCCGCCTGATCGCGGTCGCACTGACCCTTTTCCTGCTGGGACCGGTCGCCATCCTCGGATATTTCCTGACCGCGATGATGGCCAACAACGCCTGAGCGCTAAAGCCGGCGCTCGGCGCGATTTGCGCCTGGCGCGCCAGGCGCTAAACCAAGCCGGATGTTACCCAGCTCCCGACCCGATTCCGCCCTCCGACATCTCCTGAACAGCGAAGCCGCGGGCGGCATCCTGCTGATGGGCGCCGCCGCATTGGCGCTGATCGTCGCCAACAGCCCGCTTCACCAACTCTATCATCATTGGCTTCATGCCGAGATTGGCGGGACGCTCTCGCCGCGGATCGGGCCGATGACCGCCCATTTGTGGATCAACGATGGGCTGATGGCGATTTTCTTCCTGCTGGTCGGGCTGGAGATCAAGCGCGAGCTGGTCGACGGCCGGCTGGTCACCGCGAAGCAGCGGCGCCTTCCCTTCATTGCCGCCGCCGCGGGAATGGCCGCGCCGGCCTTCATTTACCTGATTGCTGCTGGGTCCGATCCTGGCCTGGCCAATGGCTGGGCGATACCGGCGGCAACCGACATAGCCTTTGCCATTGGCGTTCTGGCCCTGCTCGGTTCGCGCGCGCCAACTTCGCTGAAACTCTTTCTGACCACGGTCGCGATCGTCGACGACATGGGCGCCGTGGCGATCATCGCCCTGGTCTATACCGCCGACATCGACCTCCTCGCGCTCGCGGCCGCTGCCGCCATCCTGATTCTCTTGTTCGGCCTCAACAGGCGGGGCGTGCGGTCGCTGCCCGTCTATCTGATCGGCGCCGCCTTCTTATGGTATGCAATCCTGCTTTCGGGCGTGCACGCGACGGTGGCCGGGGTGCTCGCCGCACTCGTCATTCCCGTGGTAAAAACCCCCGGCGCGCCGGATGCCCCGGATTCGCCGCTTCACCGGCTCGAGCATGCACTCTCCCCCTGGGTCGGGTTTCTCATCATTCCGCTGTTCGGCTTCGCCAATGCCGGGGTTACCCTGGAAGGGATCGGCGCAGCCCAATTCTTCGCACCACTCCCGCTCGGGATCGCCGCGGGATTGTTCATCGGCAAACAGATCGGAATTTTCGGCGCTATCTATCTGGCGGTGAAATTCGGGCTCGCCGTCCGGCTGCGCGGCGCCACCTGGCTCCAGATTTACGGCGTCTCCTTGCTCTGCGGCATCGGCTTCACGATGAGCCTGTTCATCGGCGCGCTCGCTTTCCCGGCCAACCCCGAATGGGTGGAGGAGGCCAAATTGGGGGTGCTGCTGGGTTCGATTGCCTCGGCGCTCGCCGGATATGCGATCCTGCGCATTGCCCCGCCGCTGGAATCTCAGCATGAAGAGGAAGAATTGCAACGGGCCGAGATCCTGGCCGATGGCGATGTGGAGAGAATATAACATGCTCGTTAAACGGCTGATCGCGATCGGCGCCGCCTTGTTGCTGACGGCCTGTGTCTCGCCCAATTTGATGGGCGACGGCCTTGATGAGGTCGCCGCCGATTATGTGCAGATGCAGCTTGAGATAGGCGAGCGGGAGCCCGGCTATATCGATGCTTATTACGGCCCCGCCGAATGGCAGGCAGCCGCCAAAAGCGCGCCGCGATCGGTGGACGAACTCGCCAACGAGGCTGCCAGCCTGGTCTCGCGCGCCCGCGCGATCGACGTCTCGCGCGACGCGCGCGAACAGGTACGCAAGATATTCCTCCTGTCCCAATTGAAGGCGGCACAGACACGGCTGAGGTTGCTCGGCGGAGAGAGATTGAGCTTCGCGGACGAGGCGGAAGGCCTGTTCGGCGTTCGTCCCGAATTGAAGCCGTTTACCGCCTACGACCCCATATTGGCACGGATCGATCACCTGGTGCCGGGCCAGGGCGCGCTGGCCGACCGGGTCGATGCCTTCCAGAACCGCTTCATCATTCCAAAGGATCGGCTGAAACCAGTATTCGATGCGGCCATCGCTGAATGCAAGCGCCGTACGGTCCAGCATATCGCGCTGCCGAGCCCCGAGAATTTCACGATGGAATTCGTCACCGGCAAAAGCTGGTCGGGCTATAATTGGTATAAAGGCGATGCGACCAGCCTCATCCAGATCAACACCGATTTGCCGATCCGGGTCAGCCGCGCGGTCGATCTGGGCTGCCACGAAGGCTATCCGGGCCATCACGCCTATAACATGCTGCTGGAACAGAAATTGGCGAAGGAGCGCGGCTGGATCGAATATACCGTGTACCCGCTTTACTCGCCGCAATCCCTGATCGCCGAAGGATCGGCCAATTATGGGATCGATCTAGCCTTTCCGGGGCACGAACGGCTGGCCTATGAAAAGGCCGTTCTTTATCCGTTGGCGAACCTTTCGACCGCCGAGGCGGACGAATATCTGGTCCTGCTGGACGCGATGCGCGAACTTTCCGGAGCGCGTTTCACCATTGCCCGGGATTATCTCGACGGCCGCATCACCCGGCCGCAGGCGATCGAACTCACCCGCAAATATCAGCTGGTGTCGGAAGCCCGCGCCCGCCAGTCGATCGATTTTACCGACCAATATCGAAGCTATGTAATCAATTACGGCCTGGGCCAGGACATGGTCCGCAACCATGTCGAAGGGGCCGGCGCCTCGCCGCAGGAGCGATGGGCCGCCTTCGAACGCATATTGTCGGAACCTACGCTTCCCAGCGACCTGATCGGCCGCTGATACCTTAAAGCTTCTCGGTCAGTTCGGGCACGATCTTGAACAGGTCGCCGACCAGGCCGATGTCCGCCACCTGGAAGATCGGGGCGTCTTCATCCTTGTTGATCGCCACGATCACCTTGGAATCCTTCATGCCCGCCAGATGCTGGATCGCACCGGAAATGCCGATCGCGATGTAGATCCCGGGTGCTACGATCTTGCCGGTCTGGCCGACCTGATAATCGTTGGGCGCATAGCCCGCATCCACCGCCGCGCGCGAGGCGCCGACGGCGGCGCCCAATTTGTCCGCCAGCGGGTCGATCAAAGCGTGGAATTGCTCCGACGATCCAAGCGCCCGCCCGCCCGATACGATGATGTTGGCGCTAGTCAGCTCCGGCCGCTCGCTATGCGCGACTTCCTGCCCGACGAAACTGGAAAGACCTTTGTCGCCGGTCCCGCTCACGGCTTCGACCTGCGCCGAACCGCCCTCGGCGGCGGCCTTTTCGAAGGCCGTGCCGCGGACCGTGATCACCTTCTTCGAATCCGACGACTTGACCGTCGCGATAGCGTTGCCGGCGTAGATCGGTCGCGTGAAGGTGTCATCGCTCTCGACCGAAAGGATGTCGGAAATCTGCATCACATCCAGCAGGGCCGCCACGCGCGGTGCGATATTCTTGCCCGTGGTAGTCGATGGCGCGAGGAACGCGTCATGATGGTCCATCAGGCCGGCGATCAAGGGCGCGACATTTTCCGCGAGGCCATGGGCAAAAGCCGCGTCGTCCGCGACATGGACCTTGCCGACACCAGCGATTTTTGCCGCCTGGGCACCCACGTCGCCGACATTCTGGCCGGCTACCAATAGGTGAACTTCGCCCAGCTTGGATGCCGCGGTGACGGCGGAAAGCGTCGCGTCCTTCAGCTGACCTTCTTCATGTTCGACCCAAACGAGCGTCTTCATCCCACCACTCCCGTCTCACGCAATTTGTCGATCAGCTCGTCCACGGACCCGACCTTCACGCCAGCCTGGCGCTTGGAAGGCTCGACCACTTTCAGGATCGAAAGCCGGGGCGCGATGTCGACGCCATAATCTTCCGGCGTTTTTTGCGCCAACAGCTTGGACTTGGCCTTCATGATGTTGGGCAGCGACGCATAACGGGGCTCGTTCAGGCGAAGATCGGTGGTGACGATCGCCGGGAGGTTGAGCTTCACCGTTTCCAGCCCGCCATCGACTTCGCGAGTCACGCTGACGGCCTGGCCGTCCACTTCGACCTTAGAGGCAAAGGTGCCCTGGCCCCAGCCGAGCAAGGCGCCCAGCATCTGCCCGGTCTGGTTCGAATCGTCGTCGATCGCCTGCTTGCCGAGGATCACCAGCTGCGGCTGTTCTTCCTCGACGATTTTCTGCAGCAGCTTGGCCACTGCGAGCGGCTCCACATCGGCGTCCGTCTGGACCAGGATCGCCCGGTCGGCGCCCATGGCCAAAGCGGTCCGAAGCGTTTCCTGCGCCTTGGCGGGGCCGATCGAAACCGCGACGATTTCAGTCGCCAGGCCCTTTTCCTTCAGGCGAATGGCTTCTTCGACCGCAATCTCATCGAACGGGTTCATGCTCATCTTGACATTGGCCAGGTCAACGCCGGTGCCGTCGGCCTTGACCCTCGGTTTGACGTTATAATCGATGACCCGCTTGACGGGGACCAGCAGCTTCATGGCTTCATTCCTTCCAGCCCATTCTTCCAGCCCGTCTGTCTAGCGAACCGGAAAGCGTTGGGACGCGATTGAAGAGGCTTTGCCTCGGTGCTTACGTTAACGTCAAGCCGCATCCTTGACCTGCGCGACGATCTTGCGGGCGGCATCGCCCAGATCGTTCGCTGCCACGATAGGAAGGCCGCTATCAGCCAGGATCCGCTTGCCTTCTTCGACATTGGTGCCTTCCAGGCGCACCACCAGGGGAACGTCCAGATTGACCTCCTTGGCCGCAGCGATGATGCCCTCCGCAATGATGTCGCAGCGCATGATCCCGCCGAAGATGTTGACCAAAATGCCCTTCACGGCCGGATCGGACAGGATGATCTTGAACGCGGCGGTAACCTTTTCCTTGCTGGCGCCCCCGCCGACATCGAGGAAATTGGCCGGGAAGGCGCCGTTCAGCTTGATGATGTCCATCGTCGCCATGGCGAGGCCCGCGCCATTGACCATGCAGCCGATATCGCCGTCCAGCTTGATATAGGCGAGATCATGTTTGGAGGCTTCGACCTCCATCGGGTCTTCTTCGCTCTCGTCGCGAAGCGCCTCGATGTCGATGTGGCGGTACATTGCGTTCGAATCGAACCCGACCTTGGCGTCGAGCACCAGCAATTGGCCGTCCTCGGTCACCGCCAGCGGATTGATTTCGATCTGCGATGCATCGGTGCCGATGAAGGCATCGTATAATTTGCGCGCGATCGATTGCGCCTGCTTGTTATGGTCGCCTTGCAGCCCGAGGGCGAAAGCAACCGCGCGGCCGTGATGCGGCTGGAAGCCCTGAGCCGGATCGATCAGGATCGTCTGGATCTTGTCCGGCGTGTCGTGCGCGACCTGTTCAATATCCATCCCGCCTTCGGTGGAAACCACCATCGCGATCCGGCCGGTCGAACGATCAACCAGATAAGCGAGGTAGAATTCGCTGGCGATGTCGACGCCATCGGTAACGTAGAGGCGGTTAACCTGCTTGCCCTCGGCGCCCGTCTGGATCGTGACCAGGGTGTTGCCCAGCATATCGTCCGCCGAGGCGCGAACCTCGTCCATGCTGCGCGCCAGCCGTACCCCGCCTTTGGCGTCGGGACCCAATTCCTTGAACTTGCCCTTGCCGCGTCCGCCGGCATGGATTTGCGATTTCACGACATAGAGCGGCCCGGGCAGCTTGCCGGCCGCGGCAACCGCTTCCTCGACGCTCATCGCCGCATACCCGATGGGCACGGGAACGCCGAACTTGGCGAGCAATTCCTTGGCCTGATATTCGTGGATATTCATGGGGATCGAAATCCTTTGAAAGCAAAGATGTTGCCGCGCCTAAAGCACAAGGCGGCGGGGATGGGAAGGCGGCCTAAAGATCCTCGGCCTTCATGCGGAAGATCGTCTGGTGCGGTTCATAGCTTTCCATCCGGTCCAGTAGACTATCCAGCCGGTCGCCCACGATCAGGATATTGCGATGCTGCGGGCGGACGAAGCCTATTTCGGCCATATGCGCGGCAAAGGCGACCAGATGGTCGAAATAGGCCGCGACATTGAGGAGGCCGACCGGCTTTTCATGATAGCCAAGCTGCGACCAGCTTACGGCTTCCCACAATTCGTCCATCGTTCCTACGCCGCCCGGAATGGTCAGGAAGCCGTCGGACAGATCGGTGAACAGCGCCTTGCGTTCATGCATATTCTGAACGACGCGAAGCTCGGTCAGCTCGCGATGCGCGACCTCGGCATTGACCAGGGCCTCGGGGATGACTCCGATCACTTCACCGCCTGCTTCGAGTGCGGCATCGGCCACCGCGCCCATCAGGCCCAGGCGGCCGCCGCCGTAGACGATACCGATGCCGCGCTCCGCCAGGTCGCGGCCGACCGCGCGCGCGGTGTCGATATAGATGGGGTCGGCGGGGGACGCCGATCCGCAATAAACTGCCAGGCGCTTCAAGATCGAACCTTCCGTGTGAGGTCGGCAAATGCCGTCGCCCGAATGCTGGCCCGGGCGATCGAAGTAAAGGCCCCAGCATACTTTCGCGGGCCGAGACAAGGAGCTATAGGAACAAGCCGTGAACGACGCGGCCGCACCCCTTCCGACCCGCAAGATCATCCATATCGATATGGATGCCTTTTATGCGAGCGTCGAGCAGCGCGATAATCCGGAGCTCAAGGGAAAGCCCGTGGCGGTCGGGGGAATGCACCGCGGCGTGGTCGCCGCGGCCTCCTACGAGGCGCGAGTCTTTGGCGTTCGCTCGGCCATGCCGTCGGTCACCGCGCGGCGCCGCTGCCCCGATCTGATTTTCGTGAAGCCGCGCTTCGAGGCCTATCGCGAGGTGTCACAGCGGATCCGGGCGATCTTCGCCGAATATACGCCCCATGTTGAGCCGCTTTCCCTGGACGAGGCCTATCTCGACGTGACCGAGGATCTGAAGGGGATCGGCGTCGCTACCCGGATCGCCGAGGAAATACGCGCCCGCATCCGCGCGGAGACCGGCCTTACCGCCTCGGCCGGCGTTTCCTACAACAAGTTTCTCGCCAAACTGGCGTCGGACCAGAACAAACCCGATGGCATTTGCGTCGTTACGCCCGCGCGCGGCGAGGCGTTCGTGGCAATCCTTCCGGTCAAGAGGTTCCACGGAATAGGGCCCAAGACCGCCGAGAAGATGGCGCGCCTCGGCATCCAGACCGGCGCCGATCTTCGTTCGATGAGCCTTGAATTCCTGACCCACAATTTCGGAAGCTCGGGCGAATATTATTACAATCTGGCCCGGGCCATCTGCCACCGCCAGGTCAAGGCCGACCGCCCGTACAAATCGGTCAGCGCGGAGGATACGTTCTTCGAAGATCTGTCGGACGAGGCTGCGCTTTTGATCGAGCTGGAGCGGATCAGCCAGACCGTCTGGAAGCGCATCGAAGGAAAGGGGCTCACCGGCCGCACGGTAAACCTGAAGGTCAAATATCGCGATTTTCAGATCATCACCCGCGCCAGGTCGCTGGACCATCTGGTCCAAAGTCGTGCGGAATTCATCGAAATCGGATCCACCCTGCTGCGGGGCTTGATGCCACTGCCCAAGTCCATCCGCCTGCTCGGAATCGGCCTTTCCAACCTGTCCGACGAAGCCGGCACCACGCCGCGGCAGGCAACCCCGCCGCAGCTGGGTCTCGAATTTTAATACCGCTGCGCTTTACCTTCAGCGAACCGCTCACCCAGTCCAATGAGCCGTTCCGCCGAGCAAGTGGGGGGCGTTGTATGGAACCCTGGCATGCGTGAACTGGCCTCAGCCGCCTTCGGATTTCAGGGGCCTGGCAAGCAGGCGCTCCACGACCTTTTCAACCGAGGCTTCGCCCGCCAATAAAGCGCAGACCGCGGCGACGATCGGCATGTCCACGCCTGCCTCCCGGGCGGCGCGGTTGAGCACTGGGGCGGTGAAGGCCCCTTCCGCGACCGTCTTGCGGTCCGCCAACAATTCATCCGCCTTGCGCCCTTCGCCGAGACCCTTGCCCAGGCTGAAATTACGCGAGCTGGTCGATGAACAGGTGAGAACCAGGTCGCCCAGCCCGGACAGACCGGCGAGTGTTTCGAAACGAGCCCCGCGCGCGACGCCGAAGCGGGTCATTTCGGCAAACCCGCGGGAGATGAGCGCCGCTCGGGCGTTCAGGCCAAGGCGTTTTCCCTCCACCACGCCGCAGGCAATGGCGAGCACGTTCTTGACGGCCCCGCCAATTTCCGCGCCCACCACATCGTCGCAAAGATAGGGCCGGAAGAAGGGACTGGCGATGCGGGCCCGTAGCGCCTCGCCGACTTTTTCATCCCCGACCGCGAGCGTTACCGCGGCAGGAAGCCCGCCGGCCACTTCATGCGCGAAAGTGGGCCCGGAAAGCACTGCGATCGGCGCGTCCGGCTGCTCTTCCTGCGCGACTTCGTGCATCAGCCGGGTGGTCGCTTCCTCCATTCCCTTGGCACAGAGGATGAGCGGTTTTCCTGTCCGGGTCAGGCCAGAAAGCACCGCGCGCATATGCTGCGCGGGAGTAACGACCAGCAGGGCATCGCATTGATCGAGATCCGTCAGGTTTGAGGTCGCCTCGATCGCGGAGTTAAGGGCGATCCCAGGAAGAAAGACCTTATTCTCGTGGGACGCGTTGACCGATTCGACCACTTCGGACTCGCGTGCCCAGAGCAGCGTGGGTCCGCCGGCTGCCGCTACTTGCGCCAATGCGGTACCCCACGCCCCGCCGCCAATCACTCCGAGCTTTTCGATCATGCCTTCACCCCCGCGCCGCGCGCCTTTTCAGCATCCGGATCTAGCGGCCAGCGCGCCCGGGCCGGAGCGTCGAGCCCGTCGATCAGGCCCCGTTCGAAACGAAGCGCACCGGCCCAGGCGATCATCGCCGCATTGTCGGTGCAGAGCCAGAGCGGGGGCGCGATGAACGGCAATCCGTTAGCCGCAGCAAGACCGGTGAGCGCGGCGCGAACCTTCTGATTGGCGGCAACCCCGCCCGCGACGACCAAAGCGGTCGCGCCATCGGCCGTGGCCAGGGCTCGCGCGGTCCGATCGACCAGGCAATCGACCACCGCCTGCTGGAACGAGGCTGCGATATCATTGGCCTGGTAGCGACCCGAATCGCGCGCGCGAAGCACCGCGCTCTTAAGGCCGGCAAAGGAGAAATGGGGCTCGTCCGATCCCATCAATGGCCGCGGCAGCGGAACCGCCTTGGGATCGCCCGTTTCGGCTGCACGCTCGACCGCAGGGCCGCCCGGGAAGCCCAGCCCCAATAATTTGGCGCTCTTGTCAAAGGCCTCGCCGGCCGCATCGTCGATGGTGGTGGCGATCCGGCGATAGCGGCCGACATCTTCCACCAGCAGCAATTGGCAATGGCCGCCCGAAACCAGCAGCAACAGGTAGGGAAAGACAAGGTCCGGCTTGGAAAGCATCGGCGACAAGGCATGACCTTCAAGGTGATTGACCGCGATCAGCGGCTTGCCCGCCGCCATGGCCAGGCCCTTTGCGGTCACCAATCCGACCAGCACTCCTCCGATCAGGCCGGGACCGGCCGTGGCTGCGATTGCGTCGACATCGGCGAGCCCGACATTGGCCTCGGCCAGCACATCCTCGATCAGGGACGGCAATATCTCGACATGGGCGCGGGCGGCGATTTCGGGAACCACGCCGCCATAGGGGCGGTGGGCGGCTTCCTGGCCGGCCAATTTGTGCGCCAGGATACGCCGCTCGCTGGTCACCAGCGCCGCCGCGGTCTCATCGCAGCTCGATTCAATCCCCAGGATCAGGCTCATCGTAGCTTCCCTGCCCCATGCTAAGCCGCTAGCACAAGCGCCGCATGGATCGGCCCCTTCGCATCGGTACTCGCGGTTCGCCGCTCGCTTTGGCTCAGGCGCATATGGTAGCCGCCGCCTTGCGCGCGGCCCATGGCTGGGACGAAGAGCGGATCGAGATCGTCCCGATCACGACCAGCGGCGACCGGATTCAGGATCGGCCGCTTTCGGAAGTTGGCGGAAAGGCGCTCTGGACCAAGGAGCTGGATCGCTGCCTGATGGATGGGCGCACCGATATGTCGGTCCATTCGATGAAGGATGTCGAAACCATTCGTCCGCCCGAACTCGTCATCGCGGCTATGCTGGTCCGCGAAGATGTCTGCGACCGCCTGATCGGCGCGCAAAGCCTTGCTGAACTGCCAATGGGCGCCAGGGTCGGCACCTCTTCCCCCCGGCGGAGCGCGCAATTGCTGAACCGTCGGCCGGACCTCGAAATCGTCCCCATTCGCGGCAACGTGCAGACCCGCCTCGCCAAGCTGGAACGCGGCGAGGCCGATGCTACCTTGCTGGCGGCCGCCGGCCTCAACCGGTTGGGCATGGAAAATATCGGGGCGCTGATCCGAGACATGCTGCCGGCGCCTTCGCAGGGCGCGATCGGGATCGAAGTCCGCGCCGACATGAGGGAGATCATGTCCCTGGTTGGCGCGATCGATCATAAGCCGACCCATGTCTGCGTCCTCGCCGAACGCCGATTACTGGCGGGTCTGGGCGGGGATTGCCATTCCGCGGTGGCGGCACTGGCGACGATCGAGTCCGGTCGCATCCGCTTGCGGGCCGAGATTATGACTGCGAATGGGCGCGAAGTGGTTCGAAACGAAGCCGAGTTCGCGGAGAATGATCAGGATGCTCCCGGCGCGCTGGCCCGCGACTTGCTGGGCCGGGCCTCGCCTGCTCTCCGGGCGCTTTTTTCCGGTGAAACCTGATATCCTGATCCTACGGCCCCAGCCGGGAGCCGCCGAGACCGCCGGGCGCGCGGCCAAGCGGGACCTGTCAGCGACGGTCGTGCCTTTGTTCGGGATCGAGCCCGTCGCGTGGGAGGCGCCGGACGCGTCGCGATTCGACGCGCTGATCCTGACCAGCGCCAATGCGGCGCGACAGGCCGGGCCCGGCCTTGGCGCCTTTCGTGGCCTTCGCTGTTATGCCGTCGGCGACAGCAGCGCGATGGCGGCGAGCGATGCGGGGTTCGCGAACGTGGTGACGGGAGATTCCGACGGCCAGGCGCTGGTCGAAACCATGGCGGCGGATGGGGTCGCTTCCGCCTTTCATCCTTGCGGCCGCGACCATGCCCGGCTGAAAGCGCAGTTCGAGATCGAGCAAAGGATCGTGTACGCCTCGATTCCGATCGGGAAGCTTCCCGCCAGCGCGACTGCCGCGATCGATGACCGGGCCCTGGTGCTGATCCATTCGCCCCGGGCCGGCGAACATTTTGCCGCCTTGGTCGATGCGGCCGGCCTGCCACGCTCAGCGATCAGCCTGGCCACGATCAGCTCCGCCGCGGCCGTTGCCGCCGGGGCGGGATGGGCGGGTGTCGCGATTGCCCCGGTCGCTCGCGACCATGCTTTGCTGGAGCTTGCCGCAAGCCTGTGCCAGACTGGCGGCCTATCGTATGGAAAGTGACGGATGACGGATTCTCGATCCTATGAGCGAAGCAATGTAAATCGCCGGGGGCGTCTTTCCGCGTTGCTGCTTCCGCTGCTCGCCTTCCTGCTCGGCCTGGCCGCCATGGGCTGGCTGCTGACCCGTTGGGACGCGGCCGCTTCCTTCATCGGCATCAACCCTCCGGCGGCGCCCGTGCCTGCGCCGGTTGAACCAGCGGCCCCGATGCAGGCGGTGACCAGCAGCGGCGAACAGCAGACCCTGTTGATCGATCCCGAAATGCAGCGCCGTGTGAACCAGCTCGAACAGCGCATCGCCGAAATTGACGACCAGTCGCGCGCCGCGGTGGGTAATGCCGACCGCGCCGAAGGGCTGTTGGTCGCCTTTGCCGCGCGCCGCGCGCTGGATCGCGGTGTGGCGCTCGGCTATATGGAAGGCCTGCTGCGCCAGCGCTTCGGCGAAACGCAGCGCCAGGCCGTCGCGACGATCATCACCGCCTCGCGCCAGCCGGTGACCTTGGAGGAATTGCAGGAAGGCCTGCTGGAGGTCGGCCCCGATCTGACCGGCGGCTCCCCCGACCAGAATTGGTGGACCGCGTTCAAGAGCGAGTTTGACGGTCTCGTCACCATCCGCAGGGCCGGGACGCCTTCGACCATGCCCGCCGAACGGCTTCGCCGCGCCACCCGCCGGCTCGAATCGGGACAGGTCGATGTCGCGCTGGCCGAAGTGCTGAGGATGCCGGGACGGGACAATGCCGTCGACTGGGTTGCCGCCGCGCGTCGCTATGTCGCCGCCCGCCGGGCGCTCGATACGATTGAGACCGCCGCCTTGCTTGAACCGCGCGCCGCGCGCGTGGCGGCCAGCCTGACCCCTGAGGCCGCCAGACCTTCCCTCTAGGGGACCCTTTGCTCTAGCGGCGCCCTTCACTTCTTCCTTTCAGAGACTGTCCGAAAGCGGGGCAAAGGAAAGCATATCGGCGGCGGATATTGCCTGCGCGCGCCGGCAGATGTCCTTGCACGGGCAATGTTTTTTGTCCTCGCGGCACGCCGAGGGTTGCCGACGCTCATGACGCCACTTATTCCGAGAGGCGAATGAAGTCTTGAAGGCAATCCATGAGCGACGAACCCCAAGCTGATCGCGATGATGCGCCGGACGCCGTTTCGAACGGTGGCGGGGACTCCGAAAATGCGGGCAAACCTCTCGCCCTCATCTGCGACGACGACGAAATGACGCTGGACCTGATGACCCTGCATATGGAGCGGGGCGGGTTTGACGTCATGCAGGCGGCCAATGGCAGTATTGCCATCGCCAGGCTTCGGGAGCGCCCCCCGCAGATCGTGTTGCTGGATATGGTGATGCCCGTCACGAGTGGCGAGGAAGTGCTGCGCCACATGCGCGACGATCCTGATCTGGCGCTTATCCCCGTGGTCGTGGTGACCAGCCGCAAATCGGTACGCGACGCGGTCAGCGCCTTCCACAACGGCGCTGTGGATTTCGTCCCCAAGCCATTCGACCCCGACGATCTGGTCCGGTGCGCCAAGCAGGCGCTGGCCGGGAAGGGCCGGGGATCGGGTTAGACGCAAAGGTGCGGTTGCAAAGCTGCGACGCACCAGCCGCCCGGGTTGCCCGGCGCGGTGCTCTATATTGCCGCGGAAGCGGCGCGAGCTTGCTTCCTCGCATCAGAAGCGGCCGACGAAGCGACTGGCCATGCTCCCCGAGTACCACCTTGTCCGCAAAAGACGGCCACCATGCCCCGGGCTCCCATAAACGTTATGACGGGGCTGGCGAGGGCGGTACGGGGGGTGAACAGGGGACCGGCTAGTTCGTTGACGACTAGCCACGAACGTCGGGCCGTGACCGTGCTCCCCGATGTCGATATCGAAAAGGCCGCGCGGCCGACGCAGCGAGATCGATTTTTTCGAATGAGAGCGCCCTCCCGGATGCACTCAAGGCAGGCTGACGAACCTTTGAGTGGCCCGAATATAGAGCGGATGTCGCGGGTGCCTATGTTTGGTCACGCCAAGACACATGAGCGTGACGCCGCATTCCATTGCCAGCGCACGCACCTCTGCATCCCGGCCTCTATGAACGCCATCGGCGCCCCACGCAGCGATGACAGGGGCGTTGGCCTCGTTGGCAGTCATGAGGGCAGCGCGGAGATGCATGTTGTTGTCCGGCCCTATGGGGTGAGATTCCGCTTTCATGTTTCCGGGGTCGGTGGATCGGAAGGCGAAGAGGTTTACTACGCGAAGCCCGCCGAAGCCGCGGGCTTGGGCGAAGCCCATGCAACGCCGGATGGTGCGGTCATCCACCGTCGCATCCGCTGTCGAAGGGTTGAGCATGATGAACGTAAGCGGCGGGTCACTTCCATTCCACTCTCGGGTGAGCGTGTAGCGGTAACGCTCGCAATCAGAAAGAATGGCGCCGTTCAGATGCGGGAACAGGCCACTGGCGGTCACTCTGTCGCCTGATTCAACTGCGGGATTGGGAGTGAGGTTGGTGCTACGCCCGGTGTTGGTGGCGAGGGAGCCGGAGGCGCTACCCGTGGCGCCGGGGCTGCCGATGGTGGCGGTGCGGTCGGTGCTGGCGTCTCGGAACTCGGCCGGAGGGCCAATACTCCGAGCGAGATTGCCGCTAGCGCGCCAATCAACCCTCCCGCCCACCATATGAACTGGATCTTACTTTCTAGCGACGCAAGCTTAGTGGACAACTGACCAAGCGAGTGAATCTGACGGTTGACGTCTGTGACCATCTGGGGAGGAATTTCCAAAAGAGGAGAAGCGTTCCCAGGTTTAGCGAAATCGGTTGTTGCGCTCCTGTCGAGGTCAGCCAGCCAGAGAAGGAAGAGATCTTGGCCGCGCTTCAACTGGATCGGTGAGGGACCAGCGTTGTAGACGGAATAAATCAGCTTTCCTTGGAAGCCCGGATCGACGTGAAATCCAGACACATTGATAAGACCTCGCCACTTGGCGTTAGACTTTAGAGATATAAATCCCATCACATTTGGAGGGATGTTGAGCACCTCCTCCGTCATTAGAAAAGCGAATTGGCCAGCGGGGATGTTAAGCGGTCCGCCCATTACCCGCTTGGCCACAGGAACCGTCTGATCCCAACGCTTAGACTCGGTTAGAGCCTTGGTGGTATTTTCCCGCACTGGCACGGTGTAATCGGGCGTGATGAAGTATTCCTCGCCCAACGTGAGAGTGTACGATGAGCAATCCACCTGCTTTGGGTAGAATGGCTCGACGATCTTCTTCGCCGGTATGGCGTTGGTGAGTTTGTCGCCGCTCCAGAATGCCATGGTCAGAGCTTGCCGTAGAAAATCGACTTCTCTTTGATTGGCTGTAGTCGCCACGACACGAGTTCTTGAATCACCCAGCCCTCCTTGAGGCAAACGCTCAGAGATGCCCGCAGAAGTTCAATCGCCGCCGCCTTGATGACAGGTCGGAACGGATAGTCCTCAAGATGGTCTAGCTTCTCACAAGCTGCCGCCATCCGGCCCGCATTGATCGTAAGCGCTTCGCTCATTGCGGCCATCGAATCCATGCTGATAGCGGCAACATCCGTAAGTTCATTTGCAAGGCGCACGTTCAAGGCATTTGCGGTTGACGTAGCAATCACGAAAACATCGGTGACGATCCGCTTGAATGCAGCATGATCGCCGCCAGACTCCATGAGGTTCCCCGCATACTTCGCGAAGTGAAGCGCCATATGCTTGAGCTTCGCCTGCGTCGTCAGGCGACTAATCTCGCGATGATAAAGCTCATCGTGCTTGAATTGCTCAAGCTGGATTCGGTCCATCAGTTCGCCCATCGGAAGGCGTTCCACCAATCCTGTTGCTACCGCGGCCGTCGCCATCACGCACTCCTCAATCGTAGCTCGCGCTTTTTAGCCTCCTGCAAGACTTCATCGCGAATCGTGGAAAGTTCTAAAACGAATGCAAAGGACATCTGGCCTCGCCCGTCTAGCTCTTCGAGTTGAGCCTTTCCGTCCGACAGAAAGACACTCTTCCCATCAGTAATTAGGTAGCGAGCCGGGAGAGTGGTCGGTGTTATGGCCGGATGGTGTTTGCGGAGCGCTGTAAACGCCTTCCGCACACGCTCAACCGAGACACCAGAGTTCAAAAGGCGAGCGATTACTCGCAACATGACGATATCACCGAAGCTGTAGCTCAGCGGCCGACCGCGGCCGCGCTGCTTGGACAGACTCGGCTGTATCAGCTTTTGCCGACAAAGGTAATTCACCATTGGCGGCGTGAGCCCGGCGAGCGCCGCGACCGTTTGGACGTTATATCCCTGAAGTAAGCCGCTTCTCATATATAGTTCCGCTCTAAACTATATAGATTAATAGTGAACTCTCGTGAAGCAAAAACGGAGGTGTTAGCAATCCGCTAAACGCAAGGGGATCCGAGCTGGCCGGATGGCGGTGAACTGAGGTGGATGATTTCGGGGGAGGAGACCGCGGCAATGACCAGCAAAATCCAACCATCGGTTGGTTTGCACCATTTTGTTTAAAATTCTGGAGCGGGCGAAGGGATTCGAACCCTCGACCCCAACCTTGGCAAGGTTGTGCTCTACCCCTGAGCTACGCCCGCTCGGCGGATCGTGCCGCAAACTGCGAGCGGCCGATCAAGTGGCGGGCGGTTAGCATGGGGCCCTTGGGGCCGCAACCCCCATAAGGCGGGCTTGGCAGATGGGTTCGCCATCCCACATAGGGAGCTGCCGACCGCAAATATTGGAGAGTGAAACGTGGCGACCCTGGGCATGAGTGCCGCTGAAAAGGAAGCGCTTGAAAGTTTTCGGACCGAAGTGGTCGAACCCAGCATGTCGTCGCTGGTGATTGTCGATTTCTGGGCGGAATGGTGCGGACCCTGCAAGCAATTGACCCCATTGCTGGAAAAAGTCGCCGCCGATTATGCGGCCAAGGGCGTCAAGCTGGTCAAGGTCAACGTCGATGAAAACAAGGTCATCGCCGCACAGTTTCGCGTGCGGTCCATCCCGACCGTCTACGCCATTTTCCAGGGGCAGCTTCTCGCCGACATGACGTCGGCCCGCACCGAAGCGCAGCTTACCCGCATGCTCGACCAGATATTGGCGCAGATCCCGGTCGAGGGTGAAGAACAGCAATTGGAGGCCGAGATCGAGCCGTTGATCGCCATGGGCGAAGAAGTGCTGGCGGGCGGCGACGGCGAGCGTGCGATCGGGATATTTCAGCAGATCGTCGAAATGGCGCCGGCCAATGCCGAGGCGCTTTCCGGTCTTGCGCGCGCCATGATCGCGGCCGGGCAGGTGGACGAAGCGACGGGTTTTCTCGATTCGATTCCCGAAAGCCTTGCCAATGATCCCGCCATTACGCGCGCGCGTTCGGCGCTGGAACTGGCCACTGCAGTCCCGGCTGACGTCGATACCAGTGAATTCGAACTCCGTATCGCCGCCAACCCCGAAGATCATGAGGCACGCTATGAGCTAGCCGGGGCGTTGATGGGCGCCGACCGCGAACGCGCCGCGGATCAATTGTTCGAAACCATCGCCCGCGACCGTGACTGGAACGAGGGCGCCGCGCGCAAGCGCCTGCTGCAATTGCTGGAAGTGGTCGGGCTGGAAGATCCGTGGGTGTCGACGCAACGCCGACGGCTGTCCGCGATCCTGTTCACCTGATGCTCTTCATCGAATCCCGATGAGCAGGCTGCTGCGCGTACCGATTTTTCCTTTGGCGGGCGCCTTGCTGTTCCCGCGGACCCAATTGCCGCTGCATATCTTCGAGCCGCGTTATGTTGCCATGGTGCGCGACGCCCTGGCCGGAGACAAGTTGATCGCGATGGTGCAGCCGCGCGATCGGGTCGAGCCGCCGGAGCTGTTCGAAATCGGCTGCCTTGGCACGATATCCAGTAACGAAGAGCTGGACGACGGGCGTTTCAACATCGTCCTGCAGGGAATTCGCCGCTTCCGGATCAAGCGCGAGGTCGAAGACGAGAAGCCCTATCGGATGGTTGATGCCGACCGCGGGGGTTTTGCCGATGAAGCGGACCCCGAACCGCTGGCCAGCATCCAGCGGGCCGACGTGGAACGCGAATCCCGCCGCTATGCCGATGCGCTCGGTTATTCGGTCGACTGGGATGCGGTATCGCGCCTGGACGACGAGATGCTGGTGAACGGCATCGCCCAGATCGCGCCGCTGGACGTCGGATCGAAGCAGGCGCTGCTCGAAGCGGAGGACCTTGCCGCCCGCGCCGACCTTTTGGTCCAGTTCATGCAGTTCCAACGCATGATCCCGGGAGGCGCCGACGGGAGCGAGACGCTGCAATGAACCGCGCGCTCGACGAAAAATTGCTGTCAGTGCTGGTTTGCCCGGTGACGCGGAAGCCGCTGCGCTACGACGCAGAAGCTCAGGAGTTGATATCGGAGACGGCGGGCCTTGCCTTTCCGATCCGCGATGGCGCCGCGATCATGCTGGTCGAGGAAGCAAGGCGGCTGAATCCGGACGCCTAAATAGGAAGACCGCGCAGCAATAAGGGAAGGTCGCCCGTTTCGCCGCGCGCTTCGGCCATCAGCCGGTTCTTCAACGGCCCGATCCTTTGCACCGCGCCCATCCCGAAGCGGCGAACCGCGGAAGCCGTGCGGCCCGGAATTCCGTAAAGCCGGGTCAGCGCATCGGTGGAGGCGGCCACCATGAAGGTGTCGAGACTGCGCCACCGTTCATAGCGAGCGAGCAATTGCGCATCGCCAAGATCCATGCCGAGCCGCGCGCCTTCCACCAACACCTGGGTCAGCGCCGCGGCGTCGCGGAACCCCAGGTTGAGCCCCTGGCCCGCGATCGGATGAATGCCGTGCGCGGCGTCGCCCGCCAAAGCGAGGCGCTCGGCGGTGATCGTCGCGGCATGGTGAAAGCCGAGCGGGTAGCTGGCGCGCGGTCCGGCGAGCGACACATGCCCCAGGAATCCGCCCATCCTTTTTTCGATCTCTCCGGCCATGGCGCGCTCGGGAAGGTCCAATATGGCGGGAGCATCCTTAGCCGAAACCGACCAGACGATTGCCGAGCGCGAAAGACGCTCCTCGGCGGAAAGCATCGGCAGGATAGCGAACGGACCCGCCGGATAGAAGATTTCATAGGCCACATTTTCATGGGACCTCTCATGCGTGACCGTGGCGATGATCGCGACATGGTCGTAGCTCCAGCGCGCGAGTGGGATCTGCGCCGCCTGACGCGTGGGCGAATTGCGGCCCTCGGCGCCGATCAGCAAAGGCGCGGCGGCGACCCGGCTATCCTCCAGCGCGATCCTGACCCCGCTGCCGTCGCGACCCACCTCGGCGGCCCGGCCCGGCATCAGCAAGGTCACGTTTTTCGCCGCGAGCGCGCAATCGCGCAACGCCCCGCGCAGCCGGCGATTTTCGAACATCATCCCCAGCGGATCGTCACCCTCGGCGGGATCGAACAGCAAGCCGCCCGGCTCCAGCCCGTCGCTGACCCGTATCTGGCGGATCGGGCAGCCTTCGCCTTCGAGCCGTTCGGCCACGCCGATCGCCTCCAGCATTCGATAGGATGCACTGGCGACCGCGGTGGCGCGGCCGTCATAAGCGGGCGCCAGTTGCTTTTCCGGATCGGCGGGATCGATGACGATGCTGGAAAGCCCATGGCGGTCGAGCGCGATGGCCAAAGTCAGGCCGACCAGGCCTCCCCCCAGGATGATGACGTCGGCGCGATCCATTTTTCCACCCTAGCGATGCCAGCGTGCAAGGCCAAGCACCAGAGAGACCAAAGGTCAGAGCGACCAAGGTTGTGCCCGACCAAAAGCTTGACCGGGGAGTCCGGCAGGGCGCATTAAGCCAAAGCGGAACATTTAGGGCACGGGGTCATGGCAACATCGACGCGCCGGAACCGGCCAGCCAAGCTGGCGGGGTGGCGGAACGGCCTCAATCGAGGGGTCAAGAGATCGGGCTCGCTGCTTGGCGGCGCGGCGCTTGCGATCCTGTCGGTCGTCGGCTTGCTGGCCCTGGTCAGCTATCGGCCGAGCGACCCGGCGATCAACACTTCCGCTGCCGGCCCGGTAAACAATTGGATGGGCACGGGCGGCGCCTTTTCTTCCGATCTGCTGCTGACCCTCTGGGGGCCCGGCGCGGGCCTGATCGTTCCTGTGATCCTGGTCCTGGCAGCGCGGCTTTCCCGGGGTGCGCGTGTCGGCCGTTGGCTGCGCGCCTTGCTGCTCACATTGCTCGGAATCATTCTGACGGGAACCGCGATCGCCCTGCTGATCGGCGGCGCGGTCAACGGGCTTCCGGCCGGCTGGGGCGGCGCCTTCGGGCTCTGGATCGCCTGGCTCATCGAATTGGGCATTGCTCAGATTGGCGAGCCGAGCATCGCCGAGCCGTTCCGGGTGGTGGTGGTCGCCCTGTTGGGGCTTTCCGGCCTGCTCATCTGGTATCTGGGCCTCGGCCTCCGTCCCGAGGAGCGCAAATGGATGTTCAGTCGGCGCGAGAGGGCCGAGCGCCAGGCACTCTATGACGATGAAGAGGATGCGCTGGAGGAGCCCGAGGACCGGCCCGCCCGGACGCTGATCACCGAATCGCAGCCCGCCCGCACGATCATCGCCGACCGCGCCAAGCCCAATCAGGGCAAGCGTCCGGCGCGCGAACGCCAGCCGTCGCTCGCGCTCGGCGACAATTATGTACTGCCGACGATCGACTTGCTCACCCCGCCGCCGCCGCAGGTCAATGTGGCGCTCGACAAGGCAGCGCTTGAGCGGAATGCCCGCTTGCTCGAATCGGTGCTGGATGATTTCTCGGTCAAGGGCGAGATAGTCGAGGTCCGCCCCGGGCCGGTCGTCACCATGTACGAACTGGAGCCGGCAAGCGGGATCAAGGCGAGCCGGGTGATCCAGCTTGCGGACGACATCGCGCGCAACATGTCCGCGCTTTCCGCCCGCGTCGCCACCATTCCCGGACGCAGCGTGATCGGAATCGAACTTCCCAACGCCAAGCGCGAGATGGTGACCCTGTCCGAACTGGTGGCCAGCCACGCGTTCGAGGATCAGGTGGCCTCACTCCCCTTGATCCTGGGAAAGAATATTGCCGGCGACCCGGTGGTCGCCGATCTGGCGCCGATGCCGCATCTGCTGGTCGCGGGAACCACCGGATCGGGCAAAT
This sequence comes from Sphingosinicella sp., assembly GCA_013816585.1. Classification (GTDB taxonomy): domain Bacteria; phylum Pseudomonadota; class Alphaproteobacteria; order Sphingomonadales; family Sphingomonadaceae; genus Allosphingosinicella. Next base: position 327,857 of record JACDEE010000001.1, on the reverse strand, counting down.
CGGTCGGCCTCAATTGCATGATCCTTTCATTGCTCTACCGGCTGACGCCCGAGCAGTGCAGGATGATCATGATCGATCCCAAGATGCTGGAGCTCAGCATCTATGACGACATCCCCCATTTGCTGTCACCGGTGGTGACCGAACCCGCCAAGGCGATCCGAGCGCTCAAATGGACAGTCGAGCAGATGGAGGAACGCTATCGGATGATGGCGTCGGTCGGCGTCCGCCAACTTTCCAGCTTCAACGCCAAGGTGCGCGAGGCCAAGGCCAAGGGGCAACCGCTCGGCCGCCGGGTGCAGACCGGCTACGATCCCGACACCGGACAGCCGCTTTACGAAAATGAAGAGCTCGATTTCGAAGTGCTTCCGCAGATCGTGGTGGTGGTGGACGAGCTGGCCGATCTGATGATGACCGCCGGCAAGGAAGTCGAATTCCTGATCCAGCGCTTGGCGCAGAAAGCGCGGGCGGCAGGCATCCACCTGATCATGGCGACGCAGCGGCCTTCGGTCGACGTCATTACCGGCGTGATCAAGGCCAACCTTCCGACCCGGATCAGTTTTTCCGTCACGTCCAAGATCGACAGCCGCACGATCCTTGGCGAGCAGGGCGCCGAGCAGCTGCTGGGCAAGGGCGACATGCTGTACATGCCGGGCGGCAAGCAGATCGTGCGCGTCCACGGGCCGTTCGTGTCGGATGAGGAAGTGCGCGCGGTGGCCGATCACTGGCGCGGGCAAGGCACGCCCGAATATAATCAGGCGGTGACCGAGGAGCCCGAGGATGGCGGCTATATGTTCGAAGGCCAGCCGACCGGAGAGGACGATGCCGACAGCCAGCTCTATCGCAAGGCGGTGCAGACCGTCGCGGAAAGCCAGAAGGCCTCGACCAGCTATATTCAGCGCCAGTTGCGCATCGGCTATAACAATGCCGCGCGGCTGATCGAGCGGATGGAAAAGGACGGGATTGTCAGCTCGCCCGACCATGTCGGAAGGCGCGAAGTGCTGGTCGATACCGAAGGCCGCCCAATCTGACGCAAATGAACCTAAGGGAACAGACAGGTTCAGTGGACATTAAAAGCGGCAACCTCATATCCCGGTCCAAACAATCAGCGGAGATAAATATGAAGCGTTTCGCAGCGCTCGCCCTTGTTGCAGCCCCCGTCATGCTGACCGGCCTCGTGCCGGCGCCGGTGACGGCGCAGGCCCAGTCGCCGCAGCTTGCCCAGGTGCAGCAGCATCTGCGCGCGGTCGGCACGATGACCGCGAGTTTCACCCAGACCGACCGGCGCGGCCAGACGCTGAACGGTCAGCTTTTCCTGAAGCGCCCGGGCAAGATCCGGTTCCAGTACGGCAAGAACGTGCCGATGCTGGTGGTCGCAAACGGCAAGTCGCTGACCATGGTCGATTATCAGGTGAAGCAGGTGCAAAGCTGGCCGATCGGCAATTCGCCGCTTTCGGTATTGCTCAACCCCAACCAGGATCTCGCCCGCTTCGCCAAGGTCGTACCCAATACCGACCCCCGGGTGGTGCTGGTCGAGGCGCGCGATCCGCGCCGCCCCGAATTCGGGCGCATCACGATGGCCTTCGCCAAGGTCGCCAGCGCTCCGGCAGGCTTGATGCTGCAGGGCTGGACCATGCTAGACAGCCAGAATAACCGCACCACGGTGAGGCTGTCCGGCCAGAGGTTCAACGTAGCGATCGCCGACAGCCAGTTCCGCTATGTCGACCCCCGCAAAAAATAGGCAGTTCAATTAAGGCGGGTTTGTGGCGGAAAACCGCCGAAAAAACACCCGCCCCATTCATCCTTCGGACAGGATGATAGGAATAATAGAAAGGCTACAATCGCGAATCCTCCTGTCGGGTTTCCCCCTGTTGCCCGGATCGGTTTCGTGATTGGCCTCGCGTAACAAACGCTTGGTTGGCCCTCGCTCCACGCCCCCGGAGCGGGGGCCTAATCATGAATGGCTCCAATTCACTTCTCTCGACCATGCCCCAGCAAGGTCAATGTCGACAGTCAGGAATGCGCCCATTAGAGGCTAGCTCATGTCCTCCACGCTCAAGATAGCATCCTGGAATATCAATTCGGTCCGCGCACGGATCGATATCGTCGAACAATTCCTGACGCAGGAAAGCCCCGACATATTGTGCCTGCAGGAAACCAAGGTCATCGATGGCGACTTCCCCGACGCGATGTTCCGCCGGCTGGGCTACAAACATATCCTGCTGTGCGGGCAGCGCATGCATCATGGCGTGGCGATCATCAGCCGGATGCCCATGCGCGAGGATGACCGGTTCGACTGGCAGGCCAATGGCGAAGCGAGACATCTGGGCGTGCAGCTCGAATGCGGAATCCGGCTTGAAAACGTCTATGTACCCGCCGGCGGCGACATTCCGGACCGGACGGTCAACCCCAAATTCGGACAGAAGCTCGATTTCATCGAACGAATGACAATCTGGTCTGAGACGTGCCGGCGCCCGACCATCCTGGTCGGCGACTTCAACGTCGCCCCGCTCGAATGCGACGTGTGGAGCCACAAGCAGCTGATCAATGTCGTCAGCCACACCCCGATCGAGGTCGAAGCGCTCACCCGGCTTCAGGATAGCGGCGAATGGGTCGATCTGGGGCGGCATTTCCATCCGGCCCCGGGACGGCTGCATACCTGGTGGAGCTATCGGTCGCCCGACTGGACCAGGAATGACCGCGGCCGAAGGCTGGATCATATGTGGGCGACCCCCGATGTCGCGAAGCTCGCCACCGGCCATCATGTCCACGAATTGTGCCGCAACTGGACCCGACCGTCGGACCATGTGCCCCTGGTCACCGAGTTTTCCATTTGACCGGCGGGCGCGACGTCGCCCGCGCGATCGATGCGCTGAAACGCGGCTGGCCGGTCGTCATAGACGGAATTTGCTTCCTGATCATCGAGACGGCCGACGATGCGACGCTTACCGATTTCGATAGAGCTTCGCCTTCGGATATCCTGATCTCCGGCAATCGGGCGGTGACTCTGAAGCTCGCCAATCAGCTGGATGGGACACCGACCGGGCCGGTGCGGATCGTGCGCGCGCCCTGGATCGATCTTGCCGTTGCTACCGCGATTGCCGATCCCTCGCTCGATCTATCAACGCCGCTCAAGGGCCCGTTCCAGACCGCGCCGATTGAGTCTTTGGAAGCTGCCGAGGCCGCCCTGCGGCTGGCTCGCTTCGCCGGATTGATGCCCGCTTTCTTCATCGATGGGCAAAGCGCGGATGTGGGAGCCTCGGTGTCGTCGCAGGCGATAACATCCTCCAGCGGACCTTCGTCGATTCGCATCGCGTCGCGCGCCAGGCTTCCGACCCGTTTTTCGGAAAAGACCGAGGTCGTCGCCTTCCGCTCCGAAGGCGATTCCGCCGAGCATGTCGCTTTGGTGATCGGTTCTCCGAACGGCCAGGCGCCGCTGGTGCGTGTACATAGCGAGTGTCTGACGGGCGACGCTTTGGGTTCGCTCAAATGCGATTGCGGGCCGCAGCTTGCCGACGCGCTGTTAGCCATGACGGCGGCGGGCTGGGGCATATTGCTCTATATGCGCCAGGAGGGTCGCGGCATTGGCCTGATCAACAAATTGCGTGCCTATGCACTGCAGGATCAGGGGTTCGACACGGTCGATGCCAATATCCGCCTGGGTTTCGGCGATGACGAACGCCATTTCGGGATTGCCGCCGCGATGCTCGAAAAGCTGTCCCAGAAAAAGGTGCGCCTGCTCACCAACAACCCGCGGAAGGTGGAAGGGCTCGAGGCCTGCGGCATCGAAGTGACCGAACAGGTCCCGCTGAAGAGCGGCCTCAACACGCATAATAAGGATTATCTCGACACCAAGCGGCGCCGGAGCGGGCATCAGCTCTGACGGCGCGGCGTCAGAGCTGTTCCAGCCGCCCTAGAATCTGCGCGACCTCGATATAATTGTGGGCGACGTGATGCGCTCCCGCCGCGCGGACCCGGGCCTCATGCCTCTTCTTATGTGGCTCGCCGCAAGCAGCGCGAACACCGTCATTCCCGCCGCCGCGCCCGCCGCGACCCCCACCGGATGATCTTCGATCACCAGACATTGGGAAGGCGGCACGCCGAGGCACGAGGCAGCGTGAAGATAGATGTCCGGATGCGGCTTGCCGCGGTCAATGCCGGCAGCACTGAAGATATTTTCATCGAAATAAGCAGCAAGACCCAATTGGGCCAGCAAGGCATCGAGCCAGATTCTCTCACTGGACGAGGCTATGCCAAGCTAGCGGTGCGACTGACCGCGGAGGAATGTTTCCACGCCCTCGATTGCCGTCATCGCCCCGGCCTTGGCGGCAATTGCCTGATCGACCTGCCTGCCCAATTTCTCCGCGTCGAACCGAAGGCCGCTATCCTCCTCGACCTTGCGGTGGCAATCGCGCCAACGGAGGCCCGAATAGAGCTCGACCGCCTGCTCGCCCGAGAGGGGATAACCGAGCCCGCTCATGACTTCGGACATCGCGCTGTTGGCGGCCAGTTCGCTGTCGACGATCACTCCGTCGAAGTCGCAGATGATCGCTGAAAATTTCAGCCGCGCTCTCCAAACAAAGCTGTTCCAACCCGAACATGGGTAGCGCCGGTCATGATCGCGGTCTCGAAATCGGCCGACATCCCCATGCTGAGACCGGCCAGGCCATGGCCGCGGGCCAGCTTGGCCAGAAGGGCGAAGTAAGGCGCCGGCTCGACGTCCGCCGGCGGGATGCACATCAGGCCCTCGATCCGGAGCCCGGCGGCGCGCGCCTGATCGATCAGTGAAGGAAGATCGGCGGTAGGGCAGCCGCCCTTTTGCGGTTCGTCGCCAATATTGACCTGGATGAAACATCCCGGAATCTTGCCCAGCTTCGCCTGCGCGTTGCCGAGCGCGGCGACGAGCGAGGGCCGATCGACCGAATGAATGAAATCGAATAACGCGACCGCTTCCTCTGCCTTGTTCGACTGAAGCTGGCCGATCAAATGGAGGATTATCCCCTCCTGCGCGTCCTTAAGCGCGGGCCATTTTCCTTGCGCTTCCTGAACCCGATTTTCGCCGAAATGGCGCTGGCCGGCGTGGATCAGCGGTTGAATGGCCTCCGCCGGGTGAGTTTTCGAAACGGCGATCAGCATGGCATCGGCTGGTTTACGCCGCGCAAGTGTTGCGGCCTTGCTCATGCTGTCATGAATGGCAGCCAATCGAGTGGCGGGTGACGAGGGAGATGATTGGGACATGGCGCCTGCTATAGGAAGGCCGATGTATCACCGCCAGTCTTTGCCGCGCCTCTGGATGATGACCGACGAACGCCTCGGCGACGAACTTTTCCCGGCGCTGCAGCGGCTGCCGCGCGGGGCCGGGATCGTGTTTCGTCACTACAGCCTCGACCCGAAAGCCCGGCGGAAGCTGTTCCTGCGCGTTCGAAAGCATGCTCGCGCTCGGGGATTGCAGCTGATGCTGGCCGGATCGCCGCAAATGGCCGAGGCCTGGGGCGCCGACGGGAGTCATGGACCGGCACAAGCCGGGTCGCGCCGGCTTCCAAGAAGCGCCAGCGTGCACAATCGTGCCGAACTTCGGGCTGCGGAGCGTGGGGGCGCGGATTTCATCTTTGTATCCCCCGTCTTCCAGACCCGGTCGCATCCGGGAGCCGACGCTCTTGGGCCGGTTCGCTTCGGATTGCTGGCGGGCCGTGCCCGGTCCCCCGTCATCGCGCTCGGCGGCATGAATGCGGTACGAGCGCGGCGTCTCGCGGGCTTTCAAATCTGGGGCTGGGGCGCGATCGACGCCTGGAATTCGGTGGCACGGCTTAGACGCAGGCCTGTTTAAAAGCGGAAAGCCGTCCCGATATAGACAGCCTGGCTGTCGCGGCGCTCGTCGGTCAGCGGCTGCAGGCGATCGCGCTGGATCTTGTAGCGGACACCGCCGGTCAGGGCGACGTTGCGCGCGATCGAATAGGATCCGCCGACATCCAGCGAATAAGCGCTGTCCGCGGCGACAAGGCGCTGAGCGCCTTCGGCCCGCTCGGCCCCGACCTGGACCCGGCCGGCGAACTTCTTGCCGCCGTAGCTGACCCCTAGCTCGGCCGCTTCCCGTTCGCCCGGCAGCGGCCCGTTCTGGACGCGCGCCATGTCGCCGGACAGGGCAAAACGCTTCCAGCCAACCGCCACGCCCAAATTATAGGCGCTGGGCGTGATCGCGGTGATCGCCGTGCCCGAGGCTCCGGAGGTGCGGACCGTCTCCGGGCCCGAACCGCGGGCGCGCACGGTCACCAGAACCGCCTTGCTCTTGTCCGTGGTTCCTGCCGACGGAGTGAAACGAAAGCTTCCGGTGTTCATACCGCGCCGGGCAAAGGCCGCGGCAAGGCGCGGATCGGAGACCGCGGGAGTGAAAGAGCTGACGAAGCCGCTGCTGATCGCGGTGGCGGGACGGTCCCGCCGCGCCTTGTCCTTGGACGACGCGGCCAAGGCAGGAGTCAGGACGAGCGCCAACGCAATCAGCGAAGTGCCTCCTAAAATCCCAAATGCCCCAAGCTTCATCACTTATGCGACTCCGTAACGAATGCTATGTAGGCCGTGAACGCCGCGCAAACCAGAACGGCCTCCGTATAAAACATCGAATCGCCTGAACATGTTGCATCTTTTCCACAGACGCGGTTAGAGCGAGGGGGAAATCGGCGGCGTTCGGCCCTTTCCAGCGCCCAAGACAGCTTGCCGAGAGCGCACGCTTATCTATAACGGCACGCGCAACTCAAGTTTTTCAGGCGCAACTCAAGTTTTTAAGGATTACCCCATGGCCCGGTTCGCTTCTTTTGGTCTGGCGATTGTCTGCGCCGCCTCCCTTTCGGGCTGCGAGTTCATCCAGAACGACATCAACAAGACCTTCGGCAAGGGACCGGTCGATGCCACGACGCGCGCCGATCTTGCCGCCAGCCGGGTAACCACGATTGGGGTCAATGCCTATTTGTGGCAGGCCGCGCTCGACACCTTGTCGTTCGCCCCGCTAGCGCAGACCGATTCGGCCGGCGGCGTGATCGTGACCGACTGGTACGCCAATCCCTCATCGCCCAACGAGCGGGTGAAGGTCACCGCAACGATCCTCGACCAGGATTTGCGGGCCGACGCGCTCCGTGTCGCCGCTTCGCGCCAGGTGATGCAGGGCGGCCAATGGGTCGAGGCGCCGGTTGCGGCCGCCACGGTCCAGAAGCTGGAGGAGATCATCCTCACCCGCGCCCGCGATCTTCGTCGAAACGCCGTCGCCGGCTAAGGGAGCGAAATCCCTGATGGCTGCGCGCTTCAACCCGCTGGAGGCCGACGCGCACTGGCAGAAAGTCTGGGAGGAGCGTGGCTCCTTCCACACCTCCGACACATCGTCCAAGCCCAAATCCTACATATTGGAGATGTTCCCCTATCCATCGGGGCGCATCCACATGGGCCATGTCCGCAATTATACGATGGGTGATGTGCTCGCCCGCTACCGGCGGATGAAGGGTTTCGAAGTGCTCCATCCGATGGGATGGGATGCCTTTGGGATGCCCGCGGAAAATGCGGCGATGGAGAAAAACGTCCATCCCGGCGAATGGACCAGGGCCAATATCGCTACCATGCGCGGTCAATTGAAGCGGCTCGGCTTCGCGCTCGACTGGAGCCGCGAGGTCGCGACCTGCGAGCCCGATTATTATGGCCACGAACAGGCGCTTTTCCTGGATTTGTTCGAAGCGGGCCTGGTCTATCGCAAGCAAAGCGAGGTGAATTGGGATCCGGTCGACATGACCGTGCTCGCCAACGAACAGGTGATCGATGGCAAGGGCTGGCGCTCCGGAGCGCCCGTTGAACGGCGCAAGCTCAGCCAATGGTTCCTCAAGATTACCGATTTTGCCGAAGAGCTGCTGGACGGCCTCGGCACGCTCGATCAATGGCCCGACAAGGTCCGGCTGATGCAGGAAAACTGGATCGGCAAGAGCGTCGGAATGCGGTTCCGATTCACCCTGGAATGTGAAGTCGCCAAGCTTCGCGAGCTGGAAGTATTCACCACCCGTCCCGACACCATTTTCGGCGCCAGCTTTGCGGCGATATCCCCCGATCACCCGATCGCGCTGGAGCTTGCCGCCGGCGACGAGAAGGTCGCCACCTTCATCGCCCAGTGCAAGCTTGGCGGAACCACGGCGGCCGAGATCGAGACCGCGGAGAAGCTCGGCCTCGATACCGGCGTGAAAGTCATCCACCCGCTCGACCCGGATTGGAAACTGCCGCTCTACATCGCCAATTTCGTGCTGATGGACTATGGCACGGGGGCCATTTTCGGCGTTCCCGCGCACGACCAGCGCGATTTTGAATTCGCGACCAAATATGGCCTGCCGATCAAGCGCGTCGTGGCGGCCTCGGCCGATGAGGCAGACGAGGCGGTCGGCGATGCCGCCGAAAATGGCCACGGCCTGATCGTCAATTCATCCTTCCTCGATGGGATGGACGTCGAATCGGCCAAGGCGGAGGTCGTCCGCCGCGCCGAGGCGGATGGTTGGGGTCAGGGCGCTACCTTGTGGCGCTTGCGCGACTGGGGCGTATCGCGGCAGCGTTATTGGGGAACGCCCATCCCGATCATCCATTGCGAAAAATGCGGACCGGTCGGAGTCCCCAAGGATCAATTGCCCGTCATCCTCCCCGAGGATGTGAGCTTCGATATCCCGGGCAATCCGCTTGAACGCCATCCGACCTGGGGCAGGGTCGATTGCCCCCGCTGCGGAAGCGCGGCCCGGCGCGAAACCGATACGCTCGACACGTTCGTGGATTCGAGCTGGTATTTCATCCGCTTCGCCAGTCAGCCCGGCGACCGGCCGTTCGACAAGCTCACCGCCGAACAATGGCTGCCGGTCGACCAATATATTGGCGGCGTCGAGCATGCGATCCTGCACCTCCTCTACGCGCGCTTCTGGACCCGCGCGTTGAAGCGGATCGGGCGCCTGGACGTCGAGGAGCCGTTCAAGGGCCTGTTCACGCAAGGAATGGTGACGCACGAAACCTATCAGGCGCCCGATGGCCGATGGCTGAGCCCGGACGAGGTCGAACAAAAGGGCAGCGTCTGGATCATCTCGGCCACCGGCGAGCAGGCCGAGCCGGGCCGGGTCGAGAAAATGTCCAAGTCAAAGAAGAACACGATCGATCCGGAGCCGATCGTCGATCAATATGGCGCGGATGCCGTTCGCTGGTTCATGCTTTCGGACAGTCCGCCCGAACGTGACCTGCCCTGGAGCGAAGCGGGCATCGAAGGCGCCTGGCGTTTCGTCCAGCGACTCTGGCGGATGGCGGACGCGCCGGTCCCGGGCGAAGGAGAAGATAGGGCCCTCACGCGCAAGCTTCACCAGACCATCGCTGCCGTTGCAGCAAATATCGAATCGCTCGCCTTCAACAAGGCGGTGGCGAACGTCTATGAAATGGCCAATGCGATCGAAAAGGCTCCTCCATCGGCGGCGAAGGCCGAAGCGGTGGAAAAATTGCTGCTGTTGGTCGCGCCGATGGTCCCGCATCTCGCCGAGCAGACCTGGGCGGCGCGTGGCATGCGCGGCCTGATCGCCGATGCGTCCTGGCCCGAAGCGGATCCGGCCTTGCTAGTCGAGGATGAAGTGACGATCGCGATCCAGGTAAACGGCAAGCTTCGCGCCACCGAGACCTTCGCGCGCGGCGCCTCGCGCGACGAGTTGGCCCAGTTCGCTCTCGCCAACCCCAAGGTGCAGGCCTTGTTGGCCGGGGCCGAACCCAAGAAAGTGATCGCCATTCCCGATCGCCTGGTGAATGTCGTGATATGATGAGGACATTCGCCCTCGCCTTGATATTGCTGCTGACGGGCTGCGGCCTAAGGCCTCTTTATGGGGGTGGGGCAGCCGGCCCGGTGGCGCAGGCCCTGCGTTCGGTCGAGGTTGGCCCAATAGCCGGCCGGGCCGGATGGCTGGTGCGGACGGCGTTACAGGACCGGCTGGGCCAGGAAATGGGAGGCTCTCCCCGCTATAAGCTGGAGGTCGAGCTGGACGACGACATTTCCGGCTTCGGCATTCGCTCTGACGATTCCGTCACGCGCGAGCGGCGCACCCTTCGGGCTCGCTACCGTCTGGTGGATGCTGCCGTCGGCACGGTGCTGCTCGACGCCACCGCCGGGTCGGATGCCGGGATCGACGTGGTCGGATCTGAATATGCGACCGTTGCCGCCGAGCAGACGGCGCTGGAGCGACTCTCCAAGGAGGTTGCGGACCAGATAATTTCGCGCGTTGCCCTTTACGCCTCGCGCGACGGCGCTAGGGAAACTCAGTCGCGGTGAAGGCGAACCGCGCCCAGATCGAGCGCGCGCTGAAGACACCCGGAGAGGTGGCTTTCTTTTTATTCCACGGGCCTGACGAGGCCGGATCGCGCGCGCTGGCCAAGGCGCTGGTCGACGGCGCCGGCGCCGATGTGGAGCGGGTAGATCTCAGCGGGCCGGACCTCAAGTCGGACCCCGCGCGCCTTGCCGACGAGGCCGCCTCCATCTCGTTGTTCGGCGGCGGGCGCGCGATCGTGGTCGAACCCGCGGGCGACGAGATATTGCTCGCGGTGGAGGCGTTGCTGGAAGCCTCGGGCGCGAGCAATCCCGTGGCGATCGTCGCCAACGCGCTCAAGCCCGCTTCGAAGTTGCTGAAGCTCGCACTGGCCGAGCCGCGCGCGCTCGCATTCGCAAGCTATGTCCCCGATGGGCGCGAGGCCGACACGCTGGTGCTCGACATGGGCCGGGCGCTCGGCCTGCAGGTGCGTCCGGATATTGCCCGGCGGATCGCCGGCGCGGCCGCGGGTAACCGGGCAACCATCAGCCAGGAGCTCACCAAATTCGCCCTCTATGCTGATGCTTCGCCCGAACGGCCGCAGCCAATCGACCATGACGTCATCGACGCGGTAGGCGCGGCCAGCGAGGAAGGCGATCTTAGCCGGTTGGTCGAAAGCGTCGCGGGCGGCGATCTCCTTACTCTGCAGAATGAGCTGGTCCGTCTTCGAAGCGAGGGCGTGGAAGGGATCAGGCTGACCCGCGCCCTGCTCCGCCGCATGGCGTTGCTCGCCAGGCTCCGCGCCGAAGTGGAGCGGGGCAATAGCGTCGCCGCCGTCATGGCGTCACAGGGCAAGGCGATCTTTTTCAAGGAGAAAGACGGCGTCTCGGCGCAGCTTTCGCGTTGGCGTTCGGATCTTATCGCCAAGGGGATTTCCCGCCTGATCGAGGCGGAGCGTCAGGCTATGACGTCGGGCGGCATCGGCGCGGTAGCGATCGACGAGGAATTATTTGCGATATGCCGGCAGGCCGCGCGCCTCCGATAATACTGGCTGTCCTGCCTGTCGCACCGCCACGGCTGACGTCATGACCGCGTGGCTGGCGCCGTTGCGGCGAGATTCCTAGATCTTCTCGCCGCTGAGGCGTTGGCAGATCATGTCGAGCTGATCCAATGTCGAATAAACGAGCGTCACGGTACCGCCCAAAGGGGCGTGGGTGATCTTGACCTTGAGCCCCACCATGTCGCCCAATTGCCGCTCCAGCGCTTCGATATCGGCATTGACGGCTCCGCCCGGACGCTCCCCGGGCTTTCGCGGCCTGCCCGAGCGGACCAGTCTTTCGGTATCCCGTACCGAAAGTCCGCGTTTGGCAACCTCGACTGCCATCGCTTCGGGATCGTCGGCGGAAATCAGCGCGCGAGCATGGCCCATGCTGATCTCGCCTGACGCCAGCAAATTCTTCACTTTGTCAGGAAGGTCAAGCAATCTCAGAAGGTTAGCCACATGGCTGCGCGATTTGTGGACCAGCCGACCAAGCGCTTCCTGGGTGTGGCCGAACTCGTCGATCAGCCGTTTATAGGCCTCCGCTTCCTCGATCGCATTGAGGTCCTGGCGCTGGATATTCTCGACGATCGCGACTTCGAGGGTCTCGATATCGTCGAATTCGCGGACGATGACCGGAACTTCGTGCAATCGCGCCGCCTGCGCCGCGCGCCAGCGTCGTTCGCCGGCGACGATCTGGTATCGCGCGCCGTGCGGCCGTACGACGATCGGCTGGATCAGCCCCCGCGCCTGGATTGACGAGGCCAGTTCGGCCAGGGCCGCATCATCGAAATGGCGGCGCGGCTGGGCGGGATTGGGTTCGATGTTGGAAACCGACAGCATCTGCAGGCCGCGTCCGCCGGAAAGCGGTGCTTCCTGCGCCACCTCCCCCAGCAGGGAGGACAATCCGCGGCCGAGGCCCGAGGGACGTTTCTTCAGCGGGATTTCGTCGCTCACGCCGCCACCGCCGGCTTGGGCAGCCGCGCGATCAATTCGCGGGCAAGCGCCATATAGGCTTCGGATCCGGGGCAGCGAATGTCGTAGATCAAGGCGGGGATTCCGTGGCTGGGCGCTTCGGACAAGCGTACGTTGCGGGGAATGACGGTGTCGAACACGGTCTTGCCGAGGCAGGCCTTCACATCGTCGGCCACTTGGCTCGATAGGTTGTTGCGCTTGTCGTACATGGTGAGGGCCACGCCAAGAATGGTAAGCTCCGGATTGAAGCGCGCCCTGACTCTCTCGACCGTCTGAAGGAGCTGGCTAAGGCCCTCGAGAGCAAAGAATTCGGCCTGCAGCGGCACCAGGATCGATTGTGCCGCCGCGAGCGCATTGATCGTCAGCAGGCCAAGCGACGGCGGGCAGTCGATCAGGCACACATCCCAACGTCCGGGAGTGGCGCCGTTCAGCGATTTATCGAGCCGGTGGGTACGCTCCTCATATTCGACGAGCTCAATCTCCGCGCCGGAAAGATCGACCGTGGAGGCGATCAGGTCGAGGCGGGGCACACGCGTCGCGATCACGGCTTCATCCAGCGTGCATTCGCCAGTAAGCAATTCATAGCTTGAACGAAGCCGCTGATCGTGGCCGACGCCGAGACCCGTGGAGGCATTCCCCTGGGGATCCAGATCGACCAGGAGGACCTTCCAACCGGTGGCGGCGAGAGCCGTCGCTAGGTTGATCGCGGTGGTGGTCTTGCCCACGCCGCCTTTTTGATTGGCTACGGCTATTCTTATCATCGAACGCGCCTCCCCTTTGCCGCCAGGCCTTGGGCCTTCGGGCTTACCCGTTCCGCGACGATGATCCGCGCATCGGCGTCGGTAAGGCTCTGTTCGAGCCGGAAGTCACCCTGCCATGAAGCTTTGGCCGCTTCCAGTTCGGAAGATGCGTTTCGCCCTTTTGGCAGGATGAAGCGCGTTTTATCTGTGGAAAACCTGTGGCTAATCTCCAAAAGACGGTCCAGCGGGGCGAAAGCACGCGCGCTTATCACGTTATAGGCGATTGATTCGATGCGTTCGGCTTTTACGGCCTTAATGAAAATCTTGTCGGCGATGCCGAGCAATCCCGCGGCCTGCTGAAGGAATTCCGCCCTTTTTCGGCGCTCCTCCACGAGAGTCACTGGACCTTCGTGTAACAGTCCGACGATCAATCCCGGGAATCCCGCACCCGTTCCCAGGTCGAGCCAGCTCCCGCTTTTGGTCGGTGCGAATGTCAATAATTGAGCTGAATCGACAATATGGCGGGTCCAAACGTTCGCCAATGTTCCACGTGAAACAAGATTCTGGAGCTCATTTTGGGCTTCCAGAAACACAATGAAGGCATCTAGCAGCCCCATTGTTTCACGTGAAACATTGAAATTCTGCTCCACCCACGACCGGGCCGCTTCCTCGTCCATCAGGCTGCACGTCGCCGGGCATGAACAAGGATAGCAGCAAGCGCGGCGGGCGTTATTCCCCTGACCCTACCCGCAGCGCCCAAAGTGGCGGGACGCGAGGTCGAAAGGCGTTCGACCATTTCTGTGGAGAGCCCGGCGATTGAGCCATAGTCTATATCGCCAGGTATCCGAATCGCTTCGTCGGCCTTGAGCCTGATGACCTCAGCCTGCTGGCGTGCAACATAGGGCGCATAGCGGTGATCCTGTATGACCTCATCCACCCACGCTGGCCGATAGGATTTCAGTCCCGGCTCCAGTTGACCGAGGACCGTGCTATCCAGTTCAGGAAAACGGAGCCAGTCGGCCAGGGTCCGCTTGGCTCCGTCATCGCGCACGCCGACCCCCCGGTCGTTCAAATCTGCGGCGCTATACGAAGCCTGTAAAAGAGCATTTATCCCCGCTCGTTCCGCTTCGCCCTTCTCGAAGAGGCGCGTCCGCCGGGCCGATACGCAACCGGACTGAATGGCCTGCGGGGTTAAGCGCGCTTCGGCATTGTCGGCGCGAAGCCGGAGGCGATATTCGGCGCGGGCGGTCAGCATCCGGTAGGGTTCGGTGACACCCTGTAGCGTCAGATCGTCGATCATCACCCCCATATAGGAATCGCTGCGGTCGAGCAGGATCGAGGGCCGGCCCGAGGCGGCGGCCGCGGCATTCAGCCCGGCGACGAGCCCCTGGGCCGCCGCTTCCTCATAGCCGGTCGTCCCATTGATCTGGCCGGCAAGATACAGGCCGTCCACCTCGCGAACCGCCAATGTCGGCTCCAGGATGCGCGGGTCGACGTAGTCATATTCCACCGCATAGCCTGGCTGCGCGATTTCCGCCCGCTCCAACCCGGCCATCGTGCGGACCATAGCCAGTTGCACATCTTCGGGAAGCGACGTCGAAATTCCATTGGGGTAGATAAGCGGGTCGTCGAGACCCTCCGGTTCGAGGAAGACCTGATGGCTATCACGGTCCGCGAAGCGATGGACCTTGTCCTCGATCGACGGGCAATAACGCGGGCCAACGCCGCTAATTTCGCCCGCGAAAAGCGGCGATCGATCGAGCGAGGCCCGGATGATCTCATGCGTCCGCTCGTTGGTCCGCGTAATCGCGCAGAAAAGCTGCGGAGCCTCACGCTCACCCATCGAGGACATAGTCCATTCGCCATTATCCGAGGGCTGCCGCTCAAGTGCCGCCCAGTCGATCGTCCGCCCGTCAAGGCGCGGCGGGGTTCCAGTCTTGAGCCGTGCCAAAGGGAGCTCAAGATCCCGCAACTGGTGCGCCATCGCGGTAGCGGCCCGTTCCCCCACCCGCCCCCCAAAGCTGCTGTTCATTCCAAAATGGAGCTTGCCGCCCAGGAAGGTGCCGGTCGCCAGAATAACCGCCAACGCCGCGATTTGCCGGCCATCGTTCAGAACCAATCCCCGCACACTGCGCCCCTCGAGGCTCAGCGCGGTCGCTTCGCCTTCGATGATGGTCAAATTGGTCTCGGCCGCGAGAAGATTGTGAATGGCCGCCTTGTAGCGTCTGCGATCGGCTTGCACGCGGGGACCGCGAACCGCCGCGCCTTTGCTCGAATTGAGCATGCGATAATGGATCGCCGCATGGTCCGCCGCCTGGCCAATCAGGCCGTCAAAGGCGTCCACTTCACGAACCAAATGACCCTTCCCCAAACCGCCAATAGCGGGATTGCAGGACATGGCGCCGATTGAATCGCGGTTGAAGCTCACCAGCGCCACCGACGCGCCCATGCGCGTAGCCGCGGCTGCGGCCTCGCAGCCCGCGTGGCCGCCGCCAACGACGATGATATCGAACCGGTCGCTCATACCGGGTGGCTAGGCGCGCCGGCTGTTTCTGTCAAAATGTTCCACGTGGAACATCACTTTCCAATGCAGAAGGCACCAAAGAGCGAATCCAGCATATCTTCCACGCCCGCACGGCCGGTTATGCGGTCCAACTGGCCTCTCGCCTGCCGAAGATATTCGGACCGGATCAGCAGGTCATGAGCCGCGCCGGCATCGGCGAGGCTCGTAAGGCTCGAAAGGAGGATGGACCGGTGCCGGCGATTGATTGCCACCTCCCCCTCCTGCGGGATCAGCATCTTGCTGCGGTCCAGCAGCAAGGCGACCAGCCGATCCACGCCTTCCCCTGTTGCCCCTGACAAATGAACTTCCGCCTCCGGATGGAGGGGTTTGGCGAGATCCGACCTGGTTTCGACGAGGATCGCGCGCTCGCGATCCGGACAGTCTTCAGGAGAACCGAGCCACAGGATGATATCGGCGTCCTCCAGGCTGGCTTGGGCCAGGCCTACGCCAATCGTCTCTATCTCATCGGTACTTTCACGGAGGCCGGCCGTGTCGACCAGCAGGAACGGAATGCCGCCAAGCGCCGTCGGCGCTTCCACCAGGTCCCGGGTGGTGCCGGCGATCGCCGACGTAATCGCCGCCTGCCGCCCGGCTAACCTATTGAGAAGAGTTGACTTACCCGCATTGGGCGGGCCGGCGATCACAACCTTTATGCCTTCCTTGAGGCGTTCGGCCGGGGGGCCGGCCAACACCGCCGACATTTCGCCGGCCAGATTCCGCAGTCGATCGAGCCAGCCTCGGGGAAGCTCGTCACCGACATCGACCTCATCGGAAAAATCGAGCGCGGCCTCCACCGCAGCGCTCAGGCCCAATATCCTCTGCTGCCATCCCTCGACCTGGCGGCTGAGACCACCGCCCGCGAGCAACAACGCGGCACGGCGCTGACTCTCCGTCTCGGCGGTCAGAAGATCCGCCAGCCCTTCGGCTTCGGCCAGGTCGATCCGGCCATTTTCGAAGGCACGGCGGGTAAATTCCCCCGGTTCGGCGGCGCGAAAGCCGTCAAATCGGCCGAGCACCGCCGAAACCGCGGCCACGACCGCCCTTCCGCCGTGCAGATGCAACTCGGCCAGATTTTCTCCGGTCGAACTGCCGGGCCCGGGGAACCACAAGGTCAGCGCATTATCGAGCGTCTGTCCGCTTTCGGGGTCGCGCAAGGCGGAAAGGCCGGCGTGGCGCGGCTCCGGAATTTTCCCTGCCAGCCGTTCGAGCGCGAGGCCCGCTTGTGGCCCGCTGATCCGGACGATGGCGATCGCCGCGGGAGGATTGCCCGAAGACAAAGCGTAGATCGTGTCTCCCGTCACTTCCCGCCCTGTTTGAATATCTGGGTCATCATGGCGAGGCCAGTCTCGCCCATCGGACCCCAGGATTTCATCATTTCGGTCATGACGTCAGGGGACAGCCCCTCAGTCATCGCCTTGCTCATCTTATCCAGATAGGCATCATGGATCGGACCGAGGTCCGGAAGCCCCATGAACCGGCGCGCCTCTTCAGGCGTGCAGTCGATATCGATCGTGACTTTCATGGACAAAGCTCCCTTGCGAATGGCGGCTGCCTTATGTGTATAGATAAGGCCAAGGCCGCAAGCCGAAGGAGACGGGCATGGGAATGATCGATGTCGCCACGCTGGACGGCGAAGGGCAGTTCAAGACCTTCCTCGCCGAGCCGGAAGGCAATCCCCGCGGCGCGGTAATCGTCATTCAGGAGATTTTCGGAGTCAATCTGGGTATCCGGCAAAGATGCGAGCGATGGGCTGAGGACGGCTATCTGTGCTTCGCCCCCGACCTTTTCTGGCGGATCGAGCCGGGGGTGGAGCTGGACCCGGACGTCGAGCCGGAATTCCAGCAGGCGCTGAAGCTGATGGGCAAGTTCAACCAGGATCAGGGCGTGCGCGACATCGAAGCCGTGATCAGAGAGGCCCGATCGAGGTTGGGCGGCGAGGGCAAAGTCGGGTGTGTCGGCTACTGCCTGGGTGGACGCCTTGCCTTCATGACGTCAACACGGACCGGCATAGACGCCAGCGTCGGCTATTATCCGGTCGAGCTGGACCCGTTGCTGGAGGCGAAGGACAAGATCGCTCGCCCGCTGATGCTCCACATTGCCGGCGACGACCATTTCGTGTCCAAGGCCGGCCAGGCCAGGGTTCATTCGGCGCTGGACGATCACCCGCAGGTGACTTTGCACGACTATCCCGGCGAGGATCATGGCTTCGCGACCGAGATGGGAAAGCGCCGAAGTGACGCAACTGCTCAGATTGCCGACAGCCGCACTTATGACTTCTTCAAGCAACATCTCGCCTAGGCAAATTCGGCACTCATCCACTTAGATAAAGCGAAGAATTCCGACCTCATGGTGGGTGAAACCGTCGAAGATCATCTTAGCTGCCACGAAGAGTATTACCAAAAGACCGATCCAGCCAATCCACCGGTAACGCTCGATATATTTCGCGATCAAATTCGCGGCGAGGCCCATAAGACCAACGGCCAGCACGAGGCCGAAAATCAAGATCCAGGGATGGTCGCGGGCAGCGCCCGCCACCGCGAGCACGTTGTCGAGACTCATGCTCACATCGGCCAGAGCAACCGCCCAGGCGGCACCCGCAAAGCTTTTCGCCGGAAGCATGCCTGAACGCTCGTCCCCCTGAACCTCTGGCGAGCCGGCGGAGGCATGAGGGTGGCGCAGTTCACGGTACATCTTCCACGCTACCCATAGAAGTAGGAGCCCGCCGGCGAGAATAAGGCCGACAATTTGAAGGAGCTGAGTGACGATGAGTGCGAAGCCGATACGAAGGACCAGGGCGGCTATGATACCGATCAAAATGACCTTTTTGCGCTGATCCGCTGGCAGCCCGGCCGCAAGCGCCCCAACGACAATCGCATTATCCCCCGCCAGAACAAGGTCGATCAGTACGACTTGGCCAAAGGCGGCAAGCGATTCAAACGATAGAAGGGTGCTAATATCCAAGATCAGACCTCGTCAGAGAAAGAGAGTCCCGATGCCCACCGCGGGATCAACCCAACCTTCGTAGACCATTTTCACGGCGACATAGAGTATGACGACAAGGCCGATCCACGCGATCCAATGATAACGCTGGACCAACTTGGCCACGAGATTGGCGGCAAGACCCATCAAGGTTACCGAGAAAATCAGGCCGAACAGTAATACGGTAGGATGCTCGCGCGCGGCCGCAGCAACGGCAAGGACATTGTCCAGGCTCATCGACAGGTCGGCCAGGGTGACCTGAATGGCCGCCTTGAGGAAGGTCTTGTTCCGGGGCGGACCCTCCACCGCTTCGGTCAAAGGATCGTCGGCGGTCGTCACTTTCGCAGGTCTTAATTCCCGATACATATTGTAGGAAACCCACAACAGCAGCAGGCCACCTGCAAACAGCAGGCCCGTAATCTTCAGAAGCTGAGTGGCAACCAGGGCGAAGCCGATCAGGAATATCAGCGCCATGCCGACGCCCAACATTATGACTTTCTTACGTTCGCGCTCAGGAAGCCCGGAGGTGAGGGTCCCCATGATAACGACGTTATCGCCCGCCATAGTGAGATCGATCAGGATCACCTGTAGCAGCGTCGCGAGGCCAGCCGCGGTTAGTACATCTGCAAAATCCAACATGGCTGCCGAAAGACCCTAGCCCTACTGGTTCATCGACGCGAAGAAGTCCTCGTTGGACTTGGCGTCCTTCATCTTGTCGAGCAGGAACTGCATCGCATCGACCGTTCCCATTTGCATGAGGATGCGGCGAAGGACCCACATCTTGGAAAGGATCGCCTGGTCGACCAGCAATTCTTCCTTACGCGTGCCGGACTTGCCAACATCGAGCGACGGGAAGATGCGCTTGTCGGAAACCTTGCGGTCGAGCACGATTTCAGAATTGCCGGTGCCCTTGAACTCTTCGAAGATCACTTCGTCCATCTTCGACCCCGTGTCGATCAAGGCGGTGGCGATGATCGAAAGCGATCCGCCTTCCTCAATGTTACGCGCGGCGCCGAAGAAGCGCTTGGGACGCTGCAGCGCATTGGCGTCGACGCCGCCGGTCAGCACCTTGCCGGACGAGGGAACGACCGTGTTGTAGGCACGTCCCAGGCGGGTGATGGAATCGAGCAGGATTACGACATCCTTCTTGTGCTCGACCAGGCGCTTGGCCTTTTCGATTACCATTTCCGCAACCTGGACATGGCGCTGGGCGGGTTCGTCGAAGGTCGAGGAGATGACCTCGCCATTGACCGAACGCTGCATGTCGGTGACTTCCTCCGGCCGCTCGTCGATCAGCAGCACGATCAGGAATACTTCGGGGTGGTTGTCGGTGATCGCTTTGGCGATATTCTGGAGCAGGACGGTCTTGCCGGTACGCGGCGGAGCGACGATCAGCGCGCGCTGGCCCTTACCCTGCGGAGAGATGATGTCGATCACCCGCGCCGACTTGTCCTTGACCGTCGGATCCGAGCTGTCGAGCGTCAGCTTTTCGTCCGGGTAGAGCGGTGTCAGATTGTCGAAATTGACGCGATGGCGGACGGCTTCCGGATTGTCGAAATTGACCTGGATCAGGCGGACCAGGGCGAAATAGCGTTCGCCATCCTTGGGGCCCCTGATCTCGCCTTCGATCGTATCGCCGGTGCGCAAGCCGAATTTTCGGACTTGGCTTGGCGACACATAAATGTCGTCCGGACCGGCCAGATAATTGGCCTCCGGGCTGCGCAAAAAGCCGAAGCCGTCGGGCAGGACCTCGATCGTTCCCATGCCCATGATCTCCTGGCCGTTTTCGGCCTGGACCTTGAGGATCGAAAACATCAGCTCCTGCTTGCGAAGCGTGGAGGCGCCCTCGATGCCGAGCTCTTCGGCCATGGCGACCAGTTCGGCGGGGGTTTTCAGTTTCAGGTCTTTAAGATGCATGAGATTACTCGAGGAGGTGTTTTTGGAAAACGGTCGTCCGGCGCGAAATGGAGATCTGGCGGCGGATGGGATTTGCCCAGGACGGGCTAACGACTTGGAGCGGCGTTAGGCTCCGGAAAAATTCAAGTCAATGGACTAAAAGGGCCGGACGATCACGAGGATGACGATGAGGGCTACGGCTATTCCGGGTATCTCGTTCATCATCCTCAGCACTTTGCCGCTGAGCGGCCGATCGCCCCGCGCGAGCTTCTTGCCATAGGCGACCATCCAGCCATGATAAGCGGAAAGGGCGACGACGATTGAAAGCTTGGCCAGGAACCAGCCTTCACCCCAGGGATCGATTATGTAGGCAAGGCTGAGGCCGAAGATCCAGACCAGGATCATGGCGGGGGTGATGATTATGTTGCGAAGCTTGGCCTCGCGCTCGATCCATTTCTTCTCTTCAGGCGACCCGGCCGGAGCTTCCTGGTGATAGACGTAGAAACGCGGCAGCATGAACAGGCCCGCAATCCAGAAGATCACGAAAATGACGTGCGCCGCCTTGATCCACACATAGCTCAATTGAAGCGCCGTTCCCCAGTCCAGGTCCATCATGCGGAGGCTCCGCAAATCATCGGCGCACCCGTTTGACGAGCTGCTCGACATGCTCGATCGGCGTGTCCTGCAGGATGCCATGCCCAAGATTGAAGATGTGCGGCCGCCCTTCAAAGGCAGATATGATAGTGTCGATGGCTTTTTCAAGCGTCTCGCCGCCGGCGATCAGAGCGAGCGGATCGAGATTGCCCTGGACCGGAAGCCCCGGTGGCAGCATCGCCGCGGCCCAGCGCGGATCGACGGTTTCGTCGAGACCGATTGCATCCACTCCTGTCTCCCGCGCATAAGCGGGGAGCTTGCCGCCCGCGCCTTTGGGAAAACCGATGACTGGGATTTCGGGATGTCGGGATTTGAAATCGGCGACGATCCGAGCGGTCGGCGCGATCACCCATTTTTCGAATTGATCGGGCGACAGGCTGCCCGACCAGCTGTCGAACAATTGCACGGCTTCGACGCCCGCATTCACCTGGCCCGACAGGTAATCGACGGTCATCGCGGATAGCGCGTCGATGATGGCCGCGAAAGCCGGAGGGTCGCGATAGGCCATCCTTCGGGCTTCCGCCTGCTCCCGGCTACCCTGGCCCGCCACCATATAGGTCGCGACCGTCCACGGACTGCCGGCAAAGCCCAGAAAAGCGGTCTCAGGGGCCAGGGCCCTCGCGACCTTCTCCACAGTCCGGTAAACGGCCTCGAGGCGCTGTGGCACGGCTTCCAGGGCCTTGAGCGACGCGTCGATCAAAGGAGGGCTGAGGCGAGGCCCCTCGGCCACCTCGAAACGCAGATCCTGCCCCAGGGCATGAGGCACGATCAGGATATCGGAGAATAATATGGCGCCGTCGAAGCCAAATCGGCGAATGGGCTGTAGAGTGACTTCAGCCGCGGCGTCCGCATCGTAGACCAGGTCCAGAAAGCCACCCTTCCTGGCCCTGAGTTCCCGATATTCGGGCAGATAGCGTCCGGCCTGACGCATCAGCCAGACCGGCAATATGTCAGCTTTTCCGCCGTTCAGCACGGTGAGCAATGGCTTGGGCTTGATCGGCATGGGATCCGTTCGGGCTCGTCTCTTCTATCTAAAGAGTCTTATTAATAGAGAGTCAGTTGTAGGTAGTAGGGAGGCGGATGGTGGGGTTTATTGTCTTGCCGCCGGCTTGCCAACAGCTTGACTTTAGATGGGCCGCGGCGCCCTGCGGATTCGCGTAGTTTATCCCCGAAATCCACAGACTGGGGATGGAACTTTTCCCATGTTGGCTTGCCTGTGGATCGATTTCGAACAACGGGGAGGAATGAATTTCTTGAAAGCGCCCCAAGCCTTCAGCTAGCGATTTCAACATGTTTTTCCACAGGTAAAATCAAATATGGGCGAGCGCCATCTCCACCTCCTGTCGGATTCCACCGGGGAGACGCTGGAAGTCATTGCAAAGGCTGGGCTCGCGCAATTTGACGGGGTGGAAATGCTCAAACATTTCTGGCCGATGGTTCGTTCGGAAGGCCATCTGGACCGGGTACTCGACGATATCGAACGGCGACCCGGTCTGGTCCTCTATACGCTCGCCAACAATAATATCCGGCGAGAGCTGGAGCAGAAATGCCGCCGGCGCGGAATCCATGCCGTGTCGGCGCTCGATCCTGTGGTCGACGCGCTGTCTGCGGTGCTGGGCCAGGAAGCCAAAGCGCGTCCGGGCCGGCAGCATGCGATGGACGCGGCCTATTTCGCGCGGGTCGATGCGATCCAGTTCACGATCGCGCATGATGACGGGATCGGCGCGGACAATTGGGAGGAAGCGGATATCGTGCTGGCTGGCGTGTCGCGGACTTCGAAAACGCCCACCGCCATCTATCTCGCCAATCGCGGCTACAAGGTCGCCAATATTCCTTTGGTGCCCGAATCGCCGCCGCCGCGATCCTTGTTCGGATTGA
Source organism: Sphingosinicella sp. (assembly GCA_013816585.1). Lineage (GTDB taxonomy): Bacteria > Pseudomonadota > Alphaproteobacteria > Sphingomonadales > Sphingomonadaceae > Allosphingosinicella. The sequence goes on along the minus strand of JACDEE010000001.1, from coordinate 304,856 downwards.
AGAATCCATTGGTGGTGGGGCTTACTACCGGATCGGACCGCCTGATTCAGATCCGCCGCAACCGTTTGCTGTCGCTCAACCAGGCGCCGGAGACCGATTATGTGGACGCCGAGGCGGTCGCCGCCGAACTGGCCTTCGCGCGGCGCATTTTCTCCGACAATGGCTGGCCGGTGATCGACGTCTCCCGCCGGTCGATCGAGGAAACCGCTTTCGCCATCGTCAAATTGTGCGACGAACGGGAAGATGATGAAGCTGCTGCTCGCGTCTAAAAGCAAAGCGCGCCGGGCGATGCTCGAAGCGGCCGGCGTTCCGTTTGGGGTGGTGGATTCCGTTCTGGATGAGGAACGGATCAAGGCTGATTTGCGTGAACAGGGCCTGGGCGCAATGGCGCTGGCCGCCGCGCTGGCCGAGGCCAAGGCGCTGGCGGTACCGGCGGGAGACGATCTGGTCATCGGCGCTGATCAGATGCTGGAGCGGAGCGACGGGACCATGCTCGACAAGCCGCGTTCGCGCGACGATGCCTTGGCGCAATTATTGTCGCTCGGCGGCAAGACCCATTTCCTGCATTCGGCCGCGATCGTGGCGGAGCGGGGCCAGGCCGTGTGGCGGGGCAGCGAAAGCGTCGCGCTCACCATGCGGCCGCTCGGCACGGAATTCCTCAACCTCTATTTGGACGAGGAATATGAAGCGATAAGATGGGGCGTCGGCGGCTATCGGATCGAAGGACCGGGCGTGCAATTGTTCGAAAGGATCGAAGGCAGTCATTTCGCGATCCTGGGGCTGCCGCTGCTTCCCCTGCTCGCCTTCCTGCGCGAGCGCGGGGTGATGGCCAACTGATGGGACACCCTTATGCCGAAGTGATCGGCGATCCGATCTCGCACAGCAAATCGCCGCTGATCCACGGCTTCTGGCTCGAAAAGCTGGGCCTCGAGGGCGAATATCGCGCGACCCGGGTCGAGGGCGCGTCGCTTCGATCCTATCTGGAGACGAAGCGGAACGATATCTGGTGGCGCGGCTGCAATGTCACGGCTCCGCTAAAGGAGAAAGCGGCCGAACAGGTCGGCGCTCCATCGGGCCTTTGCCAATTCCTGGGAGCGGTCAATTGCATTACCCGGACCCCGCTTTCCTGTTTGGTCGGCGCCAATAGCGACCTGGCGGGGTTGAAGGAGGCGCTTTCGGACGTCGAGCTGAAGGGCGCGCACGCTGTCCTGATCGGCGCCGGCGGCGCGGCCCGCGCCGCCTTATGCCATCTGGTTTCGAACCAGGTCCGGCAGGTTACGATCCTTGCCCGGAATGAGGCCAGGGCTTCCGCGTTGGCTTCCCTGATCCCGCCATCGGCCGGGACCAAAATGGAAGCAGCGACCTTCGACCGTTTTCCAGGAGCGAGGCAAGGTGTCGATCTCCTTATCAACGCCACGCCGATGGGGATGCGCGGCGGACCATCCATGCACCCCGCCTTGATCGATTGGCTGGCGACGGGCGGCCGCGAAGAGACTTGCGCCTTCGACATGGTCTATGATCCGATCGAAACCGAATTCCTCGCCGCAGCTCTTGCGGGGGGAGCCAGGATCAAAGACGGACTCCACATGCTGATCGGACAGGCAGCGCCGGCCTTCGAGCTGTTCTTCGGGGCCGCGGCCCCGCGCGAGCATGATGTCGAGCTTCGCGCGTTGGTCACCCGATGATCGTCCTAGGCCTCACCGGATCGATCGGCATGGGCAAATCGACCGTGGCGGCAATGTTCGCCGACGAAGGCATCGAAGTGTTCGATGCCGACGCGGCCGTGCATCGCCTGCAGGGACCGGCGGGGGCACTGGTCGAAACAATCGAGACCCTGTTCCCCGGCACGACCGGCGAAAAGGGCGTGGACCGGACGAGCCTGTCCGAGCGGGTGCTTGGGAATCCGGAGGCGCTTCTCCAGCTCGAACATCTGGTACATCCGGCAGTGGCGGCCGAGCGGAAGGCCTTTCTGGAACGGCATTGCGAGGCGAAACTGGTCGTGCTCGACATACCCTTGCTGTTCGAAAAAGGAGGGTTCGCTGTGATCGACAAGATTGCGGTGGTTTCCGCCCCCGCTTCAATCCAGAGGGCGCGAGTCCTGGCGCGGCCGGGCATGACGCAAGAAAGGTTCGAGCAAATCCTGGCCCTTCAGATGCCCGACGAGGAAAAGCAGGCGCGTGCCGATTTTATCATCCCCACCGGTGGGGCGCTGCAGGAAACGAGGGATTCCGTTCGCCGCATCATCGCTTGTCTCACAGGCGGCGTGGATTCATAAGGATCGGATGCGCGAGATCATCTTCGATACCGAGACCACCGGCCTCAGCCCGTTGAACGGTGACCGGATGGTCGAAATAGGCTGTGTCGAAATGTTCAACCGGGTCGAGACCGGACGCACCTACCACGCTTATTTCAATCCCGGCCGTCCGATGCCCAGTGAAGCGCAGATGGTGCATGGACTTTCGGACGCGTTCCTGTCGGACAAGCCGGCCTTCGGTGATCTTTGCGAGGATCTGATCGAATTTTTCGGCGAATCGCCTTTGGTCGCGCACAATGCGAGCTTCGACTTCGGGTTCCTGAACCACGAGCTCAATCATTGCGGCCGGCCGCTGGTCTGTATGACCCGGATGGTCGATACCCTGGTCCTCGCGCGGCAACGGCATCCCGGCGCGAAGCACAGCCTTGATGCCCTTTGCACGCGCTTCGGCGTTGACCGAAGTCTGCGCGTCAAGCATGGCGCGCTGATCGACGCTCAATTGCTCGCCCAGGTCTATGTCGAACTGACCGGCGGACGGCAGATCGGCCTGTCGCTCGCGACGACCAGCCTTTCCAACGGTTCGGTCGCCCATCCGGCGGTCGCCTCGGCCGTGATCAGGATCCGCCCCCCCCGGCCTCACCAGGCCTCGCCCGATGAACTGGAGCGGCATGCATCCTTTATCGCTAAGCTGACCGATCCTATATGGACTAGGCTGGACGCCAGGCGGTTGACGGAAAGCCGGGACGGCGCCTAATCCGCCGCAACATTTGCGGGAGAATATGATGGAAATCCGGGTCTCCGGTCACCAGGTCGATACCGGCGACGCTCTCCGCAAGCACGTCCAGGATCGCATAAACGCGATCGCCGACAAATATTTTTCGCGGGCGATTTCGGCGCATGTGACTTTCGGGAAAGGGCCGCATGACCACAGTTTCGTCTGCGACATCGTGGCGCATGTGATGCAGGGCGTGATCCTGAAGGGATCGGGGCATGCGGCGGACGCGCATCGATCGTTTGACCAGGCGGCGGAGCGGGTTGAAAAGCAGCTACGCCGTTATACCCGAAGGCTGAAGGATCGGCATGCCGTGCCGGCGGCGCGGCTGGAGGAAGTCGAAGCGGATGCCCGCTACACCGTGTTCGACGGCGGTGACGAGGAAACGGAAGTCAGCGACAATCCCCCGATCGTCGCGGAAACCCGGGTGGACATACCGGACGCCAGTGTGTCGGACGCGGTCATGTTGCTGGACCTCAGGAACACCAATGCCTTGCTCTTCCGCAACAGCGGCACCGGCGCCTTCAACATGGTCTACCGCCGGGGCGACGGAACCATCGGCTGGGTCGAACCGCAGCGCCGCTGACCCACCGGGTGTCCGCTTATTTCATCCATTTCAGGCGGCCCAGCCGCCCTATCGGTGCAGCATGAACGAGATCTCCGATATCCTTGCCAATGATCGCGTCGATGCCCGGTTGGTTGCGGCCAACAAGAAGAGCCTGTTCCAGCAGCTTGGCATGGCCATGGCGCGAAAGACCGGCATCGCCGCCAAGGACATAGTCGCGGCGCTTAGCGAACGCGAAAAGCTCGGTTCGACCGGATTCGGTTCCGGCGCCGCGATACCGCACGGAAAGATCGAGAATCTGCCGTCCGTGGTCGGCTATTTCGCCCGACTGACCAGCCCGATCGATTTTCAATCGGTCGACGGGCTCCCGGTCGATCTGGTGTTCATGCTGCTATCGCCTGCCGATGCCGGCGCCGACCATTTGAAGGCACTGGCGGGCGTCAGCCGTTTGTTGCGCGACCGGCAGATGCTGGCAAAGCTCCGCGGCGCGCGCTCCAAGGACGCGATCTATGCGTTGCTGGCGGGACTGGAGGCGCTCGATGCCGCCTGAGGGCGCCGCCGGAGCAAGCGCCCATTATCGGGCGCTGGAATCTTTATACGTCCATGCGCCAATCAATCGACTTTTCGATTCTTCTCTTGAAATTGTCGAGGACGGTTTTGCGCGAATCCGCTTCGAGGTCACGCAGACCCATTTCCACGCCGCCAATGCCGCTCACGGCACGCTCTATTTCAAGATGCTGGACGATGCCGCCTTTTATGCGTGCAACAGTCTCGTTACCGATCGCTTCCTGCTCACCACCGCATTCAACCTATTGTTCACCAAGCCGCTTCGGGAAGGACCGGTGATCGCCGAGGGCCGATGGGCCAGCGGCCGGCGCCGGGTGTTCGTCGCCGATGCGAGGCTGATCGATGCGGACGGCAAGGAAGTCGCGCGTGGGACAGGCACATTCATGCGCTCGCATATCCCGCTTTCCGGCCTGGAGGGCTATGCGGGACGGCTATGACGCGGCTCCCATCCTCCCTGATCGCAGCCGGGCTGGTAAAGCGGGCCGAGTCGGAAGGCGGGTTCGGAATGGTGCTTGCGAAGGGCGATGCCCAGGCCGGTTCGATCCTGGTGATTCTTAACGAAAAGGGCAGAAATCAGGGGATTCTCGAACGCATCCTGCAGTCCGACGGAGGCTACAAATGGCAGAGTGTTGGAGGCCAAGTCGCTGAAGAACCAGCAGAATTTGAGGCTCTTTTAAGCCGTCGAAAACGTTTCGACCCCGATATATGGTTAATCGAACTGGACGTCGCATCAGCCGAACGGTTCGCCGCTGAAATGAACTTTGACGATTGACTCTGTTGCACCGCACAATCATTCCGGGTCCATCAACTTTCCGAAGAGCGGGGGGCCGCAGCTTTTGGCGGCCACGCAGACGGGGGGGCGATCTGGGATGCGAGTTAGGCGTCCGACGTTTCGATCGACCCACCGCATAGTCTAGAGTTTAAATGTTCAGCATCGCACGTGCCACGGGCTACGCCGTGGCATCCCTGATTGTCGTCGCCAGCGCGACGCTGGCCGGGCCTTCCCTTGCGTGGGAAGTCGATACGGCCTCGGCCATTGCGCCGACCTATTTCGATCATTCGGCAGCCGCTCCCATCGACCAGACCGATACCGGGGCCGCTTCCTCCTTCGCCAGCCCCCCTTTTGATCCCAATCTGACTTCGGCCGTTGCCGAACATGCGGTCGCCCGTGTCGAAGGCGGCACCGAGCGCGAAACCGTATCCGAGGATCAGGGCCGCTCGCTGGCCGATCTGGTTGCCGCTCATGCCCGGATCGACGTATCCGACCGCGAGCTCGAATGCCTTGCCGGCGCGGTCTATTTCGAATCGAAGGGCGAGCCGCTCAAGGGCCAGCTTGCCGTCGCCGAAGTCATTCTGAACCGCGCGGGTTCGGGAAGATTTCCCAAGTCCATCTGCGGCGTAGTCACGCAGAAAAGCCAATTCTCTTTCGTCCGCGGGGGCCGCATCCCGTCGATCCCGCGGCGCTCTGAAGCGTGGCGCAAGGCGGTTGCCATCGCCCATATCGCAACCAACGATCTCGCCAAGGGCAGTGTCGGAGAGGCCCTGTTCTTCCACGCCCGATACGTCTCCCCTGGCTGGCGCCGCCTGACGCGCGTGGCGAGCATCGGCAATCATATCTTCTATCGCTAAATGTTTGGCGCCCAGTATTCGGCGCCCTGCGTAAGAGGCCCGTCCTCCCAAGGGGAGGGCGGGCTTTTTAACGGCTCCACCCTTCCATCTGTTCCTGATTCATTCTAATTTGCGCGGATGGCGTCCGTCCCCAATCTCCCCGCTGACTGCTTTGCCGACGCTCCCCCGGCCGCTCAGAATGTCGCGCGTGGAGTGACGAGGCTATTTTTCCAGCAAAACCTTTTCCCTTTGTGCGAAGTCCCACTGCCCAACGGGCGCCGCGCCGACATGATGGCGATCGACGCCAAGGGAATATTGACGATCGTCGAGATCAAGGTCTCGCGCGCGGACCTGCTCGGCGACCATAAATGGACCGAATATCTGGATTATTGCGACCGATTCTATTGGGCGGTGCCGGCCGGATTCGTCCTCGATCCCTTCGAGACCGAGGGATTCCAGCCCGACCATTGCGGACTGATCGTGGCGGACCGTTATTACGCTGCCATTCTTCGCGACGCCTGCACCCGGTCACTGGCCCCGGCAAGGCGCAAGGCGGAAACGCTGCGCTTCGCGCGCCGCGCTGCCCTGCGGCTGGTGGGTCATCTCGATCCAGGCCTTTCGGGCCTCGATTAGAGCATGGGGAGAATTAGCGCTTGGGACCCTGGACCGGGGCCGCTTTGACCGGCGTTTCCAGGATTTTGACGATCGCCGCCGACCGGGCGTCCCTTTTGGCGTAATCGAGCGCGGAATAGCCCGCTACTCGGTCGGCCCGCTTGGGATTCGCGCCCTTGCGCACCAACAGGCTGGTCATCGCCAGATCGCGTCTTTGCACGGCCATGATAAGGGGCGTTTCGCCGCGATTGTTGGCAATATCGATGCTGGCGCGGCGGTCGAGCAACATCTGCGCCCCCTCTACCCAGCCGATCTGCGCCGCGAGGCCGAGCGGCGTTTCACCGGCCCCGTTTTGCATGTCGGGCCTGGAGCCCTTGCCGATCAGGAAGGTGAGCCAGTTAAGGTTCCGATTGCGCACCACGATGTGCAGCGCGCCGTCGCCAGTCCCGCGTTCCTTTGCATTGACGACAGTGGGACCCGACGAATCGACCATTTCGGCGACCTTGTTTCCGTCGCCTTCTTTAATAGCCTTGAGGAAAGTGTAGCCGTCCGAAGGCTGGCCGAGGGCCGGGACGGCCAGCACGGCCAGGGCGGCGGCAGCGGCCACGCGGATAAATTTCTGAACCACCCGATAATCCCCCGTCAGTCTCGACTTGATTGGCGGTGCTTAGCAAAGCAAGGCTGGCGGTGCCATGAATGAAACCGTCAAAGACCACCTTTTCCCGCCCGCCCTTATGCTGATGGCTTTGTTGATGGCTTTGCTGCTCGCCGGCTGTTCGCCGCCGGCCGCCGAGGCGCCGCCTTTGGCCGGCGCAGCGATCGGGGGCCCGTTCACGCTGACCGATCAGGACGGGCGGCAGGTGAGCGACAAGAATTTCGAAGGCAAATATCGATTGCTCTATTTCGGCTTCACTTACTGTCCGGATGTCTGTCCGGTGGACCTACAGATGATTGGCCAGGCGCTTCGTAAACTGGAGAAAGACGATCCGGATGTCGCTGCCAAGGTGCAGCCCATTTTCATCAGTGTCGATCCGGAACGCGATACGCCCGAGGTGCTCAAACCCTTTGTCACGGCCTTTCATCCCCGCCTGATCGGCCTCACCGGAACGCCCGACCAGATTGCGGATGTCGCGCGTAAGCATGGCGTCTATTATTCGAAACAGGGTAAGGAAGGGTCCAGGGATTATCTGGTCGATCACAGCCGGATTGCCTTATTGTTCGGGCCCAAGGGCGAACCGATCGCGATCATACCGCACGACAAGGGCGCCGAGGCGATTGCGGCCGAGCTCCAACGCTGGGTGAAATGACCGAAGCCTTTTGGGAAAAACCGCTGGATCAGCTCAATCGCAGCGAATGGGAATCCTTGTGCGACGGCTGCGGCAAATGTTGCCTGCACAAGGCAGAGGATGCCGACAGCGGAATGATCTTTCCCACCAACATAGCCTGCCGTCTGCTCGACCGGGTCAGCTGCCAATGTTCCAATTACAAGGGACGCAAGGCGTTCGTTCCCGATTGCGTTCGCCTGACCCTCTCCAATGTGGAAAGCCTGTCCTGGCTCCCCTCCACCTGCGCCTACCGGCTTCGCGCGGCGGGTGAGAAACTGCCCGACTGGCATTATCTGATCAGCGGCGACCGGGAGACTGTGCACGAGGCCGGGATGTCGGTACGCGGGTGGACGGTGGCCGAGGACCAGGCCGGCGATTACGAACATCATCTGATCGACTATGATCTCTGAACTCCTTTTCGAAGGCGGGGTCACCAAAGCGCCTTTGACGATCCGGGTTTCGCCGCGCGCCAAGACTATGCGCCTTCGCGTCGATCCCCGGAAAGCCACGGTACTTCTCACGATTCCCAAATATGTATCGCGGAGGAAGGCGTTGCGCTGGGCCGACGGCCACCGTTCCTGGGTGGAGGCCGCGCTCGCCAAGATCCCGGCAAGGGCGGCGATCGAGAACGGCGCGACGATCATGTTACACGGCCAGTCCCATATCGTCGACTGGCGAGAGGATCGGTCGCGAATCGTGCGGATCGAGGGAGATCGGCTGATCGTGGGCGGCCCGCGGGAGACGGTGGAAGCGCGGCTGATCCAGTGGCTGAAGGCGGAGGCGCGGCGCCTGCTTGAGGCCGAGACACGCGAATATGCCGCAAAGGCCGACGTCACAGTGAACAAGGTCGGCGTCGGCGATCCCGTGTCCCGCTGGGGCAGCTGCTCCACCTCGGGAACGATCCGATATAGCTGGCGGCTGATCCTCGCCCCCGATTGGGTAAGGCGCGCGACTGTCGCGCATGAAGTCGCGCACCGGATCCACATGAATCACGGGCCCGAATTCCACGCGCTGGTGAAAATATTATTTGGTGAGGACCCCAATCCCGCGCGGCTTTGGCTTCGGCGCGAAGGGGCCTCGCTTCATCAATTGGGCCACGGCTGATCTAGATTGCGCGCTCGTCGGGATCGCGCACGGGCTGCGTGGCGGGCGTCCTCTGGCCGGGAAGCGGCTGCAGCACCCGCGGCTCACGACGCGCCGGCGGCGGCGGATCGCGCGGTGGCGGGGCCGGCCGCTCGCGCCCGATCGCCTTGTCCAGCCAATCCTGGTCGAGCGTGTCGTCCGCGCCGCCGCCTTCGATCGCCTGACGTTCCTCGGGGCTTAGCTCATGCCGCTTGGGGAGCGGCTTGCCATCGGGTCCCAGCACCGAAGATCCGTCCGGATTCTGCAGGAAATCATCCGGGTCGCCGAACCAGGCCTCATCGTCGGGTTCGACTTGCCAGTCCGGTAATTTCACTTCGGTTTCGAAATTCTCAACCGGCCGGTTCGCCACCGCCTTTATCATGAATGCCTGGAACGCCCGCGCCGGCGAAGTTCCGCCCTGCAGCCCGGGCAGGGTGCGCGCATCGTCGCGCCCCATCCAGACTCCCGTGGTGATCCCACTAGAAAAGCCGATGAACCAGCCGTCCTTGTTGGAGGTGGTGGTGCCGGTCTTGCCGGCCACCGGCCGGCCGATATTGGCGGCGCGGCCGGTGCCGGTCAGGACCGCCGATTGCAGCAGATCAGTCATCTGGGCGGCGACCCAGGGAGCGACCAGGACTCGCGATTCATTGGTTTCATGGGTGTAAAGAAGCTGGCCTTCCGCCGTGGCTACGCGCCTTATGCCATAAGGCACCACGGCGACGCCTTTTTGCGAAACCGACGCGAAGGCGCGGGTCATGTCGATCAACCGTACATCCGACGTGCCGAGCACCATCGAAGGGTGGGTGTTGACCGGACTGGTGATTCCGAAGCGCTGCGCCATGTCGGCAACCGTCCGGAACCCGACCTCCTGCCCGATCTGCGCCGATATGGTGTTGATCGACCGGGAAAAGGCCTCGCGCAGGGTCACTGGGCCGGAAAACGTCCGATTATTGTTGCGCGGGCTCCAGCCATTGATCGTGACAGGCTTGTCCTGCACCACGCTATCCGCCTTGTAGCCGGCCTCGAGCGCCGAGAGATAAACGAACAATTTGAACGAAGATCCCGGTTGCCTTTGCGCCTGGGTCGCGCGATTATAGATCGAATCTACATAGTCGCGGCCGCCCACCATTGCCCGCACCGAGCCGTCACGATCGAGCGAGACCAGAGCGCCCTGCGCCCCTGCGGGGGTATTGGCCCCGATCGCTTCGTCGGCGGCCCGCTGCATGTCGAGATCGAGCGTGGTCCAGACGTCGATCGGCGCCACGGTCTCGTCGATCAACGTATCGAGCTGGGGCAGCACCCAGTCGGTAAAATAGCGAACGCTATTCTGCCGCGGCGTCGGTACGAATTTGACCTCCGCCGGCTCGGCAGAGGCGGCCTCGCCAAAGCTGATGTCGCCGTTCCGAAGCATCAGGTCGATGACGACGTTGGCCCGCTGACGGGCGGCTTCGGCGTCGGCGGTCGGCGAGTAATTGGACGGCGCCTTGACCAGGCCGGCGATGATTGCCGCCTCGGACAGGTTCAATTCCTGCGCCGAGTGGCCGAAAAAGCGGCGGGACGCGGCGTCGATTCCATAAGCTCCGCCGCCGAAATAGACGCGGTTCAGATAGAGTTCGAGGATCTGGTCCTTGGTGAAACGGCCTTCCAGTGCGAGCGCCAATATGCCTTCGCGTACCTTGCGGCCATAATCGCGCTTGTTGGTGAGGAAGATGTTGCGGGCGAGCTGCTGGGTGATGGTCGAAACCCCGCGTACCCGGTCTCCTTGCGTCAGACTGACCTGGATGCCGCGGGCGATGCCGATCGGGTCGACTCCGGGATGATAGCGAAACCGCCTGTCCTCGACCGCGACCATGGCGTCGCGCATGATGGGGGGGATCTCGTCATAGCGGACCCACTCGCCGAAGCTGGGGCCCAGCGCCATGATTACCGTGCCGTCGGCCGAACGGACCCGGATCATCTGGCCCAGATCGTCACGGCGGACGAGTTCGGAGTAACTGGGAAGCTGGCTCATCGCCACGCCGACGGCGACGCCCAGCGCGATCAGGCCAAGTATCAGGCCATATACGCCGATCTTGAAAATCGTGGAGAGCGTGCGCCGCTTCGGCGAGATCTGAGTGGCCATCGACCGCTAGCGATAGAGGCTGAGCCTGCACCCCACAAGAACAAGCCGCAGCGACCCCTATTTACCGGCGTCGAAATCCAGCGAGGCGCTGTTGATGCAGTAACGAAGACCATCGGGTCCCGGGCCGTCGGGGAAAACATGACCGAGATGGCCATCGCATTTGGCGCACCTCACCTCCATGCGCCGCATGCCGAGGCTCCGGTCCTCATGTTCGACGATCTTTTCGCCGTCCGCGGGCGCGGTAAAGCTCGGCCAGCCGCAGCCGCTATCATATTTGCTTTCGCTTTCGAACAGGGGCTCGCCGCAGCCCGCGCAGCGATATTCCCCTTCATCCTTGCTGTTCCAATAGCGGCCGGCAAAGGCGCGCTCGGTACCCGCTTCGCGAAGCACGTGATATTGTTCGGGCGAAAGGCGCTTGCGCCATTCCTCTTCGGGAAGATCGATCTTTTCCATGACCCTAATCTGGTGATTTGCGTCTGGGGTTCAATCCCATCCCGGTTTGAGGCAGGATAGGGCATGTCCAGCAAAGTCATCCCGCTGCTCCGCCAGAATGTAGATCCGGACGCTGACAGGAGCCTTCCCGGCTGGCTTTATCATGACCCGGAATATTTCGGCGTGGAGATGGACCGGGTGATCCGCCCCTCCTGGCAGATCGTCTGCCACGAGAGCGACCTGGCCAATGCCGGCGACTGGCGGACGATCGAATATCTGGGCGAAAGCATCATCGTCATCCGTGGCGGCGACCGGGAAATCCGCGCCTTCGCCAATGTCTGCCGCCATCGAGGGTCCCGACTGGTCGATGGCAATGAGGGCTGCGCTAAGCGGCTGGTCTGTCCCTATCACGCCTGGGTCTATGATCCGGACGGCAGCCTGGTCGGCGTGCCCTTCAAGGCCGGCTATCCCGGGCTGCAAAAGGACAGATTGGGCCTCAAGCCGGTCGAATTGGAGCGCTGGAACGGTTTCCTGTTCGTACGACTGGAGGGCGGTGGTCCCTCCGTGGCGGGGATGATGCGCCCCTATCAGGCCGAGATCGCGCCTTACCGGTTCGAGGATCTCCGCGCGATCGGCCGGGTCACGTTGCGCCCGCGCGACGTCAATTGGAAGAATATCGCCGACAATTATTCGGACGGTCTGCACATCAACGTCGCCCATCCCGGCCTCACGAGGCTGTTCGGCAATGGATATGCGATCGAAGCGGAGGCGCATGTCGACCGGATGCAGGGCGACCTGCTCGACCGGCCCTCGTCCAATCCGTCGGAGCGCGCCTATCAGGCCCTGTTGCCGGAGGTTCCGCATTTGGCGGCGGAGGGCCAGCGGCGCTGGCTCTATTATAAAATATGGCCGAACGTCGCCTTCGACATCTATCCCGACCAGGTGGATTTCATGCAATTCCTGCCGGTCTCGCCGACCGAAACCCTGATCCGCGAAATTGCTTATGCGGTGCCGGACGGCCGGCGCGAGATGAGGGCGGTGCGCTATCTCAATTGGCGCATCAACCGCCGCGTCAATCAAGAGGACACGATCCTGGTCAAGCGCGTCCAGCTGGGCATGGGGTCGAAAAGCTACGAAGCCGGCCCCTTGGGCGAAAGCGAAGTCTGCCTCCGAAGCTTTGCCTCCAGGCTTCGAAACCTCATTCCTGAGGCGCGGCTCGATCGGCCTCCACCACCCGGCTGGAGCGTGCGCGGCTCATAAGGAAATAGACCGGGATCCCGCTGGCGAGCAATGCCATGCCCCAGCTCGTCGCCTCCGCCCCCGCACCGTAAAAGGTCCATAAGCCATAAAGCGCGCCGGCTATGGCGGCGGCGGCGACCGTCGCCGCGCGCTGCATGGCGCCTCGCCGCATCAGTCGGAGCGCGGCGAGCGCGCACATCACATACATGACCAGGGTCGCGACCGTCGCCAGCAAGGCCATGAAGGTGAACAGCTGGCCGAGCGATTTGCTGTAATTGGAAATTACCAGGATAGTCGCCAGCCCGCTGGAGACGATCTGCGCGATCACCGGCGATCCCGCCTTCGATACCTTGCCGAACCAGCGGGGGAACACGCCGTCCCGCGCCATCGCCAGCGGCATCTCGCCCTGCAGCAAGATCCAACCGTTCAAGGCGCCGATGCAGCTGATGGCCGCGAATAAGGCCACCAGAAGCGCGGCTTTATGACCAAGATAGCGGCCTACGAAATCGGCGAATGGCGCGTTTGACTGCGCGGCTTCAGCTGCCGGGAGGAGCAACGAAACGCTGGAGCTTGCCAGAAGGTAGAAGGCCCCGGCGATCAAGGTTCCGTAAAGCGTGGCGCGCGGAATGGTCCGCTCCGGATCCTTCACCCGCCCCGCCGGAACCGTCGCCGATTCGAAACCCAGCATTGCCCATAAGGTCAGCGACGCGCAGGCGGTGATCGCGGAAAGGCTGATGTCCTGCGGCTGGAACGGCGCAACGCTCGCGCCGCCGTCGCTCGCCACCACGAAGGCGGCGATCAGGATGGCGACCAGCAACGGTGCCAGTTTCAACAGGGTGGTGACGAGCTGGAAGCGCCCAGCGGCTCGGATGCTGGTGGCGCTGACGAGGGTGAACAGCCACAGGAAGCCGACCGAGCAGAAAGCGGGCAAGGCGGGGATGGAGGCAAGATCGGGAACAAAGATGCTGAGATAGGAGACCGCCGCGATCGCCAGCGTCGCATTCGTGACCCAGATCGAAATCCAGTAGCTCCAGGCCAGCGCAAAGGCCGCGGCGTCACCGAAAGCCAGCCGGCTATAGGCATAGGGCCCGCCTTCCTTGGGGAAAGTGCGGGCGAGCCGGGCGAATACGAAAGCGAGGCAGAGCGACCCCGCGATAGTCAGGGTCCAGCCGAAGATCGAATTCCAGCCGAAGGGAGCAAGCGAGGCGGGCAGCAGGAAAATGCCCGATCCGATCATGTTGCCGATGACGAGCGCAAGGCAGGTCCAGAAACCGAGAGTCCTGCCCCCGACAAGTTCGCGCTTTTCTGTCATTCTGGCCCCCATCGGGGCTGACTAGCGCGCTTCTTGCGCCAGGATCAAATGGTGCGGTCGAGAAGACTCGAACTTCCACGGGCTTTCGCCCACAACGACCTCAACGTTGCGCGTCTACCAGTTCCGCCACGACCGCACATTTGATTATCCGCCGGAAGGGCCCCGGCGACTGGCAGGCGGCCTCTAGCAAAGCCTCCGAACCGAAGCAATGCGTCAATAAAGGAACATCGGCATACCTTCGACCCGGAGCAACCGGGCGCGGTAGGAATGCTTGTCGTAGAGTCCCTTGATGTCCACGCGCTTGGTGCCCTTCAGCAAGGTGTCGATTGGCACGTGGCAGTAATTGCCGTCGGTAATCGCCACCATCAGCGCCTTTTCCCCGCGCTGGAGCAATTGCACCGCGAGCGCGCCGAAGGCGAGCCCGGCCATTCGGTCCATCGCATCGGGTTCGCCCGCGCGCATAAGATAAGCGAGCTCCTGGATCACCGTTCCGCAGCCGAGCCTGGCGCCGATCGCCTGGCCGAGCCGCTGGCCGATCCCGGCCTCGACGCGTTGGCTCGCTGGCCTGGACAGATCGCCGCCCCCGTCAGCGCCTTGTTCCTGGCCGCCTTCGGCGCCGACGATCGTCGCGCCTTCGGAAATCACGCACATCGCATAATGGGCAGGATTGCTGGCCTTGTCCTCGGCCAGCAAGGGCAGCAATATATCGAGATCGGCCGGCTCCTCGGCGATCACCGTCCGGTCCACCTGGGCGAGGAACCCCGCCAGCAACGCGGTTTCGCCGCTGCGGCGGCCGAACAGCTCGACGACACCGATCCGCTCATGGCTTTCGACTGTGGTGCGCAGCGCATTGATCGCCTCGACCGAGCGACTGACCGCGGTGGAAAAACCGATGCAATAATCGGTCCCGAAAACATCGTTGTCCATCGTCTTGGGGACCGAAATCACGGGCACGCCGAGGCTCGCGAGATGCGCCGAAAAGCGCAGGGTCCCGTCGCCGCCGAGCGTCACAATGGCATCCACGCCCAGGCGATCCAGCACCTGCAGCACGTGGGAAGTCCTGTCCCCCTCTTTCAACGTGCGCGGATCGGCGCGGGAGGTATGGAGAATGGTTCCGCCCATCCGGTCGATCCCGCGCACCCCTTCGCGGGTCAGCGGCACGGAATTGGCGGCGATGCTGGCGGGATCGGCCGGGTCGATCGCCAGCACTCCCTCCCAGCCGCGCCTGAACCCGACGACTTCCCAGCCGAGATCGTCGGCGGAAAGCGTGATCGATCTTATGCAGGGATTGAGTCCGGGAACGTCGCCGCCGCCGGTGAGGACACCGATACGCATAGGCTAGGAGGCTTGGCCGAAGCTCAGGTTGAGGTCGCTGGCGGCCGCGGGAACATTGGTTTCGGCGGCATCGAACGTAACGCTTTCCTTTGGCCTGAGCTCGGCCACAGGCGCGGAGATCGAGAAGCTGTACACGGTCTTGCCGGTCGCATCGCTGAGTTTCGCCTGGATTTGCGGTATGCGTTGCGTCTCGGTGCTGGTGTTGACGATCCGGCCATATACCCGAAGCAGCTCGTTCCCGCTTTCCAGCTTCGCCCGTTCCGGCCGGCGCGGATATTCGAGCTGGAGCGGGGTGGCCGTGCGCGTTTCTCCCAAGCTAAGCATGCCGAGATACCAGGCGGCCGCGGCCGCTGCGATCAAGGCCAAAGCGGCGAGCAGGATCCAGATACCTATCCGGCGCCGTGGCTTTTCCTCATACCCCGCGCCGGCATAAGGATCATATTCGGCCGCTTCCGCGGCGGCCGGTTCCAAGGAAGGTTCGGCGGGCGGCGCGGCAGGGACACCGGCCGGCTGCCTTACCGGCGCCGATTTTGGCACCAAAGGCGCAGCTTTGTCCGCCGCCGAAGGCGCTTCCTGAAACCAGCTATGCTTGCAACTCGCGCAGCGGACTCGCCGGCCGGTGGGACCGACGGCGCTGTCAGGCACCACATAGCGCGTATCGCAGGCAGGACAGGTGAGGATCATCGGCGACTGGAGCCTCTGTTTCGGTGCGGGCCGGAATCTAAGCCTGCAAAGGGCGGACATGCAAGCGAATGCCACGATTTGGCAGGCAGATTCGCTTGTGCGCGCCCCAGGCGCCGTGCATTGCTTGGGAGGCGGAAGGTTTTCGGAGGCGGTTCTGGGCGCGACGGGCAGCATCGTGCAGTTCGAAAATGTGGGCCTGCGCTACGGCACGGGTTCTGAAACCTTGTCGGATCTCAGCTTTTCGCTGCGCGAGGGCGGCTTCTATTTTCTGACAGGCCCGTCCGGCGCCGGCAAGACCTCGCTGCTTCGCCTGCTCTACCTCGCCCAGCGGCCGAGCCGGGGTCTCATCCGCCTGTTCGGCAATGACGTCGCGGCGACACCGCGCAAGCTGCTTCCCCCGTTCCGGCGCAGGATCGGCGTCGTCTTCCAGGATTTCCGGCTGGTTCCGCACTTGTCCGCGTTCGACAATGTCGCCCTGCCGCTTCGCGTCTCGGGCGTGCCGGAGAGCGATCTTCGGGGCACGGTCACCGAGATGCTCGACTGGGCAGGGCTCGTCCACCGCGCCGCCGCCCGTCCCGCGACCCTGTCGGGCGGTGAGCAACAACGCGTCGCCATCGCGCGCGCAGTGATCGGCCGTCCCGAATTGCTGATCGCGGACGAGCCGACCGGAAATGTCGACCCTGAAATGGCCACACGGTTGATGGGGCTATTCGATGCACTCAACAAGTTGGGAACCACGGTGGTGGTCGCGACCCACGATCTGCATCTGATCGGGCGCGTAAACCGGGCCGAGATACTTCGGCTCGACCGCGGCCAGATATCCGATCCGACCGGCGCTCTCCGCCATCCTCCAAGGAGGCGGGAAATATGAACTGGTCGATCTTCGGTGCCGCCGACGCAAGGCTGCTTCCGGAAGGCCGGGTCACCGGTCCCATGCCCTGGGTGATCGCGATCATGATGTTCCTGACCGTGCTCGCCGCCGCGGCAGGCCTTGGCCTCGGCAGCGCCGCGCAACGGCTGGACGGCGGCAACCGAATCACCGTCCAGATCGTCGAAGCGGACCCGATCCGCCGCGAGACGCAAGCGAGAGCCGTGCTCGCCGAATTGGACGGCGCGGCCGGAATAGCTTCGGTCCGCCGCGTTCCGGATCATGAATTGCACGCTTTGCTGGAACCCTGGCTTGGTTCGGGGGGGCTGGAAGACATAGAAGTCCCGGCGATGATCGAAGCGGAGCTGGGCGAGGGCGCCAATCTCGCGCGTATGGGCGCCATCATCGCCTCCGCCGCCCCGTCGGCACAGGTGGATGACAATGGCCAATGGCTGGCGCCGCTCGAACGGCTGATCTCGGCGCTGAGATGGCTCGCCATGACTTTGGTGCTGCTGATGGCCGCTGCGACGGCGGCGACCGTGATCCTTGCCGCCCGTGCCGCCCTGGATACGCATCGGGCGACGATCGAGGTCTTGCATCTGATGGGCGCCACCGATCATCAGGTGGCGCGGCTTTTCCAGCAAAGAATCGCGCTGGACGCCTTGTTCGGGGGGCTGATCGGGCTGGCGGCGGCGGTCGGGGCGCTGGCGCTGATCGGCCAGCGGGTGAGTGAACTCGGGTCCGAGCTGATCGGGTCGGCGGCCCTCTCTCCGTCGAGCTGGATCATGATCGGAACATTGCCGCTGCTTTGCGTGCTGTTGGCGATGCTGGTTGCCCGAGTGACGATTTTGCGGGCATTGAGCCAATTATTATGATCAGCCGCGCGTTTTCTGCCCTCATCCTGCTCTATGCGCTTGGCTATGCCTTGTTCGTGGTGTTGCTGCCTACGCCTGCCGACGACCGGCGGACCGACGGGATCGTCGTTCTGACGGGCGGGGCCAAGCGTCTGGAGCGTGGTATCGACCTGATTGAGCGACGCCGGGCCGACCGCCTGCTGATTTCCGGCGTGGACCGGACCGTCCGTCCGGGGGAGCTGGCCGAGCGTTATGACGCCGACGAGTCCCTGTTCGAATGCTGCGTCGATCTTGGCCGGGAATCGGTCGACACCAGGTCCAATGGGGCCGAGACGGCCCGCTGGGTGAAACAGCGCAAAATGAAAACGATCCGCCTGGTCACCACCGACTGGCACATGCCGCGCGCGCGGTTCGAACTCTCGCAGCAACTTGACGACGATGTGCAGGTGCTGACCGACGCGGTCGAAAGCGACGCCAGCTTCCGCTCCCTGTTTACCGAATATAATAAATATCTGCTTCGTCGCGCCGCGGTGATCGTGGGAATCTGATGCAGTTCATCCGGTCATTCCTGTTCGCGCTCTTTTTCTATTTCGGTACGCTGGTGGTGGTCCTGCTCGCTTTCCCCGCTGCCTTGCTGGGGCAATGGGCGCTGAGCGCGGTCACCCATGGCTGGGCGCATTATCATCGCTGGTGCGCTGCGATCCTGCTGGGCGTCCAGACAAGGCTTGACGGCGTCGCGCCTGCCGGACCCGTCATAGTCGCCGCCAAGCACCAGTCGATGTTCGAAACCATCGAGATGCTCCGGATTCTCCCCCGCCCGGTGGTGGTGATGAAGCGTCAATTGACCGACATCCCGGGCTGGGGCTGGGTGGCGCGACGCTATGGCGTCATTCCGGTCGACCGCGAGGGGGGAGCGTCCGCCCTGCGCACCATGTTGCGGGCGGCTCAGGCGGCAAAGGCCCAAGGCCGTCCGATCATGATCTTTCCGGAAGGGACACGGGTACCGCCCGGTGAACGGCCGCCGTTGCAGCCGGGCTTTGCCGGCCTCTACAAGATGCTTGGGCTACCCGTGGTCCCGCTGGCGCTCGACAGCGGACGCCTTTGGCCGCGCACCTTCGTCAAGCGGCCAGGGATCGTCACCATGCGGATCCACCCGCCCATTCCGCCGGGCCTTCCGCGAGACGAAGTGGAACGGCGGGTTCACGATGCGATAAACAGCCTCGAGCCTTAATCGCGGAGCCGGGCCCCGGCCTTGGCGGCTGCGGTGACGATCTTTTCGGAAAGCTGTTTCAGATCCTCGTCGGTGAAGCTCTTTTCGCCCGGCTGCAATATCACCTCAAGCGCGACCGATTTATGGCCCTCGGCTACTCCGGGTCCGGTGAAGATGTCGAACAAAGTGACGTCGGCGATCAGATTCCTGTCGGCGCCGCGAACCGCGCGAAGCAGCGCGTCGGCCCGCGCTTCCAGCGGCAGCAGGAAGGCGAAGTCGCGCGTGACCGCCTGCAAGGGCGGCGGCGCGTAAAGCGCGCGCCGGTGTCCGCTCCCGCGCTTTTGCGGGATGGCGTCAAGAAAGATTTCCGCCGCAACCACCGGCCCGTCGAGATCGAATGCCTTGAGCGTTGCCGGGTGAAGCTCGCCGAATTCGGCCAGCACATTCTTGGCGCCAAGTCCAAGACGCGCGGACCGGCCCGGATGATAGGTCGCGGAAACGCCGTCGAGGATCTGGAGATTCTCCACCGGAGCGCCGGCCGCGGCGAGGATCGCTAACGCCTCCGCCTTGGCGTCATAGGCTTCAAACGGCCTCGGCCGTCCGGTGCGCCAATGCCGGCCTTCGCTGTTTCCCGCGAGGATGAGCGCGAGGGTCGGGCGCTCGGTATCGGCAAGATAGCGTCTGCCGACCTCGAACAGGCGGCTGCTGGACGCGCCACGCGCGATGTTGCGGTTTGCGGCTGAAAGCAGGCCGGGTAGCAAAGAGGTCCGCATTGCCTTCATTTCCTCGCTGATCGGATTGGCGAGGATCCATGGGCTGCCGCCAAACGGCGCAGCTTCGGCTTCGGAAATGAAGCTCCAGGTGACGGCTTCGTTGAGCCCGCGTGCGGCGGCGGCGCGTCGGGCGCGGCGTTCGACCAATTGCTCAGGCGTGGCCGTCGGCCGTGCGACACCGGGCTCGCGCGGCAAGGGCGTCGAAGGAACGCAATCCAGTCCTTCTATCCGCACCACTTCTTCGACGATATCGGCCGATCCATCCATATCGCGGCGCCATGACGGGACCTTCACCGACCAGATAGCTTCGCCGGTGACACCGAAACCGAGGCGATGGAGGATTTCCTTTTGACGATCCTCGGCGACGCCCACGCCCGCTAGTTCAGCCGTCCGACCGGGACGATATTCGATCGTTTTCGCGGGTTCCGGAGGCGTGCCGGCCTTGACGATCTCCGACGGCTCGCCGCCGCCAAGTTCGACTGCCATCATGGTCGCCAATTGCAGCCCGGTTTCCAGAAAGGCAGGATCGACGCCGCGTTCGAACCGGCTGCGCGCATCCGACGCAAGGGCAAGCTTTTGACCTGTCCGCGCGATATTTTCAGGTTCGAAATAGGCGCATTCGATCAATATGTCGGTGGTCGTCTCGCTGACGCCCGAAAATTCGCCGCCCATGATACCGCCTATGTCGTGCACATGCGCATCGTCCGCGATCACCGTCATCGACCGGTCGAGGCGGTACGTCTTGCCGTTTAGCGCCAGCAATTCCTCACCGGTCCGCGCCTTTCGAGCGACCAGCGCACCCTGAAGCCTGGCCAGATCATAAACGTGCAGCGGGCGGCCATAGCCCAGCATGATATAATTGGTCATATCGACCAGCGCGCTGATCGGACGCTGGCCCACGGCGGTCAGCCGCCGCTGCAGCCAGGCCGGCGAGGCGCCATTGCTGATGCCACGAACCACGCGGCCATAAAAAGCAGGGCAACCTTCCGGGTCGTCGGTGCGAATTTCGACCGGGCAAGGGAAGAAGCCCTTGATTTGGTCGGCCTGCACCGGCTTGAGCACGCCAAGGCCCGCCGCGGCGAGATCGCGCGCAATTCCATGGACTCCCATCGCGTCCTGGCGATTGGGCGTAATCGCGACATCGATCACCGGGTCGTCGAATCCGGCCCAACCCGCATAGGCCGCGCCCACCGGGGCATCCTGCGGCAATTCGATGATGCCGTCATGATCCTCGCCCAGTTCGAGTTCGCGGACCGAACACATCATCCCGCGGCTCTCGACGCCTCGGATCGCCGCGACCTTGAGCGTCAGATCGCTTCCCGGGACATAGGCGCCCGGAGGGCCGAACACGCCCTTCAGGCCGGCGCGCGCATTGGGCGCACCGCAGACGACCTGAACGGGCTCGCTCTGGCCGACATCGACGGACAGCACCTGCAATTTATCCGCCTGCGGATGGCGATCGGCAGTCAGCACCTCGCCGATGACGAAGGGGGCAAGCTTTTCGGCGGCATTCTCGACGCCTTCGACTTCCAGTCCGATGCGGGTGAGCGTGTCGACTATCGTCTCCAGGCTTGCATCCGTCTCCAGATGCTCTTTCAGCCAGCTCAGGGTGAATTTCATGCGCCCACTCCTCCCGAAAGGGTGGGTATTGCCAGGCTGGCGAATCCATAATGCCGAAGCCAGCGCAGGTCGCCGTCGAAAAAGGCGCGCAAATCATCCATCCCATATTTGAGCATCGCCAGACGGTCGATTCCGCAGCCGAAGGCGAAGCCCTGATATTCGTCCGGGTCGAGGCCGCAGGCCGCAATCACGCGCGGATGGACCATTCCCGATCCCAATAATTCCATCCAGCCTTCGCTTCCGCCGAGCACGCGCCGGCCATTCTGGACCGTATAGCCGACATCCACTTCCGCGGAGGGCTCGGTGAAGGGGAAGTAACTTGGTCGAAGGCGCAGCACGATGTCGTCCCGCTCGAAAAAGGCCTTGAGGAAGGTTTCCAGCGTCCATTTGAGATGGCCCATATGGATGCCGCGATCGATCACTAGTCCTTCGACCTGGTGGAACATCGGCGTGTGGGTCGCGTCGCTGTCGGATCGATAGGTCCGGCCAGGCGCGATGATCCGGATCGGCGGCTTTTGTGACGTCATGGTCCGCACCTGCACCGGGGAGGTGTGGGTGCGCAGCACCTTGGCCTCCTCCCCCTCGGGCGCGGTGAGATAGAAGGTGTCGTGCATCGCCCGGGCGGGATGGCTCTCGGGCATGTTCAGCGCGGTGAAATTATACCATTGGTCCTCGATCTCTGGCCCGTTCGCGACCGAAAAGCCAAGGTCGGCGAAAATCTCCGCCAGTTCGTCCATCACCTGCGAGACCGGGTGAACGCTGCCCTGTGGCCCGGTCGATACGGGCAGGGTCATGTCGAGCGTTTCCGTGGCGAGCTTGGATTCAAGTTGCGCGGCCTCCAGCACGGCCCGACGCGCGGACAATGCCTCGGCCACTTTTTCGCGCAAGGCGTGGATGCGGGGACCCTGTGCCTGCCGTTC
This sequence comes from Sphingosinicella sp., assembly GCA_013816585.1. GTDB lineage: Bacteria > Pseudomonadota > Alphaproteobacteria > Sphingomonadales > Sphingomonadaceae > Allosphingosinicella. The sequence continues at coordinate 282,662 of JACDEE010000001.1, read as the reverse complement.
GTCTGGCGTCATGCCGCCAAGAGTTTTGAGGAGCTGGGTGATCGCGCCCTGCTTGCCGAGCGCGGCGACGCGTTCGGTCTCCAGCGCGGGAAGGTCGGCGGCGGCGTCGATGCGAGCCAGCCAGTCGCTTTGCATGATTTCAAGATCGGACATGAGGCCCTTAAACAGGGCTCCCCGCAAAATGCAAAGCCTTCGCAGCCCATCGATCCGGCCAAAGAAAAGGGCCGGAGCATCGCTGCCCCGGCCCTTGCCCAATCACGAAGAAGCCTGGGAACCTGGAATTCAGCCGTTCGGCTGTCCCTGCCGCTGGCCTCGCATGAGCTGCCGCGCGGCGCGACGCTCTTCTGGAGTGACTATTCCATCCTTATTGGCATCGAGGCGGTCGAAGCGGGCGAGGCTCACGGAAGAGGCTTCCGCGAGCGAGACCCGGCCATCCCTGTTGGTGTCGGCGCGGTCGATCATGCCGGCGCCGAAGCGGCCGCCGCGCATCGCGTGACGCTCTCCACGCCGTTCCATGCGGGCGCCGCGGCGATCCTGCCGGTCGTTGCGGCGCTCGGCGCGATTTTCGCCCCGGGCGGGACGGGCGTCGAATTCGGCGCGGCTGATCGAACCATCCTTGTTGGCGTCAAGACGCGCGAAGGTTTCAGCACGGCGGTCGCCACGCTTCGCCTGGCGCTGCTGGCGCGTGGCGCCGGCGCGGGCTTCGACTTCGGCCTTGGTGATGAAGCCATCCCGGTCGGCATCTGCCTTGGCGAAGCGTGCCTGGACATTGGCTTGGACGGCGGCTCGGCTAAGCGGCTGAGCCGCGGTGCGGCCCTGGGCCTGTTGCAATGCTAGCGCGGGAACGGAAATGAGCGCAGCGGCGGCAACGCCTGCGATTAAAAGCTTTTTCATGTGCAAACTCCTGATGGGCGGCCTTCCGCCTGATAAGGCCTGTCTAGTCCCGCCGCCCTGTATCAAAGTTGAACGCCTTCCCTCAAACAGATGCAACCTCTGCAGTTTCTCCACTGGCTGACCGTTAATTTCGTACCTTCCGGTGCTGGAAAATAAACGACTGGGTGCCAAGGATTGCAGAGGCTTCGACCGGAAGTTCGATGGCGATTTCCCGTGATCTGCCGATTGCTCCAGATTTTTCGACCGGACAGGGCAGGCGCTGGCTAGCGAAATCACGGCCTCCGAATTTCCCGATACCGATATTCTGATCGTCGGCGACCCTATCCTGCCCTTCTTCGATCGGCACTACCGCGCCCAATTCGCTCCTGACCGGGTCCCCGGACCCTGCTAAAGGCGAAGCGCCCGGCCGAGCCCGGATTCAACGCCAGCTGATGCCGCCGATTCTTGACGGTTGACCCGGAGGGTGAAGCGAGAGATGCCGCCCTGATGGGGCAGGTTGGACCGATGACAGGGACAGGAAGCGTGCGCTGGTGGGAAACGCCGCGCTTCGCGCTCATCCTCGTACTGCTTTCCGCCATTCCCCTGTTGCTGCCCGATGTTCCGCCGCTGGTCGACCTCCCCGGGCATATGGGACGCTATCGGGTTGAAATGGCCCTTGCCGAATCCGAAGCGCTGCAACGCTTCTACGAGTTCGAATGGAGGCTGATCGGCAATCTCGGCATCGATCTGCTGGTCATACCGCTGGAAAAGCTTTTCGGGCTGGAACTGGCGGTGAAATTGGTGGTGTTGTCGATCCCGCCGCTAACCGCCGCCGGCCTGCTTCTGATCGCCCGCGTGGTTCACGGTACGCTCCCGCCGACGGCGGCGCTTGCTCTGCCCTTCGCTTATTCCTTCCCCTTTCACTTCGGCTTTGCCAATTTTTGCCTCGCCATCGCTTTGGCCCTGCTGTCGTTCGCGCTCTGGCGGTGGCTGGCGATTAAGGGCCGATTCCGGTTGCGTGCCGCCCTCTTCGTGCCCCTTTCGATCCTGCTCTGGGTGGTCCACACCTTCGGCTGGGGCGTGCTCGGCATATTGGCCTATGCGGCGGAGATGGTCAGGCACCGGGACGAGGGCAAAAGCTGGCTGAAGGCCTGGTATCAGGCGGCGTTCGACTGCTGGCCTTTGGTTTTCCCGTTGCTGCTGATGGTCGCCTGGCGGTCGGGCCAGGTCGGCGGTCGCACGATCGACTGGTTCAATTGGGCTTATAAGTTCCGCTGGCTCTACATGATGCTCCGCGACCGTTGGGAGATATTCGATATCGCCTGCGTCGCCTTGCTGTCGGCCGTGATCCTGTTCGCGGCTCTCCACCGCCGGATCGGGTTCTCGCGAATGCTGGCGGTGTTCGCCGTGTTCCTGGCTTTGGTGTTCCTGCTCCTTCCGCGCATCGTGTTCGGATCGGCTTATGCGGACATGCGTCTCGCACCCTATGCCTTTGCGATGGCGTTGCTCGCGATCCGATTCAAACCAAGCTTCGGGACGCGGACGCTGCACTGGATCGCGGTCGCGTCATTCGCCTTCTTCGTCGTGCGGACCGCCGCCACGACCATCAGCTTCTGGATGTACGACAAGGTCTATGACGAGGAGCTTCCGGCGCTTGCTCATGTTCCCAAGGGTGCACGTCTCGTTTCGTTCACCGGAATTGCCTGCAGCCAGCCCTGGGAGATGTCCCGGCTGGAGCATCTGCCCGCCATGGCGATCGTTCGCCGGGATGCGTTTTCCAACGATCAGTGGACGATGGTCGGCGCCCAGCTCCTTACAATCCGCTATCCCCAGGGCGGACGCTTCGTCCGCGACCCTTCCCAGATGGTCACGCAGCGCCAGTGCCGGGGCGAATATTGGTTGTCGCTCGACAATAGCCTGACCAGGCTTCCGCGCGAGGCGTTCGACTATATCTGGCTGATCCGGCCGCCCGCGCATGACCCGGCTCTGCTCGGAGGATTGCAACCGGTCTGGCGCAATGGCTCCAGCGTGCTGTATCGCGTTTCCGGCAGGCCGCCGGCCGCGACCGTTGGAGAAGAAAAATGAAGGGCGTCGCGCTCTCGATAGTGGTTCCTTGCTATAATGAGGAAGCCTGCCTTGCCGAACTGCACCGCCGCCTTTCCACGGCCGCGAAGGTCGCGGTGGGCGGCGATTTCGAAATCCTCCTCGTCAACGATGGGTCGCGCGACCACAGCTGGGACATGATGAAGATGCTCGCGGCCGAGGACCGGCACGTCGTCGCCATCAATCTTTCGCGTAACCACGGTCATCAATTGGCGCTGACCGCCGGGCTCGACTTTTGTTCGGGCGAGAGAATCCTGATCATAGACGCCGACCTGCAGGATCCGCCGGAACTGATTCCGGCCATGATGGAGGAAATGGACCGGCAGGGAGCCGACGTCATCTATGCGGTCCGCCGGCAGCGCGCGGGCGAAACGGCGTTCAAGAAAGCGACCGCGTCAATCTTCTACCGCGCGCTTTCACGGATTACCGAAGTCGAGATCCCGGTGGATGCGGGCGACTTCCGGCTGATGAGCCGGCGCGCGCTGGACGCGTTCCTCAGCCTTCCCGAACAGGCGCGCTTCATCCGGGGCATGGTCGCCTGGGTCGGGTTCCGACAGGTACCGTTCCTTTATGATCGGGCGCAGCGCCATGCCGGCGTGACCAAATATCCGCTTCGCAAGATGCTCGCGTTCGCGCTCGACGCGGTGACCGGGTTTTCGACCGCGCCGCTGCGCATCGCCAGCCATATCGGCCTGTGGCTGGTCGCCGCGTCGGTGCTCCTTTTGCTCTATATCGCCTTCGGCTTCTTCACCGGATCGGCGATCCAGGGCTGGACCTCCTTGATGCTGGTGGTGGTGGTGCTGGGCGCGGCGCAGATGTTCGTACTGGGCATGATCGGCGAATATCTCGGCCGTCTGTTCATGGAGGCCAAGCATCGGCCACTCTACATCGTGTCGGATATTGCGGGACAGGCCGGCGGCCGCCGCTATCTGGGTCATGTGGCCGAAACGATCGCCACCAATGAGACGCCGGGAGTCAGCGAAACCCGCCCGATGACGTGACGCTCCAGGCCGAACAGATATTCGAACAGGCGATTGACGGGGCGGGGCGGAAGCTTGTCGTCGCTATCCTTGTTGCCGGTGATCCGGCCCGCCAGCCGGGCTGCCGCCGCGAGCGGGAATAACAGGCTGTTGAAATAGCTGACCATGTCGAGCTTCAGCCCGGCGCGGCCGATCACGCTCTTCAGTGTCTTCATCGTATAACGCCGTTGATGGTGATTGACCACGTCGTGCGCACTCCACATCCACGGATGCGCGGGAACGGTTATCAGGATCCTGCCGCCGGGCTTCAGCTTGCGGGCGATGCTTTCCAGCGCTTCGCGGTCGGGGCCGACATGTTCCAGCACATCGAGGATCGCGACCAGATCGTAGGCCCCGTCCTCGACGCCCGGAAGCTTGGGGAGCGGTGCGTCGCCGACCGGTTTTCCGAGTCGCTGAGATGCCAGCGCACGGGCGGCCGGATCGATCTCGATCGCATCGACCGCGCCGAATCGCCGCAGCATCAGCATATTATGTCCGGTGCCGCAGCCAATTTCGAGAATCCGGGCGTCTTTTGGAAGGGCTATCCTGCGTTCGATCAGCCTGGCGAGGATTTCGCGCCGCGCACGGTACCACCAATGCAGGCCGTCAAGTTCGGCCATGCGGTCATAAACGACGCGTTCCATCAGGTATCAACCGCGGCCATCAGCCGAACACCCATTTGCGGTTGAGCGCGAAGGTGAGAAGCGGCGTGACGAACAGCACCGGGATCACCGGCCACCAATTTGGCCCGTCAAGCTGCTTCACCAGCAACCAGACGAAGAATTGGTTGGTAACGAATCCCAGGGTATTGACGGTGAAGAATCGGATCGCCCGCGCCCCGGCCTTTTCGCGGCTGCCATGGCCCTTGAAACTCCACCGGCTGTGAAGGAAATAACCAAGTCCCGTGAACACCACATAATTGATGGTCATCGACAATAAGGGCTCGACCCCGAATATGTCAGCGACGAACCAATATCCGCCCGCGACGAGCAGGGTCAGCAGCCCGCCGGTCAGCGCGAAGCGGACCAGCTGGCCGAACAATTCGGAATGTCGCTCGACTGCAATCACGTATGACGGTCCCGCTTGCCCTTTGGGGAGTTGCGACTAATGCCCGGCTGGACCATTTGAAAGAGCGAATAGGAAAACGGCGCGGATGTGGGGCAATCGCATCGAAAATTTCACCCGCCATTGGCGGTGGTGGGTTTTCCTGTTCTGGATCGTCAGCGCGGCCGGCCTGGTCATGATCCGCTGGAATGCCATCCACTGGTTCACGCTCAGCGACACCGACGACAATCTGCGTATGGCCCAGGTCCGCGCCCTGCTCGATGGGCAGGATTGGTTCGACCTTCGGCAATATAAGCTCAACCCGCCGTTCGGGGCGGACATTCATTGGTCGCGGCTGGTGGACCTCCCGATCGCGGGCCTAAAATTGCTGTTCATGCCCATCTTCGGTGGGAAGACGGCGGAGACCATCGCGGTCGCGGTCGCACCAATGCTGCCGATGCTGGCGGCGATGCTGGCCATGGCCGGCGTTGTGCGCCGCCTGGTCGATCCCAAGGCCTTCATTCTGGGGGCGGTCCTGCTGCTCTGCGCCCAGTCGGCCCGGGGCATGTGGATCCCCCTGCGGCTCGACCATCATGGCTGGCAGCTCGCCTTGCTGAGCATAGTCCTCCTGGGTCTCGTTGATCGCAAGGCGGCGCGGGGCGGCGCCATTGCCGGCATTGCTACCGCCGCTTCGCTTACGATCGGCTTGGAAATGCTGCTCTACCTTGCGCTCGCCGGGGCGATGACGGGATTGATGTGGGTGCGCAACGAGGCGCAGGCGCGCCGGCTTGCGGTTTACGGGGCGAGCCTTGCGGGCGGCTCGGCGATCGGTTTTCTGCTGTTCGCTTCTTACGCCAATCGCGTGCCCGTCTGCGATGCCCTGTCTCCCGTCTGGTTGTCGGTGATGGTGGCCGCGGGCGCGCTCGCCTTCCTCCTCTCGGTTTCGCGGCTTCGGTCGGGCTGGACTCGATTGATCGCCGCCGGCGGCGCCGGCCTCCTGCTGGCTGTTTTCTATGTCTATTTCTGGCCTGATTGCGTCGGCCGGCTCGAGCGCGCGACTCCCGAATTGCAGGAATTGTGGCTAAGCCGCGTGCGCGAGGCGATGCCGCTTTACGCCCATGGGTGGAAGACGATTGTCGCTGGCCTCTCGCTGCCTCTGGCGGGTCTTGCCGGCTATGCGACGATGCTTTGGCGCTGCCGCCGCGATGAGACACGGCTCATCCCCTGGGTGGCTGCAGCGGCTCTGGCCTTGCTCGCCGCGTGCCTTTTGCTTTGGCAGACCCGTGCCGGCCCGGCGGCCCAGCTGCTTGCCGTTCCCGGCGCAGCCGCACTCATCTGGTTACTGCTCCCCTGGATCCTCTCCCGAACGAATCCCGTGGTTCGCGTGCTGGGCGCGACGGTCCTCCTACTGATCTTCTCGGGAATCGGACCGCAATATGTCGCGTCGAGGATACCCGATGCGAAACCAGGCGCGCGCAGCGGCCAGGTGGCGGAAGCCAATGGCAAATGCCCGACCCTGGCTTCGCTCCGGCCGGTGGCGCTTCAGCCTGCGGGCATTGTGCTTACCCATGTCGATCTGGGTCCCCGGCTGATAACAGTCACCCACCACAAGGCCATTGCCGGCCCCTATCATCGCAATGGCGACGATATCATCGCGGTGATGCGCGCCTTTCGGGGCAGCGCGGAAAATGCACGCCAGACGATAAAGCGGCGCCATATCGACTATGTCCTGATCTGCCCGAATTTGTCGGAAACGACCGTCTACCGGTCGCAGGCACCCAATGGCTTCTACGTGCAATTGGTGAGGGGACAGGTGCCGACATGGCTCGATCCGGTAGAGCTTCCTAAAAACTCGCCCTACAGGATGTGGCGCGTCAAACGCTGAAGCTGATGCTGATCCCGTCGATCACGAACTGGGCGGCAAGCGCGGCGAGGATGACGCCCAATATGCGGGTGATCATTCCTTCGACCTTGGTTCCCAGCAGCCGCATGATCGGCCCGGCGGCGAGCAAGGCGAGCAGGGTGAGAAGCAGGACCGCGCCCAAAGCGGCGAGCACGATCAGCGATCCCTGAAGCCCTGAGCTGCGTGCCATCAGCAGCATTACCGACGCGATCGATCCGGGCCCCGCGATCATCGGGATGGCCATTGGAAATACCGAAATATCTTCCTGTTCGGGCCCCGCATTAATCTCGTTGGCTCGGTTCTCGCGCCGCTCCTGCCGTTTCTCGAACACCATCTCGAGCGCGATCAGGAATAGCATGATCCCGCCCGCAATTCGGAAGGCGGCGAGACTGATGCCAAGCGTTCGCAGCAGATCCTCGCCTAGCAATGCGAAGAACAGCAATATGGCCGCAGCGATGGCGGTGGCGCGGATCGCCATGGCGCGCCTGTGAGCGGCGGCGGCACCCTGAGTGAGGCTGGCAAAGATCGGCGCGCAACCGGGCGGATCTATCACTACGAAGAAGGTAACAAAAGCAGAGACGAAGATTTCGATCACAGCCCCACGGGCGCCGGAAGCCCCTCGCGCGCATGCGCGGCGACCAAAGTATTGCGTAGCAGAAGCGCGATCGTCATCGGCCCGACGCCCCCGGGCACGGGCGTGATCGCTCCGGCCACATGAGCCGCGTCGGCAAACGCCACGTCGCCGACCAATTTGCCGTCGACCCGGTTGATGCCGACGTCGATCACGGTGGCGCCGGGCTTCAGCCAGTCGCCCCTGATCATTTCCGCCCGCCCGACCGCGGCGACGACGATGTCGCCTCGGCGAACCACTTCGGCCAAATTCCTGGTGCGGCTATGCGCGATGGTGACTGTGCAATTTTCCTGCAGCAGCAATTGCGCCATCGGCTTGCCGACGATGTTGGATCGGCCGACCACCACGGCCTCGAGCCCCGAAAGGTCGCCCAGCCGGTCCTTCAGCAGCATCAGCGAGCCGAGCGGAGTGCAGGGGACCAAGGCGTCCTCGCCCACGGCTAGCCGGCCGGCATTGGCGATGGTGAAGCCATCGACATCCTTGGCCGGATCGATCGTTGCGATCACCTTTTTGTCGTCCATTCCGGACGGCAGCGGCAACTGGACCAGGATAGCATCGACCTTGGGATCGGCGTTCAGTCGGGAGACCAGAGCAATGATGTCGTCCTCGCCCGTCGTGGCGGGCAGCCGGTGCTCGAAACTCTCCATGCCCGCTGCGACCGTCGCCTTACCCTTGGACCGGACATAGACCTGGCTCGCCGGATCTTCCCCCACCAGTACGACCGCCAGTCCGGGCTTGCGTTTCGCCTGCGCCACAAACTGCGCAACCCGCTCCGCGATCCGCCCGCGCAGCTGTTCGGCAAATGCCTTCCCGTCGATGATCTCGGCGCTCATTTTTACTCGCTCAATAGGCGACGCTGGTCGCCACTCCGTTCAACAGGATGCGAAGGACGTAGATCAGCAGGATCAGCACCATCGGCGAGAAGTCGATTCCACCGAAATCGGGAAGTATCCGTCGGATCGGCCGATAAAGCGGTTCGGTCATCCGGTCCAGCGCGCTCAGGAACGAACGGACGAAATCATTGTGATTGTTGATCACGTTGAAGGCGACCAGCCAGCTGAGGATCGCCTGCGCGATGATGATATAGGTCAGCACCCGCAGCAGCAGATCGAGTATCTGGAAAAGCGACAGCAGCATAAAATTCTCCCCGGCACCGACTTTGCCTCTAGCCGGGAGCCCTCATCGGGGCAACCGCCACAGCCTTAAGCGTCGAGCCTTCGACCGATGCCGACGAACAGGTAGATGAGCGGCGGAACGAGCACGGCCGACAGCACCACTTTGGCGAGCAGCTGGCCTGGAAGGATGAGTTCGACCGGGGCGACGCCGTAAAAGGCGATGGTGATGAACAGCAAGGTGTCGACCGCCTGGCTGAGTACGCCGGCCACCAGCGCGCGCAGCCACAAAAGCCGCCCCTCGCCGCGCTTCATCCTGGTGAAGATGAAGACGTTCAGAAGCTGGGAGGTGCCATAAGCGATCATTCCGGCGAACATCATCCGCGTCGACTGATTGAGAATGAGGTCGAATGCGGCGCGTTTTTCCTCTTCCCAGAAAGAAGCGGGCGGAAGCGCCAGCACGATCTGGATCAGGATCATCGATACGATCAGCGGGACAAATCCGAACAATACCAACCTGTTGGCCGTGTCGCGGCCGCGCGTTTCGGCGACCGCGCTGGAAATGACCACCAGCAGGAGGAAAGCGAAGATTCCCGCTTCCACCGCCAGCGGACCGAGCGCGACCAGTTTGTTGCCCAGCACCCCGGCGATGCAGGTCATCCCGCCATAGAGGATCGAGAAGACGAACAGCGAGCGGGGGATGGCGGGCACGGCGGCGGTTTCAGTCGGCATGGGCCAATGCCTATCCGGTTTCGGCCGCCATAGAAAGTGCTTGCCGCCGCCCCGCATTCAAGCAATCCCTTGCACCGATAAGATACGGGTTTCGGGGGAGTTTTGGATGAACAGGTTGCTGATCGGATTGGCGGGAATGGCACTGATCCTCGCCATCGCGATTTTGCTTTCCTCCAATCGCCGCGCGATCCGACTCCGGGTCGTGGGGGCCGCCTTCGCATTGCAAGCGGCGATCGCCTGGCTGGTGCTCTATGTCTCGTGGGGCAAGCGAGTGCTCGAATGGATGTCGGGCGGTGTGTCGAACCTTCTGGGCTACGCCAATGCCGGAACCAGATTCCTGTTCGGCTCGCTCACCGACCACCCGCTTGGCCAGAATTTTGCGATTCAGGCGTTGCCGGTAATCATCTTCTTCGCCGCTTTGATTTCGATCCTTTATTATTTGGGGATCATGCAGTTCGTCATCCGTTGGATCGGCGGCGGACTCGAAAAAGTGACCGGCATCTCTAAGGTGGAATCGCTCTGCGCCGCGGCCAATATCTTCGTCGGCCAAAGCGAATCCCCGCTGGTTATCCGTCCCTATCTTGCGGCTCTGACCCCGGCCCAGCTCTTCACCGTGATGACGGTCGGCATGGCCGGCGTCGCGGGCACCATTCTCGCCGCTTATGCCTCGATGGGCATACGCATCGACTATCTGCTCGCCGCTAGCTTCATGGCCGCGCCCGGCGGCATATTGATGGCCAAGATCATGATGCCCGACGAGCCGCTGCGCGAGGCGGAGCTTCCGCTGGGCGACGACCCCGCCGACGAAAAGTTCGTCCCCGTGGATGCCGTGCATGACGAGGAACGGCCGGCCAATATCATCATGGCCGCCGCGCAGGGCGCGCAGACCGGCGTCAAGCTGGCGGTAGCGGTGGGCGCGATGGTGCTCGCCTTTGTCGCTTTGGTCGCCTTGGCCAATGGCTTGCTTTCGGGGGTCGGATCCTGGTTCGGGATCGACGGCCTCACCTTCCAGATGATCCTCGGCTATGTCTTCGCGCCCATCATGTATCTGATGAACGTTCCCTGGAACGAGGCTTTGGCCGCGGGGGGCTTGTTCGGCGAAAAGCTGGTGCTCAACGAATTCGTCGCCTTCATCAGCCTTGGCGCCGCCCAGGGCAATTTGTCCCCCGCGACGGTCGCGATCGTGACCTTCGCCTTGTGCGGCTTCGCCAATTTCAGCTCGATCGCGATCCAGATGGCGGTAACCGGCAACCTTGCCCCCAATCAACGGCCGGTGATCGCGCGTCTCGGCATCAAGGCACTGATCGCCGGCTCGCTGGCCAATCTGATGAGCGCCGCCTGGGCGGGTCTGCTGCTTTCGGCCTAAGGTCTGGCGCCTCAGGGCGCGAAACGCGGCGCCTCGGCCTGGGCGAGAATGATCGCAAACAGATCGTCCGGGTCGCTCCATTCCTTGGCGACGCCCCATCCGGCGGCGCGCAACAGCAGGCGGGAATCGCGGATTCCATATTTGTGGCTGTTCTCGGTGTGGATCGTTTCATCCCGGGCAAACGCGAAAGGCCGGCCTTCGACGGTGAATTCAACATCCTCGAGGGCTACCAGGTGCATTTCTATGCGGCTCATCTTATCGTTCCACACGGCCTTGTGCCGGAAGGCGTCGACCGGAATCGTACCGTTCAATTCCTCGTTGATGCGATGGAGCAGGTTGAGGTTGAATCCCGCGGTGACCCCCTGGGCATCGTCATAGGCGCGGACCAGCATCTCTTCATCCTTCACCCGGTCCACGCCGATCAAAAGGAATGCGCCCACTCCCAAAGTGTCCCTCATCGCCCGAAGCAGATCGACGGCGGTCCAGGGCACCAGATTGCCGATCGTCGAACCGGGGAAGAAGCCAAGCTTCGTCATCGGCGCCACGGGGTCCGGAAGCGCGATCGGCTTCATGAAATCGGCCTCGACCGGATAGATGGGAAGCAAGGGGAAACGCTGCTTCAGGAGGCCCGCCGATTCGCGCAGGAAGTCGCCCGAAATGTCGATCGGCACATAGGCGGAAGGTTCCACCGCCTCGATCAGGATCGGAGTCTTGTGGGAAGATCCCGATCCGAATTCTATGACCGCGTCGCCGCGCCCTGTAATTTCGGCCACGCTGCGGCTGTAACGCTGCAGCAAGGCCATTTCGGTACGGGTCGGGTAATATTCGGGGAGGTTGGTAATCTCTTCGAACAGTTCCGAACCGCGGCGGTCATAGAGCCAGCGCGCGGGGATTGCGGGGATCGCCGCCGCCAGCCCTGCCAGAACGTCCTCACGAAAATTCGGATCAGCCTCAATGAAGCTGCGGCCCACGTCCATCAAAGATCCTTTGCCAGTCTAAGGCCAGCAAACTGCCAGCGCTGATGGGGATAGAAGAAGTTGCGATAGCTCGCCCGGCTGTGGCCGCGCGGAGTCGCGCAACTCGCGCCTTTCAGCACCATCTGCCCGCTCATGAACTTGCCATTATATTCGCCGACGGTCCCCTCGGCAGGCGCGAAGCCCGGGTGGGGAAGAAAGGCGCTCATCGTCCATTGCCAGACGTCGCCGAACCAGCCGCTTTGTCCGCCGGGACGCACTGGCCCGGCTGCGTCGAGCTGATTTCCGTCCGACGGGTCGGCCAGCGCCGCCGCTGCCTCCCACTCCCCTTCGGTTGGAAGCCGGGCACCCGACCAGCGGGCAAAGGCATCGGCTTCGAAATAGCTGACGTGGCAGACGGGATCGTCCCAGTTCACAGCCTTCACACCGTCGAGACCGAACCGTGTCCATTCCTTGTCGCTCTTGATCCAGTAGAGCGGGGCTTCGTTCCGGTTCTCCTGCGCCCATGCCCAACCGTCCGAAAGCCACAATTCGGGCCGGCTATAACCCCTCTCATCGATGAAATTCAGCCATTCGCCGTTGGTGACCGACCGGTCCGCCAGCGCGTGCGGCCGAAGCAATATCGGGTGTCGCGGCCCTTCGCTGTCAAAGGCGAAGCCGGCCCTGTCATGGCCGATCTCCACGATGCCGGTCCGACCCTTTATCCAGGTCAGGGGCTTTGGCTTCGGCGCCTTCCTGGAAGCTTGGCCATCCCAACAGGCCGGCCGCAGCGGATTTTCGAAGAAGGTCGCCAATATATCCATCAACATCAATTCCTGATGCTGCTGTTCGTGATGGAGGCCAAGTTCGACCAGTCCAAGGGCCTCCCCGCCAAGCCGCGGCAGCGCTTCACTCAGCGCGCCGTCGACATGCGCGCGATAGGCCAGGATATCTTCCAGCGACGGCCGGCTGAGCATTCCCCGCCGCGGCCGCGCGTGCCGCTCGCCTTCGCCTTCATAATAAGAATTGAACAGATAGGCGAAGCGGTCGTCGAACGACGCATAGCCGCTTACATGGTCGCGTAGCACGAAGGTTTCGAAGAACCAGCTCGTATGGGCGAGATGCCATTTCGCAGGGGATGCGTCGGGCATCGGCTGAAGGGTCGCGTCGGCATCCGACAAAGGCGCCGCGATCGTGCGGCTCAATGTCCTTATCTCCGAATATCGCAGCCTGTCTCCGGCCGAGGGGCGAAGCTTGGCCGCCATCTTGATCTCCTCGTCCCCAGGATAAGCCAAATCAGCGCTCGCAACCAAATCAATCAGACGGCCAAATCAACCTTGGCGGGTAGCGCCCGGCTTCCACAACAGATCGCCGCCTTCAGCCTTGGCGACGAGCCGCGCGAATACGAACAAATGGTCGGACAATCGGTTCAAATAGGAAAGTGCCAACGGATTGAGGCGTATCTCGCGGGAGGCGGAAACCGCCATCCGTTCGGCGCGCCTGACGATGGTGCGGGCCAGATGCAAATGGGCCGCGGCGGCGCCTCCGCCCGGAAGGATGAAGCTGGTAAGCGGTGCAAGCTCGGCATTCATTTCATCGATTTCGCGTTCCAGCCGGTCGATCTGGGGCTGGACGATACGCAGGGTCATTTCGCTTGGCGCGAAATCATCGCCGGGGGTGGCGAGATCGGCGCCAAGGTCGAACATCTCGTTCTGGATCGCGGACAGAAATGCGCGATGCCGTTCCGCGCGAACATGCAGCATGGCCAGGCCGATCGCGCTATTGGCTTCATCGACGTCGCCGATCGCCGCCATCCGGGCGTCCGCCTTGGAAACGCGCGAACCATCGACCAGCCCGGTGTCGCCGGCATCGCCCGTACGGGTGTAGATCTTGTTGAGCTTGACCAGCTTAGGTCTCGCCGCCCGCGAGGACCAGCAGCAGGACGACCAGGATGATCGCGAGCGCTTGGAACAGGACGCGCTTGCGCATCAGGTCCTGTGATCGCTGGCCGGTAATATCCTTGCCCTGCGCCATTCCGATCACGCCTTTGACCAGCACGAACAAGGTGGCGCCCGCGGCAAGGACGATGAGGATGATGAGGAGGGTTTGCATGGCCCCAATTTAGGGCCCCGTTGCGGAATATCCAGCAGGCAATCGACCTCCGAGAAGATCGGTGGCCAATTCCCCCGGATCGGCCCCCGCATCGCGCAGGCTCGCGAGGCTCGGCGCGCCATGCCGCTTGGCCAGCCTTTGCCCGTCCGCGCCGGAAAGCAGGGGATGGTGATGATAATGCGGGATGGGCAGATCAAGCAACGCCTGCAACAGACGGTGGACATGGGTCGAGGCATAAAGGTCCATGCCGCGTACGATATCGGTGACGCCCTGGGCGGCATCGTCGATCGTAACGGCCAGGTGATAACTGACCGGTGCGTCCTTGCGCGCGACGATCACATCCCCGAACTGCCCCGGCTCGGCGCGAACTTCCCCTTCATCATTCTGCCAATGTATCGGCCCGGCCAAGGCGACGCCCTTTGCGGTGTCGAGCCGCCAGGCATGCGCTTCGGTTTGCAGGCGAAGCACCCGTTCGTCGTCACTCATATGCTTGCACGTGCCGGGATAGATCGGCCCGTCGGGCCCTTGCGGCGCCGCCGCGCTGGCCGCGACTTCGGCCGCAATTTCAGAGCGCGTGCAGAAGCAGGGATAGACCAGTGCCCGTTCTTTCAGTCTCCCCAGGGCGGCGGAATAAAGCGGAAGCCGTTCGGACTGGTAGACGATCGCATCGTCGAAGCTGAGGCCGAGCCATTCCAGATCCTCCAGAATGAAATCGACATATTCCGGCCGCGCTCGTCCCGGATCGATGTCCTCGATCCGCAGCAGGAATATCCCGTTTCGGTCGCGGGCGAAGCGGTGCGCGAGCAAGGCCGAATATGCATGGCCCAGGTGCAGCCGCCCCGTCGGGCTGGGCGCAAAACGGGTCACGACATCTTTCATGAAACTGGCCCTTGACCGCGAGTCGCTAGATATGGTGTCATGCAGGGGTCACGCTTCCCTGCCAAAGCGTGACTGAACGGGAGAGGACGGCTCGTGAGGCCCAAACTCCCCTCGTTCTGAGTGCGACAGGGCCGAAGGGGCGTTTCGGGAGGCTGCGATCTCCATGAAGCGGGAGCCTATTGCCGGTCCATGTATCATCCTGATCTCATTCGGCATCCTGACAGCTGCCCCGCTTTGGTGCTGAACGCCGATTACACGCCGCTCAGTTATTATCCGCTCAGTCTCTGGTCCTGGCAGACCGCGGTCAAGGCGGTGTTTCTGGAGCGGGTGGACATCGTCGCCCATTATGAGCGCGAGGTGCACAGCCCGACGCGGACCATGCATATCCCCAGCGTGATCGCGCTCCGCCAATATGTGCGGCCATCGGAATATCCTGCCTTTACCCGGTTCAACCTGTTCCTTCGCGATCGCTTCGCCTGCCAATATTGCGGCGACCCGCGCGAACTGACCTTCGACCATGTCATCCCGCGAGCGCAGGGGGGGCGAACCACCTGGGAGAATGTCGCCACCGCCTGCGCGCCGTGCAATCTCCGGAAAGGCGGCCGCACGCCGGCGGAGGCACACATGAATCTGAACCGGCGCCCGATCCGGCCGACCAGCTGGCAGTTGCAGGAACATGGCCGGTCCTTTCCGCCCAACTTCCTGCATTCCAGCTGGCGCGATTTCCTTTACTGGGACATCGAACTGGAGGCCTAGCGGCTGAGCCAGCTTTTTCGCGCAAAATACGCCGCAATCGCCAGAGAAATCAGAATGCAGAAAGCGGTGATGTACCAGAATGCGCCTTTTGTTTCGGCAATCGGGATGTCAGCGACATTCATTCCGAACAGCCCGGTAATGAAGGTCAGCGGCAGGAAGATCAAAGCGACGATCGAAATCAGCAGCGAACGGCTTTCGATCAACTCTCCGCGCAAATCGGTAATCTGTTCGTGAAGCAGAGCCGCTCTTTCGCGTACGGCCTCGAGTTCCTCGGCCATTCGCGCGAACCGGTCGGCCGCCTCTCGAATATGCACCCGATCATCCTCGGCCAGCCATTTGAAATCGAGATTGGCGAGCGTTACCAGTGCGTCTCTATTGGGAGCGACAAAGCGGCGAAAGGAAATGGCTTCTGATCGGATCTGGGTGATTCGAGTGCGAAGTCTGTAAACGTTGCGGGGCTCCAACGCGGTCTCGCAATCGTCGAGTTCGTCGCCGAGCGCAGCTACTTCCGGGTCGAGTTCCTTGCTGATCGCGCGGGCGAAAGCGGCGACCAGATCACCCGGATCCATTATTTCGCCGGCCTTGATGGCGGCTGTGACCCCTTTCATCGCGGCCATAGGGCGGCGGGTGACCGAGTGAACCCGCGCTTCGCGCGCCCACAGGCGGATCGAAACCAACCGGTCGCTATCCTCGGTCTCGATTTCGGCAGGCCCCCGAAGATTGATCAGCGCGCCATCCTCGATCATGTCGCATCGGGGCCGCGTTTCGGTGGCTACCAAGGCGTGCGCCGCGACTTCGGGTATCCCATTATGGGCACCCAGCACCGCCAGGCCGTCATCATCGCAGCTTTCGATATGAATCCAGACAAAGCCCGGACCGCGATAGGCGGCGGCTTCCTCGGCGCTCACATTACGGACGGGTCCGTCGCCGGCGAGAATCGTCTCCGCGATCATGCGATATCCGCGATGAATGCGCGGACGGCGGGGCCGACATCATGCCGGTCCAGGGCCAAAGCGATATTGGCGATGACGAACCCGGTCTTGTCGCCGCAATCGTGCCGCTGGCCATCGAAGGTCAGTCCGTGGAACGGCTGGGTGCCGATCAATTTGGCCATGGCGTCGGTAAGCTGGATTTCGCCGCCCGCTCCCGTTTCCTTATCCTCGAGAATGCGCATGACTTCGGGCTGGAGAATATAGCGGCCGACCACGGCGAGGTTCGAAGGGGCGTCTTCGGGGCGGGGCTTTTCGACCAGCCCCTTTACCTCCGTCAGTTTTCCATCGGCAGTGCCGGGCGCGATCACACCATAGCTCGCAGTCTTTTCGCGCGGCACTTCCTGCACGCAGATGATGTTGCCGCCCACTTTGTCATAGGCCTGCATCATCTGCGCGAGACAGCCGGGCTTTCCCACCATCAGATCGTCGGGAAGCAGGACGGCGAACGGCTCGTCGCCGATTATGTCGCGCGCGCACCAGACAGCGTGACCGAGGCCGAGCGGCTCCTGCTGTCGCACGGAGGCGATCGATCCGGGTTGGCTCCGCGTCGGTTCGAGCATTTCGAGCGATTTGCCGCGGCCGCGCATCACCGTTTCGAGTTCGAACGCGATGTCGAAATAATCTTCGAGTCCCACTTTGCCCCGGCCGGTGACGAAGATCATCTGTTTGATCCCCGCTTCGCGCGCCTCGTCCACCGCATATTGGATCAGCGGACGGTCCACGATCGGCAGCAACTCCTTGGCGAACGCCTTGGTGGCGGGAAGGAAGCGAGTGCCGAGCCCCGCGACGGGAAAGACGGCCTTGCGGACGGATTTCATGACTGCTCCGTTGACTTGTCCTGAAGCCAGGGCGGCATCAGGTCGGCGCCGATCAGCGCCTCGATCGACTGCCTATCGCGCACGACCGCAAAACGGTTCCCGTTGACCATCACTTCGGGCGCCAAAGGACGGCTATTATAGGTGCTCGCCATAGTGGCGGCGTAAGCACCGGAGGTCATGAAAGCCAGCAGATCGCCTTCATCGACCTGGCTCATCCTGCGCGCCATCGCAAACGTATCGCCGGTCTCGCAAACGGGCCCCACCACATTGGCGATCGCATGCCCCCCTTTGGGCTCGACCGCGCGAAGCTCGTGCCAGGCGTCGTACAAGGTCGGCCGCATCAAATCATTCATTCCGGCGTCGACGATCACGAACGGAGTGGCTTCGGGGCCTCCGGCGCCTTCCTTGACCCGAAGAACGCGGGTCAAGAGAATGCCGGCATTGCCGACCAATAGCCGCCCGGGCTCGAACACCAATCGGACATTCCACCCTCGCGTCACGCGCGTCACCATCGCCCCATAATCGGCGGGTGTCGGTGGCGGGGGCTGGTCGGGGTCGTAGGCAATGCCGAGACCGCCGCCGAGGTCCGCGACACTGATCGGGTGACCCGCTTCCCGAAGACGCGCGATCAGGCTGCCGATCTTGGCATAAGCGAGTTCCAGGGGGCTTAGATCGGTAAGCTGGCTGCCGATGTGAATCGCGATGCCCTGTATCTCCAGGCCCGGAAGCGAAGCGGCGCGGGCATAAGCTGCGGGCGCGCGCGCTTCGGCGATTCCGAACTTGTTCTCGGACTTGCCGGTCGAAATCTTGGCATGTGTCCCGGCATCGATCGCGGGGTTGATGCGGAACGCTACTCGCGCCTGGCACCCGGCCGCTACCGCGACTTCGGAAAGCATTTCCGCCTCGGGTTCGGATTCCAGATTGAACTGGAAGATGTCGCTGTCGCAGGCGAACTGCATTTCCTCGCGCGTCTTGCCCACGCCCGAAAAGACGATCTTTCCGGCAGGAATTCCCGCAGCTATCGCGCGCCGCAATTCCCCACCCGAAACCACGTCGGCGCCAAGCCCTGCCCTGGCCAGGGTAGCGAGCACGGCGGCATTGGGGTTCGCCTTCACCGCATAAGCGATCAGGGGATCGCCGACAGGCGCGAGCGCCTCGCGAAACAACCGGGCCTGTCGCTCCATCGCGGCGGACGAATAGATATAAGCAGGCGTCCCGACCGCCTGGGCGATTTCCGGAAGCGGCACATCTTCGGCGTGCATCACGCCGCCGCGCAATTCGAAATTTTCCATCAGTTGGGCGGCGGGAGATCGAAGCGGTCTACTTCGCGTTCCTCGGAACGCTTCAGCGGCTCGTCGATCCGTTCGGGCTTGGCGATGGGAGGAATCTCCAACAATTGGGTCGTGGTTTGCGGGCTGGTCGCCACGGCCGGTTGCGGCGGCAATTTCTGGCCGGGCGCGGGCTGCAGCGGTTGGCGCGAACCACAGGCCGCGAGCAGGGAGAAGGCTCCTAAGGCGGCAATCCTCATGCTACCAGTCCCGCTCACGCATCCAACTCCAATGCTTTTCTGGCCGCGGCGATCCGGCCCCGCACCGCATCGGGCGCGGTGCCGCCATGGCTCGTCCTGCTCCTTACCGACGCATCGACCGACAGGACAGATAAAAGCTGTTCGTCGAGGCGCGGATCGATCTCGCGAAGGGCGTCGCCCGGAAGCTCCCATAGAGGCTTGCCGAGCTGGTCGGCCATTTGCACCGCGCGGCCCGTAATATGGTGCGCCTCGCGGAATGGCACCTTGGCGACGCGGACCAGCCAGTCGGCGAGATCCGTGGCGGTGCTGTGCCCCGATGCGGCGGCCTCGCGCATTCGTTCAGTTTGGAATTCCACCGTCTCTACCATTCCGCTGATCGCCGCGATGGACAGGGCTAGCAGATCATGGGCTTCGAACACCGGCTGCTTATCGTCCTGCATGTCCTTGGAATAAGCGAGCGGCAGCCCTTTCATGACCATCACTAAGGCGGTCATGGCGCCCGCTATGCGTCCCGAATGGCCACGCACCAGTTCCGCCGCATCGGGATTCCTCTTTTGTGGCATGATCGATGACCCGGTCGAATAAGCGTCCGGGAGCGCGATGAAACCGAATGGCTGGCTGGCCCACAGAATGAATTCCTCGGCCAGGCGGGACAGATGAAGCGCGCATTGGGTCGCCGCCATCAGATAATCGAGCGCGAAATCGCGGTCAGATACGCTGTCCAGCGAATTGGCGGTAGGGCGGTCGAAGCCCAAAGCCAGTGCCACCGCCGCGCGATCGATCGGAAAACTGGTCCCGGCCAATGCCGCAGCACCCAGCGGGCATTCATTGAGGCGCGTCCTGGCGTCCACGAACCTCGACCGGTCGCGGCGGAGCATCTCGTAATAAGCCATCAGATGATGGCCCAAAGTCACCGGCTGGGCCACCTGGAGATGGGTGAAGCCAGGCATGACGCTTTCGACATGCTCTTCGGCGCGGTCGACCAGAGCATCTTGCAGCCGGCGAAGCTCCTCGGTCACGTCGTCGATCGCCTCGCGCACCCATAATTTGAAGTCGGTCGCGACCTGGTCGTTCCTCGACCGGGCGGTGTGAAGCCGGCCGGCCGCAGGCCCGATCAACTGGGTCAGCCGGTGCTCGACATGCATATGTATGTCTTCGAGGGAGGCATCTTCGGTAACGCCCCCCTCTTCATATTCGTCGGCGATCCGGTCGAGCCCTTCTTCGATCGCGTCGGCATCCTCCTGCGATATGATTCCCTGCGCCGACAGCATCGCCGCATGCGCCCTGGACGCGGCAATGTCCTGCTGCCAAAGCCGCTTGTCGAAGGCGATCGAGGCATTTATCTCGCGCATCAGTGCCGAAGGCCCATCGGCGAAGCGCCCGCCCCACATCTGATTGGAATTGCCGTTGCGGCTGTCGATCGCCTTGTTCCTCATGCTTCTGGCTGCGGCCTGCGATAGGCAAAAGGCGTCAGGCTCGCAACCCGACACGCAAGGTGCCGGCGTCTCTCCTGCTGCCGAAGAAAAGGGCCTCGACCGGCGGCATGTCGGCCGATTGGCCCCCGACGTGGAATTCAGGGACCCGTCCGGCGAGACCGCCTCGCTGGCTGATTTCAAAGGCAAGCCTTTGCTGCTCAACCTCTGGGCCACATGGTGTGCGCCCTGCGTCGCCGAAATGCCGACCCTCGACGCGCTGGCAGCGGCCCAGGGCGGGAAGGCCGGGGGCGGCAAATTGCAGGTATTGACGGTAAGCCAGGATGTGGAAGGGCAGGAAGCCAGGGTCGAGGCCTTTTTCGAAGAGCGGAAGCTCGGCGCGCTCGAACCTTATCAGGATCCCCAATTGCAGTTGATGGAGAAGCTTGGGGTGGGAACGCTTCCAACCACCATCCTGTACGATTCCAAGGGCCGTGAAGTGTGGCGAATGGTCGGCGCGCTGGACTGGAACGGCGCCGAAGCCGCCAAATTGATTGCCGAAGCGCGCTAGCGCCGGGCCAGCCGCAATAACCGCCCATCGATCGCCGCCAGCCCGCCCGCGATCAGCGCCATTCCGGCAAAATGGCGCGGGGCCAGCGTCTCACCTAGCACGACGACGCCAAGCAGGATGGCGGTTATCGGAACCAGAAAGGTTACCAGCAGGCTGTTGGTAGCTCCGGCCGAGGCGAGAAGCCTGAAATAGAGCATATAGGCCAAAGCGGTGCAGATGATGGCAAGCACGATCAAGGCCGACCATGTTTCGAACGACAAGGGTGCCGTCACCCAGGGCGGTTCGAAGATCAGCACGATCGGTAACAATATCAGCGAAGCGGCGGTAACCTGTCCGGTCGCGACCATTACGGGTGGCACGCCCATAGGCTGGAACCGCCGGGCGAACACGGTGGCCGATGCGTGGCACAGTGTCGCCGCCAGGCAAGCAAGCTGCGCTGCGACCTCCGTGCCGATCTCGCGCAGGAATTCGGCGCCGATCATCACCGCCACTCCGGCAAACCCTAATAAAAGCCCCACGATTTTTGCGGGCGTCATCCGCTCATCGTCAGTGAACAGATGTGCGACTATCACGCACCAGATCGGCGTGGTCGCGTTGAGTATGGAGGCAAGGCCGCTCGCTATCTGCGTCTGCCCGTACGCGAACAGGATGAAGGGCAGGACATTGTTGAGCAGGGCCAGAAGCAGGAAGGCGACGATCGTCTCTCGTGGCAGCTTCACATATTGGCGACGAACCCACACGAACAGCCACAGGCCCGCAGCGGCAAATCCGACCCTGATCAGAACTACCGTCATCGGTTGCGCGGATCGGAGCGCGATTTCGATCAGGAAAAAGGATCCACCCCAGATTATCGAGAGAAAGAGCAATAAGGCCCAGTCGCGGCCGCTCATCCCCCGGTTCATCTGCAAGTCGCACCCTTGAGGAGCGCCGAACGTCCCGGATTTGCGTTTCAATTGAGTGGCACCGTCGTTGAGCTGCCCGCATCAGGCGCGGGCGGGTCTTCCAAGGCGCAGCAGGCGTCCGTCGATCGCGGCAAGCCCGCATCCGATCAGGGCCATTCCGGCAAAGTGGCGCAATTCCAGCACTTCGCCGAGTATCACCGCCCCCAGCAAGATGGCGGTGATCGGGATCAGGAAGGTCACCAACAAGCTGTTGGTCGCTCCGGCGGATGCGAGCAGCTTGAAATAGAGGATATAGGCAAAAGAAGTGCAGATCAGCGCCAAGGCGATCAAGGCGGCCCAGGATTGCGCGGACGGAGCGCCCGCATTCCAGGGCTGATCGAAAATCAGGACAAGCGGAAGCATGACGAGGGTGGCAGCAGTGAGCTGCCCGGTCGCCACCATCACCGGCTCTACGCCCATCCTTCTGAAACGACGGGCGAACACGCCCGCGAGCGCATAGCAAAAAGTTGCCATCAGGCAGGCGACCTGCGCTGCGACCTGGGCACCGATTTCACGCAGGAAATCCGCGCCGATCATGACCGCGACGCCGCCAAAGCCAAGCAGGACGCCGGCGACCTTCGCAGGAGTCATCCGCTCGTCCTTGGTAAAGATATGCGCGACCACCACCCCCCATATCGGCGTGGTTGCGTTGAGGATGGAGGCCAGGCCGCTGGCAATCTCCGTCTGCCCGTATGCAAACAGCATGAAGGGAAAGACGTTGTTCAACAAAGCGAGGAACAGGAAAGCCAGCAATGCCTCGGGCGGCAGCTTTGCCTTTTGCCCTCGGATCGAAACGAACAGCCACAGTGCGGCCGCGGCCAGCGACACACGGATCAGGACCAAAGTAAGCGGAGCGACGGATTGAAGCCCGATCTCGATGAAAAAGAAGGATCCGCCCCAGACTACCGACAGCAACAGCAGGATTCCCCAATCCCGCTTGCTCATTTGACCCGATTGCCCGCTCATCACGCGGCTCCTACCGGCTTATCGCCGCCGGCGCGCCACGAAAGTTGCGGTCAAACGACAAGCTGAGCTTATGAGAGCTAATCGCGCAGCAATTCGTTGATGCTGGTCTTCGACCGGGTCTGCGCGTCCACCCGTTTGACGATCACCGCGCAGGCGAGCGATGGCCCGCCCGGATTTTTGGGCGGAAGTGATCCCGGGACGACGACCGAGAAAGCGGGCACTTTGCCCATGAAGGTCTCGCCGGTTTCGCGGTCGACGATCTTGGTCGATGCTCCGATGAACACGCCCATCGACAGCACCGCCCCCTGTTCGATGATTACGCCTTCGGCCACTTCCGATCGTGCACCGATGAAGCAATCATCCTCGATGATCACCGGCCCGGCCTGGAGCGGCTCGAGCACGCCGCCAATCCCCGTGCCCCCGGAAATATGAACGTTCTTGCCGATCTGCGCGCAGCTGCCAACGGTCGCCCAGGTGTCGATCATCGCCCCTTCGCCGACATAAGCGCCGATATTGACGAAGCTGGGCATCAAGACCGCATTGCGGCCAATGAACGCTCCCTTGCGCACGATCGAACCCGGTACCGCTCGAAAGCCGGCTTGGGCGAAGCGCGCCTCGTCCCAACCGAGGAATTTGGAAGGGACCTTGTCCCACCAATTCGCCCCGTCCGGGCCGCCGGCAACGGCTTCCATCGGGTTTAGGCGGAAGCCCAGAAGCACCGCTTTCTTCAGCCATTGATTGACCTGCCAGCCGCCCGGACCCTTTTCCGCTACCCGCACCGAGCCTGCATCCAGCGCCTCGATCGCGGCGAGGACCGCTTCGCGAACGGCGCCCTTGGTGGAAACGCTGATCGAATCCCGATCTTCCCAGGCTGCCTCGATCGTCTGCTGCATAATGTCGATCATGCTTTCCCCAATATGTCCTTCAGCCACAAATTTATGTCCGAGGATCGATAGTCGATGAAGCTCAGATCGTCATTGTCGCTCGCTTGCTCAGACCCATTGTCGATCCAGACGGTGGTCATCCCCAACGCCTTGGCCGGCTTCAGATTCCGCGCCATATCCTCGGCGAACAGGGCGGTCTTGGGATTAATGCCGTGCCGATCGCACAAGGCGGCGTAGGAAATCGGATTGGGCTTGGGCACATATTCCATCGCATGAATGTCGTGCATCCCGTCAAACGCGTTGGCGAGCCCCAGTTTCTCGAGCACCCGCGACGCATATTGCTCAGAGCCGTTGGTGAAGACGAATTTGCGTCCCGGAAGAAGTTCGATCGCGGCGACGACTTCAGGGTCCGCGGTGATCTGCGCGAGCTCGATATCGTGGACGAAATCAAGGAATTCGTGCGGGTCCGCGCCGTGCGTCTTCATCAGGCCGGCGAGCGTGGTACCATGTTCGTGGAAATATCCCTTTTGCACCCGGCGGGCCTCGGCGCGGTCCACCCCCAGCAGACGGCCTATATATTGGCCCATCCGGATATCGATCAGTTCGAACAAATTAGTGGAGGCCGGATAGAGGCAATTGTCGAGATCGAAGATCCAGCAATTGATGTGGCGAAGCGCAGGGAGCATGGCTCCCCGTAGCGCGGCCCTGCTTCAGGTCAACTTCCGGACCGTAACCTGCTGCTATAGCGGCACGGGCTGCTCGCCCTGGGCGCCTTCTTCGACTTCCTCCAACGGTCCACCCTGTCCGCCGGCTCCGGATCCGTTGCCAGCCCAGATGTTTCCGAGGCAGGTGGCGAGGCCGGTCATGGCCGCCCGGCCATTGGCCAACAAGAAATTATCGAGCACCGCTCCGCCGCGCCCGATCTGCATTCCGGTGGCGGAAGTGAATTCCTCGATGAAGTTGCGGCCATCATCCCGGCCGGGACGGACGGCGAATATGACACCCGGTCCATCGCGGTCCAGTTCGTGCTGGGCGAGCGCCTCGATCTCCCACGGTCCCTTATTGTCGAACTCGACGGCGATCGGATAGGGCTGGCCGTCGGTCAATGAGCCGAGCGATTGATTCTGGATCACGAACAGGAATGCCTCTTCGCCCGGCGTGGCGGTGACCGACATCGTCGTGCCCCGGTTTGACGCCGAATGGATCATGCAGGCCTCCTGGCTGCCCGCGACAGTCCATTGCCCATGCGGGCGGGGGGGCTGGCCTTGCGCCAGGGCCGGAATGGCGGTGAAGAAACTCAAGGCAAGCAACGGCTTCAACATCATGGCTCTCCAAAGCCCGCCGCCCATGCCCTCGTTCGTATGCTGAACCCGCAGAGCCCGGCTTGGTTGCCGGTCTCGACTCAACTCAGACCGTAAAGCTCTCGCCACATCCGCAACTGCCCTTGGCGTTGGGATTTTCAAAGGTGAATCCGGCCGCGAAATCGTCCTCGACCCAATCCATCCGGCTTCCGATCAGATAGAGGATCGAAGCGCCGTCGACATAGAAAGTGCCACCGGCGGTTTCGATCTTCTCGTCGAACGCTTTCTCGTCGGTGATATAGTCGACCGAATAAGCGAGGCCGGAACAGCCGCGCCGGGGCGTGGAAAGTTTGACGCCAATGGCGCCTTCGGGCGCGCGCGCCATCAATTCCGCGATCCGCGCTTCGGCGGCGGGCGTCAGATTGAGCGCGGCCGGGCGGGCGCGGGTCCCGGTCTCAGAGCTCATCAGAGCATTCCCAATTCGAGCTTGGCTTCGTCGCTCATTTTCTGCGGGTCCCAGGGCGGATCCCAGACCAGTTCAACCTCGGCATGGCCCACGCCAGGGACGGATCCGACGCGAAGCTCGATCTCGCCGGGCATGGATTCGGCCACCGGACAATGGGGCGTGGTCAACGTCATGGTCACCTTGGCGTGATTTTCAGGTGAAATCTCCACGCCATAGATGAGGCCAAGGTCATAGATATTGACCGGTATTTCGGGGTCGTAAATCTCCTTCAAAGCGGTGATCACCGCCTCGTAAAGGTCGCCGCCGGCTTCGGACGGCGCGGGCTCTTCCGGCTTTTTGGCGAGGAAGCCGGCGAGATAATCGCGCTTTCGCTCGAAGTCGCTTTCCACGCGCGCCTTGGGCGGCTTCACCGCCGCCTCGACTTCCTCGATCTCGATCTTGCGTTCCTGGTTCATGCGAAGATTCTCGTTACCCGCTCGATGCCGCGGACCAAGGCCTCGACATCCTGTTTCCCGTTATAGACCCCGAAGCTTGCCCGCGCGGTGGCATCGAGGCCCAGATGCTCCATCAGCGGCTGCGCGCAATGATGTCCCGCGCGGATCGCCACCTGGCTCTCGTCCAATATGGTGCCGACATCGTGAGGATGCACCCCCTCGACCGCGAAGCTGACGATTCCGGCGCTGTCTTCGGGCCCGAGCAGGCGAACGCAGTTCATCGCCGACAAGGCATTTCGCGCTTCGCAAACCAGGGCGTCTTCATGCGCCGCAATCGCCCCAAGACCGAGCCCATCGACATAATCGACCGCGGCATGGAGCCCGATCACGCCCACGACATGCGGCGTCCCCGCTTCGAATCGGGCCGGCGGCGGAGCGTAGCTAGTGCCGGCGAAGCTGACCTTGTCGATCATGGCGCCGCCGCCCTGCCAAGGGGGCATCGCCTCGAGCAAGGAGGCCCTGCCCCAGAGTATGCCGATGCCGGTGGGCCCATATAATTTGTGGCCCGAAAAGACGTAGAAATCGCAATCCAGCGCGCGCACGTCGACGGGCATTCTGGGCACTGCCTGGCAGCCGTCGAGCAGCAATTTCGCGCCGACAGCGTGGGCGAGCTTCGCCGCGCGCCTTACGTCGAGCACCGATCCCAGTACGTTGGAAACATGCGCCAGGGCGACCATCTTGTGGCGCTCGGTCAACATCGATTCCATCGCGTCCAGATCGATCCGCCCGTCGCTGGTGAGTGGCGCGACGTCGATTTCGGCGCCGGTGCGCTCGGCGATCATCTGCCAGGGCACGATGTTCGAATGATGCTCCAGCATCGACAGCATGATGCGGTCGCCGGGCTTCAGATTGGTGCCGCCCCAGCTTTGCGCGACCAGATTGATCCCCTCGGTCGCGCCCCGGACGAAGATCGCTTCTTCGGCCTTGGCGCCAATGAAGCGCGCCACGCGGCCACGGGAGGCTTCGAACGCCAGCGTCATCTCGGCCGAGCGCTGATAGACGCCGCGATGCACGGTCGCATAGGTCTCGCCATAAGCGCGAGCGATCGCGTCGATCACCGCCTTCGGCTTCTGCGCGGTCGCGGCCGTATCCAGATAGGCCCAGCCGGCGGGAATGGCCGGGAAGTCCGACACCAGATCGAGCGGACGGGCATTCTTTCCGGTCCGTTCGTCCCGAGCGTAGTCGAGGGGCGTTGCAACGTTCATATTATGAGCGTCCCTCGACTTCGCTCGGGACGAGCGAGGATTGCGAAAACCAGTTGATTACATCGGTCGCGTAGGCTTCACGCACGGCCTCCTCGCCGATCCGGTCGATCGCGTCAGCAACGAAGGCTTGAGTAAGCAAGGCCTTGGCTTCGCTTTCGCCGATGCCGCGGCTGGCCAAATAGAACAGAGTGTTCCGATCGAGTTCGCCGACCGTGGCGCCATGCGCGCATTTGACGTCGTCGGCGAAGATTTCGAGCTCGGGCTTCAGATTGACCGTCGCGCTTCGCGCCAGCAGCAGGCCTTTGAGCGATTGCACCCCGTCCGTCTTCTGCGCCCCGCGCGCAACCTCGACCCGGGCCGCGACCGAGGCAGTGGCTCTGTCGTCCGCCACCGATCGCCACATTTGCCGGCTTGCGCCGCCGATGGCATCATGGCGAAGCACCAGATTGGCGTCATGCCTTTGCCGGCCCCGCGCCAGCAGGGCGCCGCCGATTTCGGCAAAGGCGGTCTGACCCGAAAGATTGATTTGGCTATCGACCCGGCTGTCATTGCCGCCCGCCGCGAGCGTCGCGACGGTAAGGCTCGCGCCCTCGCCGACGTCGGCGCGATCGGTGAGGCTGACAAACCCGCCCGCGCCTAGCATGCGCCGGTTGAGCATCAACCGCGCGCCCTTCGCCAGGGCGATCACGGTCAGCCGGTTGGTCCAGCCTTCACCCATATAGGTTTCGGCGATCGACGCCTGCGCGTCCGCCTCCAGCACGATTTCGGCGGCCAGATGATCGGCGGCTCCGCTGGTCAAGTGGACGATCTGGATCAGGCCGGGTGCGGCATGGCCTTCCCCAAGCTTCAGGCTCCAGCCTTGCTGCCCGGCGAGACGCGCCAGCGCGTGGTCCGGAGCGCTGGCGAGGACACGGCCGATCTGGATCGGCCCGGCTTTGCTGCGCGCTTCGTCATAGCGGCCATCGACAAAAACAAGGCGCGGGCTTTCGCTGCCGCAATCGATCCAGGGCAGGGCTGTCGGAACCACGCCCGATTTGGCCCGCTGCGCAATTTCCGGCAGCGCCGAAAGATCGCTCCAGCGCCAGGCCTCCGTGCGAGTCGAGGGAAGATCGAGCAGCATCAGGCGGCGATCGCTCCATAACCTTCGCGCTCCAGCTGGAGCGCGAGTTCGGGCCCGCCCGAACGGACGATCCGGCCGTCGGCAAGAACATGGACGAAATCGGGCGCGACGATGTCGAGCAGGCGTTGATAATGAGTGATCAGCAATACCGCCTTGTGGGGTTGGCGCATGATCCGGTTGATGCCGTCGCCGACAACGCGAAGCGCGTCGATGTCGAGGCCGCTGTCGGTCTCGTCGAGCACGGCGAGCTTCGGATCGATGACCCCCATCTGCACCATTTCGTTGCGCTTTTTCTCGCCGCCCGAAAATCCGACATTCACGTTACGCTTCAGCATATCCATCGACATGCCGAGCGCCTCTCCCTCAGCCTTAGACAGCCGCAGGAAATCGCCGGCGGAAATCTCCGCCTCGCCGCGCGCGCGGCGCTGCGAATTCAAGGCCGTGCGGAGGAACTGGACGTTAGAAACGCCGGGTATCTCGACCGGATATTGGAAGCCGAGGAACAGACCGGCGGCGGCGCGTTCATTGGCGGCCATGTCCAGTAGATCCTGGCCCTCGAAGCTGACCGACCCTTGGGTTACTTCATAACCGGGCCGCCCCCCCAGCACGTAGCCAAGCGTCGATTTGCCCGCGCCATTGGGCCCCATGATCGCGTGCACCTCACCCGCGCCCACACTGAGCGTCAGCCCGTTCAGGATCTGCTTGCCGTCAATTTCGGCGTGGAGGTTTTCAATTTTGAGCATTCTTGATTCCGTCATCGATAAGTTCTGGCTGTCTTGCCTGCATATCTGTCAGCCAACAGACCCCTCCAGGCTGATCCCCAGCAATTTCTGCGCTTCGACGGCAAATTCCATCGGCAATTGCTGAAGCACTTCCTTGGCGAAGCCGTTGACGATCAGGGCGACCGCGTCCTCGGCATTGAGGCCGCGTTGCTGGGCGTAGAACATCTGGTCGTCGCTGATCTTGGACGTCGTCGCTTCATGCTCGATCTGTGCGCTCGGATTCTTGACCTCGATATAAGGAACCGTGTGCGCGCCGCATTGGTCGCCCAGCAGCAAGCTGTCGCACTGGGTGAAGTTGCGGACGTTCTCCGCGCCCGCATTGACGCGCACCAACCCGCGATAGGTGTTGTTCGATTTGCCGGCGGAAATGCCCTTGGACACGATGGTCGACCGGCTGTTCTTGCCGATATGGATCATCTTGGTGCCGGTATCGGCCTGCTGGCGATTGTTGGTCACCGCGACCGAATAGAATTCGCCGACGCTTCCTTCGCCCTTCAGGATGCAGGACGGATATTTCCAGGTGATCGCCGATCCGGTTTCGACCTGCGTCCAGGAAACCTTGGACCGCGCCCCGGCACAGATCGCGCGCTTGGTAACGAAATTATAGATCCCGCCTTTGCCCTCGGCGTCGCCCGGATACCAATTCTGCACGGTCGAATATTTGATCTCGGCATCGTCCAGGGCGACCAGTTCGACCACCGCGGCGTGCAGCTGGTTCTCGTCGCGCATCGGTGCGGTGCAGCCTTCGAGATAAGAGACGTAGCTTCCCTTGTCGGCGACGATCAACGTGCGCTCGAATTGCCCCGTATTTTCGGCATTGATCCGGAAATAGGTGGAAAGCTCCATCGGGCAGCGGACGCCCTCGGGGATGTAGACGAAGGTGCCGTCGGAAAAGACCGCGCTGTTCAAGCAGGCGAAATAATTGTCGCGCTGCGGGACGACGGAGCCGAGATATTGGCG
Source organism: Sphingosinicella sp. (assembly GCA_013816585.1). Taxonomy (GTDB): domain Bacteria; phylum Pseudomonadota; class Alphaproteobacteria; order Sphingomonadales; family Sphingomonadaceae; genus Allosphingosinicella. Next base: position 252,739 of record JACDEE010000001.1, on the reverse strand, counting down.
GACCAGATCAGGATATTCGCGGATAGCCTCGCTGATCGAACGGAAGATGACTCCCGCCGCCTCCAGCTCCTTGCGGAAAGTGGTGGCGACCGAAACGCTGTCGAACACGGCGTCGACCGCGACCCGGCGCGCGCCTTCGACTCCCGCGAGGACCTTCTGCTCTTCGATCGGAATGCCGAGCTTTTCATAGACGCGCAGGATCTCCGGATCGACTTCGTCCAGTGAACCAAGCTTCGGCTTGGCCCTCGGCTCGGCATAATAATAAGCGTCCTGGAAATCGATTGCGGGGATGTCGAGCTTCGCCCAGCTCACTTCCTCCATGGTCAGCCAGGCGCGGTAGGCCTTCAGCCGCCATTCCAGCATCCATTCGGGCTCGTTTTTCTTGGCCGAAATGAAGCGGACCGTGTCTTCATTGAGCCCCTTGGGCGCGAAATCCTGCTCGATGTCGGAGGAGAAGCCCCATTCGTAGGTGGAGGCGCGGTCGGCGGCTTCCTGGGCCTCGCGGTTACGGATGTCGGTCATGCCGAAGCCCCCGCATTCTCAATGGGCATGTCGGCGGTTTCCGCGACGAACGAGGCGGCAAGGCTTTCCAGGCTTACATTCTGGAGCGCGCCGCGAACCGCGCCGTTAACGGCCTTCAAATGGGGCTTCACGCGGCAGCTTCCCTCCAGCGCGCAATCCTGCGGCGAACCTTCGATGCAATTGGTCATGGCGATCGGCCCTTCGACCGCCTCGATAATGTCCGCAAGGCTGATCCGGTCGGAACCTCGCGCAAGCAGGAAGCCGCCGCCCGTACCCCGGGCGGAAGTCAGCAGTCCTGCCGTGGCAAGCCGGCCCATAAGTTTCTGCGCCGTCGGCAAAGGCACGCCGGTCTCTGCGGCCAGCAGGGACGCTGACAAACGCACCGCGCCGCCATGGCGGGCGGCAGCGGCCATCATTACGACGGCATAGTCGGCAAGGGATGTCAGGCGCATGGGGTCCAATCGGATCAATCTGTTCCGATTGCCATGTGGTCCCGAAAGCCGGGGAAATCAAGAATATCTTGCTGCCCCGGCCGGGTTTCAGAAGGTCATGCCTGTTTGGACGCAATCCAGGCGTCGACGCGCTCTTCCATCACGTCCAGTGGCACCGGGCCGCTGCGCAGGATAACGTCGTGAAATCCGCGTATGTCGAACTTGTCGCCCAGCGCCTTTTGCGCCTTGTCGCGAAGGTCGGTGATCTTCAGGCGTCCGACCATATAAGCGGTCGCCTGGCCCGGATAGACGATGTAACGCTCGATCGCCTTGACGATGCCGCCCGGAGCATCCGCGCTATTATCCTCGACATATTTGATCGCCTGTTCGCGGGTCCAGCGTTTGTGGTGCAGCCCCGAATCGACCACCAGGCGGATCGCCCGGTGCAGTTCCAGCTGCAGCCGCCCGAAGTCGCGATAGGGGTCGGTATAGAGGCCCATATCCTTGGCGAGCTTCTCCGAATAAAGGCCCCAGCCTTCGGAATAAGCGGTGACTCCTCCGAACTGGCGGAAGGCGGGAACGTCCTTCAGCTCGGTCTGAATGGCGAGCTGGAGATGGTGGCCCGGAATCCCCTCATGGTAGAATAAGGCTTCTACCTCGGTCAGGGGCATGTCCTTCATGTCGTAGAGGTTGGCGTAATAGACGCCGGGGCGCGAACCGTCCGGGGCGGGCCGCTGATAGAATGCCTTGCCGGCAGACTTTTCGCGAAACTCCTCGACTCTTTTCACCTCCATCGGCGATTGCGGCAGGGTACCGAACCATGCAGGCAATTTGGCGGTGACGGCCTGTTTCGCCTTTTCGGTTTCGGCCAGATAGAGCGCGCGGCCCTCGTCAGTGTTGGGCGCGTAGAAGCGGGGATCCTCGCGCATGAATTTGAAGAAGGCCGTCAGGTCACCCTGGAAATTGGTCCGCTGCATGATTTCGCGGACCTCTCCATGGATCCGCGCCACTTGGGCCAGACCCAGTTGGTGGATCTGGTCGGGCGTCATGTCGGTCGTGGTGTAATTGCCCAGTCGCTCAGTATAATATTCGGCGCCCCGCTTCATCCGCCAGATGCCGTCGTCGGTAGAGGCGATCTTTTCCTGGCGCTCCATTTCGGTGATAAGGCGGGCATAAGCGGGCTTCACCGACATGATCAAAGCGTCGGCCCCCGCGGCGAGCAGAGCGTCCTTTTCGGCCTGCGCTATGTCGAGCTTTGCGACCTTGGACTTCAGATCCGCATAAAGGGGCGCTTCGGTCGCGATCTTGGTGAAGGGAAAGCCCGAAACGACATTCTTCGCGTCGGCAGTCACGTAAGGATAGACCCATTTGGGCGGCATCAGCCCCTTTTCGGCGCTGTCCCTCGAATCGGCGATGAGCTGGTCGATCGCAGGGCCAAGGCCTTTGAGGCGGCTTACATAGGCTTCGGCGTCGCTCTTATTCTCGACCCGATGGATGTTGATCAGGAATGCGGGGAACTGGCTTTGCGGGCCGTTCATCTGGTCGAACACATAGCCGTAATCGCGGAACTCATAGGCTTTGGTGCGGCGCTCGATCATCTTTTCGAACAGGCGATAGGAAAGCCGGTTGTCGGCATTGAGCCTGGCCGGGTCGAACCGCGCGCGCATTGACTTCAGCGCCGCCAGGTCCGCTTCATATTCGCGGCGCTCCGCCGCCTCGCCGACCTCGTCCCATTTGCCGTAATCGGCGTCGCGCATCCCACGGAAGGATTTGGCAAGGGGCGAGCGCGACAATTGGGCCTTGTCATAATCGGCGAAGAATTGGAGCAACGCCTGATTCTGGTCGGCCTGCGTGGAGGCCTGGGCCGCTGCCGGTGCGGCGACCATGGGAAGGACGGTGATCGCCAGCAGGGATGCGGCAGCGCGAAGGGCAAATTTCATCAGGCTCTCCATTGGGAATGTTCTGCCGATCCTAGAGGGAAATGCGGACATTGAAAGAGAGGATCGGAACCGCTCCGCGGACCCGGAAGGCAGGATGGCGCAGCGGTCGCCAAACAGCATTCGGGCTGCCGCAAACCAGCCGTCGCGCCCCGGCAATTCTCCCGCTATGGCATGGACATGCGCTATTTCCTGGATACCGAATTCAACGGCTTTGGCGGCGAATTGATCAGCTTGGCCCTGGTCCCGGAACAGGGCGACGAGGAACTCTATCTGGTCCTGCCGCTGCCGGAAACCTTGCATCCCTGGGTCGAACGGCATGTCGTCCCCTATTTGGATACGATCCCCGCCGGGTTTCCGGGCGGGCGCACCACGCGCATTTCGGCCGCGGCCGAGATCGCTTATTATCTGCAGGGGGATAGCAATCCGATGATCGTTGCCGACTGGCCCGACGATATCGGATATTTCTGCCATCTTCTGGTGACCGAGCCTGGCGACATGGCGCCAGTCGGAAGCCTTCAGTTCGAACTGCTGCGCAACCCGGGGTTCAGCACCGCACGCAATAGCAAGGTCCCGCATAACGCCCTGCATGATGCGCGGGCGCTGCGCGATTTCGTGCTCGGCTGGGAAGCGTAACCGTGCCGCTTTATCCGCTTCTCCGCCCCCTGATCTTCGCGCTCGACGCCGAACGCGCGCATGGATTGACCCTGGCCGCGCTGAAATTGCTGCCCGCCATTTCCGGGCCGATGAGAGATAAGCGGCTGGCGATGCGGGTCGCGGGCCTCGATTTTCCCAATCCGATCGGGCTCGCAGCCGGCTTCGACAAGAATGCCCAGGTATTCCGGCAGATATTGGAGCTCGGCTTCGGCTTCACCGAAGTCGGCACGCTGACGCCTTTGCCGCAGCAGGGCAATCCAAGGCCGCGCCTGTTTCGCCTGACCGAGGACCGGGCGGTGATCAACCGTATGGGGTTCAACAATGACGGCCTCGAATCCGCCAGGTCCAGGTTGCTGAAGCGAAAGCGAAGCCACGGCATTGTTGGAATCAATATCGGCGCCAACAAGGATAGTGCCGACCGGATTGCCGATTATGCGCTGGGCGTCAGGACGATGGCACCGCTCGCCGATTATCTGACCGTCAACATTTCGTCGCCCAACACGCCGGGGCTGCGCGGCCTCCAGGAAAAGGCGGCGCTCCTGGATCTGCTCGCGGCGGTAGGCGAAGCCCGCGATGCAAGCGGGCCGCCCTTGTTCCTGAAAGTCGCGCCGGATCTGGAGCCGGGCGAGATTGACGATATTGCCGGCGCGGCGATCGACGGAAAAATCGACGCGCTGATCGTCGCCAACACCAGCCTATCGAGGCCCGATCTTCGATCGCACCATAGAGGCGAAGCCGGCGGACTTTCCGGAGCCCCGATCAAGGATCTTGCGCTGCAGCGCATCCGCGATTTGCGCCGGGCGACGGGGGGCCGAATGCCGCTGATCGCCGTGGGGGGAATTGAAAATGGAGTGGATGCCTATGCCCGGATCAAAGCCGGCGCGAGCCTGGTCCAGCTCTATTCCGCCCTGGTTTATCAAGGTCCAGGGCTCGCCCGGATGATTGCGGGCGAGCTTAAAGTCCTTTTGATGCGCGACGGGTTTGACACTGTCGGCGCGGCGGTCGGGGCCGAATCGCTCTGAATCAGCGCCTGTTCACCCGTTCGGCGCGTGCCACGCCTTCGCGCCGCGGATCGGCGCCGCCGTCAAAACGCCCTTGCCGGAACATCACGCCGGTCAGCCCCGAATCCTCCCCCTGGCCGGGCTCTAATTGGACGCCTCTCGCCCGTAATCCCTCAAGGATTTGCGGCGAAAATTTGGTGTTTTCGCCGTTGAACGTCCAGCGGGCGACCAGATTGGGAAGGGCGAGAGCATCCTGCATCGGCAGGCCCCAGTCGATCGCCGCGACCAGCGCCTTGGCGACGTAAACGATGATGGCATTGCCGCCGGCCGAACCGGCCGCTCCGACAAAGCGCCGCTCGGTGTCGAGGATGATCACAGGTGTCATGGAAGATCGCGGCCGCTTGCCGGGCGTCACCGCGTTGACCGAGAGGCGGCCCGCCGCATCGCGCGGAGCCAGGGAAAAGTCGGTCATCTGGTTGTTCAGGAAGAATCCATCGACCATCCGACCCGACCCGAACAGGGATTCTACGGTCGTGGTCATCGACACGACATTGCCCCAGGCGTCGGCAACGATGAAATGCGAGGTGCCGGCGGGTTCCAGCGTCCGGTCAAGCGCGGCAGTGGGCGCGCCGGCCGGCCGTCCTGCTACAGGCATCGGCCCGGCTCGGCTGCCGATCAGGGCGGCGCGGGATGCGACATAAGCGGGTTCGAGCAGCCCGGCGACAGGGACATCGACGAAGGCCGGATCCCCGACATATTGATCCCGATCGGCATACATGATCCGGCTCGCCTCCCCGAAAAGGAACCAGGCCTGGGGATCGTCGGGCCCGCGCTTGTCGATGTCGGTACGCTCGAGCATCGCCATCAATTGCAGCAAGCCGACACCGCTCGACGGGGGCGGCGGAACGCACAAAAGATAAAGGCGATAGGGACCGCAAAGCGCTTCACGCCTGATCGGCTGGTACGCCGCCAGATCGGCGACGGTCATCGATCCACCGAGGGGAGCGGCCTGCGTGCGCTCGGCGATTCTCACCGCTGTCGGCCCGCGATACAAAGCGTCGGGACCTTCCGCCGCGAGACGCTGCAGGAACCCGGCATATGCGGGGTTGCGGAGCCGGTCGCCGGTTTCGACCAGGCTTCCATCCCCTTCGGAGAAATAAGCCCGGGCGTCGGGTGCGCGCGCCTGCGCCGCATTGCTGTTGATGAAGCGCGAAAGACGGGGGCTGACGATGAAACCTTCGTGCGCCGTCCGTTCGGCATCCGCAAACAGCCCGGCCCATGCAAGCCGGCCATGTTCCTCATGCGCCAGCTTCAGCATCCTGACGGCGCCGGGCACCCCGGTCGCGCGGCCGGTCAGCGCCGGCTGGCTCACAGGCTTTCCATTATCATCGAGGAACATATCGGCGGTCGCGCCGGCGGGGGCCACTTCGCGGCCGTCATAGATAATGATCTTGCGGGTGGCGGCGTCATAATAGTTCATGAACGCGCCCCCGCCGATGCCCGAGCTTTGCGGTTCGGCCAGCGACAGCATGGCTTGCACCGCAATGGCGGCATCGACCGCGCTCCCGCCCCGGCGCAGCACCGCAAGGCCCGCTTCGGTCGCTAGCGGATTGGCCGTCGTTACGAAAATCTGTGCCGAACGGGGCTCGGCGGACGATATGACAGGCGTGGTGCAGGAGCCGAGGGCAAAAGCCGCCGCAACCGAAAACAAAATCATCAACCGCTTCATAGTCAGCCCGCCGATCCGTGTGCCGCACTGGGTGTCCAGCGCGAGAATTCGTGACCAAGCTTTGAAGTCAGTCCGGGCTCCGCGCAAGCCGCACGGGTTGTAGGTCCTATAACTTTTTCGAATGATGGCCCGCACAAGCCGCGGCCCGGTGGCGCTGGCGAAACCGGCGTCCGGGCGATAAGGAGGCAGGTGACGCGGGCAAACCTGCGCGGGCTGGAGAGGTCATGCGAGAGTTCGAACATTTTCCCAACCTCGTCACCATGTTCTTCGTGCGCGCCGCGGAGAAAGGCGACGCGCCGTTCCTGTGGGCCAAGAAGGAAGGCGCCTGGCGCTCGATTAGCTGGCGGGAGGCGGCTGAGACGGTCGCCTCGCTTGCCGCGGCGCTAAAGGCTATCGGCCTAAGGCGCGGCGATAATGTCATGCTGGTGTCGGAAAACCGGCCCGAATGGTGCATCGCCGATCTTGCGATCATGGCGTCGGGGTGCACCACCGTTCCAACCTACACCACCAACACCACGCGCGATCACCAGCATATATTGGACGATAGCGGCGCAAAAGCAGTGATCGTTTCCACGCACAAATTGGCGCAGACGCTGCTACCGGCGGCGTTGCGCACTTCGGGCTGCGAACATGTGATCGGCATCGAACCCATTCTTGCCGGCCAGTCCAGCACCGTCGGCTTCCACCAATGGGACGCCATGATCGCGTCGCAGACGCCCGATGTGGCCTCCTGCGCGGCGGCCGCGAACTTTGCCCGAAGCGACCTCGCCTGCATCATCTACACCAGCGGCACCGGCGGAGCTCCGCGCGGCGTCATGCAGCATCACGGGTCGATCCTTCACAATGTCGAGGGATGCGTCGACATCATCGCGACCGATTTCGGCTGGGACGACGAAGTTTTCCTCTCATTCCTCCCGTCCAGCCATGCCTACGAACATAGCGGCGGGCAGTTTTTCCCGATCGGACTCGGTGGCCAGATCTATTATTCCGAAGGGTTGGAAAAGCTCGCCTCCAATATCGAGGAAGTCCGTCCCACCATCATGGTCGTGGTCCCGCGCCTGTTCGAAGTGCTCCGTCAACGGATCATGAAGAATGTCGAGAAACAGGGTCGGCTGGCCAATTATCTGATGGACCGGGCGCTGGCGATCGGCGCCAGGCAACACGGGCGCGGCCTGCCGCTTTGGGACCGGCCGATGGATCTGATATTGGGACGGACCTTGCGGCCCAAGATCGCCAAGAGGTTCGGCGGGCGGATCAAGGCAATGGTGTCGGGCGGCGCGCCGCTCAATCCGGAAGTCGGCATCTTCTTTCAGTCGGTCGGGCTGACCTTGCTGCAGGGTTATGGGCAGACCGAGACCGGGCCCGTGATCAGCTGCAATCGCCCCAAGGCCGGTGTCAGGATGGATACGGTCGGGCCCCCGATGCTCAACACCGAAGTGCGGATTGCCGAGGATGGCGAGATCCTGGTGCGAGGCGAACTGGTGATGATGGGCTATTGGCGCAATCCCGCGCTGACCGAACGCGCCATCATCGATGGATGGTTGCATACCGGCGATGTCGGCCATCTCGACGAGGACGGCCGGATCGTGATCACCGACCGCAAGAAGGATCTGATCGTCAACGACAAGGGTGACAATGTCGCCCCGCAAAAGGTCGAGGGGATGCTGACGCTTCAACCCGAAATCGTCCAGGCGATGGTGGTGGGCGACAAGAGGCCCTATGTGGTCGGCTTGGTCGTTCCCGACCCCGAATGGACCGCCGAATGGTGCGCCGCCAACCGGCGGGGCTGCAATTTTGCCAAGCTTCGCACCGATCCCGATTATATCCGCGGCCTCTCTGCGGCGGTCGATCGGGTCAATGCCGATCTGTCGGTGATCGAGAAGGTCCGCCGCTTCATTGTCGCGGATGAACCCTTCACCGTCGAGAACCAGCAATTGACTCCTTCGATCAAGATCCGGCGCCATGTGCTGAAGGAAATATATGGGGAGCGGCTGGACGCGCTTTACAAACGCCAGGCGTGATGGCTTGCCATTTGAATGCACCAGTCCCGATCCCTGCCGATAAATCAGACAGGGCGCTACGCCTTTGCCGCTCTGATCATTTCCAACCTGTTTCTGGCGGTCGGACCCTGGATGGTCCGGCTGTCCGATGTTGGGTCAGTCGCGGCCGGATTCTGGCGGCTGGCACTGGCAATCCCCTTGTTGCTGCTGTTCGCGCGAATGACCGACAAACAAAGTTTTCGGCCCGGATGGGCGATCGGAGCGATGATCGTCATTGGCGGGCTGTTCTTCGCGGCTGACCTTGCTGCCTGGCATACTGGCATCAAGCTCACCAAGCTCGCCAACGCGACCCTGTTCGGTAATTCTTCCAGTTTCCTGTTCGCCGCTTACGGCTTCATCGCCGCGCGCATGCTTCCCCGTGGAATGCAGACGCTGGCGCTCATTCTTGCAGGGCTCGGCGCCGCCTTGCTGCTGGGAAGCAGCTACGAACTTTCGGCCCGCCCTTTGCGGGGCGACCTGTTCGCGATCCTCGCGGGCCTGTTCTACACTTTCTACCTGATCGCGATCGATCAGGCGCGCCGTACATTGAAGCCGATGCCGGTCCTGGCGCTCGCGACGGCGGCCGGTGCTTTGCCCCTGCTCCTCCTCGCTTTTGTCCTGGGCGAACAGATCATTCCCGGCGCCTGGACCCCGCTCATCCTGCTTTCGCTGGGCAGCCAGGTCGTTGGGCAGGGTTTGCTGGTCTATGCGATGGGACATCTCAGCCCCGTCGTGGTTGGCCTCGGCATGCTTACCCAGCCTGCGGTCACCGCCATGATCGGATGGCTGGCTTATGACGAAAGACTGAGCCTCACCGACGGCGCCGGCGCCTTGCTGATCTGCGCCGCTTTGGTCCTGATCCGCCTTCCCGGCGGGAGCGGGAAGCAGGCCTGAGCTTGCATCGCGCGACCTCGATGCTCATTTAGGAAAAATGGAACGCATTGCACCGGGCGACATGAATCTGGACGAGCTCAAGGACGCGCTCGCTCCCCTCATTCCCGCGCATGCGGCCTTCGACGGCTGGAGCGAAAAGGCGGTGGCAATGGCCGCGGCGGAGCTCGGCGTTCCGGCGGCCCGCGCGAATCTCTGTTTTCCAGGCGGCGCCGTGCCGATGATCGATGCCTGGTTCGACGCCATCGATCGCGCCATGGCTGATGCCTATCCGCTGCCACGGATCGCGAAGCTCAAGATACGCGAACGGATCCGCGATCTTGTCCTGTTCCGGATCGAAATCGTTACCCCGCACAAGGAAGCGCTTCGCCGAGCGCTGGCGATTCTCGCTCAGCCGCAAAATGCTATGACCGGGGCCAAGCTTGCCTGGCGCGCCGCGGACCGGATGTGGCGTATCGCCGGCGACAAGGCGACCGATTTCAATCATTATAGCAAGCGCGGCATATTGTCGGCGCTCTACACATCGACCATGCTGGTCTTCCTGGACGACGACAGCGAGGAAATCGCCGGAACGCGCGGCTTCCTCGACCGGCGGATCGACGATGTGATGCGGTTCGAAAAGTTCAAGGCAAGCTGGCGGGGAAGCAGCGAACGCCTGCCGTCGCTCAGCCGGTTTCTCGGACGACTGCGCTACCCGGCGGTCTAGCGGCTCAAAGCGACTTTTTGGCTTAGACGGCGCGGGCGAGATCCAGCGGCCGGCCGCCTACCTGGCGGTAGATGCGCGGACCAAGGTCTAGCCGGAATGGACCCATCTTTTCAGCGGATTGCTGTTCGGTGCCGATCACATAGGATTTCGACGTCTGCCCTGTGCGGCCGTCGCCATATTCGTAGACGATATTGACCGCGACGGTCGGAATGAAGAGCGGCCGGCCCTGCACCTCGATCTGCCGCAGGCGGTCGCGCGGCATCAATACCGAACTCTTGAATCGTGCCGCGAGCTGCGGCGGGACGTTGAAGGCGTCGCCCCCGGCCGAAGGCGCCGCGAAGAAGGCCTTGATGTCGCGCTGCTGTTCGGCGCTCGGATTGAACATCTGCGCCTGGATCCTGACGTTGCGCGCCGGACTCTTCCCGACATTCTTGACCATCAGATCGAAATGAACGGTTGCGCCGTCGGCGGTCGCGACCATCTTTTCCGGCTTGAATTCGACTTCCAGCCAGGGACGAAGATCGACCTCGACCGTCCCGGCGGGGATCGGCCGAGCCGGAGGCACGGTATCGGCAAGCGACGCGGGGGCGACCGGCGCTTCGACGACCAGATCGCGCCGGCGCCGCCGGAACAGGAAAAAGCCCAGCAGGAGAAGGGCCAACCCCGCAGGAGCCGCCCAAATAAGGGTCGGCAGGCCGCTGGGCTGCGTCGTCGGCTCCGGCAAATCGGCGGCCGGATCCGATGGGTTTTCGGGAATCGCTTCGGGAGCGGCGATTGTGTCCGAGGGGATGGCGCGAGCAGCCGGGGCCGATTCCGGCGAAAGATAGTCGCCTAGCCCCGGCGTTTGCGGCGCGCGGGAAATGGGGTTTTCCGGACGGGGCGCGGCCTGAACGGGTGGCCGAACCTGCGGGCGGGTTTCGGCTGGCCGTGTATCGGGCTGCGCGTTGGAGGCAGGCGGCGTCACCGCCGGCGATGGCTCGGCCGACGGCGTGGTCCGCTCTCCGCCAATATTGAAATCGCGCAGCAGCGGCGACCCGACCGTATTGCCGGCGGAGGCGGGCGGAGTGGTGGCGCCGCCATTCTGTGAATGCGCGGCGGGCACTGCAAGGACCGATAGTCCGAGCGCCACACAGGCAGATAACGAAAATCTTCTCACCGTCTTGAGCCGTCTTTCGATTGTGCGGATCGTTCCACCCTTGCCGCGCCACAACGTGCGCCGGGCCGGATGAGCCATAGCTTAACAGTTTCCGCGTCAGAGGGGAAAGCGCAAATCAGCGGCGCTGGTATTTCCTTGTCGTTATTGATAATCACTTGCATCTTCTTTCCCCGAGTAGTCGAGGTTTCATGCTTTTCCTCCGTAGCCGTTTGTTCCTGCTCGCCGTGACGCTGCTGATCGGTGCGGTTCCGGCGGCGGCGCCGGCGCAAAGCCCCGATGTACGGACAACCTGGCGCCTGCTGGATTATATCGCAGTCGATTATCCCGGCGCCATTTCCGGCGGCAAGGTGATCAGCGCCGCCGAATATCAGGAGATGCAGGAATTTTCCGCGACTGTGGAAAAACAGCTTGGCGCGCTGCCGCCCGGAAACAGCCAGGCCGCGTTGCTCAATCAATCGAAAGTGCTGAAGGCGGCCATTGCGGCCAAGGCCGCTCCGGCCGAAGTCGAAAAACTGGCCCGGAACCTTGCCGCCAATCTGTTGCAGGCGCATCCGGTTCCGCTGGCGCCGCCCAGGGCCCCCGACCTTGGCAGGGGCGCCGCGCTCTACGCCGAAAATTGCGCCAGCTGCCACGGCATTTCCGGCGACGCGCAGGGTCCGCTTTCGGAAAAAATGGACCCCCCACCGATCGCCTTTGCCGACGGGGAACGCGCCAAGGAACGGAGCGTGTTCGCTTTGTACCAGGTGATCGAACAGGGCTTGGACGGGACCGCGATGCAGAGCTTCGCCAGGCTCCCGTCAGAGGACAAATGGGCGCTCGCCTTCCACGCCGGACGCTTCGCCTATCCCGAGGCGCTGGTCGCGCGGGGCAAGAGCCTGTGGGAAGGCGATGCCGCGCTTCGCGCCCGAATTCCCGATCTTGCCACGCTCGCCGGCCTGACACCCGCGACGCTCGCCAACGATATCGGGGCGGAGAAAGCCAATGCGGTTACGGCCTATTTGCGCAGCAATCCCGGCGCGGTCAGGGCCGTCAGCGGGGTCGGCGGGGTCGCCAGCCTGTCGATCGCGCGGGAAAAACTTCGGCAAAGCCTGGCCGCCTATGAGGCCGGCGATCATCAGCGGGCAGAGCAGCTCGCTCTGGCGGCTTATCTGGATGGGTTCGAGCCGGTCGAACCGATCCTGAGCGCACGCGACGCGGCGCTCATGTCCAGAGTTGAGCGGGCGATGGCGGAGCTTCGCTCGGCGATCGGCCGCGACCGTCCGGCAGGGGAAGTCCGCACCCTGGTCGCGAATTTGAACGGCCTGTTCGATGAGACCGAAACCGCTTTGTCCCCGGAATCGGCGAGCAACGCGTCCACCTTCTTCGGCGCTTTCACGATCCTGTTGCGCGAAGGGCTGGAGGCTTTGCTGATCATCGTTGGAATGCTGACATTCCTTCGCAAGGCCGACCGCACCGACATGATCCGTCCAGTTCATTATGGCTGGGTGGTGGCTTTGGTCGCAGGGGTCGCGACCTGGTGGGCGGCAACCCATCTCATCAGCATCAGCGGCGCGCAACGGGAGCTTACCGAGGGTTTCGGGTCGCTGCTGGCGGCGCTCATCCTGTTGTTCGTGGGCATCTGGATGCACGGCAAGTCGCAGGCCGATGAATGGCAGAAATATATCAAGGCCAAGATGGGCCACGCGCTTTCTGGCCGCTCGGCCTGGTTTCTGTTCGGCCTCGCCTTCATCGCCGTCTATCGCGAAGTGTTCGAAACCATCCTGTTCTACACGGCGATGGCGGCGCAGGGCGGCGAGGCGGCATTGCTGGCCGGCGCCGCCACCGGTTTGCTGTGCCTGGCGCTGATCGCCATAGCCATGTTCCGCTTCAGCCAGCGGCTGCCGATCGCCAAATTCTTTGGCTACAGTTCGGCGCTGATCGCGGTCCTCGCGGTGGTGTTGGCGGGCAAGGGCGTAAGCGCGCTGCAGGAAGCCGGGATGATCGGGGTCAGTCCGATCGCAGGGGCGCCGCGCCTGTCGATGCTCGGGATCTCTCCGACCCTGGAGTCGATCGCAGCGCAACTTGCCACATTGCTGATCCTGATCATCGGCTTCTTGTACAATCGGCGCGAAATCAGGCCGGCAATGGTGGCGTAAAGGCGGTCGTTGATGCTAGCGTCGCGGTTCATCGCCGCGGGCTGGCGGCGGACGCAATATTGGGGCAGGAAGCACCCCGGCTTTTAGGAGAATGTTAGATGGCGGGCGTCAACAAGGTCATTCTGGTGGGCAATCTCGGCAACGATCCCGAATCGCGCTCGCTCGGCAATGGCGGCGAGGTGGTGAACCTGTCGGTCGCGACGTCCGAAACCTGGAAGGACAAGGAAGGCAACCGCCAGGAACGTACCGAATGGCACCGCGTGGTCATATTCAACGAGAATCTCGGACGCGTCGCCAAATCCTATTTGAAAAAGGGCTCCAAGGTCTATCTGGAAGGCCAGCTCCAGACCCGCAAATGGCAGGACAATTCCGGCCAGGATAAATATTCCACCGAAGTGGTGCTGCAGCGTTTTCGCGGGGAATTGGTCCTGCTCGATGCCCGTGGCGGATCGGGCGCCGGTGGCGGCGACGATTTTAGCGGCGGCTATGAAAGCGGTTCTTCCGGCGGCGGGGCCAGTCGGCCGCAATCGCGTCCGCAGCCCGCGTTCGACAGCGACCTGGACGACGACGTTCCCTTCTGATCGTCTTCTGCCTTCCGGCTGCGGCGAGCACTTTCCGTGGCCCGCCGCCGCCCAGCAAGCGACCGCAATCGGGCCGTCCAGTGCCTCTTTATGCAACCCGCATTAGTGGCTCGACCGGCAATTCTGATTGATTTCGGGCGGCCCGCTGTCCGGCCTCCCACCAATCTCCAAGCGCGTCGATCAGCGGCACCAATTGCTGGCCGTAAGCGGTCAGGTCATATTCGACCCGGCGCGGATAAGTTTCGTAATCAGTGCGCCCGATCACGCCGGTGTTCCAGCTTGCGCAGCTCAAGCGTCAGTATCCGGTGCGACACGGTCGGATTGTCGCGCCTTAAATCGCTGAAGCGCTTGGTGCCGTCCTTCAGATAGTAAAGCAGCAAGGCCGGCCAACGGCCGCTCAGCATGCGCATTACGTCCTCGATCGGGCATTGCGATACCAATTGCTTCATGAGCGACCCCGCTGCTGGTTACAAAAATGTGCGTAATTTACTTGGGTGCCGGGCTCTCCCATTTCCAGACCCGGACGCGCTCTCCGAATGGACAGCGCAGCACGAGAAAAGGAAATGAACAATGGACCCGATCCTGGTTTACGGCTTCCCGTCGGGCAGCTCGATGGGGCTTATCGCGGCGCTAGAATGGCTCGGGCAGCCCTACCAATTAAGCCGCGTCGACATGCTGGGTGAAATGCGCGAGCCTTCTTACGCCCGGATCAATGCTCGTCACGAAACGCCGGCCTTGATCACCAGCGAAGGCGAACTCCTGACGGAGACTATGGCAATCGCCGGCTGGTTCGAAGCCCGGGATGCGGAACGCCGGATCAGCTTCGACCCGATGTCGCGCGAAGCGGATCGAATGCATCAGTTGATGGCCTTCATCAATACGGGCTTTACCGGCGCCTTCACGCCCTTGTGGGCCGCGCTTGAAATGCAGGATCCCGATCCTGCATTTCAAGAATCCTTGCGGCGATTGGGGCGGGAGCTGGTGGTCAACCGGCACGACAAGTTGGAGAGCATGATCGGCGATTCGCCTTATCTGGTCGGCGACCGTCCGACCCTCGCGGACGCTATTCTGGTCGGCGTGGCACGGTGGCTGGAATATCATCAGGTGGCCGAAATCGGCCGCTGGCCCCGCCTCGCCGCAGTACGACAGCGGATCGAGGCCGAGGCGGCCGTGCCCTTCGCTATCGAGCTGGAAAATGGAGGTAGCCCGAACGGCTCGGGCGCTATGCGCGGCCAGATCCCGCTCGCCGACATCATCGAAAATTACGGGCGGTAACGGCGCTATTTACTCAATTTGTCCCTGAGTCCCGCGAGCGCGCCGAACGGGCCGGCTTCGGCTTCGCTTTTCACGCCGGCTGCCTTCAGCAATTGTTCGGCATCGGCCGCTCGCGGATAGGGATCAAGGCTAAGCGAAAGCGTCTCCGCCACAGCCTCGCCGATGTCGATCGACGCGCCGTCGTAAAAGACGACATCCATCTCGGATGCACTCAATTCGACCTCGTCCTCCGCGGCCGGCATCGCCGGCTGCGGACGGAAGATGATCTTGAACGGCTCCGCTATCCTGGACGCGATTTCGGCTCCACTGGCGACGCAGCTTTGCCTGACATCGGCGCTGAACGCGCCGATCGCTACAATCTCCTGGTCATGGCGGCCGAGCGCGGCTTCGGCGGAAAGCCCCTTTATTCCGACCAGGCCGAAGCGCCGGGCGAGCGCCGAGCATTCGACCTCATCCGCCTCGATCGACAAATGGCGCGGCTCGTCCGCGAGCGTGTCTATCCGGACCGGCCGGCTGAATTCCGGCGGGATCATGGGTGCGGAACCTCCCCTTCAAGAACCCGCTCCAGCCCGATCGCTGCAAGGCCCTTGTGAAAGCGTTCAAATTTTCCGGCGACCCAATCCACTGCCCGGTCAGACGGCGGCGCGTCGTGGAAGATATTGCGGCGAACCGGCTCCTTGAACTCAATATTCCCTTCGATTGCCGTCCGGAACGCGGCGATCCGTCCCCCAACCGCGCCCATCATCTTGCCGACATGCTTGCCGACCATCAGGTCGCCAATGCCGATCTGCCGGATGGACCCTTCCATATCGTCGATGAAGGTCTCGGCGATCAACGCCGACGCCTTGCTGGCCGCCTTGCCTTCGCGCTCGAGCCTCAGCAGAACCAGCGCCAGTAGGGCCGCGATCATGTCGAATCGCCCATCCAGCGTGTCCGGTACATGGCCGTCGCGATACCATGCGGGGTCCCGCGCGGCACTCACCACTGCATCATATAACGGCCTGTATCGCTCGCGGTCGGCATTGGGGCGGAAGATATGCGATAGAAAGGACAATGGATTTTACCTTTTAAAGCTCCGCGCCGTACTTGCGCCGTTCAGCTTTTGTCGCATATTGGGGTCTCGAACCGCGCCCGGCAAGGCGCCGTCGGATGTTTGACGGCATAAAGCGACTTTCAGGAGAATTATCGATGACCCTCCGGCACGGACGTAAACTCGCTCTGGCGATTGCGACGATCTCGGTCCTGGGCGGCTGCGCGCGGATCAAGGACCGGCAGGGTTATATCCTGGACGACGCGCTGGTTGCGTCGGTTCAGCCGGGTGTGGACAATCGCGATTCGGTCACCGGATCGCTGGGTCGCCCAAGCTTCGTCGGCCAGTTCGACCAACGCGATTGGTATTATGTCTCGCGTGAAACCCGCAACCTTGGTTTCAACAACCCGACGCCGGTCTCACAGACCGTGTTGCACGTGCGTTTCGACGAAGCCGGCAACGTGGTCGCGGTGGAACGCACCGGGCTTGAGCGCGTCGCCTCGATCAATCCGACGGACGACAAGACCCCAACTTTGGGCCGCAAGCGCGGCTTCTTCCAGGAATTGTTCGGCAATATCGGCGCGGTCGGTGCGGCCGGACAGTCCACAGGTACTGCGGATAATCCGCAATAACTTTTTCCGCTAACGCGAGTTTCTTGTTAGCGAAGAACTGCACCAGCCCGCTCCCCCACCCAGCCTCCCGGCAGTGTAGGCTATGGGAGGCTGGGTGGGGGAGCGGGCCGGTGCAGCACTCAAACAAAAAGCCTGGCGCGGCACTCCAACTACAAAGCGGCTTTTACCTCGCGATACCGCCGGCCGCTAACACCGCCAGTGTCACCAGGTCCGACGCGGTCGAGGTCATGGTGGCGACCTGGACGGGCTTGGCCATCCCGACCAGCATCGGCCCGATCACCGAATCCCCACCAAGCTCGCGCAGCAATTTGGCGGACAGATTGGCCGACTGGAGTCCGGGCATCACCAGGATGTTGGCCGGCCCCGAAAGGCGGCTGAACGGGTAGAATTTGGCCATGCCCGGGTTGAGCGCCACATCGGGCGGCATTTCGCCTTCATATTCGAAATCGGCCCCGCGTTCGTCGAGCAGCCCCACCGCGTCGCGAATATTGTCGAGGAACGTGCCTTCGGGATTGCCGAAGGTGGAATAAGAAAGAAATGCCACGCGCGGCTCGTGACCCATTCGGCGCGCGACTGCGGCGGTTTGCACCGCGATATCGACCAGTTGCTCGGAAGACGGACGCTCGGTCACCGTGGTGTCGGCCATGAATATGGTATGATTTTGCCCCACCAGCACGTGCAGGCCGAACGGTGTGCAGCCCTGCATCGGATCGATCACCCGGCGGATCTGCCGGAGCGTCTGGCTGTAGCGCCGAGTGACGCCGGTGATCATCACGTCGGCTTTACCCAAAGCGAGCAGCAAAGCGGCAAAGATATTGCGGTCCTGATTGACCATCCGTTCCACCTCGCGGCGTAGATAGCCACGCCGTTGCAGACGCTCGTAGAGATAATCGACCATTTCGCCGATCAGCTCCGAATTGCGGCTGTTCTGCAGCTCGAAGCTTTCCGGGTCGTCGACGCCCAGCGCGCGAAGGCGGTCGGGTACATCTTCGCGGCCGACGAGCACGGGCGTCCCATAGCCTCCGTCGCGGAACGCGATCGCCGCGCGAAGCACGACCTCTTCCTCGCCCTCGGCAAAGATCACGCGTTTCGGATTGGCCCGCGCCGCTTCATAAGCTAGTGTCAGCACCGATGTTGTCGGGTTGAGCCGGGACCGCAAAGAAGTCCGATAGGTCACCATGTCCTTGATCGGGAATTGCGCCACGCCGCTATCCATCGCCGCCTGCGCGACCGCGGCCGGCACGACCTCCATCAGGCGCGGGTCGAACGGGGCTGGAATGATGTAATCGGGGCCGAAACTGTGCGCCATTCCGCCATACGCTGCCGCAACTTCCTCGGGCACTTGCTGGCGCGCCAGGCTCGCCAGGGCTTCGGCCGCCGCGATCTTCATCGCATCGTTGATCGTGGTCGCGCGTACGTCGAGCGCGCCGCGGAAGATGAAGGGAAAACCAAGGACGTTGTTGACCTGGTTGGGATAGTCCGAGCGGCCGGTGGCGATGATCGCGTCGGGCCGCGCCGCCTTCGCATCGGGCGGCGAGATTTCCGGATCCGGATTGGCCATGGCGAAGATAATCGGGCTTGGCGCCATGTCCTTGACCATTTCGGGCTTCAGCGCGCCCGCGGCCGAAAGGCCAAGGAAGATGTCGGCGCCGGCAAGAGCTTCGGACAGCGTGCGCGCTTCGGTCACCGCGGCATGGGCGGATTTCCACTGGTCCATGCCCTCGGCGCGGCCCTGATAGATCACGCCCTTGCGGTCGCACATAATGACATTGTCATGGCGGACGCCCATCGCCTTGATAAGCTCGGTGCAGGCGATCGCCGCCGCCCCGGCGCCGTTCACGACGACCTTCACGTCCTTCAATTCGCGCTGGGTCAGGTAGCAGGCGTTGATCAGGCCCGCGGCGGTGATGATCGCGGTGCCATGCTGGTCGTCATGGAAGACGGGAATGTTCATGCGCTCCCGAAGCGCCTGTTCGATGATGAAACAGGCGGGCGCGCCGATATCCTCCAGATTGATTCCGCCGAAGCTTGGCTCCATCAGGGCGACCGCGTTGATGAAGGCATCGGTATCTTCGGTCGCGAGTTCCAGATCGATCGCATCGACGTCGGCAAAGCGCTTGAACAGCACCGCCTTGCCTTCCATCACCGGTTTGGAGGCGAGCGCTCCGAGATTACCGAGGCCAAGGATCGCGGTGCCATTGGAAATGACCGCGACCAGATTACCCTTCGCCGTATATTCATAGGCGGCGGCGGGATCGGCGGCTATGGCGCGGACCGGAACGGCTACTCCGGGGGAGTAAGCGAGGCTGAGGTCGCGCTGGGTCGCCATCGGCTTGGAGGCGACGATCTCGATCTTTCCGGGGCGCCCTTGCGAATGATAGCGGAGCGCTTCGTCTTCGGAAAATTTAACGTTGCTGCCTTCGCTCATCCTCATCTCCCTGGACGCACGGCATGCCTTAGGCGCGCTTTTGCCAAGGCTGCAAGGGTTGGGGATAAGTTGAAACCGGCTGTTCCCTGCGCGGGAAGGAGGCTTTAGGCTGGGCGGATGGAAAGCGAGACGAAGATGCAAGGGGCGGCGGTGGCGCCGACCGAAGAGGGGCCGATCGCCGCCAAGCCCCGCATCTTCACCGCGCCTTCGGCGCCGACCCCGATGATGGTGCAATATTTCGCGCTGAAGGCGGAGGCGCAGGATTGCCTGCTTTTCTATCGGATGGGCGATTTCTTCGAATTGTTTTTCGACGATGCGAAGGCTGCCGCTTCCTGCCTCGATATCGCGCTCACCGCGCGCGGCGAACATAATGGCGAACCGATCCCGATGTGCGGCGTCCCGGCGCATTCCGCCGAGGCCTATCTCGCTCGCCTGATCAAGGCCGGGCACCGGGTGGCGATCGCCGAACAGACCGAACGCCCGGCCGAGGCCAAGAAGCGGGGGTCCAAATCCCTGGTCGCGCGCGGCATCGTCCGGGTGGTGACCGCGGGCACGCTCACGGAAGAAACTTTGCTGGATTCGCGCGCCTCCAACTGGCTGGTGGCCGTGGCTCGGGTAGGCGAGCGTTTCGGTCTTGCCGCAGCGGACATATCGACCGGGAGGTTCGAATTGAGTTCGGTCGATCCCGCCTCGCTCGATGCCGAACTGGCGCGGCTGGGCGCCGCCGAAATCGTGGCTCCCGAAATTTTTGGAGAGCTGCACGATCATCCGGTCCAGCAAAGGCGTGCAGGCTTCGACAGCATCGCGGCAGAGGCGCGGCTCAAGGAACGGTTCGGGGTGGCGACGCTCGATGGCTTTGGCAGTTTCGACCGCGCCAGCCTGGCGGCGGCGGGAGGTCTGCTGGCCTATCTGGACGAGGTGGCGCGTGAATCGCTTCCTTTCCTTCGGCCGCCGATCGGCCGCGCGTCGGGCGCGCATATGATGATCGACGCGGCAACGCGGGAAAGCCTGGAGCTTACGCTGTCGGCGGGAGGAAGCCGTTCGGGAAGCCTTCTGGCGGCGATCGATCGGACGGTGACCGGTGCCGGAGCCCGTTTGCTCGCGGCCGATATCGGCGCGCCCCTGCTCGACCGCGACACGATCGAAGCGAGGCTGGATCTGGTTGCCTTGTTCGAAGGCGATGCCGGTGCGCGCGACGCCCTGCGGCGGCAGTTGAAGGCGCTTCCCGACATCGGAAGGTCGCTCGGAAGGCTGGTCTCGGGACGGGGAAGTCCGCGCGATCTGGGTCAGCTTCGCGACGGGCTGGACGAAGCCCGCCGGCTGCACGATCGCCTCGCGGGACTGAAGGATCTCCCGGACCTGCTGACCCAATTGCTTCCTGCTTTGACCGGCCATGGCGCTTTGGTCGATCTCCTCGCCCGCGCTCTGGTCCCCGCGCCGCCGATCGATACCGCCCAGGGCGGGTATATTGCCGAAGGGTATGACGCTGGCCTCGACGATCTTCGCGCGACCGGGGGCGAAGGGCGGCGCGCGATCACGGCGCTGGAGGCCCGATACCGCCAGCAGACCGGGATCGCCTCGCTCAAGATCCGGCATAACGGAGTGCTCGGCTACCATGTCGAGGTCGCGGCCAGGCATGCCGATCCGCTGATGAGCGCGGATTCGGACTTCACCCATCGTCAGACCCTCGCGGGCGTGGTCCGGTTCAACGCGCCGGACCTGCACGAACAGGCGCAGCGGGTCGGTCAGGCCGGCGCGCACGCTTTGGCTGCCGAAGCCGCCCATTTCGAGGAACTGGTTGCCGCCGCCTTGCAGCGGACCGACGCGATCTCGGCGGCCGCCGACGCACTGGCGCGGCTCGACGTCGCGGGATCTCTGGCCGAAAGGGCGGCCGAAGGCGGCTGGTGCCGCCCGCGCTTCATGGGTCATGTTTGCTTCGAGATCGAAGGCGGGCGGCACCCGGTGGTGGAGGACGCGCTCAGGGCCAGCGGGGGACGTTTCGTCGCCAATGATTGCGGGCTTTCCGAAGATCAGAGGCTGTGGCTGGTGACCGGTCCCAATATGGGCGGCAAATCGACCTTCTTGCGCCAGAATGCGCTGATTGCGCTGCTGGCGCAGGCCGGTTCTTATGTTCCCGCGGCCAAGGCGGTGCTGGGACTGGTCGATCGCCTGTTCAGCCGCGTGGGGGCTTCGGACAATCTCGCGCGCGGGCGATCGACCTTCATGGTCGAAATGGTCGAAACCGCGGCGATCCTCGCCCAGGCGACCGAGCGGAGTTTCGTGATCCTCGACGAAGTGGGACGCGGAACCTCGACCTATGACGGCCTTGCCATCGCCTGGGCGGTGGTCGAGGCGATCCATGACCGGAATCGCTGCCGCTGCCTGTTCGCCACCCATTATCACGAGCTGACACGGCTGGCCGAGCGGCTGGACGCGTTATCGCTTCATCATGTCCGCGCGCGCGAATGGAAGGGCGAACTGGTCTTCCTGCACGAGGTCGCCGACGGCCCCGCCGACCGCAGCTATGGCCTCGCGGTCGCCAAGCTCGCCGGTCTGCCTCCGCCGGTGCTGGTACGGGCGCGATCGGTACTCGCGAAGCTGGAGGAAGGCCGCAAGGCCACCGGCGGGATAGCGGCCGGGCTCGACGACCTTCCCCTGTTCGCCGCCGTGGAGAAGGATGAGGCCGCGCCCGATCCCCTGATCGCGCTGCTGGACGAAGTGAATGCCGATTCGCTCAGTCCACGCGAGGCATTGGACCTCGTCTATCGGCTGAAGCGGCTGGCGGACGGGCAAGGCCACGCCTAGGTTGCCCGCTATGGCGGTTTCTTTCTCCTCCATTCCCCATCGCCGCTCGATCATCGATCGGCGACGGCTAAGCGACGAGATGGCGGCGCTGGACAAGGAGGGCCGGGCCCAGGCCACGAAATTGCTTCGCCAGGCGCTGGCCGAAGGGCGCGCGGAAATCGCCCGTCGGCTGGAGGAAAAACCGTATCAGGGATCGGAAAGCGCCGCCGCTTATGCTTTTCTGACCGACCAGATTCTCCGCCTCGCTTATGATTTCGTGGTCACGCGGCTTTATCCGATCGCCAATCCGACCCATTCCGAACGGCTGCTGCTGATGGCGATCGGTGGCTACGGGCGCGGCGAAATGGCGCTCCATTCGGATGTCGATATCGCCCTGGTGACTCCGTGGAAGCCGACCGGCTGGACCGAACAGGCGATCGAAGCCCTGCTGTATCTGCTCTGGGACCTGGGGTTCAAGGTTGGCCATTCGAGCCGGTCGGTGGACGACATGATCCGGACGGCCACGGCCGATCTTTCGGTCCGCACCGCGATTTTAGAGGCCCGCTATGTGTGGGGCGAGGAAAGTCTGTTCGACGAGGTTCAGGCGCGCTTCCGAAAGGAGGTGGTGAGCGGCACCGCCCCCGCCTTCGTCACTCAGAAATTGGAGGAACGCGACGCGCGCCACCGGCGCATGGGGGACAGCCGCTATGTGGTCGAACCCAATGTAAAGGAGGGGAAGGGAGGCCTTCGCGACCTCCACACCTTATTCTGGATCGGCAAATATGCCTATCAGGTAGGATCGCTCGCCGAACTGGTCGGCACCGGTCTTTTATCGGCGCAGGAGCTTCGGCGGTTCCAGCGGGCGGAGGGGTTCCTCTGGGCGGTGCGCTGCCATCTTCACGTCATCGCCGGCCGTGCCGAGGACCGGCTGACCTTCGACTATCAGCGCGAAATCGCCGCCCGCATGAATTATGCCGACCGCACCGGGAAATCGTCGGTCGAACGGTTCATGCAGCATTATTTCCTGCAGGCGAAAACGGTGGGTGACCTGACCGGCCTGTTCCTGGCACATATGGATGAGAAGTTTGCGGGGCGAGGGCGGCGTTTCGGCCTGCCGACGCTTCGCCGGCGCCCCAGGAAACTGGAAGGCTTCATGCTCGACCGGGGGCGGCTGGCGCTCCCGCACGAGCAATTCCTCGCCGAAGACCCGTCGCGCCTTATCCAGATGTTCGCGCTGGCGGATAAATATAGCCTCGAAATACACCCGCTGGCGATGCGCCAAGCGGGCCGCGATGCGAGGCTGATCGACAATAAGGTCCGCTCCGACCGCCAGGCCAATGCAATGTTCCTGGACGTCCTCATAAGCCCCCGCGATCCAGAGACGGTGCTGCGGTGGATGAACGAGGCCGGCGTATTCGGCCGCTTCGTTCCCGATTTTGGACGCGTCGTCGCGCAGATGCAGTTCGACATGTATCATCATTATACGGTCGACGAGCACTCGATCAGGGCGATCGGTCTTCTTTCCCAGATCGAACGGGGCGAGCTCAAGGAAGATCACCCGTTGTCGAGCGCCTTGTTCAAGCAACTCGCCTCGCGCCGAATCCTGTACGTTGCGGTGTTGCTGCACGATATTGCGAAAGGCCGGGGCGGAGATCACAGCCTGCTGGGCGCGGAGATCGCGCACCAGCTTTGCCCTCGTTTCGGGCTGGACCAGGCGGAGACGGAGACCGTCGCCTGGCTGGTCCGCTGGCATCTGTTGATGTCCGCGACGGCGTTCAAGCGTGATTTGTCCGACCCCAAGACGATCGACGATTTCGCCGCGCAGGTGAAAAGCATGGAGCGGCTGCGTCTTCTCCTGATTCTGACCGTGGTCGATATCCGCGCCGTCGGACCCGGCGTCTGGAACAGCTGGAAGCGCCAATTGCTTCGGGACCTGTTCGAACAGGCAGAGGAGGTGCTTCGCCTGGGCCACAAGCAGAAAGGACGGCGCGATCGGATTGCGGCGACGCAGGAGGATCTGGCGGCGAAACTCGGCTGGGACGATCCCCATTTCACCCGCCTGGCCTGGCGCCTTCCCGACAGTTATTGGCTCGCAGAGCCGCCCGAAGTCCTGGAACGCAATGCGCGCTTTCTGGATGCTGCCGACCGTGATTCCGAAGCCGCGCTGTCGCTGGCGACCTGGATTCAGGAGGAAAGGGGCGCCACCCTGGTCACCATTTATGCTAATGATCAGCCCGGCTTGTTCTATCGCGTCGCCGGCGCCATCAGCCTCGTCGGCGGAAACATCATCGACGCGAGGATCCACACCACTCTGGACGGAATGGCGCTCGACAATTTCCTGGTACAGGATCTTTCCGGAGGGACGTTCTGCGACCCGCATCAGCTCACCCGGCTCGAAGCGGCGGTGGCGAAGGCCGTCCAGGGCGAAGAACCGAAAACTGACAAGCTCGAGGCCAAGGCGTTGCCGCTGGCCCGCGCCGGCGCCTTCCCGATCCAGCCGGCGGTCTTTATCAACAACGAAGCGTCGAGCCGTTACACGGTGATCGAAGTGAATGCGCGCGACCGCGCCGCATTGCTGAGCGGGCTCGCTTACGCGCTCTATCAGTCGAAGGTCACGATTCATTCCGCCCATATCGCCACTTATGGCGAGCGCGCGGTGGACGTTTTCTATCTGACCGACCTCGGCGGACAGAAGATCGTCAGCCCCGCCAAGCGCAAGACGCTGCACGCACGGTTGCTGGCGGCGGCAACCGCAAGGCCGCGCAGGCGAGAAGCGGCCGCTTAATGCACCATAAAGAAAGGCCCCGCCGTTGCCGGCGAGGCCCTTTCTAGTTTGCTGTAGGCTTTAGAAGCGGCCGCGAAGCGTGATGCCGTAGGTGCGTGGCTCCGCTAGGAAGCTCGAAAAGAGTTGGGTCCCTGAAGCAAAGGACGGCGCGCCAAAGGCCGCCACCTGAGCCCGCGAATTGGCACCTTGGAGCGGCGAGTTGAATGCAACCTGCTTATAATCTTCGTCGAGCAGGTTTTGCGCCCAGAGCTCCACCGCCCACCGCTCATCGCGTCCGCGGAGGCCGACGCGAGCGTTCATCAGGAAGAAGGATTCCTGCTCCTTCTCCGGGAATAAGTCCGAGCCCGTGTTAAACGTCGAGGTATAGCGGCCGTCGACGTAGAAGAGCCCACTAAGACCGCTTGCCCCTAATTTCGGAGTGAAGGCCAGGGAGCCGGTCAAGACATGCTCCGGCGCGTTCGATAAATTGTCGCCCGGCAAAAGGAACAAGAACGGGTCGAGCGGCTCTCCCGCCGAGCTGCCGACCAAGTTCTTCCGGTATTTGGTCTTTGCGTAGGTGTATCCGCCGGTCACGCGAAGATCGCGTGTGGGCGAGCCCGACATCTCGAGTTCGATTCCCTCGGACCGGACGCCCGGCTTCGAATCGCCCGCAGCGCAGCCACCGGTTGCGATCGAGGCATCCCGGTCCGCACCGTTGAGATTCGTCTTACAAGCGTTGATATTCTGGACAATAAAGACGGTACCGTTGAAGGTGTTCAACTGGAAATCCTGAAAATCCTGGCGGAAGGCGGCTATGTTGAAAGTCAGCCCGCGTCCTGAAATCTTGGCGCCGATTTCATAGGCGTCTACCTTTTCCGCTGCGAATCTCAGGTTCGCAGCATTGGCATTGCTCCGCGGGAATATGGCGCTGCCGAGATCGGATCGATCGAGGTTGTAGCCACCCGCTTTATAGCCTTTCGAATAACTGGCGTAGAGCAAGGTGTCGGCATCGGGTTTGTAGGAAAGCACGCCCGTGCCGGTCCATTCGCCGTCCGAGAAGTCGTCATTGATATCAAGTGCGTTGAGGCCGGAGCTCGAATTGCCGACGCAGGTCAAGGTGATGATCGACCCGGCGGCGCTCGCCAGCGCAGCGTTGAACGTCGGGCTTGCCGGATTGAGGAACGGAGCGAGCGCCGCCTGCTGCACAGGGCAGATCGTATTGGTGTTGTTGAAATCTGCGCTGAAATCCTTGCTCTCATGCGTGTAGCGAGCGCCAAGCGTCAGGCTCAATTGGTCGGTGATGTTGATAATATTGTGCGTAAACAGAGCGTAATTCTCGCTCTTCTGATTATAGGTGGAGCCTGCGTCACCGACACCATTGACCGTGCTTAGCCGATCCAATGCAGCAAGGAAGATCGGTGCGGCCGGGCCAAAATTGTTACCAAAGGCGGCGCGGCCGGTCACGCCAGGTGCGATCAGCGAGGTGCTGAGGCATCCGGGAGCGGCCGGATTGCGCAGGGCAGCAGGGGTGGGGGCCGCGCCGGAGCCCGCTACCACGCGGCAGGCCGCGAAGGCCCCATATTGCGAGCCGAACTTGAGATTGTCGACGAGCTGCAGGTCTTCGTTGGAATAATAAGCGCCCACCAGCCAGTCGAGCTTGTCGTCAAAGGCAGAGCCTTGGAGTCGCAATTCCTGGCTAAAGGTCTGGAATTTCCTAAAGGTATTTCCGTCATCTGCGCGGTTGAAGATGTCGACCCGACTATAATCGACGTCGCCGGCGCCGCCAGCTTTATAGTCGCGATATGCGGTGATCGAGGTCAGGTTGCCGAAACCAAGTTCCCAATCGAGGTGGCCCGACAAGCCCCAGTCGGTGGTCTTGTTCTGATATGTCTTGCCCGGCGAAACGCTGATGACCCGGCTATAAGGGTCGGCAAGGGACGGGAATGTCTCGCCGAGGCTGCGAAGGATGGTCGCGATGCGGTTCTCGCCTGTGGAATATCTGAAGTCTCCAGGCTGACCTGGGGTAGGATCGAAAGTTTCGCGAGTTTCGGTGTATACCGCGCCGCAGCAGCTTTCGTCGCGCCTAGTGTAGTCGCCAATCACGCGGAAAGTCAGGAGATCGGTGGGCTCGTACATGAGTTGGCCGCGAACAAAAAAGCGATCGCGGTCGTTGACCCTGCTTTCCGTCCCTGCCCCGGGGTTGTTTACCTTATAAAAACCGTCGCGCTTCACGTAAACACCGTCAAGGCGATAGCCAAGGGCGCCGTTGCCGATCGGACCAGTGACCCCGGCACCTGCGCGCAGATAATCGTAATTGCCGTATGTTAGCTCGCCATAGCCTTCGAACTCATTCATGTTCGGACGCTTTGAGATTATGTGAATGAGGCCTGCCGACGCATTGCGCCCAAACAGCGTTCCTTGGGGGCCGCGCAGCACTTCGATCCGTTCGATTTCGCCGAGTTCATTCAGGCCGATACCGGTACGCGAACGATAGACGCCGTCGATAAACACGGCGACGGAGCTTTCGAGGCCGGGATTGTCGCCCACCGTGCCGATACCCCGAATACGCGCAGAGCCGTTAGCTTCACTACCGGTCGAAGAGACGAGCAGAGACGGTGCAAGCTGGTTGAGCGCTCGAATGTCGCTGGCGCCTGAATTCTGAAGCTGGTCGGCAGATACAGCCGAAACGGCAAGCGGAATGTCCTGAAGGATCTGGCGGCGACCTTGCGCCGTAACGACGATATCGGAATTAGAATCGATGTCAGTATCTTGCTGGACGGCGGCGGATTGCTCGGTGACCGTCGTCTCGCCGGTTTGCTGCGTATTGTCCTGCGCGTTGACGGGCGTCGCCAGCGCCATGACACCTGCGGACATCAGCCACATATATTTAGACATAAACCCCTCCAGCTTTTTTTGCTTTACGTTTAGGTCAAGCTAGCTGAAAAACCTTGAGCTCCGCCAGCGGAAAACCTTACTTTTCCGCACGTCTCATTGGGTTGATGGCATTTAGGCAACATACCAGTTGCGAATAAAAACCGAGCAAAATCAGCGGGCGAGCTTTGCCCCTACGGAAAGCGCCATTTGCCGTGACTCCCACAATTTCGTTTTAAAAAGGCCGCTCGCCGTCCGATCGCTCGGACGGCGCGTGATTCTTATTTCGGGGCCAGCACCATCAGCATCTGGCGGCCTTCCATGCGCGGATGCTGTTCGACCTTCGCGGTTTCGGACACGTCTTCCTGGACCCGCTGCAGCAAGTTCATGCCAAGCTGGCCATGGGCCAGTTCGCGGCCGCGGAAGCGCAGGGTGATCTTCACCTTGTCGCCTTCATCGATGAAGGAAAATACCTTCTTCATCTTCACGTCATAATCATGGTCGTCGATATTGGGACGCATCTTGATCTCTTTGATCTCCTGCGTCTTTTGCGATTTGCGCGCGAGGTTCGCCTTTTTCTGCGCCTCATATTTATATTTGCCGACGTCCAGATATTTGGCGACCGGCGGGTCCGCATTGGGGGAGACTTCGACCAGGTCCAGGCCCACTGAAGCAGCCTGTTCCATCGCTTCCTGGGTCAGCATTACGCCCAGATTTTCACCATTTTCATCGATCACGCGCACTTTGGGCGAGACGATGAATTCATTGAAACGGGGGCCGTTCATCGGCGGCGTCTGTGGACGCCGGGTAAGAGGCGGACGTATAGCGGATTCTCCCAAAATGCCTGAAACGAAGCGCCCCACCTAGTGATTTGTCGCGCGAATTGAAAGGCGGGACGGGCCGGTCGATCCGTTTTCGCTGCGAAACGTGACGCTATTGTCGCAGGGTCCGCTCTCGAACCCGGCAAAGTCCGGGCCTGCTAGCGAAGATCGGGGGCCAGCATTTCCGTCTTCAGCCGCTCCACCAGATCGTCGAGGCTCAGCACTTCCTGCCGGGCATCGGTGCCCAGCGGCCGAAGCGCAACGGTCCGCTCCTCGGCTTCCCGTTTACCGAGGACCAGAAGGTTCGGGACCTTGGCCAGGCTATGTTCGCGAACCTTGTAATTGATCTTTTCGTTGCGAAGATCGGCTTCGGCGCGGATTCCTGCTTTCCGGAGCGTTTCCAGCACTTCGTTCGCATAGGGATCGGCGTCGGAAACGATTGTCGCCACCACCGCCTGGACCGGTGCGAGCCAGAGCGGGAAGCGGCCGGCATGATGCTCGATCAGGATTCCAAGGAAGCGTTCGAACGTGCCGAGGATCGCGCGATGGAGCATCAGCGGCCGATGCTTGCTTCCGTCCTCGCCGATATAGGAGGCGTCCAACCGCTCGGGCATCAGCGGGTCGAGCTGCAGCGTTCCGCATTGCCAGGTCCGGCCAATCGCGTCGGTCAGATGGAATTCGAGCTTCGGACCATAAAAGGCGCCCTCGCCCGGAAGTTCTTCGAAATTATAGCGCGGATCCATCAACCCGGTCTGCCGAAGCGCTTCGCGAAGCCCCTCTTCGGCCGAATCCCATTGTTCCTCGGTTCCCACCCGTTGTTGAGGTCGCAGCGCCAGCTTGACCGAATAATCGGCAAAGCCCAGGTCGCGGTAGACCGAATCCAGCAACTCGCAAAAGGCCTTGGTCTCGGCGACCAATTGCTCCTGCGTGCAAAAGATGTGGGCGTCATCCTGGGTGAATTGCCGCACCCGCATAATGCCGTGCAGCGCGCCATGCGGTTCGTTGCGGTGGCAGGTGCCGAACTCGGCGAGGCGAAGCGGCAGGTCGCGATAGGAAGTGATGCCCTGCTTGAATACCTGGACGTGCGCCGGGCAGTTCATCGGCTTCAGCGCCATCAGGTCGCCCGTTCCCGTCAGCACCGGCTTGTCCGGGTCCGTTCCCGGGACTTCGTCGGGCACAACGAACATATTCTCGCGGAACTTGCCCCAATGGCCGGAGGCCTCCCACAATTTCACGTCCATCAACTGCGGAGTCTTGATCTCTTCATAGCCGGCCGCGTCGAGCTTGCGGCGCATATAGGCCTCCAGCTGGCGCCACATGACGAAGCCATTGGGGTGCCAGAAGACCGACCCATGCGCTTCCTGCTGCAGGTGGAACAGGTCCATTTCCTGCCCGATCCGGCGATGATCGCGCTTGGCCGCTTCCTCCATCCGCGTCAGATGCGCGTCCAGCTGCTTTTTGTTGAGCCAGCCAGTGCCGTAGATGCGCGAAAGCATCGCATTCTTTTGATCCCCGCGCCAATAAGCGCCCGAGACGCGGGTCAGCTTGAACGCCTGTGGGTCGAGCTTGCCGGTCGAGGCCAGATGCGGGCCGCGGCAAAGGTCCATCCAGCCGCCCGAGCGGTACATGGTGATCGTTTCGTCGGCAGGCAGCTCCATCACCCATTCGGCCTTGAAGGCCTCACCCTGCTTTTCGAAAAAGGCGCGGACCTCGTCGCGGCTCCAGACTTCGCGGACCAGAGGCTCGTCGCGGGCGATTACACGGCGCATCTCTTCCTCGATCGCCGGCAGATCCTCGTCGGTGAACGGGCGCTCTTTGGGTGCGAAATCATAATAAAAGCCGTCGTCGGTGGCCGGGCCAAAGGTGATCTGCGTACCGGGGAAGAGATTCTGCACGGCTTCGGCAAGGACATGGGCGAAATCGTGCCGCGCCAGTTCCAGCGCGTCGGCCTCGTCCCTGGCCGTGATCAGCGCCAAGTCGGAATCGCCATCGAACGGCCGCATGATGTCGCGCACTTCGCCATTCACCCGCGCCGCCAACGCCGCCTTGGCGAGGCCAGGCCCGATGGCGGCGGCGATATTAGCCGGCGTCGTGCCGGGCGCGACTTCGCGTGACGAGCCGTCGGGAAGGGTGATTTTGAACATTTGGGACATGGCGGCTACCCTTGGAAAGCGCGGGAAAGCCTGTCAAGGCGAAGCTTATGCCCGAAATATCCTATCTCAAAATCGGTGAAAATCTTCGCCTGGCTTATCGCCACCGCCCAGGGCGCGGTCCGACCATACTTTTCCTTCCCGGCTACATGTCCGACATGGATGGAAGCAAGGCGACCGCGCTGGATGCCTGGGCGGCCGCGGAAGGGCGCGCGATGCTGCGCTTCGACTATGCCGGTTGCGGCACCAGCGGCGGCGATTTCGAGGCGCAAACGCTGAACGGCTGGCGCGGCGACGTGCTGGCGATGATGGAGGATGTAGCGGAAGGCCAGGTCGTTCTGGTGGGCTCGTCGATGGGCGGATGGCTGATGCTGCTGGCGGCGCTGGCCCGGCCGGAACAGGTGAAAGGGCTGGTCGGAATAGCGCCGGCCCCCGATTTCACCGGCTGGGGCTTCACCGAAGAACAGAAGATGACGATCCTTCGCGACGGGCGTCTGGTGGAGCCTTCGGCTTATGGCGAGCGGCCCTATGTCACCACCCGCGCCTTCTGGGAAAGCGGAGAAGCGCTGCGGCTTCTCCATCAGGAAATCCCGATCGATTGCCCGGTGCGCCTGCTTCACGGCCAGGCGGATACGGATGTCCCTTGGACCTGGTCGCTGGACCTCATGCGGCAGCTCCGTTCATCCGATGTGCAGGGATGCTTCATCAAGGATGGCGATCATCGCCTGTCCCGCGAGCGGGACATTGGCACGATCATCGGCACCCTGAAGGCATTGCTGGAGAGTTTGTGACCCTGTTTCTGATCGCCGCTCTGGCCCTCGTGCAGGGCGTCCCGGCAAGCGAAGAAGCCACGTATAAGGATTGCACGTCGCTGGTGAAGAGCGATGCGCAAAAGGCCGTCTCGACCGCAAGCGCGTGGCGCCTCAGGGGCGGCGGATCGCTCGCCCGGGTGTGCCTTGGACTTGCTTATTCCGAACTCGGCCGGTGGGCGCCCGCGGCGACAGCCTTCGAACAGGCCGCTCGGGCGGCGGAGACTTCGCAAGATCCGCGCCGTTCCGATTTCTGGGTGCAGTCGGGCAATGCCTGGCTCGCCGCGGACGATGCGGCCAAAGCGCTGACCGCATTCGATGCGGCGCTCGCCACCACAAGCCTTTCGCCCGAGCTCCGGGGCGAAGTGCATCTGGATCGCGCCCGCGCCCATGTGGCGGCGGGCAATCTCGCGTCGGGCCGGGCCGATATCGACAAGGGTATCGAACTGGTCGGAAAAGACCCATTCGCATGGTATTTGTCGGCGGCGCTCGCGATCCGCGAAGGCAATATGGCGCGGGCCAATGCCGATGCTGCCAAATCGGTCACGCTCGCCCCGGACGATCCCAACGTGCTGCTACAGGCGGGAACGATAGCCGGCACGACCGGCGACATCGCGCTCGCCAAACAGCGTTATGCTCAAGTGGTGAAGCTGGCCCCTAGTTCGGAGGCCGGCCGCGCCGCACAGGCCGCGCTTCTGGCGAGCAACCAGCCCGCTCCCGCCGAGGCGCCGGAAGAGGAGGAAGAGGAGGAAGAGGAATAATTCCTCCTGGCTGGAAGGTCCCACCGCCTTGCCCCATATAGGCGTGCATGAAATATCTCCACACGATGATCCGGGTTTCCGACCCGGACGAAACGATCCGGTTTTTCAACCTGGTCGGGCTTCGCGAGCTTCGCCGACAGGATAGCGAGGCGGGCCGCTTCAGCCTGATCTTCCTCGCGGCGCCCGGTGACGACGATGCGCAGGTGGAGCTCACTCATAATTGGGATGAGAAGGGCTATGAAGGCGGCCGCAATTTCGGCCACCTCGCCTATAGCGTCGAGAATATCTACGAGACCTGCCAGCGGCTCATGGACAATGGGATCCTTATCAACCGCCCTCCGCGCGACGGGCATATGGCGTTCGTTCGAACGCCCGACGGCATTTCGATCGAATTGCTCCAACAGGGCGATAAGCTGCCTGCGCAGGAACCTTGGGCGTCGATGGAGAATGAAGGCACATGGTAGAAAGTTCTTTCGCGGCCGACCTCCTGGTGAATATCGACGTGCCGGACATGGCGGCAGCGGAGGCCTTTTACACCGCCGCATTCGGTCTTCGGGTTGGGCGCCGCTTCGATGCTGATTTCATCGAACTTCTCGGAAGGGATGTGCCCATCTACCTTCTGAAGAAGGATTCCGGCAGCTTGATCGGACCCGACGGGGGTGACGTTCGGCGTTACGAACGGCACTGGACTCCCGTCCATCCGGACTTCGTGGTGGAAAATCTCGGTCAGGCCATCGACCGCGTGATCGCAGCCGGCGCAAGGCAGGAGGGTGAAATTCGCGAGGCGCCTTACGGTCGGCTCGCGATGCTTGCCGATCCGTTTGGGCATGGCTTTTGCCTTATCGAATTCAACGCGGAGGGTTATGATGCCGTCGCCTCTTGAGATCGTTTGTATCCCCGCGCTGAGCGACAATTATATCTGGCTGGTGCACGAGCCGAAAACCGGCGAGACTTTGGTGATCGATCCGGCCGTCGCCGATCCGGTCCTGGCCGAGGCGGAGGCGCGCGGCTGGAAGATCAGCCAGATATGGAACACCCATTGGCATCCGGATCACACAGGCGGCAATCAGGCGATCAAACAGGCGACCGGGTGCCTGATCACCGGCCCCGCGGCCGAAGCCGCGCGTATCCCGACGCTCGACCGGCGGGTCGCTGAGGGCGATCGGGTTCGGCTTGGCCCCGTGGAAGCGGCGGTGATCGAAGTGCCGGCGCACACCGCAGGCCATATTGCCTATCATCTGGCGCAGGAAGAGATGGTCTTCGTCGGTGACACCTTGTTCGCGATGGGGTGCGGCCGATTGTTCGAAGGCACGGCCGAACAGATGCATTCCAATTTGCAGCGGCTGGCAAAACTGCCGCCGGAAACCAGGGTCTATTGCGCCCACGAATATACGCTCGCCAACGGCCGTTTCGCGCTGACCATTGAGCCGGAAAACCAAGCTCTGGTGGAGCGGATGGTTCAGGTGGAAAAGGCGCGCGCGGGCGGCGAGCGCACCGTGCCCACCACAATCGCACTGGAGCGGGCCACAAATCCCTTCATGCGCGTTTCTACTGCGGATGAATTCGCCGCGCGCCGTCATGCCAAAGACGGGTATAAAGGATAGCTCGCCGGTCGCTTATGTTCGCCAGCCGAAGGAGGTCAGGATGAAAATATTTCTCATTTTCCCGCTAGCCATATTGGCCGCCTGCCAGCCCGCGGGGCCGGTCGAGATGAGCGCGGCGGAACAGGGCGATCTGGCGGAGGCCCTGAGGGGCCGGACCGCCGAGGCTACGGTCTCGTGCATCGACCAGCGCAATGCCGGCGGTAACCGTTCGATCGGCGAAGGCATCGTCCTGTTTGGTGATCGGGGCGACAAAATCATCTATGTCAACCGGCCGGCGGCGGGGTGTCCGATCATCGACAGTTCGCGCGCGCTGGTCATCCGGACCACCAGCAACCGGCTCTGCCGCGGCGATATCGCGTCGGTCGTCGATCCGGGCAACGGCTTTGGCTATGGAGGCTGCACGCTTGGCGAATTCACCCCTTACCGGCGTGTGAATTAGAGCCGATCGGCGGCTCAGGACGCAAATCGCGCCTTTAATTCCATCATCGTGATCGCGGCCCTGGCGGCTTCGCCGCCTTTATCCTTTTCGTCGCGCCTGGCGCGGGTCAGGGCCTGCGCTTCATTCTCGACGGTCAGGATGCCGTTGCCGATCGCAATCCCGTCCATGCTGAGCGCCATCAGGCCGCGCGCGCTTTCGCCGCTGACGATTTCGAAATGATAGGTTTCGCCGCGGATCACCACGCCCAACGCGACGAAGCCTTCATAACGTCCGGTCTCCGCGGCCAGCGCGACGGCGCCTGGAATTTCCAGCGCTCCCGGGACAGTGACAATCTCATGCCCGTGGCCTGCCGCCTCGATCGCCGCGCGGGCGCCCTCGATCAGCAAATCGTTCAAATGGTCGTAGAAACGCGCCTCGACGATCAGCAGCTTTGCCATTCTCAAGCCTTCCCCGTTGGGATCGGTCGTTCGCCGATTATGGTGAGGCCATAGCCGCCAAGCGCGACCGGCGTGTGATGGGTATTAGTCAGCAGGATCATGTCCTGTACGCCAAGGGCGGCGAGGATCTGTGCACCCACGCCATAATCGCGAAGCGCCTCCATATCCTTCTGCTCCGCCTTGCCCGAACGGACATCGAGCGCGTGGGACAGGCCGTCCGGGATCGGCCGGTTGATCACCACGATCACCCCGGCACCTTCATCGGCGATCGTCTTCATCGCTCCCTCGAGCAGTCCGCCGCGCGGACCGGATTCGGCGAAGGCGTCGGCAAACATGCTCATCGCGTGCATCCGGACCAAGGTCGGCTTTTCGGGATCGACCTTGCCTTTGACCAGCGCGATCTGTTCGTTGCCCAGCGCCTTGTTGAGGAACGTCTTGGCCGTCCAGGTGCCGCCCCAGCGACTTTCGAACGGCGCTTCGGCGGTCTGTTCGACCAGCCGGTCTTTTTGTAGCCGATAGGCGATCAGGTCGGAAATGGTGCCGATCTTGAGATTATGGATCTGGGCGAATTCGATCAGGTCGTCCATCCGCGCCATCGTTCCGTCGTCGCGCATGATCTCGCAAATCACACCGGAAGGGTTGAGGCCGGCGAGCCTCGAGACATCCACCGCGGCCTCGGTATGCCCGGCGCGGATCAGCACGCCGCCTTCCTTGGCCACCAGGGGAAAGACATGCCCGGGGGTGACGATATGTTCGGGGCCCTTGGATGCGTCGATCGCTACCGAAACGGTGCGGGCGCGGTCAGCGGCCGAAATGCCGGTGGTCACTCCCTCCTTGGCTTCGATCGAGGTGGTGAAGGCCGTTTCATGGCGCGTCCCGTTGTGGCGGCTCATGAGACCGAGGCCGAGCTGCTCGACGCGGGTCTTGGAAAGCGCCAGGCAGATCAGGCCCCGTCCGTACCGCGCCATGAAATTGATCGCATCGGGAGTAGCCATTTGCGCCGGGATCACCAGATCGCCCTCATTCTCGCGGTCGTCATCGTCGACCAGGATGAACATGCGGCCGTTGCGCGCTTCGTCGATGATCTGCTGGGCGCTCGCCATCACGCCGCTTCTGCCGCTGGCCAGAAATTTCTCCAGCTTGAGCAATGTTTCCGCGGTCGGATTCCAGTCGGGGTCGCCAAGCTTCCGAAGCGAATTGGGATGAAGGCCGGCGGCGCGGGCGAGGCCGGACCGGGACATGTCGGTGGCTTCGACGATTTCGCACAGCCGGTCGATCAAGATGCTACTCATGGCGCCCGATATCACATCACAATGTGATATCGCAATAGGAGATCACATCAGAGGCGTGATTGCATCATCCGGCCCAGGTAGCGGGCGAGAATGTCGATCTCGATATTGACCTGGCGGCCCGGGACAATCTCGGAAAAGCTTGTCTGTTCGGCTGTATGGGGAATGATGTTGACCGCGAAGCGGACCCCTTCTGACAGGGGTTCGACCTCGTTGACGGTCAGCGAGACCCCATCCAGGGTGATCGACCCCTTGGCGGCGATGAAGCCCGCCAGCTCGTCCCCGGCGATGATGATGATCCGGGTGGACCCGCCGACCTTGGTAACGCCTTCGACGGTTCCGACGCCGTCCACATGGCCGGTCACGATATGGCCGCCCAATTCGTCGCCAACGCGCAAGGCCCGCTCCAGATTGAGGCGGCGGCCTTCTTCCCACATGTCGCTGGCGGTGCAGCCATGCGTTTCAGCCGACACGTCGACCGCGAACCAGTCATCCCCTTTGTCCACCACGGTCAGGCACACGCCCGAACAGGCGATCGATGCGCCAAGGTCGATAGTCACCATGTCGTAGGCACAGGCAATCTGCAGGCGCAGATCATCCTTTTGTTCGGCGGCCTCGATTCGGCCAATGTCTGTGATGATGCCGGTGAACATTAGCTTCGGACGCGCTCGTAAACCTCAAGCCGGTCGATGCCAAGCATCCGCGTCTCGCCCATCTCCCAACGGCGATGCGCGTCGGCGAGGGCAGCAAGGCCGATATAGCCCAGCGCCTGCTTGCCTTCCCCGATCAGGATCGGAGCGCGGTAGATGAGCAACCGGTCGACCAGATCGGCCGCGAGGAAAGCGGTGGCCGCGCCGGCTCCGCCTTCGACCAGCAGATCGTTGACGTCCTCCAGATCAAATACCTCTTCAGGAGATCCCAGCCGGGTCCAGCCTTCGACAGTCTCACCGCGCGTCAGCAGGGCGCGGCGCGGCGAGCGGTCTTCGAGGCCCGGCAAGCGCACGTCCAGTTTGGGGGCGTCGGCTTCATAGGTGCCGCGCCCGACCAGGATCATGTCCGCCCGCGCTCTCTCGTGATGGGCGTGCGCGCGTGCATCTTCTCCGGTGATCCAGCGGCTCTCTCCCGAAGGGAGCGCGATCTTTCCGTCGAGCGACATGGCGAGCTTCAGACTGATGAAAGGACGCCCCCGGCGGATTCGGCTCAGGAATCCGGCAAGCGAGTGCTCGGCGGCCCCCGCCCCGACGCCGGTTTCGACCTCGATCCCGGCGGCCTTCAGGCGCTCGGCGCCCCGGCCGTTCGTCCTCGGATCGGGGTCCCCGATCGCCACCACCACCCGCTTTGGGCGAGCCTCCACCAGCAGTTCCGCGCAGGCCGGGCCGCGGGCGCTCTGATGCGCGCAGGGTTCCAGCGTCACATAGATTGTCGTGCCCCGCGCTTCCGCGCCCGCATCGGCCAGGGCCATCGCTTCGGCATGCGGACGCCCGCCCGGCTGGGTCCACCCTTGACCGATCATTTTATCCTGTTTGACGATGAGGCACCCGACATTGGGATTGGGGGCCGTGCGGCCGCGGCCCCGTTCGCCCAGCGCGATGGCGGCGGCCATCCAGCTTTTATCGTCGGCCAATCGGCTCAATCCATCCCGAGGCGTTTTTCCAGCTCCTGAAACTGGCGCTGACGCTCGGCGATGGCCTTTTCCTTGCGCTCCTGATCGATCTTCTGCTGCGCCTTGATCTGCTCGTCGGTGCGGTTGGCCGGCCAATTTTCGACATAGACGATCTGCTCGCCCGGCAGGATGTTGGTCTGGGCATCGAAATAGAAACCGACCACGATCACGATCGGCATCAGGACGGCGAAAAAGGCCGCGATCCACTGGTGGCGGCTCCGCTCGCGGGCAAAGGCACAAAGGTCGGTCAAGAGCGCGCGGGGAGAGGCGGGGCGGGGCAGTGACATGGCGGCAAGATAGGGCTGGCGCGCTCGAAGCGCCAGCCCTGACCCCCGCTCGCACGCCGGCGGGCTAGCCGTCCAACCGGAACGTGACATTGATGACCTTGCTGCTTTCAATGGGCTTGCCGTCCAGCGTAGCCGGCCTGAACCTCCAGGCACGGAGCGCATGGCGTTCGGTAGCCCGGTAGAAAGCGTCATTGGTGGCCGACACCCTTTCGACCGCAATGACTCTTCCGTCGGTGCCGATCCTGACCCGGATCGCGACCCGACCTTCGGTTTCGCTCCTTTGTTCCGAAGCAGGATAAGGCGGCTGCAATTCGCTTGACCGCGACATCTGAGCTTCGACGCGGACGGGAGGGACAATTTTTGGGGTATCGACCGGCTTGGTGCCGCTGCCCGAAGGCTGGGAGCCGAAAAAGGGCGGGGCGATCGGGGGCAGGACCAGGTCCGGATCGCGAGGCAGTGGCATCGGCTCGACTAGACGCTTCACATACTCAATCTCGGTTTTGGGCCGCGACTTGGGCTGTTCCCGCTCCGGGTTCGGTTTCGGATCGGGTGGAACCCGATAGGTATCGACGTGTGTAATCGGGGGCCTGATAAATATCGGCACGTCCATCTTGCTCAGCGCCAGAGCAGTTAGCGCCACAGCGTGCAGCGTGACGACGAGCGTAAGACCGGTCGGACTTATTTTTTTGCGTTCGTAGAAACCTCCGGTGGCCATGACCTTCTCCTTTCAGACTCGCGCCGGTTTTCCGGCTGCAGGAGAATGATACATAATATCGTAATGATATACTATACCAAACTTGATGGCTGACTATTTATTGGCATTAGGGTTCAGCCGGCAGCAGCGCGCAATCTGGAAACACTTTCCTGCTGGCCGATCAGCGGCAGCAAGGCGGCCATTTCCGGTCCACTGGCAACACCGGTAAGCGCAAGCCGAAGCGGCAGGAAAAGCGCCTTCCCGGTGCGTCCGCTCTGCTCCTTCAAGGCGGAGGTGAGCGCGCCCCACGGATTGTCCACCCAATCCATTTCTTCCGCAGTGGCCGCCGCCAGTCGCAGAAATTCGTGATCCTCCGCCGGTGCCTGCTGCTCGACATGCCCATCAATCACCGCCCACCAATCTTCCACCTGTCCGACCGTCTTCAAATTCGGCCGAATCGCTTCCCAGGCGGCGGGCGTCATTCCCTTGGGCAAGCGCGCTGCCACCGCCGGATAGTCCAGCTGATGGACGATCCTGGCGTTGAGCGCGGCCAGTTCCTCCATGTCGAAGCGGGCCGGGGCGCGGCCGAAACATTCGAAATGGAAGCCCCGTATCAGCGGCTCGGAGGTGATGACCGGCTCGACCGGCTGGCTGGTTCCGATCCGGGCCAGTTTGGCGAGCAAGGCGATCGGCTCGATCCCTTCCTCCTTCAGCGCCTCGACCCCCAGCGAGCCAAGCCGCTTCGACAATTTTCCTTCCGACCCGACCAGCAAGGCGGCGTGCGCGAAGGCCGGGGACTCGGCTCCCATCGCCTCGAACATCTGGATCTGGAGCCCGGTATTGGTCACGTGATCCTCGCCGCGAACAACGTGGGTGACCTCCATGTCGATATCGTCGATTACGCTTGGGAGCATATAGAGCCAGCTCCCCTCCTCTCGCCGGATCACTGGGTCGGACAGCAGATGCGGGTCGAAATCCTGATCGCCCCTGATCCCGTCATACCAATGGATGCGGCTTTCATGGTCCAGCTTGAACCGCCAGTGCGGGCGGCGGCCATCCGCTTCATATCGCGCGCGATCGGTGTCGCTGAGGCCGATTGCCGCGCGGTCATAGACGGGCGGCATTCCGCGGCTCAGCTGCACCTTGCGCTTCAGGTCGAGTTCCTGCGCGGTTTCATAGGCTGGATAGACCCGCCCTGCCGCATGCAGTTTCGCCAGGACCTCATCATAGCGGCCGAACCGGTCAGACTGGCGATATTCCTGATCCGGAATGAGCCCCAGCCAGTCCAGATCCTCGCGGATTGCGCCGGCAAATTCCTCGGTCGACCTTTCCTTGTCGGTATCGTCGAGGCGAAGGATGAACTTGCCCCCATTGTTCCGGGCCCACAGCCAATTGTGCAGCGCCGTCCGGATGTTGCCGATATGGAGCCGCCCGGTGGGCGAAGGCGCGAAGCGGGTAATGACGTTCATCCGGCCAGCATCTAAGCGCCCGGGCGCCTTGCGGCAACGCCCTTGCCTTCGTGCCCGCCGCGCTTAAGAGGGCTCGGAGCCGCTGCCGGGGAACCTCACCTATGAAATTGATGTCGGGCAATTCGAACCTTCCCCTGGTGAAGGACATCGCCGCCTACCTCGAACTGCCGATTACCGAGGCCTCGGTTCGTCGTTTCGCGGACGAGGAAGTGTTCGTCGAAATCCACGAAAATGTCCGCGGCGAGGATGTGTTCGTGGTCCAGTCCACTTCCTATCCAGCCAATGACAATCTGATGGAGCTGCTGATCTGCATCGATGCGCTGAAGCGCTCGTCGGCCAAAAGAATCACCGCCGTCCTTCCCTATTTCGGCTACGCCCGGCAGGATCGGAAGCCTGGACCCCGCACTCCTATTTCGGCCAAATTGGTCGCTAATCTGATCACCGTTGCCGGCGCCGACCGCGTCCTTTCGATCGACCTTCACGCCGGCCAGATCCAGGGTTTCTTCGATATCCCGACCGACAATCTTTATGCCGCGCCGGTAATGTCGGCGGACATACAGGCGCGCTTTTCGGGGAAAAGCATCACGGTGGTCTCCCCGGACGTCGGCGGCGTGGTCCGCGCCCGCGCGCTCGCCAAGCGGCTCAACAATGCGCCCCTCGCCATCGTCGACAAGCGCCGCGAGAAACCGGGCGAATCGGAAGTGATGAACATCATCGGCGACGTCGCCGGACGCTTCTGCATCCTGATCGACGATATCGTCGATTCGGCCGGGACCCTGTGCAATGCCGCAGCCGCCTTGAAGGAGGCCGGCGCCGAAGACGTGGTCGCTTATTGCACCCACGGCGTCCTGTCCGGCGGCGCCGTGCCGCGGGTCGAGAATTCGGCGCTTCGCGAGCTGGTCATCACCGATTCTATCGGCCTCCACGAAGCGGTGGCGGGGACCGGCAAGATCCGCATCCTGACGATCGCTCCTTTGCTGGCCGAAGCAGTCCGCCGCATCGCCGACGAAAGCTCGGTTTCCAGCCTGTTCGACTAACTTGCCTAAAAGGGGTGAGCGCTCTATAGGCGCGTCCTTTCCAAGCTTTGGAAGAAATGAACCGCCTGGCCAGTGAGGGCTGCCATGGCTGTTCCTAAACGTCCGCTCCAGCAGCGGTAGAGGAGACGAAAATGCCCAAATTGAAGACCAAGAGCGGTGTGAAGAAGCGATTCAAGCTCACCGCGACGGGCAAGGTGAAGCACGGCGTCGCCGGCAAGCGTCACCGCCTGATCAGCCACAATGCCAAATATATCCGCCAGAACCGCGGCACCGATGTTCTCGCAGACGCCGATACGGCGCGTGTTAAGCTTTGGGCGCCGTACGGGCTGCGTTGATTCCGGAGCGTTCCTGCAAAAAAGCGGGAACCGGTTTTCGCGGTCGGGAATGCGACCGCCAGATAGAATAAGGTATTGAACCATGGCACGTGTCAAACGCGGGACGACCACCAAGGCCCGCCACAAAAGATTATTGGATCAGGCGAAGGGCTATTATGGCCGTCGCAAGAATACGATCCGCATCGCCCGCCAGGCCGTCGAAAAGGCCGGGCAATACGCCTATCGTGACCGCAAGGTTAAGAAGCGCAGCTTCCGCGCTTTGTGGATCCAGCGCATCAATGCTGCGGTCCGTGTGGAAGGCCTTACCTATGGCCAGTTCATGCATGGCTTGAAGCTTGCGAATATCGACCTCGACCGCAAGGTCCTGGCCGACATTGCGATGCACGAAGGCGACGCGTTCAAGGGCATCATCGCCCAGGCGCGCGCGGCACTTCCCGCCCAGGCCTGATTCAAACTATCCCTATAAATGGGCGCGACGGGCAACCGCCGCGCCTTTTTATTGTGCGCGGTAGGCGCGCTGGCTTGCGCCGACCTGCTGTCAGGCCAGGGCCGCGAGTTTTTCCTCGGCGAGACGGTCCATTTCGGCCCGGCTCTTTTTTTCGCTAGCGGATTTGAGCTGCCCGCAGGCGGCCATGATGTCGCGCCCGCGCGGTCGGCGGATCGGGGCGCTGATCCCGGCCTCGAAGATGATGGTGGAGAAACGATTGACCCGCTCGGCGCTCGAACATTCATAAGGCGCGCCGGGCCAGGGGTTGAACGGGATTAGATTGACCTTGGCCGGCAGGTCATATTTTCGGATCAGTCGGACCAGTTCGCGGGCATCCTCGTCGCTGTCATTCTTGTCCCTCAGCATCACATATTCAAAGGTGATGCGCCGGGCATTGTTGGCTCCGGGATAAGCGGCGCAGGCGGCGAGCAGCTCCTCGATCCCATATTTGCGGTTCAGCGGCACGATCTCGTCGCGAACTTCCTTGGTAACCGCATGGAGAGACACGGCCAGATTTACACCGATTTCCTTCCCCGCCCGCTCCATCATCGGAACGACGCCCGAGGTGGAAAGGGTGATCCGGCGGCGCGACAGGCCAAGGCCGTCGCCGTCCATCACGATCTTCAGCGCATCGCGGACGTTGTCGAAATTATAAAGCGGCTCGCCCATGCCCATCATGACGATGTTGGACAGCATCCGTCCTTCCGGCTGCGACGGCCATTCGCCAAGCGTGTCTCGCGCGAGCATGACCTGCCCGACAATCTCTCCGGCCGTGAGATTGCGCACCAGCCGCATCGTGCCGGTATGGCAAAAGCGGCAATTGAGCGTGCAGCCCACCTGGCTCGACACGCACAGGGTTCCGCGGTCGGCGTCCGGAATGAACACCATCTCGAAATCATTGCCGTCGGGCGTGCGCAGCAGCCATTTGCGCGTACCGTCGGTCGAAACGAGATGCTCGATCACCTCGGGACGGCCGATGGTGAAGCGCTCGGCCAGCCAAAGGCGGTGCGGCTTGGCGATATCGCTCATCGCCACGAAGTCGACCGCGCCCCGATGGTAGATCTGATGCCAGATCTGTTTGGAGCGGAGCTTCGCCTGCCTGTCGTCAAGGCCGGCCTCTTCCAGAGCGGTCCGTATGGAATCGCGCGAAAGGCCCACCAAATCGACGCGCCTATCCTCGCTCGCGGGAAAAGCGCGAGGGACGGGGACCGGATCGATATGCCCGGCTATGGCCATTCCTGCTGTCATATCGGCGCCATGTAGCTTCTATCGCGGCGTTTTTCCAGTATTCCCGGTTTTTCAGCGTTGCCGTTTTCAGCGATCTGGGCGCGCGCAGGCGATAATGGCCGCATCGATCGCGGTGGCGGCGCCCCGCAAAGGATAGATATCGCGAATGAGGCCGCCCTGCTCGGCGCGGGTGTTCAGGCTCATCCTGACCCCGGTTCGCATGGCGGCAATGATCTGGGCGTCGGCTCCTTCATTGCGTGCCCAGGCATTGGCGCCCCCGGCAAGCAGCTGGAAGCTTCTGCCGTCGATTTTCAATATCACGGCCGATCCAGGTCGCTTCTTGCGCGCCAGCCGGAAGTGCAATTGGGGGACCGCGCCGCGACCGGGCCAGCTGGTCACCGAGGCGAACGCCGGCGCGCTTTTG
This sequence comes from Sphingosinicella sp., assembly GCA_013816585.1. GTDB lineage: Bacteria > Pseudomonadota > Alphaproteobacteria > Sphingomonadales > Sphingomonadaceae > Allosphingosinicella. The sequence continues at coordinate 209,237 of JACDEE010000001.1, read as the reverse complement.
GCGCCTTCGTGGCCTGCCGGTTCCGTGATCGCGAAGCATTTTCGAGGCTTCTGATCCTCAAACGCACCCCATTTGAAAAAAATTCCCAAGGGTCGCCTTTGCGCCTCGGCGGCGGCCGCGGTCGCCGTAACGACCGGTAAAACAATAAGGAAAATGGCTAGCCGCATTGCAGCATCACGCTGGTCGGTTCGTGCCATATTGGCAACAGAAAATCGCGTTTATCCGCCATTCATGAAACATTTTGCACCTGCGAACGCTTGGGCCCCCGTTCCGTAAGGACCCAGTGACTATGTGGAGTTTTGATAATGCGTAAATATGTTTTTGCCGCCCTGCTTGCCGGCACCATCGCCGCTCCGGCCGTGGCTCAGGAAGCTGCGCCGTTTACCGGCCCCCGTGTCGAAGGCATAATCGGTTACGACCGTGCCGGCACCGAGGATCTCGATGACAGCGACGGCGTCGTTTACGGCGCCGGGATCGGTTACGACTTCCAGCTTGGCAATCTTGTCGCCGGCGTCGAAGGGGAATTCACCGAATCCACCGTCGACGAATGCGAAAGTGGCGTGATCGTCGCAAACGATACTCTTTGCGCCCAGGCCGGCCGTGACCTGTATGTCGGTGGCCGCATCGGTTCGGTAGTCGGTGCCAACACCCTTCTCTACGCCAAGGCAGGCTATACCAATGCCCGCCTCGAGGCGGAATATGATGACGGCACGACCGAAACCGAAACCGGCGACAACCTGGACGGTATCCGTCTTGGCGCCGGCATCGAGCATGCCATCGGTCCCAACAGCTTCGTGAAGGCGGAATATCGCTATTCCAATTACGAGCAGGACTTTGAAAAGCATCAGGGCGTGGTCGGCTTCGGCTTCCGCTTCTGATAAATCTCGCCGGAAATCTTCTGGCTGGATGAGAGGGCCGGGACACATGTCCCGGCCTTTTTTCGTTCGTCTGAACAATGTTCTGGCGATGGGACCAGAGCCGCTTTACAACCGCCCCAAATCTAGTTTCAGGGGATCCCAATGAAGGCGACGATCGAACGGGCCACGCTCCTCAAGAGCCTTGGCCACGTCCAGTCCGTGGTGGAGCGCAGGAACACGATACCCATATTGTCCAATGTCCTGATCGAAGCGACGGCGGGTGGCGGCATCCGCCTGATGGCGACCGATCTGGACCTTCAGGTGAACGAGACGATTGAGGCCAATGTCAGCGAGGCCGGGGCGACCACCGTGTCGGCGCACACCTTGTTCGACATCGCCCGCAAGCTTCCCGAAGGCAGCCAGGTCGAACTGAACGCCGCCGAAGGCAAGATGCAGGTCAATGCCGGTCGCGCCCGCTTCAACCTGGCCACCCTGCCGCGCGACGATTTCCCGGTGATCGCGGAGGGCGAATTGCCCTGCGCCTTCGAACTTCCGGCCGCGACCCTGCGCCAGATCATCGACAAGACCCGTTTCGCCATCTCCACCGAGGAAACGCGTTATTATCTGAACGGCATATTCCTCCACGTATCGGATGAGGATCAGCCGGTGTTGAAGGCGGCGGCGACCGATGGCCACCGCCTTGCCCGGGTCACCGTTCCGCGCCCCGCCGGAGCCGAGGGAATGCCGGACGTGATCATCCCGCGCAAATGCGTCGCCGAGCTTCGCAAATTGCTCGACGAGGTCGACGGCACCGTTCAGGTTTCGCTTTCGGAATCCAAGGTCCGATTTGGCCTCGGCAATGCGATCCTGACCTCCAAGCTGATTGACGGCACCTTTCCCGATTACAGCCGGGTCATCCCGACCGCGAACGACAAACTGCTCAGGATCGATCCGCGCAGCTTTGAAGAGGGCGTCGACCGCGTCGCCACCATCGCCAGCGAGAAGACGCGCGCGGTAAAGATGGCGCTCGACCGCGACAAGATCACGCTATCGGTGACCAGCCCCGAAAACGGCACCGCCGCCGAGGAAGTGTCCGGCGAATATGGATCGGAAAGCTTTGAAATCGGGTTCAATGCCCGTTATCTGCTAGACATATTGGGCCAGATCGAAGGCGACATGGTCGAGGTTCATCTGGCCGATGCCGCCGCCCCGACCCTCCTTCGCGAAAATGACAAGGCGCAGGCACTCTACGTGCTAATGCCGATGCGGGTATAATAACGGTCCGTCAAAGTGGTACTTTGACGGATGCTTAGCCGCCTCTCGCTCACCGAATTCAGATCCTATGCCGACGCGCTGATCGCGCCCGGCCCGGGCTTCGTTGTGCTCACGGGCGAGAATGGCGCGGGCAAGACCAACATCCTAGAGGCCGTTTCCCTACTTTCGCCCGGCCGGGGACTGCGCCGGGCCAGTCTTTCCGAAATGGCAAGAAGCGAGGGCCCGGGCGGTTTTTCGGTGGCGGCTCGGATCGGCGATGTCGATATCGGCACCGGCACGCTTCCTACCGCGCCGGAACGACGGCAGGTCAGGATCAACGGCGCCGCCGCCTCGGCCAATGCGCTCGGGAAATGGGTGTCGGTGCTTTGGCTCACCCCGGCGATGGACCGGCTGTTCAGCGAGAGCGCGAGCGGGCGTCGGCAATTTTTCGATCGGCTGGTGCTGGCGCTGGAGCCGGGGCATGCGCACCATAGCGCGCGCTACGAAGCGGCGATGCGCGCCCGCAACAAGTTGCTGGCGGAACCTGAAACTGCCGATCCGTCATGGCTAGCGGCGCTGGAGGCCGGAATGGCGGAACATGGCGCCCGGATCGCCGAAGCACGGGAGAGGACGCTGGCTTCGCTGGGCGAACGATTGAAGGCGCAGCCGGAAGGTCCGTTCGCGAGGGCCGGCCTCGCGCTCGATCGATGGCGTCCGGCCGAAAATGCCGAGGAAGGCCTGAAGCGGGAATATCGCGAGGGCCGCGGACGCGAAGCTGCGGCAGGGCGCGCTTTGTCGGGACCGCACCGCACCGACCTGATCGTTACCCATATCGCCAAGAACCGTGCCGCGGACCAATGTTCGACCGGCGAGCAAAAGGCGCTGCTTCTGTCGATAATCCTCGCTCATGCGGATCTGGTCGCCGAAAGGACACGGGCGAGGCCAGTGCTGCTTTTGGACGAAGTCGCCGCCCACCTCGACCCGCTGCGGCGCGAAGCATTGTTCGGGCGGCTGGCTGGCGCGGGCGGGCAGGTCTGGATGACCGGCACCGAGCCGTCACTGTTTGGAACGGCGGGGGATGCGACCTGGTTGGCGGTCGATAATGGACGCATTCACGCCGCTTGATGCGTCCCCTGGCGGGTCAACGGTCCGCGCCCTATTTTCCTTGGGTTTTGCGCCCCTCCCGGCTATATAATCGATATGGCAACATCCCCTACCGAAAACGCTTATGGCGCTGAATCCATCAAGGTCCTGAAAGGGCTCGACGCGGTCCGAAAAAGGCCCGGAATGTATATCGGGGACACCGACGACGGTTCCGGCCTTCATCACATGGTTTTCGAGGTTTCGGACAATGCGATCGACGAGGCTCTGGCGGGTCATTGCGACCTTATCCTGATCACGCTCAACCCCGACGGATCGGTCTCGGTCGAGGATAATGGCCGCGGCATTCCAACCGGAATCCATGCCGAGGAAGGCGTGTCGGCGGCCGAAGTCATCATGACCCAGCTCCATGCCGGCGGTAAGTTCGAAAACACGTCCGAAGACAATGCTTACAAGGTGTCAGGCGGCCTGCACGGCGTCGGAGTCTCGGTGGTGAATGCGCTCAGCGAATGGCTGGAACTCACCATCTGGCGCGATGGCGAAGAACATTGGATGCGCTTCCGCCATGGCGATGCCGAAGCACCGCTAAAAGTGGTCGAAAAAGTCCCGGACAAGAAGGGGACCAAGGTCACCTTCCTTCCCTCGCCGGCTACGTTCAAGATCCTCGATTTCGATTTCGAGAAGCTCGAGCACCGCTTCCGCGAGCTCGCTTTCCTCAATTCCGGCGTGCGCCTGCTGCTGAAGGATGCGCGCCACGAAGAAGAAAAGCAGGTCGAGCTTTATTATGAAGGCGGGATCGCGGCGTTCGTCCGTTACCTTGATCGCACCAAGACGGCCCTTATCCCCGATCCGATTTCGGTGACCGGCCAGCGCGAAGATATCGGCATCGAAGTCGCGCTCGAATGGAATGATTCTTATTACGAACAGGTCCTCTGTTTCACCAACAATATCCCGCAGCATGACGGTGGCACCCATCTTGCCGCGTTCCGCGCGGCGCTGACCCGCACGCTCAACAATTATGCGGACAAATCCGGCGCCCTGAAGAAGGAAAAGGTCAGCCTCACGGGCGACGATATGCGCGAGGGCCTCACCGCGATCGTCTCGGTCAAGCTTCCCGATCCGAAATTCGGTTCGCAGACCAAGGACAAATTGGTCTCGTCCGAAGTGCGTCAGCCGCTCGAAAGCCTGATGGCCGACAAGATGGCCGAATGGCTGGAGGAAAATCCGGCCCATGCGCGGACCATCATTCAGAAGATCATCGACGCGGCAGCGGCCCGCGAAGCGGCCCGCAAGGCGCGCGAGCTTACGCGGCGCAAGGGTGCGATGGACATCGCCTCACTTCCGGGCAAGCTGGCCGATTGCCAGGAACGCGACCCCGCAAAGTGCGAATTGTTTCTGGTCGAGGGTGATTCCGCGGGCGGTTCAGCCAAGCAGGGCCGCAACCGCGAGGTTCAGGCGATCCTGCCCTTGAAGGGCAAGATCTTGAACGTGGAGCGCGCGCGCTTCGACCGGATGCTGGGTTCCAAGGAAGTGGGGACTTTGATCCAGGCCATGGGTACCGGCATCGGCCGCGACGACTTCAACATCGAAAAGCTTCGCTATCACAAGATCGTGATCATGACGGACGCCGACGTGGATGGCGCGCATATCCGTACCTTGCTGCTGACCTTCTTCTACCGGCAGATGCCGGAGATTATCGAACGCGGGCATCTCTTCATCGCCCAGCCGCCGCTTTACAAAGTCGCACGCAACAGGTCCGAAGTTTACGTCAAGGACGATACCAAGCTGGACGATTATCTGATCGACGGCGGTATCGGATCGATGGTGCTGGAAACCCGGGAGGGGCCCCGGTCCGGGGAAGATCTGCGCTCACTCGCGGACCATGCCCGCCGTGTTCGCATCTTGATGCGCTACATTCCGCGCCGCTACGATCCGGCGATCATCGAATCACTGGCTCTGTCGGGCGCGCTCGACCCGGACCTGAAGGCCGGCCAACGTGTCGCCGCGATCGAGCGCGCCGCGGCCTGGCTGGATGCGGGCGACGAAGGCGCGATCTGGAATGGCGAGGCGAGCGAGGACGGCAATTATGCGCTGAAGCGCCTTTGGCGCGGCGTCACCGACCATCACCCGATCGACCAGAAGTTCATCCTCTCGGCCGAAGCGCGTAAGCTCCACACATTGATGCAGGAGCAAGCGGCCACTTATTCGAGCGCCGCACGCCTGGTTTCGCTGAAAGCGTCCGCGGCGTCGGCCGAGGAAGAGCCGGCGCAGGAAGAAAATACGCCCGGCGCCGATCTGGACGTAGCACCCAGCGCCGAGCGCGCGCCCGATGCCCGGGGAGTGCTGGTGCGCCGGCCGATCGAATTGCTCGACGCCATTCTGGCTGCGGGACGCAAGGGCCTGTCGATCCAGCGCTACAAGGGTCTTGGTGAGATGAATGCCGATCAATTATGGGAAACCACGCTAGATCCTGAAAACCGGTCTTTGCTTCGGGTCGAGGTAGCGCAGGCCGATATTGCCGACGAGATCTTCACCCGTCTGATGGGCGACGTGGTCGAACCGCGCCGCGAATTCATCCAGGAAAACGCCCTGAACGTCGCTAATCTGGACGTCTGATGCCGGAAGCCGAACCGCTCCAGCAGTTCGGCGTTCTCCCTTACCGCTTGGGAGCGGGCGGAGAGATTCACATCCTCCTCATCACCTCGCGCGACACGCAGCGCTGGGTCGTCCCGCGCGGCAATCCGATCGATGGGCTCGCACCACACCAATCGGCCGTGCAGGAGGCTTGGGAAGAGGCGGGAATAATTGGCGCTGTCATGAGCGAGCCGATCGGCAATTATTGCTATGCCAAGAGAAAGAAAGATGGCTCGGTGATGCCGGCCTTCGTGGACTTGTTCCCTTTCCAGATCGACGAGCAGAACAACGACTGGCCCGAACGCGGCGAACGCGAAACACGATGGTTCGATCGTGAAGCGGCCGCCGAAGCGGTCGATGAGCCCGACCTCAAGCAACTCATTCGCGCTTTCTCGCCTGAACGCGGCTAGGCCCCCAACGACCTGCGCGACACGGCACTTTGATTGCCGGCTTGGTCACCGCCTCATCTAAGGTGTGACCCGGCTGCTTTAACTCTGGCGTCAGGTGGCGTGGCTGCCGATCGCTTTCTGGCGGCGGCGCTGGACGGACGATCCGATCCCTATCACCTCTCGATATTTGGCGACCGTCCGGCGGGCTATGTCGAAACCCTTAGCGCGTAACAGGTCGACCAATTGATCGTCGGACAAGATTGCCTTTGGATCCTCGGCACCGATCAGACTCTTGATGTGGCTCTTGACCGCTTCGGCCGACACGGCGTCTCCTCCATCCGAGCTCTGAATGCCGCTGGTGAAGAAATATTTGAGCTCGAACAGGCCGCGGTCACAGGCCAGATATTTGTTGGAAGTGACCCGGCTGACGGTCGATTCGTGCATTCCGATCGCATCGGCAACCGCCCTCAATGTGAGCGGGCGGAGATGGGCGACGCCCTGCCGAAAAAAAGCATCCTGCTGTTTCACTATCTCGGTCGATACCTTGATGATCGTCCGCGCGCGCTGATCGAGCGCCTTCAGCAGCCAATTGGCGCTAGCCAGGCATTCGGCCAGCCAGGCCTTTGATTTCCGGTCCTGAGCGCCGCCGGCCAGTTCGGTATAATAGGTCCGGTTGACGAGCAGCCTTGGGAGCGTCGCCCCATTCAATTCGATTGCCCAGCCATGGCTGCGCCTGGCGACGAACACGTCCGGCACGATGCCGTCGATGCGGTCCCCCGACCCGAAGCGGCATCCAGGCTTCGGATCAAGGGCGCGAAGCTCGCGGATCATGTCGCGCAGATCTTCGTCATCGACTCCGCAAATGCGCTTCAACGCTCCAAGATTGCCCTTGGCGAGGTAATCCAGATTGTCGATCAGCCGGGCCATTGCCGGATCGTATCGGCCGGCCTCTTTCGCCTGGATCGCGAGGCATTCCGCCAGCGACCGGGCGGCGATCCCGGCAGGGTCGAAGGTCTGAACCACCGCAAGCACATGCTCGACCTCGCCCAGCGGCGCGCCGAGCCGCCCGGCCAGCTCGCTCAACGACTCGCAAAAATAGCCGGTTTCCTCGAGCTGTTCGATAATCTGGGTGGCTATCAGCAGGTCCGTATCCGACAGCGAAGCGCCGGCCTGCGCCAGGAGATGATCCTGCAGCGATATGTCCCCGGCGGCGAAGCTGTCATAATCCACGTCCTCGCCACCGCCCGGTCCGGCCCGGTCCAGACCCAATCCGCCATCGAGGCCCAATCCTTCCGGCGCGCCGCGCATCGAATCCGCTTCGCTGTCCTGGTGGAAATCCTCGCTGTCATAATCGACGTCCAGCGGAGCATCCTGCTGGACATCTCCTGACGCGACCAGGTCGACGATGTCGGGACTGTCCGCGCCATCGCCCGCCATTTCGGTTTCGCCGACCGGTGGAGATTCCAGATTCGGGTCATCGTCCGATCCGCCGCTGTCGAGCAACGGATTCTTTTCCATTTCCTCGGCGATGAAGCCTTCGATCTCGAGATTGGAAAGCGCGAGCAGGCGGATCGCCTGCTGCAGCTGCGGCGTCATCACCAGCGATTGGCTTTGGCGTAAGTCCAGGCGAGGCCCGAGCGCCATATTTACAACTCGAAGCTCTCGCCGAGATAGAGGCGCCGGACATTCTCGTCGGCGACAAGCGCTTCCGGGCTGCCCGCGAACAGCACCTGTCCATCATAGATGATGCAGGCGCGATCCACGATGTCGAGCGTTTCGCGGACATTATGATCGGTAATGAGTACGCCGATATCCCGCTTTTTCAATTCCCCCACCAGATCGCGAATGTCAGAAATCGAAATGGGATCGATGCCGGCAAAGGGTTCGTCGAGCAGCATGATCGAAGGGTCCGCGGCCAGAGCGCGAGCAATCTCACATCGGCGCCGCTCGCCGCCCGAAAGCGCCATGGCCGGCGAATCGCGCAATCGGCCGATGCTGAATTCGTCGAGCAACTGTTCCAGCCTTTGCTCCCGCACCTCGCGGTCGGGCTCAGCCACCTCCAGCACCGCCATGATGTTCTGCGAGACGGTGAGGCCCCTGAAGATCGATGTTTCCTGCGGCAGGTAACCGATACCCAGCACCGCGCGGCGGTACATGGGAAGGCCGGTAATATCCTTGCCGTCGAGCAGGATGCGGCCGCTGTCAGGCTTCACCAGGCCCATGATCGAATAGAAGCAGGTCGTCTTGCCCGCGCCGTTGGGGCCGAGCAGGCCGACGACTTCGCCGCGGTCGAGGCCGAGCGACACGTCCTTCAGGACCGATTTGCGGTCATAGGATTTGGCGATCGATACCACCGAAAGCCCGCGTGAGATTTCGCCGAGCGCCGAGGCATTCGAAGGCTGGTCGATGAGGGTCGCGTCGTTCATCCGGGCTCCGCTATCACAGCCAATCGTTCGGGCGAAGCGTCCTTATGCCCGAATTGGCAGGATTCCTGCATGACTTGGTCGGCAAGTCCAGTACCGATCGACGCTAAGGGCTTATGTTTGCGGTAGACCGCTGCTTCTCAATTGCTACGCTGTGGCACGGTGAAAGTGCCGGTGACGCGCCCGCTTTGGCTGCTGGTGCCCGGCGGCCCGGCGCCGTCCATCACGGCGCGGCCGGTGCTGAGGTCTATCACCAGCCGTCCGCCGCTGACGCGCGAGGCGCCCCGGGTCAGGGTGACGCCGCCGACCAGCGTGATCAGCCGGTTGTTGAGGTCGTAAACGGCAAATTGCCCGCGGGCCGTTTCCGACGGACTTCGCACCGTCACACCGCCGCTCGCGTCCAGACGTTCGATCTGGATACCTTGCCTGTTGGTGTAGGCGACCGTGATCCGCGCGGCGTTCAGCGTCAGGTCGGATTGGGTGGCCACCACATTGCCGGAAAATATCGCGCGGTCGGCGCGATCCTGCACTTCGATCCTGTCGGAAGCCACGGTAACCGGGGCATTGGTATTATGTCCCTGCAATGCGGACGGCGGGCTTTGACCGATCGCCGGGGAAACCGCGAGAGCGGACAGGGAAGCGACTCCTGTCGCGGCAGCGAAAGCGGCTTTGTTCATGCCCCTCATCTGATGCCGCCTTGCACGATATACAAGCGCGCGCGGCCGGTAAGCACGACCCGGCGCTCGGGAAGATTGGCGGTCATGCGGTCGGCGGTGAAGCGGCCGAGCTTCATGCGACCCTCGACCCGGCCATTGCTGGTCAGCGTCCGGTCGTTGAGGTTCACCGCGACATCGCGCGTTTCGAGCCGATAGCCGTCATGGGCGTTGAACAGGATCGGGCCGATCACATCGACGGTCTCGCCCTCCAGGTCATAGCGTCCGCGCTCCGCCTGCAACGTCGCGGGTCCGTCGCCAAGCTCGATCCGCGCGGCCATTCCGACGATGTCTACGATCGGATCGCGCGAAGTCGCCTGGACCGCGGTGTCGGCCTCGATCGTGAAGGGCCGTCCGCGATTATCCTGTCCCTGATAGCTGGCGGAGCGGACGCGCATCCGCTCTTTCGCCACCGCGACCTTGTTCTTGTCGAGAATGAAGCTGATCTCGCGCGTTTTCGAAAGCGGGGCCAAGGCGAGATAGGCGGTAAGCAGCCCTATCAGCACGGGAAGCACGATCTTGAGCGACTGGATGACCGCGTCATGCACGCCCCCAGGCGATGCCCAGCTGCGTTTCACGATCCGTTCGCGCGCCGCCAGCTCAGACATTGGCCAGTCTGGATATCGAATGCTCAGGCATGGGCGAAAATGTCGACCTCCGGCCAGCCCGCGAGATCGAGCAAAGCCCGATGGGGGAGGAAATCGAAACAGGCCTGGGCCAGGCGCATCCGTCCTTCGCGCTCCAGCCGTTCGTCCAGTTTTTGCTTCAGCGCGTGCAAATAGCGAACGTCCGAAGCGGCATACTCCTTCTGCGCGTCGCTGAGCTCGGCGGCTCCCCAGTCCGAGGTCTGCTGCTGCTTGGAAATTTCGGTGCCGAGCAGATCCTTGACCAGATCCTTCAGGCCATGCCGGTCGGTATAGGTTCGGATCAGGCGCGATGCGGTCTTGGTGCAATATACCGGCTCCGCCATCACGCCCAGATAGGCGCGGATCGAAGCCAGGTCGAAGCGACCGAAATGATAGAGTTTGAGGCGATCCGGATCGGCGAGCACGGCTTTCAGATTGGGGGCCGCATAATCGCTCCCCCGGCCGAAGCGGACCAGATGCTCATCGCCGCGCCCGTCCGAAATCTGCACCACGCATAATCGGTCGCGGCCCAGTTGCAGGCCCATTGTCTCGGTATCGACGGCGAGAGGCCCGGGGGCCAGTACGCCTTCGGGCAGGTCTTCTTCATGAAAATGAACGCTCATGCGCCATCCCTTAGGATAAAGCGCAGGGAGGCTCAATGCGCGCTTGATCGCTTCGCGTCTCCTTTTAACAGGGGAACGTCCTCAAGGAGTTGAACCTTCATGCCTTCCGGCCTTGCCGCCCTGCTCGACGATGTCGCGGCCATCACCAAGCTTGCCGCCGCCTCCATCGATGATATCGGCGCTGCCGCAGGTCGTGCGGGAATGAAGGCGGCCGGGGTCGTGGTCGACGATACTGCCGTTACGCCGCGCTATGTCACCGGGTTCACTCCGGACCGCGAATTGCCGATCATCGCCCGAATCGCGAAGGGATCGCTCAAGAACAAGCTGCTCATCATCCTGCCCGTGGCACTGGCACTGAGCGCTCTTCTTCCCTGGGCGATAACGCCGTTGCTGATGGTAGGCGGCGCTTATCTGTGTTTCGAAGGCGCCGAGAAAGTGTGGGAATCCATTTCCGGCGGGAAGCATAGCCTGGCGGAAGACGCGGCGGAGCTTGGCAGCGAAGGCCATGAACGGGAAATGGTCGCAGGCGCGGTATGGACCGATTTTATCCTCTCGGCCGAAATCATGGCCATCGCGCTTGCCGAAGTGGCGACCGAGCCGTTCATAACGCGCTCCGCGATCCTGGCCATAGTCGCCGTGGCGATCACCATCGGTGTTTATGGGTTGGTCGGCTTGATCGTCAAAATGGACGATATCGGGTTTCATCTGGCGCAGCGCCGGAACGCCGCTTCCCGCGCCTTGGGGCGGGGACTGGTGCATCTGATGCCCCGGCTGATGTCGGCTTTGTCGGTGATTGGGATTGCGGCAATGATCTGGGTAGGCGGGGGCATTGTGGTGCACGGTCTCGAAAGCTTTGGTTTGTCGGGACTCGCCCATTTCATCCACGACCTGGCGGAAGCGGGCGGCCATGCCGTGCCGGCGATGAAAGGCGCCGTCACATGGACCATCGGAGCCATCGGATCGGGGATTGCGGGACTAGTGTTGGGCGCGCTGATCGTGGCGATACATCACCGATTCGCCCGCAAACATTGACGGCCGATTCCTGCAGCGCCGACGTTGCGGATAGCGCGCTTGGGCCGCTACGCTGAAAGAGAGTCGCCCGAAGTCGAAAATTAAGCTATGAGATTCGGCGGTGCGCCATTTTTTTCAACGCGCCAGGGCCGTTTGCGCGTTCAGCCCAGCGCGGTGGTTTGACAGGGTTACGGGCGCGGGAAAGACTTTGAAGGCATGAGTTTTGATAAAGGGCGCCGTGGGGATCGCGGCGGGCGCGGCAGAGACAAGCGCGACGGTTTCGGCGAGGACAATTTCACTCCCAGCTTTGGTGATCGCGGCGGCTTCGGCGGTGGCGATCGGGCGCCATATGGCGGTGGCGGCGGCGGAGGCAATTATGGCGACCGCGGCGGCTTCGGCGGTGGCGATCGTGCGCCATACGGCGGCGGCGGCGGTGGCGGCTATCGCGGCGGCGGTGGCGCAGGCGGTGGCGCTGGTGGCGGCTTCGGCGGCCCACGCGGCGGCGGCATGCCTCCCCAGGTCGTTGGCGAAGGCAAAGGCGTCGTAAAATTCTTCAACGCCCAAAAGGGTTTCGGCTTCGTCGTCCGCGACGATGGCGGCGAGGATGTGTTCGTTCACATTTCCGCTGTCGAGCAAGCCGGCCTTACCGGTCTGGCCGAAGGCCAACCGCTGGGATTCACCCTGGTGGATCGCGGCGGACGGATTTCGGCAACCGACCTCAAGATCGAGGGCGATCCGCTCCCGGTCGAGGATCGCGCTCCTCGCGAGGATCGTGACGGCGGCGGCTTCGGTGGCGGCGGTGGTGCCGGTGGGCCTCAGCGTCAGCTGACCGGCGAAAAGGCATCAGGCACGGTCAAGTTCTTCAACGCGATGAAGGGCTTCGGCTTCATCAGCCGCGACGACGGACAGCCGGACGCGTTCGTCCATATTTCGGCGGTCGAACGCGCCGGAATGGTCAGCCTCAACGAAGGCGATCGTCTGGAGTTCGAGCTTGAAGTCGATCGCCGCGGCAAGACGGCAGCGGTGAATCTTCAGCCGGTTCAGTAACGACGACTCGGCCGAGTCGGCAAACAGAAAGCCCGGCCGTTCGATAAGAGCGAGCCGGGCTTTTCTTTGCGGAATTACCGCATTTCCGGGTTAATTCTTGGTCAACTTGACGGCCTTATTACGGTTACGCTACGAAAAGGCAGGCTTTTACACCGAGGGGGCTCGATGGAAAGTGACTTGAGGTACTTCCGGAGACGGGCTGCGGCAGAGATGCTCGCGGCGAGACGTTCGGTGACTCCGGAAGCCAGAGCTCGTCACCTCGAGCTCGCCGAAAAATATGAAGCCTTGGTGATGGCCGGCGATAGGCCGATGGCCGCCTCGCGCCAGGTGGTCGCCGCCTAAGGCTTCAGTTCACCATTTTTTCCAGCGTCTCGATCCGGTCGGCTTCGGCGGCCGGCTTGTCCTTCCTGATACGCGAGATCCTTGGAAAGCGCATGGCCAGGCCGGATTTATGGCGCTTGCTGTTGTTGATCGAATCGAACGCCACTTCGAGCACCAGTGTCTTTTCTACCTCCCGCACCGGGCCGAAACGCTGCACCGTGTGGTTGCGCACGAACCGGTCGAGCCACATCAGTTCTTCGTCGGTAAATCCGAAATATGCCTTGCCGACGGGAAGCAGTTCGTCCTCCGCGTTCCAGCAGCCAAAGGTGAAATCCGAATAATAAGAGGAACGCTTGCCGCTGCCGCGCTGGGCGTACATCAGGACGCAGTCGGCATTCAGCGGATCACGCTTCCATTTATACCAATGGCCGGTCTTCCGACCCGGCACATAGGGACTGTCGCGGCGCTTCAGCATTACCCCTTCGATCGCGGCGTCGCGCGATCCCGCCCGTATCTCCTCCAACTGATCGAAATCCGCTGCCTCGATCAGCGAAGAAAGATCGAAGCGTTCGGGATCGAGGCGCGGGACGAAAGCTTCGAGCCTTGCCCGCCGCTCCCGCCAGGGCAGCATCCGAACATCTTCGGCCCCGTCGATCAGAATATCGTAAAGCCGCACGAATGCCGGATAATCACCCAGCATTTTCGGGGATACGGTCTTGCGCCCGAGCCGCTGCTGCAGCGCGTTGAAGCTTGCTGCGCCACCGCCATGTTGCTCCGCTCCCTGGGCCTCGCCTTTCACCAGCAATTCGCCATCGACCACGCCTTCGGATTCGAAGGCCGCCGCGACGTCGGGAAAGCTGCGGGTGATATCGTCGCCGGCCCGGCTGTAGAGTCGCGTCTCGCCGCCGACGCGCACGATCTGCACTCGGATTCCGTCCCATTTCCATTCGGCCGCATATTCGGCGAGGGAGACTCGCAAATCGTCGAGCGGGTGGGCGAGCATGAACGGCCGAAAGACCGGCACGTCTCTGGCGGTCGGTTGTTCGCCTCTGCCTTCGGCCCAGTCAAACAGAGGCGCATAAGGCACCCCGATACCGTGCCAGACCTCTTCCACCGCATCGACATCGAGGTCGAATGCCTGCGCGAGCGCCAGCTTGGCGAGGCGCGCGGAAACCCCGATCCGCAAGGCGCCGGTAGCAAGTTTCAGCAGCGCATAGCGGCCGCTCGCATCCAGATGATCGAGCATGTCGGCCAGCGCCTGGGGCGCTTCGGAGCGGCCGAGACTGGCCAGCCGCTCGACGATATTGGACAGGCGCAAGGTGCCGTCATCCATGTCCGCCGGCTGGTCGATCCGCTTGGGCCAGAGCAGGGACACGGTTTCGGCAAGGTCGCCGACATAATCACGGCTCATATGAAGCAGGATGGGATCGACGCGCTCTTCGGTGATGCCCCGGATCGTGGCCGCCTTGACCGCGGGCAGGTCAAGCTCCCCGGTCAGGGCAGCGAGCGCATATCCGCGGTCGGGGTCTGGCGTGCGCTTCAGATAGTCGCCAATCAGCTTCAGCTTGGCGTTGCGCGAACGCGTGTAGACGAGGCCGTCGAGAAGCTGGGAAAATTCGCGCATTATCGCCGTAACGATATCGGGGCGATGTGGCTCCCTGGGTGCTGCCGGAACGTCATGGCCCGATCCTTGTTGAACCCAAAAGGTTCAGGAGGGTCTGATGATAAGAGCGATCGGTTGCCTAGCGATAGCCGCTATCGGGATAGCGTTGATGGTCGTGTTCGGAATATTGGACTTTATCTTTTAGGCCGCTGAACCAGACGTCCGATCAGGCGAAGGCGGTCAGCGTTGTGAAATAGAGCCCAAGCACCGCAAGGCTTCCCCAGGGAAAGCTCTCTGAATAATAAGATCTGAACCGCATGATCGTCCCCCCGCTACCCCGGTTTCCCTGATATGCGCCAAAAGCGTTACGCGTTGGTAAAGGGCGCGGCCTTGACAGGAAGGGGCGATGAAGGCAGAGGCAGGCGCGCATATGAGCGGCGGCGACGCCGCTTTTATTTTTCGCGACAAACCATTTAACAGAGGCTGCCATGGCCAAGCCAGCAACCGTGAAGATCAAGCTCGTCAGCACCGCCGACACTGGCTTTTTCTACGTGACCAAGAAAAATCCCCGGAACATTACCGAGAAGATGACCTTCCGGAAATATGATCCGGTCGTGCGCAAGCATGTGGAATTCAAGGAAGCGAAGATCAAATAAGCCGCTCCCGCTTCTTGCGGGATTTGATCAGGGGCCCGGTTCGGGCTTCAACAGCGCGCCCACCGATTCGACGAATTTCATCAGCGAGATCGGCTTCGAGACATAACCCTCGGCGCCGGCATCCCGGATTCGTTCCTCGTCGCCCTTCGCCGCATAAGCGGTTACCGCCATCACCGGAATCGACTTTAGCGCGTCGTCCGATTTGAGCTGCTCGATCAGCTCCAGTCCGCTGATATGCGGCATCTGGATATCCATGATGATGAGGTCGGGATCGAACGCGCGCGTGCGTTCGACCGCTTCGCGGCCGTCTCTGACCGGCTCCGCTTCATAGCCATGGGCGCGAAGCAGGTCGCAGAAGAGCTTCAAATTGAGTTCGTTGTCCTCGACAACAAGGATTTTATTCGCCACGCGAAAGCCTTTAGGTTGTGGCGGCATCTTAGGCGATGAGTCTTAATGAAACAAACCATGGGCCGCAGGCCCTGGCGCTGGCGGCACTCGGCTGGACGCTTCGCGATACCGGCCGGGCCGAACGGTTGCTCGCGTTGACTGGGCTTAACCCCGACGATCTGCGCGCGCGCCTTGGCGAAGAAGCCTTGCTGGCCGCGATATTGCGGTTTCTCGAGGCGCACGAGCCCGACCTCATCGCCTGCGCCGAGGCGCTGGGTGTAACGCCCGTCCGGCTGGTCGATGCTCGGGAGCAGCTCGAACGATGACGAGGCCATTGCTGATCAGCGATTGCGACGAAGTCATCCTGCACATGGTCTCCCATTTCGGCGCCTGGCTGGGTGAGGCGCATCAAATCGACTTCGCGCCCGATGGCGGCGATTTTTCGGCATCGATGCGCCGGCGCGGCGATCCGGCGCCGCTCTCGCGCGAGGAAATGTGGCCCTTGCTCGACGGCTTCTTCGCGACCGAGATGCATCGCCAGACGCTGGTGCCCCATGCCGCGGAGGCGCTGGCCCGGATCGGAGCCGTGGCTGACATCGTCATCCTCACCAACCTTGGCGAACATTGTCATGCGGATCGGGTGGCGCAGCTCGATGCGCATGGCATCAGCCACCGGGTGGTCTGCAACCAGGGCGGCAAGGGCCGCCCGGTGGCGCGGCTGCTGGAAGAATATCAACCGAGCGCCGCGATCTTCATCGATGACCTCGCCATGCACCACGAATCAGTGGCGAAACACGCCGCTTCAGTGTGGCGGCTCCATATGATCAGCGAGCCGAGCCTCGCGCCCAATGTTCCGCAGGCCACTCATGCCGATGCCCGGATCGATGATTGGAGCGAGGCCCTGCCGTGGATCCTGGATCGCCTCTCCGGCCTCACCGCCAAGGCTTGACCTTCCTCGCCGGCAAGTGCTTACGCCATCCGCATGACCGACAGCATCCAGGACCGCCTTACCCAAGCAGGCATCACTCTTCCCGAACCGGCCGCGCCGGTCGCTTCCTACGTCCCGGCCGTCGAGGCCGGCGGGCTGCTCTATATTTCGGGGCAACTTCCGTTCAGTGAGGGCCAGGTGATGACCGGACGTCTCGGCGAAGACCGGGATCTGGAAGCCGGCCAGAAGGCGGCGCGCCTTTGCGGGATCATGCTGCTCGCGCAGATCAACAAGGCCCTGGGGTCGCTCGACCGCGTCGAACGTATCGTGAAGCTCGGCGTATTCATCAGTAGCGCTCCCGACTTCACCGATCAGCCGAAAGTCGCCAATGGCGCGTCGGATTTGATGGAGCAGGTGTTCGGCGAAGCTGGACGTCATGCCCGAAGCGCCGTGGGCGTCCCGGTTCTGCCGCTGGGCGCGGCCGTCGAGATTGATGCGATCGTCGCCATCAAGCAGGTCTGACACGCCCAGCTCGCCCGCCTGGCTGACGGCAAGCCCTTATGCGCATCGCGGCCTGCACGGGCCGGGCCGGCTGGAGAATAGCCGTGCCGCCTTCGAGGCTGCGATCGCCGCCGGATTCGGGATCGAGCTGGACGTCCAGATGAGCCGCGATGGCCGGGCCATCGTCATTCACGATGCGTCGCTTGGCCGGCTGACCGAGGCCGAGGGCCGGGTGGTGGACAAGGATTGGTCCGATCTCCGGCGAATCAGGCTCGAGAATAGCGAAGAGACCGTTCCTGATCTGGAAGAGGTCCTGACGCTGATCGGCGGGCGCTGCGCCTTGCTGATCGAAGTGAAGGCGCCCCGGGGCAAGACGTCGGCCCTGTGCCGCGATATCGAAGACAGGCTGCGCCGATATTCGGGGCAAGCCGCGATCATGTCGTTCAACCCCGAGGTCGGCCGCTGGTTCGCCATTAACGCGCCGCACATCGTGCGCGGTCTGGTGGTGACCGAAAAGGACAAAGGCCGCATCAGGGGGCGGATCGAGCGCCATTTGTCCTTGTGGCGATCCGGCACCGATTTCCTGGCCTACGACATACGCGATCTCCCTTCGCCTTTCGCGGCGGCGACGCGCGCGCGAGGCCTGCCCCTGGTCACCTGGACCATAAGCAACCGGCGGGACGAAGAGGCCGCCTCGGCCTATGCCGACCAGATGATCCACGAATTGCCGCAAAAAGCCGCGCCGACCGGCCGATGAGCGACGGGGAGATAATCGCCCGGATCGCGCCGGGCGCCGCAAGCCTTGCCGCCGAAGATTGGGACCGATGCGCCGGCGCGGACAATCCATTTCTCAGCCACGCCTTTCTGTCGGCACTCGAGGAATCGGGCAGTGCGGCACCCGGGGCCGGGTGGCAGCCTCTGCCGATCGTGATCGACGGCCGCGACGGACGCCCGGCGGCGATCATGCCGGCTTATGCCAAAAGCCATAGCGCGGGCGAATATGTGTTCGATCATGCCTGGGCGGAGGCTTATGAGCGGGCTGGCGGGTCCTATTATCCCAAGTTGCAGATCGCGGTTCCCTTCACTCCTGTCACCGGGCGCCGGCTGCTCACCGCCGACACCGCCTTCGCTTCGGGTCTGATCGCGGCGGCGGAAGCCATTGTCCGAAAGGAAGGGCTGTCTTCGGCCCACGCCACTTTCATCGCCGAAGCGGAAGTCGCCCTGTTCGAACGCGCCGGCTGGCTGATCCGGATCGACCGGCAGTTCCATTGGCAGAATGACGGCTATTCCTCGTTCGACGATTTTCTGGCCTCGCTTTCTTCGCGCAAGCGCAAGGCGATAAAGAAGGAGCGGGCCGCGGCACTGGAGGGGCTGGCGGTCGAGCATGTTTCCGGATCGGCACTGACCGAAGCGCATTGGGACGCTTTCTGGGAATTTTACCAGGATACCGGGGCACGCAAATGGGGGCGACCCTATCTCACGCGGCGTTTCTTTTCGTTGCTGGGGGAGCGGTTGGCCGATCGCGTGCTGCTGGTGCTCGCCAGGCGCGACGGCGTTCCGATCGCAGGAGCGCTAAACCTCATCGGCAGCGACGCCCTCTATGGCCGTTACTGGGGGTGTATCGAGGAAGTGCCCTTCCTCCATTTCGAATTAAGCTATTATCAGGCGATCGAGATCGCGATCACTCGCGGATTGAGCCGGGTCGAGGCAGGGGCGCAGGGGGAGCATAAGTTGAGCCGCGGCTACCGCCCGGTGCCGACCTGGTCCGCGCATCATATTCCCGATCCGGCCTTCCGGCGCGCCGTGGCAGAATTCCTGGAGGCGGAACGCCAAGCTGTGGCGCAAGAGATCGATTATCTGGCCGACTTCACGCCCTTCAAAAAGGCCTAGGCC
Organism: Sphingosinicella sp.; assembly: GCA_013816585.1. GTDB lineage: Bacteria > Pseudomonadota > Alphaproteobacteria > Sphingomonadales > Sphingomonadaceae > Allosphingosinicella. The sequence goes on along the minus strand of JACDEE010000001.1, from coordinate 190,270 downwards.
GCCTGGCTTATTGTCGCGGACAGCCAGGCCCGGGCCTGGCGCTGGGCTTCGGCGATTTCACGCGCGCTCATATAATCAGCGAGTTCGGCCCGGCTCTCCTGGCCGCGGCTGTCGCCGCCCAAGGCTGCCAGGTTGAACCATTTATGCGCCTCGATCAGATCGACGTCGGCCCCTTCGGCCCCGGTCGAATAAGCGACCCCCAGTTCATAGAGTGCGTCGGCATCGCCGTCGGCGGCGTCTGCGATCCGGCTTTCCATCAGGAAGACCGCTTGTTTGATCGAGTGACCCATGAAACATCCCTTCTGTTCTTGTGGGATCTGTTTCGACCCATCCCTTTAAAGAAATGGTTAACAGCCGGGTGAGGAATCTTCAGACAGAGGGAATGACCGGCAAATTATCGATCAGCCGCGTTTGCCCGATCCGCGCTGCCGCGAGGATCCGGGCGGGGCGGGTGAGACTGGTAAGGGACTCAAGCGTCTCGGCATCGCACACAGCGACATAGTCGATCGGATCGAAGCCTGCCCGGCGTAGCGTGTCCGTCGCGCGCTCGGTATGTTCGCGGATGTCGCCGCCTTCCTGGATCGCCTTGGCCGCTTCGCCGAGCGCCCGCGGAAGCGCGCGCGCTGCGATCCTCTGCTCCTTGCTCAGATAGATATTGCGCGAAGACAAGGCGATTCCGTCGGCGTCGCGCTGGGTCGGGACGCCATCAATCTCCACTGGCAAATCCATGTCCCGCACCATCCGGCGGATCACGGCGAGCTGCTGGAAATCCTTTTCGCCGAACAAGGCGATGTCGGGCTGAACCTGGTTGAGCAGGGTATAGACGATGGTGGCAACACCGGTGAAATGGCCGGGCCGTGCGGCGCCGTCCAATCCGTCGGAAACCCCGGTGACATTGATTGTGGTCGAATGGCCGGGGGGATACATCGTCTCGACATCGGGGGCCCAGAGCAGGGCGCAGCCGCCCTTTTCCAGCATATGCATGTCTTCCGCCTCGCGCCGGGGGTAAGTGCTGAAATCCTCATTGAGGGCGAATTGGGTCGGATTCACGAAGATCGAGGCGACGACATGATCGGCCTTGCGCCCGGCCTCGGCGATCAGCGCCATATGTCCCGCGTGCAGCGCGCCCATGGTCGGCACGAAAGCAAGCTTGCCGCATTCTTTTTTCAATCCTGCCACGGCTTTGCGGAGCGCGGGCAGGTCACGGATTATTTGCACGGCGAAAGCGCCTCCGATACAGCTTCGTGAACCTTCTGGACCCGCGCTTTGCGGGCTGGTGGGGGCAAGATCAAGAGGGGGGCAAGGTAGGGATCATGGCTGGCGCGGCGCCGCATTTCATCACGTTTGCCAACGAAAAGGGCGGGACCGGCAAATCCACCACGGCGGTGCACAGCGCGGTAGCGCTCGCTGCCGCCGGCCGCCGCGTAGCCGCGATCGATCTCGACACGCGGCAGCGGACGCTGGGCCGTTATCTCGACAATCGTGCCGAGACGATCAAGCGAACCGGAATTTCGCTGCCGATGCCGATCTACGAGACCTTCGATCCGGCCAAAGGCGAGGATCTCGACACGCAGCTCGATCGTCTCGCTGCCAATGTCGATGTCGTGGTGATCGACACTCCGGGCCGCGACGACGTTTATGCCCGCGCCGCAATGCTTCGTGCCGACATATTGGTCACCCCGATCAATGACAGCTTCGTCGACCTCGACCTGATCGGTGAAGTCGATCCCGAAACCTATAAGGTCCGCCGGCCAAGCTTCTATGCCGAACTGGTCTGGAACAGCCGTACGCAGCGGGCCAAGACGACCGGCGCCAGCGTCGACTGGGTCGTGCTTCGAAACCGCCTTCAGCATATCGAGGCCCGAAACATGCGCCGGGTCGGCACGGCGCTCGACGAATTGTCGCGCCGTGTCGGTTTCCGGGTCATTCCCGGCCTGGGCGAGCGGGTCATCTACCGAGAGCTTTTTCCCAAGGGCCTGACCCTGCTCGATCTGGCGCAGATCGGCGATGTCGGGCTCAGCCACATCGCCGCGCGCCAGGAATTGCGCGAAATGATCGCTGGCTTCGGCCTTCCCGCAGAAGAAGAAGCCGCCCCTAAACCCCGCGCCGCGACAGGCTGAAATGCCAGGCGTCGTCATCCTGCTCATTCTCGCCGCGGCCGGCTGGGCGTGGTGGACGGGACGGCTGAAGGGCCTCACTTATGAAGATGCGGTGGCGGGCCTGCTCTTCCTGCTCGGCCTGCGTCTGCTGACCACCGGAAGGATGATTCCCGGCGCGCTTCTGATGGGCGGTTCCTTGCTCTGGGCCGCCTGGCGCCGGACGCAGAACCGGTCTTCGATGATGAACGTCGCCGACGCCCGCGCCTTGCTCGGGGTGGGCGAGGGGGCCAGCCTGGTGGAGATACGCGCCGCGCATCGCCGGCTGATCACCAAGGTGCATCCCGATGCGGGCGGATCGGCCGAGCTTGCCAACCGGGTCAACGTGGCGCGCGATACTTTGGTCGCCGAAATGAACCGCCACACGCCCCGCGCGTCTTAAGTACGCCAATCTTTCAGTCACGGAGATAGTAATGAGCCATCGTTTCGACCCGACCTCTTTGCGCGAATATGACATTCGCGGGATCGTGGGGAAAACGCTGAGCGAGGCCGACGCCTATGCGATCGGGCGCGGCTTCGCGACCCTGGTGAAGCGCGGCGCAGGCGGCAGGGTGGCAGTCGGGTTTGACGGCCGCGAAAGTTCTCCTATCCTGGAAAACGCGTTGATCAGGGGCCTCAATGAAAGCGGCTGTGACGTCGTGCGGGTCGGCCTCGGGCCGACGCCGATGCTCTATTATGCCGAAGCCGTACTGGATGTGGACGGCGGCATCATGATCACCGGCAGCCACAACCCGGCCAATTATAACGGCTTCAAGATGGTGATGTTCGGCAGCGCCTTCTTCGGTCAGGACATCCAGAAACTGGGCGCCATGGCCGCTGCCGGTGATTGGGACGAAGGAAGCGGCGGTTCCAGCGATGAAGACATGATGGACCGCTACGTGACGCGGCTGCTCCAGAATTTCGACGGAAGCGGCTTTCGTATCGGCTGGGACGCCGGGAACGGCGCCGCCGGGCCGGCGATCGAGAAATTGACTTCTCTGCTGCCTGGCGAACATCATTTGCTCTACACCGACGTCGATAGCGCTTTTCCCAATCACCATCCCGATCCGACCGAAGAAAAGAACCTCGAGGATCTGAAGCGGCTGGTGGCGGAAAAGGGCCTGGATTTCGGGCTCGCATTCGACGGCGACGGCGACCGGATCGGCGCGGTGGATGGTGACGGCCGCGTGGTCTGGGGCGATCAATTGCTGTCGATCCTGGCCCAGCCGGTGCTGGAGGATGTGCCGGGCGCAACGATCATCGCCGACGTCAAGGCCAGCCAGGCGCTTTACGATCGGATTGCGGAGCTCGGCGGAAAACCGCTGATGTGGAAAACCGGCCATAGCCTGATCAAGACCAAGATGAAGGAAACCGGCGCCCCCCTGGCCGGCGAAATGAGCGGGCATATCTTCTTCGCGCATGATTATTATGGTTATGACGACGCGCTTTATGCCGCGGTCAGGCTGATCCGCGCGGTGAGCCGCCTCGGCGGTTCCTTGACCGACCTGCGCTCCGCCATGCCCCCTATGGTCAACACACCCGAAATGCGATTCCAGGTGGACGAGGCCCGCAAATTCCCGGTCGTGCAGGAAGTGCTGGCGCGGCTGGCCCAAAGCGGCGCGCAGGTGAACGACACGGATGGTGCGCGCGTGAATACGGCCGATGGCTGGTGGCTGCTGCGTGCGTCCAACACCCAGGATGTGCTGGTCGCGCGGGCCGAAGCCAAGGATCAGCAGGGCCTCGATCGGCTAATGGACCAGATTGACGAGCAACTGGCCTTGTCGGGCCTCACACGCGGGCCGCAGGCGGGCCACTAATTTTTAATCATCCTCGTCTTCATAGCCGACCAGGTTCAATTCACGCGCCTTGATCTGGCGGGTCATGCACCAGTGGATCAGAGCCTCCTCACGGCCGTGGGTGACCCACACTTCGCGTGGCGCCAGTTCGGTTATGGTCCGGGTTAGTTCGTCCCAATCGGCATGGTCCGACAGGATCAAAGGTAGTTCGACGTTGCGCTGACGGGCGCGTTGCCGGACTCGCATCCAGCCCGAAGCCATGGCGGTGATCGGGTCGGGCAGGCGGCGCGACCAGCGGTCGTTGAGCGCGCCGGGAGGCGCGAGCACGATCCTGCCTTTCAATTCCTCCTTCTTCGCCTCCGTCGTGGGACGAAGCTCACCAAGCGGGACCCCATGTTCGGCATAAAGTTCGCACAAACGCTGCAGAGCCCCGTGGATATAGATGGGATCGTGATGCCCCCGGCCACGCAATTCCATGATTACGCGCTGCGCCTTCCCCAGGGCGTAAGCGCCGACCAGCACGCAACGGTCGGGATTTTCATGCAGCCGCAGCAATAACCGGTCGATCTCGCTGGCGGTCTCCGGATGCCGAAATACCGGCAAGCCAAAGGTCGCTTCGGTGATGAAGATGTCGCACGGGACCGGCTCGAACGGCGCGCAGGTCGGATCGGGCCGCCTTTTATAATCGCCCGAAACGACGATCCGTTCGCCCTTATGGTCCATGACGATCTGCGCCGATCCGAGCACATGGCCGGCAGGGACGAAACTGATCTCCACTTCACCCAGCCGCAGGCTCTCTCCATAAGCGACGGGGATCCCTTTCTGGGGACCGTAGCGGCATTCCATGATCGCCAGAGTTTCGGGCGTGGCCCAGACATTTTCATGACCGCCGCGGGCATGATCCGCATGGCCGTGGGTGACGAGCGCGCGGGCCTTGGGCTGCGACGGGTCGATCCACGCGTCAGCGGGCTTGACGTAAATGCCTTCGGGAAAAGGCTCGATCCAGGAACCGAGACGGGCCATCGGGAGCTATATGGGCGAACAGGCTCGGCGGTTCCAAACTTTCGCGGCGCCAATGCAAGGAGGATCGTCAGCGTGGATGCAAGTGGCCCCTTATGGAGCATCATTACGATCGTCGGCCCCTTATTGCTGATCGCTGTGCTCGCCTGGGCGGTCCTCAGGAACCGCGGCTCGCGCTCGTCGATCGAGGAAACCGAGCAGGCGACGCGCGAACTTTACCGCGAGGAAGATCGGGCCCATCGCGGCGAAGATGAAGGCGTTCCCTAAAGCTGTTTTCGGCCTTGAAGCTGATTCGGGCGGTCAAGCGGCCCGATGACAAAGGCGGATACGGGAGGCCTTCCGGCCGTCATTCTGCAATGGTTCGAAGCGAAAGGCTGGCAACCCCGGCGCCACCAGTATGAAATGCTGGCGGCAGCGCGCGCCGGGCGCAATGCGCTGCTGGTGGCGCCAACCGGCGCCGGCAAGACCCTGGCCGGCTTTCTCGCCAGCCTGGCCGAACTGATCGAGCAGCCGAGCGACGGATTGCACACGCTCTACGTCTCGCCCTTGAAGGCGCTGGCGGTCGATGTGCAGCGCAACCTCCTTACTCCGATCGAGGAAATGGGCCTTCCGATACGGGTCGAGACACGCACCGGTGACACGCCCGCCGACCGCAAGGCGCGGCAGCGGGTAAGGCCGCCGCAGATACTGCTCACCACTCCGGAATCCCTCAGCCTGCTGCTCAGCCATGAAGACAGCTTCCGGATGTTCCGGGATCTGCGCACGATCGTGATCGACGAAGTCCATGCCTTCGCCGCCGGTAAAAGGGGCGACCTCCTGTCCCTGGCCATGGCCAGACTGCAGCGCCTCGCGCCGCAAATGCGCCGGGTGGCGCTATCGGCCACCGTCTCGGATCCCGAAGCCTATCAGGGCTGGCTCGCGCCGCATGGCGATACGGAGACGGTCGATGTGGTGATCGGCGATCCGGGCGCCGACGCCGAAATCTCGATCATGCTTCCCGAAGACGATCGCATCCCCTGGTCCGGCCATTCGGGCCGCTGGGCGGCCGAGCACGTGATGCGGGAAATCGAGCGGCACCAGACCACGCTCATTTTCTGCAACACCCGTAGTTTAGCCGAACTGATCTTCCAGGATCTCTGGACGGTCAATGACGAGCATTTGCCGATCGGTGTCCATCACGGATCGCTGTCGATCGATGCGCGGCGGAAGGTTGAAAAGGCGATGGCCGAAGGGCGGCTGCGGGGCCTGGTCTGCACCGCCAGCCTCGACCTCGGCGTCGATTGGGGCAATGTCGACCTGGTGATCCAGATGGGCGCGCCCAAGGGATCGTCGCGGCTGCTGCAGCGGATCGGCCGCGCCAATCACCGGCTGGACGAGCCGAGCGAGGCGATCCTGGTTCCCGGCAATCGCTTCGAATATCTGGAGGCGCGCGCCGCGCTGGATGCGATCGGCGAGGGCGAACTGGACCCCGAAATCTTTCGCGCCGGCGCTCTCGACGTGCTCGCCCAACACATCATGGCCGGCGCCTGTGCAGCCCCTTTTCGTGAAGCGGATATGCTGGACGAGGTGCGTTCGTCCGCTCCTTATGCCGGGCTTTCAGAGGAATTGTTCGGTCAGGTTCTTGCCTACATCCAGGATGGCGGCTACTCGCTCCGTGCCTATGACCGGTTCCGGCGGCTGACCCGCGATCCCGACGGAACCTGGCGCGTCTCCCATCCCCGCTTCATTCAGCAGCATCGGATGAATGCCGGCATCATCGTTGACGCGCCGCTGCTCGACGTCCGTTTCCGCAATGGGCGGAAGCTCGGCACGGTCGAGGAATATTTCGCCTCCACCCTGTCGCCGGGCGACACTTTCTTCTTTGCGGGACTGGTGCTGGAAGTTGAGCGGATCGACGGGGTCGACCTTTATGTCCGCGCCACCACCAAATCCGCCCGGATCCCGACCTATGTCGGCGCGCGCATGGCGATGAGCACCAACCTTGCCGACCGCGTCCGTCATTTCCTTCATGACCGTGATCAATGGCCGCGCTTCCCGGACGATGTCCGCGAATGGCTGGAGGTTCAGGATTATCGGTCGGTCCTGCCCCACCCCGATCAGTTATTGGTCGAAACGTTCCCGCACGAACATCGCCATTATATGGTCGCCTACAGCTTCGAAGGCTGGAATGCGCACCAGTCGCTCGGGATGCTGATCACCCGGCGGATGGAAACGGCGGGTCTCCGCCCCCTTGGCTTCGTTTCCAATGATTATGCTTTGGCCTGCTACAGTCTCGACCCGGTCGAGGATCCGGCCAGCCTCTTTTCGGCCGACATACTCGAAAATGAATTCGTCGAATGGGTCCAGGGTTCGAACCTGCTGAAACGCGCCTTCCGCGAAGTGGCGGTGATTGGCGGCCTGGTCGAGCGTCACCATCCCGGCAAGCGCAAGTCGGGCAAGCAGGTCACTTTTTCCACCGATCTCATCTACGACGTGCTTCGCCGCTATGAGCCCGATCACCTGCTGCTCCGCGCCGCGTGGCAAGATGCAAGGCAGCGCATGACCGATGTCGGCCGCCTCGCCGACCTCCTCGACCGGGCCGCCGGTACTATGCTCCACGTGAAGCTCGACCGGGTGTCGCCCCTGGCGGTGCCGGTGTTGGTGATCGTCGGACGGGAACGTACCGCGACCGGGACAGCCGACGATTCGATCCTGATCGAAGCGGAATCGCTGGCGGCCGAAGCGATGCGGATCGACTAGCCAGCATAGCCCTTGCTTAAAGCGCGGCCCGATTTCATGGTGCGCTTCCAAGATTTGGAGATCGTTCGTGCGCCTCAGCCCCCTTTTCGCTATTCCCCTCCTGTTCGCCGCTCCGGCTTTTGCCCATGATCCGGTCAGTCCGGCGGACCGGCTGGCGCATGAAGAGATGCTGGTTCTCGACACCCATCTCGATACACCCGTAAATTTCGAGCGGCCCGGATGGGATTTCAGCGACTGGCACGAATATGATTGGGACGTCACCCAGACGGACATACCCAGGATGCAGGCGGGCGGCCTCGATGGCGGTTTCTTCGTCATCTTCACGTCGCAGGGCCCCCTCACACCCGAAGGCTACATAAAGGCGCGTGACGGCGCCCTTCAGCGCGGCCGGGCGATCCAGCGGGTCGTCCATCAGAATCCCGATAAACTCGCTTTCGCGACCAAGGCCGACGATGCCGAGCGCATCCACAAGACTGGAAAGCATATTGTCTATCAGTCGATCGAAAACTCTTATCCCCTCGGCGAGGATCTGAGCCTGCTCAAGACCTTCTACGATATGGGAGTCCGGATGGCGGGCCCCGTCCATTCGAAGAACAATCAATTCGCCGACAGCACCACCGACACCGCGCGCTGGAATGGTCTCAGCCCGCTTGGCCGCGAATGGGTGAAGGAGATGAACCGTCTCGGCATGGTGATCGACGGGAGCCATTCGTCGGACGCCACGTTCGATCAATTGCTGGCCTTGTCCAAGACACCGATCATCCTGTCCCATTCCGGACCCAAGGCCTTGTTCAGTCACCCGCGCAATATCGACGATGAGCGGCTGCGGCGCCTGGCCAAGGCCGGAGGCGTGTTGCAGCTCAACACCTTGTTCCTCGTCGGGCACGATAATTCGCCAGAGCGCAGCGCGATCGTGGACCGCCAGGAAAATTGGCTCGAGCTCAGCCCGGCCGAACGGCGAAAGCTGGTCGCCGACAAGGCCGCGCTCGATGCTCAGCGTCCCTATACGGTCGGCGATTTCGAGCTTTTCATGAAAAGTATGCTTCACTCCATCAGGCTGATGGGCGTCGATCATGTCGGTCTTGGCGCCGACTGGGACGGCGGCGGCGGAATGCAGGGCCTGAAGGACGTGTCCTTCCTGCCCAAGATCACCGCCCGGCTGCGCCGCGAAGGCTTTAGCGATATCGACATTCAAAAGATCTGGAGCGGGAATGTACTCAGGCTGCTGCGCCAGGCGGAGCGGTCCGCCGAGCGACCCTAGCACGGACAAGGCTTCCCCGATTGCCGCTTCAGCGCTAAGCTCTTGCCTGCGCTTCCGAATTTTGGGGAGAGTATGAATGCCGCATTCCCCCGCCCCTCCGGTTCCGCTGGTGGACGAAGAGCGGCTGCGGCAATTGTTCCAGGAAGCGCCGGGTTTCATGGCGGTCGTGGCCGGCCCCGACCATATCTTCGAAATGGTCAACGCTTCCTATCAGCGGCTGGTGGGCCCGCGGGAGCTTGTCGGAAGAAGCGTTCGCGAGGCCTTTCCCGATCTGAAGGACCAAAATTTCTTCGCCCTGCTCGACCATGTCTATGAAAGCGGCAAGGCGCTCACGGGGCGAGCACGATCGATCCGGCTGCAGCGGCTTCCCGGCGGCGAGCCCGAAGAACGGCTGCTCGATTTCGTTTTTCAGCCGATCACGGACGGGAAGGGCACGCAAGTCACCGGCATTTTCGTCGAGGGATCGGATGTCACCGAGCGGCATAATGCCGAACAGGCGATGCGGGAAAGCGAGGACAGATTTCGTCTGATCTCCGATTCGGCACCGGTGCCGATGTGGGTGACCCAGCTGGACCGCCGGCGCAATTTCGTGAACCGCGCCTATGTCGATTTCCTGGGCGCGACCTATGAGGAAGCGGTGGATTTCGACTGGCGGACGATCATTCACCCCGACGACAATGAACGTCTGGTCCAAGAGTCGCTGGCTGGCGAGGCCTCGCTTGTGTCGTTCGAACTGGAGGGCCGCTACCGCAACAGGCAAGGCGAATATCGCTGGCTCCGATCGGTTTCGCAGCCGCGCTGGGGCGCGCATGGCGGTCATATCGGATTCATTGGGGTCGCCTACGACATCACCGAGGCCAAGGAGGCCGAGGCCAAGCTTCGTGGGATGAACGAAATCCTCGAAAAGCGGGTCGAGGAGAGAACCGCGGATCTGAGCGCGGCGCTCGACCGGCTGCAGGCCGAAGTGAACGAACGGATAAGGGCCGAAGAGGCGCTCCGCCAGGCGCAGAAGATGGAGGCGGTCGGACAATTGACCGGCGGCATCGCGCACGATTTCAACAATTTGCTGACCCCCATCCTCGGCGGACTGGAAATCATCGCATCGCGTGTCGAGGACGAAAGGTTGAAGCGGATCGCGCAAACCGCGCTGGAATCGAGCCGGCGAGGGGCCAAGCTTACCGGCCAGCTTCTCGCTTTCTCGCGAATCCAGCGCATCGCCATGGCCCCGGTGGAAGTGAATTCGGTCATCGCGGAAATGAAGAGCCTGCTCAGCCACACGATCGGCAGCGAAGTGAAGGTCGAGACCCGGTTGAGCGCTGACGGCCGATATGGGATTTGCGACGCCAACCAGCTTGAAAATGCGATACTTAACCTCGCCATCAACGCGCGTGATGCGATGCCCGACGGCGGCACGCTCACCATTTCGACCGGCCGAACTTTTCTGTCCGACGAACCGGATGTGGAGCCGGGTGATTATATATGCGTGTCGGTGGCCGACACCGGCACGGGCATGACGCCGGAAGTGCTGGCGCGCGCTACCGAGCCATTCTTTTCGACCAAACCGACCGGCAAGGGCACCGGCCTTGGCCTTGCTCAGGTCTACGGCATCGCCCGCCAGTCCGGCGGAACGCTGCGCATCGAAAGCGAAGCCGGCAAAGGGACAATTGTCCATCTCCTGCTGCCATCGGTAGCGGGCGACGAACGGTCGGCGTCGGAGACGGCCAAGACCGAACGACCCGCTGTCGTCCAATCGCAGCCGGCCGGAGCCTCCATCCTGGTGGTGGACGACGACCCCGATGTCCGCGACTTCCTCAACGATATTCTTCAGAATTTGGGACATAAGGTCGTGACGGCGGCCAGCGGCGAGGAGGGTCTCGATCGGCTCGGCGAACAGGAGCCCGATCTGATGCTGCTCGATTATGCGATGCCGACCATGAACGGCGCGGAGGTGGCGCGCGCCGCGCGCAAGTCTCACCCGAACATGCCGATCATCTTTGTCACCGGCTATGCCGAAAGCGAACAGATCGACCGCGCGCTGGAAGGCGATGCGGCCATACTCCGCAAGCCTTTCGGCATGGCCGATCTTGCGGCTCTGCTGGAACAGAAGCTGCCACGACGCCGCTGAAGATCCTTCGCGCCGCCAACTTGAATCCGAAAAAGACCGAACTAAATTTCCGCCGCCTGGAGACTTTTCCGGCAGTGCCGGTCTGTGTCAGAGCGTTTTTCGCCCATGGAATTGCCACCCGCACCTTTGACCGGCGCTTTGACCCCGCGGATTTCGTTTGCGTCGAAGGCGCTGACCTCAGCGACGGTCTGCTGAACGATTGATCTCGTTCGGGAAATCCCGGAAGCGAGGAAACCGCGCAAATCAAGATAAGCGGCGGATCTTTCCTGCCGCCATGCGAACAGGATTCATCTTCTGTTTAGGAACTGGGGCGCAGGAGTGAAAATAACAGGTGCAAAACTTCTTTCGGCCCCGTAAGGGCCACCGCCTTCCCTAGCGTTTTGGCCATCGGGAAGCGGAAAAAGCAGCGAGCGTTGAACACGACCAAGCCGATGAATATCAAGAAAAAACTAACCAATCCGTTCGCGCTCGTGGCGCAGGGCTTTGGCCTGGGCGCCATCTTCTTCTTCGCCACGGCGACGTCGGAAGCCGATTCGCCGCAGCGGGTTCAGGCCGCGGCCGCCGCGATCTTCTCCAACGCCTGACGCCATTATTGAAGAGCGCTTGAAAGCAGCCACGGCCGGTTTATAGCGGCCGAATGGTTCGCTTTTCGTTCTCCGGCCACGTGCTGATGGCATTGCCGCAGGGCGCGCTCTATTGGCCGTCCCGGGAAGCGTTGCTGCTGGCCGACCTGCACCTCGAAAAGGCAAGCTGGTTCGCCCGTTTAGGCCAGATGCTCCCGCCTTATGATTCGGAGGCGACTCTGGGGGAAATCGCGGCGCTCGTCGCCTCCACCGGCGCTCGGGAAATCTGGTGCCTGGGGGATAGTTTTCACGACCGGCATGGCTGTGATCGCCTGCCCCCCAGAGCGCGTTGGATGCTGACCGAATTGACCCGGACAACCCGCTGGACCTGGATCACCGGCAATCATGATCCCGGTTTTGCGGACCATTGCGGTGGAGAGATCGTGTCCGAGGCGGAGGTGGATGGCCTGCTGCTTCGCCACGAAGCCGATCCGCTGGAAAGTCGGCCTGAACTTTCGGGGCATTTCCATCCCAAATTCCGTATCAGCCACCGGGGCCGGCGGGTATCCCGCCGCTGCTTCGTTGCCACGGAGCGCAAGATCATCCTCCCCGCTTTCGGCTCGCTCACCGGCGGCCTCGACGTATGGCATCCCGAAATCGTCAAGGCGGTGGGGCCAGGCGCGCAGGCCCTGGTGCCGGTCGCGGACCGGCTATTGCGTTTTCCCATAGCGGCCTGATCCGATCGGCCTGGCCTTAGGCCGGCCGGAACAGCATCGCTGAACCGTTCATGCAATAACGAAGTCCGGTCGGCCTCGGCCCATCGTTGAATACATGGCCGATATGACCCCCGCAGCGGCGGCAATGAACCTCGGTCCGGGTGGCGAACAAGCTATTGTCTTCTTTGGTTCCGATCGCCTTGGGCAGAGGCTTCCAGAAACTGGGCCAGCCGGTACCGCTTTCGAATTTCGTAGTCGATGCGAAGAGCGGAAGACCGCAGCCGGCGCAAACATAGAGGCCCCGCCGCTTCTCCTTGTTGAGCGGGCTCGATCCCGCACGCTCGGTTTTTTCCTGGCGCAGCACCGAATATTGCGATGGATTCAGGCGCGTCTTCCATTCGGCGTCGCTATACTGGACCTCGAACCTGCCCCGCGCCTCCGATGGGCGACCGCTCAGCACAAACGCCGTGCCCCCCACCAGTCCGGCCGCGCCGGCGCCCAACAATGTCCGTCTGTTCATGGTCATGTCATTCATCCCATTCGAGCTCGTATCACGCCACGTATCGCGTTGCCGATGAGAAATCCCTGAACGAGATCGGCGGGGCGAAGATCCGCTTCTTCGGCCAGTCCTTCGTCGATCAGCTTCTCGCGCAATATGCCGGGCAGCAGCCCGCGTGACGAAGGCGGCGTCAGCAAGCCCCCATCCCGTTCGACGAATATATTGGTGAAGCTGCCTTCGGTCAGAAAACCGGCCGGATCTTCGAAGACGGTCTCGAACGTTCCGGCTTGCCGCCGCGCATTGTCGTAAAAGGACCGATCGCTGGTCTTGTGGCGCAGGCGAAAATCGTCGCTGCGGACCGGGAGGGCGACGATCGCAACTGTCGCGGGCTGCGCCGGAGTCGGGGGCAGGCGCCGCGACTCGATCGCGACATTCCCGGCGCGCGACAGGAGCAGCCGGACGGCGCGCGGTTCGCGAAGGCGGAAGGTAGCGGCCTGCAGATCGTTGCGGGCCGCGTGCCGGTCGAAAGGGAAATCCAGTTCCAGCGCGCTTCGCTTCATCCGGGCCAGATGGCGTTCAAGTTCGGCGATGCCCTCATGGGGATCAAACCGCATCGTCTCGATCAGGTCGAACTTGATCGTCGACTTCACAAAAACCCCTTTCGCCAGGCATTCGCGCCATTCGTCGTCCGGGTGGCTGTCCGCGACGATGCCCGATCCCAATCCGATCGCTGCGACGGTTTCGCCGCGCTTCAGGACCAGGGTTCGAATCGCGACGTTGAACGACGCATCACCGTTGGGCTCAAGCCACCCGATCGAACCGGTATAGATGTTTCGGGGACCTGTCTCGACTTCACCGATGATTTCCATCGCTCTGAGCTTGGGCGCACCGGTAATCGATCCGCAGGGAAAGATGGCTTCGATCACGTCCACGCCGCTCAATCCGTCCTCCAGTTCGGAAGTGATGGTGGAGGTCAATTGATGCACGGTCGGGTAGGTCTCCACCGTGAACAGCGACGGCACCTCGACGCTGCCCGGCTTCGAAACGCGCGACAGATCGTTGCGGAGCAGATCGACGATCATCAGGTTTTCGGCGCGTTGTTTCGGATCCTGGCTCAGAATCGCGGCCGTGTCGGAATCACGCGCCGGATCGGGATGCCGGGTGGCCGTGCCCTTCATTGGCCGCGCCGTGACCTTCCGCCCTTGGAGCGTGAAAAACAATTCGGGCGAGAAGGAGAGGAACCAATGGTCGCCGGTGAAAAGCAAAGCTCCATGCCCCGCTTGCGCGCGGCCCCTGATCGAGGCGTAAAGCGCCAGGGGGTGGCCTTGGGTCTGTGCCCTTGCGGCGAAGGTAAGGTTGGCCTGATAAATGTCGCCCGCCTCGATATGCGCCTTCACCCGCATCACCATGGCCTGATATTCCCCCGGCTCGATCCGCGGGATCGGCTCGCCACTCCAGGCGCCTTTCGGGTCGGGCAGGAAATCGCCCGGCAATATCTCCTCATATCGTTCGAACAGGCCGAACCAGAGGAGCGGCGCCGCTCCGGGATCGGGTGTCGCGCGAAGCGAGCAGAGCTTCTCATCCAGCGAATGCCCTGCTTCATAGGCGATAAACCCGGCGCCATGGAGCCCCCGCTCCTGCGCGTTCCGCAATTCCTGAAGGCAGGCCCCGATCTCATCGGGATCCCGGGTCTGGATGATCCGGGTGGCATCGCGGTACAGGCGCGCCCTGGCCGCTTCCAACCCTCTATTGTCGTCGAACAGGATGAATGGTTCGGCAGCGTCAAGCATTTCAGGCCGGGATCGCCCTCTTTGAGTCCATCTATCCTGTCCCGATGACCGTCGCCTGCCTTTTTGTCGAGATACAGCTTAAGAAAGGCGGAGGAGAGCGCTTGCATCGGGGGGACGCGCAAGTCATTTGCGGCGAATGACATCTCCCTTAATGGCCGCGATCATTCCGGTGACGCCGCTCCAGCAAAATTGCACCTTATTGTGGTGCACCAGGACGATGCGGGGGACTTTCACCGATCCGGGCGGCGACCTCGATCGGTTGAAGGCCGCGGCCGACGCCCATGGAGTGACGATCGAAAAGATCCTGCTCACCCACGGCCATATCGATCATTGCGGATCGGCCAAAATTCTGGCGGACGAATTGGGCGTGAAGATTGAAGGGCCGCATATCGCCGACAAATTCTGGATCGACCGGCTGGAGGAAGACGGCGCCCGCTACGGCATAATCGGCCAGCCATTCGAATCCGACCGCTGGCTGGAGGACGGGGATCAGGCGATTGTGGGCGACCTCGCCTTCGATGTCTATCATTGCCCCGGACACACGCCCGGGCATGTGGTTTTCCATCATGCGCCGTCGAAATTGGCGATCGTCGGCGATGTCCTGTTCCAGGGATCGATCGGCCGCACCGATTTCCCGATGGGCAATCACCAGGATCTGATCGACGCCATCATCACCAAATTGTGGCCGCTGGGCGGCGACACCGCTTTCATCCCGGGCCACGGGCCGATGAGCAATTTCGCCCATGAACGGCGGACCAATCCGTTTGTCGGAGATCATGCGCTCGCGCGCGCCTGAACCCAGGTCAGGGAGAAGTTCAGGCGTAGGTGATCGTATGCGTGAGGCCGCCGTCGATATAAGGAAGCGCGAGCGCATAGGCCGCCAGGACCAGAAGGATGATCCAGGTCATGGAGATCCCCCCGATCCGCAGCCGATTGCGCCTGCCCGGTCCATCCCGAAGGCGTGCGCGATGCGGCTCAGGATGAAAAGGATCGCGACCAACCACAGCCATGGCTGCGACCCGCGGGCGAGTTCGACGAACCCCAGCAGGATCAGGAAGATGGGGGTATATTCGACGAAGTTCGAATGCGCGCGCATGCGCGTTTCGATCCGGTCCTGCCCGCCATGGCCGATGGAAACGGAGTGACGCCTGCGCAGCAGGCTGATCCTCAATCCCAGCCAGAAATTGAGCAGGGCGGCAGCGCCTGCCATCGTAAGCGTGATCGGCAGCATGATCATCGTCTGTCTTCCCCCCCCTGCCTTTTATCCGGCCAAGCCTTTTATCCAGCTAAAGCGCCAAGGCGATGCTTGCAACATAGCCGAAAATCGGTATAGGCGGCGCTGCTCAAGAGCGAGCACCCGGCCGCCATGGCCCGCGGCCGAACCGGCCATTGACCATTGGCTTCCCGCTCGCCCACATCATGAACTCCAATTTTGAACAGGTGCCAGGATGGCCGTCCCAAAGAGAAAAACGTCGCCTTCGAAGCGGAACATGCGCCGCAGCCATGACGCGCTGAAGGCGGTGAATTACCAGGAATGCCCGAATTGTGGCGAGCTCCGGCTCCCGCACAATCTGTGCTCTGGTTGCGGTCATTATAATGGCCGTGAAATCCGCCCCGTCGAGGCGTAAGACGAGAGTTTAGAAGCAGTAAGGGAGTCGAGAGTTGGGCACCGCGCCGCGGATCGCAATAGACGCGATGGGTGGCGATTCGGGTCCCGCTGCCATGCTGGCCGGGGCCAATCGCGCCCTTAGCCGCCATAGCGACCTCCACTTCCTGCTGTTCGGCGATGAAGCGGTGATTCGCGCGGAACTCGACAAATATCCGCGTCTCGCTGCCGTCACCGGGATCATTCACAGCGATGATGTCATCGCCGCGACCGACAAACCCGCGCACGCGATCCGCCGGGCGAAGACCACCTCAATGGGTCAGGCGATTGCCGCGGTGAAGGCGGGCGACGCCCATGCCATGGTTTCCGGCGGCAATACCGGCGCTCTGATGGCGATGTCGAAGCTTGCGCTGCGTACCATGCCCGGCATCGACCGGCCCGCACTGGCCGCCTTGCTACCGACATTGGGCGCGAACGACCTGGTCATGCTGGACCTTGGCGCCAACACCGAATGCGATACCCAGAATCTGGTGCAGTTCGCGGTGATGGGCGCCGCTTATTCGCGGGTGGTTCTCGACCTTGAAAAGCCGCGGGTGAAGCTGCTCAATATCGGCACCGAGGAGTTGAAAGGCACCGGCGAACTAAAGGATGCCGCGGCGATCCTGCGCGAGGCCGATTATCTGGGCATGCGTTTCGACGGCTTCACCGAAGGCGACAAATTGTCGCGCGGCGATGTCGACGTGATCGTCACCGACGGCTTTTCCGGCAATATCGCGCTGAAGACGGCCGAAGGCACGGCCCGCTTCGTGACCGATCTGCTCCGCCGCGCCTTCACCAGCTCGATCCGGTCCAAGATAGGCTTCCTGATCTCGCGACCGGCGACCGAATTATTGCGGCACCATCTCGATCCCAACAATCATAATGGCGCGGTGTTTCTGGGCCTGAACGGTCTGGTGGTGAAGAGCCACGGCAATGCGAACGAAAAAGGGGTCGCCAATGCGATCCGGGTCGCCGCGCGGATGGTGCGCCAGGATCTCACCCGCAAGATCATCGAGGATCTCGACAATATCGCGGCGCACCGCGCGGCCCGCGTGGCCGCTTTATGATGCGCCGCTCTGTCATCATGGGCACCGGGGCCGCTTTGCCCCCGCGCCGGGTCACCAACGCGGAGCTTGCCGAGCGGGTCGATACCACGCATGAATGGATCATCGAGCGGACCGGGATCGAGGCTCGGCATATCGCGGCGGATGGCGAAACCACCGCTACCCTGGCAACCGAAGCCGCCCGCAAGGCCCTCGAAGCGGCAGGCGTTTCCGCTGATCAGATCGGTCTGATCGTCCTGGCCACTGCGACCCCGGACCAGACTTTCCCCGCCAGCGCCACCATCGTTCAGACGGCCTTGGGTATCGACGATTGCATCGCCTTTGATGTGGCGGCGGTGTGCACCGGATTTTTGTACGCGCTCTCCGTTGCCGACAATATGCTCAAGGGCGGCATGGCCGAACATGCGCTGGTGATCGGTTCGGAAACATTCAGCCGGATCCTGGATTGGGAGGATCGTGCAACCTGCGTGCTGTTCGGCGACGGCGCGGGCGCGATCGTCCTGAAAGCGGAAGAGACCGAAGATCGGGGAATTCTCGCGACGCGGCTCCACGCGGACGGACGGCACAACCAGCTTCTGTTCGTCGACGGCGGTGTTTCGACGACGGGAACCGTCGGCAAGCTGCGGATGAAGGGCAAGGAAGTCTTCCGCCACGCGGTGGTCAATCTGGCCGCGGTTCTGAACGAAGTGCTGGCCGCGACCGGACATGATGCCAGCGAGATCGACTGGGTCGTTCCGCACCAGGCCAACAAGCGCATTCTGGATGCCACCGCCAAGAAATTGGGGCTTCCGCCGGAGAAGGTGGTGATTACGGTGGACCAGCACGCCAATACGTCGGCGGCCTCCGTTCCGCTGGCCCTCAACGTGGCGGTTCGCGACGGTCGTATTAGGAAGGGAGACCTCATCGTTCTCGAAGCGATGGGTGGCGGCTTCACCTGGGGCGCTGCGATCGTCCGTTATTAAGGCCGGATCGCCGCAGTGCTGGATTGCACTTTTACGCTGGCTGCTCTACAAAATCCGCGAAACTCCGGGGGAGGAAGAACATGGCTGACGCTGGTACCATCAGGCAGTCCGATATCGGGACCATGACGCGGGCCGACCTAGCGGACAATGTACATCGCGAGATTGGCCTCTCGCGTGCCGAATCAGCGAATATTGTCGAACGCATATTGCATCACATGTGCGCTGCTTTGGCCGACGGCCAGAATGTCAAGATTTCGGGCTTTGGCAGCTTCATCCTTCGCGACAAGGGCGAGCGGGTTGGCCGCAATCCCAAGACCGGAGTCGAGGTTCCGATCGCGCCGCGCCGTGTGCTTACCTTCCGCGCAAGCCAGATCATGCGCGAGCGGATCGTCAAGGGCGGCTAAGGCCGCGGCATGGCGGACAGCCAGGGCAAGAGCGATCAGGCCTTTCGCACGATAAGCGAGCTGGCCGCCGAACTGGGCGTCCCTCAGCATATCCTGCGTTATTGGGAAACGCGCTTTCCGCAATTGAAGCCGCTGCAGCGCGCCGGCAATCGCCGTTATTATCGGCCGGCCGACGTGGCGCTTGCCCGGCGCATCCACCGACTGCTCAATAAAGACGGATATACGATCCGCGGCGTCCAGCAATTGCTGTCGAGCAACGGCGGCGGCGAGGAGTCGATCCCGGCCGCGGCGCCCTTACCGCCGGTTCAGCCCGACGGGCTTCCGGTCGAGCAGCTTCGCGCTATCCGCCGCCTGCTGGCCGACGCTCTCGCTCAATAGCTGTCTTCGTCCGGCCCGAGTTCCGGATCGAGATCGCGCGGGCGGACGAAGCGAGTAAGCGTTCCGGTCCCTTCGGCAACCTCGCCCCAACTTTCCACCTTCAGTGCGATTTCGGCGAGCGTCGCGGTCGGATATTTGCATTCCAGCTCCGATCGAAGCGGACCGTCGCTGCCTTGCGTCAGCATGATGGCGAGCCTCTCCAGCCCGGGATTATGCCCAACGACCAATAGGCTCTGGGTCTCGTCCCCGGTCTCGTGGATCAGGTCGATCAGGGTGGCCGGCGACGCAAGATAGAGGCGCTGGTCATAGACCTGGCCAAGATTTTTCCCGTAGCTCTGTTCGATATCGGCCAGCGTCTCGATCACGCGCAAAGCGGGAGAGGCGATCACGCGATCGAAGCCAAGGCCGAGAGAACGCATCTCCCCACCGACGGTACGCGCGGCTTTCTGCCCCCTTTTGTTGAGGGGTCGGTCGAAATCACGCGCAACGGGATCATCCCAGGTCGATTTGGCGTGACGCAGCAATGCCAGTATCTTCATGATCTCGGTATCTTCATGATTTCGGCATCTTCATAATTTCAGCATCTTCATGAAGATCCTTCGCCTGCAATAGCGCTCTCGCCCTGATGCCCGAAAGCCGGCGCGGGTGAAAGACGTGTCGCCACGCGCTCTATCGCCACGTCGAGCGGGACTCGGCTCACCATCACTCCACCTGGGAAAGCGTTCAGCAATCGCGAAGGGGTGGCGGATGACAGCAGAACGAATATCCCCCGGTCCTGCGCGCGCCGGATCAGCCGGCCGAAGGCCTGGGCCAGCCGGGCCTTGACCACCCGGTCGTCGTAAAGCGTGCCGCCGCCAACCGCGCGGCGGGCCGCGTGCAATACCGTCGGCCGCGGCCAGGGAACGCCCTCCATCACCACCAGGCGGAGCGAATGGCCGGGCACATCCACCCCGTCCCGAAGCGCATCGGTGCCGAGGAGAGAGGCGCGCGGATCGTCGCGAAAGATATCGACCAGAGTGCCGGTGTCGATCGGATCGACATGTTGGGCATAAAGGGGGAGTCCTGCCCGGGCGAGGCGGTCCGCGAGACGCGAATGAACCGATTTCAACCGCTGGATGGAAGTGAACAGGCCAAGCGTGCCGCCGCCCGAGGCCTCGATCAGGCGCGCATAGGCGCCGGCAAGCTGGGCCGCATCGCCGCGCTTCAGGTCGGTCACGATCAGGACTTCGCTGTTGGCCGCATAATCGAACGGACTCTCGGCCGCGAAGTGCAACGCGGGGGAGTCGAGATGCAAGGCGCCGGTACGCGCCTCGGCCGCGTCCCAGCCTTCGCTGTTGCGCAACGTCGCCGAAGTCACGATCACCCCGTGCGCCGGCTTCAATACCGTCTCCGCCAAGGGTCTGGTAGGGTCGAGCCAGCGCCGGTGAAGGCCGATATCATATTCGCGCCCATCGATGCGCTCGACGCCCAGCCAGTCTACGAAATCGCGGTCCGCCGGGCCTCCAAGCCGCGCGGCAAGGGCAATCCAGCCGGTGAGCGTTCGGCATCGCCAGGAAAGGCCGCCGATCGCGCCTTCGATCCGGGCCCGCGCCTGCGCGTCGAGCCAGTCGGGCGCATTTTCCAGCACCGCTTCCAGTCTCTTGCCGAGCGAGACGAGCGGCCGAAGCAATTGCTCCATCGCCTCCACCGCGGGGGCCGCCGCCTCGACGATATCGGTATCCAGTTCCGCCATTTCGGTTTCGAGCCCATAGCCCGCATCCTGAGCGGAGGCGCGCGCATAGACCGTGCCGCGAATAGCCGAGAGCAATTTTTCAATGGGGCCGAACGGCATTCCTTCGGCGATGCGCGAAAGCCAGCCGTCGCCGGGTAGGGCGCCTGCGGCGCGCACAGCCGATTCCAATGCCAGCGCGCCCGCTTCGTCATAGGATGCGACATCCATCAGCCGCGCGGCCAGCCCGCGCCGCCTTCCGCGCGCCTTGCCCTCGGGCCCAATCAGCCAGCGGCGAAGCTCGATCGTCTCCTGCCCCGTTAGTGCCGTCGCGAAGGTCGAATCGGCGGCGTCGAACAGATGATGCCCCTCGTCGAACACGATCCGGGTCGGCGCATTGCCCATTTCCCGCCCGCGCGCGGCGTTGATCATGACCAAAGCGTGGTTGGCGATCACGATATCGGCATTCTGGCTCGACCGGCCGGAACGCTCGATGAAGCATTTCCGGTAATGCGGGCAGCCGGCATAGACGCATTCGCCGCGCCGGTCGGTCAGCGCGGTCGCACCGGCGCGGCGGAACAGGGTGGGGAGCCAGCCCGGCATGTCGCCGCCCACCATGTCGCCGTCGCGCGTATAAGCCGCCCAGCGGGCGACAAGCTGCGCGAGGATCGCGGCGCGGCCGGCAAATCCGCCTTGCAAGGCATCTTCGAGGTTCAGCAGGCAGAGATAATTTTCCCGGCCCTTCCGGACCACGACCTTGGCCCTGCGTTCCTCCGAATCGGGAAATAGCCGCTCGCTCTCGCGGTCGAGCTGCCGCTGCAGCGCCTTGGTGAAGGTCGAGACCCAGACCGTGCCTGCGGCCTTTTCCGCCCAGAGCGAAGCCGGGGCCAGATAACCAAGCGTCTTGCCGATCCCGGTGCCTCCCTCCGCCAGCAATATATGTGGCTGCCCTTCGGCGCGGCGGGGGGCGAAGGCTTCGGCAGCCGCCGCGGCATAATCCTGTTGGCCGAGGCGCGGCTCTGCACCCTGGCCGGTAAAGTGCGCGAGGCGCTCGATCGCCGAACCCGCGTCGATTCGCACCGCGGCGGGTTGCGGCCGGGGCGCCGTCTCCTCCCATTCGGGCAATCTGGAAAAGAGCCAGCGCTCGTCCCGTTCGGGCCGGGGTAAGCGGGCCGCAACTGCCCCGCTCCACGACCAGCGCAGGCGGCCGAGCGCCTGCGCCGAAGTCCAGGCTCCTTCCCGTTCGGGCCAATCCCCTTCCAGCCGCTCCATCAATGAAGCGGCGGCGCGAAGCAGAAATGGCGCGGATTCGCCGTCATCTTCCGGCGCCTGCAGACCCAGTACGTGGGCCAGGCCCTTCGGCGTCGGCACGGCGAAGCGCGCAGGGTGAACGAAGGCGAACAGCTCCAGAAGGTCCAGCCCCGACAATTCGGGATAGCCGAGCCGCTGACCGACCAGGGGCGCGTTGAGCATGATGAGTGGGGTCTCGGCGGCGCGGGCGATCGCCTCGCCGCGCCCGATACCACGCACTTCGCCTTCCGGACTCGCTATCCAGATGCCGCCATGGGTTGCGTAGAGCGCGGGATAAGGCAAAGAGGCCGCCATCCGTCCCAAATGGAGGAGGCGGAACGAAAGGGCAACTTGTGTCGGTACCTGAAGAGCTTCGGAACACCGCAAAAATAGCCAAGGCGTGGCCCTATGAGGAAGCCCGCAAACTCCTGAAACGCTATCCGGACGGGCCTGGCGAGCGCGGCATAATATTCGAAACGGGTTATGGACCCTCTGGCCTTCCGCACCTCGGCACCTTCCAGGAAGTGGCGCGGACCCTGATGGTCCGCCATGCGCTTGCCGAAATGGTCGACTGGCCGAGCCGTCTGATCGCATTTTCCGACGACATGGACGGAATGCGCAAGGTTCCGCCCGGCGTTCCCCATCAGGATATGATGCATGAACATCTCGGGCAGCCTCTTTCCAAGGTGCCCGATCCATTCGGCTGTGGCCACCAGAGCTACGCCGACCACAACAACAATTTGCTCCGGCAATTCCTCGACGCTTTCGGCTTCGATTATGAATTTCTGGCCTCGTCCGATTGCTACGGATCGGGCCGCTTCGACGAGACGCTGAAAAACGTCCTTCGGAAATATGATGATATCCAGGGGGTGATGCTGCCGACTTTGCGCGAGGAGCGCCGGGCGACCTATTCGCCCGTGCTTCCAATCAGCCAGGCGACCGGCGAGGTGCTGCAGGTCCCCATCGAGGTGGTGGATGCCGAGGCGGGGACCGTCCGCTATACCGATCCGGCGACCGGCGAGAGCGTGGAACAGTCGATCCTTTCAGGGGGCGCGAAGCTTCAATGGAAGGTCGATTGGGCGATGCGCTGGGTGGCGCTGGGGGTCGATTACGAAATGGCCGGCAAGGACCTGATCGATTCGGTGATCCAGAGCTCCAAGATCGCGCGCATCCTCGGCGCCCGCCCGCCCGAGGGGTTCAACTATGAAATGTTTCTCGACGAAAATGGAGAGAAGATTTCGAAGTCCAGGGGGAACGGCCTCACCATCGACCAGTGGCTGACCTACGCGCCGCAGGAGAGCTTGAGTTTCTACATTTACCGCGAACCCAAAAGGGCCAAGCAATTGAGCTTTGGGATCATCCCGCGCGCGGTCGACGAATATCAGCAATTCCTGACCGCTTATCCGGACCAGGAATGGGACAAGCGCCTCGGCAACCCGGTCCATCATATCCACGCCGGCAGGGTGCCGCCTGCGCGGGTGCCGTTGACCTTTGCCCTGCTGCTCAACCTGGCGGGTGTCGCGCTGACCGACGACAAGGACGTTTTATGGTCGTTCGTGAAGCGCTACGCGCCCGAAACTTCGCCGGAGACGCATCCCGAACTGGACGCGCTGATCGGTTATGCCGCCGTCTATTTTCGCGACTTCGTCAAGGATTCGCTCCAGCGCCGCGCACCGGATGACAAGGAAGCCGCGGCCTTGCGCGATCTCGATGCGCAGCTTGCGATATTGCCGGCCGATGCCAGCGCCGAGGACATCCAGCATCTGGTGTTCGAAGTCGGCAAGGCGCATCAATTCGAAAATCTGCGCGACTGGTTCAAGGCCTTGTACGAGACCCTGCTCGGGACCAGCCAGGGCCCGCGAATGGGCAGCTTCATTGCGCTTTACGGGATCGAGAATAGCCGCAGGCTTATTGGCGAGGCGCTGGCGGCGCCCTTCCCGAGTCCTGATTCTCCGGCCTGAGCATTTGCCTGTTCGCGGCGGCAGTAAATCAGCACGCAACGAGCTTGCCGAACCCGCGTTTAAGCGCGCGGTCCACCCCCTTTCGGACTGGTGCCTGATGCAGGATCTGCATCGCATCGGCCGCGCCGGCAGGACCGGCGCGGCCTCGATGCCTTCATTGTTTTTTCGACGCGATCCAGTCGTTGATCTTGCTTTCAAGCACGGTGAGCGGAAGCGATCCAGTCATCAGTACCTGCGCGTGGAATTCGCGCGGATCGAAGGCCGATCCAAGCTCACTCCTGGCCTTCGCCTTCAGCCGCTGGATGGTCAGCGATCCGATCTTGTAAGCGAGCGCCTGGCTGGGGATGGCGATATAGCGTTCGACTTCCGCCGTTGCGTCGGTTTTCCCCATTCCTGAATTGGCCAGCATGTAGGCGATCGCCTGGTCGCGGGTCCAACCCTTGGAATGGATGCCGGTATCGACCACCAGCCGCATCGCGCGAAGCATCTCGTCGTCCAAATGCCCCATTCGTTGATAGGGGTCGGTGAAGAGGCCCAGATCGGGGCCCAGCGTTTCGGCATAGAGCGCCCAGCCTTCGACGAAGGCGGTGTTGCCGCCGAACCGCATGAAAGCGGGAAGCGCCTCATTCTCCTGCGCCAGGCTGATCTGGAAATGGTGCCCCGGCGACCCCTCGTGAAGATAAAGGGTCTCCATTCCATAGGTGTTGCGCGATGGAAGGTCATAGGCATTGTAATAGAAGACTCCGGGCCGCGATCCGTCGGGCGTGCCGGATTGGTAGGAGCCTCCGGCGGCGGTCTTTTCGCGGAACGGCTCAACGGCCCGGATCTCGAGCGGGGTCTTAGGAATCGCGGAAAACTGCTCGCCGATGCGCAAATCAACCTTCTTGCCGATCGCGTAGAATCCGTCGCGAAGCGCATCGCGCGATGCCGGCCTGAACTTGGGATGGGTGCGGAGATGTTCGAAAAATTGGGGCAGGCTACCTTTGAAGCCGACCTCTTTCTTGATCGATTCCATCTGGCCGAGGATTCGCGCCACTTCGCTGAGGCCCAGCGAATGGACCTCGCCAGCCTTTAGCGGGAGCGTCGTCGTGCCCTCGATCAGGCGATCGTACAGAAGCGCTCCGCCCTTCATATGGACCAGGCCCACGCCATCGCGCGCGACGGGAAGATATTCCTTTTGCAGGAAATCGCGGAGCCTCGTGTAGACCGGGTAGAGCTCATTCTCGATCGACGCCCGATAGGCTGCGCGAAGTCGTGCCTGGTCGGTTGCGGAAATTCCCTCTGGGAAGGTTTTCACCGGCGCGTAAAAGGTCGATGCTTCCGCCTTTTCGGCCAGCTGCAGATTCAGCTGGTCGATCACGTTGCGGATCGTCAGCTTGGTTTCGACCACGCCCGAAGCCATGCCCTGGCGAAAGCGTCCGATCGCCCGGTCATGATAGACCACATAATCCTTGTGGCGCTTCAGGTTGTTCTCATAATCGGCGAGCGTCTTGAACGGGGCGGCGCCCTGGCCGGACGCGAAGGTCGGGTAGAAAGTGTGGATGCCGCTGAAATGATTGACCGGGCGGACCATTGTCAGCGCCATCATCTCCGGCGTGTAGCCCTTCAGCGTGTCTTCGGTCTGAAATTTGAATACGTCATAGGCGATCTGGTCGGTCTGATTGAGCTTCGCCCGATCGATGGCTGCAAGACCGGCGAGGTCGGCCTCCGCCGCCGCCTTTTCCGCGGCATAATATTCGTCGCTTATGAAATCGCCGAGTTGGTCCGCGTAGCGAAGGTCCCCGCGAAAGATCGCATTGACCGGATTGCGGCGAAGGCTGGCCTCGTCGCTCTCGCGAAACAGGTCGGCGAGCCGCTTGGCTTCATCCTGCTGGGCCGGCGCCTCCACGGCGAGGGGCTGGGGGGAAGCCGATACCGTGTCGGTGGCGCCTATGGTGTTGGTGGCGCAGGCGGACAGGTAGAGAATTGCGCTGGCGGCGAGCAGCAGGGACTTCTTCATGGCGATCCTTCGGCTAAGACTGTGTTGCTTGTCTAAGACGCATCCACAGACGTAGCAAGCGCGCAGAATCGGTCAGGCATAGGGATTCCAGAAGCGTTCGCGATACCATTTGGTGATCACATATTTGACCCCTGCCTCGACCGGCATGCCCTGATGCAGCGAATAGGGATTGGGTTCGCCATATTGGTCCATATTGTTCCAGGTGAGCAGATTGCCGGTGCGCGGCGTCACCTTCAGATTGGCCTCCGGAAACGCGGTCTGCCCGCCCGCCTCCGGCTCGTTCAGGAACACCATCGCGGTCCAGGTGCGCTGTCCGCCCGCTTTCTCCATCTCCGGCCAATAAGCCTCGCTCGGGTGAAAGAAATCGTGATGCGGTTTGAATTGTTGTCCGACCGCGTAACGCTGGCCTTGAATAGTTTCGCCATGCTGAGGATCGATACCCATCAAGTCGGTTATCTTCGCCTCTGTCTTCATCGTGACCGAATCGAGCGGATTGAGATTACAGCTGTCGCTGGTTCGAAATTCGGGGTCGGAATGATCGCCCAGCAATCCTGAGGGCTGGCGGTGGGTGTCGATCCGCTCGCAGAGGTCCTCGCATTCCTTGTGCGTCAGGAAATCGCGGACGATGAAGATCTCCAATTTCGTTGACGGAAGCTTGAGCGCGTTCGGCCGCTTTTTAAGGCGCCGGCTTACCCACTCTCCAATCTCGACCTTGTACATCAAAAAACTCCAGCTCGTTCAGTCGCCGCCGTCAAAATTCTGGCCGTAAGTCTCCGGCCGCTCAATCGATGACCCGGCCGCGGACCATCACGAAATCCACCTTTTCAAGCGCTCTCACATTTTCCAGCGGATCGCCGGTAACCGCGATCAGGTCGGCTGAAAAGCCGGGGGCGATTCGGCCGACCTCATTTTCCAGACCGATCAGCCTGGCCGCACCGGTAGTGGCGGAGGCGATGGCTTCGGCGGGGCTCATGCCCACGACATCGACCAGTTGCGCGAACTCCTCGGCATTGCGCCCGTGCGGGTAAACGGCGGAATCGGTTCCGAAAATGACCGGCACTCCGGCCGTGCGGGCAGCGCGTGCGGCCTTGCCGACTTCGCCCAGGGTTTCGCGGACCTTGGCAGCGACCACGGGCGTGAAGGATCCCTTCGCCAGATCCTCGCGGATGCCGGTATAGGCCATCAGGGTAGGCACCAAAACGGTTCCATTGGCCTTCATCGCCGCGATCGCCCGCGCGTCGGCAAAGGTGCCATGTTCGATCGAATCCACCCCGGCGCGTGCCGCGGCTTCCACGCCCCTGGCGCTGTGGGCATGGGCGGCCACTTTCAGGCCAAGCGAATGGGAGGTGTCCACGATCGCCTTCATCTCGCCATCGGTGAAATGCTGGCCCAGGCCCCTTGCCTGTTGCGACAAGACGCCGCCGGTCGCGGTGATCTTGATGAGGTCCGCGCCGGCGCGTGAGGCCTGGCGGACCTTGGCCGAACATTCCTCGGCGCCGGTGCAGGTATAGCCGTCCTGGAGCACGGCATTGACCTCCGGACGGAACCCGCTGACGTCGCCATGGCCGCCGATGATAGAGATGGCTGAGCCCGAGGTGACGATACGGGGGCCGGGCACCGCCCCTTCCTGGGTCGCGCGGCGGAGCGCATATATCGCCTGTTCGGGTGCGCCGAGGTCGCGAACGGTAGTGAAACCGGCCTTGGCGGTGACCAGCGCGTTCCTGACGCCGAGCATGGCCGCCCATTCGTTGCTGTCCACCGCCTGCCGCCAATAATCCCCGCCCGGCTCGCCCGTAATGTGGGTGTGGGTGTCGATCAGGCCGGGGAGGACGGTTTTGCCGGACAGGTCGATCAATGTCGCGCCGGCGGGGGCGGGATTGAACCCGGCCGCGACGCCGGTGATCTTGCCGTTCGTGATGGTGATGGTCGAGTGCCCCTGCGCGGCATGGGACGCGTCGGCGATCAGCCTTCCGGCATGGACGATGATGGTTTGCGCGGAAGCGGACGAGGCGGCCAGGACGAGGCTGGCGGCAAAAGCGACAAGACGGAACATGTGATTGGAATCCCCGGGGCTATGATCGCCTTATGCTGCTCTAGCGCCGCGCCGCCGACAAGTGAAAAGCCCGAAGTTCTCTCACGCTCCGGGCTTTTGCTTCGGTCCGTCTAGGGTCCGGGACTACCAGAAGAAGCCGTAAATGACGTCGATGACTTCGCCGGTGTACATATCCACCAGCAGAACGTCGTCATAATATCGGACCCAGCGGGTCCCGGCATAAGCCGGCGGCAGACGATATTGCCATGGATCATTGATCCAGTAGCGATCCGAATAGAAACCGGATCCGAGCCTCAGGCCGATCGAGAAACGGCTATAGCCGTGGTTCCGATAGGGCGAATAATAGCGGCCCAGCCGGAAGGCGTTGCGGTTGGAATAACGGTGAGACTGCCAGTCGTAGCGGCGGTCGTTGCGCCAGCCGCGATTCCAGTCGCGCCGATGTTCGCGGCGGTCGGCCCGATCTTCTCGCCTGTCGCCGCGCCGGTCCAGCCGGACATCGCGGCGATCGTCACGCCGCTCGACGCGATCCTCGCGCCGGTCCTGCCGGCGGTCGACACGGTCTTCGCGGCGGTCCTCGCGGCGTTCCGTGCGATCCTCGCGCCGTTCCTGGCGGGCTTCGGTGATCACCCGTCTGGCGCGTGCTTCATGGCCGGGAAAGGTCTGGGCGCGGCCTTCGATCCCGGGAACGCTCTCTTCGCGTTGCGGCCGTTCCGTCCGTTCCTGATGTTGTTCGGTACGCGCCTCGACGCGTTCCTGGCGCCGTTCGGTGCGCTGTTCGATCCGCGTTTGACGACGCTCGGCGCGGGCCTCCGACACTTCACTTTCCTGGGCAAAAGCGGCCATCGGCGTGGCCATGCTTGCCCCCAATAAAAAACCGATCAGCGCCTTACGCATCGGAAAACTCCTCTTACTCGCCGGCAATATGCGCGGACTGATGAACCGTGCGCCCGGCAGGATGAGCCGTAGCTGAACCCGGATGCAAGGGATTAGAAAGAATCAGTTTTCGCGCGAAAGGGCGGGTACCTCTCGCGCCGCGTCCTTCGGATCGATACCGGGCGGGGGCGCCGCGGTGATCTGTTCCACGCCGCTCCTTACGCGGCCCGCCCGGCGAATCGCTTCGCGAATACGCGGATACGTACCGCAGCGGCAGATATTGGTGATCGCGGCATCAATCTCATCGTCGCTCGGATTGGGATTGGAATCGACGAGTGCCGCGGCCGCCATGATCATTCCAGACTGACAATAACCACATTGCGGGACCGATTCGGCGACCCAGGCCTGCTGCACCGGATGCGAGCGATCACGCGACAGGGCCTCGATCGTGGTGACGAACGTGCCCTCGGCCTCGGCCACCGTCACCGTGCAGCTGCGCACCGCCTTGCCGTCGATATGGACCGTACAGGCGCCGCATTCTCCCGATCCGCAGCCATATTTGGTGCCGGTCAGGTTGGACGCATCGCGCAGTGCCCAGAGCAGGGGCGTCCTCGGATCCATTCGATATTCGACCGGCTGGCCGTTCACGGTGAAGCGCATATAGGGCCTTTTACGGATAATAAGCGTGCCGCGCAAAGGGCGCCCATTGCCTTTATCGGCTTGAAAGTGGGGGAGATGGCTGGTATCGGCCCCCTCGCACGGCGCGGGACAACTCGCGACGAACCCGTTTCTATGGATTTTCGGGCTATGTTGGGAAAGCGGCTCTGCCGGCTGCCCGAACACAAGCCTTTCGAATGGAGAGTGACGACCGCTTATGCAAATCATCGTTCGCGACAATAATGTCGACCAGGCGCTGCGAGCGCTCAAGAAGAAGCTCCAGCGCGAAGGCGTCTACCGCGAGATGAAGCTGCGCCGCCATTACGAAAAGCCTTCGGAAAAGCGCGCCCGCGAGCGTGCCGCCGCCATCCGCCGCGCCCGCAAGCTGGAGCGCAAGCGCATGGAGCGTGACGGCGTCCGTTAAAACCGGCCGTTTCGTCCTGCTTGCGGCAGCGTTCCGTGGCCGGGCCACGAGCCTTCACTACCGCGTCCCTGCCGCGCCTTCCATATCCGGGGCTTTAACATGTCCGTGACCGCCGTTCCGATCCGCCCGATCAAGAAGGGCTCGCTCGTGAAATTGTGGGCCGGCCTCGCCGCGCTGTCACTGGCGATCCTTTGGCTGGCGTACCAGGGCACGGAAAGTCTGCGCACCGGCGATCCCCGATTCTTCCTGGCTCAGAATGGCAAGCGCGACAATGTCGTCACCACGGCCTCCGGCCTTCAATATGAAGTGCTTCGTAAAGGATCCGGACCGCGTCCCGGCGCTACCGATATCGTCACCTTCAATTATGTCGGCCGGCTGGCCGACGGCACCATTTTCGACGAAAGCGCCAAGCAGGGCGGCCCGGCCACCGCGCCGGTCTTCGGAGTCGTCCCCGGAGTCAGCGAAGCGCTGCAATTGATGAACAAGGGTTCCGCCTATCGCATCTGGATGCCACCGGAACTGGGCTACGGACCGCAGGGCAGCGGCGACACCATACCGCCCGATTCGATGCTCGAATTCGATCTCGACCTGGTCGATTTCCGATCGCTGACACCCGAGGAAGAGCAGCGTATTCAAATGCAGATGATGCAGATGATGCAGCAACAGGGCGGCGGCGGGCAGCCCACCGGCTGATACTCATCCGGCCAGATGGCCGGCTAGATAGGGTGCTATGCCTCAGGGTTCGGCGACCCCGGCGGCCTGGCCGCTTTCCTCCAGCGATTTCTGCTGGAGCGCCGCCTTGATCATCGCAACGATCGGGTCGGCCAGGGCCAGCCCCAAAATGCCGAACAAGGCGCCGAACAATAATTGTGCCCCCAGCACGAGAGCGGGGGCGAGATCGACGGTCTTGCGCGCGACATAAGGAACGATGAAATAACCATCGACGACCTGCACCACGACATAGACGGTGATCGCCCAAATGCCGGCTTCGGTGCCCGCGCTGAACCCAACCATCACCATCAAAACGCCCGATACGATCGCGCCGATATTGGGCAGGAACGCGAGGACACCGGTGAGCAGGCCCAGCAAGGCCGCCATGGGCACGCCGCCCGCCCATAAAAGCAGCCAGGTGCCGAAACCTTCAACCGCCATTCCAACCAGTCTTCCGGCCATCAGCCGGCGCAGGGTGAAGCCCACCCGATCCGCGGTCCGGTAAAAGGGATCGCGGCTCCGAAGCGGAAGCATCCAGGCAACGCCTCGCTCGTACAGGCGGGGCTCGACGGCAATGAACAGGCCGATGACGATAATCATGAAGAAACTGGTCAGCGCCCCCAATGCACTGGTGACGGCGGTGGTCAGCCTGCCGAGCGAACCCATGAATTGCTGAAGTATCTGTTCTACGCGGATATTACCGGGAACGACGCCGAAGGTCCCGACCCATTGCAGCCCGCGATTGAGCTGCGTGGTAAGGACGGCCTGGAAGTTTTCGGCCTGGCCGGCTATCTGCATCCCTGTGATCGCGACGGTACCAGCGACGAAAGCGAGCGTGGCGAGAGTCACGATTAGCAGGCGCCAGCCGCGCCCGATCGGCAAAATCCGGCCCAGCAGCCTCGCGCCGCCATCCAGCATCGAGGCGAACACCATTCCGCCGATGATCAGCAGCAAGGGCTGGGCGAGCAGCGCGATCAGGATGATGGCAAGGGTAAGGCCAAGCCAGACACAGGCCCGCTTCAATTCGTCCCTGATCAGTGGGTCGCGAAGTTCGGTCGGCCCCCTTTGCTCGACGTGGAGATTGGGGGCATCGGTCATTTCGCGGGCGCTTGGGCGGGATGGAGGGAATTGCCCGCGCGGCCGGAGCGAAGCGCGCTGAACCAGCTGATCGGATTGAGATATTCCGACGTGCCATCGAGCGAGAAAGTGATGATTTCGGCGCGTCCGCCGATATTTTCAAACGGTACCGGCCCGCCAAGCCCCTGATTCTCGAGCGCCACGCGGCTGTCGGCGGATCGATCGCGATTGTCGCCCATCAGGAACACATGATCAACAGGTACGGTGAGTTCCGCAAAATCATCTACGTCCGGCCGATATCCCATGTCGATCGTATCATAGGAACTGCCACCCGGAAGCGTCTCGCGAAAGATCGGCAATCGGCAATAGGCCTGTCCGCCGGTGCCGCTAACCCGTTCGCCGTCATCGCCGCCCGGCTGACAGGGTACGTTGGGATCGACCGGGAACAAGGCATCGGGGCGCTTCTGGCGGATGATCGCCTTGCCGTTGATGAACAATAATCCCTGGATCATCTCCAGCCGGTCGCCTGGAAGGCCGATCACGCGCTTGATATAATCGGCTTTCTGTCCGGGCGGGGTAACGATGACGATGTCGCCGCGCTCGGGCAGGCGCCCCAGCAGGCGGCCCTCGGTCGGCGGCATCACATGGAAGGATGGCGACACCCAGGACCAGCCAAAGGGATATTTGCTGACCACCAGCCGGTCGCCCTTCAGCAGGACCGGCATCATCGATTCCGACGGAATGTAGAATGGCTTGGCGATGAAGGAGTGAAAGGCGAGCACGGCCAGGATCAGCCAGAAAATCGCCTTCGTTTCGCCCCACCAATCGGTGCCGGCCTGGGTCTTTTGCTTGGTCTTCATGGAAAATACGGGGTCGCTCGCGCTCACCCTTTTCCTCCCTGGGTCGGAGTGGCGGTGATGATGACGAAGGCCTGGGCGAACGGATGGTCGTCGGTCATCGTCAGATGGATATTCGCGGCGTGGCCTTCCGGGATCATATCGTCAAGCCTCTGTTTGGCGCCGCCGGTAAGGCGAAGCGTGGGTTCCCCCGACGCTTTATTGACCACACCTATATCACGCATGAACACTCCGCGCTTGAAACCGGTCCCCACCGCCTTGGAAAAAGCCTCCTTGGCGGCAAATCTTTTGGCGTAGGTTCCGGCGCGAGTGAAAGGACGCTTTTCGGCCTTGTCGCGCTCGATGTCGGTGAAGACGCGGTTGGTGAAACGGTCGCCGAAACGGTCGAGCGAATTCTGGATCCGATCGATATTGCAGAGGTCCGATCCGATTCCGATGATCATCCGCGAGCCTCGTCCATCAGGCCGCGCATCCGCCTGACGCTCGCATCGAGGCCGGTGACGATCGCCTCGCCGATCAGGAAATGGCCGATATTGAGTTCGGCCAGTTGCGGGATGGCGGCGATCGGTACGACATTGTCAAAGGTCAGGCCGTGGCCGGCATGCGCCTCTATCCCGTTCTTGGTGGCGAGCGCGGCGGCATCGGCGATCCG
Organism: Sphingosinicella sp.; assembly: GCA_013816585.1. GTDB lineage: Bacteria > Pseudomonadota > Alphaproteobacteria > Sphingomonadales > Sphingomonadaceae > Allosphingosinicella. The sequence goes on along the minus strand of JACDEE010000001.1, from coordinate 156,911 downwards.
GTTCAATTCGCGCGCCTGCTCGTCGCCTTCGAGGGCGGCATAAAGCCCGGTATGGAATTCGACCACCGGAGCCTTCAGCCGGATCGCTGCCTCGATCTGACGCGGATCGGGTTCGATGAACAGGCTCACCCTGATATTGGCCTCTACCAGGCGGCTGACAAAGGGGCGGAGGAGATTATCCTGCCCCGCCGCGTCGAGGCCGCCTTCGGTGGTCCGTTCCTCGCGCTTTTCGGGGACGATGCACGCAGCGTGCGGCCGGTGGCGGAGCGCTATTTCCAGCATTTCCTCGGTCGCGGCCATTTCCAGATTCAAAGGAATGGTCAGCCGCTCCATCAGCCGATCGATATCCTCGTCGGTAATGTGCCGCCGATCCTCGCGAAGATGCGCAGTGATGCCGTCGGCCCCGGCCTCGGCGGCAATGAAGGCGGCGCGCACGGGATCGGGATGCATGCCGCCACGCGCATTCCTTATGGTGGCGACATGGTCGATATTGACGCCGAGGCGGAGCGGGCTCGTCACGCGGCCTTTCGGCTCCCGGGCTTTTCGGCCGGAATCGCGGCTAGCGCGTCAGGCAATGCGTCGGCCGCATAAGTGGGGACGGTGATCGTCACCAGGGGAAAGAAGGGCACGCCAAGATCTACTTCACCGTTGGAACGATCGACCAGGGCCGCCGCCGCGATGACCTGGCCGCCGGCTTCCTCCACCGCCTTGATCGCTTCGCGGGAGCTGAGCCCGGTCGTCACCACATCCTCCATCAGCAGCACTTTTTGGCCCTGCTTCAGGCGAAAGCCGCGGCGGAGTTCGAAGCTACCCGTGGGCCGTTCGACGAAAATCGCCTCGACCCCGAGCGCCCGGCCCATTTCATGGCCGGCAATTATTCCGCCCATGGCCGGGGAGACGACGATTTCGATTTCGCTTCGTATCTCGCGCGGCATTGATGCAGCGAGCGCGGAGGCCAGCCCCGAGGCGCGCACCGGATCCATCAACACCCGCGCGCATTGCAGGTAGCGCGGGCTGTGAAGGCCAGATGAGAGAATGAAATGCCCCTCCAGAAGGGCGTCGGCCGCGCGGAATTCAGACAAAATATCGTCTTCGGTCATTCCATTTCCTTGAAGCCGCCCAACTCGTCCGCCTGATAAGCGGAGAGGCGCTTTTCGGCAAGCGGGCGGAAAAAGCCGGCAGGGTGCTTGAGGCGCGCACATCCGCTGCTATAAGGCGCCGCGACTTACCTGTTTCCCAAGACGAATCCATCTGCTCCCATCCGGAGCGGTCCAAGGGGTTTAGATGAAGACTCTTCTGAAAATAATAGCCGTCGCCTCAGCGTTTGGCCTGATTCCCGCTAGCGCCATCGCGCAGGATGCGAACCTCGCCCAACCCAAGCAGGAGCTTGCGGCCCCGGTCGCTACCGGTGGCGCGCAGCCGCAGGAAGTGTCCCCGGCCGCACCGGTGTCGGCCGGCGAAGCGCCGAGCGACGCCCAGGTGGAGAAGGCGACTATCGCCAGCCGCACGGCGCCAACCCCCGGGATCGGCCAGCCCGACGGCCGAATGGGCGTGCAGGATCAGGTGACCCCGATCGGCGAGGAAGCGGCCTGGTTCCATAATGTGATCCTGATGCCGGTGATCGTCGCCATTTCGATCTTCGTGCTCGCGCTGATGCTCTATGTGGTCATCCGCTATCGCCGCAAAGTCCATCCGATACCGTCGCGCACCACGCATAATACCTTGCTAGAGGTGGTCTGGACCCTGGTTCCGGTGCTGATCCTGGTCGTGATCGCGATCCCGTCGATCAAGCTGCTGGCCAATCAATATTCGCCGCCCAAGGCCGACCTCACCGTCAAGGTGATCGGCAATCAATGGTATTGGACCTACCAATATCCAGACAATGGCGACTTCGAGATCGTGTCCAACGTCCTGTCGGACGAGGAAGCCAAGAAGCGCGGTGAGCCCCGCATGCTAGCCGTCGACGAACGGATGGTCGTTCCGACCGGCGCCACGGTCAAGGTGATCGTGACTTCGAACGACGTCATCCACGCCTTCGGCGTCCCCGCTTTCTGGGCCAAGATCGACGCCGTTCCGGGCCGCCTCAACGAAACCTGGTTCAAGGTCGACAAGCCCGGCCTTTATTACGGCCAATGCTATGAATTGTGCGGTGCTCGCCACGGCTACATGCCGATCGCGGTAGAGGTCGTTACCCCGGCGCAATTTGCGGCCTGGGTTGCCTTCAAGGGCGGCACCATGCCCGGCGCGCGCCCCGCCACAGCGGCAGCGCCAGCCGCCACGCAGCCCGCGGCTGCCAGCAATGCGGCTAGCGTGACCGCCGAAACCAGCCCCGATCAGGCCAATCTGGTCGATGCCACCACTACGCCCCCCGTCACCACGCAGGGCGCGACGAATTCGAAGAGAGGCGAGAGCCAGTAATGACCGATACAATTGCCAGCCCCAGCCATTTCCATGCCGATCACGGCTATGGGGCGCATCATGACGCGGACCACAAGCCCGCTTTCTTCGCGCGCTGGTTCATGTCGACCAACCACAAGGATATCGGCACTCTCTATCTAATCTTCGCGGTCACCGCCGGGATCATCGGCGGCGCCATTTCCGGGCTGATGCGCTGGGAGCTGGCGGAGCCGGGCATCCAGCATCTGGAAGCGTGGGCGTCGGCCTTTGCCGGCAAGCAGGCGACCTTCGACGAAGGTCTTCATATGTGGAACGTGCTGATCAGCGCGCACGGCCTGATCATGGTCTTCTTCATGGTCATGCCGGCGATGATCGGCGGCTTCGGCAACTGGTTCGTACCGATCATGATCGGCGCCCCGGACATGGCCTTCCCGCGCATGAACAATGTCAGCTTCTGGCTGCTCCCGCCTGCTTTCATCCTCCTGCTGGGCAGCGCGTTCGTCCCGGGCGGCAGCGGTCTCGGTGCCGGCGTCGGCTGGACGGTCTATGCGCCGCTTTCGACCTCCGGTTCGGCTGGGCCTTCGGTCGACATGGCGATCTTCGCGCTCCATCTTGCGGGTGCCTCATCGATCCTGGGTGCGATCAATTTCATCACCACCATCTTCAACATGCGCGCTCCCGGAATGACGCTGCACAAGATGCCGTTGTTCGTCTGGTCGATTCTGGTCACCGCTTTCCTGCTGCTGCTGGCGCTGCCGGTCCTCGCGGGGGCGATCACCATGCTGCTGACCGACCGTAATTTCGGGACCCATTTCTTCGACGCCTCTGGCGGAGGCGATCCGGTGCTCTACCAGCATCTGTTCTGGTTCTTTGGTCATCCCGAAGTCTACATCATGATCCTGCCGGCCTTCGGCATGGTTAGCCAGGTCATCGCGACTTTCAGCCGCAAGCCGATCTTCGGCTACCTCGGCATGGCTTATGCCATGGTCGCGATCGGCGTGGTCGGCTTCATCGTCTGGGCGCACCACATGTTCACCACCGGAATGGACGTGAACACCAAGATGTATTTCACCGCGGCGACGATGGTGATCGCGGTTCCGACCGGCATCAAGATCTTCTCGTGGATCGCCACCATGTGGGGAGGCTCGTTGACCTTCCAGACACCGATGATGTGGGCGCTCGGCTTCATCTTCATGTTCACCGTCGGCGGCGTGACCGGCGTGGTGCTCGCCAATGGCGGCGTGGATAATTACATGCACGACACATATTATGTCGTCGCCCACTTCCATTATGTGCTGTCTCTGGGCGCGGTGTTCGGGCTGTTCGCCGGCTGGTATTACTGGTTCGGCAAGATGTGGGGCCGCAATTATAACGAAGTGCTGGGGCAGCTCCATTTCTGGATCTTCTTCATCGGCGTGAACATCCTGTTCTTCCCGATGCACTTCTTAGGCCTCGACGGCATGCCACGCCGCTATCCCGATTATCCCGACGCCTTCGCCCGGTATAACGAGCTTGCAAGCATCGGATATGTCGTGATGGCGGTCGGAATGATCTTCTTCTTCGTCAACGTCATCTGGTCGTTGATGGCCGGCAAGAAGACTCCGGACAATCCGTGGGGCGAAGGCGCGACGACGCTCGAATGGACTTTGTCGAGCCCGCCGCCATTCCACCAGTTCGAAACGCTGCCGAAGATCGACTGAAATCGCCAGCCCGCCTGAAGGGCAATGGTCTGATATTATGACAACGCGGACATTCACTGCTGTAGCGCTCCCCGCCGACTGGCGGGACTTCGTGGCCCTTACCAAGCCGCGGGTGATGAGCCTCGTCGTCTTTACGGGCCTTTGCGGTCTCCTGGCCGCGCCGGTGTCGATCCATCCCATACTCGCCTTCACCGCGATCCTGTGCATCGCGCTTGGCGCGGGCGGCGCGGCGGCGCTCAACCAATGGTATGAGGCCGATCTCGACGCTTTGATGAAGCGGACCGCGGGCCGGCCGCTTCCCGCAGGGCGAATGGAACGGCAGTCGGCGCTCCATTTCGGGGTCGGCCTCAGCGCCTTTTCGGTGCTGCTGATGGGGGTGGCGACCAACTGGCTGGCTGCGGCGACCTTGGCCGTGTCGATCCTCTTCTACGTCCTCGTCTATACGGTCTGGCTGAAGCGGATCACGGCGCAGAATATCGTCATTGGCGGCGCGGCCGGCGCCTTCCCGCCGGTGATCGGCTGGGTGGCTGCGACGGGCGACGTGAGCCTGCTGCCCCTCCTGCTGTTCGCTCTGATCTTCCTTTGGACTCCGCCGCATTTCTGGGCCCTGTCCCTGTTCGTCCGTTCTGACTACGCCGCCGCCGGCGTGCCGATGCTTCCGGTCATTTCGGGGCCCCGGGTCACGCGCCAGCAGATCGCACTCTATACCCTGCCGATGAGCGCCGCGGCGGTCGCGCCCTGGCCGCTTGGGCTCGCCGGCGCGCTTTATGGAATCTCGGCGGCTGCGCTCAGCCTCGCCTTCATACTACTCGCCTTGCGGGTGCTCAGCAACCGAGCCACCGAGCCTTCGGGCATGAAGCCGGAAAAGCGCCTGTTCGCTTATTCGATCTTCTATCTCTTCGCGGTCTTCGGCGCCCTGGTGCTAGACCGCTGGCTGATCGCATGACTCTGCCCGATCCGGACCCGATCCGCGGCCGCCAGAAAGGCCGTGCGCTGGTAATGGGCCTCGCGCTCGGTGCCTTCGTCGTCCTGATGTTCTTCGTCAGCATCGCCAAGATGTCGGTGGGCTCGTGAACCGGAACGCGCGCACCGGGCTGTTGGCTGCCTTGCTGGTGTTCGGGATGACCGGCATGGCCTTTGCCAGCGTGCCGCTCTACCGAATTTTCTGTCAGGCGACCGGCTTTGGCGGCACCACGCAGATGAAGATCGGCGGCGAGGCGCCTGGAGCGGTGGCCGGAAAGCTCATCAACGTTCGGTTCGATTCCAACGTCTCCTCGGCACTGCCCTGGTCGTTCGCGCCCGAAAAACATGTCGAACGGAGCGCGGTAGGCGCTCGCAAGATGGCGTTCTTCACCGCGAAGAACCTGTCCGACCGCCCCGTCACCGGAACCGCGACGTTCAACGTCACCCCGCTGCAGGCCGGTCAGTATTTTACCAAGGTCCAATGTTTCTGCTTCACCGAACAGGTGCTGAAGCCCGGCGAGGAAATCCGGATGCCGGTGGTCTATTATATCGATCCGAAGATCCTCGACGACCCCGATGCCAGCAGGATCAGTGAGATAACGCTTTCCTATACTTTTTACCCCGTGGACGAGCCCCAGCCGCAAAGCTAGAGGACGGGCAAGAACCTTAAGAGGACAAGACGAAGATGGCCGGAGCGAAAAGCCACGATTACCATATCCTTCCGCCCAGCATCTGGCCGCTTATCGGCTCGATGGGCGCGCTCGCCATGGCGGCGGGCGGGGTGATGTGGATGCACGACCAGGCGTTCGGCGGATATGTGTTCTTCGCCGGCCTGATCGTCGTCCTGTTCGTGATGTTGAGTTGGTGGTCCGACGTGATCCGTGAAGCGCATGCCGGCGACCATACGCCGGTGGTGCAATTGCACCTTCGCTACGGGATGATCCTGTTCATCGCTTCGGAAGTGATGTTCTTCGTCGCCTGGTTCTGGGCCTATTTCGACGCATCGCTCTTCCCCTCGCCGGTCGAAGCGATCGGTGGAGTCTGGCCGCCCGAAGGGATGCATGTGCTGGATCCGTTCGGCTATCCGCTGCTCAACACGCTCATCCTTTTGTGCTCCGGCACCACCGTCACCTGGGCGCATCATGCCCTGATCCATGGCGACCGCGAAGGATTGAAGAAAGGCCTTTGGGCAACGATCGCTCTCGGCGCCCTGTTCACTTCGATCCAGGCCTATGAATATGCCCATGCGCCGTTCGGATTTGCCGACAATATCTATACTTCGGCCTTCTTCATGGCGACCGGTTTCCACGGTTTCCACGTGCTGGTCGGTACGATCTTCCTGATCGTCTGCCAGATCCGCGCCTATCGCGGCGATTTCACCCCGCGCCAGCATTTCGGCTTCGAGGCTGCCGCCTGGTATTGGCACTTCGTCGACGTCGTGTGGCTGTTCCTGTTCCTGGTCATCTATGTCTGGGGCGGCTGGGGCGCCGAATATCATTGATCGGCAGGCGGCCCGGTCTTCCGAACCTGGGCTCGCCGGTTTTTCGAATGCGGGCGGAGCGGCCTGAATGGAGCTTCGCCCACCCGCATCGGCGCCCGCTCCGATGGAGGCCGCGCTTCGCGGCCTTTGCCCGCAATGTGGTGCCGGCGGTCTGTTCCAAAGCGTCGTTACCTTTGCGTCCCGGTGCCGGGCCTGCGGCCTCGATTTCGCGGCGTTCAATGTCGGCGACGGGCCGGCCGCTTTCCTGATCCTGATCATCGGTGCGCTGATCACCGGCCTTGCCATCGCGCTCGAGCTGATCGCCGGGCCGCCTTTTTGGGTTCATATCCTGCTCTGGATCCCGATCACGATCGGCGCGGTGGTGCTTTCGCTCCGCTTGGCCAAGGCCGCGTTGCTGGCGCTCGAATATCGAAACAGCGCCCGCGAAGGCCGCATCCAGGAACGGCCATGATGCGGCTTCCAATCTTTCCCACCATGCTGGTCACCGCTGCCGTCGCGACGATGATCGCGCTCGGCATCTGGCAATTGCAGCGGGCCGAATGGAAGGAAGGGTTGCTCGACCGCTATGCCGCCGCTGCCACTCTGCCCTCGATGGCCTGGCCCGCCTCGGCCGCGCGCGGCGAGGAATATTATTTCCGCAAGGCCGAAGGCTTCTGCCTCCAGGTGACCCGGTGGCGCCCGACCGCCGGTCAGAATCGGGATGGGGATTCGGGCTGGAGCTTCATCGCCAGCTGCCGCACCGGCGGCACTGAAGGGCCCGGAATGGAAGTGGATATGGGCTGGTCGCGAGACAATCGACCACCGCAATGGAAGGGCGGTGAGGTAAAAGGGGTGATCGCCCCGGACAGCCGGCATCGCATCAAAATGATTTCCGCCACGCCGGCCCCGGGCTTGCAGCCCAGCGCTCCACCTTCGCCCGAAACCATTCCCAACAATCATGTCTTTTATGCCTTCCAATGGTTCTTTTTCGCGGCCGCGGCGGGGGTCATCTACGTCCTCGCGCTGAGGCGGCGGCCGCGGCGATAGTTGCCGCTCAGCGCCGCAGCGGCTAAGGGGCGCGATCCCATGATGCAGCTAACCACCCTTCCCAACGGCCTTCGGGTCGCCAGCCGCGAAATGCAGGGCGTCGAGACGGCCGCGGTCGGCCTCTACGCGGATGCTGGTTCGCGGCACGAAAATGCCCGTCTCAACGGCCTCGCCCATTTGTTCGAACATATGGTGTTCAAGGGCGCGGGGGGGCGGTCCGCGCGCGAGATCAGCGAAGCGATCGAGGATGTGGGCGGCGATCTCAACGCCGCGACCGACCGGGATTCGACCAGCTTCATGGCCTCGGTCATGGCCGAACATATTCCGTTGGGGGTCGAACTGATCGCCGACATGATCCTCAGGCCCCATTTCTCGGACGCGGAGCTGGAGCGCGAGAAGGACGTCGTCCTGCAGGAATTGGGCGAGGCCCGCGATACGCCGAACGACATCATCTTCGACGATCTGCAATCCGCCGCCTTTGCCGACCAGCCGCTCGGACGGTCGATCCTGGGCGACGAGGCGAGCATCGAGGCGATCGTGGCGCAGGATCTGCACGATTGGCGGCTGAACCAATATCGCGCCGGCAGCTTGTCTTTGGTCGCCGCGGGCAAGGTGGATCATTTAGCGCTCGTCGATCTGGCCGCGACCTGGTTCGATGCCCTTCCGGAAGGCGAGATAGACGAAGCGGTTCCGGCCAGCTTCACCGGCGGGGACCGGGTGGGACGCTCGACTTCGGACCAGGCGCATCTCGCCCTGGGCTTCAAAGGCCCGGCGCAGCTCGATCCCGATTATTATGCGGCGCGGCTTTTCTCCGATGCGGTGGGCGGGGGCATGTCGTCGCGCCTGTTCCAGCAATTGCGCGAGGATCGGGGTCTTGCTTATTCCGTCTATTCCTATCTCCATCCCTATCGCGAGACTGGGTTGTTCTCGATCTATGCCGCCACCGCTCGCCACCAATCGGCACTGGCGGCGCAATTGATCGAGGAAATCATCGCCGATGCGGCGGGCAGCATCACCCAGCGCGAGGTCGACCGGGTCCGCACCCAAGCCAAGGCGGGCCTGTTGATGTCGATGGAAAGCCCCTGGGGCCAGGCGGGCTACGTCGCACGCCAGATTTCGCTGCACGGGCGATTGGTCGAAACGTCGCACGTCATCGCGCAACTCGAAGCGGTCACGATCGATCAGGTGCACGAGGCTGGCCGGGCCATGCTTTCGGGTCCGCGCGCGCGGGCGACGATCGGCTTTTCTGCCGTCAGGGCCGCATGAACCTGCAGACTTTGCCGAACATCCTGGTTGCCGCCCCCTGGGAGGCTTACGGCCTGATGGATTCGGGCCATGGCCGAAAGCTCGAACGATACGGCCCTTATAGCTTCATCCGCCCGGAACCGCAGGCCATGTGGGCCCCGGCGCTCGAAACCTGGGATGCGGACGGCGAATTCGTTCCGGGTTCGGACGAGGACGGCGGCGGCCGCTGGAACTTCCACCGGCCGGTGCCGCGCGAGGGCTGGGAAATGGCGTGGGAGGATGTCCGCTTTCGCGCGATGTGCACTCCCTTCCGTCATCTCGCTTTCTTCCCGGACATGGCGCCGCAATGGGCATGGATGCGCGAGCGGCTGAGCGAAGGAAACGACGCGCTCAACCTGTTCGGTTATACCGGGGTCGGCACATTGGCCTTATCTGCGGCCGGCGCCAATCTCGTCCACGTCGACGCTTCCAAAAAATCGGTCGAGGCGGGCAAGGACAATGCGATCCTGTCCGGAATGTCCGACCGACCGATCCGCTGGATGGTCGATGATGCTGCCAAATTCACCGCGCGCGAAGTCAGGCGTGAACGCCGATATGACGGGATCATTCTCGACCCTCCAAAATATGGGCGCGGGCCGACCGGGGAAATCTGGCGGCTGGAAGAAGATCTTCCGGGCCTGATCGCCGATTGCCGCAAATTGCTGGACGCCGACAGCCGCTTCCTGGTGCTGACCGTCTATGCGGTTCGTATGTCGGCGCTGGCGATTGGCGAGCTCCTCGCCCAGGCCATGGCCGACCTCGGCGGCAAGGTCGAGATGGGCGACATGGCGGTGCGTGAAGAAGCGCGCGGGCTCCTGCTCCCGACCGCTATCTTTGCCCGCTGGTCGAAGGATTAATCGCGCGCGGCCTTGATTGCAGCGCCGGCTATGAACGGCGCGACGGCCACCAGTAACAATGAAACGGCGGCAAGCAGTTTGAATGCCGCAAGGTCCCGGCCTTCGCCCATCCCCGCGCCGAAGATCAGGATCGGCACTGCCAGCGGAAGCATCAGCAATCCGGCGAGCGCGCCATTGCTTCGAAGGCCGGCGACGATGGCCCCCACCATCAACGTCAACGCGGCGAGGCCCGGGGTTCCGGCCAACAGGCCCAGCTCCAGCCGCAGCAAGGCATATGCGGGCATTTTCATCAACGCGGCGGCGGGTATCGCCGCCAGCATCAAAGGCGGGCCGAAACTCAGCCAGTGGCCGATCAGCTTGGCGAGCGCCACGCCTTCGTCGCTATTCCCGCGGACTGCGAGCTGATCGAGGATTCCAGAGGCACGGTCGGGTTCCACCAGCCGCTCGATTGGAAGCAAGGCCGCCAGCAATGCCGCGATCCAGAGCGCGCCTCCACCTGTCCTGGCGAGCAACGGCGTATCCGGGCCGATTGCGAACGGGAACAGGGTCGCCACCAAAAGGAAGAAGATGACCGACAGCAGGGCATGCCCGCTGGAAGCCGCGAAGCGGATTTCGCGAAGGGTGAGCGCAATCATCTAAGCTTCACCGGCTGCGCGTCGTCGAGACCGAGAGCCTGGTGCGAGGCGGTGAGGATCCCGCCGCCGCTTTTGCGATGCCGGGCCATCGCCGCCGCCAGCCGTTCGAGGCCTTCGGCGTCCAGCCCGTTGGCAGGTTCATCCAGCAGCCACAGGCGCGCGCCGGATGAGATGACCCGCGCCAGCGTCGCTCGTTTCCGCTGTCCGGTGGACAGGATCCGTACCGGAACGGCATCAAGGTGGGCGAGCCCCATGGCCTGCATCCCGACGGCGGGGTCGGTGGAGTCCTGCCTGGCCCAGAATTCGAGCGCCCGGCCAAGCGTAAGCCTTTCGTCGAGCGCGGCACGATCATCGGCCAAGGCAACGGGCACCGGGCGCCGAACAGTTCCGGCCACGGGCGCGAGCAGGCCTCCCGCAAGGCGAAGCAGACTTGATTTTCCGATACCGTTGGGACCGGTTACGAGCGCGGCCCCGCCCGGCTCCAGGATCAGGCTCAAATCTTCGAACAACATGCGCCCGCCGCGGCGGCAGGCGACCTGATCCAGTTCTAGCAACGCCGCTCCGCTCATTCGGCCGCGCTTCCGGGACCATCTTCGATGGCGTGCATATCGTCGTCGGAAAATCCGAAATGATGGCCAACTTCGTGCACGATCACATGAGTTACCAGATCTTCCAGGCTGACGCCGGTTTCGACCCATTCGTCCAGCAAGGGCCGGCGATAGAGGTGGATCATCGCGGGGAGCTCGCCCGACAGCATCGAGGATTGCTCGCCCATCGGCCGCCCGCTGTAGAGGCCGCTCAAGTCAAACGGATCCTCGATCCCCAATTCTTTCAGCACTTCTTCCTCCGCAAAATCCTCCACGCGGAAGACCACGTCGTTCAGATGGGCGCGGAACGGCTGCGGCAGGCGTGCAATCGCCGCCTCCGCCAGCCTTTCGATCGTTGCCACATCGGGCGCAAGAATTTGACGCTCGCTCATTCTGCGCGACATAAAGGCATGAACGAGGAGAAGCCAATCTTGCCGAAGCTGACTTACGAAGAGCGCGACGTGGCGCTGGCGGCCTTGAGCGGCTGGACATGGGACGGGGCGCGCGACGGCATTTCCCGAAGCTTCCAATTCGCGAATTTCGGCGAGGCCTTCGCCTTCATGACCCGCGTCGCCCTGCTGGCCGAAAAGGCCGATCATCATCCCGAATGGTCCAATGTCTGGAAAAAGGTCGACATATTCCTCACCACCCACAGCGCCAAAGGCCTCACCCGCCTCGACATCGACCTGGCCACGGCGATCGACGCCGTCGCCGGCCAGCTTGCCCTCAGGCCCAAGGGTCAGTAGAGGGCCTGCTTCCAGAGCATGCGGAGCGGTGGCCGAGTGGTCGAAGGCGCTCGCCTGGAAAGTGAGTATACGTCAAAAGCGTATCGTGGGTTCGAATCCCACCCGCTCCGCCACTTCGGAACAAAGCTGGGCACTGCGCCCGGCAGCGTTCCAGACGCGCTTGCGGCGGCAAGCGTCCGCAACAGGTCGGACTTCGACCCCATTATGCGGACTTCGCCATCGTTGACCTCGACGCGCTGTGCGAGAGAGCGGAGATGGTCGCGGCGGTAGCCGCCGCCGGGCAGGCGCATCCGCTGGCGTACGGTCTGTGCGAACTTGGCGAGCATTGGTGCGGTGATCGCCTTCTGCCCTGCACTTTCCAGCATCGCGGACGCACGGTCGGCATCGACGCGTGATTGATCGCGGACGGCCTTGAGGCTGGCGATGCGGTCCTTGAGGTCCGGGTCGTCGAGGTCCGCGACGCCGCTCTCGATGGCATCGTAAAGCCGCTTGAGACGTAGGTCGGTCTCCGTCGCCCGTTTGTTCAACTCAGCGATGTGGGCATGGCGACGCTCGGTGCGCTCCTGCCGCCGGTCGAGGACTGTCGCCAGCACCTCCTCCAGCCGGGTTGGGTCGAGCAACCGGTCCTCAAGATGCGCGGCGACCAGCGAGTCCAGCTTCTCCATCGGGACGGTCATGCCGCTGCAAGCGGTTGGTCCCTGCCGCGCCTTGGTCGAACAGGTGTAGTAGCGATAACGCCCGCCCTTGCCGGTGCGGATGGTCATGGCTCCGCCGCACTTGGTGCAATGAATGAGCCCGGTAAGGAGCGTGGGACCGCCCACGACCTGCGGCGGTGTCACCTTAGGGTTGCGGGCCTTCATGCGAGCCTGCACGGTGTCGAACGTCGCCTGGTCGATGATCGGCGGGACCGCGACGGGGATGACCTCCTCATCCGGCTTGTTGTCGCCGTTCTTGGTGCGGCGGTTGAACTCGTGGCGACCGATATAGGTCTGCCGTGTTAGCATCCGATGGACCGTGCCGATGCCCCAGCGCCCGCCGTCGCGGGTGTAGATGCCACGCTCGTTCAGGTGCTTGGTGATCGACTTGACGCCCATCGGGCCGGACGTGCCGTCACCCTCCAGCGCAAGCCGGAACGCCAGCCGCACGGTGTTGGCGTGAAGCGGGTCGATCTCCAGCTTCTTCTTGATCTTCGCGCCGCGCTGTTCGGCGGCGACGACCCGGTAGCCGATCGGCGGGAGCGAGCCGTTCCAGAAGCCCTGCCGGGCATTCTCCTTCAAAGCACGAAGGACGTGCTTTGCGTTTTCCTTGGATTGGTACTCGTCGAACAGCGCCATGATCTGGCGCATCATCACATGCATCGGATCGTCGCCCATCTCCTGGGTGATAGACAACAGGCGGATGCCGTTCTTCGCCAGCTTGCGGACGTAGAACTCCAGCTCGAAGTGATCGCGGAAAAACCGCGAGAAGCTGTGGACGACCACGACCTCGAACGGGGCGGGCTTGGCCGTCCCGGCCTCGATCATCTGTTGGAACTCGGGGCGGCGGTCGTTGGTGGCGGATGCGCCAGCGTCCACGAAGGTCTCGACGAGCTGATAGCCGCGCGCGATGCAATAGGCTTCGCCCTGTTTCCGCTGGTCGGGGATCGACACGTCATGCTCGGCCTGCCGCGCCGTCGAGACGCGCAGATAAAGGGCGGCGCGCAGCGGCACGGTGCTCGGAAGCGCGGCGGTCATGCCGCCCTCCTCAACGCGCGCTGCACCGCATGGGGGTCGCGATCGATGACAAGAAGATAGGCGCGCGCCGGGCCTTCGGGAGCGCGCTGCTTCTGTTCCCAATGCCGGAGCGTCTTGATCGAAAAGCCGAACCGCCCGGCAAACTCCTGCTGCGTCATGCCGAGCTTACCTCGGATCGCCTTCACGTCGATTTCCTGCGGAATGTGCACGCCGAAGCGGCTGGCGTCAGCCGTGCCTTCGGCAAAGGCAACCGCCTCCTCCAGCCCGCGCCGGATGCTGTCGGCAATCGTGCTCGTCATCGCTTGCTCCTCTTGGCATAAGCATCGACCAACAGCGCCGTCAGGCGGCGGAAGCCGTTGCGTTCGGCCTGGCTCAAGTCCGCCCGGTCGTTCTTGGCATAGGCGGTCAGCGCGAAGAGCGGCATGGCCTCGCTGTGGTAGAAATAGACCACGCGCGCGCCACCGCGCTTGCCGCGTCCCTCCAGTCCCCAGCGTAGCTTCCGAACCCCGCCGGTGCCGGGGATCAGCTCACCCGCTGCTGGGTTGTAGGCGAGATAGTCCACCAACAGGCCGCGCTCCTCGTCTGTCATCATGCGCCGGGTCGCCGCCAGAAACTCGGGCGTCTCGACGACGCTGACGGGTGCTGGTTTCGACATCACCTCATATACTCCAATGAGGGACATCTCGCAAGCCTGCCATTATGACTGGGACGGGCGAGCCCGATGGTCAGACAGGACCGAAGAGTTCATCGAACAGGTCGCCAAACCATGCTTCGAAGACGGCGATCTCGGCATCGGTCACGGGGACGCGCTCGGGCCAGTCGTCGATGACGGCCCACATCTCAAGGTCGTGCTTGGGTGGACGGCCCGGAAAACGCCACGGCTCGCCGAGCAACGCTTCAAGCTGCTCGGATGCGGTGGGTTCATGGGCGCGCGACGGACGGGGCATCGCGCCAGAGTCGGCGATACCGCGTCGATGCGGAACAACGCATCTCTACGCCCCGCTACGGTGCGTGCCCCGGACGGGAAATACAGGTGATCGACGGTCCCCGGCGGCTTATGGACGTGGTCTTGCGCTGGGCATATCCCGATGGATATTGGGGCGGGAGCCGCAAAGCTCCCGCCCCAACAAGCAGTCTAGGCCAGTGACTTGCGGAAGATGATCTTGTCATCACCATCCGCGTAATAATCTCGGATACGCGCTTCGCGGTCATAACCGAGCATATCGTAGAAACCGCGTGTGCGTTCGAACTCAGGCTTGCCTGATGTTTCCACGAGCAGAACGCGGTGCCCTTGGCTACAAAGCTCCGTTTCCACAAAACGCATAAGGTCCGTCCCGATGCCTCGACCGTGCAACTTTGGATCGACCGCGATCAGGAGGAGGTTCCACGTTCCTTCCGTAAGCTGTTCGGGAACGTAGTAAGCCACACCGTCAACTTGCCCATTATAAAAAACAAGCCAGCGATGCTCTTCGACTTGCCCACCGAAAAACGGCGCGGTCATTTCCGTGAGCATTGCGGAAGGAAACATGTCGTTCACATCAACGAGATGTCCCACGCGCAAGAGGTCGTCACGCCAAAGCGGGCGTATATTCGAGTTTATCATGATCAAATCTTTCGAGTGTTTTTTGGTTGCAAGAAGACGTGTCGGAAAGCGTCGCGCTTTCCGATGTCTCTAGATCAAACGCCGATCCGCAGTGAGATCAGCAGCCTGCAACGGTCGTAAACAAAAACACTCCATGGGCTATCCCGACGGGGACCAAGGTTTGATGCCACGTTCGGAGCTGGAAGGAAAGCGCATCGTCAACCGGTCCATGGGATGGAGCGCAGATCACAACCCCAATTCCCGGCTCCGTCCGAGCATCCAGTCGATGCCGCCGCCGGGCATGGGGATGCCGTCAACCTGCTGGCCGAGGCGTTTGACGAGCGTGTCGTTCCACGGCACGAGCTGGAATCCCAAGCCATTGTCGATCATGGCGAACCGACCGCTGCTGAGCTGGGCCTGCCCGACGAGTTTGCCCGACACGCGGTCGCCAACTCCGGTGTGTTGCCAGTCAAGCCCGCGTTCAGCTGCGAACTTCTTGCCCGCCCGGTCTACCTCGGCCTGCTCAAGTTGCGCGATCAAGTCGTTTGGTGCGCGGAACTGTCCTCCGCCAAGATTGCGAACATAGCCCATGTCGGCGAGCGCGCGCTTGCGTGCGTCCCAGGCTGTGCGTACGTCGCCGCCGAACCCGGTGTGCGGCATGGTCTTGCGTCCGCCTTCGAGCATGGTGCGGTCGAGCCAGGTCGCGCCGTCGTGGCGCACCTGCCGGTCGAGTGGCAGGTGAGAAAGTTCGTCGATGCGCGGGCCATTGCCGAACCGCTGGCGATCATAGGCGAGGCCGCGTTCGGGAAGGTCGGCGGGAATAGTCCAGTGTTCGGCATGGACGCGCTCGACGATCCCCGCGCGGCGCAGGGTTTCAAGCCTGCGGACGTGCGACTGGACATGACGCTCATGGTCGATCCGGGGCATGGTCTCGCGCACTGATGCCAGATGCGTCGATGGCCGATAGGTGCCTTGGGCGTCGGTGTGTTGCAGGATGTTATCATCGGCGACGCGTGGCGTGCTCGGCGGCGGTTCCACTGCGATTATGCTGCCGCGCCGGATATCCTCGATCTTGGTGGCCGGAACCTCAAGGTGGTGAACCCGCCCGTCCACGCCGTCAATGGTCAGGCCCATCCGTTCGCCAAGCTCGTCATCGCCCAGCCCCTTGGCGATGACGCGACCGACGATGCGTTCGGTCGGGATAGCGCGGTGCACTGTGTAACCGGCATATGCCCGCTGCTCCGCCAGCCCCTCGCGCTCCAGCGCCTGGTGCATCGTCTCGATGATGTCGCCGCGCGTGCCCAGCTCGCGGAGCATCGGCTCGGCGCGGGCCGATATCGTCCAGACGCCTGGCGTATGTTCGGTCGCCAGCCCCATCCGCTCCAGCTTGCGGGCGCGCTCGATCAGCAGCGCCCGGTTCTGCCGGGCGGTCTCGACCATGTCCTTGTCGGGCCGCAGATCGGAAAACTCGTCGCGCTCCTGCGCCGCGATCAGCATCCGGTCGAGCCGGGTGAACCGCTCGGCGTCTACCTCACGCTCAAGCTGGCGCGACACTTCCTGCTCGGTCTGACGGCCCAGCTCCAGCGTGACGATCTCGCTCGCGCGTTCGCGGACGCCGTGGGCGATGTAATCCCCGGCGATGTTGAGCATCTTGCCGTCGTCGGTCACGCCGCGCATCAGAACGTGGGTGTGAGGGTGTCCGGTGTTGTGGTGATCGACCGCGATCCAGTCGAGCCTGGTGCCAAGGTCCGATTCCATCTGCGCCATCAGGTCGCGCGTGGTCTGACGGAGGTCGGATAGCTCCACGCCTTCCTCGGCGGAGACGATGAAGCGGAACTGGTGGCGGTCCTCGCGGCCACGGTCGAGGAAGGCCGGGCCATCGGCCACGTCCCTGTCGGCGGAATAGGCCTGGCCCTTCTCGCCGTCGCGGGTCACGCCATCGCGTTCCAAATAGCGCAGGTGCGCGTCCACCGCCTTGCCGCTCACAAACTGCCGTCCGCGCGCCGCGCCGCGCTGTGGATTGAGTTTCACCACGCGAGCCTTCACCGCCACCCGCCGCGAGCGGGTGCGGACGCCGCTCCCGTCCCGGCTCCACCCGTTCCGGCCCGGCAATGCCGCCGCGATCTGAGCGCCCCGCCCGCGCGCGTTGAACCTCCCGCTTCCTTTCCCCGTCCCGGCCAGACGATTGGGGTTGCCACCCGCTCGACGGATCGCCTGATGCACATCGCCTATGAAGGTCTTCGGACGCTGCCGCACCGTCCTCGGCAAACGGGTTGTCCCCCGGTCGCGAACCTTGCCGAGACGGATGCGAAAGCTGTCGTCGTCGCGTGTCATGACGTGACGATTGAGGGTCGGAATCAGCGACGCAAGACAGTAAATCGAGGCGTAGGGCCGTGGTGTAGAAAGACTTGCGAACGGCGGGAAACGGCGGGACCGGATTTGAGGCACATCGTCGTTGGTGCATATCGAGACGTTGATAACAAACGAGAAAATGGCATAAGTGCCACCCACTCACCTCATGGACGGTGCCGCGCGACGCCAAAAAATAATGTGCAGACAAACACTTAGGAACGAAGTTCCGGCAGCGAGGAATCTCGCTTTATCTTGCCGTCATCTGCTTCGTCCTTGTCTGCTATCTCTATCAGGCTGAACTACGCTATAATACTACTACGCGGGACTGCTATCTCTGGCAAGGATCGTGTCTCTGATTCGCAAGGCTGCAATGAAACTGCTGCACGCGCGGCGCGCAGAAACTGGGCGACAATGCCGGGCAATTCGCCCTCCCGAAATGCCGCCGCGAAGCGCTAACCAGCGTCGTCGCTCTGCACTGGTTTGAACGTCAGCCCGATCATCGCGATGCCAAGATATGAACCTGGAATCAGCGTCACGCCTGCGCCCGATTGTACCAACGTGAGTATGGTCTGACGATGAAAGTCGCGTGCGACTACCTTTGGCGACACCCCCGCCGCCGTGAACAGGGCGAGCCCTTGATGGCAACCGGGGCCGTGCGCGGTGATGAAGTCGTGCTGCGCAAGCTCCGCGTTTGCGGTTAGCAGAACGTCGCTGAGCGGATGATCGGGGCGATATGCCACCGCACTTTGATCGTGCCAAAGCTCGTCCAGTTTGATGCCGTTCGCGTACAACGACCTCAGGACAGCTCATCCATAACACCGACAGCACGCGCAAACACGGACATGGTCGGGGCCGGTTACCGCGTTGCGCCGAAGTAGCGCGGTCGAACATTCACGGTGATCCGGAGTGAAAGTGGTATAAACTTATAGACAGCGCTTCGCGCGGCGTTGGATCACCAGATCTCCTGCATGTTAGGTCAGGTCGCTTCGTTCACTGAACGCTGCCGTGAGCGAACTGATGAAGAGCGAGACCTTGCGCGGCACGAAGCGACGCGAGGGGTAAACGGCATAAAGGCCGCGCGAGCGCACGGCCGTCTCAGGCAACAGGTGGACTAGGTCGCCGCGTGCTACGGGTCCGCGCGCCAGGTTACTTCCTACCTGCGCGATACCCATGCCAAGACGCGCGGCTTGCAGAAGTCCCGCCGGATCGTTGACGACGAACGCGGGCTCGAACTCACGCCGGACGACGCCATCGGGGCCAGCAATCTCAAGCGCGAAAAGCTGCGCGGACGGGTTGGAGCGCATGCCGATCAGCCGGTGTTTGGCCAAGTCATCGAGAGATGTCAGGGTGCCAGCCTGAGCTAGGTAAGCGGATGAGGCGACAAGAAGCGGTGTCACCGGCACGAGGAGGCGCGAAATGTATTCGTTCTCGGGCAAGACGCCCGCGCGGACAGCAAGATCGAAGCCGTCTGCTACGAGGTCTACGAAATTATCGGATAGCCGCAGCTCAACCAACAGCTCGGGGTGCGCGCGCTGGAAGGCTGCGATTACTGGCAAAACCTCGTCGCGGCCGAAAGCGGTGGTCGACGTGATGCGGAGAGTCCCGGCCAAACTTTCGCGCTCCGCGCGGGCGAGCTCGGCCGCCTCGGCAAGCGCTTCGAGCGCGGGCGCGCAGCGGCTTCGATAGCGCTCGCCTTCACGGGTCAGACGCACTTGGCGCGTCGTGCGCTCGAACAGTCGCACGCCCAAGGCGTCTTCAAGGTTCTTGACGTTCTGGCTGACCGATCCAGCCGACAGCCCAAGTGCCCTTCCAGCCGCAGAGAAGCTGCCAAGACGCGCAGCTTCGACGAAAGTCTCAATCAGGCGCAATGACAGGATCATTCTCCACTTGTCGTTCTTGACGATAGGTGCTGTCACTACAAGCCCGATTATCAGACAATCGGCAAGGGTGCATATTGGCTTTCATAGAGGAGGACGCGATGATCGCCACTTGCCACACCCAACCATTACCGAAGCTTCCGAAACGCTACGCGCCCGTGCTCTTCGCGCTCATCATGTCGATGATGCTCTCGGGACTGCTCTCGTTCGTTATCACAGGTATCAACAGCGGACTCGACGCGGGCTTCATCGCTCGCTGGCTGCGCGCCTACGGGCTCAGCTGGGGCATCGCCTTCCCGCTCGTCACGCTGATTGCGCCACTCGTCCGGCGCCTAGTCGAACGCATCACTGCCTGACGGCTTTGGCATAAATTATTCAACGGAGAGCAGACATGACCATCACGACAAACCACATCGCGCTAACGACCATGGCGGCCGACCATGTGTGCTTCGGCGTGGACAGCATGGAAGCGATGATCGACTGGTACGGTCGTGTACTGGGTTTCACGGTCGAGAAGCGCTGGACGGTCGCTGAGCTTCCAGGCCGTGAGCTCGCCTACATCATCGGTGCCAGCGGCTTTCGCATCGAACTCATATCGGGTGGCACCGGGCCACGGAGCCCTTCCGGGGACAGCTTCGCCGAACACCTTGGGGTCCGGGGTAGCAACCACCTTTGCTTTCGCGTCCCTGATGTCGATGCAGCGGTGGCGGCGGTTGAGACGGCAGGCGTGACGCCGTTCTTCCCACCAACCGACTATCCTGTGGGTGCCGAACGGCGGATCGCATTCCTCAAAGACATCGAGGGGAACGTCATCGAATTCGCCGGACCCCTCAAGGGTTGAAATCAACAGAGCATCGGAGATTTGCTATGGCCTCAGACGACACATCTCGCACTTTCGCCCTTGGTGGCGAGCTGCCCATCAACCGCATCGGCTACGGCGCAATGCGTCTAACCGGCCAGCCCGGCAACTTCGGCCCGTACGCCAATCGGGAAGGCGGAAAGGCGCTTCTGCGCCACGCGGTCGAGCTCGGAGTGAACTTCATCGATACGGCGCGTTCCTACGGTCCAGGTTGGAACGAGCGCCTGATCGCAGAGGCTCTGCACCCCTATGCGGACGGGCTTGTGATCGCCACCAAGGGCGGCGTCGACAAGCGCGGACCAAGCGAAATTGTCGTCGATGGCTCGCCTGCGGTGCTTCGCTCGCAGGTTGAAGACGCGCTAACGGCGCTTCGGATTGAGCGCATCGACCTCTTCCAGCTGCACCGCGTCGATCCCGCCGTGCCCGTTGAGGAGTCCGTGGCAGCGCTTGATCAGCTGCGGCACGAGGGAAAGATCAGGCTGATAGGGTTATCGAACGTCGATCAAGACATGCTTGATCGGGCGCTCACCGTGGCCCCCATTGCCTCTGTGCAAAACCGCCTCAATCGCGCTGAGCGCGGCGACGAGGCACTCGTCGACTACACTGCGGAGCGAGGCATCGCCTTCATCCCATACGGGCCCTTGGGTGCGCATCCGATGCAGCAGGGTGCGGCGCTGCCAGCCCAGGACGCGCTCGAATGGCTGCTGGCGCGCTCACCAAACACCGTCGTCATCCCCGGCACGACGTCCGCCAAACATCTTGCTGAGAACATGCGTATATAAGCGGTCACGATTCACCTCAAAGAATTCGACACGCAATCATTATGCTTTTGGCACAAAGGCGTTAGCGTAGTGCTACAGCGTATTCGTAGTGATCATCTTCATCGGTCGTGGCCCGCCAAAGGCCGCCCCAGAGGGGCGGCCTTTTGCGGTGCGGAGAGGCCGAGAACCCTCAGGTTCGGAGTCGAAGCCGAAGGCGCAGACAGGCGACGCGAAGCGAGCTCAGGCCGAAGCCGAAGGCGTAGACGGGCGACGCGAAGCGAGCTCAGGCCGAAGCCGAAGGCGTAGACGGGCGACGCGAAGCGAGCCCAATCCCTCCCCATCTTCGCGCCTCTGGGAATGCGCCGCACCGGCTTCGATGACGCCCGTGCCATGACGGGAAACTGGGCGCGGCCAGATGGTCGCGAAGTGAAATGACCGCCCCGGAGTGGAAGCGCGCCTTATCTGCCAAGCTTCTCCTGGAAGAAGCGGCGACTTTCGTCCCATAATTGAAGCCAGCTTGAGTGGCGGATCATGTCGTGCGCCTCTCCGGGGACGAGCACTGAGCGCACATCGACACCTTTCGCGCGCAGTTTTTGATGGAGATCGACAGTCTCTCGCGCGTCGACATTCATGTCGCGATCACCGGTGAACAGCAGCACAGGGGAACGCCAACCATCGATTGCGCCAAGCGTTGACGACCGGAATGCGAGCGACTTGTCGGCCTCACCCACTCCGAAATATTCGCTAGGGCTCAAGTGGCCGGGCAAGGGCGACGGCCAGCTCCAATCGTACACTCCATGCACCGCGACGCCAGCGGCGAACAGGTCCGAATTGCGCGCGAGAGCCAGCCCTGTAAGCAGTCCGCCATAAGAACCGCCCCAGATTCCAATCCGCTCCGGATCAACATCTGGGCGTGCGGCCAGCCACCTCCCAACACCCAGGACGTCGTTATACTCGGTCGCCCCGCGCCAGGCGCGTCCGGGCGCTTCCCGGAACGCGCGACCGTAGCCGACGCCGGATCGGTAATTGATGCTGACCACAAGATAACCGAGCTCGGCCAGGTGACGGTTTACGGCAAAGTCATTTGCGTAATAGCCGCTGAAGTGAAATGCAGGAAACATCTGCCGCTGCGGCCCGCCGTGCACATAAACCAGCGCAGGGTGCGGCCCCTTGCCAGCGGGCAGGAATAGCTGCGCCGGCACGGTCCCGCCGTCGCTCGCGGTTAACCGAATTACACGAGGGGCGGGCGCGTTGAATCCGCGCCCATAGCCGTAGTCCGCGGGCTTTTGCGCGAACGAATATTTTCCCGATTGAAGATCGATAACGCGTGGCAACGGCGCGGCCTCAGCATCACTTCCCGTGAATGCGACGTAACGCCCATTGCCCATCGCACCCGCGAGGCCCATCACGACATCGTTGCTTGGAAGGGGGCGCTCCTCCCCGGTGGAAACGACGATCCGGGAAAGCTGCCGCGTGTCCAGGTCGCGGCAGTTATGGATTACAAACAAGGTGTCGGGACCGGTCAGCTCGCTCTCCGCGATCTCGCAACCCGCGGGCGTCAGCGCGCGCGGCACGCCGCCGGATCGTCCGATTTTATAGAGCCGCGCCCAACCGTCCTGCTCCGATCGGAACACGATGCTGCGATCGTCGGCCCAGCGCAAATGGCCCTCCGGGTCGTCCGTCGATTGTAACCCAGCCTTCCCGATTGCCTGGTGAAGCAATTGTATTTGGCCGGTGGCCAGATCGACGGTTTCGACCGCAAAGGGCTCGCTCTCGGTCTGATCGTAGGAGGCCGTATGCGTCCGGCCAGGCCAGCGAAGATAGGCGACCAGTTTTCCATCGGGTGACAGCGCCGGCGAACTTAGCCGGTCTGCCCCCGTCACCAGCCAATGCACCCGATCCTCCCCGGGCGTGTAGCGGCCCAAAAACGCCCAGCCCCCGCGGTCCTGAACGAAGATCAGGGTCTTGCCATCCTTCGTCCAGATAGTGCGGCCCAACCCGCCCCCGCCCGCCACCAGCATCCTGGGCTTGGCTGCGGGGTCGGCAGGATCCACCGACCAAAGGTCTTTCCCCTCACGGAAAATCATGCGCTTGGAGTCAGGGGAGAAGCTGGCCCCGGAGGCCGCACCGATCTTGATTGGCGCTACAACGCCGCTGGTTGTCACCAGCCAAAGCGTTACTTTCGGCGTCTCAATCAGACTCGCAGGGTTGAAGGCTTCCCCGCCGCCCCCGAAGGGCGCGCCCGTCTGGAAAGCGACAAAATTGCCATCTGGCGAAATTGCGACGCTCGTGATCGGCTGACCGTCGACGTCGGGCTGGGAAAAGAGATTAACCAACTTGAACTCCGGCGCCTTGGCAAACATCAGGCTCGTATTCTCACCTTGCCGCATTACCCAGGCGAATGCCGGAATCTCGGCAGCGCTGATGTCTGTCGCCATCGGAAACTGCATAAAATCAGGATCTCTGGCCGGCGCTGCGTACGCCGGGGCGGAGAGGAGGCCCGTGATAATTAACGCCAGCTTCTTTGTCGGCATATAGTCCTCCATACGACCCTTTGTACGACAAGGGTCGCAGCCAATCCTTGATCGGTCAATAACGCGTCAGAAGGCTCTGTTCGCTTACCCGACCTTGTAGCCAATAACGCCCGACGACCGCGCTCCGCGAGGAAGCGCGCTGAGAGCCCTCAGGTTCGGAGGCGAAGCCCAAGACGGGCGGCGCGTATCGGCCCCGATCTCTTCCGCTCCGCCATCTGCCCTCCGCATGGAACGGACCGGTTCGCCCGCTGTTGAGGAATCTCAACAGGACAAGGATCACCCAATGCGCCGCTTCCCCCTTTTAGCTGCCGCCGCCATGCTGTCTCTCACGACTGCCTGCGAGGTCAATCAGACCAAAGAGGCTGAAGCTCCCGATGTCGACGTGAATGCGTCAGGCGGCCAGCTTCCAGAATTTGATGTAGACGCGAAAGAAGTCGTGGTCGGAACGACCGAGGAAAATGTGTCTGTCCCGGATGTCGATGTGAAAACCAAGGAAACGACGGTCAAAGTGCCCAAGGTCGAAGTGAAATAATATCTGGAAGCGTACCTCTAATCCGTCTCCGGATGGCGGGTGCCGGTCTTCAAACAGCGACCGGCATCCGCCTTGCCCCCGTCGGGCTACCTTATCGCCATCGCGAACACCACTAAGGGCAAATCGACCCTCAATCGCCACAACAGGCCGGGACGGGCGAATGGACGCGACGATCCCATTCCGAAACTGGCAAAAGTTAAGTATAGCGTCCCCGAAACTATGGGCCCGAATTATGCGGGTGCCGAAGCTTGTGCCAGCGTACCAGGTTGGCCGGCTATTCCTGGTTTGGCGGGGCGTAGGACAGGCGGTCGAACATCAGCAGGCTCTCGACGATTCTTCCATCGCGGACCGTGAAGTATTCGGTAGCCGGGGTCGTGTTGGTGACCGTAGTCTGCGGGTAGTAAATCAACGCCACATGGCCTCCCTCAACGAAACGAGCCACGTCAGCAACTCCAGTCAAATTTGGTACGAAGCGTTCGAGATACTCTCGGAACGCCTGCTTGCCGAGGGGACCCGATGGCGCCTTGCATTCAAAATCCTCTGAGATGAACGTCATAGCTTGATCGACATGACCGCTGGTCCACGCCCGGTGGTATTCCAGCACGATGTCGAGCGCAGTCGAGCGGTTTGTCGGTGTCATTTCATGCTCCATATAATGGTGGGCGCACACGGGTGCTTCACGTGATCGGAATCCAATCATCGCGGCCGGCGTCACCGCCCGGAGCCGCGATCCGCAGACGCGACAGAAAATGTGACCAGCCGTCGCGATGACCTGCCAGTGCCGATTCCGGGAGTTCCGAATGCGTGAGATCGACGCGAGTCCCGCGTTTGGTTGGAGTCAGGGTGAAGGCCACTTTGGAAGCTCCCGGGGGTAACGCCGAATTGCCTGACATGCCCCAGGAGACGACCACACGGCGCGGTCGATCAACTTCCAGATATTCTCCGCGTATCGCGTATCCGGCTATATCCACCGCAAACTCTCCACCAATACGCGGATCGAGCGTAGCTCGCTGTCCCATCCAGGCCATCATTCCAGCTTCCGTGACCAGATAGTCGAATATATCGGCAGGTCGGGCTTCGATCTCGATCGAGGTGGTAAAATCAGCCATGGAATCCGCCTTTTCTCGACTCGACGGCCGCCTTCAGCGCAGCGAGCTTGGTCGGCCAGAATCCATCAAGATACGCCTGCACAGCCACCAGTCCGTCAGTCTCCACGGAGAAGAAATGTCTTTTCCCAACTCGCGCGCAGCTAGCGAGACGTGCTGCGCGAAGCACCGAGAGATGATGGGATGTCACTTGCTGAGACAATCCGACTTTCTCGGCGATCTGACCCACTGAGCGTGGTCCCGACCGGACCACTGCTAAGATCGCCCGGCGGTTCGCATCGGCAACCGCGCGAAGAGCGCGATCAAGGTCCTGAGCGGCATTAAGAGACATGATTTCGCCATACGCCTTTGATCGCTACGCTCGCATTCATACAAATGTTCATTTGTATGTCAACTATCATCGAAGCGTCGATGTTCAGCTCGGACGGCCCTATCGCGCCGAGTGGCACGACGCGCTCGAAACGGTGCTTGCGGAGCCACGGCGCATTGCGATGTGGCAAGCCGATCCGATCCGATCGGGCCATGTGAAAGGCCGGATTACGGCGGTCCACCGTTCCTTTTCGACCTCGACCTCGACCTCGACCTCGACCTCGACCTCGACCTCGACCGGGAAAGGAAAGTCTGGGCGGTTCTGCTCGTCCTATGCATGCCATTCGCGTGAAACCTGCACCGCTGGCGAAGAGTCTATGGCACTTCCTCCCCCCTTGGCCTTTGGCGGCCTTTACTTCGGCTGAGTCGTCGCGGACGAAATCTCGACCCTTACTGGCGGGGCTGTCATGGTCGGAAAAAGCTATCGTGCGACGCGGCGCCGCACCCGCACCCGCACCCGCACCTTGCCACAGGTTTCAAGGAGAACAGGATGATCGTCGAATATATCAGATACGAGGTGTCGCCAGGCGATGAGCAGGGCTTGATCACCGCCTATGAGGCGGCGTCAGAGCATTTGCGCGCTGCCCCCGAATGTCTCGCCTACGAGCTCTCCCAATGCGAAGAGGCCCCCCAATCCTTCATTCTGCGCATCGAATGGGAATCGACCGAGCAGCATTTGCGGGGATTCCGAACCGGGCTTAATTTCAGGCCGTTTCTCGCCGCTATCAGGCACCTTGTGCCCAATATTACCGAGATGCGCCATTATGCCCCCAACGCGGTCTGCTGGCGCCGTTCCTGATCCTTCGAACATTTTGATGAAGGGTTGGCGAGTCATGGGTTAGTATGAGGGCATGCGAACAGCGCGATCGTGGCAATGAACTTCCCTACGGCACCGGACGAAGCGGCTCTGTTCGCTTCCATCGCCATGAGCCCGATCGCGACGGTGATCAGCAATCCTCGCCGGCCGGACAATCCGATTGTCGCCGCGAATGCCGCCTTTTGCGGCCTTACCGGCTATGACCAATCCGAGATTGTCGGGCGCAATTGCCGGTTCCTGGCAGGGGAGAATACCGAGCCATGGCTGACCGAGCGCGTTCGCGAAGCGATCAGGTCGCTCAGCCCTTCGCTGGTCGAGCTGCTCAATTACAAAAAGGACGGAAGCCCCTTTCGCAACGCGGTTCTGATCGCGCCGATCTTCGATGACGATGGCAAGGTGGCCTGGTTCCTGGGGTCGCAGGTCGAAGTGGGCGATGGCGCCGACGCCCCGCTCGAATTCCGGCAACGGCGGGCCGAGCAACTGGTCAACAAGCTCCCGCCACGCCAGCGCCAGGTGCTGGGGCAGATGGCTGGGGGCTATCGCAATAAACAGATCGCCTGGCGCCTCTCGCTGAGCGAGAAGACAGTGAAAATGCACAGGCAGCTGCTGCTGGGCAATCTCGGCGTGTCGACCACTGCCGACGCGATCCGAATCGCGGTCGAGGCAGGATTCTAGGCAGGCCAACTACGGCACAAAGTCCGTATCGCGGATCGGGCGGGTGGGACTTATCTGGAATATTCCCATTCCATTGCCCCGAGGTCTTCATGTTGAAAATTCTGTCCACTGCCGCAGCGGTCGCGCTCGCCATCCCGATCGGTGGCTGCACCGCCATGGATGCCGGCGCGCCGCAAATGTCGCAAAGCATGGTCGGCGGCGCCGCCATGTACGATACGCGCAACATCATCGAAAATGCTGTTAACTCGCGCGATCACACGACTTTGGTCGCGGCCGTCAAGGCAGCCGGCCTGGTCGATACGCTTTCCGGCCCGGGCCCTTTCACCGTCTTCGCGCCGACCAATTCGGCCTTTGCAAAGCTTCCCCCGGGAACCGTCGATACGTTGCTGCAGCCGGCCAATCGCGCGACGTTGCAATCCGTCCTCACTTATCATGTCGTGCCCGGCCGGGTGACCGCGCAAGAGCTGATCGGCCTCATCAAGCAAGGCGGAGGCGAAGCTCGTCTGACCACGGTTCAGGGTGGAGCGCTAAGGGCGCGCCTGATGGGCAGCCAGGTGATGTTGATCGACGCCAAAGGCGGCATGTCGCACGTGACCCAGGCCAACGTGATGCAATCGAACGGAATCATCCACGTCACCGATTCGGTTTCGCTGCCTGGCTAACCCTGGCCGACTGACTCCGACGAGCGGCCGACACTGGCCGACACTGGGCCCCAAACTTCGTCTCCCCAGTCCGATCCAATTATCATGGAGAAATAAAATGCGTGCCTTGAACTATCTGACCCTCATCCTGCTGATCGTCGGGGGCCTCAATTGGGGCCTTGTCGGCCTGTTCGATTTCGATCTGGTCGCCGCCTTGTTCGGGGAAATGTCTGTCCTTTCGCGGATCGTCTATGTGCTGGTGGGGCTTTCCGCCCTCTGGCAAATCATCTCGCTGCTTAGTGGCAACAAGATTGACGGCCCGGTCACCCGCCGCGCGGTCTGATCCATCAGGGGCGGCCCGGCGAGCCGCCCCTCATTTTTCGGCCGCCAAGCCGGAACCGGCGGATGGCCAGGCCCGTTCGTTTCATCTGAATCAGGAGAGCTGCCATGGCCGATAAAGCCGAGATAGAAGCTAAATTCTGGAAAGCGTTGAAGTCGGACATGACGGTAATGCTGGGCCTCGTCGGGCGAGAGGAAGGTCATGCCCAACCGATGACGGCGCAGCTTGGCGAGGATGACGCCGGCGGTCCAATCTGGTTCTTCACCGCCAAGAATGTCGATCTGGTTCGGGCAATGGGCAATGGCGCCCCCGCCATTTTGCTTTTCGCCTCCAAGGGGCATGATCTGTTCGCCTCCGTGGAGGGCAGGTTGGCACCCGACAAGGACCGGGCCACGATCGATCGGTTGTGGAATCCGTTCGCTGCGGCCTGGTATGAAGAGGGCAAGGACGATCCAAAGCTGCAGCTGATCCGGTTCGATCCCGCGGCGGCGCAGATCTGGTTGAGCGAGAATAGTCTCTTTGCTGGCGTGAAGATGCTGCTCGGCTCCGATCCCAAGGAGGATTACAAGGACAAGGTCGTCGAGGTGAATTTGTCCTGAGCCCTGCGCGAATCATGTGTTTCTCAGGGTGAATGCCACTTCCCGAAGACGGATTGGCCTTTCCGAAAACTATCCACAGGATTCTACTTATCCACAGGCAGATTCCGTTTGTGCGACTCAGCTAAGAGTGACAGCTTCCTTGTGTGGCCAGGAAGCGGTCGATCGGCAACGGAAGAACCTTTCAGGCCACTGCCACCCGCGTAAAACGGCGGGCATCCGCAAGGGTGAAAGTCGCGGAAGCGAATGGCAGGGCGAGCGAGGAATGGATTAAAGCAGCGGCGCAAGCCAAAGTGGAAATTCTTACCGGACCGTCCAGTGGAACCGGAGCTTTCGGGCAAAGGAACCGCGAAAGGATCAGCGGTGAGATAGCAATATTTCAACGATGGTTCGAAAGGGGACCGACCGAGGCAGCAATGCTTCGATGGAAACCCGAGAAGGAACCAGCCGGATCGCAAGATCAAGGTTGGAACCCGATCCGCCCAGGGAAGAAAACCTGGCCTTAACGGGCCTGGCGATCGACCCCAGGAAAGTGGGGGCTGGTGGCAACACCAGCCCCCATTACGCATCTGCGCCAGACGGTCGAACCGGGCGCATCGACGATCCGCCGTCGAGGATCAAATTTGGTTCTCGCGCGAATATTATTCGTTCATTTCCAGCATTTAGACAGTCTTGAGCGATGCATGCAGGACACGCCCCGGCACCTTTTGTCGGACTCACCCACAGAACATGGATTTGAGTCTTGAAACTGCAACGCTTTCAATTCTAATGGGTCCCAGTCATTTCGCTGCACCGCAATATGGGGGTTATATTGCGGCCGGGGGACAGGGCACTTCCGCCCAGTATCGGGGATCGTCATCATGAGAATCACTACGCTGTTGTGCGCGACCACCGCGCTCGTCCTGCCTTCCATCGCCATGGCGCAGGAAACCAGCTCAACCATCCGCGGCGAAGTGACCGCCAATGGCGCGCCCGTCGATGCTGCGGAAGTTGTAGTCACTCATGTTCCGTCAGGAACGCAATCTCGGACCACAACGGATGCCAGCGGCAGCTTCAACGCTCCCGGCCTCCGCGTGGGGGGACCTTTCACGGTCAGCGTGACTGCGCCAGGTCATGAAGAACAGCAGATCACCGATATTTTCCTCACGGCCGGCCAGCCTTTCCGTATCCCGGTCGAGCTGAACACGGCCGGTGAGGACATTGTCGTCACTGGCGTCCGCGGCGCACGCCAGACTTCGCAAGGTCCGATCACCGCCCTCAATCGCGAAGATATTGAAGGCGTGGCGTCGGTAAATCGCGACATTCGTGATATTGCGCGTCGCGATCCGTTCGTGACTATGGACCTGACCAATTCGCGCACGATCGAAGTCGCCGGCCAGAATGGGCGCCTCAACCGTTTTTCCGTGGACGGCGTTCAATTTTCGGATGACTTCGGGCTCAATAATGGGGGCTTGCCCACTTCGCGCGGGCCCGTCCCGTTCGACGCAATCGAACAATTAGCGATCAAGGTTGCCCCTTACGATATCTCGGAAGGCGACTTCCAGGGCGGAGCCATCAATGTGGTTCTCCGATCCGGCGCCAATAATTTTCACGGCTCCGCTTTTTTCACCTATAGCGACGACAGCCTGACAGGCACCAAGACGCGTGACCGGGTCATCGATCTGAAATTCGACTCCAAACAATATGGCGCGTTGCTGTCCGGACCGATCGTGAAGGACCGGCTATTCTTCATGCTTGCCTACGAAAAGCTTAACGAAAGCGATCCGTTTGATGATGGCGTCGGCCCCGGTTTTGCCAACCAGATCGGTGGTATCACGCTTGACCAGGTGAACCAGGTTAATCAAATCGCACAGGCGACCTATAATTACGATACTCTAGGCCTGATTCAGAACGCCGTTGAGGAAGATGAAAAGATCGCCGCGAAGGTCGATCTCAATATCACCGACGATCACAGGGCCTCGGTGACGTACATCCGTAACGTCGGGACGCAGCAGTTTCAGCAGAACACATTCACCACCGCTCCCTTAGCGCTCGGCCTTCAATCGAACGGCTATCAGCTTTCGGAAGAGGTCAATTCGGGCGTGTTCCAGTTGAATTCTGACTGGTCCGACACCTTTTCTACCGAGCTCCGCGCAAGCTATCGGGACTATAACCGCGATCAGGACCCCTTTGGCGGCCGGAATATTGCGCAGTTCGAAGTCTGCCTGGATCCGACGTCGATCAACTCGGGAACGAACAGCGCCACATCCTGTGGCGGGTCGCGCATCTTTTTTGGGCCTGATATCAGCCGCCAGAGCAACGCTCTAAACCAGGAAAACCTTTCGATCGATGCCCTTGCCAAGCTTCAGGCTGGCAATCATTCGGTAAAATTCCTTGGCAGCTATACCGACATTTCGACCTATAACCTCTTCCTGCAAAATACCCTTGGAAACCTCTATTTCGATTCACTGGCCGACTTCCAGGCGCGACGCGCGAACCGCCTCCGCCTCGGCGGTGCTGTTCCCAGTCTCGATGCGGATGACGCTGCCGCCGCCTTCACCACGCAAAACTGGACCTTTGGAATCCAGGACGATTGGGAAGTCTCACCGGAATTCCAGCTGACCGCCGGCATCCGTTACGACCTTTACGATAATCCCGACCGGCCTCGGTTCAATCCTAATTTCTTCGCACGAAATGGGTTTGCGAATACGGAGACTTTTGCCGGCCGCAGCATCGTCCAGCCACGTATCGGATTTAACTGGAACCCGACCAAACGCCTGATTCTTCGCGGGGGCGTCGGCGTTTTCGCGGGAGGCACTCCCGACGTTTTCGTGTCGAACAGCTTTTCCAATACCGGTCAGTTAAGTAATCAGATCGACCTTAACCGCGCCAATTGTGCGGCGTCGGCGACATGCGCCGCTTTGGACGGCGTGACGGGTCGTGATTTTCCTGCCGTTGTTACCAATTTCTTGGCCACCAACGTCACTTCGCTTGCGAACGCTCCAGTCAGTGCGATCGATCCTGATTTGGACGTCGCGTCGCAACTGAGAGCAACCCTATCAGCCAATTACGAAGCCAATTTAGGCCCCTTGGGCGACGGCTGGCTGCTTGGAGCCGACATACTTTACGGTGAAGTCATCGATGCCTATCAATGGACTGACCTTCGCTCGGTTCCGATCGGAACGCTCCCGGATGGGCGCACGCGCTACGGACCGCGCGGAGGAGTCGCCACCACGAACCAGGATTTGTTGATGACCAACGAATCACGGGGCCGTTCCTACATTGGCGTCGCCCGGTTGGCCAAATCCTGGGATTGGGGGCTTTCGGTAGATGGTAGCTACACCCGGTCCGACATCAAGGACGTCAACGCACTTACTTCGGCCACGTCCGGCTCGCTTTATAGCAACAACGCCTTCGCAGATCCCAATTTCTCCGCTTACGGCCGCTCGATCTACGAGATAACGGATCAATGGAAGTTTTCGGTCGATTACAAACGCGCTTTCTTCGGTGACTATAAGACGAGGCTGAGCCTGTTTGGCGAATATCGTTCGGGTCGGCCCTACAGCGTGACGATGCTCGATCGCGGAACCGGGCGCCTCGCGGTGCTGGGAACTATCAACAACGGCGGACGCGGACTGCTTTTCGTGCCAGAATTGAACGATCCACGCGTTTCCTTCGACTCTGCGGCGTCGGAAGCCTCATTCAACACTTTGGTTGATCGGCTGGGGCTTGATAAATATCGTGGGAGTATCGTTCCCAAGAACAGTCAGACTTCGCCCGACTTCTTCAAGGTTGATCTGCACTTGTCGCAAGAGCTTCCGACCTTTGTAGGCCGCAGCCGATTCAAGCTGTTTGCTGATATCGAGAACGTGCTCAATCTGCTCGACAAGGATTGGGGAGCCCTTCGCCAGGTAGCATTCCCTTATACCGCGTCGTTGGCAGACGTGCAGTGTCTCTCGGTTCCCACGCCGACGGGGACGGCTCCGGGAGCCGGTGTAACAAACACCGCGCCCACCCAGACCTGCGCGCAATATCGTTATTCGCGTGTGACCGATCCCAATTTGGTCCTCAATAGCCGTCAATCGCTTTACCAGGTTCGGGTAGGCGTTCGGTTCGAGTTCTAAGCAGCACTCCCTGATCACCGCGAGGTTCGACCAGCATTATCAGCCGCGGAGCGCTCAAGTGCGCTCCGCGGTTTTTTCTTGCGGCTGATCCGGCTTACAGGATCATCAAAGGCATGGACCCGGAGCCCCCCGCACAACGTTTCGCTCGCGGAGGCGACTAGCGTCTGGGCGCGGATCGCCTTGCTGAGCTTCGGGGGACCGGCGGGCCAGATAGCGGTTATGCATCGCATCCTGGTCGAAGAAAAAAAGTGGATCGGCGAGGAACGGTTTCTCCACGCGCTTAATTTCTGCATGCTGCTCCCCGGCCCCGAGGCCCAGCAACTGGCAATCTATATCGGCTGGCTGCTGCACAAGGTGAAGGGCGGCCTGATCGCTGGCACATTGTTCGTCCTGCCGGGCCTCTTTGCGATCATGGCGCTCAGCTGGCTCTATGTCCTCTACGGCGGCGCCGGCGCGGTCGCTTCTCTGTTCTTCGGGCTCAAGGCGGCGGTGCTGGCGATCGTCTTTCAAGCAATGCTTCGTATCGGCGGCCGCGCGCTCGGGACCATGGCGCGTCGAGCGGTGGCTGTCGGTGCCTTCTTCGCGATTTTCCTTTTCGGCCTTCCTTTTCCCCTCATCATCTTGGTCGCCGGACTGATCGGATTTGCCGCAGCCAAAGCGGGGAGCGTGTCATTCTGCGGCGGCACGGGGCACGCGCCCGACGGCGGGGATATTCTTCACGACGCCGATAGCGCGCTCGGTACCGATCTGCCGCCCCATGTCCGGCCGTCCCACCGGATCCTCGTCACGGCGATCATCCTGCTCTTGCTATGGCTGGTGCCGGTGGCCTTGCTGGCCGAGTCGGATGCGGGCGTGTTCGCCGATATCGCTCTCTTCTTTTCGCAGATGGAGGTGGTGACATTCGGCGGCGCTTACGCGGTGCTGGCCTATGTCGCGCAGGCCGCGGTCGAATCCTATGGCTGGCTGACCGCCGAGGAGATGCTCGATGGGCTGGGTCTCGCCGAAACCACGCCCGGGCCGCTGATCATGACCCACACAATTCGTTGGCTTCCTCGGGGCCTATCGCAATCCGGGCCTGATGCCGCCCTTGCTGGCCGGGACACTGGGCGCTTGCTCACCACCTGGGTGACTTTCCTTCCCTGCTTCCTGTGGATCTTCGTCGGCGCACCGTTCATCTAGCGGCTCCGGAGCCATCATGCGCTGGCCGGCGCCCTGTCCGCGATCAGCGCGGCGGTTGTAGGGGTGATAGCGAACCTCGGACTCTGGTTTGCGATCCATTATCTGTTCGGCGAAGTCGGTGCGGTACGGGCGGGGCCGCTTTCGTTCGAAATGCCGCGCTGGAACAGTGTGGATCCCCTGGCGCTTTTGCTGTCGGTCGCCGCGCTCATCGCCATGCTTCGGCTGAAGGCCGGAATGCTCGTCATCATCGCCGCGTGCGGGGCCGCGGGCCTGTTGCTCCGTACGCCCTAGTACCCTTGCCAAGCCCCGATGGCCGGTTCATGAGGCCTCCCATGCTTTCTCAACGCACGCGGTACACAATCCGTGCCCTCCTCCATCTGGCCGACCGGTATGGCCAAGGGCCTGTGCAATTGAGCGAAATCGCCGCGCAGCAGAATATCCCGCCGAAATTCCTGACCGTTATGTTGTCGCAGATGCGGCGGGCAGGCCTGGTCGAATCCCTGCGCGGGCGCGAGGGAGGCTATTGGCTGGGCAAGCCGCCGGGCGAGATCAGCTATGGCGAGATCGTCCGGCTGACGCGGGGTTCCCTGGGTCTGCTCCCGTGCGCAAGCCGCCTCAATTACGAACAATGCGCGCATTGCATCACCCAGGATAAATGCCGCCTGCACCGGGTAATGCTGATGGTGCGCGACGAAACCGCGCAGATATTGGATAATCTGAGCCTCGCCGACCAGGTGCCCGTCGGAATCGAATCCGGGCCGGGAATTTGAACCATATCGCGATTATCGGTGCCGGCTATTCGGGCGCACTGCAGGCGATCAATCTCCTGCGCTTCGGTACCGCCCGGATCACGCTGATCGAGCGAGCGGAACGGCCAGCCCGCGGCGCGGCCTACAGCACCTCTTATCCCGATCACCTGCTGAACGTCCGCGCGGCCAAGATGAGCGCCTTTGCCGACACGCAAGACCATTTCGCGAACTGGCTTGCGGCGCGTGGACAAGGCGACGGAGCGACCTTTGCCGAGCGCCGGCTCTACGGAACCTATCTGGAAGAATTGCTGGCTGCGGCGGGCGATGCGGCAGGCGGGCGGCTCCGCATCATCAAGGGCGAAGCCGTTTCGGTCACTCGCGATGGGAGCGGTGAAACCATCGGCCTTGCGGACGGTGAGAGTCTCCAGGCGGACGCCGTCATATTGTCCGTCGGCAATCTGCCGCCCGAAAGACCGCGCGTGATTTCGCCGGAATTGCCGGACGACCTTTATGTCGCCGATCCATGGGCGGGCGATATCACCAGCGGCCTGTCGGACAGCGATCAAATGATACTGATCGGCACCGGGCTGACCGCGATCGATGCGGCATTGATGCTCGACGCCGCGGGCTTCAAGGGCAGGATCCTGGCTTTGTCCCGCCGCGGCCTGGTGCCCCGCGCGCACGAGGCGGGGCCTCATTCGGTGCCCGATCTGGCTCAGGAGCCCATCGACACCTTGTCGCATCTGCTCGCGTCGGTTCGCCGCTCCGCCGCGGCGATCGGCTGGCCGTCCGCGGTGGACCAGCTCCGTCCCCATACCCAGGCTTTATGGTCCGCCGCTCCCGTCGATCGGCGGCGGCGGTTCCTGCGCCACCTTCGTCCCTGGTGGGATGTGCACCGGCACCGCATCGCGCCCGAAATCGCCGCGCGCATCGCGGCTATGGAAGCCGAGGGCCGTCTGTCCTTCCAGGCAGGCAAGCTGGTTTCCACGTCGTTGCGGGGCGAAGGGGCCGAACTGGTCTGGCGCCCGAGGGGAAGCGGCCAGACGGAAGTCCTGCTAGTGCGCCGGATCGTCAATTGCACCGGCCCGCAGGGCGATCTCGCCCGCGCCGGCGAGCCTCTGCTCAGGCAATTGCTTCAGGACGGCCGGGTTCGTGCCGACCCGTGCCGGATCGGAATCGACGTGGATGCGAAATGCCGGGTGCTGGATTCCAATGGGAGTCCATCGGCAAGTCTTTACGCGATCGGACCGATGACTCGCGGTGCGCTCTGGGAAATAGTGGCCGTCCCCGATCTCCGGTTGCAGACACACCAGCTTGCGCAAACGCTTAGCTTGCCCGCCTAGAGGATAATCCGGAACAACGCGCCGCCACTCGGGCTGGCGGCAAGGTCGATCGACCCCCGGTGGGCCAGGATGACCTGGCGGGCGAGGCTCAGGCCGACGCCTGTCCCCTTTTGCTTGGTGGTGAAGAAGGGGAGGAATACGTCCTGCCGAAGCGAATCGGGCACGCCCGGACCGTTGTCCGCCACTTCGATCCGGTTGCGCCCGCTGTTGGTGCGTTCGAAGGTGAGCGAGACCGCCGGTTTCCTGGCGCTCGAAATGGCGGCTTCGGCGGCGTTGCGCAAAAGGTTGATCAGCACCTGAAACAGCAAATCTGGATCCGCATCCAGGCTGAGTCCGGCCGGGACGCTCAAGGTAAATTTGACGCCGTCGGCCGCCCCGCTAGCCTTGAACAAGGCTTCCAGTTCCGATGCCCAGGCCGATGCGTCGAACAATTTTCTCCTGATTTCGGGCGCGCGGCTGATCTGGCGATAACTTTCCACGAAATGCATCACGCCGTCGGCGCGGCGGGCAAGCGTTTCGACCGCCGCGCGGGCATTCGCTATCTCCTTGTCCTCGCCCGTATCGATTTCGGCCATGATCTGGGC
Organism: Sphingosinicella sp.; assembly: GCA_013816585.1. Taxonomy (GTDB): domain Bacteria; phylum Pseudomonadota; class Alphaproteobacteria; order Sphingomonadales; family Sphingomonadaceae; genus Allosphingosinicella. The sequence goes on along the minus strand of JACDEE010000001.1, from coordinate 120,483 downwards.
CGCGGTGTTCGCAAGCGACGTAACGGGGGTCATCGAATTCATGATTTCGTGGGTCAGCACGCGCACCAGGTCGCTTTGCGCGGCAATCTCGACCGCGTTCAATTCACCCTGGATAGGCTGCACCGCGACCACGCGCATCAGCCCGCCGAGCCGATGCACCACGGCCGCGCTCACCATCGCGGTCTGGGGCACTCCGTCGGTGATGAGCGGCACCAGACGGGGCCGGCCAACCGAGGTTTCCCCGAGGCTTTTGGCGAAGGCGTCGCCATATTCCTGGAAATCGTCCAGCCTCACGCCCTGGTGACGGATCAGCAGCCGGCGCGCGGCCTTGTTGCCAAGATCGACGCGGCCTTCGCTGTCGATCACCAGCAAAGCGGTCGGCGCGTCGTCGAGCACGGCTTCGTAAAAACGATTGGCGTCGGCCAGGCGGTGACGTTCCTCGCGAAGCTTTTTAATGCCTTCGTCCAGCGCCAGGCCGATCTCGCGAAAGCCGCTATCATCGTTGCTGTGGCTGAAATTCTGCGAAAAATCGCCGAAGCGAATGCTTTCTATGAAGCGGGCGAGCTCGAAATTAGTGCGCTGAATATATCGCCAAAGGCTGATTACAACGCCGGCGCACAGGAAAGCCGCTACCAGCCGAGCCGCGCCGAGGCCTTCGGTTCCAAGCGCAGTCGCCAGACCGAATGCGGTGACCAGCAGCAGCGCGACGCGCCACGCCAGTCCGACGACGAAGCGGCGCCTAAAGTCCATGTTTTTCCATACGCCGATAGAGCGAGGCCCGGGTCAGGCCGAGCTCGGCGGCGGCCAGGGAAATGTTGTACGCATGCTTTTTCAGAGCTTGCTCGACGATCTGTTTTTCGGCGCGGTCCAGATTGAGGTCCCCCGCATTGCCGACGGGCGGCGGGGTCGAGGTCCTCGGAACGGCGCTTCGCGAAAGCGAGAAATCTTCTGCCGCGAAGGCATCGTCCGCGGCGAGGATCACCGCCCGCTCTGCGGCGTGACGCAGCGCCCGTACGTTGCCGGGCCAGTCATAGGCCTGAAGAATGGCGTCGACATTGGCCGGCAGCGCGCGCTCGGGCTTGTTATACTTCTTGGAATAAAGGCTGAGGTAATGGCGGATCAGCAGCGGGATATCCTCGCGGCGATCGCGCAGCGGCGGCAGGTCGATCTCGACCGTATTGAGCCGGAACAGCAGATCCTGCCGGAACAGGCCTTCATCGGCGAGGCGATCGGGAGGCAGGTTGGTCGCGGCGATCACCCTGACATCGATCGGCACCGGCTTGTTGGCGCCGACCGGTATCACCTGCCGTTGCTCAAGCGCAGTGAGCAGCTTGGGCTGCAAATGGAGCGGCAGATTGCCGACTTCGTCCAGGAACAAGGTGCCGCCATCCGCCGCCTGCAATCGCCCGATCCGGTCACCGCGCGCATCGGTGAAGGCGCCCTTCACATGGCCGAACAATTCGGATTCGAACAAATTTTCCGCGACAGCGCCCAGATCGACCGAAACGAACACATTGGAGGCGCGGCGCGATTTGGCGTGCAGTTCACGGGCGACGAGTTCCTTGCCTGTGCCGTTTTCTCCCAGGATCAGGACATTGGCTTCCGTCGGGGCCGCACGCGCGATCAACGAAAAAATACGTGCGATCGCCGGCGAGCCTCCAAGCAAGGGCGTTTCGCCCCCGGCCACGGGAGCAGCGATCGCCGCGGCGCGCTTGCGCTCGGTTACCGCGACTTCACGGGAATTGCGAAGCGATGCCGCGGTTCTGACGGTGGCCAGCAATCGCTCGTTGGACCAGGGCTTTGAAACGAAATCGGTCGCGCCGCGCTTCATCGCCTCGACCGCGATCTGCACGCCGCCATGTGCGGTGATCATCACCACCACGGCGTCCGGATCGCGCTTCAATATTTCCGTCAGCCATTGGAAGCCTTCTGCGGCGTTGGTCGCCCCTCGCCCGAAATTGGCGTCGAGCAGGACCACGTCAGGAAGCTCCTGGTCCATGGCCGCCATCGCTTCTTCCGGAGGCTGGAAAACTGCCACGTCGGCAAACATGTCGCGCAGCAACAGCCGCGCCGATAGCAGGATATCCTGATCGTCATCGATGACGATGCAGCGCCTGAAAGTTGGTCCCCGCTTCACAGCTCACTCCTAAGCCCTGTCCGAAAGCGGACAATCAATTTCCGTGCCAATAACGCCCGCTCCCGGACACCTTTGTCCGAATGCGGACATCCCGGCCGAAAAGGCAATAGGCTGCAGCTAGTGGAAAATGGCGGAAATCCAAGCTTTTCCTGGCCTGGCACGGCTCCTGCTCTCTCCATGTTTATCGGGAATGTATTTTTGCGGAGAATGAAAATGACCAATCTTACTTCAATCGCCGGCGGGACCCTCTGGGCGTTGATAGCAACGCTCCTTCTGGCGGCAGCGCTGGAGCCCGTGTCCACCGGCAGCGTGGCACATGCGCAGACCGACCAGACCTCCACCGTCGTAAGCGCCTGATCCCTGAATGCCCGCAGGCGGACGCTATCTGTCCGAAAACGGACAGTCGGATGCGGGCCGGACGGGGTTCGCCACTGGAGAAACGTGGCATGATGATTGCTTGGAACGGAGCGGGGGATGAGCGTAATTCAGATGGCGGCAATGGACAGTGACGGGAGAGCGCAGAGCGGCGGAGCGATGGACCGCGTCGTGGAGGCCAAGGGCCTTTCCAGCCGGCTGAAGATCGCTATCGGCGCGGCTGTCGTGCTGGCAGCCCTGATCGCATTCTATCTCATGGCGCCCGGCGCCAGCAGCCAGACCGTGGCCGCCGACCGGGTTACCATCTCCACGGTCGAAAAGGGCCGCTTCGACGATTTCCTTCCGCTTCGGGCGCGTGTCACTCCGCTCGTCACCGTCTACCTCGACGCGGTGGAAGGCGGCCGGGTCGAAAAGGTGTTGGTCGAAGACGGCGCGATGGTTCAGCAGGGCCAGTTGCTCGCCATATTGTCGAACAGCGATCTGCAGTTGAACCTGCTCGCCCGCCAGACCGAGGTCACGCAGCAGATCAATTCGATGCGGAGCCAGGAACTGGCCTTGTCGCAGACCCGCATTTCCAACGAGCGGGCGGTGATCGAGGCAGAACTCAGCACCAGGAAAGCGCAGCGCCAGTTCGAAATGCAGCGGCCGCTCGCCGAAAAGGGGTTCGTGCCCGCAAAAATCTATCGCGACAGCCAGGATGATTATTTCGCCAACCGCCGACGGAGCGAAGTGCTTCGCCGCGCCCAGGCGACCGATGAGAAATTGCAGTCGAGCCAGCTCGCCCAGCTTCGCACTTCCGCGGCCGCACTCAATACGAGCCTCGATATCGCACGCTCGACGCTCGACGCCTTGAACCTGCGGGCACCCGTTTCCGGCCAACTCACCGCTTTTTCGATCCAGGTCGGTCAGTCGATGAATCGCGGCGAACGGCTTGGGCAGATTGACAGCGCGGGCCGCACCAAATTGGTCGCCCAGGTCGATGAATTCTATCTCGGCCGTGTCGCAGCTGGCCAGATCGCCACCGCGGAATGGGGCGGCAAAACTTACCGAATGAAGGTCGCCAAAATCTATCCTCAGGTTCGCAACGGCACGTTTGAAGTCGATTTCCAGTTCGTCGGGGCCGAGCCTTCGGAAATTCAGCGCGGCCAGACGCTGCAGACGAAGCTGACGCTGGGCGATCCGGCACCGGCCCTGCTGATCCCCAACGGCGCTTTCTACAATGAAACGGGCGGCGCCTGGGTGTTCGTGGTTACCCCCGACGGCGACGAGGCCGTCAAACGCCAGGTGCGCCTCGGACGCCGCAATGCCGATTATATCGAAGTGCTCGACGGGCTGGAGCCCGGCGAGCGCGTACTGACTTCGCCTTACACCGGTTTCGCCGACAAGGACCGGCTCGACCTAGAAACGAAATAAGAAGGAGCATTTTCATGCTGAGCATGCGTGACTTATCGCGGGTCTACCGGACCGACTCGATCGAGACGACGGCACTGGACCGGATCGATCTCGACATAGAAGATGGCGAGTTTGTTGCGATCATGGGACCTTCGGGCTGCGGCAAGTCCACCTTGCTGAACGTGATCGGCATGCTCGATAGCCCGACCAGCGGCTCCTATGATTTTAACGGCCAGGAAGTGGCGAACCTTCCCGAAGGCAAGCTTGCCAACGTGCGCAAGGAGAATATCGGCTTCATCTTCCAGAGCTTCAACCTGGTGGACGAGCTGAGCGTCCGCGAGAATGTCGAGCTGGCTTTGCTCTATCACGACGTTCCCGCTTCCGAACGGCGCGAGCGCGTCGATGCGGTGATGGACAAGGTTGGCGTTGCTCATCGCGCCAAGCATCGGCCGAGCCAGCTTTCGGGCGGCCAGCAGCAACGCGTTGCCGTGGCCCGCGCCCTGGTCGGCAATCCCAAATTGATCCTGGCGGACGAGCCCACCGGCAACCTCGACACGCAGCATGGCGAGGAAGTGATGAAAATGCTTCAGGCGCTCAACCGCGAAGGTTCGACCATCGTGATGGTTACCCATTCGCCCGGCCACGCCGATTATGCCGGCCGCGTCGTCAACATGCTTGACGGCCGCGTCCTCCAGGAACGCCGGCGCGCGGCTTGATCGACCAATAGCCAAAGGGAATTTCAGCCATGTGGCGCAATTATCTAACCGTCGGCATCCGGGCTCTTGCCAAGAACAGGACCTATGCCTTCATCAACATCCTTGGCCTGGCGATCGGGCTCGCCGCCTGCCTGATGATCCTTCTCTATGTCCGCTATGAGCTGAGTTACGACAAGTGGCTCCCTAATGCGGCCAATACCTACCAGTTTCAGTCCCATTATTTTTCAAAAGACACTGGTGAATCGGTCAAGCTACAGATGACTTCCTACGTCTCGGCAGCGGCGTTGAAGAAGGATTTCCCGCAGGTCGACAAGACGGTTTACCTGCTCAGCAGTTCGCCGACCGTTATCAAGGATGGCGAGGCACTGAGCATCGAAGACGGCGCGATGACCAACGGTCCGCTGTTCGATGTCCTCCAATATCCGCTGGTCCAGGGTGACCCCAAAACGGCGCTTCAGGATCCGGGATCCGTGGTCCTCTCCGAAACCCAGGCCACGAAATTGTTCGGCACTCCCAACGCCATGGGCCGGACGGTGACGATGGTGCAGAGGGGGGAGCCGGTCGACTATAGGGTGACGGGCATCCTGAAGGATCTCCCCAAGAACTCGCATCAGCGGCTCAATCTGATCGGCCGGGTAGACATGACTTCCTATTTTTCGGAACAGCCCGAATTCCTCACCTCTTGGGGATGGCAGTCCGGCTGGGTCTATTTCACGTTGAAGCCCGGCGCCGACCCAAATTCGGTACAAGCGGCCCTTCCGGCCTGGGAAAAGCGCAACATCGCCGACGAAAATTTCGGTGACACCAAATATAATGCCGGCGAAGACCAGGACTGGCATGCCGTCAACCTGGCGGACGTGCATCTCGGCGTCGCGCAAAGTGGGGCAAGTTCTCCCGGCAATGATCGCCGCACGATTCTCACTTTCGCGATCATAGCAATCCTCATTCTCGCCATGGCCTGCGTCAATTTCACCAACCTCGCCACAGCCCGCGCAGGACAGCGGGCGCGCGAAGTTGCGCTCCGCAAGGTGCTGGGTGCCAATCGCGGCCAGCTCATCTTCCAGTTTCTAGCGGAATCGATTCTGGTGGCGGGGATCGCGATGATCATCGCGCTCGCTTTGGTCGAATTACTGCTTCCTTCCTTTTCAAGCTTCCTCGACGCCGAATTGTCGTTCACTTACCTCGGCGCCGACGGGCTGTTGCTGCCGGTCTTGCTGCTGGTCCTTCTGGTCGGTGCGGCGGGCGGCATCTATCCCGCTTTCTACCTCTCCCGGTTCCAGCCCGCCCAGGTGCTCAAGGCCAATAAGAGTTCCGCGGACGCCGCCGGATCGGGACGGCTGCGCAGCATATTGGTGGTGGGTCAGTTCGCGGTCTCGATCGGCCTTATCATCTGCACCGCAATCGTTTACGCCCAGACCGTTCACGCACGGACGGCCGACCCGGGCTACAAGCGTGAAAGTCTTCTGCAGGTCGAAAATCTCGGCGCGCGAGCGTTTCGCGGCCTAAGCGACACCCTGATCAACGAAGTGAAGCAGGTGGAAGGCGTAAGGGCAGTTGGCCGCACCGATATCGGGGTCGCTACCGGAAGCACCAGGAATATGGGCGTGCTGGTGCCCGGACGCTCGGAGCCCGTCGACATCGGTACTTACGCGATCGATCCGGCTTTCCTGGATACGATGGGAATCAAGTTGATTGCGGGGCGCAATTTCGACATCGCTCGCCCGGCCGACGACGCAACTCTTCCCTTTCCCGCGGATCCGGTCCGTATCCGCGGCCTGGTGGCCCAGGGCGTGAACGTGATCATGAACGAGCTTGCGGCCAAACGTCTTGGCTTCAACGATCCGGCTTCGGCCGTCGGGAAGCAGATCAAGGCATCGATCGTGGACTCCCAGGAATATGGCCTGACCCCGGTCAATATCATCGGCGTCGTCAAGGATACCCGCTTCCGGTCGATCCGTGATCCCATCGAGCCGATCATATTCCGGTCCGATCGCACGGCGCTTACTCACATGCTAATTCGTTACGAGGGCAATCCCGCGACAGTGCGCGGGCGGGTTCAGCAGATATGGAAACGGCTTGCCCCGACAGTTCCCTTCGAAGCCGAATATAGCGAGGACATAGTCGGCGAGCTTTATAAATCCGAGCAGGCACGCGCGCAGATATTTGCGGCTTTCGCCCTTCTAGCCGTGATCGTCGCCTGCCTCGGCCTGTTCGGCCTTGCGGCCTTCACTGCCGAGCGAAGGACCAAGGAGATCGGGGTCAGGAAAGTGCTGGGCGCCCGATCACGCGACATCGTCAAGTTGCTCGCCTGGCAATTTTCAAAGCCGGTAATCATTGCCAATTTGATCGCCTGGCCCGTCGCTTGGTGGGTCATGCGCGACTGGCTGAATGGGTTCGATGCGCGCATCGACCTGGGCCCGACTCCCTTCCTGCTGGCCGGGTTGCTGGCATTGGCCATCGCGATCGGAACGATTGCGGGCCACGCGCTGAAGGTTGCGCGCGCCAACCCCATCCATGCCCTTCGTTACGAATAGGATGTTCGACATGAATGCTCTCATCTGGGCCGCGACAGCCCTGATCATTACCGGAACCGCCACTTTCGCAAGTCTTAGAGCGTGGCGTGGCTGGCTGGATCTGAGGCGCTACCAGATAGCGCAGGAACAGGAGGCGCGGCGCGGAACCGTGGAGCCGACTCCCACCGTCCGGATCGAAATGGCCGATCTGAAGGAACGCCTTCGCAAACTTGAGGCCATCGCCACAGGCGTTGACCTTTAGGAGGAGGGGCCAGGTCCCGACCCCTCCTCGTTTTGTGCGGACCTTTGCGCAAGCCCGATTCTATCGTGCCCGAGGGTTCGGGCTAGTCGATGTGGGGCTGCGTTGCGGGCGGGTCGCTCGCCGGGAACGATTCGTCCGACGCCTCGTCCACGCGGCCCCAATTTTTGGGTGGGTCGCGCATCGATTCGGTCCCCGCAGGGCGGACGTTGCCGGTATGACCGACCGGTCCGGGAGGCCTTTTCATCGTCAGTGCGGGGGCGTGGCGTGGCTCATATGATTTGCCGCGACCCAGGCGCCGACTGAAAAAATAGCCAACCGCCGCCGCGCAAGCGGCTCCGACACCGGTCAGAATCGCGGTGGTTTTGCGGTCCACGTTACTGCACCGTCCCCATTGTGACGGGCTGGGCCGGGGGCAGACCAATGGTCTGTGCCTGTTCCATCAATTCCATTTTTCGGGCGGCCATCTGTTCACCAAGCGCTTCCAGGTCCACGTCCGAGGCCCTCGCCTGCTGGAACATATTGTCTTTCTCTTTTTCTTCTTCTTTTACGTGATGCTCGATCTGCTCCTGGAGCACCTTGACCTTCGCTTCGTAAAATTCCTCGTCCGGGCCGCCAGCCTCGATTTCATTGATCAGCATTTTCGCCCCGTCATGCTCGACATAGGCTTCGTCCAGCAGGTCGTCTTCAATCTTGCCGCGAAGCGCCGGATAGAAGATCTCCTCTTCGATCATGGCGTGGACCTTGAGCTCGGTGCAAATCTGCTTGGCGATCTTTTCCTTGCGTCCGTCACCGCTGGCCTTTTCAAATTGCTCGAACAATTGTTCGACCTTGCGGTGATCCTCCGTGAGAAGCTTGGTCGCGTCGATTTTTCCTTGAGTAGCCATGAATGTCTCCTGTTTGGTTCTGGAACATTTGGAGGCAAGGCGCGGTTCCGCGCGCAAATAGTCGCGGATGAATATTGTTCGATACGGAAACGTTCCGGGCGGTTTTGGGCTGCCATTCCTGTGCGCACTAGGCCGAGGGATGCGCACGGGGAGGAATGTTTTGGACCGATCGGCAGAAATGCTACACGCGTCAAATGCCTGAAAGTGGCGGTTGAGATGATGACGGAGATGCTGTGATGGCGAAGGGGAAAAAGCAGCCTCCATTCGAGGCAATCCACCGCCATGGCTTTGTCCGTACCGCCGCCGCGACGCCGCTGGCATCGTCCGGCGACATCGCCTTCAATGTCGTTCAGGCGGTCGCGCTGGCCAAAGAGGCCGATGCGCGTGGCATCGATCTAGTCGTTTTTCCAGAATTGAACATCTCATCCTACGCAGTCGATGACCTGCATTTGCAGGAGGCCTTTCTCGACCGGGTCGAGCAGGGGATTAGCGAAATCTGCGAAGCTACGGCAGGCCTGGGTCCGGTGCTTTGCGTCGGGGCTCCGCTGCGGCGGAACGGTCGACTTTATAATTGCGCCTTGGCCCTGTCGCGCGGACGCATCCTGGGCGTCGTTCCCAAAAGCTTTCTTCCCAATTACCGCGAATATTATGAAAAACGCTGGTTCGTGTCAGGCATAGGTGCGGCGGGTTCGATTGCTGTAGCCGGACAGGATGCGCCGTTCGGGACGGACCTGATCTTCGCCGCCAGCGATCTTGCCGACTTCATTTTCCATGTCGAAATTTGCGAGGATTATTGGGCGCCGCAGCCGCCTTCGACCGTAGGCGCGCTCGCCGGCGCCTTGATCTTGTGCAATTTGTCGGCATCCAACATCACCATCGGCAAGGCATCCGAACGCGCCTTGCTCTGTGCCTCTCAGTCGACGCGCTGCTGCGCCGCCTATGTCTACGCGGCATCGGGGCCTGGTGAGAGCACTACGGACCTCGCCTGGGACGGGCAGGGGTCGATTTACGAGCTTGGCGAATTACTGGCCGAAAATGGCCGGTTCAGCCGCGAGCCCGAGCTTGCGGTCGCCGACGTCGACGTCCAGCGGCTTCGGCTGGAACGGATGCGAATGCCGACCTTTAACGACAATGCGGTCGCCGCCGGCCTTCCGGAAAATCATGTCCGCCGCATCGCCTTCGAACATCGCCCCGCCTTTACCGATATCGGCCTGGAACGAAGGCTTCGCCGGTTCCCCTATGTGCCCAATCGGCCGGAGCAGCTCGATCAGGATTGCTACGAAGCGTTCAACATCCAGGTGCAGGGCCTGGCCAAGCGTTTCACGGCGACGTCCGGCTCGAAGCTGGTGATCGGCGTGTCGGGCGGTCTTGATTCCACCCATGCTTTGATCGTCGCTGCCAAGGTGTGCGACTATCTGGACCTGCCCCGAAGCGCGATCCTGGGCTTCACCATGCCCGGATTCGCAACTTCCGACATGACCAAGAGCAATGCGTGGGCGCTGATGAAGGCGTTGGGGGTGGTCGGAGAGGAAATCGACATCAAGCCGGCGGCGATGCAGATGCTAAAGGATATGGGCCACCCGTTCGCTTCGGGGGAGCCGGCCTACGACATCACCTTCGAAAACGTGCAGGCCGGACTTCGCACCGATTATCTGTTCCGGCTTGCCAACCAGCGTGACGGGTTCGTGATCGGAACCGGCGACCTGTCCGAGCTCGCGCTCGGTTGGTGCACCTATGGCGTCGGCGACCATATGAGCCATTACGGAGTGAATGCCGGCGTCCCAAAGACTTTGATCCAGTATCTCATCCGCTGGGCGGTGAAATCGGACCAGTTCGACGCCGAGACGGACCGGGTCCTGGCGGCGATCCTGGAGACCAAGATATCGCCGGAACTGGTGCCCGCCGATGAAGCGGGAATGCAGGGCACCGAGGACCGGATCGGGCCCTATGAACTGCACGATTTCTTTCTGTTCCATATCTTGCGAAGCGGCCAGCCGCCATCAAAGGTGGCGTTCCTCGCCTGGTCCGCATGGCGCGACAAGCAGCAGGGTCTTTGGCCTTTGGCTTACCCGGAACATCTGCGGCGCGAATATGACCTCGCGACGATCCGCAAATGGTTGAAGGAATTTCTCTGGCGATTTTTCCAGACCAGCCAGTTCAAGCGGTCGGCCTTGCCCAATTCGCCTAAGGTTTCGGCCGGAGGGAGTCTTAGTCCACGGGGCGACTGGCGCGCTCCGTCGGACGGAATAGCGGCACCCTGGCTCGAAGAATTGGACGCGGCTTTTGAATGAAGGGGCTCACTCCTTTTTATCGTTGGCTGCTGTTGCGGAGTCGAGGTTCCGAACATCGGGATTCGCGCAAACATTTTAGCTAATCCCCGGTGGTCATATCGAAAAAGAGCGGCTTGCGTGCGCCTGCGGGTTGTTGCACCGTGTTGCCCTTCTAATCCACCTCGTCTTTCCCGGAGCATCACATGATCAAGGGCATTGCCGCCTTTTCGCTTCTCCTCATCTCGTCCACCGCCCTGGCGCAGGGCAAGAGGCCAAGAAATGGGATGTGGCGGCGCCGCCGTTGAAGATGCGTCAGGTCCCGATCAACGTCGATGAGGGCACGTGGATGAATTTGGACGTCAGCCCGGACGGCCGCACCATCGCCTTCGACCTTTTGGGCGACATCTACACGATGCCGATTTCGGGCGGCCGGGCGGCCCGCATTGCGACCGGAATGCCATTCGAGGTCCAGCCCCGTTTCTCTCCGGACGGAAGCAAGATCGCCTTCACTTCGGATCGCGGCGGCGGCGACAATATCTGGATCATGAACCTCGACGGGTCGGGGAAGAGACAATTGACCAACGAGACCTTCACCCTGCTCAACAATCCAACCTGGAGCGCCGACGGGCGCTACATTGCGGCGCGCAAGCATTTCACCACCCAGCGTTCTGCCGGGACTGGCGAGATCTGGATGTACCATGTCGGCGGCGGCAACGGCGTCGCCCTGGTCGAGCGCCCTAATCCGCAGCACCAGAAGGAATTGGGTGAGCCGATGTTCACGCCCGACGGTAGCGGCATCTATTTCAGCCGCGACACTACGCCTGGCGGCAATTTCCAATATGCGCAGAATTCGAACCAGCAACTGTTCGCGATCGAGCGCTATGACCTCCAATCGGGCGAGCGAAGCGTGGTCGCCTCCGGACCCGGTGGTTCGGTCCGGCCGGCGCCCTCGCCGGATGGCAAATATCTCGCCTTCGTCCGGCGCGAACGCGCCAAGTCGAAACTCTATATAAAGGATCTTCGGTCGGGCGAAGAGCGCAAGATCTATGACGCGCTCGACCAGGATATGCAGGAAACCTGGGCGATCCACGGCGTCTATCCGAACATGGACTGGACGCCCGACAGCCGGGCGATCCTCTTCTGGGCCGGCGGCAAGATCAGGCGCATCAATTCCGACGGCTCCGGCGCGCAGGAAATCCCGTTCCAAGTCGCCGACAGCCGCGACGTCGTCGATCCCCCGCGGCCCCAGGTGGACGCCTGGAGCGAAACCTTCACCACCAAGATGCCGCGCTTCGCCTCACTGTCTCCCGACGGCCGGCGGGTCATATTCGAAAGCCTGGGCCGTCTTTATATCAAGGATGTGGCCGGCGGTGCGCCGCGGGCGCTGACCGGCAGCGACGGCGATTTCCAGCTTTTCCCAAGCTGGTCGCGCGACGGCAGCCGGATCGCCTTTGTCAGCTGGAACGACAAGCGCCTTGGCGAAATCCGCACGATCTCCGCCGACGGCAGCGGGATGCGCACGATCACCAACCAGCCCGGCCATTATCGCCGTCCCCGCTCCTCTCCAGACGGGGGCACGATCGTTTTCGAGCGCGGCGGCGGCGGCTTCCTGACTTCCGACGCCTGGTCGGAGGATCCCGGAGTGTACCGCATTGCCTCGGCGGGCGGCGCGGCCACCCGACTGATGCGCAGTGGCACCAACCCGCATTACGGGGTGGCCGGCGACCGCATCTATATGGAAATGAATGAAGACCAGAAGTTGAAGCTGATCAGCGTCGATACCAACGGCAAGGATCGGCGTACGCACGCGCAGGGCGATCTCATCGCCGGTTTTGACGTGTCACCGTCAGGCGAATATTTCGCCTTCCGTGAGAATTACAACGTCTTCGTCGCGCCTTTCTTCGCCGGCGCCAAGACGCTGGACGTCGGTTCGAAAGGGGGTCAGATCCCGATCACGAAGGTCAGCGGCGACGGCGGCCAATATTTCCATTGGACCCATGGCGGCCGCGGCATCGCCTGGAGTCTTGGGCCCAATCTTTATTCGGCCGACACCGCGGCGGCGATCAGCCTGGCTCCCGGAGCGCCTTATGCTGCGCCTAAATCTGGCGTTTCGCTGGAGATATCGGCCGCCGCCGACAAGCCCAATGGGCTGGTCGCGCTGACCGGCGGAAAGGTCATCACCATGGCCGACGAGGCGGGCGGCATCATCGAGGATTCAGTGATCCTGGTGCAGGATAATCGTATCCGCGCCGTCGGCCGCAGGGGCGAGATCGCGATCCCTGCCGGCGCCCAGATCGTCGATGCCACCGGCAAGACGATCATTCCCGGTCTGATCGACGCCCATGCCCATGGCCCCCAGGGCGAAGATGATCTGATCCCGCAGCAAAATTGGTCGGCGCTGGCGCACCTCGCCTTCGGAGTCACCACCGTTCACGACCCGTCGAGCACTTCCAGTGAGATATTCCCTTCCGGCGAGATGCAGCGGGCCGGGATCATCCTGGCGCCGCGCACCTTTTCGACCGGCGAAATCGTCTACGGCGCGAGGGCGGCCGGTGCCTATGCGGTGATCGACAGTTTCGATGACGCGCTGGCCCACGTTCGCCGGCTTAAGGCGCAGGGCGCGCACAGCATCAAGAATTACAACCAGCCCCGCCGGGACCAGCGCCAGCAGGTCGTCGCCGCGGCGCTCAAGGAGAATATCGCGGTCGTTGCCGAAGGCGGGTCGCAGTTCAACATGGACATCGCGCTTATCGCCGACGGTAATACGACGCTGGAGCACAATATCCCTCAGGCACGCCTTTATGAGGATGTGCTGAGCTTTTTCGGGGCGACCAAGGTGTGGGCTACACTCCCACGCTGGGCGTGACCTACGGCGGAATGGGGGGTGAGCCCTATTGGATCTCGCACACCGAGGCCTGGAAGCACCCGCTGCTCACCGCCCATGTTCCGGCCAGCGTGCTCAATCCGGAACTGGTGCGCGTTACGAAGGCGCCGGAGGAGGATTATGTCGATGCGGTGAGCGCGGCCAGCGCGAAGCTGGTTTCGGAACGCGGCGTTCCGGTCAGCATCGGCGGCCACGGCCAGCAGCAGGGCCTTGCCGCGCATTGGGACCTCTGGTCGTTCGTGCGGGGAGGCTGGTCACCGCTGGAGGCATTGAAGGCGGGAACGGTGACGCCGGCACGAGCGCTCGGCTTCCGCGACATTGGGTCGATCCAGCCTGGAAAGCTTGCCGATCTGGTCATCCTCGACGCCGATCCGCTGGCAGACATCCAGAATAGCGACAATGTGTCCAAGGTGATGCTGAACGGCCGGCTTTACGACGCCGGGACCCTCAATGAGGAGGTGACCGGTACTCGTCAGCGTCAGCCTTATTATTGGGAGAAGGCGGACTGACCGTCTTGCCCACATCGGTCCCGATAGGAATTCGGTAAGTATTTGGGCGCATCATCCCCTGCTCATGCTGGGTAGGGGATGATGGTAATGCTGAATCAGGCGAGCGCCGCTGCAGTCGCGGCACCGGATATCTTCATCGAGCATCGCGCCGAAGAACGTTATTCGGACATCGTCGAACGGGCGACCATCACCTTTCGCGGCCGGGACTATCCAGTCGCTGTCGTCAATATTTCGGCCCGTGGCACTCAGATCGAATCCGACATCAAGCCCCGAATGGGTGAAAGCTTGATCATCCAGTTCGAAAATTGCAGCCGGATGCACGGCTTCGTGCGCTGGGTGCGCGAGGATAAGCTCGGTATCCGCTTCGGCCACGAAATCATTCTCGCCAGTTAAGGCCTCAGCGCTCCTGTCACGACCGGCAGAATCGCCCGGACCATCTTCTTGACGCCCTGAAAATTGGGATGGAGTCCGTCCGGCAGGCTCACCCGCCGATCGCCCGCCACGCCTGTGAGGAAGAACGGGTAAAGCGTGGCACCATATTTTCGCGAAAGATCGGGGAAGATACTGTTGAATTCGGTCCCGTAGACCGGCCCCAGATTGGGAGCGGCGAGCATCCCGGCCACCACCACCTTGATCTCCCGCCGCCGAAATTCGGCCAGGATCGCGTCCATGTCGGCCCGGGTCTGGGCCGGCTGCAAGCCGCGCAGCATGTCGTTGCCGCCCAGCGCGACGATGGCGAGATCGGGCTTGCGCTTCATTCCATCGAGGGTCCAGGCGAGCCGCGCCCGGCCCGCGGCGGCCGTATCGCCTGAAACGCCGGCATCGGTCACGAAAGCGCGGATGCCGTTGCGGCGCAAACTGTCCTCCAGCTGCGGCGCGAAGCCCTGACCCTTTGGGAGGCCGTAGCCCGCGGTGAGGCTGTCGCCCAGAGCCAGGATATGCAAATCCTTTGCAACCGCGGGGGCGGCCGAGGCCGCCAGCGCGGCCAGAATGCCCGCATGGACAAAGCCTGCGAGCACCCCATATGCACCCCGTAACGACATCGGAAAAATTCTCCCTCCATGCACAATCCCCATATTGTCATCGACGCCGCCAATGTCACGCTGACACTTGGCCGGGGCGCCGAGCAGGTCGAGATCCTCCGCGGCGTCGACCTCAAGGTGGTAAAAGGCGAAAGCGTCGCCCTGCTCGGCCCTTCCGGCTCGGGCAAATCATCCTTGATGGCGGTCCTGTCGGGCCTCGAACGGGCTACCGGCGGCTCCATCATGATTGCCGGCGCGGATTTCACACGACTGAACGAGGACGAACTGGCGCGCGCCCGGCGAGGTCGCATCGGGATCGTGCTCCAGGCCTTTCATCTGCTGCCAACCATGACAGCGCGCGAAAACGTCGCCGTGCCGCTGGAACTGGCGGGGGAGAATGATGCATTCCCGATCGCCGAGAGGGAGCTCGAGGCCGTGGGCCTCGGGCACCGCCTGACCCATTATCCGGCCCAGCTTTCGGGCGGCGAGCAGCAGCGCGTCGCCATCGCCCGCGCCACCGCACCCAAGCCCGATTTATTGTTCGCCGACGAACCGACCGGTAATCTCGATGGCAAAACGGGGGCGGCCATCCTGGATCTGCTGTTCGCGCGGCAGAAGGAAACCGGCGCGACCCTGCTGGTCATCACCCACGACCCCGCCTTGGCGAAAAGGTGCGACCGGATCCTCGAAATGCACGACGGCCGGATCGTGTCGGACCGGAGGGTTGCAGCCTGAATCTTGCCCTTCGCCTGGCGCTGCGCGATCTTCGCGGCGGCCTGTCCGGCCTGCGCCTGCTCGCCATCTGCCTGTTCCTCGGCGTGGCGGCCCTTGCCGGGGTGGGCAGCCTTTCGTCGGCGATCGTCTCCGGCCTTGCCGAGCGTGGTCAGTCGATCCTTGGCGGCGACATCCAGGTTTCCGTGGTGCAGCGCGCCGCTACGCCTGAGGAGCTTGCGGCATTCGCGCGCGAGGGACGGGTATCGACCATTACCCGCATGCGCGCGATGGCGGCGCGGCTGGACGGCGCCGAAAGCGTGCTGGTCGAATTGAAGGGCGTCGACGGCGCCTATCCGCTTTACGGCGAATTTCGGCTTCAACCGGGCGCCCTGAAGTCCCGGCCTTCAGGCAGCGAAGTGGCGGTAGGCCCGGAACTTGCCGAACGGCTTGGCGTGAAACCGGGCGACACTTTACGCATCGGCGAGGCCAGGCTGCGCGTGATCGGCCTCATCGCCGAGGAACCCGACCGGGTGGGGCAGGGCTTCACGCTCGGTTCGACCGCGCTGACCGACCGGGCCGGGCTAGCTGCGACCAGACTGGTTCAGCCCGGAAGCCTCTATACCAGCGCTTATCGCATACAGCTTCCGCCGGCAGCGACGCCCGATGCGGTGACGAAGCGGCTCAAGGACCGCTTCAGCGAGGCGGGTCTCCAGATTCAGGACCGGTCCAACGGGGCGCCGGGAACAAGGCGCTTTATCGAGCGGCTCGGACAATTCCTGACCCTGGTGGGGCTCACTGCCCTGATTGTCGCCGGCATCGGGGTGGGGAACGGCGTCTCTTCCTATCTCGATTCCAAGCGCGGCGGCATTGCGACCTTGAAGCTGCTGGGCGCCACCTCCCGCACCATTTTCCTTTCCTATCTCGTGCAAATCGGTCTGGTGACTTCGGGCGCGATCATCGTGGGCCTCGCCGTTGGCGCCCTGGTGCCGTGGATCGTGGTCCAGATCGCCGGGAGCGCGTTGCCCGTGCCGCCAAGCCTCGCCGCTTATCCCGCCCCCTTGTTGGCAAGCGCCGCCTACGGCCTGCTGATTGCGTTCGTATTCGCTATCCTGCCGCTCGCAAAGGCGCGCCTGATCAACGCTGCCGCCCTGTTTCGGGGCGAGCTCGATCCACCACGCCGGCCCCCGCTGATCCTGATCCTCGCGGTGGTTGCTGCCGCGGGCCTGATCGCCGCGCTCGCCATCGCCACCGCACGCGACCCGATGTTCGCGGCAGCCTTTATCGGCGCGGCGCTGGGGCTGATCGGCCTGCTTACCTTGCTCGGCGGACTGATCCGCTGGACCGCGTCCAAACTTCCGCGGCCGAAAAACCCCTTGCTGCGGCTGGCGCTCGCCAATCTCCACCGCCCCGCTGCGCAGACGGGCCGGCTGGTCGTCGCGCTGGGCCTTGGCTTCACGCTTTTTGCCACTCTGGCGGTGATCGAAACCAATTTGTCCGGCCAGATCAGGACGACCATCCCGGCCACGGCGCCGAGCTTCTTCATGCTTGATATTCCCGTCGGCGAGGTCGATCGTTTCCGGACGTTGGCTACTCGCGCCGCGCCCGGCGGTAACCTCGTCACCATCCCTTCCCTCCGCGGATCGGTCGTTGCCGCCGGCGGGCGGCGTGTGTCCGAGATGGCCGAGATCCCGGACGGCGCCTGGTTCCTGCGCGGTGATCGCGGGCTTACTTATTCGGCAGGCCTGCCCGAGGGCAGCCGGGTGGTAGAAGGCGAATGGTGGCCCGCCGATTATTCTGGGCCGCCGCTCATCTCGCTGGATGTCGAAGCGGCCCGCGCCGCCGGCCTCGAGGTCGGCGACAGCCTGACAATCTCCATCCTGGGCCGAGAGATCGAAGCGCGCATTGCCTCGCTTCGCGAGATCAATTGGGACACGATGGGATTTAATTTCGTCATCGTGTTCGCGCCCGGCGCGCTGGAAAATGCGCCCCACTCTTTCATGGCGACGATTTCCATGCCCGAAGCGGAAGAACGGCCGTTTGCCCGCGCGGTCAGCAATTCCTTTCCGAGCGTCTCGGCGATCCGGGTCAAGGAGGTGGTGGAGGCGGTGTCGGACATGCTCGGCCAGCTTTCGGTGGCGGTTCGGGCCGCAGCCTCGGTGGCGATCCTGGCAGGCATCGCGGTCCTGATCGGCGCGCTGGCCGCCAGCCGCCGCGCGCGCGTCTATGACAGCGTTATGCTGAAATTGCTGGGCGCGACCCGCGCGCGAATCCTCGCCGCGCAGGCGCTGGAATTCACGATCCTGGCGCTGATCCTGGCGGGAATCGCCTTCGGTCTGGGCGCGGCTTCCGGTTGGTATGTCGTGACCCAGGTGCTGGAACTGGATTGGGCACCCGATTGGGGGATTGTCGGCCTTACCCTGCTGCTGGGCGCTTTGGTCACGCTCACGCTCGGCTTGCTGGGCTCGTTGCCCGCTCTTACCGCGCGTCCGGCGCGCGCTTTGCGAACCCTGTAGCTTCCGGACCGACTGGGCTATAGGCGCCCCCACCAAAGGGATTGTTGAGAATGAACGAGATGACGAAGATCGCCGCCCAGCCCGCTTATTCGGAAAATGCGCAGCGTGTCCTGAGGCGCGAACCGGCTTTGTTCATCAACGGCGACTGGGTGGCGTCGAGCCACGACAAGAATATTCCGGTCTACGATCCTTCGACGGGCCGCCAGATTTCCAGTGTGGTGGATGCATCGGACGCCGACGTCGATCGCGCCGTCGCCGCGGCGCGCATCGCGTTCGACGACGGCCGGTGGTCGGGCCTTGCGCCTTATGCGCGGGAGCGGCTGATCTCCCGGCTCGCCGACCTGATCGAGCGCGACACCGATGAGCTGGCGGAGCTCGAGTCGATCGACAACGGCAAGCCCACCAGTTCGTCGGGCGGTTATGACATTCCCCGCGCCGTAGCGACCTTGCGCTATATGGCAGGGTGGGCGACCAAGATTGCCGG
The DNA here is from genome assembly GCA_013816585.1 of Sphingosinicella sp. Lineage (GTDB taxonomy): Bacteria > Pseudomonadota > Alphaproteobacteria > Sphingomonadales > Sphingomonadaceae > Allosphingosinicella. Next base: position 101,808 of record JACDEE010000001.1, on the reverse strand, counting down.
CCAGACGATCGAGCCGGCCTTGTTTCCGACCGGCACCTTCCATTCCTATGTTCGGCGCGAGCCGATCGGCGTCGCCGCGCAGATCGTTCCCTGGAACTATCCCTTCATGATGGCGGTGCAGAAGATCGCTCCCGCGCTTGCCGCCGGCTGCACCCTGGTGCTGAAGCCTGCCGAGCAGACGTCGGTTTCTGCGCTTCGTCTTGCCGACCTGATCGCCGAGGCGGGGTTTCCCGCTGGTGTCGTCAACATCGTCACCGGGCTTGGTGAGACCGCGGGCGATCGGCTGGTGCGGCACCCGGACGTCGACAAGATCGCCTTCACCGGATCGACCGAGGTCGGCAAGATCATCAACCGCGCTGCCACCGACACACTGAAGCGGGTCACGCTGGAATTAGGCGGCAAATCCCCGGTGATCGTGCTTCCCGACGTCGATATCGAAAAGACCGCCGCCGGCGCGGCCCGATCGATATTCTCCAATTCGGGGCAGGTGTGCATCGCCGGATCGCGGCTGTTCGCGCATCGCGACATTTTCGATCGCCTGCTGGAGGCGATCGCGCAGAATGCCGGCCAGTGGAAGGTCGGCCCCAGCCTCGCACCCGATACGATGATGGGTCCGCTGGTTTCGACCGAGCAGCGCGAACGGGTAATGGATTATATCGACCAGGGCCGGAAGGCCGGCGCCTCGATCCTGGCGGGCGGCGACGCTCCCGGAGGCGACGGCTATTTCGTCAACCCGACCATATTGATCGACGTGAATCCGGAAATGAGCGTTGTGCGCGAAGAGATTTTTGGGCCTGTGCTGACCGCTCAGCGCTATGACGATCTGCATGCGGTGGCCAAGGCCGCCAACGACACGGCCTATGGTCTGTCCGCCAGCATCTGGACCCGCGACATATCGGCGATGCACCGGCTCGCCGGCAAGATCAAGGCGGGCATGGTGTGGGGCAATGTCCCAACCGCTCCCGACGTGTCGCTGCCTTTCGGCGGCTACAAGCAATCGGGATTTGGGCGGGAAAACGGGACCTTCGGGATCGAGGCCTATACCGAGGTCAAGACCGTCTCGATCCTGCTCTAGGGCTGGGGCCTAGTTTCCGCAGCGGGTGAGATCGGGGTCGCGCGCCTCGCGCTTGGCCCGCCGCTGCTCCTTGCCGATACATTCGTCCCGCTTGCGGATCTTGCGGCCGAGCTTCTCATCCGCTTCGGACTGGCTGGTGGTCACGGCATCGACCGCGCCCGAAGCGGCCTTGACCGGCAGGGTCACGATATCGACCGCCGTCTTGGCGAGGCAGCCGGCCAGGGCCAGCGGAAGCAGGGCGGCGATGAAGATACGCATGAAACATCCTCGTTCAATAAGGCGCGATCTTGATCTTGTGACCCTGATCGCGGGCTGAACGACGCTTTACATGCTCGCGAGGTGGATGTCGCCCCGCCGCTATTGTCAGGCGAGACCCTTCGGCCAGGCATCCAGCCGCCGACCCCGTACTATTTTGGCAAGCACCGCTTCGGCATGGACGCGGGAAAAGCCGGCGGCGACGAATTCCTCCACCGCGACCCTGGTGAGCTTCCCGCGCCGCCAGACCTGGACCGCCAGGCGCCGGAGGCTTTCAAGCTTTTTATTGGCGAGGGGCCGGGCCGTTTCGATACCGAACAGGAGCGAGGCAATACGCCGCAGCCGGCTTTCGGGCTTTAGGCTCCACACGCCGTCATGCTTGGCGAGATCGATCACCGACAATTCCTCCCAGGTGAACAGATCGGCCGGGCTGGAGGGCGATTCGCGTGTGAAAGAGGATCCATTGGCGAAGTCTTCGGCAGCGAAATTTCTATAAGCCATTGTCTTTTCCCTCTTTCTCGCCAAGGCTGCGTTCAGCTTCCAGCGTCTAATGTTACTAACCGGTACGTCTCCTTGTCTGTTACGTACCGGTCGGTTACATTGTCAATATGCTTTTGCGAAAAAGGTGACCCCCAAGTGAAAATTGATTTGGCGAAAGTTATATGCGGGGAGAAGAAAAACGCCGCGCAGCGGCTGTCCGAATCCGCCAAGGAGCTTTTCTACAAGCGCGGTATTCGCGCGGTCGGGGTGGACGAGATCGTCAATCATGCGGGCGTCACCAAGCCCAGCCTTTACCGTAGCTTCGCGTCCAAGGACGACCTCATCACCTCGTGCCTCCGCGAACATGCCGAGGATGGTCGTGCCCGCTGGGAGAAGATGCTCGCTTTATCGCCCGGCGATCCGCGCCGGCAACTGAGCAACGTCATCCAATCCTATGGAGAAATAGCGGCTTCCGATGATTTCCGGGGCTGCGCCTTCGTCAATGCCGCCGTGGAATTTCCCGATCCCGCCCATCCCGCGCACGAATATTCGTGCAAGATGAAGGTCGAGACCCGCGATAATTTCCTGGCGCTGATCCGCCAGCTTCCGGTTGCGCAACCCGACACGCTGGCCGACGGCCTGATGCTTCTGCTGGAAGGCGCTCAGGCGGCCCGCCACACCTTTTGCGGCGCCGGGCCGACCGTATCGCTGGTCGAGGTGGCCGAAGCCTTGATCGATACGTTCATGGATGCGCCGGCCAAGGCCTGACGCGGGCCCGGCTTCAGCCCGGCAGATCGAACAGGCTGGCGAGCTGTTCCACCATCGTGCCGCCAAGCTGGTCCGCATCCATGATGGTCACCGCCCGGCTATAATAACGAGTGACGTCGTGGCCGATGCCGATCGCGACCAATTCAACCGGCGAGCGCGATTCGATCCAGGCGATAACCTGCCGCAAATGGCGTTCCAGATAAGTGCCCGAATTTACCGACAAGGTTGAATCGTCGACCGGGGCGCCGTCCGATATCACCATCAGGATGCGCCGTTCCTCGGTCCGTCCGACCAGGCGCTGATGCGCCCAGAGCAGAGCTTCGCCGTCGATATTTTCCTTCAGCAGGCCCTCGCGCATCATCAGGCCCAGATTCTTGCGCGCCCGGCGCCAGGGTTCGTCGGCCTTTTTATAGATGATGTGCCGCAGGTCGTTGAGCCGGCCGGGCTGCGGAGGACGCCCATCGGCCAACCAGCGTTCGCGCGATTGTCCGCCCTTCCAGGCGCGTGTGGTGAAGCCCAATATCTCCACCTTGACCCCGCATCGCTCCAGCGTCCGCGCCATGATGTCGGCGGATATGGCGGCGATCGAAATCGGGCGCCCGCGCATCGACCCCGAATTGTCGATCAGCAGACTGACCACGGTGTCGCGAAAATCGGTCTCGCGCTCTATCTTGTAGGACAGGGAATGGGCCGGATTGACGATCACCCGCGCCAGCCGTGCGGCATCCAGCAAGCCCTCCTCCTGGTCGAAATCCCAGCTTCTGTTCTGCTGCGCCATCAGCCGGCGCTGGAGCCGGTTGGCAAGCTTCGTGACCGCGCCCTGCAGGTGGATCAGTTGCTGATCGAGATAGGCGCGAAGGCGGCCCAGTTCCTCTGCATCGCACAGTTCGGTCGCCTCCACGACCTCGTCGAAGCGGGGCGAGAAGATCCGGTAATCGAAATGCGGCAGAAGGTCCGATAGCGTCCGGTTGGGGCGGGCGGGAAGCGCGCCTTCCTCCCCCTCGTCGCCCAGCCCCTCGTCGCCGTCGCCCATTTCGGGCTCGCCATATTCGCTCTCGCCGTCGCCCTCATCGGCTTCACCCTGCTCGACCCGCACATCAGCTTCGCCCTCGCCGCCGCCGGAATCGTCGTCATTTTCCTCCTCGCGGCTTTCGCCCTCATCCTTATCGTCGCCATCGCCCTCGTCGCCGCCGTCCGGTTCGTGGCCATTATCGTCGCCCTCGATCAGTTCCAGGTCGCGAAGCAATTTCGTCGCCAGCGCGGCGAAGGCCGTCTGATCGTCCAATGCCAGGCCCAGAGCATCCAGATCGCCGCCGCCTTTTTCCTCGATCCATTCGGAAACGAGCTTCAGGCCCTCTTGCGCGGCCTTGGGCGGCTTTTCGCCGGTCAGCCGCTCGCGCACCATCAGCCCAATGGCAGTGGCGAGCGGGACTTCGGCGCTGTTGCGGGCGCGGGTGATCGGATCGGTGCGAATCCGCATTTCGGTGACGCGCGTCAGATTGGCCCGGACTCCTTCCATGGATCGAGCACCCAAGGCCTCGACGCGCGCCTGTTCCGCGGTGGTGAAGATTGCGCGGGCAATGTCGTCCGCCGGCGCGTTCCTGGCGTGAAGCGCGGCGTCATGGTGCCGAAGCTTCAGCGCGGCCGCATCCGCAAAACCCCGCGCTTCGGCCACCTCGCGCTCGGGAAGCGAGCGGCCCGGCATCGGCACCTTGATATTCTTTCCCGAACTGGTCGGGGCTTCCGCGGTAAAGCCAAGTTCTACCTCCGGCTCGCGGGCGATCGCGCGCGAGGCGCCGGTCAGAACCTGGCGGAAGGCCTCGAGAGGATTGTCGTTCTGCGCCATTACGCCTTGCCGACGACGCTCTCCGGTAGATCCTTGCTGAACACGCGCTGGTAATATTCGGCGACCAAAGACCGTTCGGCTTCATCGCATTTATTGAGGAAGGTCAGGCGGAAGGCGAACCCGACATCGTCGAAAATGAGCGCATTCTGGGCCCAGCTGATAACCGTGCGAGGGCTCATCACGGTCGAAATGTCGCCGTTGATAAAGCCCTGTCGCGTAAGGTCGGCGACCTTGATCATCCGCTCTACTTCCGCCCGCCCGCCCTCATGATCATATTCGCCGGACTTGGCGAGCACGATACGCGCTTCGGTCGCGGCCGGCAGATAATTGAGCGTCACGACAATGTTCCAGCGGTCCATCTGACCCTGATTGATCTGCTGGGTGCCGTGGTAGAGGCCGGTCGTGTCGCCAAGCCCCACCGTGTTGGTGGTCGCAAACAGGCGGAACCAGGGATTGGGGCGGATCACCCTGTTCTGGTCGAGCAGGGTCAGCTTGCCTTCGGTTTCCAGCACGCGCTGGATCACGAACATCACGTCCGGCCGGCCGGCATCATATTCGTCGAACACCAAGGCGGTCGGGGTCTGCAGCGCCCAGGGGAGCAGGCCTTCGCGGAATTCGGTCACCTGCTGGCCTTCGCGAAGCACGATGGCGTCGCGGCCGACCAGGTCGATGCGGCTGATATGCGCGTCCAGATTGATGCGGATGGTCGGCCAGTTCAAGCGCGCGGCCACCTGCTCGATATGGGTCGACTTGCCGGTCCCGTGATAGCCCTGCACCATCACCCGCCGGTTCTTGGCGAAGCCGGCGCAGATCGCCAACGTGGTGTCGGGCTCGAATACATAAGCGGGATCCAGGTCAGGAACGCGCTCATCCGCCTCGCTAAAGGCGGGAACCTCCATGTCGCTGTCGATACCGAATAGGTCGCGCACCTTCACCATCTTGTCCGGCGCTTCCATCAGCGTCGTGGCGCGGCTGTCGGGGTTCACATTGGCAAGATCGGCCATAATCTCTCTCTATCAGGCGAAAGGGTTTCCATGAAGCATCTCATGAAGACCCCGCAAAGGCTGGTCGGGATTTCAGCTGCGTATAGGCCTCGATCACCGCCTGCAACGCTTTCTCATGGCCCCGGTCGCCGCCATTGCGGTCGGGATGATAGCGTCGGACGAGGTCGGCATAACGCTGCCTCAGCTTTTTTCGGTCAGTGTCCGTTTCAAGCCCCAGCACGCGCAGCGCCTTCCGGTCGGCTTCGCTCAGCGCGCGTCCATCCTTCCGCTCTTCCGCCTGGCGCGCAAAGCGCGCGCCGATCGCATCGAGCGGATCGGCGAAATCGGCCCAGCGCGGCGGAGGCGATCCGTTGGCGGAAAAGGCGCGGGACTCCCTTTCCCAACCGCCAAAGGGAGTTTGCGCCTGCTCGATCTCGTCGGGGCTCATCCCTTGGAAGTAATTGTAGGCGGTGTTGAAGGCGCGGACATGATCGAGGCAGAGCCAGCGCCAGTCGCCGGGTCCGTCCGAACCCGAACGGCGGTTTCCGGGCGCTCGAAACTGCCCTTCCGCCTCGCAGCCGGGATGCGAGCAGTCCTGCTCATGCCCTTCCACCCTTCCGTGAAACCGGGTTTCTCTTTTGCCCGCACTCGCCAACACACTGCCTTTCCCAGCCAATCGCCCTATATAGGCGTCATGAGCGAACCTTTAAGCGGGCCCGTCGAGGCCCAGATCATTCAACGCCTGAACGGCGCACTTGCCCCCAGCCATCTGGTGGTCCGCAATGACAGCGAGAAACATCGCGGTCATTCGGGCTATGACGGCAGCGGGGAAAGCCACTTCACGGTTGAAATCGTAGCGCCCCAATTTGAAGGCATGAGCCGCCTCGGCCGCCAGCGCGCGGTCAATGACGCGCTTTCAGATCTTCTGCGCGATAAGATCCATGCCCTTGCGATCAAGGCGAAGGCACCAGGCGAATAAGGGAGTTCGATGGACGATCCGTTTCTTCTCACCTTGCGTCCGGTCAGCCATGACCTCGGTGGTTTCAAGGTGCATCGCACCCTGCCGAACAAGGAACATACCACCGTTGGCCCGTTCATATTCTTCGACCAGATGGGCCCGGCCCATTTGCCGCCCGGCGGAGGAATCGACGTTCGGCCTCATCCGCATATCACCTCGCGACGGTCACCTATCTGTTCGCGGGCGCGATCGATCATCGGGATTCGCTCGGCACGTTCCGCACCATTGAACCCGGCGCCGTGAATCTGATGACGGCGGGACGCGGCATCGTCCATTCCGAACGTTCGCCCGCCAGCCTGCGGCCAGAGGGGCCGGTGCTTTCTGGCATCCAGACCTGGCTCGCGCTTCCCAAGGCCAAGGAGGAAATGGACCCGGCCTTCGAACATGTGCCCAGGGATGCGCTGCCGGTGATCGGCGATACGTCGGCCAGTGCCCGGATCGTGATGGGAAGCTTGTGGGGGTCGAACTCTCCGGTCACCTGCCACAGCGAAACCATTTATGCCGATATCGCGCTTCAGCCCGGCGGAAGCCTTCCGGTCGATCCGGAAGCCGACGAACGCGCCATCTATTTGGCCGAAGGCGATGCCAGCCTGGATGGAATGGAGCTTGAGCCGAATACTTTATATGTGATCCGCCCCGGCATCCGGGTTACCTTGCGCTCATCGCGCGGCGCTCATGTCATGCTGTGCGGCGGAGCGCCGATGGACGGGCCGCGCCACGTCTGGTGGAATTTCGTGTCGTCCAGCCGCGACCGGATCAATCAGGCCAAGGAGGATTGGAAGGCCGGGCGCTTCCCGATCGTTCCGGACGATGCGGAAGAACGGATCCCGATCCCGGAAATACCCAAGACGGTAAGCTACCCTTAAAAGGCGGAAAGTTGCGGCGTCAGGGGAAGGCTCTGGCGCTGCTTCAGCCTGATTTCGGCAATCGTCCGCTCGGCCGCCGCGACGCGCGACGCGCGGCCGGGATGGGTGCCGTCGGAAAAGATTTCCAGCAGCGATCCCGGCCCATAACGTTGCCAGAATCCTGGCGCGGCCGATATATCGAACCCGGCGCGGGCGACCAGGTACAGCGCCAGATAATCGGCCTCGACCTCGGTCTTGCGGATCTTGCCCGCGCTCCCATCCAGCGATTTGAGAAGACCGCGCGAGATCTTGCGCTGATCCAGCCACGACCGATGGGCGCGGATATTATGCGCCATTTCATGCGCGATCACGAGCGCAAGTTCATCGTCGCTCTTCACATAATCCACGATCCCGCTGGTCAATTGGGCGTAAGTCCCGTCGGCCCCGGCATTGAGCTTGGCAGACGGCATCAATTGCACGCGCGAAAGGCAGCCGGATTCGGGCGCAATGATCGCCGAATGTCGGGTGCCGCCGCTTTGATATTCGATTGGCACAGGCCCGGCGGCAAGACTGGCCAGCAGCAATTCCTCGATTTGCTGGACGCGGGAATAGCTTGCTTTCTTTCCCGTAGCACCCGCGGGGAAGGTTTTTCCGGCAACCGACAGCAATAAGTCGCCAGGCTTGAGGCCCGCGCGGGCGGCCGGGCTGCCTGGAACCACAACGAGCAAAGCGGGCTCCGCGCCGAGGCCGAAGGTGGCCGCCACAATGGGCCTCGTCTTTGCCGAATATTGGTCCAGAGCATGGACAAGCATCCCGCTGAGCGGCATCGTCCGTTCGCAAATATCCAGATTGGAGCGGGCAAGCCGATAGCCGATCGTCGCCACCCTCTGATCCATATCCTGAAGGGCGAGCAAGGAAGCATCGGGGGCGGGGGCCGCAAGAGCTCCCACGGGAAGGCAAAGGGCGGCCAGGAAAACAAATGGTTTGAACACGTTCAGCCACGTAGCGCCCGGCGCCACGTCTGGCAATTCGAGAGGAATGGCATTGGAACTTCATGATCGCCGTATCGCCCTTTCGACAGGAGTGACGCTGAACGTCCGTCTGGGCGGGGAGGGGGAGCCGGTGATCTTCCTGCACGGTTTCCCGGAATCGCACCGCACTTGGCGGCATCAGCTTGCTGCCCTCTGTCCCGAATTCAGGGTCGTCGCGCCCGATCAGCGCGGCTTTGCGGCATCCGACAAGCCCGAGGGCGCGGATCAGTATGAAACCGAGACGATCGTGGCCGACCTGATGGCGCTCGCGGACGCGCTGGAGATCGACCGGTTCACGCTGGTGGGCCATGATTGGGGCGGGGCCGCCGCCTGGCTGGCGGCGCTTAGGCATCCTGCACGTATCCGGCGGCTGGCGATCGTCAACGCGCCGCATCCGCTGATCTTTCAGAAGAGTCTGATCGAGAATGAGGATCAGCGGGCCGCTTCCCAATATATGCGCGCCTTTCGCTCGCCTTTGATGGAATCGGGTGTGGAGGCGATGGGGCTGGAGCGTTTTTTCGAAAAGACTTTCGCCGGCCATGTCGATCTGGACATAATTCCAGCTGCGGAGCGGGCCGCCTATCTCCACGACTGGGGCCAGCCCGGCGCGCTTACCGCTATGTTCAACTGGTATCGCGCCAGCAAGATCGAGGTCCCAAAGCCCGGCGAGGATGCCGACCTTCCGCTTTGGACGCGAAGGCCATTCCCGCATCTTACGATGCCGGTCCTTGTCATTTGGGGAATGAGGGACAAGGCGTTGCTGCCGGTACAATATGCGGGGCTCAACGATCTGGTCGATGACCTTCGCCTCGTCACAGTCGAAGATGCGGGCCATTTCGTGCCGTGGGAAAAGCCGAAGGCAGTCACCGAAGCGCTGCTCGATTTCCTGGGCGGCGATTAAGGCTTGGGCGATTATGGCTTGGGCTGGCGCCGTCACCCCGCTATGCCGCCGCCAATGTCCCAGACCCCCGCCCGTTCCCGTTCCCGTTCCGCGGCGCGCCTTGCAGCGGTGCAGGCGCTTTATCAGCAGGAAATGGAAAATATTCCGATCCCGACCCTGCTGCACGAATTCCATCATCACCGGCTGGGCGCGACCATCGAGGATGTGGAATATGCCGATGCGGAGGTCGATTTTTTCGACGATCTTGTGATGGGCGTGCATGCGCGTTCGGCGGAATTGGACGAACTGATCGCCGGCAAGCTTGCGCAAAATTGGTCACTGTCTCGGCTCGACAAGCCGATGCGGCAGATATTGCGGGCCGGCGCCTACGAGCTGGTTGCTCGGATCGACGTTCCGACGGGAAGCGTCATTTCCGAATATGTCGACGTCGCCAGCGCCTTTTACGACAAAAAGGAAGCGGCGTTCGTCAACGGACTGCTGGACGCGGTGGCCAAGCAGGTCCGCAACTAGGATGCCCCGGCCCCCGCTCTTCCCGCGCCAGGGGGAAAAGCCAGGGAAGAGAAAATGACGTCAGAAGCCGCATTCATCGAAGCCCTGCGAGGGCTCGCTTCCGATCCGGCCGCACGGGGCCTGATCGACGATGCGGCAATGCTGGAGGTGGGCGGGACGCGCCTTGTCCTCACCCACGATATGATCGTCGAAGGAATTCATTTTCTGAGGGATGATCCGCCGGAAGACGTGGCGTGGAAGCTTGTGGCGGTGAACCTTTCCGATCTTGCCGCGAAGGGCGCCCGCCCGATTGGCGCCCTGTTGGGATATAGCCTCGGGGAGGATGAATGGGACAGGGCCTTCATCTCCGGCCTCGGTTCGGCCCTCCAGGCATTCGGGCTCGCCTTGCTGGGCGGCGACACTGTCCGGCCTCCCCTCGGGGCACCTCGCTCGCTGGGCCTCACTGCAATCGGCGAAGCTACCGGGCCTGTCCCTTCACGCGGCGGAGCAAGGGCCGGCGACCTTGTCTGGGTCAGCGGGTCGATCGGTGATTCCGGCGCGGGCCTCCGCGCTGCGCGCGGCGAAATTGAACGCGCTGAGGCTTTGATCGAGCGTTATCGGCTGCCTCGTCCCCGGCTTGAGGCGGGGCAGGCGCTCGCTTCCATGGTCAACGCAATGATGGATGTTTCGGACGGGTTGCTGATCGACCTCCAGCGTCTGGCGCAGGCAAGCGGGCTTGCCGCTACATTGGAACTGGACGCCATCCCCTTGTCCGCCGACTATATTGCCGCGCTAGGTGAGGATCGCGATGCTCGGCTGACCGCTGCCGCTGCTGGCGACGATTACGAACTATTATTTTCCGCCCCGCCGGAAAAAGCGGCCGACCTGCTCGCCCTCGCCGACGAACTCGGACTTCCATTCAGCCGCATTGGCCGGCTGGATTCGGGAGCGGGGTTGATCGTTAGCGACAGTGCGGGAAATATCCCGCTGCCGGACAGGCTTGGCTACCAGCATTGACCCGATAAGGGGCATTTTTCGGCGGCTTGAAACCGGACCGCTTCCCGCATAACAGTTCTGCACGTCCGGGCGTTCGCTAAAGGGGTTTCGGCCTCGCCCGGCCAGGTCCCGCCAGAGCCACGCTTTGGCGGGTTCCGATTAATCAGGGGAAGGAAGAAGCTTCATGAACGTTGTGCTCGCTGCCATAGCCTGCGGCTTTATCGCTGTGCTCTATGGCTTCATCACCAGTCGCCAGGTGCTCGCCAGCTCGGCGGGCAACGAAAAGATGCGGGATATCGCCGCCGCCATTCAGGAAGGCGCGAACGCCTATCTTGGGCGCCAATATACCACCATCGCCATAGTCGGCGTCATCGTTGCAGTCCTGGTCTTTCTTTTCCTGGGAGTGACTTCCACGCTCGGCTTCGCACTCGGTGCGATCCTGTCGGGCGTCGCGGGCTATATCGGAATGAATATTTCGGTGCGGGCCAACGTCCGCACGGCGGAAGCTGCGCGCACCAGCCTGCAGAAGGGCCTTACCATCGCCTTCCGCGCCGGCGCCGTGACCGGCATGCTGGTCGCGGGCCTGGCCTTGCTCGCCATTTCGATCTTCTTCTACGTCCTGGTCGAAGTCCAAGGTCATAATCCGGCCGACCGGATCGTCATCGATTCGCTGGTCGCGCTTGCGTTCGGCGCATCGCTCATTTCCATCTTTGCGCGTCTCGGCGGCGGCATCTTCACCAAGGCTGCCGACGTCGGTGCCGATCTGGTCGGCAAGGTTGAGGCCGGAATTCCCGAGGATGATCCGCGCAACCCGGCCGTGATTGCGGACAATGTCGGCGACAATGTCGGCGATTGCGCCGGCATGGCCGCCGATCTTTTCGAAACCTATGTCGTGACCGTCGGCGCCACCATGGTGCTGATCGCTTTGCTGGTCGGCGCGACCAATCCCGATCAGACGCTGGCGCTCATGACGCTGCCGCTGATCATCGGCGGGGCGTGCATCATCACTTCCATCATCGGCACCTATTTCGTGCGGCTGGGCCGCAAGGAATCGATCATGGGCGCGCTCTACAAGGGCTTCTGGGTCACCGCGATCCTGTCCATCCCGGCACTCTATTTCGCCACCGACGCCACTTTGGGCGACATGAACGCGGTCTATGGCGGTCCTCGCACGGCGGGCGGCCTCGAAGCTGAGGCCCAGGTTGTCGCAGGCACTGCCTTTACCGGCATGGATCTGTTTTATTCGATGCTTGTCGGGCTTGCCGTCACCAGCCTCATCATCTGGATCACCGAATATTATACCGGCACCAATTATCGTCCGGTGAAATCGATCGCCAAGGCCTCCGAAACCGGCCACGGCACCAATGTGATCCAGGGCCTCGCGATCAGTCTGGAGGCGACCGCGCTTCCCACCCTGGTCATCTGCGTTGGCATCATCGTCTCCTACCAATTGGCAGGCCTCATCGGCATCGCCTTTGCCGCGACCGCGATGCTCGCGCTTGCCGGCATGGTCGTCGCGCTCGATGCTTATGGTCCGGTGACGGACAATGCCGGCGGCATCGCCGAGATGGCCCATATGGAGGACGCGGTTCGTGTCCGCACCGATGCGCTCGATGCGGTGGGCAACACCACCAAGGCGGTCACCAAGGGCTATGCAATCGGTTCCGCCGGTCTCGCGGCTTTGGTTCTGTTCGGTGCCTATACGACCGACCTCAATCTGTTCTTCCCGGACGTTGCGGTCGATTTCTCGCTCAGCAATCCGTACGTGATCGTCGGACTGCTGCTGGGTGCGTTGCTCCCCTATCTGTTCGGGGCGATGGGCATGACCGCTGTGGGCCGCGCGGCCGGGGCCGTGGTGGAGGAAGTCAGGGCGCAGTTCCGCGACAATCCGGGCATCATGGCAGGCACCAGCCGGCCCGATTATGCCCGCACGGTCGATCTCGTCACCAAGGCGGCGATCAAGGAAATGATCATCCCCTCGCTGCTTCCGGTGCTGGCGCCGATCGTGGTCTATTATCTGATCACGGCGGTGGCGGGTCAGGCGAACGGCTTCGCCGCGCTCGGTGCCTTGCTGCTGGGTGTGATCGTTTCCGGGCTGTTCGTCGCTCTGTCGATGACCAGTGGCGGCGGCGCCTGGGACAATGCCAAGAAATATATCGAAGACGGCAATCATGGCGGCAAGGGTTCGGAAGCCCATAAGGCCGCGGTGACCGGCGATACCGTAGGCGATCCGTACAAGGACACGGCTGGCCCGGCGGTCAATCCGATGATCAAGATCACCAACATCGTCGCTTTGCTGCTGCTCGCGGCTTTGGCCGGCCACGGCGGCTGATCCAATCTGAAGTCAGAGAGGCCCCGCCCGGAGCGATCCGGGCGGGGTTTCATTTTGGCGGACGAGCGGCTAAGGGCGGCGCAACATTCCAGACAGGGTTTTGATGGCAAAAGAAGAATTATTGGAAATGCGCGGGCAGGTGGTCGAACTGCTGCCCAACGCCATGTTCCGCGTGAAATTGGAAAATGATCACGAGGTACTCGGCCACACCGCCGGCAAGATGCGCAAGAACCGCATCCGCGTGCTGGTGGGGGACGAAGTGCTCGTTGAACTCACCCCTTATGATCTGACCAAGGGTCGGATTACCTACCGCTTCAAATAGGGCGATAGTCCGCTCATGCGGCTCGTTCTCGCTTCATCAAGCCCGCGCAGGCTCGAACTCCTCGCCCGCATCGGAGTGACGCCCGACGCCGTCATTCCCGCCGACATTGACGAGGATCCGCGAAAAAGCGAACTTCCGCCCGTCTACGCCGCCCGCATGTCCGCTGAGAAGGCCGATGCCGTCCTGGACGCCAATCGGGGCGCGCTGATCCTGGCGGCGGATGTTGTGGTCGCCGTGGGCCGTCGCATCCTTCCCAAGACCGAGACCGAGGAAGAGGCGCGCCAGGCGCTGAGGCTGATGTCGGGCAGAAGGCACCGCGTACTTTCCGCGGTCACCCTGATCGACGCGGAGGGCAAAGCGCGCCACCGGCTTTCGACCACCATCGTCGTCTTCAAACGGTTCAGCGAGGCCGAGATCCGGGCCTATCTCGCCAGCGATGAATGGCGCGGCAAGGCGGGAGGATATGCCATCCAGGGACGCGCCGAGGCGCTGGTCAAATCCATCTCAGGGAGCTTTTCCGGAGTCATGGGTCTTCCTCTCTACGAAACGCGCGCCTTGCTGAAGGCGGCGGGCTATCCGCTTGGCTGAGTGGATCTACGAAGAAGGGATTGGCGAGGATCGCGCGATTCTGGTCGATGAGGGCGAGATCGTCGAGGCGAGGATCGAATTGCCCGGGAAAGTCCAGACGGGCTCGGTGTTGGCAGCACGGCTGACCGCCATCCTGGTCCCCGGCCGGCGGGGCATTGTAATGCTGGACCGCGGCGGCGAAGCCCTGCTGGAGCCTCTTCCTGCCCAAATCACCGAGGGCGCGAGGCTGAGGGTGGAAATCACCCGCGAGGCCATCCCCGAGGCAGGCCGCGCCAAGCTGCCCAAGGCGCGCGCTACCGACGATGTGGAGCGGGAGGCACCGGGCTTCGCCCAACGCTTGGAAGCCACCGGGCACAAGGCCGTGAAGGCGTCGGCCACGGGTCCTGACCTGTTCGAACAAGCGGGCTGGTCCGAATTGCTGGAAGAGGCCTCGACCGGCGAGATCGCCTTTCCGGGTGGGGCGCTGCGAATGAGCCTTACACCCGCAATGACCTTGTTCGACGTCGATGGGGATATCCCCCCGGCCGGGCTCGCGGTCGCGGGCGCAGGGGCGGCGGGACGGGCGATACGGCGGCTCGCCATAAGCGGATCGGTCGGGATCGATCTTCCGACTTTGGCCGCGAAGGGCGAGAGGCAGGCGGCAGCCGCAGCTTTGGACGCCGCGCTCCCGCAACCGTTCGAACGGACCGCGGTGAACGGATTTGGCTTCCTCCAGATCGTCCGGCGGCGCGAGCGGCCCTCGATCCCGGAACTCGTCCAGGGCGACCCCGTCGGGGCGGCGGCGCGCGCCTTGTTGAGGCATGCGGGCAGGGCTTCGGGAACAGGCGAGCGAACGCTTCATGCCGCGCCCGCCGTGATCGCCCGCATCGAACAGGAAGCGTCCTGGCTGGAAACGCTGGCGCGTCTGGCCGGCGTTCCAATCCGGTTGCAGGCGGAGCCCGGGCTCGCCATATCGTCCGGGCATGTCCACAACCAATATGTCTCGTAGGCGCAATAGCTGCCCGCTTTGCGCCAAGCCGCCCAGTGAAGCTCACAAGCCGTTTTGCGGCCAGGGCTGCCGCGATCGCGATCTTTTGAAATGGCTGGGCGAAGCTTATCGCGTGCCCGGTCAGCCGGTGGACGAAAATGCGATGGGCGAGGAAGGCCATCAAGGGCTGGACAGCGAAGGCTAGGCCCCTTTATAGGCGCGGCTTCCGCGTTTTCGTCGGAATGCCCAGGTAGCTCAGTTGGTAGAGCATGCGACTGAAAATCGCAGTGTCGGCGGTTCGACCCCGTCCCTGGGCACCACCTTGCCCGACATCGAAATCAGGCAGGGTTTCCCCGCTTGGATCAAACCAGATTGTCGAGGCCCGCGCATTTCAGCACGAGCTGCGCTCGCTGATCGCCCGGGAGGTGGCCGAAGTCCGATCCGGAAAGACTTCGTAATTCCAGCCTGATTGCCCTGGCATCGCTGGCCGAAGCCATGCCTGCCATGCTCCGGACCTTTTTCGCGGCGAGGCAATCGGCCGCTTTTCGCTGTTCGAACTGGGCGGGAGTTCGTGATGCGCGCATTCGTGCGCGAACCACCATTTCTGCACGAAGCGGCCGTAGCTGGCCAGCGCCCCTGGATGAAGTTCGATCCGCGGGGATCCATCCCGGCTGAAGGAAGCTCTGCCGAGCGTATCGATGGCTGGATTGGCAACGACTTCAACCGGCTCCCCGCGCCAGGAAGTGCATGTCATGGGTGAACCGCCGACGCTGACTTTGTAATTATTGGCGGCTGCAGGCGAACTGATCGCGAGGCCTAAGATAACGGCTGACGAGATTGCATTCCATTTGGCCACGCCGGGTCCCCTTCGCAGGAAGGACGATTGTGGGCCGAATGCTTTGTCTTATGGTTAGGGTTAAACTGAGGAAATACTGCAGAAATATTACGGTACTAGGCCGAAAAGGGATGTGGTTCCCGAAATTTCCGAGGCTGGGGGCGATTGCCTCGATCAAGCCTGAAAAGTCCGCGGCGGCGCCTGGATGCGCCGCCGCGGAACACCCGCTCTTAATTCTTGTCGTCGTCCTTCACGCCAACGACGGGAACATCGACGGTGGTTTCCTTGCTGTCGATATCGACGTCGGGCACCGTCACGTTGGTTTCTTTCGTTCCAACCACGACTTCCTTGGCATCCACGTCGAAGGCTGGGGTTTGGCCGCCTTCTGCGCTGACATTGACGTCGGGAAGCCTGGCTTCCTTCGTCTGATTGATGTCGAGAATGCCCGTTGCGAGCAGTACGATCAGCGCCAGTGCGGCGATCGCCAGAACGACCAAAATAGTGCGTGACATAAAATTCCCTCCATCTCAGCCTTTCTGGCTTCAGCCGGCATAACGAAGCTTTCAGGATTCGGTTGCACTTCCGCAACGACCTTGCATCCGCACGATTATGGCGATGCAGGTTGACGAAAGCCGCTGGCCGAGTTATCCGCGCCCACTTTCCGGGGACAATTGTCTCCCAAAATCCAGGACGAGATTCGATGTCGCGCATTTGCGAACTGACCGGCAAGGGCCGGCTGGTGGGAAACAACGTTTCCCACGCCAATAACAAGACCAAGCGTACCTTTCTGCCGAATCTGCAGAATGTGACCTTGCTGTCCGACGCGCTAGAGCGCCAGGTGAAGCTTCGCGTGTCGATGAATGGCCTTCGTTCGGTCGAACATGTCGGCGGCCTCGACAATTGGCTGACCAAGACTTCGGACGAAAAATTGAGCCTCAAGGCTCGTCGCCTGAAGCGCGAAATAGAAAAGAAGGCGAGCGCCGCTTAAGCCTCGCTTTCGGCTCACTCCTCGAGCGCGAATTTCAACAGCAACGTCCGCTGCAGCGGACTGAAATTATCGTCGGACGCGATCCAGACGATTGTCCTTTCATGCCCTTCCTGGACGCTCAGAGCTTCCAGATTGTCGGCGATGACCGGCGGCCTGAAGGACGCAATCTCCCTGCCCGTCAGCAATGCGCCTTCCTTCAACTCCGGCAGGACGCCTAGCGTCAGCTTGGCCGTAATGCCATCAGGCAACGAAACACGGCGATTGAGAAATAAAATCCGGCTGTCGGCCAGCAATGCCGCGTCGGTTATCCGATAGCCTTTGGGCGCCCGGTAGCGCAGCCGTAGAACCGAAGCCCCGCCACGCATCGGGTCTCCATCGAAAAGCAAGGCCTCGGTGCTGCCGTCGGGCAGAAGCTGTCCTTCCGACAAGATGAGAAAGCGGCCATCCTTCATCCGCACCATCGCTTCGCCGCCGGCTTTTCGGCTCCAGCGGGCCATGGCGGGCGGTAGGGCCACGGCATCGGCCTGCCGGCCAGTCGGGTCGTAGCGCCACAGGGCGTTGCGATATTCGAAGGAGATCCACATTCTCCCATTCGCCACCACCATCGCTTCGGAGTCGCGATTGCGCTTCCCGGCATTGGAGCCGGGGCCGCCGCCGAGCGCGCTCAAGCGAGGCGCGCTGCCCCCCGGCACGCCCGGTAATGGGAAACGAATGACCGATCCGCGGTCGGTCACCGACACCGCCTCGCCGCCCTCCACATGGATTGCAGATATGCCGCCAAAACGCGGGTCGTTCCCGCGCAACGCCCATCCGCCGAGGTAGGTCAACCCGCCGATCCGCCGTCGTGCTGGCGCATCTTCGTCCAGCGGCACGGGATCGAAGCGGATTTGCAAATGCGCGGGAATGTTCGGGGGCTGGTGCAGCCGAGCGGGAGCGAAGGTCGCGAGCAGCAAAAGGAGCAACAGGGCCACGGCGACACGCATTGGATCGCCTTAGCGGCAATCGGATCGGCGCCCACCAAAAATCCCTTAACGGCGGCTGACGATCATATTCAGCGGCGGCTCAACCTTCAGGTTCGATAACCATCTTCAAGTCGAAGACGCGGCGGGGACTTACATCCCACCGGCTCCCGACCGAGTGTATGTAAAGGAGTCTTGTATGCTTAAGAAAATGGTCCTCCTCGCTGCCGCGATAGGTACGACTGCCGCTATTCCGGCCGCAGCCCAGGCCCAGAGCGGCTATTATGATTCGCGTTACGAACGTCCGGTCTACCGGGGCGACCGCTATGGCCGAACCTACGACCGCTACGGTAACCGCGCTGCCGGCAACGGATATTATGACGACCGTTATTACGGGCAGAATAGCGGCTCTTACGGGCAGAATGGCGGCTATTACGGCCGCTCCTACGGCAACCGTTACGGCGCACGACGCTGCAGTGGTACCACCGGCACGATCGTCGGCGGAATTGCCGGCGCCCTGCTTGGCCGGGAGGTCGGCCGCAGCGGGAGCCGTTACGGCCGCTACGGCAGCGGCAATAGCGGCACGACCGGAGCGATTGTCGGCGGCGCCGTGGGCGCCCTTGCAGGCCGCGCGATCGACAAGAGCAACTGCCGCTAAGAACTAACCGAACCCCTCGAGTCGCGTAGCGAGGGCGGGGCCGGCATTCTTCGGGATGCCGGCCCCATATTTTGGGCAGGCCGTTAGTTTATCACCGCCGGCAAGCGACGATCCCCTGTCGTCCAGGATTGTGGCCCGAATCCAACAGTCCCGTCCAATAGTCGCGATCCGAAGCGGCCTCACGCCATTATTCAATCACGGTCTTTAAATCCTGATATCCGGCATTTCTGAATGGAGAAACAGGGGTCCTATCCAAATTGATCGGGGGACCTTTGATGAAACGCAGTTTTCGTAGCCAAATTCTCGCTTCCACGCTTCTGGTAAGCGCAACCTCGTTTGCGCTCCCCGCCGCTGCGCAGGATGCCGCGGCCGAGCCGGTCGGCGTTACTACCGCCGAAGATCCCGCCGTGCAGGTCGATGAAGCCGCCGGCGAAGAAATCGTCGTCACCGGATCCTTGATCCGCAACCCCAATCTCGAATTATCTACGCCGGTCAACGTAACGACCGCTGCGAATATCGAATTGAAGCAATCCAACACTGCAGAAGACGTGTTGCGCGAACTTCCCGGCGTCGTCGCCAACATGGGATCCGCCGTAAATAACGGCAATGGCGGCACTTCCTACGTCGACCTGCGTGGTCTTGGCGCTAATCGTAATATCGTGTTGCTCGATGGCAAGCGCATCGTTCCCGACGATGGCAATGGTCAGGTCGACCTTAATAACATTCCGCTGGCCCTGATCGAACGTGTCGACGCCCTGACCGGCGCCGCAGTGACGACTTACGGTGCCGACGCCATTACCGGCGTGGTTAACTTCGTTACCAAGCGCGATTTTTCCGGTTTCGAATTGACGGCGTCAGAGCAAATTACGGAAAAAGGCGACGGCAATTATTTTCGCTTGGACGCCACGATGGGTGGAAATTTCGATGACGGGCGCGGCAATGCCGTACTGAGCCTGGGTTATCAAGATTCAGATCCAGTCTACCAGGGAGACCGGCCATTTTCTTTCGAATCGCTTGATTCTTACAGCGGCGAGAATATCGGTTCGGGCACATCGTTCCCGACGCGCATCGGGGGAACGCGGCCGTTGATCGCGGGTACGAATACTCCCAACACGAGCACGGCCGTAGGGAATGGCGGCTTGCGTCAAATCAACGCTGCTGGCGCCGCTGTGGGCACCTTCCAATTCTACAATTTCAATCCCTTTAACCTGTTCCAAACGCCTTTCGGACGATTCAATATCTACGGGGCCGCCAATTACGAAGTTTCCGACAGTATCGAAGTTTATGCCCGCGGCATGTATTCGAAGACTTCGGTGGATACGATTGCTGCGCCGTCGGGAGCCTTCGGACAGGCAGTGGTCGTCAATCTCAACAATCCATTCCTGCCGTCAACTTTGCGCAACCAGTTTTGCGCATTCAACATCGCCCCTGTGAATCCCGCTACAGGTACCCAGACCACTTATGTGCCACGTTTTACGGCTGCCCAGTGCGCGGCGGCGGCCACCGCGACGGGACGAACCGATCCGAATTATCGCGAAGTGACGGCCCAGCTCAATCGCCGGTCGGTCGAATATGGACCCCGTCTCGACGAATTCCGCCTCAACACGTTCGACTATCGCTTCGGGGTGCGCGGGGCCCTGACCGACAGCCTCGATTGGGACCTGAACGGATCCTACGGACAAAGCGATAATAGCCGGACCCGAAACAATTATGTCATTCTGGAGCGGTTTCGCCAGGGGATACTTGTCGATGGCACAGCGGCCAATCCGAGGTGCCAGAATACGGCCAACAATTGCATGCCGATCGATATTTTCGGAACCGCCGGAATCAACCCGGCCACGAAGGGTTTTGCGGTAGCCGATGCCAGGGCATTTCGCGGCTCGAAGCTGGTTCAGGCGCAAGCATTGATATCGGGTGACCTCGGCTGGATATTGCCCTCCGCGACCAATGCGGTTGGAATTGCCGTAGGCGCCGAATATCGGAACCACTTCGCCTATCAGGACGCGGACATATTGGAATCGACGCCCGGCGCGGTTGGCGGCTCGGGCGGTGCGGTCATTCCCTTTGAAGGCAGGTACGACGTCCGCGAAGCTTTCGGCGAACTGATCGTTCCGCTTATCGAAGACAGGCCCTTTTTCGAAAGCCTGACCCTGGAGGCGGGCGTTCGCTATTCCGATTACAAGGTCGAGGCGCCCGGCGACCCGGCCTACGACACCTGGACGTGGAAGGTCGGCGGCAGTTGGGAACCGGGCGCCGGCGTCAAGTTCCGGGGAAATTATAGCCGGGCGGTTCGCGCGCCGAACATCGCTGAATTGTTCACACCCTTCGCCACGGGCCTGACCAACCTCGGCGTGGATCCATGCGCGGGTTCGGCACCGGTGACGAACGCCAATCTGCGCGCAATCTGTGTCGCCCAAGGCGCACCGGCCAGCACGATCGGGTCGATCAACAACCCAACCGCGGCGCAGGCCAATATCTCTACCGAAGGAAATACCAACCTTCAGCCGGAAAAGGCCAATACCTACACCGTCGGCGTGGTTTTCCAGCCGGACTTCCTGCCGCGGTTCAACGTCAGCGTGGATTATTACAACATCAAGGTCAGCGATGCGATCGGCACGCCTTTGCCGGGCGACCTTATCAGCGCCTGCTTTGCCAACCCGACCGCCGCCAGCGCGGCCGATCCGGCCTGTACGATCATCCGGCGCAATCCGCTCACCGGCTCGCTTGACGGCGATCCGGGGACCGTGCCGGGCCTCTATGCCCAGACGACCAACCTTGGACGCTTGTCCACCGACGGCGTCGATCTGATCGCCAATTACCGTAAGGATCTGGGCTTTGCGGACCTGGCACTGTCCTTCGTCGGCAACTGGACCCGATCTTCCAAGTTCAAGGCGTCCCCAAGCTCGCTCAATCGCGAATGCGTCGGATTTTACAGCGTGAACTGCTCATTCACGGGATCCATCCAACCCGAATTGCAGTTCAGTCAGCGCACCACGCTGTCGTTCGAGAAGGTCGATTTGTCGCTGCTTTGGCGCTGGATCGACGCCGTGCAATTCGAACCGCAGCAACTGGCCGACGATCTTCAGGCGGCTCGCGACGCGGGAACCAGCCCGGCGACAGGGTGCCCTGATCCTGAAGGGACGGATCCGAACGGATGCATGGTCAATCCCGAATTCCGGACGATCGAGGCGCAAAACTATTTCGACCTGACGGCGCGCGTGAAGGCAACTGAAGAACTGACTTTCACATTCACCGTTCAGAACTTGCTCAACAACAAGCCGACGGTCGTCGGCAACACGATCGGATCGACTAACTATAATAGCGGCAATACCTTCCCTTCGACCTACGACGCGCTGGGACGTCGCTACGCCGTTTCCGCCAAGCTGCGCTTCTGACCTAAGGTTCGATAGAAGGGGGTCGGGGCGGGCCGCGATGTCCGCCCCTTTTCCATGGCCGCCGGGAACTTCGGGCACCGACGCGGCAATGGCGCTCCCTCCGGGCAGGCGCTAATGTATCGCGATGCCGTTCCCGCTCCCCGATCCGATGCGCCTTGCCCTGGAAAAGGCCCGCGAAGCGGCCTTGGCCGGCGAGGTCCCGGTGGGGGCCGTCGTCACACGCGGAGGTGAGATTATCGCATCCAGCGGCAACGCTATGCGGAGCGCCTTCGATCCGACGGCGCATGCCGAAATGGTAGCGATACGAGGTGCAGCACAGCGACTGGGTACTTCGCGGCTCGACGGTTGCGACCTTTGGGTGACGCTCGAGCCTTGCGCGATGTGCGCCGGGGCCATCGCGCTCGCGAGGATCGACCGTCTGTACTTTGCGGCGCCTGATCCCAAAGGCGGCGCGGTCGTCCACGGACCCCGCCTCTTCAGCCAAGCCACCTGCCACCATGCGCCGGAAATCTATGGCGGCATCGGCGAGGGAGAGTCCGCCGATCTGCTGCGCGAATTCTTTCGTGCGCGGCGGCAGGGCCCGTGACGTCGGACCCAAGCCAACGAAAAGGGCGCCGGATCGCTCCGGCGCCCTCACGTCACTGACCGGCGATTAGTTTCCGTTGGTAACCGGAACGACGCGGATTTCCACACGGCGATTGGCCGCGCGGTCTGCCTCCGTCGCATTGTTATTGCCGGCCAGTGGCTGGCTGGAGCCGTAACCCTGGGTTGCGATACGGGCAGGATTGACCCCCCGCTGCGCCAGGTAATTGGCCACGGCCTGGGCCCGGTTGCGGGATAATGGTATGTTGATCGCATCGCCGCCGCTCGGATCGGTATGGCCGTAAACGTCGATCATGGTGGACGGGTAGGTGGCGAGCGTTTGCGCGACCTGGTCGAGTGTCGCCTGGAATTGCGGCTGGATCGCATAGCTATTTACCGGGAAGGTGATCCCCGACGGCATGGTCAGGAGCAATTCGTCGCCCTGACGTTCGACCACGACGCCGGTGCCGGCGGTCTTGCGGCGCAATTCCTGTTCCTGCTTGTCGATATAGGCGCCGACCAAGCCGCCGCCGATGGCGCCGATGCCTGCGCCAAGGATTTTCTCGGTGCGGTCGCCGCGGCCACCGATCAGGTCGCCCAGTAGATAGCCCCCGACGGTACCGCCGATCGCGCCGATCGCGGCGCGCGAGATGCGGCGTTCGCCGGTATTGGGGTCTGTTACGCAGGCGGCGGTGGTAGCCATCAGGGCGGTGGCGAGGGTGATTCCTGCAAAGCGTTTAGATACGAACATGATTATTCCTTTCCCGAAATCGGGTGAATTGCGTGTGGTCCGTCAACCGTCAATCGGTTGAACTTGTTCCGCTTGTGGATCGAACTCACCACGAAACGGTTGCCGCGATGGAAACTTCCTGGCTAAAGGGATCAAGCAGACCATGTCGCCCGCATCCCCCTTAACGCCATTTCCCTGGTTCGACGTTGTCGTCATCATGCTGCTCGTGGCGCTGAACGGCGTGTTCGCCATGTCGGAACTGGCGATAGTTTCGGCCCGCGAGGCGCGGCTGAAGGGGCTCGCCAAAAAAGGGCGAAAAAGCGCGCAGATCGCGCTTGATCTTGCCGCCAACCCCAGTCGTTTCCTTTCGACCGTACAGATCGGCATCACCTTGATCGGAATTCTCGCGGGCGCCTATTCGGGCGCGAGCCTGGGCGGTCCCGTCGCCGAACGGATGATGCTTCTGGGCCTCGACGCCGACACCGCGGCAACGGCCGGCTTCACGATCGTGATCGCGCTCACCACCTACGCCTCGCTGATCATCGGCGAGCTCGTGCCCAAGCAGTTCGCGCTTCGTGCGCCGGAGCCGATTGCCTTATTCATGGCCCCGATCATGCTGGGACTGGCCAAGGCCACCGCGCCGCTCGTCTGGCTGCTCGACAAATCGAGTGCGCTTATCTTCCGCTTGCTCGGCCTCAAGCGCGAATCCCAAAACAAGGTAACGGCGGAGGAATTGCACCTGGTGGTGGCAGAGGCACATCACGCAGGAGTGCTGGAGGAAAGCGAACGGGCGATCATTTCGGGCGTGGTTCGGCTGGCGGACCGGCCAACGCGCGAAGTGATGACGCCCCGCACCGAAGTCGACTGGATCGATATCGACGCCACTCCGGACAAGATCCGCGACAGCCTGCTCGATACTCCACACAGCCGGCTGCCGGTCGCCGAAGGATCGGTCGATAATCTGGTCGGTGTGGTCCAGCTGCGCGACATCATCGTCGCGCAAATCGAAGGCCGGCCTCTCAATCTTCGCGATTTGGTGCGGATCGCGCCGGTGGTCCCCGACCAGATGGATGCGATGGACGCCCTGGACGTGCTTCGTACGGCCGAAGTGCCGATGGCTTTCGTCCACGATGAATATGGTCATTTCGATGGATTGCTGACGCCGGCCGACCTGCTTCGCGCCCTGGCGGGGGTTTTCGCGTCCGACCAGGATGAGGATCGCGACCCGCCATTGATCGAGCGCGAGGATGGAAGCTGGCTGGTGTCGGGATCGCTCTCGGCGGACGCCATGTCCGATGCCCTTGGCTTTAGTCTTCCCGAAGACCGCGATTATGCCACCGCGGCCGGCTTTGCGCTCTCCGTGCTGAAGCATCTGCCGGAAACCGGCGAGCGTTTCAGCTTCGGCCGTTGGCAGTTCGAAGTGATCGATATGGACGGCCGCAAGATCGATAAATTGCTCGCGAGCGAAAAGCCCCGCCGCCGCCGGGTCTAGCCGCCCGGCGGTTCGCCGCTCCGTGTGCTTAGGAAGGGCCGAGCTTGCCGAATTTGGCCTCGAAGCCATCGCGATCGTCGCGGGCGAGGTAGCCTGCCTGCTCAGGCACCCGATCGCGTAGCAGGCGGCCTTTGAATGGGCCCATCTTGTCATCGAGAATCGCGATTTCGTTGCCGCTGAGGCGCGCGAGCTGATCGAACCGGGTAACGCCATGCTCCTGAAGCCTGGCAACGAATTTGGGTCCGACGCCCTTCATCAGTTCCAGATTGTCGGGCACCCCGCCTGCCCCAGCGAGCTCGCGATGGGCCTGGACTCCCAGCATCTCGCCCGCGACATCGGTGGTCGCGGCCGCGCCCTGGTCGACGACGGAATTGCCTTCGGGGCTATCGACGCGCGCGCCGCGGCGCGCTGTGGCGCGCGCGGCTCGGGCCGGAGCGGGCTTGGGATCAGCGAGCTTGAGGTCGGAGGGCCTGGGATCGATGGGGCTGGGATCGGCTGGCCTGGAATCCGTGGGAGGCAGGGCAGCCGCAGCATCGCGATGCGGTTCGCGAGTGGCGACGTCTTTCGGCGCCCGGCCATGTTTGAATATCCACCAGGCGATCACAACGCCAACCAACAGCGCAATGGCGATTATGACGATATTGGCGTCGAAAACGGTCATCATGGCTCAAAACATCCTTCAGATTATGGGTGGCGGCCTTCGTCTTTTCGCCGCCATAGCAGCCAGGCCAAGGCGACACCGAGAAGAAACGCAGCGAGGGTCCAGGCGAGTGTTTCAGCCAGCAACGGGATCGCCACCCTATCGGGTTCGTCCGGCCAGCGCACGCCGGACACGCCCTCTACGTCGCGAACATGGTCGTTGAGGCCCTTCATCTCGCCCTGGCCTTCGCGTTGGAAGGCGTCGGCATTCCCTGAAAGGGTCGCCAGCCGCGACAGCGGCTCTCGCTCAAGGGTTACGTTGATGCCCGGCACTTCAGTGGCCGACACGGCTTGCTTGGCCCTGGCTTCGACGCCGTCCACCAAGGCAGTGCCGTTGCCGAGCGGGCCGTGGTTTAGCCAGGTCATTCCCGCTACCGCCACGATCCCGACAAGAAATTTAAGCGCTGGAGACATGCTTGATTTCCCTTATTGCCACGGCATCAGCATATTCGATTGGGTCGCCCTGTCCACTATTGCGCGCGATAGCCCGACGATTGCCTTTAACCCTCGAATCCCAGGGAACCGCCAAGCTGATTAGCGCCCCTTGAATGCGTAGCAGGAAATGTTCCGAGGCATTCGTCGCTTGACCTCCCATTTCGGGCGCATCCCCGCTGAAAGACATTCGCCTCGCTAGATCAGCGGGGCGGGCAAATCCGTTCGGATCCCCGCGGCGGCCGCCACCGCCTCAGCCCATGCGCTAACCTTTTCGATCTCGTCCCCATGTGTGGCTGCGGCATCGCGCTGTTCCGCCGCGCGGTCTTTGGAGGTGAAATCCGTATCGAACTTGGAATGGCGAGTGAAAGCGGGCCCGGTGACAAGGGCAGATGCGGCCGCCTCGTCCAAACCGAGGCCGAACAGTTCCGACAACCCCGCAATGACCTGGGCGGGCCGTTCCATCAGAGTGCCGCTGTCCAGAGTCCTTATCCGCTCCGCGCCGAAACGTTCAACCAGCCGGGCAAACAAGGCCTGTTGGGCGAGCCAGCCGGCGGCTGCGATTTGAAGGTCGGTGAGGTCGAGATAATTCTTATCCTCCAGACCAAGGTCGACCAGCCTCTGTTCCAGAAGGATGATAAAAAGTTCGCGCACCCAGAGCCGCCCCCACAAGCCCTTCTTGGCCACCGAACGCAAATAGACCGGCAGTGGCGCGTGGAGCAGCAGCGCCCTCGACTGCGGCCGCATATCCAGCATCCCTTCGGCAAAGGAATTGAGGATATTGGAGGGCTTCACCACCACGGCTTCGCCAGGCAAAAAGGGCTGTGCAAGCAAGGTAAGCACGTTGTCGAGCACCGCTTTCAGCTGGTGGGGCGCCGCCCCGCGCTTCATCCACCCGACCATGTCGTTAAGAATGACGGGCTCCTTGAGGCCCATGGCTACGCCCTCAACGTCAAGGGCGCGGGCAAGCAGCGTAGAGCAACAATAAGCTGAGTGGAAAATGAAGTGAAGCGGCGTCGGCGGGCCCGCTGAAGCCACCGCTTCCGCGCGCGCCATAATGACCCTTTCGACGTCGGCATGGATATATTCGTCGGTGAGAAAAATGGCGGCGCGGTGCTCCTCGCGCTCCAGATGGATGAAGTGAACGGCATCCGCCGCTTCGTCGTAGCGGTGCGGCAACCAGAGCGGATCGGCGGCAATGCGGCCTGCATCAGGCGCGGCCACCCTCATTTCTCGCCGCCCGAACGCATGATCTCCCGCCAGCCAATGTCCCGGCGGCAGAAGCCGGCCGGGAAGTCGATCGCGTCCACAGCGGCATAAGCGGTTTTCTGCGCCGCCTTTGCGGAGCTTCCCCGCGCGGTCACTGCCAGCACTCGCCCGCCGTCGGACACAATGCTGCCTCCTGCCTCCGCTGTGCCTGCGTGGAACACCAGTGCGCCAGACTCCGCCGCAACTTCCAGTCCGTCGATGCGGCCGCCTCGTTCGGGCGGGCCGGGATAGCCGTTGGCGGCCATCACGACAGTGAGTGCGACATCGTCGGAGAAGCGAGGCGTTGGCATGGATCCAAGCTTGCCCTTGGCCGTGGCGAGCATGATTTCCAGCAGATCGTCCTCAAGCCGCATCATCAGCACCTGGCATTCCGGATCGCCGAAGCGCGCATTATATTCGATAAGCGAGGGGCCATCTTCCGTGAGCATCAGTCCGGCGTAGAGTATTCCGGAATAAGGCGATCCGCGATCGGCCAGCGCGCGTATCGTGGGCCGGATGATTTCGTCCATCACCCTCTGTTCCAGCGCAGGGGTGAGGATCGACGCGGGGCTGTAGGCGCCCATGCCGCCGGTATTGGGACCGGTATCCCCGTCGCCGACCCTTTTGTGATCTTGCGCGGACCCGAACGGCACCACGGTTTCGCCGTCGGTAAGCGCGAAGAAGCTCGCTTCCTCGCCCGTCAGAAATTCTTCGATGACCACCGATGCACCGGCGCTTCCAAATCCGCCGGCGAACATGATGTCCAGCGCGGCGATCGCTTCCTCCCCGGTTCCGGCGATGATCACTCCCTTGCCCGCCGCCAGCCCGTCGGCCTTGATCACCATTGGAAGCGCGAAGTCCTCGAGCGCGGCCTCGGCGGCCAGGCGGTCGGAGGCCTTGGCGTAGCGCGCCGTGGGAATATTGTGGCGCGCGCACAGATCCTTAGTGAAGCTCTTTGATCCCTCAAGTTGCGCGGGCAGCTTGTTCGGACCGAACACGCAAAAGCCCATCGTGCGCAGATTGTCGCCCAACCCGTCGACAAGAGGCGCCTCGGGGCCGATCACGATCAGTTCGACGGAATTTTTCAGGCAGAAATCGACCGTGCCGCGATGGTCGCGGGGGTCGATTGCGACAATTTCGGCGTGCTGGGCGATACCCGGATTGCCGGGGGTGGCGAATAATTTGCCCAGCATCGGCGATTGCGCGAGCTTCCACGCCAGCGCATGTTCGCGGGCGCCCGATCCAATGAGCAGGACATTCATGACCGATTCCCCTCCGACTGACGACGCAGCCAATGGGGGCCTGTTAGCAACCGATATGCCCGGCGACAACGCGCCCGCGCAGAGCGTCTCCGAATTGTCGGCTTCATTGAAGCGGACGGTCGAGGATGCGTTCGGCCATGTTCGTGTGCGCGGCGAAATTTCGGGATGGAAGCGCGCGGCATCCGGCCATTGCTATCTCTGCCTCAAGGACGACAAGGCGGTGATCGACGGGGTGATCTGGAAAGCCGTGGCCGGCGCGCTGCGTTTCCGCCCGGAAGACGGGATCGAGGTCGTCGCGACCGGCAAGCTCACCACCTATCCGGGCCGTTCGCGCTACCAGATTGTGATCGACCGGCTCGAACTGGCCGGACAGGGCGCCTTGATGGCGTTGCTCGACAAAAGACGCCGCGCCCTTGAGGCCGAGGGATTGTTCGCGGCCGAGCGGAAGCAAAAACTGCCTTTCCTGCCACGCACGATCGGCGTGGTGACCTCGCCGACGGGAGCGGTCATTCGCGACATCCTTCATCGCCTTGCCGACCGCTGCCCCACCCATGTGATCGTCTGGCCGGTACCGGTCCAGGGGGAAGGCGCCGCGCCGCAGATTGCGGCGGCGATCCGCGGCTTCGATCGGCTGCTGCCCGGCGGATCCATAACAAGACCCGACCTGATCATCGTCGCACGCGGCGGCGGATCGATCGAGGATCTTTGGGCCTTCAACGAAGAGGAAGTCGTCCGCGCTGTCGCCGAATGTTCGATCCCGATCATTTCGGCGGTGGGGCATGAAACCGACACTTCCTTAAGCGACTTTGCCGCGGATATACGCGCGCCGACCCCGACCGCCGCCGCGGAAATCGCGGTTCCGGTCCGTTCCGAACTGCTGGCCATGATCGGCGAAACCGGCGCCCGCTCCTCGCGGTGCGCGGTCCGATCGGTCGAACGTTCTTCGGAGCAGCTTCAAAATTGCCTTCGCCACATGCCCGCGCGCGAAGATTTGCTAGCGCCCCAGCGGCAGAAGCTGGACGAGTTGGCCGACCGGCTGCCGCGTGCGCTCGGCACGCGCCTCGGCCACGCCCGGGCGGACCTGGGGAAGGCCGCGGGCGCGATCCGGCCCGCCTTGCTGGATTCGACCCTGCGCCGAAGCCGGGAGCGGCTGGCCGGACTTTGGCGGATCGCCGAGCTTGCGCATCCGAACAAACCGTTGGAGCGGGGCTATGCGCGTATCGAGGACCGGCATGGGAAGACCCTGACGAATTCCGCGGCTGCTCGCGAGGCTGGACGCCTGCGGCTGATCTTCGCCGACGGCAAGGTCGATGCCAGTGTCGATGGACCAGGTTCGGGGGTTGAGCGGCCGCGCCGGGGAAATTATCGGGAGACCAAGAGTGACCAGCCCAAACTCATCTGACAGGCCAAACTCATCTGATAGGCCAAATTCACCTGACAGGAACGATCGACCATGCTGACGTCCAATACCGGCCGCACCGCGAAGCTCCATTATATGGACGGCACGTTTCGCGTATTGAGCTCCGGCGATCATGTGATTTGCGCCGTGACGGGGAAGAGGATCCCTCTCGACCAGTTGCGTTACTGGAGCGTTGCGCGCCAGCAAGCTTATGTATCTGCAGAAGCCTCGGTTCAGGCGGAAGCCCGGGGATAAACAGGCCGGCTATTTCAGGAGGCGTTTGGCCATCCGATGCGGGGCTCGACTATAGCCGTTCCAGATAGGCGATAATGATGTCCGCCGCCTCCTCGGCTGCCGTGCGCATCGTATCGATCCGAATTTGCGGAACCTCCGGCGTCTCATAGGACGAATCCAGCCCAGTGAAGTTCTGCAGCTCCCCGGCCCTGGCCTTTTTATAGAGCCCCTTGACGTCGCGGGCCTCGGCATCGGCCAAGGGCGTATCGACGAAGATTTCTACGAAATCTCCTTCGGCCACCATTTCACGGACCATTTGCCGTTCGGCGCGAAATGGGCTGATGAATGCGGTGAGTACGATCAGCCCGGCGTCCATCATCAAGCAGGCCGTCTCCGCGGCGCGGCGTATATTTTCGATCCGGTCGGCGTCGGTAAAGCCCAGATCCTTATTGAGGCCGCGTCGCAGATTGTCGCCGTCGAGCAGGAAGGTGTGGCGCCCCCGCGCATTCAGCTTGCGCTCAACGATGTTCGCGATAGTCGACTTGCCCGCCCCGCTGAGGCCGGTAAACCAGAGCAACTTGGGCCGCTGACCCTTGAGCGCCGCGCGGCTTTCCGGGGTAACCTCCAATATCTGTTCGTGGACGTTGATAGATCGGCGAAGGGCATGGTTGATCATTCCAGCCGCCACCGTGGCATTACTTAGCCGGTCAATCAGGATGAAGCCGCCAAGATCGCGGCTGGCGTCATAGGGTTCGAATATGATCGGCCCGTCGGCCCAGATGTTGGCCACCCCGATTGCGTTCAGTCCCAGCGTCTTGCAGGCAAGATGCTCGAGCGTGTCGACGTTGATTTCATATTTAGGCGTTTGCACCACCGCGGCGACGGTCTGAGTGGCGAGCTTCAGCAGATATTGCCGGCCCGGAAGCAGGTCTTCGCTGGCCATCCAGTGGAGCACGGCTTCGAACTGATCTCCCTTTTGCGGAAGGTCGACGGCGCTGCTCAGCACCGATCCGCGAGCGCATTCGACCGGCCTCGTGAAAGTGAGCGTCACAGACTGCCCCGAGACCGCCTCCGCCAATTCGCCGTCCATCGTGACGATCCGCTCGATCTCGGCGGGAGTTTCGGCTGGCAGCACGATCACTTGATCGCCGGGTCGGACGGTGCCGCTCACGACAGTTCCTGCATAGCCGCGGAAATCCACATTGGGCCGGCTGACCCATTGGACCGGCATTCGAAAAAGACCGGGGCCGGCGGCATTCTGGCTTATGTCGACCTGCTCCAGATATTCGATGAGCGCCGGGCCGTGATACCAGTCGGCAAGGTCCGATTTCGAGGCCACGTTCGCACCCGTAAGTGCCGACAGGGGAATCGCTGTCACCTGCGGGATACCTATCCCTTCCGCAAAGCTGCGATATTCTCCGGCTATCTCTTCGAACCTGGCGCGATCCCATCCCACCAAATCCATCTTGTTGACGGCCAGGACGACCCGGCCGATGCCGAGCAGTTTCGCCAGATAGCTATGGCGGCGGGTTTGGGTAAGGATTCCCTTTCCCGCATCGACCAGCACCACCGCCAGGTCCGCGGTGGAGGCCCCGGTCACCATGTTGCGCGTATATTGTTCGTGTCCGGGTGCGTCGGCCAGAATGAACTTGCGCGCCGGCGTCGCGAAGAAGCGGTAAGCGACATCGATCGTGATACCCTGCTCCCGCTCCGCCTCCAGCGCATCCCCCAACAAGGCCAGATCGACTTCGCCGCCCTGGGTACCAAATCTGCGCGAAGCCGCGACGAGCCCGGAAAGCTGATCGTCATATATGCCGCCGCAATCGTGGAGAAGGCGCCCGATCAGGGTAGATTTTCCGTCGTCAACGGACCCGCAGGCAATCAGCCGAAGCAAGGAGGTCATCTAGAAATAACCCTGGCGTTTCTTGCGTTCCATGGAAGCGGCCTCGTCGCGATCGATCAGTCGCCCGCTTCGCTCAGAGGAAGGGCTTCGACGCATTTCATCCACCACCTCGGCGACAGTGGTGGCGTCGCTTTCAATGGCCGCCGTCAGCGGATAGCAGCCAAGCGTCCTGAAGCGTACCCGCCGTTCGACTGGGCGCTCGCCCTTGGCCAGGGGAAAGCGGTCGTCGTCGATAACGAACAATTGGCCGTCACGTTCGACGGTCGGGCGCGCTGCGGCAAAATAGAGAGGCACGACCTCTATTTCTTCGGCTTCTATATATTGCCACACGTCGAGTTCGGTCCAATTGGACAATGGGAACACCCTGACGCTCTCGCCGGGCGAAATCCTGGTGTTAAAAAGCCGCCACAATTCGGGCCGCTGGTTCTTCGGGTCCCAGGCATGGCTCGACGAGCGGAAGGAAAAGATTCTTTCCTTGGCGCGGCTCGCCTCTTCATCGCGCCGCGCTCCGCCGAAGGCAGAGTCAAAACGGTGCGCTGACAAGGCCTGCTTCAAACCTTCGGTTTTCCACAACATGGTATGCAAGCTGGATCCATGGACGAAGGGATCTATGTTCCTTTCCACCGCGTCAGGGTTGCGGTGGACGATCAATTCCATGCCGCCTTGCGCCGCAGCGCGATCCCTGTGCTCGTACATCTCCCGGAATTTCCAGCCGGTATCCACGTGAAGCAAGGGGAATGGCGGCGACGACGGATAGGCGGCTTTCCGGGCGAGATGCAGCATCACCGCGCTATCCTTGCCCGCCGAATAGAGCATCACCGGCCGCTCCATTTCCGCCATCACCTCGCGGATGATGTGAATGGATTCAGCTTCAAGCAGCTGGAGATGAGTGAGCGCGGACATTAACGTTGCGGATCAGCCGCAGGTGCCTTCCTGTCAAGCCTCCCTTCGACCGGTCAACCCACCCTTTTGGCCCTGAGCGCGCGTTGGCCTTCGATTCGGATCATGTAGCTGCCGAGCGGTCCGCGCTTGATCACCAGAGTGTTGCCCGCGCGCGGATCATTGACCACGCTCGATGCCTCGGTGGTTTCCCACAATGCGCCCCCCTCGATTTTCATCTGCCAACGGCCATTGGGCATGGCCCGGACGGAAGTGACCTTCGCCGTGAGTTCCCCCGAGTCGAACTCCGCGCTCTCATCTCCGCTGAACAGCGGCAGCTTCGGCAGGTGGAATCCGAACAGTGACCTGCGGGTCGTTCTCGCCTGTTCCTGGTCGAGCACGACAATCTTGCCCTGCGCCGAGGCTTCGACCAGCGCTCCGGCCGCCAGATCGTAGCAACGCAGGCGCGACGTGTCGTTGGTCTGGGAACGGCAATCTACCAGGGCCCGGATCAAAGGCGACTGGGGCGGGGCGTCCCGGGCATCCGCCGCGGCGGACAACGCCAACGAAAGAAATATCATTGCAGACAATTTCATTCACTACTCCTCGCGACATCGGGGCCGCTCGTCCTTCTGTTGCACCAATCTCGCACGGACCGGCCGCGATGCATATGTGTTCCGTTTACAACAACGCTGTCATTTTTTCGTAACTCGGCCGTATCCTGATTGCGCTGGAGGTGCAATTCTCCCTACAGACGAGGCAATATGACCCGGAATGCCGGGCAATGTTATATGCTTCAAATGCGCTAAGGCGCTGACAAGGGGACCAAAATGTCTACAAAGCTCTTTAGGGACACGCTGCTGGCTTCGACCGTGATCGCCGGCATGACCATTTTCTCAGCTCCCGCTTTCGCCCAGGATGCGAGTGAAGCAGGCGTGCAGTCTCAGGATTCCGCCGCTCCGGTCGAAGAAGACAGTTCCGGCGAGATCGTCGTGACCGGGACTCTCATCAAGAACCCCAACCTGGTTTCATCTGCCCCGGTGTCGGTGATCGGCCAGGAAGAAATTCAGCTCCGCCAGTCGAACGTTGCCGAAGAACTGCTGCGCGACCTTCCCGGCGCCGTGCCTAGCATGGGCTCCGCGGTCAACAATGGTAACGGTGGTTCATCGTTCGCCGATCTTCGCGGCCTTGGCAACTTCCGCAACCTCGTCCTTCTTGACGGTAACCGCATTACGCCTTCCAGCGTTATCGGACGCGTCGATCTCAACAATATCCCGCTGGCACTGGTCGACCGTGTCGACACGCTGACCGGCGGCGCCGCGACAACCTACGGCGCGGACGCGGTTTCCGGCGTCGTCAACTTCATCACGCGCAGCGATTTCGCCGGCGCCGAGATCTCCGCAAGCGAACAGATCACCCAGCGCGGAGACGGCAACGTGTTCCGTATCGATGCGACGATCGGTGCCAATTTCGACGACGGTCGCGGTAATGCGGTGCTGTCGGTAGGCTATCAGGAATCTGATCCCGTTTATCAGGGTGCCCGCCGATTCTCCCGTTCCAACTATACGTCCACCACGGGTGCCGTTGGCGGATCGGGCACCACGGTGCCTGGGCGCTTCACCGTCGGCAGCGGTTTCAGGCAGATCAACCCCACTACGGGCGGGCTGCAGACTCCGGTCGTGAACTTCAACTTCAACCCGTTCAACATCTTCCAGACGCCCTTCGAGCGCTTCAATATCTACGGCGCGGGTCATTACGAAGTCGCAGACGGAATAGAAGTCTATACGCGTGGCCTGTTCTCGAAGAACACGGTCAACACCATTGTCGCGCCATCGGGCATTTTTAGCTCGGTACTGGCAATTCCAGTCAGCAATCCTTTCCTCCCGGCGGCCGCTCGCGCCACTTTCTGCGCGAATAACGATTTCGATCGGGCCACCGCTGGTATTCAGACGCTTACTCCCGCGCAATGCGCCGCAGCTGCGACGGCCCTGAGCCCCAGCGATCCTAACTTCCGGACATTCACGACCACGGTTGGCCGTCGTTCTACCGAACTGGGCCCCCGCACCTCGGAATTCGTCACCAACATTTTCGATTATCGGGCAGGCCTGCGGATGGGCGTGACCGACAGCATCAATCTGGACGTGTCGGGTTCCTATGGTGAATCCGAAAACAGGCAGACGCTGGACGGATATTTGCTCACGTCCCGCGTTCGTACGGCCGCCTACACCACCAGCGCGACCACCTGTAATCTCGGATCGTCCCCGACCATCGCCAATCCGAACCCGTTATTGCCGCCGCTCGCCCAGCCGGGTGCCAGCCCCACTGCGGGCACTGGCTGCGTTCCCGTCAACCTGTTCGGCGCCGATGGTTCCATCACGCCAGCGATGGCCGCCTATCTGAGGGGCAAAGCGACAACCACCAACAAGAGCACCCTGTCACAAGCGCGAGCTCTGCTGAACGGCGATATCGGTGCCTCGGCTCCCTGGGCAGAAGATCCAATCGGCTTCGCCCTTGGTGCCGAATACCGTCACTATACCGGCGCTTCGGTGCCCGATGCTTTGGCGCAATCGGCCGGAGAGCTGGGTGGCGCCGGCGGTGCCGTCTCGGCCTTTGATGGTGGATATGAAGTCTACGAAGCCTATGGCGAAGTGATTGCGCCGCTGGTTCAGGACAGGCCGTTCTTCAAGAGCCTGACCGTCGAAGGCGGCTTGCGCTATTCGGCCTACAAGGTCGATGCTCCCACCTCGCCGAAATATAACACCACGACCTGGAAGGTTGCGGGTACCTGGGAGCCATTTGACGGCCTCAAGTTCCGGGCCAACCGTCAGCGGGCGGTTCGCGCACCGAACATCAACGAGCTGTTTGCTCCGTCGGTGGTCGGCCTGACGAATCTCGCCATTGATCCTTGCCGCGGTGCAAATCCGGTCAATAACGCCAATCTGCGGGCGGTCTGCCTCGCCCAAGGTGCGCCGGCTTCGTCCATCGGTTCCATCGCGAACCCCACGGCCGCTCAGT
Organism: Sphingosinicella sp.; assembly: GCA_013816585.1. GTDB lineage: Bacteria > Pseudomonadota > Alphaproteobacteria > Sphingomonadales > Sphingomonadaceae > Allosphingosinicella. The sequence goes on along the minus strand of JACDEE010000001.1, from coordinate 66,202 downwards.
CCAACGGTGTCTTTGCCGGTGGCCTTTATCTGCGCCCTGAAAAGTCGGACAGCTACACCCTGGGCGTAGTGTTCCAGCCCGACTTCGTGCCGGGCCTCTCGATCACGGTCGATTATTATAACATCAAGATTAAGGACGCGATCTCGCAGCCCGTTCCGGGCGATCTCGTGACCGGGTGCTTTGGTGATAATAATGGTAGCGCGATCACTGCTGGCAGCGTGAATAACCCAATCTGTCAGCTGTTCCTGCGTGATCCAGTGACCGGCCAGCTATCGGGTGATCCGGCGACGACGGGAGGGATCATTTTCCCATCGTCGAATTCGGGCCGCATCCTGACCGACGGTATCGACCTCGGCGTGAACTATCGCCGTGATCTGGGCTTCGCGAAGATGAACCTCAGCTTCATCGGCAACTGGACCAACCGCTCGCAATTCCAGGCTCTTTCGCCCGGATCGACGATTCCGGCGGGCTTCCCAGGAGCTGGCGGTCTGTTCCCTGTTTCCGATGTTCGCGAGTGCGTCGGCTTCTACTCACCCAATTGCGGTTCGCCGGGTTCAGCCGGGCCGAATTCGGCCGCAGGTTCGCTGCAGCCAGAATTCTCCTGGAACCAGCGCTCGACGCTTAGCTTCGGCAGCACCGATGTATCGCTGCTGTGGCGCCATATCGGCAAGATGCAGGCCGAAGACGGTGTCGTCGCCTACGCCGGCGTTCTGCCGGGCCGCGTAACAGCGAACACGGGCGCTCTCGATGGTGAAACGGTCGATTTCGGGCACATCAAGGCGCACAATTATTTCGATCTGGCTACGCGCTTCGAAGTAAACGAAAACATGGAAATGACGGTGACTGTGCAGAATTTGCTCGACAAAAAGCCACCGATTGTCGGTTCCACGATTGGTTCGACAAGCTTCAACAGCGGCAACACCTATCCGTCGACCTACGACGCGCTTGGCCGCCGCTTCGCCATCGGCGCACGGCTGAAGTTCTAAGCCAGCTGTCGAGATTTAGAGAGGGCGGGCCGTTCGCGGCCCGCCTTTTTTATGGTTCGAAGTGGAACCGCCTAACCCAGGGCTCCAATATCGGCAGGACCGTTGCCAGCTCAGTCCGGTAGCGTCGCCACCTCCCTCCGCCATTGTACAAGCCCCGCCGGACCTGTGTCGCGCTGGCGGTCCGCACCCCGCGACGGCGGGCGGTCTTGCCAAAGGCACGAAAGTCTTCCGTCCATTCGATCCCAACGAAATCGGCCAATTCGCACACGGTCGTTTCGAAATCGGTGATCAGGTTACCGTAACTCACTTCATGGAAGGCGAGCGGGAGACGTTCCCGGCAAAGTTCTGTGAGCCGCATCAACGCATCATAATGCCGCGCGGTCTCTTCGAGATTGCTGAAGGAATAGGCAGCCGGGCTAGGGACGAAATTTATGCGGAAGCAGCTCAGCACGACATCGCGCGGATCGCGCCGCATGATCAGGATCCGGGCGTCGGGAAATAAGCGCGCAATCACCGGCAATTTGATTCCATTCAGCGGATTCATGTCGACGAAGACGCGGCCTGTTACGTCGCCAGCCCAGCCACGAACCCTTTCCCAATAGCTCGCGCGTAGTTTCGCGACGAGGTCTGGATCGAGAGCATCGAGGTCGGCCATCGTTCCGTCATTCGCCACCAGAACCTCTTCGGTGTCGACCAGGGTTTCATGTTCTTCAAGCGCCACCACTTCGGCTGCGCTCGCCAAAATATTTTCTACCAGGGTAGTGCCGGAGCGCGGGTAGCCGAGCAGGAAAATATGGGATTTGGTCTCCCCCTGAACAGGGGCGAGCGCAATTGGGCTGGTCGCTGGGGCGGCGTCCCGAACCTGGGCCGCGATCTTCTCGATGAAATCGCGATGCGAAGGAGATTCAGGAGTAGGCGCGAGATACGAAGAATATACGCTTCTGAAAATTTCCTGGGCCTGGACGTAGGCGGCGAACGCCTCGGGGCAGCGGTCTTGTCGGTCAAGCGCATCGCCGAGCAAAGTCAACGTGCGCGTCTGATCCTCGTTCTTCAAAGACGAAGACAGCAATTTCCGAAGCCTGGCCTCCGCTCGGGCGCCCTCTCCAGCCTCAATATCGATTGCGGCCAAGGCGAAGACTGCCGCGGGCTGGAGCGGGTCGATTGCAACGGCACGGCCGGCAAAACCCAGCGCCTCCTCCGTGTCGCCTCGCCTGGCGGCGCCGTCGGCAAGCTTACCCAGCGCAGGGGCCAGGTTGGGATCAAGGGTAAGTGCCCGCTTATAGCTTTCGGTGGCAAGCCGTTCCGATCGCAAGGCCTCGAGGGTAAAGCCGCGCTCAAGCCAGGCCGCCGCGTGACGCGGCTCCGCCGCCACTACCCGGTCAAGCACCGCAAGCGCCTCCTCAAATCGGGCTTCCTTGCGCAGCACGGAACCTATGGCGCCCAGCACGAGGACATCGCCGGGGGCCAAGTCCAGGGCCCGTTGCAATAACCGGTGGGCTCCAGAATAGTCGCCTGCTTCCTCGCAGCGCCAGGCGGCAAGGTTGAGGACCATCGGATCGACCTGCCCGGCCGCCAGCGCGACGGCCGCAATAGTCGCGGCTTGCGCAATATCGCCCCTGCCGAGGGCCTGTTCGATACGTGCAATCCGCGAACGGTGCAGGGCGGTGTCGCGTTTGGGGCTCTTATTTCGACTGGGCATATACCCGTCTATAACAATTTGGCGGAAAGTCTGAATGCGTTAACCGAAGACTGAACCGGAGAGGACGCCTGGCGATCGGGCCTGCGCTCTCATCTGCGGGATTGAGAGGCCGGCGGCGACCCGCCGCACGCCGCCCGCGGCTTCACTAAACGGATGCCGGGGCCCTTGTTCGATAAGTCAGTCAGGACCAGGGAGAGGTTTGTCCATCCGGGGCAAACTGGCTATTGAGCCGCATGGACCAGGCAGAAATTCAACGATCCCTCGCCGCCGCACGCGCAGCGAAGCAAGCCGGCCGCGCCAGTGAAGCGGTCCAAATTCTTCAACGGATCATTGCCGAAGAGGGCGAGCAGCCCGCCGCACTGAACGATCTTGGCTTTCATGCGCTCTCGGCCGGCGACCCCGCCGCCGCCGCCGGCTTTTTTCGCCGCGCGATAGCCGCTGATCCGCGATCGCCCGACCTCTGGATGAATCTAGCAAAAGCGGGACGCGAACAAAAAGATGACGCGGCCGAATTGGCGGCGCTGGAAGGGGCACTTGCGCTAGACCAGCGCCACTTCATGGCGCTGGTGCGCCTCGCCGAATTGTTCGAACGCCAAGGGGAAAATGCCCGCGCGGTGGAACGGTGGTCGGGCGTGCTCGCCATGGCCCCGATGCTCGACCAGCGAACCCCCGCCCTTGAGGCAATGCTTGAACATGCTCGCGAAGCCGTGACCCGCCACAGTGCAGATTTCGCCGACGCGGTTGAAGACGGGCTTGCCCAGGTAAGACTTGATCTTGCGGAGACGGAGCGCCGGCGGTTCGACGCCTGCATTGACCACGTTCTCGGCCGCCGCCAGATTTATCCCAATCAATGTGCCGGGCTCCATTTTCCGTTTTTGCCGGCGGAAGAATTTTTCGAGCGGCGGCATTTTCCTTGGTTGGCGGAAATCGAGGGCAGGACCCAAGACATCCGGGCTGAACTCGAGACGTTGCTCAGCGTCGATGACGCAGGATTTTTGCCTTATGTCGCGATGGAGCCGGGCACCCCGACCAACAAGTGGACGCCCTTGGATCATTCCTTGGATTGGAATGCCTTGCATCTATGGAAGGACGGGCGCCGCAACGATGCCGCGTGCGCGCGCGCGCCACAAACAGCAGCCGCAGTCGAGGCCCTCCCACTGGTTGATCTGCCTGGGCGCACTCCGACTGTCTTTTTTTCGCTGCTGCGACCCGGCGCGCACCTTCCTGCCCACACGGGTGTCAGCAACGTACGGACCATCATCCACCTTCCGATCATCGTCCCGCCCGGCTGTGCCTTTCGGGTTGGAGGCGAAACGCGCGAATGGGCGGCAGGCAAGGCGTGGGCGTTCGACGACACGATCGAGCACGAGGCCTGGAACCGATCGAGCGAGGTGCGCGCCGTCCTCATCTTCGACGTGTGGAACCCCTATCTTACCGACACCGAACGCGATCTGCTCCGTAGCTTCTATAAAGTGGCCGACCGGAGCGGTCGTGCCACCAACAGCGCGGTGAAATTGGGTTGACCGCAACGGCCGGGTGACGCCTATTCGTTTTGGAGCGCGCTCGCGGCGATGACAGCCAGGGCGTCTGCGGTTTCTTGCTTTCTCCCGTCGAGCCATGCCTGTGCCCGGTCAAGCTCGGGGGTGAGGCTATCTTCCAATGATCTTCGTCTTATCATTCGCGCTGCGTTGTCGAATTCCAACGCCGGGTTCTTCGAATAGGTCGTAAATAGGGAGCCCTTGAAAAGAGCGTCCAGCTCCAATTCGGTGATCGGTACTTGCAGATGCCTTGCGGCCACGCCGACGAAATGGCGAGGCCGCGCGAAGAAGGCTTCGGAATCGAGACTTCGGGCATTGGGCAATTGGCGGATCGCGCGTGCAAAGGCCTGCATTTGCGCCAGCCAGAGCGCGGCTGCGCGCTCGTGATCGGCCAGGCCCGAAAGGCCTCCCAAATGGGATGCCAGATGGGTTGTAACCCGGCGCATCCATTCTCGATGATTTTCATCCCGCAATATGGCGAGCAAATAGTCGCGAAGACTGCATTGCAGGAAGATTGCGTGTGCGTCCGGCTCCAGGCGGATCAGATGCGGTAGCAGGAAATTGACAGGCACGTTCGCCTTGACGATCGTCGGGGTGTCTGGCCGGTATCGCTTTGATAGCATCGCCGCGACCAAGGCCAGCCGCTCTTCATCATAGTCGAAGCCAAGCTGCCGCAGCGCGAAGGGTTCGCGCAGGACCAGATTGGTCGATAATTGGTCGAGAGCGCGCGCGAGCAATGTGGAGCCGCAATGCGCGATATGGAAGATCCAGCCGGTCCCGGCGGGCTGCGGAATTCGCTCGGTAAAATTCTTCACAGGAAGGAGCATCGTCCGGCTGGCTGCCGGGGAGATTCGTCCGTCGAGAAAGATCGAGCGATGATAGGCCTCGCGATCCATGGGCATGAACAGCGCCGCCTCACCCTCAAATGAGTGGAGGTAGTGATCCGGCGAGGCGAACAGGTCATCGAGCGTCAAAGTCATTAATCCGGCTATAGCCCGGCAGCGGGGCATCCGCTATCCGAAGCTCGTTATGCCGACGATTCACCTTCCGGAAGCCGGGCGTCCGTACGTGCTGGTCGAGCCAACCGACGAGCGTTCGGTTCTGGACCTGGATCCGGCCGAAATCATCTCGCTTTACAAGATGCACGGAGCGCTGCTGCTCCGGGGCTTTAGCGCCGAAGTTTATCAGTTCCGCGATTTCGCGCGGCAATTCTGTTCCACCTCAGTCGTCAATGAAAGCCCCGGCCGGCAGCCCATCGATCCATCAAATAACGTCCATAGTGTCGATGCCGGCACCGGACCTTTTTCGCTTCATCCAGAACTTTCCCGCGAGCCCTGGAAGCCGGATGCCGCCTTCTTCGGCTGCCTCTCCGCTCCAAGCCGCGGCGGCGCAACGACGATGTGTGACGGCGTGGAACTGGTGCGCCAGATGCCGGAGGAAATCCGGCGCGGCCTGGAAGGACGGCGATTGCTCCAGGTCAAGCCGACCTGGCCAGGCCTGCTCGAATTCTGGCTCGGGAATCCTGAACCTACCGATGAGCAGCTTGCTCATCCACCAGACTGGTGCCCTTATCAATTTCGCCGGGTGGAAGGCGAAGTGGTCCGTTTCTTCAGCCGACCAGCCCTCCACCGTCCGATGTTCATCGATGAGCCGGCCTTCGGCAATTTTCTGCTATTTGCCCGGTTCAATCACAACCGCCAAGGTTACCCGCTGCTCGACAATGGCCAGCCGGTGCCTGACCCCTGGCTGCACGCGATTAGAGATACAGGGGAGCGCTTGTCCGCGGGAGTCGCCTGGCGCAGCGGCGACGTGCTGATGCTCGACAATAGCCGCTTCATGCACGGGCGCACCGCCATCGAGGATCCGGGCGAGCGACTGATCATGACGTTCTTCGGCTATCTTAATTTTGCCATTCCAGATCCAGAGGAGCCGCAAAATGCGATCTGGCGTCAGAGGGATTTCTGCCCGCCATTTCCTCCGAGACCCCGCTAGTAAAGGTGACAAGATCTGTGCTGCCGAAGAGTGCGGGGTTGAAGGCTTGGCTCGTTTCGAGTAACAAATCAGCTGCATGACGGAGAAATTGCTATGACCCGCACGGCTTTCTTGTTCGCTCTTCTCCTCGGAACGGCAGCGCCGTCTATCGCCGGACCACCAAATGATGCGGCCATTCGCGACGCCAGTAACGAGGCCGTGATTGAAAGCCAGTATCCGGCGCGGGCGCTCGCCGCGGGAGAGCAGGGCGCGGTCGGTTTCAAGGTCACGCTCGACCGCGAGGGCTATGCCAGCGCTTGTGAAGTGACGCAGAGCAGCGGATACAAGCTGCTGGATGCGGAAACATGCCAGCTGATTCTCAATCGCGCGACCTTCAAGGGCATCAAAGACGAGAATGGCCGCAAGATAAGCTCGGTCGCTAGCGGCGTCGTCAATTGGAGGTTGCCGGCGAACGCGTCTGGCACCCCGGCGCCTGCAATGACCATCGCTTCCAACGCCGCGCCTGAAAAGAAGATTTGCCGGCGGAGGCTCAAGACCGGCTCGCTTGCAGATTTCGAGCGCATCTGCGCGACAAGAGCTGACTGGGAGTCCATGGCGCAACGTACCCGCGAGGAGTGGGGAGAATTGCAAGGATCCAAGGGCAGCACTCACGGCCAATAGCCCATGAGTTGCGGTGCGCCCGGACGGCCCGCCCCGCTACTGCTACATTTTTAGCGGTCAGAAAAACCTGGCATGGACATTCATCCCGCTCGACGTCGGAATATCGAGGTAATTTTGGCGAAACGGATTTAGCTTCCGGAGCTTTGGCGATCCCTCGTCGGTATTATCTGCCCCCATCAAGGGGTTGAGATACGGAAATGGTGAGACCGCCGTCCCTCTCGTCAATGTGCAGGCTCGATCCATCCGGCACCTCGCCGCGCAATATCGCGTCGGCGAGCGGGTCCTGGAGATGCTTCTGAACGGCACGCTTGAGCGGCCGGGCCCCGTAAACCGGATCATAGCCGACGCGGCCAAGCCAGGCCCGCGCCGCCTCGGTCAAATCCAGTTGGACCTTTCGATCGGCCAGCAGCTTTTGAACGCGCGCGACCTGGATATCGACGATCGGGCCCATATGTTCCTGACCCAGGCGGTGGAACAGGATGATTTCGTCGAGGCGGTTCAGGAATTCCGGCCGGAAATGCGCGCGGACCACATCCATCACCTGCGGCTCTACATCAGCGGTTTTTTGCCCCTCTGAAAGCCCGGACAGATATTGTGATCCAAGGTTGGATGTCAGGATGATCAGCGTATTGGCGAAGTCGACCGTGCGGCCCTGTCCATCGGTCAGCCGTCCATCATCCAGCACCTGGAGGAGGATGTTGAAGACATCCGCATGCGCCTTTTCGACCTCGTCGAACAGGATCACCTGATAGGGCCGTCGGCGCACCGCCTCGGTCAAAACGCCGCCTTCCTCATAGCCGACATAGCCCGGAGGGGCGCCGATCAGCCGGGCCACCGAATGCTTCTCCATATATTCGGACATGTCGATGCGGACCATGGCGTGCGGGTCGTCGAACAGGAATTCGGCCAGGGCCTTGGTGAGCTCGGTCTTGCCGACGCCGGTGGGGCCGAGGAACAGGAAGGATCCGAGCGGGCGATTGGGGTCCTGCAGACCGGCACGCGAGCGGCGGACCGCGGATGCCACCGCCTTGACCGCGTCCGCTTGGCCGATGACTCGCTTGCCGAGTTCCGTCTCCATGGCGAGCAATTTCTCGCGCTCGCCCTCGAGCATCCGATCGACGGGTATCCCGGTCCAGCGGGACACGACGCCGGCAATATCCTCGCTCGTTACTTCTTCCCGCAGCATCGCACTTTCGCTTGCCGTCGTCGCCTCGGCGAGCTGCTTTTCCAGATTGGGTATGGCGCCGTAGGCAAGCTCGCCAGCCTTGGCTAGATCGCCGGCCCGCTGCGCCTGTTCCAGTTCCAGCCGCGCCGCATCCAATTGCTCTTTCACTTTGCCTTCGGCCTGGATTTTTTCCTTTTCGGCCTGCCAGCGCTGCGTCAACGCACCGGATTGCTCCTCCAGATTGGCGAGTTCGGCTTCCAGCGCGGTCAGCCTTTCCCTCGAAGCCTTGTCGGTTTCCCGCTTCAGCGCCTCGCGCTCGATCTTGAGCTGGATGATGCGCCGATCGAGATTCTCGATTTCCTCAGGCTTTGATTCGACTTCCATGCGCAGCCGCGAGGCGGCTTCGTCCATCAGGTCGATCGCCTTGTCGGGAAGGAAGCGGTCGGTGATGTAGCGATTCGAAAGCGTGGCGGCCGATACCAGGGCTCCGTCGGTGATGCGGACATTGTGGTGGAGCTCGTATTTCTCCTTCAGCCCGCGCAGGATCGAGATCGTATCCTCCACCGTCGGCTCGCCGATAAAGACGGGCTGGAAGCGCCTTTGCAGCGCCGGGTCCTTTTCGACATGCTTCCGATATTCGTCGAGCGTGGTTGCACCGATGCAATGCAATTCGCCCCGGGCCAAAGCAGGCTTCAGGAGATTGGACGCATCCATTGAACCCTCTCCCTTGCCGGCGCCGATCAGGGTGTGCATCTCGTCGATGAACAGGACGATCTCGCCTTCGGCCCCCTTCACCTCGTCCAGGACCCCTTTCAGCCTTTCCTCGAATTCGCCGCGATATTTGGCGCCGGCGATCAGGGATCCCATGTCGAGCGACATCAACCGGCGGTCCTTCAGGGTATCGGGTACGTCGCCATTGGCGATGCGCAAGGCCAGCCCCTCGGCGATGGCGGTCTTGCCGACGCCGGGATCGCCGATCAGCACTGGATTGTTCTTGGTGCGGCGGGCGAGGATCTGGATGGTGCGCCTGATTTCTTCGTCCCGTCCGATCACCGGATCGAGCTTTCCCTCGCGGGCCGCTTCAGTAAGGTCACGGGCAAATTTCTTGAGCGCATCGTAGCGATCTTCGGCCGACGAAGTGTCGGCGCTCCGGCCGCCGCGAAGCTCGTTGATCGCCGCATTGAGCGTTTCGGCCTTGAGGCCCGCATCGGCCAAGGCCTTGCCCGCGTCCGATGTTTTGGCGAGCACCAGTGCCAGCAGCAGCCGCTCCACCGTCACGTAGGAATCGCCAGCTTTCTGCGCCACCTGTTCGGCCTGGTCGAGTATTCGAAGCAGATCGCCATCTATGCCCGGCGCCGCGTTCGCGCCGCTACCGGACACGGCGGGAATTTTGGCAAGCGCCTCATCCGTTTCGCGCAGTGCCGCCTCGGCACTTCCACCGGCGCGGGTGACGAGGCCCGAAGCCATGCCCTGCTCATCCTCCAGCAAAGCCTTCAGCAGATGCGAGGGCGCGATCCTCTGGTGATTCATTCGAAGGGCGACGGTCTGCGCCGCCTGCAGAAAACCCTTTGCCCGATCGGTAAATTTTTCGAGGTTCATACCCTGCCCCTTTCGAACCGATGTAGTGTTGCCGCCTTGCCACACAAGGCCCGACCGTATTGCGCTCCTATTACACGCGGCTATGGTGCGTGGCATAGGATTCGAAAAGGATGTTCGATGCGCCGTTTGCTCCTTCCAATCGCTTTGCTTGCAGCCTTGTCCGCTTCGGCCTGCGCCATCCCCGAAGCTTCGGTGACGACGTCCGGAGCGGCGGCGCCCGCGGGCGTCCCGCCGGTTGCCGCGCTCGTGCGGCAGGTCGATATTCCTTACCAATCCTTCACGCTCGACAACGGCCTTCGTGTCGTCGTCCATGAAGACCGGAAAGCGCCGGTAGCGGCGGTATCGATCTGGTATAATGTTGGATCCAAGGACGAGCCCAGGGGCAAGACCGGCTTTGCGCATTTGTTCGAACATCTGATGTTCAACGGTTCGGAAAATTCACCCGGCGATTATTTCGAGCCGCTGCGTGAAATTGGGGCCACCGATTATAACGGCACCACCTGGTTCGACCGTACCAATTACTTCCAGACCGTACCGCGCCCTGCCTTGGAACGGGCCTTGTTCCTGGAAAGCGACCGCATGGGCCATTTGCTGGGCGCGGTGACGCAGGAAAAGCTCACCAATCAGATCGGCGTGGTGCAGAATGAAAAGCGCCAGGGGGATAATGACCCGTTCGGCCTGGTCGAATATGCGCAATTGGAAGCGCTGTTCCCCGAAGGCCACCCCTATCATCATTCGACCATCGGCTCGATGGCCGACCTCGACGCTGCGACGCTCGAAGATGTGAAGCAATGGTTCCGCGACAAATATGGCCCGAACAACGCGGTTCTGGTCATCGCGGGCGACGTTTCCGCGGCCGAAGCTCGTCCGATGGTCGAAAAATATTTCGGCGATATTCCACGCGGGCCTGTGAACGTTCCAGCCGCCGCTGCCGTACCCACTTTGGCTGCGCCCAAAGTCGAAGTCATGAAGGATCGCGTCGCCAACACGCGCATCTACCGCAACTGGGCGGTGCCGGGTCTCACCGATCCGGACATGATCCCGCTTGAAATGGGTGCGACCGTGCTCGGCGGCCTCGCCAGTTCCAGGCTCGACAACGAACTGGTCCGCAAGGATCAGAGCGCGGTCAGCGTCTCCGCCAGCCTGTTGCCCTTCCACCGCGTCAGCCTGTTCGAAGTGCAGGTCAACGTGAAGCCTGGTCAGGATCCGGGCGCAGTGGCCGAGCGCCTCGACCGGATCATTGCCGACTTCATTGCCACCGGGCCTACTGCCGACGAAGTGCAGCGCGTCGCCATGCGCGAGGTTTCGGGGCGTATCCAGGGGCTGGAACAAGTGGGCGGCTTCGGCGGCAAGGCCGTCGCGCTGGCGGAGGGAACGCTCTACGCGGACGACCCCGAATTCTATAAGAAGCAGCTGCTGGCTTATGGGAAGGTCACCCCCGAGGATGTTCGGGGCGTCATGCAAAAATGGCTGACCCGCCCGGTATATACCCTGCGCGTGGTGCCGGGTGGCCGTGAGGCTTATGAGGAGGCCAAGGGTAGCCGAGGCGCAGCCAGCCAGCGTCCGCGTTATTACCGTGAACCGCAACCCGGCGAACAGCCGATGGCGCCGCTCCCCTACGTCGAAAATCGTCCCATGCCGCCGGTAGGCGATATCTCCGCGCTCGACCTCCCCGAGATCGAGCGGGCGACCCTGTCGAACGGCATTCCAATCATCTATTCGCGCCGCGACACCGTCCCGGTGACTCGCCTTGCCGTCGAATTCAACGCCGGCACTGCGGCCGACCCTTCAGGCGCGCTCGGTACCCAGGCTTTGGCACTAAACCTGCTGGAAGAAGGTACCACCAGCCGCAATTCGATTCAGATTGCCGAAGAGCAGGAACGGCTTGGCGCGAGCATCAATCCAGGTGCCTCGCTCGATCGTACCGCGGTGACGATGACCGCGCTTACTCCGGTGCTCGGGGCCTCGCTCGACCTTATGGCGGACATCGTTCGCAATCCCGCCTTCGAACCTTCCGAAGTGGAGCGGTTGCGGGCGCAGCAGATCGCGCAGATCGCGCAAGAACTTACCCAGCCCGCCGGCCTAGCCGGACGGACGCTGGCGCCATTGCTCTACGGCCCGAACCATCCTTATGGGCGGCCCACCAGCGGTCTCGGCACGCCGCAAGTATTGAAGTCGCTGTCGCGGGATGACCTTATCCGTTTCCACCAAGGATGGATTCGTCCCGACAACGCTTCCATCTTTGCGGTCAGCGATCTGCCGCTGGCGGAGCTGGTTCCGTTACTGGAGGCGCGCTTTGGCAATTGGACCTCGCCGGCAGCAGCGAAGGGGACGAAGAATTTCGCCGCCACGCCGCCTGCGCCGCGCTCGCGGATCGTGATCATCGACCGCCCGCAATCGCCGCAATCCCTGATCGTCGCGGGCACCGTCCTGCCGGTTCGCGGTACGGAGGATCTGTTGACCTTGACCGCCGCAAACGAGATTCTCGGCGGCAGCTTCCTCGCCCGGATCAACATGGACCTGCGCGAGACCAAGGGCTGGTCCTACGGTTCCTCTAGCGGAATCGGGCTCCGCGAGGATCTCGTCCCCTATGTGATCAATGCGCCCGTGCAAGCCGACAAGACCGGCCCGGCGATTCAGGCCGTGATCGATCAGATCAAGGGCTTCACCACCAGCAACGGGGTCACCCCTGCCGAATTGCAGCGGATCATCAACGGCAACACCAGGCAGCTTGCCGGGCAGTTCGAAACTTCCGGCGCGTTGCTTGGCTCGCTCCGTTCGAACGCGCTGTACCGCCGGCCCGATAATTATTGGGAGATGATCGCGGACCGCTATCGGGGCATGACCGCACAGGTTCTGGATCAGCGGGCACGGCAGATGATCGATCCGTCCAAGATCGTCTGGGTGGTGGTCGGCGACGCCGCAACGGTCCGGCCCCAGCTTCTGCCGCTGGGTCTTCCGATCGAAGTGGTGTCGGCGCAATCGATCGCCGGCCCGCAATAAGGTATCGGGCGCGGGCGGTTAATGTCCGCCCGCGCCGATCAGCCGGGTGACATGGCCCATTTTGCGGCCGGGTCGGGCGTGGCGTTTGCCATAGAGGTGCAGATGCGCGCTCGGATCGGTAAGGATTTCACGCCAGTCATCGACATCGGCTCCGATCAGATTCTTCATTTCGACGCGCGGCACGACGAGGTCGGTCGCCCCCAGCGGCAATCCGCAAATCGCGCGGACATGATTTTCGAACTGCGAGCTCAACGCGCCCTCGATCGTCCAATGGCCGCTATTGTGCACGCGCGGCGCCATCTCATTGAAAATCGCGCCTTCGCGCGTTGCGAAGAACTCCAGCGTCAACAGGCCCACATGGCCAAGGTCCTCCGCGATCGTTCGGGAGAGCTGGGTCGCCTCTTCCACTGCCGGTCGGATTACGGCCGGGGCGGGAATAATAGAGGTATCGAGAATGCCTTCGGCATGGACGTTAAGCGGAGCGTCCCAGATCGCGATTTCACCGGACCCGGCGCGGCAAAGCAGGATCGAGAATTCATGTTCGAACTCCACAAATCCTTCCAGGATCGAGGGCGATCCTTGCACCGCATCCCAGGCCGCGTCGGCATCGGACGAGTGCATGATCCGCGCCTGCCCCTTGCCGTCATAGCCAAAGCGCCGGGTCTTGAGGATTGCGGGAACACCGATATGGCCGAGCGCCGTCTCCAGGTCCTGGCGACTATCCACCACCGCAAAAGGGGCTGGCCGCCCGCCGAGCCGCTGGACGAACTGCTTTTCGGCGAGGCGATCCTGCGCCGTTTCAAGCGCCTTGCGCGGAGGATAGAGCGCCACCTGGCCGGCCAGGGCGCTAAGTGGCCCGGCGGCGATATTTTCGAATTCGTAGGTAGCGACGTCGACCGCCGCGCCGAACCGGGCAAGCGCCGCCTCGTCATCATAGGCGCCCCGCGTGAACAACGCCGATACTTCGGCGGCCGGCGGCGCTTCGTCGGGGGCATATATATGGCATCGATAGCCAAGCTGCGCCGCCGCCATGGCCAGCATACGCCCGAGCTGACCGCCCCCGACGATGCCAATCGTGGAGCCGGGCGGGACACTCATTTAGGCGAGACGCCTTCGGGGGTTTCAGCGATGCCGTCCGTCTGCCGCTGACGCCAGGCGTCCAGGCGCGCGGAAAGGGCATCGTCCGAAGTGGCGAGGATGGAAGCGGCGAGAAGCCCCGCATTGACCGCCCCCGCTTTCCCGATCGCGAGCGTGCCCACGGGGATACCCGCCGGCATCTGCACGATCGAAAGCAGGCTATCCATTCCGGACAAGGCCTTGGATTCGATCGGGACACCCAGCACGGGCAGGCTGGTCATCGAAGCGGTCATTCCGGGCAGGTGAGCCGCGCCACCAGCCCCGGCGATAATCACCTTCAGGCCCCGCGCGGCAGCGCCGCGGGCGTAATCGTAAAGCCGTTCGGGCGTGCGATGCGCTGAAACCACCTTGGCCTCATGGCTCACGTCCAGGGCTTCGAGCATCTCGGCCGCATGGCGCATCGTCTCCCAATCGGAGTTGCTGCCCATGATAATTCCGACTGAAGGCGCTTCGTCTGCCATGTTGACCCCTTGCCCGGCGAAGCGGCACTTCTTAACCGGCACGAGGCGGCGAGGCAATCGGGCGCAGGCCCGGCACCCTGGATTCTTGGCCTATTCGCCCGGGGCTGTTGCAAGACAGGCGGCGCGATGTATGGCGGCCGGATGGCAAGCGCATTTTCTGTCCATCCCGTCCGATTGAAAGCCGATCTTTCCGACATCGCCTTGCTGTTCGAAGCCTATTCCAATTCGCTTCCCGTCGATCTCGGCTACCAGGATTTCGCCGCGGAGCTGGCGGCACTTCCGGGGAAATATTCGCCCCCTGAAGGCGACCTGCTTCTTGCCCGGGACTCCTCCGGCGGCCCGGTCGGCTGCGTGGCGCTGAAGCCGCTGCCGGACGCGGGGATTTGCGAAATGAAGCGCCTCTATGTGTCGCCAGCGGCCCGCGGCGCCGGCCTTGGAAAAGCGTTGATGCTGTCGGTCATCGCGGAAGCGCGGCGGATCGGCTATGATGAAATGTGGCTCGATACCCTGCCGACCATGGCGGCCGCGCAGAACATGTATCGCGACGCGGGCTTCAGGCCGATGGAGCCTTATTACGACACGCCGGTGGACGGGACGCTCTTCCTGCGCCTGATCCTCGCCTAGCCTCAGCGCCGGACTCAGCGGTCTTTCAGATAATGATGCTCGATTTCGGAGAGGCTCGCGTCCAGTTGATAGACGATCGGCTGACCCGTCGGAATCTCCAGGCCGGTAATGTCTTTGTCCGGGATTTTGGAGAGATGCTTCATCAGCGCGCGCAGGCTGTTGCCGTGGGCGGAGATGAGGACGCGCTCATTCCTTTTTAGCGCCGGCGCGATCCGCTCTTCCCAATAAGGGAGCACCCGGGCGATCGTGTCCTTCAGGCTCTCGGTGCGGGGAATGTCGATCCCGGCATAGCGCCGGTCGCCGGCAAGATCGAACTCGCTTTCCGCTTCGAGAGGCGGCGGCGGAATATCGAATGAGCGGCGCCAGATCTTGACCTGCTCTTCTCCGACCTTCGCGATCATCTCCGCCTTGTTGAGGCCGGTGAGCCCGCCATAATGACGCTCGTTCAGCCGCCAATCCTTTTCGACCGGCAGCCAAAGACGGTCCATGGCTTCCAGAGCCAGGCTCAAAGTCTTGATCGCCCGTTTCTGCAAACTCGTGAAACAGGTGTCGAAATCGAGACCCTTATTCGCCATGAGTTCGCCCGCGGCCTTGGCTTCGGCGACGCCTTTTTCGGTCATGTCCACGTCCCACCACCCGGTGAACCGGTTTTCCAGATTCCAGGTCGATTGGCCGTGGCGAATGAGGACGAGCGTCGGCATTTCCTACTCCGTTATACTTTCAGGCGAGGGAGCATCCGCGGGGACGCTTTCAGCGTTTGCGCTTCTCCAGATCGCCGACGATCGCGTGCAGAGCATCGAGGCACGCGCGGCCGAGATTGCCACTGCGATCGGGCGACCAGCCTTCGATCGGATCGGGTAGATCGTCATTGTCCTTGAACGGCATCTCCAGCGTCATCGCGACGGCGCCGAAGCGCTCGGCCAGCTGCGCGGTGGACATGGAAAGATTGGCCTGGCCGGGCTTGGGTATCTCATAGCCTTTTTCCGTCTGAAAATCGGGCGATACCCGCACCAGCGCTTCGCTAAAGGCGGTGTAGAGCCTGCCTTGTTCTTTCGTCCACGAAGGGATGCCTTCGAAACCGGCAAGGAAATTCGCGGCAATGGCTTCGTCACCATGCACGTCCATCGCGAAATCCACCCCGGTTCGGTCCATCTCGTTCCGAACGTGATAGACCTCCGGGCTGCGCTCCAGGGACGGCTCATGCCATTCGCGGTTGAGGTTCACGCCCACCGCATTGGTGCGCAAATGCCCGCGCCTCGACCCATCCGGATTCATGTTCGGCACGATGTGGAAAGTGGCCTTTTCACGCAGCCTGCGGGTGACCGGATCGGAATCGTCGAGCAGCTTTTCCAGCGCACCTTCCATCCACCATTCGGCCATCGTCTCGCCCGGATGCTGACGGGCATAGAGCCACACCTGCAGCTTGCCCTCGCCAAGCTTGAAATAATCGAGTTCCTGCCCGTCGAGCGTTTGTCCCAGCGAACGATGTTCCACCGCCGGGTGCGAGGCCACCGACGCGACCAGATCGTGATGCCGCTCCATCGTGTAGGGCGCGAAATAGGCGAACCAGACGCTGTTGGCGGTCGGCGTCGTGCGGATCGTCAGGATCCCGTTCGTATATTCGGTCTCGACCCGCTCCCATTCCTCGCGGTCCGAGGAGATGCAGGCCTTATAATTGTTCCAACCGTGTGGATAAGCGGAGCCGGCGCAATTGACGATACGAAGCTCTACCTTCTGTCCCGCCGCGCCAGTCAGCCGAAAATAAAACCATTGGTAGAAATCGGACTGGTGGTCCTGTTCGATTTCAAGATCGATACGGGCGCCGTCGATGGCGACCAGGTTAATGTTGCCGCCATCAAAGGCGCTCGAAATGGATAGGGTCATTTAAGCCTGATAGTGCGGCCGGATTCTCCAGGGAAGTCCCGAAACAGGGCTTCGCTAAGCTTTTCTACCACCAGGCTGCGGTCGGCATCGGCGCTTCCCACCCGGGCTTCGGTTTCGGCCCGGCCCTCCCAGAACACGGTGCTGTCCGAACGCCGCCTTATGCTGACTTCCAGCAAGGTGGAGACCAGGTCGCGCGATTTGCCGCCGCCGAGCCCGAAATTGATCCCCGCGCCGACGCCGCTTCCCCAACCGCCCGTGCTGCCGCCGACGCCGATCGACACCGGCGATCGTTGCGCAAGCGCGGCGCGGGTGCCCTGTTCGACATCGATCAGCGCGATCTGTTCGGAAGAGGCCGCGTTGGCCACCACTGTCCAGCCGAGCCGGCCGAGCTGGCGGCCGACGGCGTTGCGATAGGCATTATATTCCAGGCTGTTGCGATCGGCGGCATCGACCGGCTCGATCGCGATCGTCGCACGGGCTACCGGCTGGCCCAGGTGGAATCGGGTGACATCGACGGGGCTAGCACGGGTGCCAAGCGGGGTCGTGCAGGCGGCCAGGCTGGCAGCAAGGGCAATCGCGCATCCGCGCAGGAAAACAGCTTTCATTCCGGACCTCGTCTTTCGTGTTACCCTTGAAACGATCATCCGCGCTTTTTGCTGCATTGGGAACGCTATTTCGTGCGCTTGCGCGAGGCTGGCGCATTGCTTTACGCCCCCTGCATGCAGATCGATGCCGCCACTGCCGAAAAAATGATGCGCGAAGCTGTTGCCGCCCTGCAGCGCCAAGATGCAGTTTCGGCTAAAAGCCTTTTCGAACAAGTGATTGGATCAGGGGCGATAGCGCCCCCCTGGATATTGCTGGCGCAGGCTTGCCGCATGGGTGGAGATTATAGCGGCGAGGAAAAGGCCCTCGATACCCTGCTGGCCCTCCAGCCGCGCGATCTTCAGGGGCTCCTGATGCGCGGCGATTGTCATGCCCGCGCTATCGACAAGCGTGCCGCCACCTCTTTTTACACAATGGCGCTGCAGCAGGCCGCCAACGGCCCAGTTCCTCCCGGCCTGATTCCCGACCTGCAACGGGCCGAGGCCTTTCTGATCGAGGCAAAGGGCGATTTCGGAGGCCAATTGGAGAGGAAGCTCACCGAGGCAGGATTGGGGCCGGGTCATCGCAGCGCTCGGTTCGAGGAAGCGATCAGCCTGCTGAAGGGCGAAAAACAGGTGTTCCTGCAGCAGCCGAGTTCTTATTTCTTCCCGCGACTCCCGCACATCCAGTTTTACGAGCGCGAGGAATTTACCTGGCTGGCCGAATTGGAGGCGGCGGCACCGGAAATTCGGTCCGAATTGCAGGCGATTGTCGAGGAAGAAGGCGCCTTCACGCCCTATGTCGAGGATGTTCCGAACCGCCCGCCGACCCGGCACAGAATGCGCGGCGACCCGAGCTGGAGTGCCTTTCACTTGTGGCGGGAGGGCGCCCTTGTCGAAGAAAATGCGGCGCGTTGTCCGCGCACGATAAAGGCGTTGGACAAGGTCCCGTTGCCGCGGATCAAGGGCCGGTCGCCCATGGCGCTGTTTTCGCTGCTACGGCCGGGGGCGCATATCGCGCCGCATAGCGGATTGTTGAACACGCGGCTCATTTGCCACCTTCCGCTGATCGTGCCGCCCGATTGCCGGCTGCGGGTCGGAAACGAGACGCGGACCTGGGAGGAAGGCAAGACGCTGATCTTCGACGACAGTATTGAACATGAAGCCTGGAACGGCAGCGCCGAGACGCGGGTAATCCTGCTTTTCGAGATATGGCGGCCCGAAATCACCGATGATGAAAAGCGAGCGCTGACCACCATGTTCGAAGCGATCACCGAATATAGCAGCTAAGCTCCTCAAAGCTTCGGCCAGCACCCGGTGGGAAGCTTGACTTGAACCGCCCGCCCCCTTAGGGGAGCGCCTTCTTTTCCTACCATGAATTTTGAAAGAACAGGCAGGCGTACCGGCCATGAAGATCCGCAACTCGCTCAAATCCTTGAAGTCGCGCCATCGCGACTGCCGCGTGATCCGTCGCCGGGGCCGCACCTACGTCATCAACAAGACGAATCGCCGCTTCAAGGCGCGCCAGGGCTAATTCGCCTTGGCCGTGACCGCCGCCGTCTTCGACGTCGGCAACGTCCTTTATGGCTGGGATCCCGATAGCTTTCTCGTTCGGCAGATAGCGGACGATGATTCGCGCCTGCGCTTCATTGAAGACACCGATCTCTATGGCTGGCACGAGACGCTCGACGGAGGCCGGCCGTTCGATGAAGCCGCCGCCGAGCTTTCCGAAAAATTTCCGGCTTATGCGGCCCTGATCTCCGCCTGGGGCGACCGCTTCGGCGAGACGATCATCGACCCGGTCCCCGGGGTTCACGCGATCGTGGAGGAACTGGGCACGAAAAAAGTGCCGCTGTTCGCCATAACCAATTTCTCGGCCGATTTCTGGAAGCCCTTTTACGAGCGCGAAATGGCCTTCTTCGGCCGCTTCCGCGACATCGTGGTTTCCGGCGAGGAGAAATTGCTGAAGCCCGATCCGGCCATTTACTATCGGGCACTCCACCGGTTCGAACTAAAGCCGGATGAGGCCCTGTTCATCGACGACCGGGAGATCAACGTGGAAGGCGCGCTGGCCGTCGGAATGGCCGCCCATCTGTTCAATTCGGCCGAGGATCTTCGGGACCGGCTTAAGTCGGAAGGCCTGCTCTGAACTTTAGCGTCGCTTACGCTTTATCGTTTTGATGCGGCAAAGATGGCCTGAAAAACTCTGGATCGTCCGGCACGGACAAAGCGCGGGCAACGTTGCGCGCGACGCGGCGCATGCCGCCGGGCAAAGTATGATCGATATATCGGTTCGCGACGTCGACGTGCCGCTTAGCGACCTCGGCAAGCGCCAGGCAGACGCACTTGGTCATTATTTTGCCGCGCTTCCCGAACAGGAAAGGCCGGAGATCATCCTTGCTTCGCCTTATGTGCGAGCGCGCCAGACTGCTCGCGCCATCTGCGAGGCCGGCGGAACGGCTGAAAAGCGGGGCCCAATCCTCGACGAACGGCTGCGCGAGCGGGAATTCGGCATATTCGACCGCCTAACCACCAGCGGCATCAGGGAAAAATATCCCGAGATCGCCGAACATCGCGCCATGCTCGGCAAATTCTATCATCGTGCCCCGGGCGGGGAGAGCTGGGCCGACGTGATCCTCCGCCTTCGCGGAGCGCTCGACACGATCAGCCTGCACCATGCCGACCGGCGGGTGCTGATCGTCTGTCACCAGGTTGTGGTCTTGTGCCTCCGTTACATTCTGGAGGAAATGGACGAGGAACAGATACTCGCGATCGACAAGCAAGGCGACGTGCTCAATTGCGGCGTCTGCGAATATGAATTCCAGCCTGATGACGCCAAATTGTGCGTACCCAGGCTCACCCGGTATAATTTCGCCGCGCCGCTGACGGACGAGCAGGCGCCGGTTACCGCCGAGCCGGACCGAATTACGGGCGTCAGATGACGAAGGCCGAAACGCTCGACGCGGGGCTGCTGAAGCGTTTCCCGCTCCCTTGTCATCCCGACGATAGCGACAAAGAGGATCGCGGGCGGCTATTGGTCATCGCCGGCAGTCGCGAATTGTCCGGCGCGGCCCTGCTTTCCGGCACGTCCGCGCTTCGCGTCGGTGCCGGAAAGCTGCAGATCGCGACCGCGGCAAGCGTCGCACCCTCGCTGGGCGTCGCCGTACCCGAGGCGCGGGTCATTCCTTATGCGGAAGCCAAGAATGGCTGCATCGCGCCAGGGGCGATCGGCAATTTGCTGGAACTGGCGATGGAAGCAGATGGCGTGGTGATCGGCAGCGGGCTGGAGCCTGGCGCTCCGCTCGATAGCCTGATCGACGCCCTGCTGGATTGCGGCGCCGACTTCCCCTTGGTGTTGGACGCGGCCGCGCTCGAAAATCTCACTGGCCGCGCGGAGCGCCTGAAGGCCTGGAGGGGCGGCGCGGTGATCCTTCCTCATGCCGGCGAAATGGCAAGCCTGCTCGGATGCGACAAGGAAGAGGTCAGCGCCGATCCGCTCGCCGCGGCCCGTCTCGCCACCGAAAAACTGGGCGTGACCACCGTAATCAAGGGCCAATATAGTTTCATCGTTTCTCCCGATGGCGCGGCCTTTCGCTTCGAAGGTGGTGGCGTGGGGCTTGCGACCTCAGGATCGGGCGACGTGCTGGCGGGAATTGTCGGTGGCCTGGCCGCGCGCGGCGCCGACCCGCTTACCGCCGCGCTCTGGGGTGTCTATCTGCACGGAGAGGCGGGGCGCCGTCTGTCCAGGGAAGTGGGCCGTATCGGTTTCCTCGCGCGCGAGCTTCCCGGGTCCATTCCGGCCTTGCTGGGTGAGGCCTGCTAGCTGCCTTTGTGGCGGTCCAGCTCGTCGCCGATCAGACGAGCGACATGCACCACATTGGTCGATCCCGGCGTTCCGAACGGGACGCCCGCGGTGATAATGATGCGCTCGCCGCCTTTGGCGATGCCGTGGCGCAAGGCCATCCGCCGCGCCTTGGCGATCATTTCCTCAAAACTGGAAACGTCGCGCGTCCGTACCGCGTGCGCGCCCCACAGCAGGCCGAGACGCCGCGCGGTGCGAAGCGAGGGAGTGAGCACCAGCAAGGGAACCGCCGGCCGCTCGCGCGCCACGCGGCGCGCGGTCGATCCGGAAGAGGTGAAGCAGACGATCGCCTTGGCCTCGACCGTGCCGACGATGTTGCTTGCCGCGGCTGCGATGGCGTCGTTGGTGGTGGGGTCTGGCAGGGTCTCGGTGAAATGGACCCGCGCGCTGTAGGTCGGGTCGGCTTCGACGCTGATCGCGATCCCGTTCATCATGGCGACCGATTCGCAGGGCCATTGCCCTGACGCGCTTTCGGCGGAAAGCATGATCGCGTCCGCTCCGTCATAGACTGCGGTCGCTACGTCCGAAACTTCGGCGCGGGTTGGTGACGGCGACGTGATCATCGATTCCAGCATTTGCGTCGCTACCACGACCGGCCGGCCCAGACGGCGCGCCGCCTCGACGATCTGCTTTTGCAGCGGGGGAACCTGTTCGGGCGGCATTTCGACGCCCAGATCGCCGCGAGCGACCATTACCGCGTCGGCCAATTCCAAAATGCCGTCCAGGCGCTCGATCGCCGCGGGCTTTTCGATCTTGGCGAGCAGGGCGGCCCGGCCGGCAATCAGCCGCCGCGCCTCGGCCACATCCTCGGGTCGCTGGACGAAGCTGAGCGCGATCCAGTCGACATGCTGGTCGAGCGCGAACGCCAGGTCGGCCCGGTCCTTGTCAGTCAGCGCGGCCAGCGGGAGCACGACGTCGGGGACGTTCAGTCCCTTATTGTTGGAAATGGTACCGCCGACTTCGACCTTGGTCTCGATCCGGTCGGCGTCCGACCGGACTACGCGAAAGACCAGTTTGCCGTCATCGACCAGCAGCCTCGTGCCTTCCTCGACCGCGACGAAGATTTCCTTGTGCGGCAGGCCGACGCGCGTCGCATCGCCGACGGTCTTTTCGCGGTCGAAGATGAACGTCTTTCCCTTGACCAGATCGGCCTTCCCGTCCGCAAATTGCCCGACGCGAAGCTTGGGTCCCTGCAGGTCGGCCAGGATCGTCATCGGCCGTTCGAGATCTTTTTCGAGGCCTCGGATAATCTCTATCAGCTTCAGATGATCGGCATGCTTGCCGTGGCTCATATTGATGCGGAAGGCGTCCGCGCCGGCCTCGGCCAGCCTCCTGATCATCGTGGGAGTGTTGCTGGCGGGACCGAGCGTCGCCAGGATACGGACCTTGCGGCTGCGCGGGACGAACTGGCTCTGCATTGTGTCTCCCGTGATGTTGGTGGCGGAATAGCCACTATTTGCGACAGTTCAACCGGCGATTGGCCGCAAGTCTTGAGCCCTTCCTTCCCAATGCCTAGAGGGACGCATCAATTTCCAGAAATCGGGTGGAGCAAATATGGCGGAAGGCATTATCGCGGCGGACGAATTGCGGCTTTTGATCGAGCGGATCGAGCGGCTGGAGGAAGAGAAGAAGGCGATCGCCGACGACGTGAAGGACGTGTACGGCGAGGCCAAGTCGCGCGGTTACGACACCAAGACGATCCGGGCCATCGTTCGCCTCCGCAAGATGGAAAATCACGACCGCCAGGAAGCGGAGGCCTTGCTCGAAACCTACAAGACGGCGCTCGGCATCGATTGATCGTCAGCGCGATTGAAGCCAAGGGTCGGGGCCGCTAGAACCGAGCGGGGCAATCATTAGCATGAAGGTACGAAGCGGCGATGGCCGGCCATAGCAAGTTCAAGAACATCATGCATCGCAAGGGCGCGCAGGACAAAAAGCGCTCGGCGATGTTTTCAAAGCTGAGCCGCGAAATCACCGTCGCGGCCAAGATGGGCACCCCCGATCCCGACATGAACCCGCGTCTTCGCGCGGCGGTCATGACGGCCAAGGCACAGTCCATGCCGAAGGACAATATCGAGCGGGCGATCAACAAGGCTGTCGTCGGCGACGGCGAGAATTACGAAGATGTCCGCTATGAAGGCTTTGGCCCCGGCGGCGTCTCCCTGATCGTCGAAGCTTTGACCGACAATCGCAACCGCACCGCCACTAACATCCGCACGGCTTTTTCCAGGAACGGCGGCAATATGGGGGCGAGCGGGTCGGTTAGCCATGGTTTTCACCGGCTTGGCCTGATCTCTTATCCCGCCTCCGCCGGAAGCCATGATAATGTGTTCGAAGCGGCGATCGAGGCTGGGGCCGAAGATATCGAATCCAGCGACGAGGGTCATGAAATCTGGACCGCGCAGGAGGACCTGCACGAGGTCGCCAAGGCGCTGGAAAAGATTTTGGGCGAGCCCGAAAACACCAAGCTGGCCTGGCGACCACAGACCCCGGTGGAGGTGAGCGAGGATGACGCGCAATCCCTGCTAAAGCTGATCGACACGCTCGACGATGATGACGACGTCCAGACCGTCTGGGGCAATTACGAAGTGTCGGACGATGTGATGGAGCGGCTCAGCTGATCTTGATCGGTCTCGATCCGGGCCTAGGCTGCACCGGCTGGGGCCTGATCCGGGCCGAGGGCAACCGGCTGAGCCATATAGCTAATGGGCAGATCAGGACGGATCCCAAGGCATCCTTGCCCGATCGTCTGGTAAAGCTGGACGCGGCGCTGGCAGCCCTCTTCGCCGAATATCGACCGGAGGCGGCCGCGGTCGAGGAAGTGTTCGTGAACGACAATCCCCAATCGACGCTGAAGCTGGGCCAGGCGCGGGGCGTCGTGCTGCTTGCCGCCGCGCGCGGCGGAATGGCAGTTGGTGAATATGCCGCGCGACTGGTCAAGAAAGCGGTGGTCGGCACCGGCGGCGCCGACAAGGTCCAGGTGCATGCCATGGTGGCGAGACTGCTTCCGGGGTGCAAGATTGCCGGGGCCGACGCGGCGGACGCGCTGGCGGTCGCCATCACCCACGCCCATCATCTGGCGAGCCGGCACGCCATGCGAGGCGCTGCATGATAGCCAAGCTTCGCGGCCTGCTCGACAGTTTCGGTGCGGACCATGCGGTGATCGACGTCGCTGGGGTTGGCTATCTGGTTGCCGCCTCGACCCGCACGCTTTCCGCGCTCGGCGCGATTGGTGACGAAGTTCTCCTCCACACCGAAATGCAGGTGTCGGACGATGCTATCCGGCTGATAGGCTTTTCAAGCATCGAGGAGCGCGACTGGTTTCGCCTGCTGACCTCGGTCCAGGGTGTCGGCGGGCGCGTTGCGCTGGCGATCCTTTCGGCGCTGAATGGGGAGGAACTCCACCGGGCCATCGTCAGCGGCGATCAGGCGATGGTCGCCCGCGCGCAGGGGGTCGGGCCAAAGCTTGCCCAGCGGATCGTCAATGAATTGAAGGACAAGGCCGGCGGTATCATACTGGGCGGCGGTTCGGGCCCGATCGTGCCTGCGGGCAGTTTCGCCTCCGATGCCGTCTCCGCCTTGCTCAACCTTGGTTTTAGGCCGGCGGAAGCTTCGTCCGCTGTCGCGAGGGCCGAAGCCGAATTGGGCCCGGATGCCGGCCTTGACGCGCTGGTTCGCGCGGCGCTCAAAAAGGCCTCCCGATGACTGACCCCGATCGCATCCTGACCGGCGACCGACGGCCCGAGGATGTGGATGCCGCCCTACGCCCCAAAACTCTGGATGAATTTGTCGGGCAGCGGGCGGCGCGCGAGAACCTGCGGATCTTCATCGATGCCGCCAAAAGTAGAGGCGACGCACTCGACCATGTCCTGTTCTTTGGGCCCCCCGGCCTTGGCAAGACCACATTGGCCCAGATCATCGCCCGCGAACTGGGGGTGGGGTTTCGCGCTACTTCCGGGCCGGTGATCGCCAAATCAGGCGACCTCGCGGCTTTGCTCACCAATTTGGAAGATGGCGACGTCCTCTTCATCGATGAAATTCACCGCCTCAGCCCCGCAGTCGAGGAGATACTTTATCCGGCGATGGAAGACCGCGCGCTCGACCTGATGATCGGCGAGGGACCTTCGGCCCGCTCCGTGCGGATCGATCTTCCCAAATTCACCCTGGTGGGCGCGACCACACGGCAGGGCCTGATCACCACCCCCTTGCGCGACCGGTTCGGGATTCCGGTGCGGCTCAATTTCTACACCGTGGAAGAATTGGAAAAGGTCGTGCGCCGCGCCGCCGGGCTGCTCGGCCTTAGTCTTGCCGATGATGGAGCAAGGGAGATTGCCCGCCGATCGAGGGGGACGCCGCGCATCGCGGGCCGGCTGCTGCGCCGAGTTCGCGACTTCGCGCAGGCAGGGGGCGATCAAGTGGTGGATGCGAAGATCGCCGACGGCGCGCTGACCCGGATGGAAGTGGACGGGCTGGGGCTGGACGCGATGGACCGGCGCTACCTCATGATGATCGCCGATATCTACAAAGGTGGACCGGTCGGCGTGGAGACGCTGGCGGCGGGCCTCAGCGAACCGCGCGACACGATCGAGGAAGTAATCGAACCTTTCCTGATTCAGCTCGGCCTGGTCGCACGGACCGCGCGCGGCCGGTGCCTCAACGGGCGCGCCTGGACCCATCTTGGCCTCAATCCCCCACCGGGCGCGGCGCAGGACGGATTGTTCGACGCAAAATGAATTGAGAGGGGGGAATATGCGCATCCTGAAATCACTATCGGTGCTGGCCGCTATTTTCCTGACCTCCCCGCTCGCCGCGCAGCAGCTGGATACTGCGCCCGCTCCAGTCAATTATGCGAACGAGGCGAACTGGCTTTGCCTGCCCGGCCGAGCCGATCCGTGCGGAACGCCGCTCCCCACCACCGCGCTTAACGCCAATGGCTATGGCTCGAACCGGCAGAGCGTTCCGGCGACGGATCCCGGGATCGATTGCTTCTACGTCTATCCGACCATCTCCGAGGATGCGGGCGCCAATTCGGATATGGTCCCCGGCCCCGAAGAGAAATCTGCCGCGACGGTCCAATTCGCGCGCTTCAGCACTGTGTGCCGGACCTTTGCGCCGATGTACCGCCAGGTGACGCTGGCGGCGCTGAGAAGCACGATGATTGGCAAGCCGCAGGGCAATATCGCATTGGCCTATGGCGATGTGCTTTCCGCCTGGCGCCATTATCTTCAGAACCACAATCAGGGACGCCCGTTCGTCATCATCGGCCATTCGCAGGGCACGGTCATGCTGTCGCAATTGCTTTCCCGCGAGATCGAGGGCAGTCCGGCCGCCGCAAGAATGCTCTCGGCAGTGCTGATCGGCTTCAATGTCGAAGTGCCCGAAGGAAAGATTGTCGGCGGCACCTTCAAGCAGACGCCGCTGTGCACCAAGAAAAGCGAGACCGGCTGCGTGGTTACCTACGTCTCCTTCCGGGGGACTAATCCGCCGCCGCCAATCGGACTGTTCGGGCGTTCCACAACGCCGGGTATGACGGTCGCCTGCACCAACCCGGCTGGCCTTGGCAGCCGCGGAAGCGTGCCGCTCAATTCCTATTGGTATGCCGGCCCTTCTAATCTGGGGAAGGGGCCGCCGCCGATCACATGGTCGCCCGAAGGTGCCCCGCCAACGCCTTTCCTGCGTACCGAGGGCCTCGCGTCAGCGGCCTGCGTCAACAGGGGGCCGCTCGGCTATTTGTCGGTGATCGTGAAGGCCGCCCCGAACGACGCGCGCACCGACGCCATTCCAGGCGATGTCTACGCTGGGGGATCGCGGCTCGCCGGGTGGGGACTGCATCTTGCCGACATGAACCTCGCTCTGGGTGATCTCGTCGCCATGGTCGAGGCGCAGGGGCGGGCATTCGCCCGGCATTAGTCCTCAAGCGAGAATATCTCCTCGACCGGCAAGCCCAGCGCGCGCGCAATCTTCAAGGCGAGAAGAGTGGATGGCACGAATATTCCGTTCTCGACCGTATTGATGGTCTTGCGGCTTACCTCGACCATTTCTGCAAGCCCCGCCTGCGTAAGGCCTCGCTCGGTTCGAAGTTCGTGAAGTCGGTTGCCGAGCCGTTCAGCCATCCCTGAGCGCTCGCCGCTCGAGAAAGCCGAAGCGGAGCAAGGCGGCGGCGATGCCGATCGTCATCAGGATGTGGATCGCTTCGCGCCCGTCGACGGCCTCGAACATGCTGACGAAATAGAGGCCGATGGCGGCGGTCATGGTCCCGAGGAAGCCGACGCGGAAGGCCTCGGTGCGATTGGCTCTGGTGACTTCGTCGTTCATCAATTCCCGCACCTTGGCGGACTTGAACCAGGAACCACCGGTGGTGAGCGCGAGCAGCAAGGCGATCGACAGGACCAGCCAGGCCGAAATCTTGACATGATCGACGGTGCGGGCGCCCTCCTCGATCCGGCCGATAAAGAAGCTCGCCTGCTGAATGATGAACATCAGCGCCAGAACGGGGAACATGCGGGCTCGGCGCCGGGTCAGCCGGTCGGCGGTTTCAATATCGGTCATTCTCATGCTCCCTGTGTAACTTATAGGTTACATGTAACCTTGAAGTTACACAGGAGTCAAACGCAAATTCGCCTCGCCTGGGCAGTTCTTCCTTCCGTCGTGAATCGCGGATGGTTAAGGCGGTCGGCGAATGAGCGGGAACAATGTCGACACGCCTTATCAAGGGGCCTTTGCGGGCAAGACCCACCGCTTCGCCTTGCGCGTCTATTTCGAGGATACCGATGTCGCCGGCGTCGTCTATTACGCCAATTATCTCCGCTTCATGGAAAGGGCTCGGTCCGACATGCTTCGCGCGGTCGGGATCGACCAGCGCAAGGCGATCGAAAGCGGCGAGGGCGTCTACGTCGTTGCCGACGTGACCATCAAATATCGCGGATCCGCCAAGCTGGAGGATGCGCTGGTGGTCGTGAGCGAGGTTCGCGAGGTTCGCGCGGCCTCCTGCGTCATTCATCAACGAGTCATGCGAGGGGATGAAATCTTGACCGATGCGATCGTGACGGCCGCCTTCCTTTCGCCCGAAGGCCGGCCGAAGCGTCAGCCGCGCGACTGGGTCGAGAAATTCGAGCGGCTGAAAGGGGAGAGTGAGTGAGCAATTTGGGACTGACCGGCGGGGTAGGTGAGGCGATGTCGCCGATCGCCTTGTTCATGCAGGCCGATCTGGTCGTGAAATCCGTGATGGTCGGCCTGATCCTCGCCAGTATCTGGACCTGGGCGATCATCATCGGCCATGCCTTTCGCCTGAAGCGCGTTGCCCGTGAAAATGCCAGCTTCGAAAAGGAATTCTGGGCCGCGCAGGATATTGACGGCTTCGACACAGCGCGCGGCGGCGACGCCTGGCCCAGCGCCAGGATATTTGCCGCCGGCATCGCCGAATGGCGCCGCTCCACCGCCAGCAAGAATATCGACAAGGATGGAACGCGGTCCCGCCTCGCCACCGCCATGCATGCGGCGGTCGGGGAAGAGGTGGACCGGTTGGCCGACCGGCTGAACATCCTCGCCACGATCGGATCGGTCGCGCCGTTCGTCGGCCTGTTCGGAACCGTCTGGGGCATCATGCGCAGCTTCAACGACATTGCCGGCGCCAATAATACCAGCCTGGCGGTCGTGGCCCCCGGCATTGCCGAAGCCTTGTTCGCTACGGCGATCGGGCTGTTCGCGGCGATCCCGGCGGTCATCGCCTATAACCGCATGACCCATGGCATCAATCGCATCGAATCCCGGCTGAGCCGCTTCGCCGACGGCTTTCATGGAACGCTGTCGCGCGAACTGGAGCATGAAGCCTGATGGCGATGGGGCCGATCCTGGGCAATAACCGCCGGGCGCGTCGGTCGCCGATGGCGGAAATCAATGTCACGCCGATGGTGGACGTGATGCTGGTGCTGCTGATCATATTCATGGTGACCGCCCCCTTGCTGGTTGCGGGTGTCCCGGTGGATCTCCCCGACAGCAAAGCCGGAGCGCTCGATCAGGAACAAAAGCCGGTGCAAATCTCGCTCGATCCATCAGGCGCCCTGTTCGTGGACGACGCGCAGATTCCTAGGGACCAGCTATCCGCACGGCTACAGCAAATCGCCGCCTCGGCGCGCGAGGATGGCGGTCCACGTATCTTCCTTCGCGCCGACAAGAGCCTCGATTACGGTCTGGTGATGGGCGTGATGGGGGAAATCAATGCGGCGGGCCTCCGCAAGGTGGCCCTGGTCAGCACGCAGGGGCCTAACAGCTAATGGCCGGAATTGGCCATGGATAAGGCCGAAGCCGCCGGTTTCGGCATTGCCCTTGTCGGGCATGCTGCTTTGCTGGCGGCGCTGTCGCTGGGTTTCGCCAATGCGATCCAGCCAGTGTTGAACACGCCTATCGAAGTTTCCTTCGTGGATGAGTTAGGGCTGGAAAGCGCCGCGCCGGAAATATCTTCCGCGGCGCCCGCGCCGAAACTAGCGGATATCGAAGGTCAGTTAGAGCCCGACAACGCGCCCGCCGAACCTGTCCCGGCGCCGATCCCTCAGCCCCTGCCTAAGCCTACTCCTCCCTCCCCGCCGCAGCGGACTCAGCCGACGCCCGAAAAGCCAGCGTCGCAAAAGCCAGCGCCGCCAAAAGAGATAAAGGCACCAGCCAAGCCGGCAACGAAGCCGGCAGCCAACAAGCCGACCGGCCGGCTCGATGGATTGCTGGAGGGTATCACCGATCGGGCCAGCAACAGCCGCTCGACGAGCCCACCTGCGGCAACAGTCAGCGCGGCAGCGCGTAGCTCGCTCGCCGCAGAGATTCGGCGGCAGCTGAAGCCGCATTGGAAAGCACCGACCGGCGCGGACGCCGAGCTGTTGCGCACCGAGCTCAGGATCAGCCTCGCCCGCGACGGATCGGTGCAGGATGTCGACGTGGTTCGAACGTTAGGACAGACCGACAGCAACCGGCCGCAGGTCAAGCTTCATCAGGAGCAGGCGGTTCGCGCGGTCCGGCTGGCGGCTCCGTTCCGGCTCCCGGCCGATTTTTACGACGCCTGGAAACAGATCAATACCAATTTCGACAAAAGGCTAGCCCAATGATTCGTCTGATGCTTCTCCTCATCCCCGCGCTGGCGTTCGGATCGGCTCTCGCGCTGGCGCAGGATGCCCCGCCGATCGTGCAACCATCGACGGGGCTTAGCGTGGATGTCACCGACGAGAGCGCCTCCGACATGCGGATCGCTGTCCCGGCGATGCCGACGCCCCAGGCGATCGACACCGAGGCGGGCAATACGGCCGCGGTAGGCCGCCAGGTTGCAGAGGTAATTGCAAATGACCTCAGCCGAAGCGGTTTGTTCCAGCCGCTCGGCCCCGCAGCGGTACGTGCCATTTCCTATCCTGAAGTAACGGCGCCACAATTTGACTACTGGCCCCAAACAGGCGCGGTAGCGCTCGTCCAGGGCTTCGTTCGCGCGGAAGGAAATGGGCAGCTGATGGTCGGCTGTTATTTGTACGATGTCGCGCTGAAAACCGAACTTACCCGGCAGGGCTATGTGGTCGCGCCGCGCGATTGGCGAAGGGCCGCGCACAAATGCGCCGACGCCATTTACGCACGGCTTTCGGGCGATAGCCCGTTCTTCGATAGCCGGATCGCCTATATTGCCGAAAGCGGTCCCAAGGATAAGCGCGTCAAGCGGCTGGCGATCATGGATTCGGACGGGGCCAATCACCGCTTCCTCACCAACGGACAGTCGGTCGTGATGACTCCGCGTTTCTCCCCCGATTATCGCCAAATCGTCTATATGAGCTATGCTGGAAACCGGCCGCATATCTACGTTTATAATATTGGCACCGGTCAGCAACGCGTGGTGACCGAAAGCGCCAACCAGACCTTTGCGCCCCGGTTTTCGCCCGACGGACGCTTCATTCTCTATTCGATGTCGGTCGGCGGCAATACCGACATTTACCGCGTGTCGGCGAATGGCGGCCAGTCGCAGCGGCTGACCAACACCCCCGGCATCGACGTGGGCGGCAGCTATTCTCCGGATGGATCGCGGATCGTGTTCGAAAGCGACCGGTCGGGAAGCCAGCAACTTTATGTGATGAACGCCGACGGCTCCAGCCCGCGCCGCATCAGCTTTGGCGGCGGCGGATATGCAACTCCGGAATGGAGTCCGCGCGGCGACCTGATCGCGTTCACACGGCTGGCCGGTAATTTCCGGGTGGGCGTCATGACTCCGGACGGGGGCGGCGAAAGACTGCTGACCGATAGCTGGCAGGACGAGGCGCCGACCTGGTCGCCCAATGGGCGAGTGATCCAGTTCTTTCGCACCAGTCAGGGGCGCGGCGGCAAGTCGAGCGTGTGGCAGGTAGATCTGACCGGCGTGAACGAACGCAAAATTCCCACACCACTTGACGGGTCCGACCCCGCATGGGGCCCGCTGCTGCCCTGAATTTGAGGAGAAGAAGATGATCAGGAACGGATTGGCAATTGCCGCTTTGGCCGCGACGATGGCGCTGGCCGGCTGCGGCAAGAAGACCCCGGACGTCCTTCCACCGGCCCCTGCCGAGGACGGCCAGACGCAGACTGGTGAGGATCCGAATGCGGGCAATGTGAGCGGCGTTCCGTTGCCGGGCTCGCGTGGCGATTTCCTGCAGAACGTCCCGTCCGACAGCGTCTATTTCGAAACCGAGAGTTTTTCGCTCGACGGGCAGGATCGCGCTACCCTGGATTCGCAGATCGCCTGGCTGCAACGCTATCCTAATGTCCGGGTGACGATCGAAGGCCATGCCGACGAACGGGGCACGCGCGAATATAATCTGGCGCTTGGCGACCGCCGCGCCAATGCCGCCAAGAATTATCTGGCCGGCCGTGGCATTCCCACCTCGCGGATGACGGTGGTGAGCTGGGGCAAGGAGCGCCCGGTCGCGCTTGGATCGGATGAAAGCGCCTGGTCGCAGAATCGCCGCGCGGTGTCCGTCGTTCCGCAGTAACGTCCGATTAGCTTAGCGCCTCGTCCAGCAAGCGGGCGAGGCGCAGGCCGCCCTTGGCGACCTGGTCGCGTACTACTGGGATCAGTTTCCGGGTGATCTCTTCGGTGATTACCGGCTCCTCGGCCGGAACCGGTCCGCAAGGGTCCTGCATGACGGCGCCGTAAGCGAAGGTCCGCGCCGTTTCCCAGCTTTCGCGCGCCCAATCTTCGGGGGTTCCGGCGCGCATCCGGGCACGTTGATCGGCCGAAAGCTCCGACAGCAAGCCCTTGGGCTCGCCAGGCGGAGTCGAAATCGAACGGTCCGACAAATAGCCGTCCCAGATGGTGTGGATGTTGCGGCCCTTCATAAAGCCATAAGCGGCCTTGAAGCGGTTGCCGCCCAGGTCGCCCCGGTCGCCGGCGTGGAGCGGCGTGTGCAGGTCGCCTACGAAATGGACCAGGAAAGCGAGCGCCTGCAGCCGCTCGCGGTCAGGAAGGCTTCGGTCTGCCAGCAGCCGTGCATTGCGGTCGACCTGCGCCGACACGCAATTACCGTCCTTGCAGGCCGATTTCTGGTCGAACGGCTTGCACACGTCGACATTCTGATAATGCCAGGAATAGGCATAGCTGAAGCGGTCCTTCAGCTCCTTGATGCAATCCGGCCATACGCTGGCTTCCTCAATCGTGCTGGAGGGACAGGTCGGCGTTTCAAGCTCCCTCGACCGTGCCAGCAGCCTTGCAATTTCGCGCCTCGTTTCGGGTTTCATTTCCAGCGCGGCGATGGTTGCGATCGTCTCATGCCCATATTCCCACCAGGCGGCGGCGGGCGAGGCGGCGAACGTCAGGCACAACGCCATGATAAGGCAGCGTATCTTCAGCATATTCCGTTTCTATAGCCGGATTGTGTCAATCATTCATCGCCATAGATGGCGACATTGCGCCCGGCGGCCGAGGCCTTGCCGCGATACATTCCAGGCGTGTTGAACGACCAGTCGGCTTCGCCGCCGGGGGAGACTATGATCACCCCGCCGCTGCCGCCGAGATCGGCCATTTCCTTGATGACCGCGTCCGACGCGGCTTTCGCGCTCTCGCCCTTCATTCGCATCCGGGCGCAGATTTCGTGCGCGACGCCGACGCGGATGAAATATTCCCCCGAACCCGTAGCCGAGATCACGCAGGCGCGGTCGTCGGCATAGGTACCGGCGCCGATGATCGGGGAATCGCCGACCCGGCCCCAGCGCTTGCCGGTCACCCCACCGGTGGAGGTGGCGGCGGCGACGTGGCCCGATACATCAAGGGCCACCG
This sequence comes from Sphingosinicella sp., assembly GCA_013816585.1. Taxonomy (GTDB): domain Bacteria; phylum Pseudomonadota; class Alphaproteobacteria; order Sphingomonadales; family Sphingomonadaceae; genus Allosphingosinicella. The sequence goes on along the minus strand of JACDEE010000001.1, from coordinate 32,743 downwards.
CGCCGACAGTGCCGTATTTCATGTCGACGTCGAACCAGGAAAGCTTGTTGGCCTTCAGCTCGTCCAATTGCCGCTTGCGCTCGGGGGTAGCGAAATATTCGGGCCCGGCCTGTTCCAGTCCCTTTTCGCGCGAGAAGATGTTGGCGCCTTCGCCGCTCAGCATGACATGCGGGCTGTCTTCCATCACCGTGCGGGCGAGGCTGATCGGGTTCTTGGTGGAGGTGACTCCGGCGACGGCGCCAGCGTTGCGGTCGCGCCCGTCCATGATCGCCGCGTCCATCTCGTTCGTGCCCTCATAGGTGAAGACCGCGCCGCGCCCGGCATTGAAATTGGGGTCATTCTCCAATTCCCTAACCGCGGCCTCGACCGCATCAAGCGAGCTTCCACCCGCCGCCAATATCTTCGATCCGCTTTGCAGTGCATGATCGAGCGCGGCGCGGATCGCCTTGTCCTTTTCAGGGCTCAATACATTTCGTTCGATGACGCCCGCGCCGCCATGGATAACCAGCTTCCAGTCATGAGCTGCGGCGGGCGAAGTCATCATCAAGGCTCCGATTATCAAAAGCAAACGCATGGAATATTTCCTTGTTCGGCGCCCCGAATAGCAGAAAGCATGGCCGCCGCCAGCCGCGACCTGGCGTGCGCTTTGCCCCTGCCATCTTGCCAAGCGCTACTTCTCCGCTCAATCAGCGACGGGAACAAGAAGGGCAAAAGCGATGCGGGCAGATCGGCGACACTTTATGGGAATGACGATGGCCACCGCAGGGCTGGCTGCATTGTCCCCCGGCTGGGCCTTTGCGCAAGGCACCAGCGAACTGAAACCGATCACTGGCAATGTGGTGCCGATCAGCAGCGCCGAACGGCTTTCCAGAATCGCGCGGGCGCAGGAATTGATGCGTGCCCAGGGCATTTCCGCGCTCCTGATCGAGCCGGGCGCATCGCTCATCTATTTTACCGGCGTTCGCTGGAATCGAAGCGAGAGGCTGACCGCCGCGATCATCCCTGTCGAAGGCGATATCGCGATCGTCACACCGCATTTCGAAGAGCCTTCGGTGCGCGAAAGTCTGAACGTGCCGGGTGAAGTCCGCGTCTGGCACGAGGATCAGAACCCGCTGGCGATCGCCGCCGGCTTCCTGCGCGACCGAAAGCTGCGCGGACCCGTGGGAATCGAGGAGACGGTTCGGTTCTTTGCCTTTGAGGGCCTGTCCAAAGCCATGCCCGGCGTGAAATTGGTCGATGGGGCGCCGATCGTCCGGGGGTGTCGGCTGATCAAATCGGCCCACGAACTGGCCTTGATGCAGACAGCGTCGGACATCACGATCGGCGCCTATCGTCATACCGCCTCCCGGATCGAGGAGGGGATGTCCCCGGCCGACATCGGCGCGATCATGAACGACGCGACCCGCGCGCTGGGCGGACAGCCGGGATTTGCCCTGATCCTGCTGGGGGAAGCGAGCGCCTATCCGCACGGTAACGGCAAGCCGCAGCAGGTTCGAAAGGGTGAAGTCGTGCTGATGGATTGCGGCTGCACGGTGGAAGGCTATCAGTCCGACATTTCGCGCACCTTCGTGTTCGGCGAGGCCAATGCCGAACAGCGCAAGGTGTGGAATGAGATGCACCGTGGCCAGGAGATCGCGTTTGCCGCGGCCCGGGTCGGGCGGCCCGCCGGAAGCGTCGATGACGCGGTGCGCGCTTATTATGAAAAGCTCGGCTACGGCCCCGATTATAAATTGCCGGGCCTGTCCCACCGCACCGGCCACGGCATCGGTCTCGACGGGCATGATCCGGTCAATCTGGTGCGTGGCGAAAAGACCCTGCTTGCCCCGGGAATGTGCTTTTCGAACGAACCCGGCATCTATCTGCCTGGCAAATTCGGGATAAGGCTGGAGGATTGCTTCTATATGACCGCGGCCGGGCCCCACTGGTTTTCGACGCCGCCACCCTCACTGGGCAACCCGTTCGGCTAAGCCTTGGCAAGGCCCGCCCTATCGCTGGCCGGCCATGGCGACTATATAGCGGCCGATATTCGGAGGCTTTGATGTCCATTCGTCCGTGGCGCGACATTGCGCGGCGCCCATCTCGTCAGATCATGGTCGGCAACGTGGCCGTGGGCGGAGACGCGCCCGTCACGGTGCAGACGATGACCAATACGCCGACGTCGGATGCCGGGGCGACGATCGACCAGATCCGCCGTTGCGAAGAGGTAGGCGCCGACATTATCCGGGTTTCCTGCCCCGACGTGGAATCGACCGCGGCATTGGGTGAGATCGTTCGCGCCGCCAAGGTGCCGATCGTTGCCGACATCCATTTCCATTATAAGCGCGCGCTGGAGGCGGCGGATGCGGGCGCGGCCTGTCTTCGCATCAATCCCGGCAATATCGGATCGTCCGAGCGCGTGGCCGAAGTGGTCCGCGCTGCGAAGGCCAATGGCTGCGCGATCCGTATCGGCGTCAATGCCGGAAGTCTTGAGCGAGACCTGCTGGAAAAATATGGCGAGCCTTGCCCCGAGGCTTTGGTCGAAAGCGCGCTCGATCATATCAAATTGCTCCAGGACCATGATTTCCACGAATATAAGGTGGCGGTGAAGGCGTCTGATTTCTTCCTTGCCGTCGCCGCCTATCAGCAGCTCGCCGAGACCGTGGACTGCCCGCTGCATCTGGGTATTACCGAGGCTGGCGGCCTGATCGGTGGGACCGTCAAATCCTCGATCGGTATCGGTTCGTTGCTCTGGTTCGGGATTGGCGACACCATCCGCGTTTCGCTTTCCGCCGAGCCAGAAGAAGAAGTCCGGGTCGGGTTCGAAATCCTGAAATCCCTCGGCATTCGCAATCGCGGCGTTCGAGTGATTTCCTGTCCGTCTTGCGCGCGCCAGGGCTTCGACGTCATCCGGACCGTCGAAAAGCTCGAACAAAGGCTTTCGCATATCCGGACCACCCTTTCGCTGTCGGTGCTTGGCTGCGTGGTCAATGGACCGGGCGAAGCGCGAGAGACCGATATCGGCATCACCGGCGGCGGCAATGGCAAGCATATGGTCTATCTTTCGGGAGTGACCGATCACCATGTCCAGGATGAGGATATGGTCGATCACATCGTGCGCCTGGTCGAGGCCAAGGCCGCGGAGATAGAGGCCGAGACCCGGGCCGGCGAGGCTGATCTCGCCCGACACCTTTCGCACGCCGCCGAATGAAGCCGGTCATCACGGCGGTTGCGTTCGGCGTCGCCACTTTGGGAATTGCCGCCTTCTCGATCATGGACGCGGTGATGAAGGACCTTTCGCTGGCGATCGGGGCCTATAATGCGCTTCTCTGGCGGACCATGGCGGGCGCCCTGATCGGCGCGGCCTTGTTCTTTGGGAGGCGCAGCGCCTGGCCGGGTCGGCCCGCGATGCGGGTCCATCTGGTGCGGGGCGTGCTTTCGGCGGTAATGGCCATGCTGTTTTTCTGGGGACTGGCGCGGGTGCCAATGGCGCAGGCGATCGCTTTGGCTTTCATCGCGCCGCTGATCGCGCTCTATCTTGCCGCCATATTGCTCAAGGAAAAGATCGAACGGCGTGCCATCCTCGCCTCGATCCTGGGCTTTGCCGGTGTGATCGTCATCTTTTCAGGTCAGGCCGAGGCGGATCTTGGTCCGGAGGCATTCTGGGGTTCGGTATCGATCCTGCTCTCGGCCTGCCTCTACGCTTACAATATCATCCTGATGCGTCAGCAGGCCTTGCTTGCCGGCCCGATGGAAATCGCTTTCTTCATGGCGCTGATCATGGTCGCGTCCTTTCTGCTCGCCGCGCCATTCCTTGCCGTCCTTCCGTCGGCCGAACATCTGCCGAGCATAATCGGCGGCGCGGTGCTCGCATTCGTTTCGCTTCTCTTCCTGTCCTGGGCCTATGCACGGGCCGAGGCGCAGCATCTCGCCCCGGTCGAATATACCAGCTTCATCTGGGCTGCCTTGCTCGGTTATTTCTTTTTCGACGAACGCGTACTCCCGCTGACCTTGGCCGGCGCGGCGATGATCGTCGTCGCCTGCCTGGTCGCCGCCAGCCGCCGTTCTCCCGCAACCGCGGACGCCGAATGCGGGATTCCGGGCGGGATTACCTGATGGCCTGGGTCTGGCTTATCCTGGGTGGCCTGTTCGAAATCGGGTTCACCACCTGCCTTCGCTATGTCGACGGGTTTCGCAACCTGCCCTGGACTCTGGGTTTCCTGGCATCGGTCATCCTTTCGATGAGTCTGCTGGAATATGCCTCGCGCAGCATCCCGATGGGGACGGCCTATGCGGTGTGGGGCGGCATCGGCGCGCTCGGCACGGTATTGGTCGGGATCATCTGGTTCAACGAGCCCGCCGCGACGGTCCGGATACTGCTTATCTTCGGCCTGATCGCCTGCATAGCCGGCTGAAGCTTACCGCATGAGTTTCGACGAAAGCCTCGTCGTTCAGGTGCAGGAAGTGCTGGAGCCGCTTGGGTCTGTCACGATGCGCAAGATGATGGGCGGTGCGACGCTTTATCTGAACGGCATCATCTTCGCGATTCTGGAAGGGGCCGACATCTGGTTCAAGGCCGATGACGAGACCAATTCGATCTGGGATTGCGAAGGTTGCGAACGTTTCTCAATGACGTTCAAGGACGGCCGGGTCGGTACGATGAATTATCGCCGCGCGCCGACCGAAGTCTATGACGACCCTGAAGTCATGCAGCGTTGGGCGCAGCTCGCCCATGGCGCCGGAATTCGATCCGCCGCTCGCAAAAAGCCGCGCGGCAAGGACTGATCAGCGCGCCGGCTCCAGCAAGGGGGCCACCTCAGCGCTCTCCTCGATCGACGGCAGGAAGCGCGGCTCGCCCCTTTTCTGCGACGCCTGCTCATAATCATAGCCAAGGGACAGGATCAGCGCATCGGACCATTTGGGACCAATGAAGCTCAGGCCCACGGGCAATCCCTTCACATGGCCCATCGGTACGGTCAGATGCGGATAGCCCGCGACCGCGGCCAGGCTACCGGCCCCGCCGCCAGAAATCTGGTCGCCGTTCACCGCATCGATCAACCAGGCCGGCGGCATGGTGGGCCCGATCAGGGCGATCACGTCATTGTCCGCCAGAAGCTTGTCGACCCCCTCCTTGCCGGCGAGACGTAAAGAGACTTCGCGCGCCTTTTTGTAGGCGGGGTCGCCGAGGCCTTTCGTGGCTTCCGCCTGTTCGAAAATGTCCTGCCCGAACAGGGCCATTTCCACCTCGGTATGCGCCTTGTTGAAGGCGATCAGATCGGCCAGCGTACGGCTCGTCACCGATGGTGGCGTGGTCGCGAGATAGGCGTTCATGTTCGCCTTGAGTTCGGTGAGCAAAACCGGAAATTCATTGCGCCCGATCTCGCTTCGACCATCGAACTTCGCGATTTCGACCAGGGTCGCTCCCTCGGTCTTCAGGGTCGCCAGGGCCTCCTCGAACGCCGGATTGGTCCCGAAGCCGCTGGCAAAGCGCATCACGCCGACCCGTTTGCCGCGCAGCGATTCTGTCGAAAGCGGGGCGGCATAATCGGTGCGCCGCCGATTTGCCTCGGCGGTCGCCGCATCGACGGGGTCGCTCCCCGCCATCGCCCCCAGCACCATTGCAGCATCGCGCACGTTGCGAGTCATTGGCCCCGGCGTATCCTGGCTGTGGCTGATCGGCACTATATGAGTGCGGCTGACCAGGCCGACCGTCGGCTTGAAACCGACAATCCCGTTGATTGCTGCGGGGCAGGCGACCGACCCGTCAGTCTCGGTGCCGATCGCGGCCGGTACCATTCCCGCCGCGACCGCCGCTCCGCTTCCCGAAGAGGAGCCGCATGTGTTGCGGTTCAGCGCATGCGGATTGCGGGTCTGGCCACCGACCGCGCTCCACCCGGAGATCGAATCGGACGAGCGGATATTCGCCCATTCGCTCAAATTCGCCTTGCCCACGATCACCGCGCCGGCGGCGCGCAGATTGGCGACCAGCGGCGCATCGCGATTGGTGACATTCTGCGCGAGAGCGAGACTTCCAGCCGTCGTCGGCAGCGTTCCCCGCGTCTCGATATTGTCCTTGACCAAGATCGGCATGGCGTAGAGCGGCCCGCGCGCCATACGATTGCGGTCGAGCGCGCGCGCTTCGGCCAACGCATCGGGTTCGATGGCGATCACCGCGTTGATCCTTGGATTGAGCGCTTCGATCCGCCCGATCGCCGCGGCGACATTGGCTTCGGCCAGGCCGAGCTGCGGCACTGGTGTAACCGGCGCTTCCTGGGGATCGATCGCCGTGCAGGCGCAAAGCGCGAGGGTTCCAGTGAGCAAAAGGCAGCGCAGCATGAGCGATATCTTTCCTGTCAGGGCAAAGGCGCGAGCAAAGCATCGAGCGAGGAGGGGCCGGTCCCGATCTTCTCCAGCACCGGATAGCGAAGCCCGGTGTGATGATGGAGGTCGATGGTCCGATAGCTCGAACCCTTTTTGACCAGCAGCTTGATCGCGTCCTTGCCTCCCTTGGCCGCGCGGATCGCGCTCTTAAGATCGTCGGCGGAATAAGCGCGTCCGTTGACCGCCAGGATCTGCGTGCCTGTCGTCACCCCTTCATTGAACAGCGGCGAATCCCAGGCAATCCCATTGATCGTCCCGTCCTTCGTGGCGGTGATCCCGATCGTGTAGGTAAGGTCCAGAATCTCGCGATCCTTTTCCCGGCTGGTGAAATAAAGTGGGGGCGTTTCCGAATAAGCCAACCGGTATCCACCGCGCTTGATCCAGTCGAGCGGTGCATCGCCGGTTTGCTCCACCCGCTGGCGAAGATAGCCGCCCCAATCATAGGGCGTCACCTGGCTAAGTGTCCGGACCACGTCGTCGAAACGATAGGTTACGATCCCCTGATGGCCCGGATTGATTCCGAAGAAGGCGCGGGCGAAATCGTCGATCGAACGCTGACCGCCGGTCCGATCCCGAATGATCGAATCGACGTCGAGCCAGATCAGCATTCCTTCCGAATAATAATCTTCGGACCTTTGATAGCTCGAATAGGGCTTGGGACGCCGCGCGGCGATGATCGGATCGTGGGTGGTGTCGATTAAGGGCCGCCAATTGCGCCCGGGAAGAATGTCGTAATAGGCCGCGGTGCGTGCGAGTTCCGCCTTCACGTCCTCAGGCGGCATCATGCCCGAGCGGGCCGACAGGATATTGCCCCAGAATTGGGTCTGTCCCTCATAGACCCACAAAAGCGTGTTCTGCATCGGCATCCGATAGTCGGGGGTGAACAGATCCGCCCCCCGTCGATATTTGCCGTTCCAGCTATGCGTCATTTCATGCGCCAGCAGGTCGCGCCCCGCCGAACCTTTATTCCAGTCGGTGAAATAATTACGCGACTTTCTGTTTTCGGACGAGCGCAGATGCTCAAGCCCGATCCCGCCCAATTGGTCGGTCAGCGCGAGCAGGAATTCATATTCGTCATAATGCTGGCCGCCGAACACCTTCTCGGCTTGCTCAGCGAGACGGCGATGGGCCGCAATCTGCTCCGGCGTCGCTTCCAGATCCTCCGGCCGATCGGCCATCACGTTCAGATCGACATCGTTCAAAAGAGGGATGGACCGGAAATGGCGTCCGGCAAAGATCGGGGAATCGACCAGGGTCTCATAGGATACGGGCTTGTAGGTGATGACATTGCCGGCCTTGTTGGTGTCGACGTCGAGCGAAGTCGCCGCCTTGAATCCGGCCGGAAGGCGCACGCCGGCGCGGACCGGGATGTTCCGGACGAACCAGCCGGCCGGATAGAGCGTCATCTTCTCCCATTGCAGGTTGAGCATGTCAGGGGTCATGGTGATGCGACCCTGGTCGGCTTCGGTCGGCGACAGATGTTCGAACCGGACATCCAGCTCGCGAGCGCCCGCCGGCACGTCGATGTGGAAGGCAAATACGTCGAGCGGATCGCGCCGCCAGGTGATCGGCCGTCCGCCACTGCTGATCTTGAGGCCCGCGACCGTCGCGATCGGCCCACGGGCGGCGTGGTTGCCCGGCAGCCATTCGGGGTAGAGCAAGGTCATCGGACCCGGTCCCGCCACGGGGATGCTCTGCTTGACCCGATAGATGGCGCGGGCGGTGTCGGTCGCGTCGATATCGACCCGCATGGTACCCGGATATTCTATGTCGCGCGCGGCTGGGACCTGATCAATCCGGGGCAGCGGCTGTGGGAGCGGCGGCGCGTTCTGCGCGGAGGCCGGGAGTATGAAAGCGAAGGCGGCGAAAAGGATGAAGGTGCGCAAGCGACTCTCCTGGGACGATTATTTCCCGTTCGATGAAGGATCGCGCCGCTTGCGTCCAGCCCCCTAGGCTGCCTTCGCCTGCTTCGCGCGCTCGATGCTCTCGACGATGATGCGAGCGGCCTCGGCCCGGCCAAGCCAGGTGCCGACCCTCACCCATTTTTCGGGCTCCAGGTCCTTATAATGGGTGAAGAAATGCTCGATCTGCTGCTTGACGATCTGCGGCAGATCGTCGGCTTCCTCGACCTTTTCATAATATGGAAAAGTCGTGTCGACCGGCACCGCCAGGATCTTTTCGTCGCCGCCCGATTCATCCTCCAGCAGCAGGACCGCGATTGGGCGGACCCGAACCACGCAGCCTGAAATGAAGGGGGATCGCGCCACGACCATCACGTCCAGTGGATCGCCATCGGCCGACAAAGTGTGCGGGATGAATCCGTAATTGGCCGGATAGCGCATCGGCGTATGCAAGATGCGGTCGACGAAGATCGCGCCCGATTTCTTGTCGAATTCATATTTTACGGGTTCGCCGCCCACCGGGACTTCGATGATGACGTTGACGCTGTTCGGCGGATCATCGCCGATCGGGATAAGTTCGATGTTCATGATGGCGCCGCCCTTAAGCCCGAAGTGCTTTCCACGCCACGCAAAAATGCTAAGGCGGCCGCATATGAGCAACAAAGTTCAAGCCATCAGGGGAACGCAAGACATGCTGGGCGAGGCCGCCGAGCGTTTCCACAGCGTGGTTTCGGCCTTCGACCGGGTGCGGCGTCTCTATGGCTTCCAGCGCGTTGAAGTGCCGGTGTTCGAAGCGACCTCCGTCTTCGCGCGCACCCTTGGCGAAACCACCGATGTAGTTTCCAAGGAAATGTACACGTTCGAGGATCGCGGTGGGGATTCGCTGACCCTCCGCCCCGAATTCACCGCCGGGATAGCCCGCGCCTATCTGAGCGAAGGTTGGCAGCAGCATGCGCCACTAAAGGTCGCCACCTGGGGCCCCGCATTCCGCTACGAGCGGCCCCAGAAAGGGCGTTTCCGCCAATTCCACCAATTGGATGCCGAGATCATTGGCGCAGGCGAGCCGGCCTCGGATGCTGAACTGATCGGTATGGGCGCGCAATTGCTGGAAGAGCTCGGCATATCCGACCGCGTGGAATTGAAGCTCAACACGCTTGGCGATCCCGCGACGCGCGACGCCTGGCGTGCCGCTTTGGTCGAACATTTCACCAGTCATCGCTTCGACCTTTCGGATGAAAGCCGGCTGCGACTGGACAAGAACCCGCTGCGCATCCTCGACAGCAAGGAGCATAATGATTTCCCGATCGTCGACTGTGCGCCGACGGTCGATGATTATCTGAGCGAGGATGCCGCTTCATTTTTCGCCCTGGTAACCTCTGGGCTGGACGCCGCCGGCGTGAAATGGACCCGCGACGCGCGTCTGGTGCGCGGGCTCGATTATTATCGCCACACGGCGTTCGAATTCGTGACCGAGGATCTTGGCGCGCAGAGCGCGGTGATTGCGGGCGGACGCTATGACGGCCTGATCGAAACGATGGGCGGCCCACTGACGCCCGCAGTAGGCTGGGCGGCCGGTGTAGAGCGGCTTTCGATGCTCGCAGCGGCCCCCGAACCCCTGAAGCCGGACGTAGCGCTGGTGCCGCTTGGCGAACGGGCCGAAGCAGCGGCGATCGGCATTGCCGCTACGCTCCGCCGTGCCGGCCTCGCCTGCGACATGGCCTATAAGGGCAATATGAAGCGTCGGATGCAAAAGGCAGCGGCGCGCGGCGCGCGTTATGCCGTGATCATCGGCGATAATGAACTCGACCAGGGCGAAGCCGGGCTGAAGGACATGGCGAGCGGCGAACAGAGCCAGGTCGCGATCGAGGCGCTGGCCGAGGCTGTCGGCGGAAAATGATCTCCATTTCAGCCGAACGTATCGCGGCGATCGAGGCGCGCAGAGACGAATTGCAGAATGCGATGTCGGCGCCCGACCTCGCGCCGGACGAGTTTGTCAGGCTTTCCAAGGATTATGCCGAGATATTGCCGGTGGCCGAGGCCGCGCGCGAAGTCCGGCGGCTCCGCGCGGAGTTGGAAGTGCTCGGCGGCATGGCCGAGGATCCGGAATTGCGCGAGATGGCCGAGGACGAAGCCCGGGAGATCGAAGGCAAGCTACCCGAGGCCGAACGGGTGCTCGCGCTAAAGCTGTTGCCGCGCGATGCCGCCGACGACCGCCCCGCCATGCTTGAGATTCGCGCCGGCACCGGCGGCGATGAGGCGGCCCTTTTCGCCGGCGATCTGTTTCGAATGTATCAGCGCTATGCCGAAGAGCAGGGCTGGCGGGTCGAGATGATTTCCGCGAGCGCGTCCGATGTTGGCGGCTTCAAGGAAGTCGTCGCCTCCGTGACCGGCCAAGGCGTGTTCGCGAGGATGAAATTCGAAAGCGGCGTCCACCGCGTGCAACGCGTCCCCACAACCGAAAGTGGTGGCCGGATCCACACTTCGGCGGCGACGGTGGCCGTGCTTCCGGAGGCCGAAGAGGTCGATATCCATATCGAGGACAAGGATCTTCGGATCGACGTTTATCGGTCTTCTGGACCCGGCGGGCAATCGGTCAATACCACCGACAGCGCGGTCCGCATCACCCATCTTCCCACCGGTCTGGTGGTGATCCAGCAGGATGAGAAATCGCAGCACAAGAACAAGGCCAAGGCGCTGAAGGTGCTGCGTACCCGCCTTTATGAACTGGAGCGGGAGCGGCTGGCGAGCGCGCGCGCCGGGGCGCGCAAGTCGATGGTCGGGTCCGGCGACCGCTCCGAACGCATCCGCACTTATAACTTCCCCCAGGGCCGGGTGACCGACCATCGGATCAATCTGACCCTGCATCGGCTTCCCGAAATATTGGCGGGCCCTGGCCTCGGGGAATTGGTGTCGGCGCTGGTCGCCGAGGACGAAGCGGAGCGGCTGGCGGCCCTCGATGACGTCGCGTGAGGCGCTGGCGCTCGCCGCGGCGCGGCTGAAAGCCACCAGCGACACGCCGCGCCTTGATGCCGAATGCCTGATGGCGGAGGCGCTGGACGTGGAGCGCGAAGCCTTGTTGCTGTCGGATCTCGATCGACCGCCCCCCGAAACCTTTAATGGGCTGGTGGACCGCCGCTCGGCGGGAGAGCCGATCGCCTATATAATCGGACGCCGCGCCTTCTGGAGGATCGAACTGGAAGTAGGGCCGGGCGCCCTGGTGCCGCGCCCTGACAGCGAAACGTTGATCGAGGCGGCGCTGGACCATTTCGGGCAGGATGGGCCGTCGAGGGTGCTGGACCTCGGCACCGGGCCTGGGACGTTGCTGCTCGCCGCGCTCGATCAGTGGCCGCGCGCGCGCGGTGTCGGTGTCGATATTTCGGAGGAAGCCCTGGCCTATGCGAACCGCAACGCTGAACGGCTCGGCCTTTCGGGGCGAGCGTCGTTTCGGGTCGCCGACTGGGCGGCCGGGCTGGATGAACGGTTCGACCTCATCCTGTGCAACCCGCCTTATGTCGAGGCGGGTTGCGCCTTGCCGGTCGATGTCATGGAATGGGAGCCTCATCAGGCCCTGTTTGCGGGCGCCGACGGCCTTTCGGCCTATCGCCGCCTGGCGCCGGAGATCGCCAGATTGCTTGTTCCCGCCGGCCTCGCCTGCGTCGAAATTGGCGCGGGGCAGGAGGCCGATGTCGGCTTATTATTCAGCGACATGGCGCTGAAGGTAGGCGAGCGGCGCGATCTGGGCGGTCATATCCGCTGCCTGACGATAGGTCGTTGATCTATTTATGATCTTTTCTGCTTGGATTTGTCAGTTTGTATAGCTACATAGGTCTGCAGGGACGGGGCCAATCACAGCAATTATCGCGTGAGGTTTCCCGTTGCCGACCCCCGATTGCTCTGGCGTCTTTTGAAGATCCTGGTGTGAGGAGGCGGGAGCCGCGATGCGGCTGCCAGCCGCGGGTGTCGTGCAGAATGAGCGGCCGGGAAGGGCCTGGCCGATGGAGTGGCACCATAAAACCATCTTTGACGAGGACTAAAGTTTGATCAATAATCGTCAGAACGGCCGCAGGCGCGGTCGTGGCGGCGGACCCCGCACGCCGAATAATGCGCCCAGCCCCGGCAATCGCCAGGAAAACCGGTCCCGTGGAAATGCGAGCCAGCTTCACGAGAAGTATAAAGCTCTCGCGCGCGACGCGCAGCTTGGCGGCGATCGGGTCCAGACCGAATATTATCTTCAGTTCGCGGACCATTATTTCCGCGTCTTGAACGAAACCCGCGCTCGCTTCGATGAGCAGCGTCCGCGGCGCGACGATTATCAATCCGATCAGGATGACGATCAGGACGGGGGCGTCAACGCGTCCGATGACGGCGATCAGGATGAAGGCGAGGATCGTGTGCGTTCCTACGACGACCGTCCTGCGCGTGAAGACCGATCCTCCCGGGACGATCGTTCTTCGTCGGAAGACCGTTCATCTCGAGAGGATCGGGCCCCTCGCGAGCCTCGCTTCGAACGGGCTGAGCGGCCTGACCGCCAGGAAAGACCCGAACGCCAGGAAAGGCCCGAACGTCAGCCTCGGAACGGCGAGGATCGCCCGCGCCAGCAGCGCGCGCGCCCGGTGCGGAACGACGATGACGATTCCGGCGAGGAGCGTATCTCGCTCGACAGCCTGCCGCCGGCCATTGCGGTTGCTGCGGTGAGCGACAGCGACGAACCGGCTCGCGCTCCGCGCCGCCGTACGCGCCGTCCTCGCACGGACAATGACGATACCGAGATCGCTCCGGCGGCCTGAGGTTTCAAATATCACCAGAAGGGGCGGCAATCTTCGGATTGTCGCCTTTTTTTGTTGTCTTCGGCGATTGTCACCGATCCGAAACAGAAGAGTCACGCAAGCGAAGCGATCCGATCCTAATCGAGGCCTTGTGGGCGGAGTTCCGTCCGTTCGAATAAGGGACCTTTTCAATGTTCAATCGTCGTTTGGCCGTGACGGCCTTGCTGTGCGGCTCGATGCTGCTTCCAACACCCGCCGCCGCAAGGACGCAGATCCGCGCGGTAGGATCTTCCACCGTCTATCCTTTTGCCAAGGCGGTCGCCGAACGGATGGCGCGCGCGAACCCAAGGATGGGGGTGCCGATCATCGAATCCACCGGCACCGGCGCGGGGATGAAACTATTCTGCCAGGGGATAGGCGAACGCTTCCCGGACATTGCCAACGCCTCGCGTCGGATCAAGGCGTCCGAAACCAAATTATGCGCCGCCAACGGCGTGACCCAGATCACCGAAATCCAGGTCGGCATGGACGGCATTGTGCTCGCCATGGGCAAAAGCGGGCAGCTTTCGGGCCTTAGCCAGCGCGACATCTATATGGCGATCGCCAAGACGCCGTTCGGCAAACCCAATCGGGCCAAGACCTGGAGGGATGTCAATGCGAAGCTCCCGGCCATTCCGATCCGCGTCTACGGTCCCCCGCCGACCAGCGGCACGCGAGATGCGCTCGGCGAATTGCTGATGACCCCGCCTTGCGAGGCCAATGCCGGAATGGCGGCGCTGAAGAAGAGCAATGAGGCCAAATTCAAGGCGATCTGCACCGGGGTCCGCGAAGACGAGGCCTTCATCCAGGCGGGCGAGAACGACAATCTGATCGTGCAGAAGATTGCCGCAACGCCCGGCGCGGTGGGTATCTTCGGCTATTCCTATCTCGAAGAAAATGCCAACAAGCTGAAGGGGATTTCGATCAACGGGATCGGGCCCAGCTATAACAGTATCGCCAGCTTCAAATATCCCGGCGCGCGGCCGCTTTATATCTATGTGAAGAATGCGCATGCGCGCGCCATTCCCTCGATCCGGGCCTATGTGGCCGAATTCACCAAGGAGGCGGCCTGGGGCAAAGGCGGTTATCTGGTTCAGCGAGGGATGATCGCGGCTCCCGATGCGGTGCGGGCGCGCAATGCCCAGACGGCCAAGGCTCTTTCGCCGCTCAATCTCGCTTCGATCAAATAAAACGTCGCAATTGTCATCAAAGTGTAACGGCCGCGTCATCGAAACATCGCGCGGCCGTCCTACGCCTAGCGGCGAATTTTGGGGAATTGCTAAGATGAAGAACAAGCCATTTCTGCTGGCGCTCCTGGCCGGCGGTTCGACGCTCATGCTGGCGACGCCGGCTCTCGCGCAGGACAATGCGGCGCCTCCCGAGACTTCGGCGGACGAGGCGCTGCCGCTGACACCGGAGGAGGCCGCCACCAAGGCTCAATTCCTCGAGGCGCAGGTGGAAGCGCTTCAGGCGCAGCTTGATTCGCTCAAAGCTCAAATTGGCGTGGTCACTCCCAGCTGGAAGGGCGCTCCCTTGCTGGAGGACAAAGCGAACGGGTGGTCGTTCAAACCGCGCGGGCGCATTCAGTATGATGTCGGCTATGTCGAAAACCCGAACGATGCGATCGCCACCCGCAATCTTGGCTATAATAGCCGGGTCCGCCGCATCCGACTTGGGGCCGAGGGCACGATCCCGGGCGATTTCGGCTACAAGTTCGAAATGGATTTCTCCAATTCGACGATAGGCTTTGGCGACGCGATCCTGACCTATGTGCCCAAGGGTAAGCCCTGGTCGATCGCGATCGGCAATCACGAGCCGTTCGAAAGCCTTGAGCAACTGACCAGTTCGCGCTTCATCAGCTTCCTCGAACGCGCGCAGATGAACGATGCCTTCACTCACACCCGCCGTCTCGGCATCTCGCTCGGCCTTGCCGATCAGGCCAACATCATGCGCCTCAACGCCGGTATCTTCGCCGCGCATTCGATTGACGCCTCGCTGGATAATGATGGCTGGATCGCCGCGGCGCGGGCCACTTATTCGCCGCAGGCCATGGGGGGAATGCTCCATCTGGGGGTGAACGCCCAGCATCGCGAATTCCAGACCAACAATGGCGGCGTCGCCTCCACGTCGGTCGGCGCGCCCTCCACCAACCAACTGGCCCGCTATCGCGCGCGGCCGTTCCTGCAGACCACCGACGTCCGTTTTGTCGATACCGGGTCGTTCGCGGCTGAGAGCGACAATATTTACGGTGTCGAACTGGGGGGTATCTTCAAATCGCTGCATGTTGCCGGCGAAGCCCAGTGGACCAAGGTCAACGCTTATTCACGCGGCGACGTCGCGACCGGCCTGGACGCTTTTTCGACCGCGAACACGGCCCTAGTGGCTTCAGAAAATCCGGACTTCTTCAGCTGGTATGCAGAGGCCGGCTATTTCCTCACCGGCGAAACGCGCGGCTATAAAAATGGCCTTTGGGACCGGACCAAGGTTCTGAAGCCACTTAGCAAGGGCGGTTCGGGCGCGCTCCAGATCAATGCCCGTTATGATTATCTGGATCTGACGACGAACGCCCTCCAATCGGGCTTTACCAATAATTTCAATAGCGGGGCGTCCACCGCGTCAAACAATCTGTCGCGCGGAGGAACCCAGACCGGCTATCTCGCCAGCCTGATCTGGATCCCGGAAGATTATGTCCGCTTCCTGCTTCAATATGCGCGGGCCAATGTCGAAGGCGGGCCCTCGGCCGCTGCGGTTCGACCTGGCTCGACCAATCCTATCGACGAGCGCAAATATAGCGTCGACACGTTCGCGCTGCGCGCCCAGGTCGATTTCTAGAAGCGGATCATCCCTGTTTGACCGGCCGGGGCCTGTGCTGTGCGTCCAGCGCGACGAACGTGAACAGGCCCTCGGTTACTTTTACCTGACGCTGGCCACGGTCGCGATCCGCGACGACCTCGATCTTTATGCCCATGGAGGTGCGCCCGATCCGTTCGATCCGCGCGTAGATGGATATGATGTCATGCAAAAGGATTGGGGCGATGAATTCCATCGCGTCGATCGCGACCGTGGCTACCGCGCCCTGTGACTCGCGTCCGGCGACGATTCCGGCGGCGATATCCATCTGGCTGAGAATCCAGCCGCCGAATATATGGCCGTTCGAATTGATGTCGCCCGGGCGGGGCACGACTCGCAAGATGGGTTCCTGCCGCTCAGATTCGGTCATGGTCATTTCCTTCATTGCCATCGCCGGCCGGGCCGCGATGGGCGGCATCGTCATGTCCGCTATTATTGCTGAAATAGACAAGTCCCATCAGGGCGGTGCCCAGCAGCACCGAAAGACCGACCCCGGCGATCGTGGCGATCAGCATATGGATCGGCACGGGCACGCCAGAGCTCTTCAGATAGATGAGGGCGAGCAGTACCGCGGTTACCGCCGCGATCGCCATCCATCGCATCAGCCTTTTGTACCGGGCCCAGGCGATGGCGGTGCGTTCATAGTGAAGCTTTGCCGCCGAATCGGGCTCGGGCTGCAGCTTTGGGACGGGATCATGTCGGGGCATGTGCCTCCTTTGGCCGTGACCCATGGGATCATCAAGACAAGTCGTGTAAAAAGAAGTCAGCCAGGAGGATCAAGGCATGACCATTTCGGCGATACTCGGACGCAAAGGCGATCAGGTCGTCAGCGTCGAATGCGGCACGACCGTCCGCGAGGCGGTGGCAAAGCTTACCGCGCACCGTATCGGGGCGCTGCCCGTTACCCGGGACGGGAAAGCCGTCGGCATCCTGTCGGAACGGGACATTATATATTGCCTCGATAGCGAGGGCGCTTCGATCCTCGACCGACCGGTGGACAAGGTGATGACCGCGCCGGCCATCAGCGTGGAAACGGATGTCCCCGTCCTCTCGGCCCTTTCGCAAATGAGCGCGCGCCGGATCCGTCATCTGCCGGTGGTGGAGGGCGAGCGCCTGATCGGAATCGTCTCCATCGGAGACCTGGTGGCCTACCGAATCGCGCGCATCGAAGAGGAAGCGGAGGCAATGCGCGGCTATATCCAGGGCACCTGACCCGGTTTCGCGGGATTTTCGGCTTGATCGATAGCGGCACAACCGCCTGATCAGGCTCGATTTTGACGGTTATTGGCCGTTTTTTTTGAAAAAGACGGTTGACGGTCGGGGAACAGGCTTCCATATGGCTGCCACGACGAAGCGGCGCCGAAAGACATCGCTTAGTTGTTGAAAACTTTCTGAAATCTCTTGGCTCATAGCTCTTGAAGGTAGGGTCCGCCCTTCCCAAATTGTCATGAGCGGTAGATCGGAACCTTTGGTTCTTACCTGCTTCGAAATCTTCGAAAGGTTTCAAAAAAGGCCATTGACCGGGGGATCAGTCCTCCATATATGACCTTCACCGACGGGGACAGGTCATCTGGCCCAACCCGTTCGCGTCTCATCAATCGGTAATCCGGTGCCCCGGTAAAAGGGGGAAGGTGAGGCGTTGGCTCTTTGACATTGTCGGTTTAGATGAAGGGACATGTGGGCGGCGGCTCCGGTCTGCCAGGGTTTTAAGGCCTGGTCAGATCGGTTAAATTAAGCCGTTCCTATATGTCTCAATACATATCCACAGTAATATGTAATGTGCAGGAACGGCTCCTTGAAGCCGGTCTTTGGTGTTGCCCATTCCAGGGT
>JACDEE010000001.1:0-12500 GCA_013816585.1 Sphingosinicella sp. | reverse complement strand
GAACGCGGACCAGGCCAGTGCCTGATATTCAACTAGCAGAACATATTGGAAAGTATGGCCATAGCGGGTGACAGCCCCGTATGCGAAAGTGATGTATCAGGACTTGAGTAGGGCGGAACACGTGAAATTCTGTCTGAACATCGGGGGACCACCCTCGAAGCCTAAATACTCGTGTATGACCGATAGTGAACAAGTACCGTGAGGGAAAGGTGAAAAGCACCCCGATGAGGGGAGTGAAACAGTACCTGAAACCGGTTGCCTACAATCAGTTGGAGGGCCCTTGAGGCCTGACAGCGTACCTCTTGTATAATGGGTCTGTGACTTAATGTATCAAGCAAGCTTAAGCCGGTAGGTGTAGGCGCAGCGAAAGCGAGTCTGAATAGGGCGACTGAGTTTGATGCATTAGACCCGAAACCCGGCGATCTAGGCATGACCAGAGTGAAGGTGGGGTAACACCCACTGGAGGCTCGAACCGATTAACGTTGAAAAGTTACCGGATGAGTTGTGTTTAGGGGTGAAAGGCCAATCAAGCCGGGAAATAGCTGGTTCTCCGCGAAAACTATTGAGGTAGTGCCTCGGACGAATACCGATGGGGGTAGAGCACTGGATGGGCTAGGGGGCCGCGAGGTCTACCAAACCTAACCAAACTCCGAATACCATCGAGTAATATCCGGGAGACAGACGGCGGGTGCTAAGGTCCGTCGTCAAAAGGGAAACAGCCCTAACCTACAGCTAAGGCCCCCAAATCGTATCTAAGTGGGAAAGCATGTGGGACTTCCAAAACAACCAGGAGGTTGGCTTAGAAGCAGCCATCCTTTAAAGAAAGCGTAACAGCTCACTGGTCTAAATAAGAGGTCCTGCGGCGAAGATGTAACGGGGCTCAAGATACGTGCCGAAGCTTAGGGTTTGATCGTTTACGATCAAGCGGTAGCGGAGCGTTCCGTAAGCCGTTGAAGCGGGAGGGTAACCGACCGTGGAGGTATCGGAAGTGCGAATGCAGACATGAGTAGCGATAAACAGTGTGAGATGCACTGTCGCCGAAAGACCAAGGGTTCCTGCGCAAGGCTAATCCGCGCAGGGTGAGTCGGCCCCTAAGACGAGCCCGAAGGGGGTAGTCGATGGGAAACTGGTTAATATTCCAGTACCTGGTGGTGTGTGACGGATCTCGTAAGTTGTTCTCCCTTAACGGATTGGGAGGGCTTCGAAGAGGTTCCAGGAAATAGCCCCACCGTATAGACCGTACCCGAAACCGACACAGGTGGTCAGGTAGAGTATACCAAGGCGCTTGAGAGAAGGGTGTTGAAGGAACTCGGCAAATTGCCTCCGTACCTTCGGAAGAAGGAGGCCCTCATCGCGGGCAACCGCTTTGAGGGGGCACAGGCCAGGGGGTAGCGACTGTTTAGCAAAAACACAGGACTCTGCTAAGTCGGCTTCAAGACGACGTATAGGGTCTGACGCCTGCCCGGTGCCTGAAGGTTAAGTGGAGGGGTGAAAGCTCCGAAATGAAGCCCAGGTAAACGGCGGCCGTAACTATAACGGTCCTAAGGTAGCGAAATTCCTTGTCGGGTAAGTTCCGACCTGCACGAATGGCGTAACGACTTCCCCACTGTCTCCAACACCTGCTCAGCGAAATTGAATTCTCCGTGAAGATGCGGAGTACCCGCGGTTAGACGGAAAGACCCCGTGCACCTTTACTGCAGCTTCAGAGTGGCATTAGGAAAGAACTGTGTAGAATAGGTGGGAGGCTTTGAAGCCAGGGCGCCAGCTCTGGTGGAGCCACAATGTGAAATACCACCCTGTTGTTTTCTGATGTCTAACCTCGTTCCGTAAGCCGGAACAGGGACCCTCTGTGGCGGGTAGTTTGACTGGGGCGGTCGCCTCCTAAAGAGTAACGGAGGCGCGCGATGGTGGGCTCAGGTCGGTTGGAAACCGACTGTTAGAGTGCAATGGCATAAGCCCGCCTGACTGCGAGACTGACAAGTCGAGCAGAGACGAAAGTCGGTCATAGTGATCCGGTGGTCCCTCGTGGAAGGGCCATCGCTCAACGGATAAAAGGTACGCCGGGGATAACAGGCTGATAACCCCCAAGAGCTCATATCGACGGGGTTGTTTGGCACCTCGATGTCGGCTCATCACATCCTGGGGCTGGAGCAGGTCCCAAGGGTTTGGCTGTTCGCCAATTAAAGTGGTACGTGAGCTGGGTTCAGAACGTCGCGAGACAGTTTGGTCCCTATCTGCCGTGGGCGTCGATATTTGAGAGGAGTTGACCCTAGTACGAGAGGACCGGGTTGAACATACCTCTGGTGGACCTGTCATCGTGCCAACGGTGCAGCAGGGTAGCTATGTATGGACGGGATAACCGCTGAAAGCATCTAAGCGGGAAGCCTCCCTCGAGATAAGATATCACAGAGCCGTCGAAGACCACGACGTTGATAGGCCGGATGTGGAAGTGGAGTAATCCATGGAGCTAACCGGTCCTAATTGCTCTATTCGCGCTTGATGAATCCCACCATCAACGACAGGTTTGGACGTAGCTGAGCCTCCGACGAGGCACGCTTCATGCGTGGTTCGTGGAAGCTTGGAAACAAGATCCATTCTGTCGCTGAACAGCAGACATTAATGTGCACGATTTCTAGCAAACCCAATTTCTTATGCGCCGGCTTCATAGCTTGGTGGTCATAGCGTCTGTGACCCACCCGATCCCATCCCGAACTCGGCCGTGAAACCAGACTGCGCCGATGGTACTATTGCTTAAGCAATGGAAGAGTAGGTCGCCGCCAGGCTTTGTAGCCGGCGCATGGGAAATTTTGGATTTGCTATTTGAACCCATTCACATGTCTTCCCTCCCTCGCGGGAGGAGAAGGTTATTGGCGCGGGATGGAGCAGCCCGGTAGCTCGTCAGGCTCATAACCTGAAGGTCGTAGGTTCAAATCCTACTCCCGCAACCAATACAAACACACCGCCAGGCGAAAGCCGTGGCGGTTTTTTTGTGCCTGCGGCGGATCATTCCCACTGCTCGTCGGGAGCAGGATGAGCGCCTGGGAAAAACCTAACCTCCCACGGCCGTCGCCAAATCACCCACAAGAGGGCGGCGTGTCGCCGAACGGCGTCTCTCCACGACCAAAGTAAAATAGCGATAATGGTTGGCCGCAGGGCTTGCCATCACCCCGAAGCTTCGCTACTCGCATCGTTCTACTGTGTTATCACGCTGGAACGAATTATGAATGACCCGAGATTGAAAGTGACGCCGTCGCGCGATGTCGGCAAGCTCCGGGATGACCTTTGCGGGGCGCTCCTCACTCCCCGCGATATTGAGGAAATGCGGCGGCTCCTGGATGATTTGTGCACCCCCGCAGAGGTCCGGACGCTCGCTGAGCGGTGGCACGTCGCGCGCCTGCTCGACCAGAACCAACTATCCTATCGCGAAATTCAGGAGGCGACCGGGGTCAGCACGACAACGATTGTACGTGTGTCCCGCTTTTTGAAGCAGGAACCGCACCTCGGCTACCGTCGCGCCCTCGATGCGATGGAGCACGACAATGCTGGCTGACGCCTCGCGTCTTCACATCGCCATTCAAAAGTCGGGGCGACTTTCGGAGCTTAGCCGCGCCCTTCTGCGCGATGCGGGCTTCAGGATACAGAGCGGGAAGAATGAGTTGACGGCGCGGGTGGAGAATTTCCCTGCCGATCTGATGCTCGTACGGGATGATGACATACCCACGTTCGTCGCCGACGGCGTCTGCGAGCTGGGCATCGTTGGCGGTAACGTCTTGCGTGAGTTCGAACTCGGCGAGTCGGAAGCCCGCTGTGAAATTATCGCCCAGCTCGGGTTCGGCCGTTGCACACTGAAGCTCGCGGCTCCCGAAACCGCACCGTGGAAGGGGATTGAATCGCTGAAAGGGGCGCGGATCGCCACTTCATATCCGCACATCGTTCAGCATTTTCTGGACGAAAGACAGATCGCGGCGACGGTCGTGAAGATGAGCGGCGCAGTCGAACTCGCGCCGCGGCTTCAGATCGCTCCGTTCATTTGCGATCTCGTATCCACAGGGGCCACTCTGGACGCCAACGGTCTACGCGCGCTCGAGACGGTGTTTGAGAGCGAGGCTGTGCTGATCCAGGCGGGCGCGCCGATCGCCGCGGCCAAGCAGGAGCAGGTCGCCAACTTGCTCCGCCGCATCGATGGCGTAACCGCGACGAAAGAATCAAAATATATCATGCTGAACGCGCCCGGGGAGGCGCTGGCGGCAATCAGCGCGCTTCTTCCCGGGGCGGAAGCTCCGACCATTCTGCCTCTTCACCAACGGCCAGGTCATTTCGCCGTCCATGCGGTGTGCCAGGAATCGGTTTTCTGGGAGACGCTCCAAAAACTGAAGGCCAATGGCGCGTCGGCCATTCTCGTCCTCCCGATCGAAAAGATGATGATGTGAAGATCCTCGATTGGAACCGGCTCAACTTGGCTGAACGGCGCCAGGCACTGGAGCGACCTGATCAGCGCAGCAACATTGCCCTGCAAGAGGCTGTGCGAGCGATCGTCGGGCGGGTGCGGGAAGGCGGCTGGGACGCGCTGGTGGCCGAGGCAATACGTATCGACGGGGAGCCGCCGCGATTGGAGCCCGTCGCTGCCGCAGCCGCCGAGGCACGCCACAAGCTTGAGCCGGCCCAGGTCGAGGCGATCGAGCTTGCCGCACGCAACATTACATTATTCCACGAACGCAGCAGACCCGCCGAACAGGAGGTGGAGACGCTTCCGGGCATGATCGTACGAAAAGTGTGGCGCCCAATCGAGCGCGTTGGCCTCTATGTGCCGGGTGGACGAACGCCGCTCTTTTCGTCCCTGCTGATGCTGGCCCTCCCGGCGCAGGCAGCGGGGGTTGAGGCAATCGTCGTTGTCACGCCGCCGCGGCCGGAAGGAGGGCTGGATCCCGCGGTCGCCCTGGCTGCGCAACTGTGCGGAATCGAGGGAATCTGGACCGTCGGCGGAGCGCAGGCGATCGCGGCATTGGCCTTTGGCGCGGGCGACATCCCGGCGGTCCACAAGATTTGCGGTCCAGGCAATAGCTGGGTGGCGGAAGCCAAAACCTATGTAGCCTCCTTGTCCGGGGGGCCGGCGATCGACCTTCCGGCCGGTCCAAGCGAATTGTTGGTGATCGCCGATGAAGGTTCCGATCCTGCAATCGTGGCATCGGATCTGCTCAGCCAGGCCGAGCATGATGCCGCCGCCCAGGTACTGCTTGTGACCGACTGCGAAATCCTAGCGGCCGAGGTGGCGCGCGAGGTTCTGGCCCAGGCGAAGCTGCTTCCCAGAGCTGAGACCATAAAGGCCGCGCTTATGAACGCCCGCATCATTCTCACCACCGACGTCGATCAAGCATTGGAGGTCGCTAACGCCTATGCACCCGAACATCTATCGCTGGCATTGCCCTACGCGGATAGGCTCGTCCCTCGCATCCGGAGCGCTGGCGCGGTCTTTGCCGGATCGGATGCGGCCGAGGCGTTCGGCGACTATCTGGCCGGATCGAGCCATGTGCTCCCGACGGACGGCGCCGCTCGGGCGTGGAGCGGCGTCTCTGTCTACACATTCCTGAAGTCGATGAGCGTGCAAACGCTGACGCGGGAGGCGGCGGGCCGTGTTGCTGGCCCGGCGGCAATGCTGGCGCGGCTGGAAGGGCTTGAGGCGCATGCAAGGGCGGCCGAAGCGCGCCGCGAACGGGTGCCGGCATGAGTTCCCTTGCACTCCGTCTGGCCCGGCCCGAATTGCTCGCGCTGCCGCCTTTCGACATCGGAACGCGTGACACCGGGACCGGCGACATCATCAGCCTGGACGCCAACGAAAATCCATTCCCGCCGCTCAGCTCCTCGGCGCTGGATGCCGGGATTAATCGCTATCCCGAGCCGCAGCCAGTGCGTCTTTGCCGGATCATGTCGAGCCTATACGGCGTCGCTCCCGACCAGTTGGTCGTGACGCGCGGCGCCGACGACGCGATCGATCTTCTCGTTCGCGCTTTCTGCCGGGCGGGGGAGGACGCCATCCTGGTCGCGGCCCCTACCTTCTCCGCATACGCCCATTTTGCTCATTTGCAGGGTGCGCGCGTGGCGAATGCGCAACTGACGAAGGATTTCGACCTCGACACCGGCGCCTTCCTCGAAGCGGCTCGTGCGGAGCCCGCCCTCAAGCTTGCGTTCATCTGCTCGCCGAACAATCCGACGGGAAATCCCGTGCCGCCCGCGCAGTTGCTGGAGATTGCCGAGGCGCTTCCGAACACGATCATCGTCGTCGACGAAGCCTATATCGAATTTTCAGAGTTGCGGAGCCTTGCCGAGGAGGCAGCGAAGCGAGCCAATTTGGTGGTGCTTCGAACTCTTTCGAAAGCCTATGGACTGGCCGGAGCGCGGATCGGAGCTGCTATCTCAAATGCCGAAATGATCGGCGTTCTTCGGCGGGCGCTGCCGCCTTACCCGCTGCCGACCCTGTCGATCGAGGCCGCGCTCGTCGCACTGGCACCGGCGCGGCGCGCGGTGCACCAGGACCGGATCGACCGCATCAAGGCGGAGCGCGCACGAATGGCCGACCGCCTTGCGGCCTCACCACTGGTGCGCACGGTCCGGAATGGCGGAGGCAATTTCCTCTTTCTCGAGGTGGAGGATGCCCCCGCGCTGGCACGGCGCTTCGATCAACTGGGTATCCGCGTCCGATTCCGGGAGACTGCGGCCGCTGGCGGAGTCCGGCTCACCATCGGCACGCCTGAAGAAAATGAGGCGGTGCTGGCAGCCCTGGGCGTTGGCATAACCTGTGTTGAGGGTCGCCGGGCGGAGGTTGCGCGGGACACGAGGGAGACGAGCATCGCGGTGGCGGTGGATCTGGACCGGTCCGCGCCGCGGCGGATCGCGACCGGTATCCCGTTTTACGATCACATGCTCGACCAGGTAGCGGCACATGGCGGCTTCTCGCTGATCCTGTCGTGCGATGGCGATCTCGACATCGATGGTCATCATAGCATCGAGGATTGCGCCATAGCCTTTGGAAGTGCGCTGGCGCGCGCGCTTGGGAAGCGACAGGGCATCGGCCGGTTTGGCTTCGCCCTGCCGATGGATGAGGCCGATGCGCACGTGCTGATCGATCTTTCGGGGAGGCCGTGCGGCGTATTCGAAGGACGGTTCGAGGCGAGCCACATCGGCAATTATCCAACGGAGATGACGAGCCACGTCTTCCGGTCGCTCGCCGAAAGTCTCGGCGCCGCCATCCATGTGCGGGTGTCAGGCCAAAATGACCACCATAAGACGGAGGCGTGCTTCAAGGCGTTCGGCCGTGCGCTTCGACAGGCGATCCGGGTGGAGGGCGGAGACGTGCCCAGCACGAAGGGAATGCTGTGAGCGTGGCCCTAGTCGATTTGGGCTGCGGGAATCTCGGATCGGTCGCCATGGCATTGGAGCGGTTCGGCGAGACGCCTTTGGTCACCTCCAATCCGGAGCAGATCGCGGCCGCCGATCGGGTCGTGCTTCCCGGCGTCGGCGCGGCCGGATACGCCATGGACCGGATCGACGCGCTCGGGCTCGCCGGGACGCTCAAGTCGCTTCGCCAGCCGGTGCTCGGCATCTGCCTTGGTATGCAGCTTTTGTTCGAGGCGAGCGAGGAAGGCGAGACCGCCTGCCTTGGCATCATCCCCGGCCGGGTGCGCAGGCTGGAATCCTCCAAGGGACGCCCGGTACCGCATATGGGCTGGAGCCGCCTCAAAGTATCGGATCCGAATATCGGACTGCGGGAGGGGGATTACGTCTATTTCGCGCATAGCTTCGCTTGCGATTTCGGGCCAGCGACGCGTGCCTCGGCGGAATATGGCCGGGACATCCCCGCGATAATCTCGCTGCAAAATTTCAGCGGTGCGCAATTCCACCCCGAACGATCCGGAGAAGCCGGCGCTCGCTTCCTGCAGGCGTGGCTCAGCGCATGATCCTTTATCCCGCAATGGACTTGATGGGCGGCCGCGTCGTGCGGCTGCGGCAGGGCAGATTTGACGAAGTGACGGGCTATGCCGCCAATCCCGCCGACGCGCTGGCCGATTTCGCCGCCGAAGGCGCCGAATGGGCGCATGTTGTCGATCTGGACGGTGCCAAAGCGGGCGAGCCGGCCCAGCATGCGTTGATCGGCCGATTGGCGCGGGAGGCGAAGCTGAAGCTGCAGGTCGGCGGCGGTTTCCGGACGCGCGAGCACGTCGCGCGGATGCTGGATGCCGGCGTGGAGCGCGTCGTAATCGGCAGCCTCGCCATCAAGCAGCCGGAGCGCGCCGCGGCTTTCCTCGACGAATTTGGAAGCGACAGGATCATTCTTTCGCTCGACATTCGGCTGGCGGGGGGCCTGCCTATAGTGGTGACAAACGGATGGACCGAGGCTTCCGAAATGTCGCTATGGGATGCGGCTTCTCTCTATCCTCAGGTTCGCCACTTGCTCCTGACCGATATTGGTGTGGACGGCATGCTCGCCGGCCCGAATCTCTCGTTGTTGCAAGAAGCGGCCGAGCGTCTGCCTCATGCGCAAATCCAGGCATCGGGCGGGGTGGCCTCGCTTGAGGACCTACAGAGCCTTCGCACTGCGGGCGTGATCGTGGGCAAGGCGCTGTGGGAAGGCCGGTTCACCGTGGCGGAGGCGCTTCGTGCCGTCGCGTAGGATCATCCCTTGCCTCGACGTGAAGGACGGACGCATCGTCAAAGGCGTACGGTTTCGCGACCATCGCGATGCAGGGGATATTATCGATCAGGCCCTGCGCTACAGAAACGAGGGCGCTGACGAGCTCGTCTTTTACGATATCGGCGCAAGTCCGGAGGGTCGAAGCCTCGATCTGGAATGGGTTGGGCGAATTGCCCGCATCATCGATATCCCCTTCACCGTGGCGGGCGGCATCCGCAACCGGGATAGTGCCGCAGCATGTCTCGATGCAGGGGCGGACAAAATTTCGATCAACTCGCCCGCGTTGGAGCGCCCGGAGCTCATCGGCGAAATCGCGCGCGACTTCGGCAGTCAGTGTGTCGTCATCGGTATCGACAGTATGGCCGTGGAAGGCGGCCATGCGGTGAAGCAATATACCGGTTCGCCCGACGCTGCACGGGATTCGGGGCGAACAACATTGGACTGGGCCAGAGAGGCGGCCGCGCGCGGCGCGGGCGAAATCGTCCTCAATTGCATGCTGCGTGATGGGGTGCGCCAGGGCTATGATATCAATCACGTTCGCGAGGTTGCAGAGGCTGTAGACATTCCCGTAATTGCTTCGGGAGGAGCGGGAGCATTAGAGCATTTTCGTGACGTCTTCCTCCTCTCGTCCGCCAGCGGAGCCCTTGCCGCAAGCGTGTTCCACGACCGACTTATCGCCATTCCGGATCTAAAGGAGTTCCTCGCAAAATGCGGGATCGAAATGCGCCTCTGACGGCCAAGGACGCGGCCTTACTTGCCTGGGAGAAGATGGACGGCCTCCTTCCCGCCACGGTCCAGGACCGCCTCTCGGGGCGCGTGCTCATGCTCGGCTATATGACCCCGGAAGCATTGGGGGAGACATTGGCCACCGGCTCGGTGACATTCTGGAGCCGGTCGAAAAACAGACTTTGGACAAAGGGTGAGACGAGCGGAAACGTCCTGCGAGTTTCCTCGATATACCCCGATTGCGATGGCGACGCTTTGCTCGTTATCGCCGAGCCGGAGGGGCCTACATGCCATCTCGGCACTGCAAGCTGCTTTGGCGACGTGGCCATTGCCGGCCCGGGTTGGCTCGCCGACCTCTCGCGCATCGTCGCCGGACGAGCCACCGCTGGCGGCGAGGATAGCTATACACGCCGGCTGCTGGAACAGGGCCCGGCGCGGATCGCCCAGAAGGTGGGCGAGGAAGGCGTCGAGGTGGCGCTGGCCGCGATCAGCTCCTCGCCGCAGCAATGTGCCGGCGAAGTCGCGGACCTTCTCTACCATTTGGCAGTATTGATGGAGGCGCGGGGATTTTCCTGGAGCGATATCATCGAGATTCTCCAGACACGGAATTCGGAGCGGGCGAAGTGAGCGATCTCCAGATTTTCGCCGACTTTGCCGAAGAGGTGGCCGATGCGGGCCGTGCCGCGGCGCTGCGGTGGAGCGAGAGCGAATGGGATGTGATGAACAAGCGCGATGAAGGCCCTTTCGACCCGGTGACTCGCGCAGATCGGGAATCCGAGCTGGCCATGCGAGCGTTGATCGAGGAACGCTGGAAAGATCATGGGATAGAAGGGGAGGAGTTTGGTCGGAAGGCTGGTGCTGGCCCTTATTGCTGGAGCCTGGACCCGATCGACGGCACCCGCTCCTTCATCTCCGGCCTTCCGACCTGGACAATATTGGTGGCCTTGTTGGAAGAGGGGCGACCATTGGTGGGGGTGATCGATGCGCCGCGGCTCGGCGAACGCTACATCGGCCATGGTGCGAACGGACTGCTGATCACGTCTTCGAGCCGAAGCCGGCTCGCTACCAGTAGGTGCCGATCGTTGAGCGAGGCTCGATTGTCTACGACTGACCCCTATTTGTTCTCCGCCCAGGAAAGGGAAGGCTTTGATCGGATCAGGCGATCTGCGCGGCTGACCCGTTACGGGCTGGACGGTTACGCTTATGCGAAGGTCGCCAGCGGCGGATTGGATCTGGTCGTCGAAAGCGGTCTTGCGCCGCATGATTTAAACGCGCTTGTTCCCGTCGTGACCGCCGCCGGCGGCGCCGTCAGCAACTGGCGCGGCGAGGCCGATCTTTCTAAAGGAAATATAATCGCAGCGGCCTCGGCGGAACTGTTAGACGAAGCCGTGGCGCTACTGCGGTAGCGGTCGGCCAGGCATTATTCCGGGATGAACAATCCACCCGAAACGGCCGCTATAGGAACAACCGCTACCCGGCAGGCTCGCGAGCTAGGCTATGAAGGCATGGCGACGGCGATGGTTGATCGGCTAGACTATGCGCCGTTGCCCGCGGCAGCCTCGCCCGACGCAGGAGAAATGAGCTTGAGCAAGGATGCTCCTCCAGGACAATCGGAACGGCCGGCTGAAGGAGGCGGGCCGAATATCCGAGTCACCAGTCTTTATCAATTCACCCGGCTCGATGACTGCGCCGGCATCAGATCCACGCTGCAATCGGCTTGCGGCCGGCTGGGTATTCGCGGGACGCTGATCCTGGCTCCAGAAGGGATTAACGGCACGATCGCCGGCAGCCACGACGCGGTCGAGGCGATAATCGGCCTGATCCGATCGCTCCCCGGATGCAAGCTTATGGCGGTCAAGGACAGTCATACGGCCGAAAAGCCGTTTCACCGGATGAAGGTGAAGATCAAGCCAGAGATCGTGACGATGGGGGAGCCCGACATCAGTCCCTTGAACGGCGTTGGTCAATATGTCCCCCCTGAGGAGTGGAACGCGCTCATTTTAGATCCCGAAGTGGTCGTCATCGACACCCGCAACGATTATGAAGTCGAAATTGGCAGCTTCCGGAACGCGATCGATCCGGGGACGAAGAGTTTCCGCGATTTCCCCAGCTGGTTTCGCGATCGGCGATCGTCGCTGGCGGCAAAGCCAAAAGTCGCCATGTTCTGCACTGGCGGAATTCGCTGCGAAAAGGCGACCGCCTTGCTGAAGGCGGAAGGAATTGAAGAAGTCTATCATCTGGAAGGCGGCATTCTCAAATATCTGGAAGTGGTGCCGGAGGAAGAAAGCCTCTGGCAGGGTGAATGCTTCGTTTTCGACCAGCGCGTTTCCCTAACCCACGGCCTCGCCCAGGGAAGTTTCGATATCTGCCACGCGTGCCGGATGCCGGTCAGCGCAGAGGAAAAGATTTCGGACCAATATGAAGAGGGCGTCAGCTGTCCGTCCTGCTTCGACAGCCGGGATGCGGAACGGCGGCAAGGCTATGCCGAGCGCCATCGGCAGGTGAAGCTGGCTGACAGCCGCGGCGCCCAGCATATCGGCCCGCAGCAACCAGCGGCCCCGGCCGACCTTGCCTGAGCTGCCCATTTTATACAGCTTCCGGCGCTGCCCCTATGCGATGCGGGCGCGCCTGGCCCTGGTGAGCAGCGGATCGGCCTGCGTGCTTCGCGAAGTGAAGCTTTCCAACAAACCCAAAGAACTGATCGAGGCCTCGCCCAAGGCGACCGTCCCGGTGCTGGTATTGGGTGGTGAGGTGATCGACGAAAGCCTCGACATCATGCGATGGGCTTTGACTAGAAACGATCCCGAAGGCTGGCTGCTGGCGGACGCGGCCTGCGCCGAAAAGCTGATTAGTGAAAATGATGGTCCGTTCAAACATCATCTGGATCGCTACAAATATCCCGAGCGCCACGCCGCCGATCCGATCGAGCATTGCGCGGCCGGATTGGAGATACTTGGCAGGCTAGGCCATAGACTCATAAGCGCGCAACCACAGGCGCATTGAGGCGAGCTTGACCATGGCGAGGAAGTTGTCGGCGAGCTTGTCGTAGCGCGTGGAGATCCGGCGGAAGTGCTTCAATTTGCTGAAG
>JACDEE010000036.1:5028-6204 GCA_013816585.1 Sphingosinicella sp. | reverse complement strand
TCCAGCTCGCCATCCAAGGCATCCTACGCACCAATCGAAGATCGGATCCTCCACGAAGCGGAAAAGCGAAGCCTGCCTGGCGCCCCATTTATGGCAGCTGGATGGGTAGGCGGCGCGGAGCAGACGGGCATTAAGGACATACGAGGACTCATTCCGCTCTACAACGAACGAATCGCACTCACCGCCCAGAAGCGCGGTATCTCACGCGCGCAGGCTTTACGGGGATTCATACGCGGCGAATTTCCGCTCGCCGCGATCGGTGGTATTGGGGTGGGTGGTGGTCTACTAAGCCAGCAAGAAAAGGAAGAAGAGGGGAGCCTGCTAGGCTTCTAACGCATCCTCACGACAACATGGATCGCATCTTCGGCCAGTAGCCTGAACGTCACCACCGGAGGGTCGGTCTCTTTCACAGGAGCCGGCCCATCATGCCATGCGATCATATCACCAGGCTTGAGCTCGAACGGCGAGACCTGACCGTCTTCGGATCCACCTGACTGCTCGATCGTCAACTTCATTGAGCCTGCAATCCACACATCTCGAAGTGCCCCGAGTCGTGGCCCGTTTTCAGGTTATTCTCGTGCATCAGGACGTGTACCATCTCATGCTGCACGAGCCGCTTGCTGTTGCGGTACTTCTGGAGTATGACCACGGCATGCGTCTCTGTCGACGTCCACCCGCCGAATGGCCCGTCGCCGGCGATCGTGAACGCATCGCCCGGCATCGTCAGCCAACCCCAGGCCGCGCGGACCTCGATACCCGAGTCGAGCTCAGTGCATTGCTTGACCTCCTCCCACCACACGTCATACTCTGCCGGCGGGTCATACTGCTCGACCAGCAGGGTATCCAGCTCAAAGACCAGCGCACGATTCATCACCATCATCAGGGGTGACACCGGCGACTCGTAGGACCGGAGCGCAGACTGGAGGCTGTCAGGTACTTGGCCAATGATTAGGGCGGGGGCGAAGAGGAGTGCCAGGAGCAACGCGAGCGTTCGCACGGGTTAGGGCCATAGGGTTCTTCCAGTTAAGAGTGGGGTGGCCCGCCGGATGTGGGGGCCACCCCATAATCTCATAGATCAGCTCGGGGCCTGCAAGGGGGCGTTCACCCCTGGGCTATCACCTCCACGTCAGAGTAGTCGCTCACCAGCACCGGCCGGCCCGGCGTCTCGAAGGCCAC
>JACDEE010000036.1:0-4928 GCA_013816585.1 Sphingosinicella sp. | reverse complement strand
GCGCTCGCGGCCTCAGCGGCCCGCTCCTCGGCCCGCTTGCCCAGGTTCGCCGTGCGCTCGTCGAAGATCCGCTGGAGGATGGCGGTGGCCTTCTCGGACGGGGCGCCCCACTCCTCGAACGAGTTCCTGGCGAACGCCGGAAACGTGCCGAGCGGGTGCTTCATGCGCGGGGTGTAGATGGGGGCTCCGCTCTCCTCATCGTGCGTCCCGTCCCACTGCTGGTTGAGGAAATTGTACCACTCGTAGAGGTGCGGGTAGGCCGTCTTCCAGAGCCCGAACCGCTTGGCGTTGGCGCGGCCGTGGATATTGCGCTTGATGGCGGCCGCGTAGGCCTCGGGGTGCTCGATCTCGGCTGGGGATGTGTGGCGCATGGTGTAGCTCCCGTCAGGGTGGTTTCCTGTGCCCACATCATAATACTGCCCATGGGCACAGGAGTCAACCCCCGGATGATGCGTACTCGTGGTGTCCCTATCTCTACGGTCACGCGATCCTCACGGATGGCTTGCCTGCGACCACTCCGAGAAACGCCACATGAGGGGTACGATGAGCCCCGCCTTTGCACCGAGGGAATCACCCCCGGGATTAGCTGGCGCCGAGCACACATCACTACCTACACAGTACTGCCCATGGGCACAGGAGTCAACCCCGGCTTTTACGAGAAGAGGGTCACCCGGGAGACCCCAGGGAGGCCGACCAGGTCAAGCAGGAGCTGGTCCTCCCAGGCGGCGGGGGCCGTCCGCTCGAGCTCGGTCTCGAGCAGGGCCAGGGCCCGCCAGGCCAATTTGGCACTATGCCGCTGGCCGTCGTTGTCGACAGTCCCGCGCTCGAGGAGGTGGCGCACGATGCAGTCAGCGTGGTCGGTCGACTTCTCCCGGGCCCAATGGAGGGGCTGGCCGGGGTTATGCTGGTCGTTCCCGGCCTTGGAGACGCGGGCGATCGCCGCCAGGGCGCGCGGGAAGTAGTCGAGGACGCCGGTGGTGATTGGGGTGTCCTTTCGTGCTCGTGCATCGGTGGGCAACACCTGGGTCATGCTATACCCTCCAGAGGGTCTTTCCCGTTGATTTTGAGACCGGCGAATTCCACGACACGCTTCCTGGGGTTCTTCCGCTTCGCATACTGCGTCGCGAGCTCGCTCCCTAGCCGCTGGATCTTCCCCACGTACTGGTCGCCCCGCCGGTGCTGCCACTCCCTCCACGAATCGAAGAGCGTCACCAACGGGATCCATTCATCCACCCCCGCCGGCTCGCAGCACTCCTCGAGCCACTGCCCGACCGGGTTCGATTCATCGAAGTAGTCTTCGGTCGCATCGAGCACGCTCTGCGGCGGGAGGAGCCCCAGCTTTTGCCACTTGAGGCAACCCTCGATCATCCACGCCAGGATCCCGGGCCACTCCTCTCGCAGCTTGACACCAAGCTCCTTGTCGTCGATCTGGGGCGTCACTGTGAACGGCACGAGGTGCGTCCGTCGACGCATCGCCTTGTCGAGGTTCCTGATCTCCGGCTTGTGGTTCCCGATGAAGACCAGCTTGAATTGCGGGAGGTATGTGAAGAAATCCTCGCGCATATGACGGGCCGTGATCGGGTCGCCGCCCGTCATCCGCTTCAGCTTCGGCTCGTCCCACGCTTTCCCGGCCCCGGTCTCGCTCGCGGTGACCAGGCGGGCGCCGGCGAGCATCGCGAGCTCCGTCGGGTGACGATCAGTGTGGCTCGCGACGAATGTGTCCATCGGAGAATTTCGGTGGTACGTCCCCAGGATCCCCATCAGTACGCCAAGAAAAATCCCCTTCCCGTTCCCTCCCGTTCCGTGAATGAAAGTGAACTGGTGCTCCCTCACCGAGCCCGTGAGGGCATACCCTGAGAGCCGCTGGAGGTACTGCTGGAGCCCGCGATCCCCGGCGGTTGCTTCAATGAGGTAGCTGTCCCAGAGGGGCGTCGGGCACTGATCGGGGGCCACTGCGACGCTACGGGTGCAGAGCAGATCGGGGTCCGGCTCGCGCACCTGGCCGGTGAGGAGGTCTACGATCCCAGCGGGGGTGTTGAGGATCCACGGGTCGAGGTCGAGCAACTCGGGCGAGACCGCGATCGCACGATCCATCTTCACCAAACGGGCGATGTTCGACACCTTCGCGGCCGAGCAGATCGCAACCGCCGCCGCCAGGTTGGACTTCTTCTCCTTCTCGGTCGAGCCCTGTCGGGCAATCTGATCGGCGATGCCACGGAGCTCCAACTTGACCGTATCCTCGGCGAGCATCTCCGCATCCGGCTGCCACCGTCCGCGATTCCAGACAAGCCACTGCTCGCTCGCCGCATTGTACCGGAGGATCCCCGAGCACCGCTCGACAACTTCGGTTGCGAGCCACTGCTCGGAGCGGTACGCTGGTGGGGGCCGCTCACCGGGTGTGGCCGTCAGGGCGGGGGCCTCGCCCTCCGTTGGGAATGTGGCATCGTTGTACCCGTAGGGACGGGCCATCTCCGCGATCCAGCCCCAGCCGACGCTGTAGGGGCCCCTGGTGCGCCGCCAGAGCGCCCGCCGGGCATCAGGGTTGTTACTATCGGCGTGTCGGGCCCCGTGTCCCTCCCAGCGGCTCGCCCAGCCCGCAAAGATGTCGAAACCGTCTTCCTCCTCGGGGCCGGCCGCTGCGCGCATGGCGTAGAGCATCTTGATGAATTCATCCCAACCCGGGAACAGATCGATCGTGTTGGGGATACGCTCCATCGCCCCCCGGAGCTCGTCAATGCTGGGCGCCTCAAACTCGCGCTGGTCCTGGCGGCGGGTGGCGGATGTGCCCTCGGCCCGCTTAGTCTCATAGCCTATTCTCTCCGCCTCCTGCTGTAGATACGTCAGGAAGGCGTCGGCTTTGGTGCTGTCGATCGTAGTGAGTGGCTCCGTCGCTGGCGAACGGTACGGCCAGCCGACCCACTCATATGGCCGGAGCGTCGTCGGGTGGGTGCCAGAGACGACGTACTGCTGGCCCTCGCCCAGGATCTCGACGAGGTACTGTGACTCGCCCTTTATCAACCATATCCGACGACGGGGGAAGGGCGCGTCTGTCCGGTACATCAGGAGGCGCTTCGGCCAGTTACCGACCCGGAGGGGCGCCGGGCCGAGCTGGGCGAGCGCAATGCCCTCTATCATCTGGGCGAGGGTCTCGTCGGCACAATCGATGTCGACGCCCGGGAAGCGGTCGGCGCGGAGGCCTACGTTCGCCCCCCAGGCGCGCCACCGCTTAACGTCCTCAAGGGTCGCAGTCCATGTACGCCAGTTACCGCTCACCCAGAGTCCGTTGTCGAGTCTCCTCCCGGGGATCTTGCCGACGCTCGAGGGTGAGACCTTACTACTCGGTGCCATTGAGGCGCCCGGGGGAATGACCGGAATGAGATCACTCAGACCGGCTTCGAACATCTGCTCGGCGAGGGGTTCGGTAATCATATCAATCACTTCCTATATCTCGTTCCTCTCCATCCTTCCGCTTTGATAGGCCATCCGGCCGCCCATTCGGGCGTCACGGCAAGAAGCTTCTCGAATTCCTCCACACTCCCGAATCCCTCGGGGACTTCAGCCACAACCTCGTCATGGACATCAAGCACGACAGGATACCCGTGCTGCTCGACACGGAGGTCGGCCTCTTTCAGGAGGTCGCGGCTCACGGCCTGTACAATGTTCTCCACCCAGAGCCCGCCGTACATCCTCTGACGCTCCCACTGATGGGTGTAGCCGCTCACGGAGGAGATCTCCACGCCCGGCTTGAGTTCCCCCCACGGAGTCTCGGCCTCGACTATTCGTGGTGCCGCATAGACCAGGGGACGCTTGCTGGGGAGGATCAGATAGAGGTAGGCGCCGGCTTTGATGAATTTCAGCGGCCCGCTGTTGCCCTGGTAAATCCCTTCACGCTTTTCGACCCACATCCAACGCGACCCGCTCCAGCGGATCTCATGCTCGCCGGCATGGGGTTTCCCCCCACCGAAGCTGAACACCACGCCGGGATTTGCCACCGCATGGAGGGCCGCCCGGTCAGACTCATTCCAGAACGCGACCACCTTCGAGTGCGTCGTGCGGTATCCGTTAATGATCTCTCTTGCGTTTTCCTCAGAGAGCTCGAGCTGGTAGACCGCCTTACCGGCGGATACGGCTTTCTTCGCGCCCATCCCGTACCCCGCGCCGAGCTCCTGAAATTTCCCGGTCTGGCGTTGCTGTTTCGTGACCTGATCGACCGGGACACCATAGAGGCGCGCGGCGTTGTATTTGTACACGTCCTGGCCCGAGCGCCAGAGCTCGACGATGTCGTCCTGGCCGGCGAGGACCACCAGCACACGGGCCTCGATCGCGCTGAAGTCGGCGGCGATCAGCTCGTGCCCAGGTCGCGAGCTGAGCATCGCACGGAGCATCGAGACGATCACGCGCACCGGGTGGTAGGTGATGTCAATTTCATCGTACTCCTGACGGAGGACGGGATCGATGTACTCCTCGATGTTGGGGATGTCGCCCTGGGGGTAGTTGTGGGGCTGGCACAGACGCCCTGACTCGCGGCCGGTGCTGGCCCCATGGTACATTGTGAGCCCCCGGAGCTGCCCGTCGTCACAGACGACATCAAGCATCGAGTCCAATTTGGCGACGCTGCTCTTCCCAGACTCCTGGCGGTGCTCGAGGACCATTCGGACCTTCGGGTCCAGGTCGCTCTCGAGGAGCTCGCGGAGCGGGGCCTTGGCGATGCTAGGGGCATCGACACCCTGATCCTTGAGCCAGGCCCGCATCGGGCCGGTCTTCGTGACGCCGGTGACCTGGCCATCGGTGATCTCATCGAGGGCGGCATTGGCCCTCGCGATCCCCTCGTCTGCGATGGCGCGCGCCGCGACGACGAGCTCCCGGTCGAGGTGAATCCCCCGATCGTTCTTGAGCTCGGTGTGGAGATAAATCTCGCGCTCGCGGGG
>JACDEE010000025.1 GCA_013816585.1 Sphingosinicella sp. | reverse complement strand
ACGCTGCCAGCGATCCCAAACCTCCGCACTCTCCTTCGCCGTGAACACTCGGCGCTCTCGTCCCTTCATCATCACACACCTCACCTCTGCTCAGGTAAAAGTGTTGCAACGACCAACTGAATCCACCATCGAAAACGGATATTCGCCATGTCTGCGAAAGCCACGTCGCAAAGAAAAAGGGCGACCCCTTGCGGAGCCGCCCTTCCCATCCGCGGATGCTTCAAGACACCCACGAAACTGAATTAGAAGCTTACTTGAGTTCGACGGTACCGCCGGCTTCTTCGATCTTCTTCTTGATCTCTTCGGCTTCTGCCTTGGAAACGCCTTCCTTGATCGCCTTGGGAGCGCCTTCGACCAGGGCCTTGGCTTCGCCGAGGCCGAGCTGGGTGATGGCGCGGACTTCCTTGATGACGTTGATCTTCTTGCCACCGTCGCCGGTGAGGATCACGTCGAATTCGGTCTGCTCTTCAGCGGCCGGAGCGGCTGCGGCGGCCGGGCCGGCGACGGCGACGGCTGCGGCGGCAGAAACGCCCCATTTCTCTTCCAGCGCCTTGGCGAGGTCGGCGGCTTCGAGGACGGTAAGCTCGGAAAGCTTGTCTACCAGTGCGTTAATGTCTGCCATTTTAAGTCTCCAAATATATCAAAATCGGTAACTGGGAATTTCAAATCAGGCTGCGTCCTTGGCGGCATAAGCGCCGAAGACACGGGCCAGCTTGGCTGCCGGTGCGTTGGCGAGCTGCGCGAGCTTGGTTGCGGGTGCCTGGACCAGGCCCACAATCCTTGCACGCAGTTCGTCAAGCGACGGAAGCGCGGCAAGCGCCTTCACTCCGTTCGCGTCGAGGAGCGTTTCGCCCATCGCGCCGCCCACGATTTCGAACCGGTCGTTCGTCTTCGCGAAATCGACGGCCACCTTGGCGGCCGCGATCGGGTCGGTCGATGAAGCGAGCGCGGTCGGCCCGGTCAGCATATCGCTGATCGGAGCGTAACGCGTGCCTTCGACGGCAATCAGAGCCAGGGTGTTCTTGGCCACTTTGAAGCTGGCGCCAGCTTCGCGCATACGAGTCCTGAGATCGGTGGACTGGGCCACCGTCAGGCCGAGGTTGCGGGTGATCACCACCACGTTGACCTCGTTGAACGTCTGCTTCAGCTCGGCGACGGCTTCGGCCTTTTGAGCTCTATCCATGCCTCTTCCTTCGTTTACGCCCTGCGCGACATGCACAAGGCGGATAAACCATCATGCGGAAAATCCGCACCATGGCTGTCCGTGAGGGGAGGGGTCGCCAGCCTGATTTCAGGCAGACCCGGCCATCAATGGCCGGTCAAAAACTCTTCCCCGTCTAGGCTGGAAATTAAGAAGGCCTGTTTGCCTTCACCAACTGTCTCGGACGGCTGCCTGTGGGACGATGCCCGCAAGCGAACGGCGCCTTTACCCTTTCCGCCCACAAAGTCAATCGGCGTGAGTGTCGGGAAACAGGTGAAATGTGCCCACCGCGGGTCTAGCCGAGAGACCCGGAGGCGGAACGATTTCGACACCAGGTTGGTTACCCTGAAGCAAATTGCGGAGAGCTCGACCCCTCCGGCTCACGCCGGCTGAGTATGCCCGGTGGCCGCATTGACAGGGAGAAGTTGCATGAAAAAGTCATTGGCTGCCATCCTTCTGGCCGGATCGCTTTCGCTGGGCGCCTGCGCCACCACCGGCATGAACGACGATACTCTTGAAGGCGCCGCGACAGGTGCCGGGGTGGGCGCTGTAGCTGGCGCGGGCCTCGGTGCCGTCGTCGGCGGCCTCAGCCCGCTTGAAGGCGCTGCCATCGGCGCTGCCGTTGGCGGCGTGGCTGGCGCGGTCTACGCCGATAATGACCGTGATGGCCGTCCAGACGGCTATATCCAGGAAGGCCAATATTATCCCGGCCGTCCGGCCGGCTATAATGCCAATGCCGAACGTTGCCGGTCAGTCCTTGGCGGCGCTGCCCGCGGAGCGGGTATGGGTGCCGTTGGCGGAGCCGGAGTCGGTGCGATCATCGGCGGCATCAACCCGCTGGAAGGCGCGCTGATCGGCGCGGCTGTCGGCGGTCTTGCCGGCGCGGTTTATACCGACAGCAACAATGACGGCTGTGTCGATGGCTATGTCCGCGAAGGCCGCTATTATGAAGGCACTCCGCAGCCGGTCGGTTCGGCCGGCTACCAGAGCGCAGGGGAGCGTGGCTAATTTGTCTCGCTTACCATTAACCAGCGTAAATAGATGCGTCGGCCGGTTCGTCCGGTCGGCGCATCGCCCTTTTTTCGGGAGCTGCTTTGCCGCCGCTCTCGCGCTTACCCTCGCCCAGGGAGAAGCGCTCGCGCAGGCCCCGGTCGGCCAGATCCAGGCCGCGATCGCCTCGGAAGGCGGATCGGACCGTGAAGTGCGGACCTTTTACAGGTCGCAGGGCAATCGGCCGATCTGGACCCGCAGTGGTACCATCGGCGGCGAAGCGGAGACCCTGCTCTCGCTGCTCGAATCCGCCCGTCTCGATGGCCTCGACCCCGACGATTACAAACCGCGTGCTATCGCGTCGGCGATGCGCAAGGCGGAAGACGGATCGCCCAAGGCGCTGGCCAAGGCGGAATTGCTGCTGTCGCGCGGTCTGGGGGCCTATGTCCGCGACCTCCGCCAGCTGCCGCGCAATGCCAAAATGCTGTATGTCGATAAGGAACTGGCCCCGTCGGCGCCGAGTGTTTCGGCAGCCCTTCAGGCGGCCGCCACGGCCCCGTCGCTCAATCAATATCTGCAAAATATCGGCTGGATGCATCCGGTCTATGGCCAGCTTCGCAAGGGCCTCGCCAATTCGGACGGGCTTTCGGAAAATCTGAAGCATGTGTTGATGATCAATCTCGACCGCGCCCGCGCGCTTCCGGCTGCGTCCCGCCGCCATGTTCTGGTCGATGCGGCCGGCGCCCGGCTCTATATGTATGATAATGGCCGCGTGGTAGATTCCATGCGCGTGGTGGTCGGCAAGCCAAGCGAACCGACGCCGATGATGGCCGGCCTCATCCGTTATGCCTCGGTCAATCCTTATTGGAACATCCCGCCCGATCTGGTGCAGAAAAGGGTCGCGGCCGAGGTCCTGAACAAGGGCCCCTCCTATCTCACCACAAAGCGATATGAATTGCTGTCCGACTGGTCGGAAAAGCCGACCATTCTGAAGCCCTCTTCGGTCGACTGGAAAGCGGTCGCCAATGGATCGCGGCAATTGCGGGTTCGCCAGCTTCCAGGCGCGAACAATGCGATGGGGCGGATGAAGTTCATGTTCCCCAACGAGCTCGGAATCTATCTCCACGACACTCCCGAAAAGGGGCTGCTGGACGAAGAAGTCCGCAATTTCAGTTCGGGCTGCGTAAGGCTGGAGGATGCAGCGCGTCTTGGGAAGTGGCTGTTCGGAAAACCACTCGTCATCAAATCCAAAAAGCCCGACCAGCGCGTCGATTTGCCAAAGCCGGTGCCGGTCTTCATCACCTATCTGACCGCCGCGCCCGAAGGCACCGGGATCGCCTATCACAATGACGTCTATAATCTCGACCACGCCCAGTTGTCGTCGGGACGCTCAAAGCAAGCCGCGCGGTAAGCCGGCGCCATGGCCCGGGCGGGCACGGCTCCGAACCATGACCGGCTGAAGGCCGGCCTCGCCGCCGGCGTGTTGCAGGTGGGGCTCGTCTATGGGCTGATAGTCGGCCTCAACGTGGACATGACTTCGGTTCCTAACGAGGTGCTGAAGGTCTACGACATACTCCAGGACCCTCCGACGCCTCCTCCCGAACCCATCTTGCCCGAACGGACAAAAACCGACGAAGAGGAAGGGGCCGCCGCTCCGCCCAATTTGCGGGCCAGGCCGACCCCGGTCGTGGCCCCGCCGACGCCAATTCCAGTTCGCTCCAAAATTGTCGCCAGTCCCGCACCCTCTCCGGTCGATGGCCCCGATGCCAGCGCGGGCGCTTCGGCCCGGCCCGGCCCGGGAACCGGCGCGGGCGGTGTGGGAACCGGGACCGGAAGCGGCGGTGCGGGAACGGGCAGCGGCAGTGGCGGCGGTAGCGAGGCCCGGCGCGTGCGGGGGGCCTTGTCGTTCGAGCGTGATTATCCGCGCGCCGCCCGCGCGATCAGGGCCGAAGGCCGGGTATTCGTCCGGATCGGCATCGCCGCGGATGGCCGGGTCAGCGGCTGCACAATCACCCGGTCCAGCGGCAACGGCGATCTAGACCGCACCACCTGCCGCCTGATCGTTCAGCGTTTCCGCTATGCGCCTGCGCGGGACCAAAGCGGTCAGCCGATTGCCGCCACCGAAAGCACCTCGTTCGACTGGCGGCTTTTGCCCTGATCCAAAAGAAAAAGGCCGGAGCTTACGCCCCGGCCCCTTTGTTAAACCGGCCGAAAGTACCACTTTCGGACGAAGTCCTTACGCCGCTGCGACTTCCGCCACATCGAGTTTCAGGCCGGGGCCCATGGTCGAAGTGAGGGCGACCTTGCGGACATATTTGCCCTTGGTGCCGGACGGACGCGCCTTGACGATGGCGTCCACGAACGCATCGAAATTGCGGCGAAGATCGGCTTCGGAGAAGCTCGCCTTGCCGATGCCGCTATGGATGATGCCGGCCTTTTCGACCCGGAACTCGACCTGGCCGCCCTTGGCCGCCTTGACGGCTTCGGCGACGTTCAGAGTGACGGTGCCGAGCTTTGGGTTCGGCATCAGTCCCTTGGGGCCCAATACCTTGCCGAGGCGTCCGACGATGCCCATCATGTCGGGCGTGGCGATGACGCGGTCGAAATCGATCGTTCCGCCCTGGATGCTTTCCATCAGGTCTTCGGCGCCAACGATGTCGGCACCAGCGGCGGTTGCCGCTTCGGCCTTGTCGCCGCGGGCGAACACCGCAACGCGGACGTCCTTGCCCGATCCGGCGGGAAGCGTAACGACGCCCCGGACCATCTGGTCGGCGTGACGCGGATCGACGCCCAGGTTCAGCGCGATTTCGATCGTCTCGTCGAACTTGGCGGTAGCGTTGGCCTTGACCGTCTTGATCGCTTCATCGACGCCGTACAGTTTCTCGCGGTCGACGTTTCCGGCCAGAGCCTTCTGCTTCTTGCTAAGCTTTGCCATGGTTTCAGCCCTCCACCACTTCGAGGCCCATCGAAACGGCAGAGCCTTCGATGATCTTGGTTGCAGCATCCAGATCGTTCGCGTTCAGATCCTTCATCTTCAGTTCTGCGATGCCGCGAAGTTCGGAACGCTTGATCTTGCCGGCGGACAGCTTGCCCGGTTCTTTCGAGCCCGACTTCAGCTTCGCGGCTTTCTTGATCAGGAAGGAAGCCGGCGGGGTCTTGGTTTCGAACGAAAAGCTGCGATCCGCATAGACGGTGATCACGGTCGGGATCGGCATGCCCTTTTCGGCATCGCCGGTCGCCGCGTTGAACGCCTTGCAGAATTCCATGATGTTGACGCCGCGCTGGCCCAAAGCGGGTCCGATCGGCGGCGACGGATTGGCGGCGCCCGCGGGCACCTGGAGCTTGATATAGCCCGTTATCTTCTTTGCCATGTGTCACTCTCTTTCAAGTCTAGCGGTCCAGACGAACGGCCAAGGCCATTCTCCCGCAAATTTCCAGCAGATGCTTGGAAGCGGGTGCCCATAAAGAAGGATTCCCGAATTTACCAGTGGTTTTGGCCGTCCTCTGGACGCTGCTTTGGCTTTTTTGCGGACACCTGGCACGGGCGGCAAGGCTCCCTACCTAATCGAAGCGAACCATTGTCAGGAGCCAGCATGCAAAATCCCCCCGCCTCGCCCTTTTATATCGACCCGGGTTCCGAAATCCGAAATGGGCTCGCCGATGCCCTCTACCGTTTTGGCGCCGGGCAGGATTTGCGCGACCGGGCGCTATTCGCCTCCGCTTTTTCGGTGGAAGCCAGCCTTGATTTCACCCAGCCCGCCTCCCGGCTTGGCGCCGAGATCCCCGTGTTCGAAGGGCGGGATTTCATCGTCGAGCAGATTTTCTCGACCATAGCGCCGCTCGATACGACCCACAGTGTCACCAATGTCAGGGTCACCGAATGGGATGGCGAAAAGGCCAGGATCTTCGCGCTGGTGGAGGCGCAGCATCTGCCCAAGGCCGATCACAGCCGGCATCTCCTTTTGAAGAATTTCTATCATTGCGATCTCACGCATCGCGACGGGCTCTGGCTGATCGACACGATGCTGATCCACAATGTCTGGTGGACCGGCGATTCCGCGGTCCTTCTCGGATAGAACCGATCCAGGCCGACAAAGACGCGCAAACGCTCTCCGGTGCGTCCTGACCCAACAGTTGTGAGCGTGCAGAAAGATTAGCGTTGACTAATGCATTAGTCAACGCTAATTGGACTGAATGAACAACCCCACCGACATCGCCGCCGTCATGCGCTCGCTCGCCGATCCTACCCGGCGTTCAATATTCGAGCGGCTTGCGGGCGCCGACGAAATCAGCGTTGCCGAGCTGACAAGGGGAAGCGGTGTCACGCAGGGCGCCATTTCCCAGCATCTGAAATCGCTGAAGCAGGCGGGTCTGGTGGGCGAGCGGCCGGTAGGCCGGAATGTTTTCTACCACGTGCGGCCGGAAGGCTTCGAGCCGCTGGTCGACTGGATGAGCCAGTACAGCGTCTTCTGGCGCGAACGCTTCGGTAATCTAAGGAATCTTTTGAAGGAGATCGACCATGAATGACCTATCGACGATGGTGGAAGGCCGCGAAATCGTGGTCGACGAAATCATGCCCCACTCGCCTGATCTGGTCTGGAAGACGCTGACCACGCCCGAATATATGGGCCGATGGCTGATGGAACCGACCGGCTTTGCGCCGGAGAAGGGCAATCATTTCACCTATACCACCACCGGCGCGGGCGAATGGGACGGGACGATCGAATGCGAAGTGCTGGAGGCTGAACCCGGCCGACGGTTGGTGCATAGCTGGGTTGGCGGCCATGAATCCAACAATGGCTATGGTTCGCGGCTCGATACGATCCTCACCTGGACGCTGACCCCGGTCGATGGCGGCACGCGCATCCGGCTGGTCCATTCGGGCTTCCAGAGCCCGAAGAACGACACGGCCTTTACGAAGATGAGCGAAGGCTGGCCCAAGGTCGTCGAATCGATCGGCTCGCTCACCGGCGAGGCGAATTGACATGGGCGTTGCTTATAAGGGCGGATGTTCGTGCGGCTCGGTCCGTTATGAAATTCCAAGCGAACCCTTCTTTGCCAACCATTGCCACTGCGACACCTGCCAGGGGCGAAGCGGCACCGGCCATGGATCCAATGCGGCCTTCATGGCCGACGGCCTCCAGCTGGAAGGCCGGACCTCCACATGGGACGTTCCCACCGAAAGCGGCGACACGAAGTCTCACGCCTTCTGCGGAGCCTGCGGGTCTCCCCTTTATCTGACACTCGCGAACCAGCCCGGCATCTTCATCATCCATGCGGCGAGCCTGGACGACCCGGAGCGTTACGTGCCGCAAGCCGTCACTTATGCGGCCAACGCCCTTAGCTGGGACAAACCGGACCCGGCATTGACCCGGTTCGAAAAGATGCCCCCGGCGCCGGAATAAGCGCCCACTCCTTATGGCCGCGCGGCGGCGCTTCCTTCCCTCACTTCGCGAAACTCCGATCCGCTACGCCATTGCGGCCAACGGCGGGAGAAAGCGAGGTCGCGGCCGATGGTGTAGAGCAGGGCGACATCCTGCGCCGCTCCGCGCAAATCCCAGTCGGCGCGCCAGGCATCGCAGATCTGATGATAACAATTGGCGGTATAGTCGCT
Organism: Sphingosinicella sp.; assembly: GCA_013816585.1. Lineage (GTDB taxonomy): Bacteria > Pseudomonadota > Alphaproteobacteria > Sphingomonadales > Sphingomonadaceae > Allosphingosinicella. Next base: position 15,565 of record JACDEE010000025.1, on the reverse strand, counting down.
GACCCATTTGTCGCCGGCGGCACGTCCGCCTTCGATCAGGTCCGCGCCGCCGCCAATGCCCATCAAAAGCAATACGGGAACGCCCCGTTTGGCGAGCGAGAAATGGTCGGCGCGGTAGAATAGACCGCGCTGCGGCTGTGCATCCGGAGTGACCGTTCGCCCCTGGGCGGCCGCCGCGCGCACCAGATCATCCTCAAGGTCGCTCTGGCCCTGGCCGATCAGCACCACGTCGCGCGCCGGCCCCGCGGTCTGCAATATGTCGAGCGTCAGATTGGCGGCCATCCGGTCCGCCGGATAGATCGGGTTCAGCGCATAATATTCCGATCCCAGCAGGCCACGTTCCTCGCCGGTCCAGGCCGCGAAGACGAGCGTCCTTTCGGGCGCCGGGCCTGCCTTGAAGGCGCGTGCTATCTCCATGATCCCGGCGATACCCAGCGCATCGTCATTGGCGCCCGGCCGCACCGTCCGGCCCTGCGTGTCCGGCGTGCCGATGCCGTAAGCATCCCAATGGCCGGAATACATGATGGTCTCGTCCGCGTGACGGGTGCCCGGAATCTTGCCGATGACGTTGCTGCTTTGCACTCTTGACTGCTGGACCGCGAGATCGGCCGAAAGCGTTCCCTTTAATTCGCGCGGCCTGAATTCGGTCGTGCGCGCTTCGCGCTTCAGCATCTCGAGATCGAGCCCCGAACGCTTGAAAAGGTCGGCAGCGATGTCGCGCTGGATCCAGCCCTGCAGCATCACTGGAAGGGTCGATCCCGCGGGCCGGACCACGTCGTAATTCTCGCCGCCGGGCGCCTGGACCGTGTTCCAACCATAACCGGCTCCGGCCGTTTCATGGACGATGATCGCCGCGATCGCGCCGCGCCGCGCGGCTTCCTCGAACTTGTAGGTCCAGCGTCCGTAATAGGTCATCGCCTTGCCGCCGAACTTGCCGGCCACGGGTTCGCCGGCCTCGGCCCCGAAATCGGGGTCGTTGACCAGGAAGATCGCGACCTTGTCCTTCAGATCCACGCCCTTGAAATCGTCCCACTGCCGTTCGGGCGCGCTGACACCGAATCCCACGAACACCATCGGCGCCTCGGTGATGCGCGCGTGGTCGCCCGGACGAATGCTGCTCAGATACACGTCACTGCCAAGCTTCATCGTCCGGCCGGCAATATCCACGCTCCCCGGCTGCTGAAGCTGGGTTCGGAGCAACGGGACAGTTTGGGTCCAGCCTCCGCTCTCGCCCCCCGGCACCATTCCGATCCGCTCAAATTCGCCGGACAGATATTCGACCGTCTTTTCCTCACCCGCCGTTCCCGGTCCGCGGCCCTCAAATTCGTCGGAAGCGAGCGTCCGGACGATTTCGGACAGGCGGGCGGGATCGATCGGCCCGGTCCCGGCTGCCGTCTGGATCGGAGGCGCGGAGAGCTTCACCGGCGCGCATGAAGCCAGGGCTAGGAAGAGCGCGGTGAACAATGGTTTGCGGATGATCATAAGGGCTTCCCGTCTCCAAGATACGTTCGCGTGCCGACGCCGGATTCGCATAGAGGCAAAGTTCCGAAGAGGCGACCGCTCGCGCAAAATGAACAACGTTCGCGAAGCCCCTATATACCCCTCGCCCGCTTTACCTGAGTGAGTGGCTCGGCAATATTCGGTAATCCCGGGCGCCGCCCGGATCCTTTGGAGGTGCAGAAATGTTTTTTGCCAAATTGATTCTGTCGGCCGGGGCGCTGGCCTTGTTGAATAGCCCGATATTGGCACAAAATATTGCCGCTCCGGCGCGGCTGACAACGGCCTCCGCCACGCCTGCCACGGGCCATGTGGAGCTGGACGGGGTTAATTATTATTACCGGATCCAGGGCGAGGGTGAGCCGATCCTTGTCCTACATGGCGGCCTTGGTTCGATGGACATGTTCGATCCCCTGCTGCCGACTCTGGGCGCCGGTCGGCGCCTGATCATGGTCGATCTGCAGGGACATGGCCGGACCAATCTCGGCAAGCGGCCCATTCGTTACGAACGGCTGGGCGAAGACATGTCGAAGATTTTGACCAAACTCGGTTACGGCCAGGTGGACGTATTCGGTTATTCGATGGGCGGCGCCGTCGCGCTTCAGCTTGCCCTCCAGCATCCCGAACAGGTGCGGCGGCTTGCGCTTTTGTCGGCCGGCTTTGCCCAGGACGGTTTCTATCCCGAAATGCTTCCGCAGCAGGCGCAGGTCGGCGCCAAGATGGCGGATTTCATGAAGGAAACGCCCATGTACAAGACGTATGTGGCGGTGGCACCGGATAAGCACGAATTCCCCCGCTTGCTTGATGCGATGGGCGACCTGATGCGCCAACCCTTCGATTGGTCGGCGGACGTCCCGAAGCTCAAAATGCCGGTGATGCTTGTTTATGCGGACAGCGACATGTTCCGGCCCGAACATATGATCAAATTCTATCAATTGCTCGGCGGCGGCCTTCGCGACGCCGGATGGCAGCGGGAACATATGACCGGCAACCGGCTGGCCGTCCTGCCGGGCCGCACGCATTATGATGTGTTTTTGGCGCCCGAACTGGTCGGCACGTTGCGGCCCTTCCTCGACGGCCGGGAACAGGCCGCTATCTGGACCGGGGATGCCAAGGATTGATCTGCAATGTTCCGGATCACCGATGAAATCGGCAAGGGATAAGGCGAGATGGACGACATGATCCTGCGGCGCTGGTCCGCGCCTATTCGAAGCGAGGACGAACGGGAATATGTCGCTTATGTCCAGGCGACGGGCCTCGACGGATATCGCAATACGCCGGGCAATCTCGGCTACCAATTGCTGGTGCGAACGGTCGGCGACGGCACCACTCAAGTGACGACGCTCAGCTGGTGGAAGTCAATGGACGCTGTGAGGGAGTTCGCCGGAGCGACGCCGGAGCTCGCCCGATATTATCCGGAGGATGATCGCTTTCTGCTCGAAAAGCCCGAGCAAGTCGAACATCACCGGATCCTGTCGGACGGCCTGTCGCTCGCCCGTTCGCGCGGCGGCCTGGTCGGCCATTAGCAAGAAGACGGCATCGGGCGCCGGACCCAGTGCCGAAATCGAAAAAATTTAGCGCAGCAGGCCCTGCGCCTGCGCCCGCCTTGCATAAAGGAACAAGGCGATGGCGACGATCCAGATCGCCACATTCATGCCGATCATTCCGCCGGTCGTCATCGACGCGGGCAGTTCGGACATGGCGAATTGGTAGATGGTGGTACCGAGCAGGCCGACCAGCGAAACCGCGAATGCCGTCACCGCATAACGGCTCCGCGCCAGCAGCAGCAGGGAACCAGCAAGTCCGCCCCATACGCCCAGGGCCCAGGCCGCTTCCGCCCAGGCCGGGAAAGCGTTCACATAATCCACCATATCGGGCGTAAAATTGGCGAGCCACGCCTCGTTGCGCGTCTGCGTCATCGTGTAATCGACGCAGCCGAACGCGTTCCACAAAGCGGCAAGAATGCCGACGATCCACAAATGCGCCGGTCTTTTGGCTGAAGCTTCCATTTGTCATCTCCCCCTCGGTCGACCCGGACCCCGGAGGGCCGGAACGGGACGGAGGCTGACATTCTTCCCGCCCCTTGGCAAGCGGACCCAAGCGGGCCGAAGCGAACGTCGGGGCAGGCGTGCCGAAGGCCATTCCGCCAGTCCGCCCTATCACCGGGTCTTTCGTTCCGCTAAGTTATCGGTCCCATTACTAAAACATGTTCGGATCCCCGATGCTTGCCTGGTTCCGCGATCGCTATCTGGACCTGCTCGGGTCGATCTACATCTACAACGAACATCGCGGCTATACGGCGATCGACCGGGTTCTCGAGGCGGTCCGGGCGCGCTCGCCCGACGATCATGAACTGATCGCTTCAATCGAGAAGCATCGGGCGGACGAGCGCAAACATTACCTCATGTTCCGGCGCTGGTTCGAGCGGCGGGGGACAATGCCTTTGAAGGTCGATCGCGCCTGCGGGCATATCGACCGGTTCGTGGAAATCATGTTCAGATGCACCATCGACGATCTCGATACGCGGGCGATCATCGCCAGCGACGATCTGTTCGAAAAGCTTTGCAGAGTGATCTCGTTGACCGAGAAACGGGGGCATCGGCAGGTCGAGATATTGCTGCGCCATCCTTTGGTGCGTGACGACAAGATGCTGATGCGCATCTTTCGGATCGTCGAGAAGGATGAGCCCAGTCACTGGGCGCCCTATGACGGATGGTTGAAGGCGCATGGCAAGCGGGATCCCAAATGGTGGGAGCGCGCGGTCGACCATTTCATTCATTCCGAATTGCTTTTCCTAAAGCTTCCGATCCTGTTCCTGACGCCGCGTCTTGGTCGCCGCACCCATTGGGCCGACGAGGCCGATCCTGCCGACCGGCCGGCATCGTCGTTCAGCCTGGCGGGCAGCGGCTGAATGAACAGCCGCGCCGGTGTTCCTAAGGCAGGTCCCGAGCCCGCGGCAGTTCCTTCGCGGCCGCGGGGCCTCGTCGATCGATTGCTTTCGCTACGGGCGGCGGCGATGCTGGGGCGGAACACGATCGTAAGTTGCGGCGCCTTTGTGGTTGGTCTGGCTTTGCTCTGGGTCCTCGTGGAAAGATTGGGCCTCGCCAAGGTACCGGCGACATCCCTCTCGTTCATGGCCGCAACCACGCTTCATTATCTTTTCGGACGGACATGGATATTTCGAGGCAGCGAACGGGGCGTCGCGACGGGCTATGTCTATTTCATGATCAATGCGGGCGTCGGGCTGGTCGTTACGACGATCCTGTTCTGGGCGCTCATTGAACTGACCCCGATCAATTATCTGGTCGCGCGGATCCTCGTTTCAGTCGTCGCTGGCCTCGCCATGTTCCTGCTGAACGCGATTCTGAACTTCCGACGCCTCTAGTCGATGCGGATCGCGCTCTTTTCAGGCAATTACAATTATTTGCGAGAAGGTGCCAATCAGGCGCTCAATCGGCTGGTCGCCTATCTGCAAGACAATCATGGCCACCAGGTCCGGGTCTATTCGCCGATCGGGGAGAAACCCGCCTTCGAACCGGCGGGCACGCTCGTTCCCGTGCCCTCCATTCGATTGCCGATCCGCAATGAATTCCGGCTCGCCCTCGGCCTCCCCCGCGCGATCCGGCACGACATGATGAACTTTGCGCCCGATCTGGTGCACGTTTCCACTCCGGACATACTCGACACTCGCGCCCAGAGCTTTGCCAAACAACTGAACGTGCCGATCGTCGCCAGCATGCACACTTTGTTCGAGACTTATCTCGAACATTACCGGCTGGGCTGGGCTCGACCGATCGCCGAAGCGCATCTCCGCCGCTTCTACCGCCGAAGTGATCATGTCCTCACTCCAACGGCGGCGCTCGCCGCCGAAATGATGCGGATGCGGGGCGACGACCATGCCAGCGTCTGGAGCCGCGGCATCGACCGGCAGCACTTCAATCCGGACCGCCGGGATTTGGATATGCGGCGATCGATGGGTTTCGCCAACGAGGATATCGTGATCCTCTTCTTCGGCCGCCTGGTGCTCGAAAAGGGGGTCCGGATCTTCGTCGAGGCCGTTCGAATGCTGCAGGAAGCGGGCGCGCCGGTGAGGCCCTTGGTGGTGGGGGCAGGTCCCGCCGCTGGTCGTTTCGGCGCTTTGTCCGGTGGGGTCATGACCGGGCATCTGGAAGGCGTGGACCTCGATCGCGCCATTGCCTCCGCGGATATCATGCTCACCCCAAGCCTCACCGAGACGTTCGGAAATGTCGTGCTGGAAGCGATGGCGAGCGGCCTAGCCGTTGTGAGTGCCGACGCTCCAAGCGCCAGATCATTATTGATCGACCGGAAGACGGGAATTCTCTGCGATCCCCTCAATGCGGCAGACTATGCCGACAAGATCACCCTTCTGATCGACGCGCCCGAATATCGGATGGAGATGGGGGCTGCCGCGCGCCGGGCGAGTGCGGCCTTTTCCTGGGACGCAGCATCCGAAAGCGTTGCGCAAGTTTACGAGAAAGTTTTGCAGCGGCGCTGAAACCGTCGCTTGGGATGACTGCTTCAGGGATCCTCTTTTCTAACGCATTGCATCCTGCCCCGCTCGCGACCTAAGCTTGGCGTTCAACCATTCCTTAGGGGGCAATATGCGTTTCTTGAAGATCTCACTGGCTGCGGCCTTGCTGGCCTCCGGCACCTATGCGCACGCCCAGGATGCGGGCGAAGCCCAGTTTCGCGCCGTGTACAAGGAACTGGTCGAAACCAACACAACGCTTTCGGCAGGCGATTGCACGCTTGCTTCGCAGCGTATGGCGGCGCGGCTCAGGGCCGCCGGCTTTGCCGATAGCGACCTGCACATCATCACTGTCCCCGACCATCCCAAGGAAGGCAATCTGGTCGCGGTCCTTCCCGGAACCGATGCCAAAGCGAAGCCGCTTCTGCTGCTCGCCCATATCGATGTGGTGGAGGCCAACCGTGCCGATTGGCAGCGCGATCCTTTCACTCTGGTCGAAGAGAATGGATTTTTCTACGCGCGCGGTTCCAGCGACGACAAGGCGCAGGCGGCGATCTGGGTCGATACTTTGATCCGCTTCAAGCAGGAGGGATATAAGCCAAAGCGGACGATCAAAATGGCGCTGACCTGCGGCGAGGAAACCGCCGGCGCGTTCAACGGCGCGCAGCATTTGGCCAAAAACGAACGCCAATTGATCGATGCCGAATTCGCGCTCAACGAAGGCGCGGGCGGCCTGCTCGACGATCAGGGGAAACCGGTCGTCCTCAATATTCAGGCGGGCGAGAAATTCCCGCAAAATTACCGGCTGGAAGTGACCAATCCCGGCGGCCACAGCTCGCGTCCCATCAAGGAAAATGCGATCTATCGCCTGTCGGACGCGCTGATAAAGATCCGCGCTTACGATTATCCGATCCAGTCCAACGAGGCGACGCGCGGCTATTTCGGGGCGATGGCGAAACTCACTCCCGGGGCGATGGGGTCCGCCATGGCCGCCTTTGCCGCCAACCCCAATGACCGCCAGGCGAGCGACGCATTGGCCACCAACCCTTCCTGGAACGGCATATTGCACACCACCTGCGTGGCAACGATGCTGGAGGGAGGCCATGCGACCAACGCGCTTCCGCAACGGGCCAGGGCCAACGTCAATTGCCGCATCTTCCCGGGCGAAACGGTTGAACAAATTCGCCAGAGCCTGGAAGCGATCGTCGCCGACCCGCAGGTCAAAGTAACCAGCCTTGAAACGCGCAGCGACATCTCGCCCCCACCGCCTTTGATCGAAAAAGTGATGGGGCCGGCACGAAAGGTGGGAGCCGAAGTCTTTCCGGGCGTACCCCTGGTTCCTTTGATGGCGGCAGGCGGCACCGATGCGGCCTTCCTGACCCCCGCCGGCATTCCCACCTACGGCATTTCTGGGATCTTCGCCGATCAGGAAGGAAGCCATGCCCACGGGGTGGACGAACGGATGCGGGTCAAATCACTGATGGACGGGCGGACATTCCTGTACAAATTGGTGAAGGCCTATGCCTCTCAGCGTTAAGGGAAACGCCGCTTCGCGCTGGCTGATCGCGCCGCTGCTGATTGGCGCGATGCAGATGCCGAGCTCTGCCGCTGCCGACGAACGCGGCTTCGACGCCGCGCTCGCCGATTTTCGCCGGCTTCACCAAAGTGAAACGCGGCGGGCGAACATCGCCGGAAGCAGCTTCTACCTCATCCGCGACGGGAATATCGTGGCGGCCGATCATCTGGGCGAACAGGATGCGGAAGCGCATGTGCCGGTGGACGCCAGGACCATCTATCATTGGGCGTCGATCACCAAGACGATGACCGGAATCGCCATCATGCAATTGCGCGATCGAGGGCTGTTGCGGCTGGATGACCCGATCGTCAAATATATGCCCCAACTCCGCGCCGTGCATAATCCGTATGGCGACACCGACAAGATCACGTTGCGTCAACTTATGAGTCACTCGGCCGGCTTCCGGAACGGAACCTGGCCCTGGCGCGACCATGAATGGCAGCCGTTCGAACCCAAAGGCTGGGCCCAACTGGAGGCGATGCTTCCTTACACGAAAGTCGAATTTAAACCCGGATCTCAATTCAGCTATTCGAACCCCGGCATCGTTTATTTGGGCCAGGTGATCGAACGGATTTCGGGCGAGGATTTCGAAGTCTATGTCGACAAGAATATCCTCAAGCCGCTGGGCATGCACGACAGCTATTTCGACGGAACGCCGCCCCATTTGCTCCCGCACCGCTCGCATAGCTACTACATCCGCGACGGCAAGCGCGTTGCCGCCCCGTTCGACGTCGATACCGGCGTCACGGTATCGAACGGCGGTCTCAACGCGCCCATGCCCGACATGGCCCGCTACGCCGCCTTCCTGCTCGGTGATCCCGCGCGCGCTGCCGAATATGATGTAATTCTAAAACGCTCCTCGATCGACGAAATGTGGCGCCCGCAAATCTCGGCCGGCAAGGATTTCACCCAGGGCCGAATGGCCGAAACCACGCAAGCCGGCCTGTCCTTCTTCATCGACCAGGGCAAAGGCGGCCTTCACATCGTCGGCCACAATGGCGACCAGAACGGCTTCCGCGCCTATCTAAGCCTCTGCCCCGACCAAAGCGCCGGGACGCTGCTGGCATTCAACACCGAAACCCGCGGCGTTCGTAACAACCCCACCAATCGTGACACGGCGGAATCGCGCGTTGCGTTGAGTGCGGACAAGATCTGTGAGGCGCTGGGTAAAGGTCGATGACGTACGCGTGTCTATTAAGGCGGAAGATGTTTATCCGCCGTTCTAGAAATTTGCGGGTATCGTAGATAGGCAGTACAATTGAGGTCACGGGCACCTTGTTACTCTGGCTTGTTATACTCCTGCCGCTCATCGGCCCGGCTGTGGCCGTTTCGGCTCAGCCGCAACACCTTTGGCTTTGGGCATTCGGGTTCATTACCCTCTATTTCCCGATCTTCTGCCCAATGGCATTTGGGGCCGTACAACGGGCCGCCGCTCCAACCCATGGCGGCGGGGGAGGGAGTTGATTTACCTGGTAGCCGTTGGTCGGCGCCTTCACGAATGCCGTCGTTTTTTCTTACAAGATATCGCATCGGCGTTTCACACGGACGGTTACGGGCCCTAGCCGCGCCCGCTGGGGGCCAAAGGCCACGCGCCGCAGGTTATTTCAGCGGCCCTGGTGCATTCCGCATCTGCCACTCCTGCTCCGGCTGGACCGCACCTCCGGACAGTGCCAGAGCCTTCAGCGCATAGGCGGCGGCGTGGGGCGCATGGGACTTTACGTGCGCCGTCGCTGCGGCATGGCCTGCCGATCGGGCCGCGGCGGCTGCGGCAGTGGTTTCGGCGCGCCGGGCAGACGCATGGGCCGCGAACGCGGCTGCCCGGGCATCTGCCATCGTCATCGTCCCCGCTGCCCATTTTCGCGCAGCTTCTATGGCTTTCCTGGGCCCCGCATCCGCTCCGCCCCGCTCCTCGTAAAGCCGGAGGATGCGTTCCGCGCAATCGGCTGCCCAGATGGCCCAGTTTCGATGGTCGTTCATTCCTTGACCTCATTAGCCGAAGCGCGGTGCGCCCATTCTGCGGGAAGCATTTCAACGCGACTTCAGCTTGTGCCCAACCTCGACAATCGCCTGCAACGCCACGACCAGCTCGTGACCCAGCTCGGTCAGCGAATATTCGACGGAGGGCGGGGAAGTGTCGCAGACCCGGCGAAGCAATACTCCGCGCTCCCCCAACTCCTTCAGGCGGGCGGAAAGGATCTTCGAACTGATCGGCGGGATATCTTGCTTCAGCTCGCTGAAGCGCCTCGGACCGCCCCGCAAATGCCAGATGACGTTCGGGCTCCAAGCACCGGAAATGACCGCCATGCAATTCGACAGGGCGCAGAATTCCGGGGCCTCGGGACTCAGATTCTTGCGCCGCTTCAGCATGTTTTTCCTATCCGGTTACCTTGGGGTAACTGGATTATGCGGTAACCAATGGAAACCTTGTTGCATAGGGTAACTTGGAAGGCATAGCGGGATTTGTTCGTGTCCCATGGAGTCTCCCAAATGAAACTATATTATCTTCCCGGCGCCTGCTCGCTGGCTTCCCACATATTGTTGCGAGAGGCTGGCGCGGACTTCACTTTGGTCCAGGTGGAACGCGGAACCGGCCGTACCACCGACGGCGGCGACTATACGGCCATCAATCCGCTGGGATACGTCCCGGCACTCGGCGAAACCGAACATGGCATCTTGCTGGAAAATGGCGCCATCCTTCCCTTTCTTGCTCAAAAGTTCGGATTCGTGGGCATCGGCGGCTTTCATTCCATGCTCCAGGAAATCGGATTTCTCTCGACCGAACTTCACAAGGCTTATTCGCCGTTCTTCAAAAATCCCAACATCGCCGGCAGGGATCGTGAAGGGGCGGAAAGCCAGCTTCATTCGCGGCTGGGTCGCTACGAACAGGCCTATGCCGGCACGGATTTCAACGCCGCCAAAGCCTATGCCTTTGTCATCACCAACTGGTCAGCCCACGTCGGCGTCTCGCTGGAAAAATATCCCCGCATCAACGCCATGCGCGACGCCTTATCGGCCCGGCGATCGGTGCGCGCCGCGATGGCGGCGGAGGGGCTCTCATGAGCGAGCCGGAAATCACGCCTGTGATCGAAAAATATTTCGATGCCCTCCACCATTCCGACGCCTACCTGATGGAGCAGGTGATGCATCCTGACGCGGTCTACGCGACTGCCGACGAAGCCAGCCCGCTGATCAGGAACCGGGCCGATTATCTTGAGGTGCTGAGGAGTCGTATTTCGCCCGCGAAACGGGGGGAGGTGCGGGCCGATCGCATCGTCTCCATTGAAACTGCGGGGGAGCGCACGGCCATGGTTCGCGCCCTTTGTTCGATAGGGGAACGGCAATTCACCGACTTCCTCTCGTTGATCCGCGTCGAAGATCAATGGCGGATAATCGCCAAGATATTCGCTATCGATTTCGTGAAGGCGGAGGATTGAGATGCCATTCGTGAACGTGCTGATTACCGATGAAGGCGCAACCGACCAGCAAAAGGCCGGTATCATTTCTGAGATCACTCGGACGCTGCAATCTGTGCTGGGCAAGGACCGGGCGACGACCCATGTCGTGATTCAGGAAGTGCCCGTGGCGGCGTGGGGCGTTGGCGGCTTGCCGACCCTGGAATATCGCGCGGGCAAGCAAGCAGCACGGGTAAAGATGCGGGGATGAAGGTGGGCGGATGAAGATGCAGGAAGGTGCTTTCTACGGCCTGGTCATGATAGCGGCGGGCGTCGGCATCCGATCATGGCCGCGATGTCGGGCACGTTGGGCCGGAATCTTTCCAGCCCCCCGGCCGCCACTTCGATGCTCTTTGCCGTGGCGCTCGCAATCGCTCTGGCCACCACATTCTCCACCGGGGCGCCGACCTTGTCTGCGATCGGCGCCGCGCCTCGATACCTGCTGCTGGGCGGCACCTGCATCGCATTCTACGCGCTCTCGATCACCTATCTCGGCCCGCATTTCGGCATCGCCAACGCGATCCTCTGCGTCCTGCTGGGGCAGATGGTCAGCGCTGCGGTGATCGATCATCTGGGCCTTCTCGGCGCGCCGGTGCTTCGTATCACGCCCGTCCGCCTTCTGGGGCTTGGCCTCATGTGCGTCGGGCTTTTTCTCGCCCGAAGCATTCCCGCCACCGACTAGGTCGACTGCCGCGGAAGGTCTATTGCCTGGATTGCGGGGTTTTCAAAAAGCGCCTTCATTGCTGGGCCGGACGCCTCTGGCTCAGCGGAAGCTCCAATCAAAACCACCTATTAACCGGGCGCGGCTAAGCTGACCCCATGTTTGCATCATTCCTCTTCACCCTCTTGATGTTTCAGGCGACGGAAACCGGCGAGGCCCCGCGGCATTTCCCTCCCCAGGTACATGCCGTTGCCCCTTATGCGGCCGATCACGTCGCCATAGTTGAAGTCGTGCGAGGGTCGGGGCCTCCGGGGCTCGACCGTCATGTGGTTAAACGTTCCGGCACCTGGCTCCGCGAAGACATAAGCTCTCAAGGCCGGACACATACTCATTACTCCGACTTCGATTCAGGGGTGAGCATAAGTCCTGATTGGGACGGGCGCGGACGACTCCGGGGTCTTTCGATCAATCGCCATGCGTCGTCTGATACTTCCAATCTGTATAAGCGATCGCGGACCGGGGAGCGCGAAAAGGTGCTTGGTGCGACTTGCGAAGTCTGGCGAACCACCCGCGTTCGAGAAACCCCCGGAGAAGGAGTCGCTTGGCTAAGCTGCGCAACGACGGACGGGATTGAGCTCTGGTCGCGGACTGTCTCCGATCGATCGGTATATGTGTTGGGTTCATCCCGAACCATTGAATTTGAACGCCGCCCTGTTCAGGCTAGTGAGGTGCAGCCGCCGCGGGATCTTCTCGATTGGGGATATTGGCGCACGCTCCGCCCCGTTTCGAACAGAGCGAAGCCGGTCGGTGTTGCCGATCACTACACGGTAAGACTGAAAGGCTTTGCGGGCTCATTAGGGCAGGGATGGCAGATCGATCGCCGGCGAGGACGCTGGTTCGGCAGCGAAACGGGAAATGACGCGGGGGCCCTTTTTCTCACGGTCGATAACGGCGCGATGCGCGGACAGTATCGAGCTGAAGCGGGCGGCCAACCTGTCAGCCTTTCACTCGGCATCATCCCGCCGGAGCAGCAGCAGTCGGTGGTGAGCTCCTACAAACCTTTGGAGCCAGTGCGGCAAGAGCGTATCGCCGGGGAGGAATGTGTCTGGTCGGAGGCAACCCTCCAGGGAGAAATTGTCGTCGTCTCGGGACAGCATGAGACATGCGTCACTGCAGATGGGATTCCGCTGCGCATTTTCAGTCATCACCGCGTCCTGAGCGCCAGGTTCACGGCGACAGCCCTCGACCGCTCGCCGCCCAGTCTGTCCGATTTCAAGCCAACCGCTCGCGCATTCGACTGGAAAGCATGGGGCGTGAAATTGAAGAGGTGAAATCGGAACTTCAGGTTGCTGGCCGACCTACTCAGAAGATTTTCACCCGACGCGGGCCGGTAAGAGGCGACCTGCAGGCACGTATCCCGGATTCTATTATTTTCGCCTATTTTGGGCTGAGGCTCAAAGCTGCTGGCCGATTCCGAAATCCGATAATTGCCGATCTCCTTTCCTTTTTCCTGACGCGGCCACAGCTCCGCGTTCCGCCCGGACCCAAACGAGACATTAGCCGGTTTACCAGTGCGGCACCGTAGTCTTAAATAGGGTCGAAACGGTACGAACGGTCCAATCAGGAGAAGAGCGTTGAGAAAGACGATTGCCGCCATCGCAATGATGGTCCTCGCCGCCTGTGATTCCTCCGGCGACGGCAACAATATTCTGGCCGAGGCCAATGCGAGCGGTAATGCCGCCGGCGCGGCCGTGCAGAACGAAGTTGGGGAAAGCGGCGCGACGCCTTTGCAAAAGGACCAGGCGCTCGCGCTCATGAAGCAGCGCCACGAAAATTATGAGAAAATCGGCGATGCCATGAAGGGGATCGGCCGGGAGCTGAAGGCCGAAAGCCCCGATCTGGCGGAGGTGCGGAGCGGAGCAGCGGTTATTGCCGGACTCGCGCCGCAGGTGCCGGGCTGGTTCCCCGCCGGGACGGGCCAGGATGTCGGCAAGACCGACGCTCTCGACGAGATCTGGATGAAGCCGGAGGATTTCGCGGCAAAGGCGAAGGCATTCCGGGAATCGGCCACGGCCTTCAACACGGCCGCCCAGGGATCCGACCTCGCCTCCATTCGCGCCGCCCACGCAAATCTCGGCAAGAGCTGCAAGACCTGCCACGACCTATATCGCGAAAAGGAATGACCCGGCCGCGCGGGAGTGGCCGCAGCCGGATGCAGAATTCCATTATTTTCGCCTATTATAGGCGGGGATTGTGTGGACAGGCGTCATCTGAACGGCGGCGATCTCGCTGGCCGCTTTCAAGAGACTGATCCTGTCTTCGGCCGACTGGTCCTGTAACTCGTCGTCTTCGGGCAAGATTATGGGGTCTTGGCGGACGGCCTTTTCGAACTGCGAAGCGCGGGTGCCAAGCTTGAAACCGCAGCCAGGCCAGCCCAGGCTTGCCCAAACGGCCTACTTGCCTTCGCCCTCGGTGGCAAAGTCCAGATCGGTGGAAAAAGGAGACGGCCTGGGTGTCGGTTTCCAGGGCCGGGGCCACGGTCGACAGGCGATAGGTGCGCGTGGTCATCGGGCATGACGATCTTGCCTTCCTTGGAATGCATCAGGTCGAGTTCGCCTTCCGCAATATCGCGGGCGAGCCCCTTGAACGGGATGGTCCAGCCCACCCGGAACCAGTCGAAATGGGCTCGCATTTCCAGGTCCACGGTCTCGGGCGCGACCAGTGCCAGGCGATATTGCGCAGCGCCGGTCGGCCCCTGGTTCAGCATATGCGCTGTTTTTTTTCATAAATTCCCCGATTATTGGTCATTCTGGGCCCGTGTCTAACGAGACATTCGAGGGCTGAGCGTGACGGCGGTCACGCCAAAGGCGGCGCTGGGATTGCCGTTCGGACCATTTTTGTCGCACCCTGCGCAGGCGCAGCACGGGCATGAGCTCGATGAGGAAGAAGCACCAAAATCGGGGCTTTTCGGCCCTTCTTTGCTCGGGGTGCGCTCCCCCATCCACAGAGAATGATTGCGGGCGGATGAACGCTGCAACTTCCTCGGGCGGACCGTGTTATTGTTCATAAGAAGGTGAGAATAGGCGCTATTTTGCGCTCCAGCTTCGATCGACCGGCGTCCGCTATTCGCGGGCCGGCAACATGAGGACATGGCTATGAAGAAGCTTATCTTGCTCGCAGGCGCCGTGGCGCTTGCATCGTCGGCGGCGGTTGCCGCGAAGCCCGACCATGCCAACGGTCAGGGTCATGCCAATCACGCGGCCAAGAATCACGGTGGCGGCCACGCCAAAGCCCGGACCACGGGCAGGACCAGCCGCGGGATCGTCATGAGCGATCGTTATGGTCGGCTCTATGTACTGGACGCACGCGGCAGCTGCCCTCCGGGCCTTGCCAAGCGCCACAATGGCTGCATGGCGCCGGGTCAGGCCAAGAAGCAGTATAATGTCGGCCAGCGATACAACCGCAATTTCGGCAATCAATGGACCTATAACCAGATCCCCGATGCCCTGCGCTCGCAATACAACCTCGATCAGTCGGACCGTTATTATTACAATAATGGCTACCTGTACCAGGTCGATACGCGTTCGATGCTCGTGGAACGGGTGATCAGCACGCTTCTGCGCTAATCACTTTCGACAAAAAAACGAGCCGCCCGGCGACGCAATGCCGGGCGGCTCCCTTTTTTTATCACCATATCGCGAAGATCAGATGGGCGACACGCCCAGATATTTCAGCAGCCGGATCGCCTCGGCCTCGATAAGTATGTTTGATCCCGTTGTATGGTGGTACGATTGATCATCATATTTGGCGGGAGGAGCTATGGGCCAGATTCTACACGGCAGCGCCACGACGACTGAGGCAGTCCGTCGAGCGATACAGCGGAGTGAAGA
>JACDEE010000009.1 GCA_013816585.1 Sphingosinicella sp. | reverse complement strand
GTTTGTTGGGCAACAGCGGCTGGATCACCCGCCACTCGAAATCGGTCAGATCATATCGGCTCATGCTCGAGCCTGAATCAGAAAACCCGCGCCAAGGGAATCCTGTTTATGGGTTCACGACCTAGATGAACGGCTCGCCGGCCAGGCGAATTTGTGCCGCGAGACCATTTCACTCGCCGATGCCGCTATCCTTCCCTTTGTGCGGCAGTTTGCGCAGGTCGATCGCATTTGGTTCGACGATCAGCCTTTGCGCCGTTTGAAGAACTGGATGGAAGGGCACCTATCCTCGCCCTTGTTCGGACGTATCGCGATGCGCGTCCCGCCCTGGTCGGCCGGTGACCCCCCAATTCCTTTTCCGGCGTCTCCGTAATTTGAATATAGCGGCTAGCGGATCAGCCCTGCGGCTCTCAGCGCTTTATCGATGACCCCCTCGGGTCCAGCCGCGCGCTGACGGGTCGGCGGCTTGCGGCGGCGCGGTCGTTCAGCCTGTTCCTTTACCTCGGGCGCGATCCCGAAGAAGGCGGCGATGCGTGCGGTCGAATCGACGCCGACGTCGAGCATATGTGCGCCTGCGGCCCCCAATGCGTCTTCGGCGGCTCCGTCGAGGGGTACTCCATGGGCCATGCCGTTAATTACATATTCTTCGATCAGCCGTTCGCCTTTGGGTCCGATCCAGGCGCGGCGCCGATGGCCGCTAACCTCATCGCCCTGAAATCGCTTGGGATCGAGGCCGTGCAGGCCCGCCCATTGCAGTACGATCGCGTCGGCGTTGCTTGGGACAACTGTGTGGTCGGCGCTGCCTTGCCAGACCTGGATCCGGGGCCAGCGGCCCTTGTTGGGCGAGGCACGGCGAACATTCTGCGCAAGTTCGGCGGCGTCGTTCCTTGCGCGGCCGCCCATGCAGTCGAAAGCACCGCCGACGCTGTCGGCGCAACCAAAAGCGACACCGGCCAGGATGGATCCGGCGGCAAAGGTTTCCGGATAGGTGGCCAGCATCACCGAGGCCATCGCACCGCCGGCGCTAAGGCCAGTGACGAAGATGCGCGATTGATCAATCGCATAAGTCGCCTCCATTGCATCGATCATCGATCGGATCGAGGCTGCCTCCCCCATGCCGCGCTGGATGTGATCAGGAGAAAACCAGTTGAAGCAGAGCATCGGGTTATTGGCCCTTTGTTGCTCGGGGAACAGGAGGATGAAGCCGTGCCGGTCGGCGAGCGTAGACCAGCCGGAACCATGGTCATAAACTGCGGCATTTTGCGTGCAGCCATGCAGCACGACGACCAAGGGCGCCGGCCCGGTCAATCCCTCCGGCACGTAATGACGTGCGCGCAAATTGCCCGGATTGTCTCGGAAATCCTTCAGGTCGGAAAGTCGATCGGCGACCGCCGTCTTGGGGGCAAATGCACTGAGTCCCAACCGGCTCGGGCGCAGACGAAGGCGAGGTGTGATGATCGGCATGCTTACTCCATTCGGGCGCTGAACCAAGAACGCCCTACTTTTGTTGCAGTGCAACATAGGTATCCGAAGGAGATTTACCAGTCAGTCTTCCAACTGATTTGGATAACGATCGAGAGGGCGCTTCAGTCGCCGCCAAAGGAAAAACAGCCCGCCAAAATCTCGTATGATTTCAACCGCGCCGCATGGTCGAATATCTGAGAGGTGACCATCAGCTCATCGGCCCCGGTCCTGGCGATAAATGCCTCGGTCTGCTCCTTCACCCTCCTTGGCGAGCCGATGGCCGCGCATCGCAGCAGGCCATTCAACAAGGCTCGGAATTCGGGCGGCAAAGTCCCGGCAAAATCGCGAACGGGGGGCTGCAGCTTGCCGGGGTTGCCGGTGCGAAGCGCGACGAAGGCTTGCTGAAGCGATGTGGCCAGCAACCCGCCTTCGTCGTCAGTGTCTGCCGCGAAAACGTTGAACCCCAGCATGACATAGGGTTTGGCAAGCCATTTGGAGGGGCGGAACTCGTCCCGGTAGGCGGTGATCGCCTCCATCATCATCTGCGGCGCAAAGTGCGAGGCAAAGGCATAAGGGAGCCCAAGCTGAGCGGCGAGCTGCGCGCCGAACAGGCTCGACCCCAGGATCCAGACCGGGATGTCCATCCCCTCGCCGGGGACCGCCCGAACCCGGCGCCCTGGCGCTGGTTCTTCGAAATAATCAAGCAGTTCGACGACATCGCGCGGAAATTGACTGGGATCCGATTCAAGGTTCCGCCGCATTGCATAAGCGGCTGCCTGGTCCGTGCCGGGCGCGCGGCCAAGCCCCAGATCCACGCGCCCGGGGAACAAAGCCTCCAGCGTTCCGAACTGCTCGGCAACCTGGAGCGGCGAATGATTGGGAAGCATGATCCCGCCGGCGCCGACCCTGATCGTGGAGGTGCCATCGGCGACGTGACACAAAGCCACAGCGGTCGCGGCACTGGCGATCCCCGGCATCGAATGGTGCTCGGCCATCCAGAAGCGATGGTAGCCGAGCCGTTCGCCATGTTGGGCAAGCTCTCGCGCCTGCCGGAGCGCGGCTCCGGCATCCCGGCCTTCGGCAATCGGGGCGAGGTCGAGAATGGATAAGGGAATCATCCAGCGCATATGGGGCGCGGCGCCCAATTTGTTACCCTGCGCCCGATGTCGGGATGCCGATCGTGGGCAGGATTAATTGGTCATATGAGATTACATGCCACTGGTCATTGTTGGAGGCCATTGGGCCAATCATTGTGCCGCAAGAACGGTATTGCGCGGAAGTCGCGGGCCGGGACGTGAGGGGCTTCGTCATGCGCCAGTATTTTCGGATTCCAGCATTTTTCCTGATTACGATCGTCGCCGCGCCTGCTCCAGCGCAAGTGGCGGACAGGACAAAATCTCAATCCATCGTCGGGATCAGCCAGCAGGATCAGGGCCCTGCTTCTAGGCCCGCGCCGTTCTTGCTTCCGGCCGATCTCGCGCGTTCACTGGACGAGTATGACCGTGCCACGATAGCCAAGGACACCTTCACGCTCGCAGCCCTGGTGACGGACGATTACATGCTCGTGAATTCCGACGCGACCGTCCAGGACAAGGCCTCCTACCTCGCCGACTTCCTGGTGCGCGGGTTCAAAATCGATCCCTACCAAATGGAATTGCCGGTTTTTAAAATGTTCGGGGACACGGCCCTCACCGGAGGAGTTTTCAAGCTCGGCTGGACTCTGGATGGCCGCCATCAAAGCCGGCGGCTTCGCATCGCCCATCTTTGGGTGAAACGGGGAGGCCGCTGGAAGATCGCCTACACGCAGCTGACGCGCGTCCCGGAATAATCCCGGCTGAAGCCAAGAAATTCCACGGGTCCGGATAGCTTCAGCCAGCCGCCGCCGCCGCCGGCTCCTGCCATCCGCCGCCCAGCGCCAGGAAGACCGAAACAAGGGCATTGGAAAGCTGCGCCTCGGCCTGGGCCAGCGCCTGGTCGACCTGCGCCAGCGACCGTTCGGCATCGAGTACGATCTGAAAGCTTTCCCGGCCAGCGCGGTGGCGTAGCCTCGCTACGCGCGCCGCTTCGGCGCCGCCGGCCCGGGCGCGCCTCAACGCAGCTACGCGTTCAAGCTCGCCAACATAGCGGGCCAGGGCAGTTTCGGTTTCCTCCAGCGCGCGGAGCCAGGTGCCGTCAAAGCGCGCGAGCGCGGCTTGCTGCCCCGCTTCGGCCTGCGCGATCCGAGACCGCGCCACGGCAGTGTTCGGGAAGGTCCAGCTGATCAACGGCCCCAGGCTGTAGCGAAAGCCGGAATCAGAAAAGAGGCCGTCAAGCGAAGACGCTGTGGACCCTGCCGAAAGGCCGAGTCTGATGTCGGGATAAAGCTCCGCGGTCGCAACTCCGATCCGTGCCGTCGCCGCCGCGAGTTCCCGTTCCGCGCCGCGGACATCGGGCCGCCGCGCGAGCAAGGTTGCGCCGTCGCCCACGGGGATCGGCCGGGCAACATCGGGGGGCGTCGTGCAGGCCTGCACCGCTGCCGGAAATTCGGCCGGTGGGCGTCCGGTCAGCACAGCCAGACGGTATAGCGCCGCGCGGCGCTGCGCCTCGAGCGTCGGAACCACGGCGCGGGTCTGTTCGAGCAAGGCCGTGGCCTGCCCAGTCTCCAATTCCGTTCCACGGCCGCCTTCGAACTGGCGCCGGGTAAGGTCGAATGTCTCTTCCTGGATGCGGACGCTTTCGCGGGCAACGTTTAGCTGGCGGCCGAAACTGCAGGCGTCGGCATAGGCGCGGGCCGTTTCAGCGGCGACGGATATGCGGGTCACATCATAGGCCGCCTGAACCGCGCCGAAATCGGCGCGTCCGGCCTCGGTTGCCCGTCGAATGCGGCCGAACAGGTCGAGCTGGTAACCGACGTCCAGTCCGGCATCGAACAAGGCGCCGTCGTCACCGCCCGGAGAGCGCCCATAGGTCGCGCTTCCCCCGAGATTGGTCGAGGGAAGCCGGCCGGCGCGTACTTCGCGCAACACGGCCCGGGCCTGTGCCAGATTGGCGGCGGCGACACGGAGATCGGTATTGGCCTGCAAGGCCTGTTCGATCAGCGAATCGAGCAGGGGATCCTGGAACAGGCTCCACCAGCGGCCCGGAGGCTCCTGCGCAATAAAGGTGGGAGAGAAGGCTCCGATGAAGCCGGTCTGCGCCGGCGCCGCTGGCTCGGGCGATTTGTAATCGGGTCCGACCGTCGTGCAGGCGGTCAGCACGAGAAGGCCCAAAGCAGCCGGAAGTGAGCGCGCCACGTTCAGGCTCCTTCTTCGGCAGGGGCAGCGGCCGCGGCGTCTCTGCCAGATTTTTTCTGACGCCGTTCGCTGAGGCGGTCGCCTATCTTGCGGGTCACGACATAGAAAATCGGGGTGAAGATCAGCCCGAACAGGGTCACGCCGATCATGCCGAACGCAACGGCCGTGCCCATGGCCTGGCGCATCTCGGCGCCCGGTCCGACCGCGATCACCAGGGGTATCACACCGAAGATGAAGGCGAAGCTCGTCATCAGGATCGGCCTGAGGCGCGACTGCGCGGCATGAACCGCGGCCCGATAAGGATCCATTCCGAGTTCATCCTCGGCCTGGCGCGCGAACTCGACGATCAGGATCGCATTTTTGGCCGCCAGCGCGACGAGCACGATCAGCCCGATCTGGGTCAGGATATTATTGTCGAGACCGCGTATGTTGATCCCGGTAATGGCAGCGAGGATGCACATCGGCACGATCAGGATCACCGCCAGCGGCAAGGTCAAAGATTCATATTGCGCGGCGAGGACCATGAAGACGCAAAGCACCGATATGGCGAATACCAGCGGCGCGGTGTTGCCCGACGCTTGCTGTTCGTAGGCAAGGCCGGTCCATTCATAGGCAAAGCCCGGAGGCAAGGTCTTCGCGGCCAGCTCCTCCATCGCCCGAAGCGAATCTCCCGAAGCAACGCCGGGTGGAGTCTGTCCCTGCAGTTCGGACGCCGGATAATTATTATAGCGCGCGACTTGGACCGGCCCGCTGCCGTAACGGAACGTGGCGACCGCCGAGAGCGGCACCATTTGCCCTGACGCAGAACGGACTTGCAGTCGCCCGACATCGGCCAGATCGTCGCGCGCCGTCGCCTCGGCCTGTGCGGTCACCCGGAAGGTGCGCCCGAGCAGATTGAAGTCGTTGACATAGGTCGAGCCGAGATAGGTACCAAGCGCGGCATATATCTGGGTCGGCTGGACTCCGAGCAATTGCGCCCGGTCCCGGTCGACATCCGCCTCGATCCTGGGGCTGCCGGTGTTGAACAGCGAGAAGACCTGCGCGACCTTCTTTTCCTGCTGCGCGGCTCCCATCATTCCAAAGGTAGCTCCCTCCAGCGCCCGATAGCCCGCATTGGACCGGTCCTGGAGCATCATCGCGAAACCGCTGCCATTGCCGAGACCCGGAACCGGTGGAGGTGAGAGGAAGAATATCTGCGCGCCCTGCTCCACCCCGGCGATAGCGCCGGTCAGTTGCCCGGCAATGTCGGCTGCGCCCTGTCCCTTTTCACGGCGATCCTCATGCGGCGCGAGCCGCAGGAATATAACACCGCTGTTGGAGGCTGGGCTGAAGGTCGATCCGTCGAGACCGGCAAAGGTGCCCGAATCGGTGATCAGGGGATTGTCGGTGGCCACCTTGCGCACATGGTTGATGACCTTTTCGGTGCGCTCCAGCGAGGCTCCGGGCGGCAGCTGGACCACGCCGATCAGAAATCCCTGATCCTGGTCCGGAATGAATCCGGTCGGGGTGGCGGTCAGGCGCCAGGCGGTGAGGCCCAGCAGGCCGCCATAGATGATCAGCATGATCGCCGAACGATGAACAAGCTTCGAGGTCAGCCAGCCATAGCGGTGGGACAGCCATTCGAAGCCACGATTGAACTTGTCGGCGCCGGCGCGGAGCGGACGCATCCAGGCGCGGCCCTCATGCGCTTCGGACTTGACGTGCGGCTTCAGCAACAAGGCCGCGAGCGCTGGCGACAGGGTAAGCGACACCAACGTGGAAATGGCGGCCGCTGCGGCGATCGTGACCGCGAACTGGCGATAGAAAATTCCGGGAATGCCGGAAATCAGCGCGGCGGGCACAAACACCGCGACCAGCACCAGTCCGATCGCGATCAGCGCGCCCGATATTTCCTGCATCGTCTTGTGGGCGGCCTCGATCGGCGCCAGCCCCTCGCCGATATGTTTTTCCACCGCCTCCACCACCACGATGGCGTCGTCGACGACGATCCCTACCGCGAGCACCAGGGCGAAGAGCGACAATGTGTTGATCGAGAAGCCCAGGGCCAGCAACACGGCGAAGGTGCCGACCAGCGAAACCGGAATGGCGATGATCGGGATGATGGCGGCGCGCCAAGTCTGCAGGAAGATGACGATCACCAGCACGACCAGGGCGACCGCTTCAAGCAAGGTGCGCTGTACCTCCTCGACCGACGCCTGGACATATTCGGTCGGATTGTAGGGGATCGAATAGACTATCCCCGGGGGAAAATCGTGCGACGCATCCTCCAAATCATCCAGAACGAGTTCGGCGGTTTCGAGCGCGTTGGACCCGGGGAGCTGCTGGATCGCGATGGCGACGCCGCGCCGGCCGCTGAACGCGCCGCGCATGCCATAATCCTGGCTGCCGACCTCGACGCGGGCGATGTCGCGCAGCCGGGTGATCCCGCCCGTGGCGGGATCGGTCTTTAGAACCACGTTGGAAAAGGTATCCACATCGGCAAGCCGGCCCTGCACCTGGACCGGCAATTCGAACGCCGGGCCTCCGCTCTGGAACGGCGGCTGCCCGATCGACCCGCCAGCGACTTGGACATTCTGTCCGCGGAGCGCGCTCACCACTTCGTCCGCGGTCAAGTTGCGGGCCGCGGCTCGATCGGGGTCGATCCATATGCGCATCGAATAATTGCCGCCGCCGAAAATCTGCACCGCGCCGACGCCCTGAAGACGAAGCAAGCGGTCGCGCAGCTGCGAATTGGCGTAATTGCCGACATAATCGATATCGACCGAGGGATCTGTGGCGGTCAGCGCGCCGATCAGCAGGAAATCGGACGCCTGCTTGGTGACGGTGACCCCGATCTGACGGACCTGGTCGGGCAAACGCGGCTCCGCCAGCGCTACGCGATTCTGGACCAGTACCTGGGCCGTATTGATGTCCGTGCCGGGCTGGAAGGTTACCGTGATGGAGGTCAGCCCCTGGCTGGAATTGGAGCGCATGTAGCGCATCCCCTCCGCGCCGTTGATTTCCTGTTCAATCGGCGCTGCGATCGTCTCCGCCATCGTTTCCGCCGAAGCGCCGGGGAAGGCGGCCACGACCACCACCGAGGGAGGTGCGATTTCCGGATATTGCGCCAGTGGCAGCGACGGATAAGCGAAGGCGCCCAGCAAGGTGATGAACAAGGCAATCACCGAGGCGAAGATCGGCCGGTCGATGAAGAAGCGGGAAAGATTCACGCGCCGGTCCGCTTACTTGCCGGCCGGGGTGGCGACGGACGCAGGCACCGATGCAGGGGCGGGCGCCATGGGCTCGGGTCCGCCATTGGGGCGAATGTTCCCGGGCTTCGGATCGACCTTTTGCCCTGGAATCGCCCGCTGCAGGCCGTCGATGACAATCCGGTCCTTGGGCGATATCCCGCTTCGGATAACGCGCAGGGTGCCGACAAGCGGGCCCAGTTGGACCGGCCGCGCGGCAACCGTACCAGCGCGGTCGACTACGTATACAACACGGCGGGCCGCATCCGTGACGATGGCCGTGTCGGGCACCAGCAAGGCGCGATAAGGCTGTGAAGCCGCCAGGCGCAAATTGCCGAACATGCCCGGCTTTAGAAACCCTGCGGGATTGGCGACCACGGCGCGGGCGTGCACGGTGCCCGAACCCGCATTTACCAGTGGGTCCACATAATCCAATCGGCCCGAATGCGTGTAGGCCGCCTCATCCTGCAGCTTGATGCGCACCGCGGTGCCGGTGCGGTTGCCTGCATTCTGCCGTTGATATTTCAGGATCAAGGCCTCCGATCCTTCGAAGGCGAAGTGCAAGGGGTCGGTGGAAATGATGGTGGTGAGAACGGTCTGATCCGCGATGACCGAATTGCCGGGATCGACCTTTCGTTCGGTGATCCGGCCTGAAATAGGGGCGGTCACGCGGGTAAAGCCCAGATTGAGCTGCTGCGCCCGTATCGCGGCGCGCGCGGCCGCCACATCGGCATCGCCGGTTCGCACCGCGGCGAGCCGGGATTCGACTTCTTCAATGCTGGCTGCGCGCTGGGCGGCAAGCGTGCGGGACCGCGCCAGCTCGGTTCGCGCGTTGGTCAGCATCGCCTGGGCTCGTGCCAATTGGGCCCGCGCCTGCGCCAAGGCGGCTTCGGTGGGGCGGGGATCGACCGTGAACAATGTTTGGCCCCGGCGGACAAATTGTCCGTCGGTGAAATGCACCGACTGGAGATATCCCGAAGCGCGCGGTCGGATATCTACATTCTGTATCGCCTCGAACTTGCCGACGAAATCGTCCCAGTCGACGACGTCCTGGACGACCGGAGTCGCCACCGTCACGGGCATGACGGGCGGTGCTGCAGGCTCTTCGCCCCCGCCGCAACCCGTAAGTCCGATCATTCCTGCCAGGTAAAGCGCTGTGGCTAAACGCTTCTTCGATTTCATACAAACATCCGTTTTCGAAGGGCGCGGGCCGCAAACGCCCAACATCAACGACGCGCCAATAAAAAGGCCCTCAGGCCAAGTCCAGAGCCATAGGGACGGAAATTGTTACCAAGCGGTCACATGACGTTGAAGTTGAATTACTTTATTTTTTCGCCGGAAATTTATCGGCGCGTTTATTCCGATCCTCCGGGCGGCCTCGGCAGGTTGAAACAGATGATTGTCCCCGATTCGTCGCTCTTTTCGATCCAGATTCGGCCGCCATGATATTCGACGATGGTACGCGAGATCGAAAGGCCAAGCCCCATACCTTGCGGTTTCTTGCTTGCGAACGGAGAGAATATTTCGCTTTCCGGTCGTGAGAAGCCTGGGCCGTTATCAGCCACCTCGACAATGATGAAGCCTTCCCGCGACCGGGTCTCGATGGTCACTTGCGCTCCGTCGCCAGGCGCCGCTTCGCAAGCGTTGCGCAGCAGATTGACCAGCACCTGCTGGACCTGCACCGGGTCTGCCCAAACATACTCGCCCTGGGGATCCAGCTGCACCCGAATCCGATTACGGGGGCAGGAGCCTGCGGCGACCAGCAGTGAAATAGCGTTCCCGATAACCTCCGGGAGGGAGGTGGAGGCACGAACGCTCGGCTGTTCGCTCACCATTTCACGGACCCGCTTGATGATGTCTCCCGCGGAAAGGATTTGCCCCCTCGCCGACTGAATCGCCTGTTTCAGTCTGGAATGATCCGGCCTGGCCGCATTCATCAGGCGATCGCTCCCGGCAAGATAGTTGGAGGCGGCCGTCAGTGGCTGGTTAAGCTCGTGGGCCAACGTGGATGCCATCATATTCATGGCGTCGATACGCCCGAGGTGGGCGACTTGAGATTCAAGCGTCTTCAGAAGCTTGTTGTCGGTGACATCCTGGTCGGTGCCATAGAGACGGCTGATCTGCCCATCCGGACTGCGTACCGGCACCGCTATGACATGCCGGTCGGAAATGGCCCCATCCGGGAGCCGGACGCGTATTTCGTAGGATTGCGGTTCCCCAGTGCTGAAGGCCCGGCTCAGCGCGGTATCGACCACAGCTTGGTCGTCTTCGTAAAGATAGGCGCGAAATTCATCGATCGGAACGCGGTCGGAGGATGGATCTCGGCCATACATTTCGCACAATGGCCGCGACCAGCGAACGATGCCGGCAGTTACATCATATTCCCAGTCGCCGATTTTTGCGACCCGCTGCGCTTCGGCAAGTCGTTCGTTTGATTCAGCGAGATCGGAGGCCCGCCGTTGCCGGGCGCCAAGGGCGACGAAAGCCAGGAGGGCAATGGCCACGGTGGCGAGCGTCAACAGGGCCATTGCCGCATAATATAGCTTTGCGCGTTCGCGGACCGGCGCCAGCGCTTCGTCGCGAGCGATGCCGGCGGTGACGAATATCGGCAGATTGGAAAGCCGCCGATGACTGAAATAGCGTTCGATGCCGTCGATCGCACTCGGCCCTAGATAAGTTCCGTTGGGATTTTTCAGCTGCATTTGCATGACCAGAAGGCCACGCAGGTCCTGACCGGAGGACACATGGTTGCCTTCGCGCCGCGCCAAAGTCATCCCGCCCAGGTTGATCACGGAGACAAGATCGGTCGGCTTGAACAATATGTTCTGGGGAAAACTGATCAGCTGACGCGGGCTGATTTGAAGATCGACCAGGCCTTGCGTCCGACCGTCGGCGCCATTGATACGGCGCGACGCATGGACATGCGTTCCCGCGATGAAAGACGAGGGAAGCGGCGGGCTGATTTCAAGCTTGTCCGAATTCGACCTCAAATGTGACTTGAACACCGGGTGATCGGCAACGTTCGTGCGACCCGGAAGATCAAGCGTCGTAGCCACCAGGTCGCCATTCGGGGTGACAACATGGGCACCGGAAAACAACTCCCGGTCGACGATCGGATCGCGGATGCGGAGCGGCCTGGCCCCGCTGGCCGCGTCCGCAGGCAGGTCGCGGTGGATGAAATATTTATAGCCAAGGTGCAACGTGACGAGGTCCGCGGACTCCAGCGTTCTCACGACATATTGTTCGAGCGATGCCGCCCGGTTCTGGGCCAGGAGTATCGCGGCGTTCGTGGCAGCGTCCGTTTCATGCCGAACCTGGCGGGCCACGCCGGCCCAGCCTCCAATCACCAATATGGCGGCAAGGAACAGGATTGTGGCCCTGATGGGCCAATTTTGCGCAATATGGGAGCGCTTCAGGTTGTCGGCCCAGTTCCGGTACATCCCGCAACCTTAGAGCAGAAGTGAGAACGACGCAGCAAGAGGCGCAGCCACAATTAATTTCGGCTATAGCCTAACCAGTATAGTTATATTGAAATCATAATATAGCCAAATAGGTTAATTTCTCTTTCGGGGCGACGGATATGGGTGCGGATATCCGGCCTTTGCCACAGTTCCATCTTTCACAAATAGCTGTGCCAGTCATTTTGCCTAGACCGCAGGCCGCTTTAATCTGAACCTAGGTGTTTCAAATTGAAACAGATATTTCCGGCTTACGATTGCAGTTCGGGGCTAGTCGTGCCACTCTCCTGGCCGATGACGCCCACGGGCGAATCAGCTGCCGAACGACAGGATGGTCGCCACGCGATCATGTCGTACGGATCTCAAGGGGATCATGATGTCGGACGCCTATTTCTCGCTCGCTTCGGGCGATTTCCTGCAGAATTGGTCGGATACGAACCTGATCTTGGTCAATGACGACTGGTCCCTGGTTCCCAGCATCATTGGTTATCTGGGCGATTATACTTCGGCTTCCCCGACCGGAGTCGATCCGCGAACGCTGCTCGGCGCGGTCGCCACCAGTGTCGATGTGATCGCCAACCAGACGACGCCCAACACCCAAAATTCAGGCGGAGTCGCGGAATTTCATCTCGCCAACCCAACCATCGCGTTGAACGGATCGGGCACGGCGGACGCGCCCTATATCGTCCTGCACCTGGACGCTTCGAACCGCGAAAATATCAGCATCAGCTACAATCTCCGTGACCTCGATGGATCGATCGACAATGCGGTGCAGCAGGTCGCGCTCCAGTTTCGTACCAGCCCGGATGGACCCTGGATCAACGTTTCCGCCGGCTATGTCGCGGACGCGACCCAGGGCCCGAGCCTTGCGGGTGGAGTGACTGCGGTTTCCGCTTTGCTTCCGCCTGAGGCGAATAATGCGGCGACGCTGCAAGTCCGGATCATAACCACCAATGCCGGCGGGAATGACGAGTGGGTTGGCGTCGACGATATCAAGGTCACCAGCGAGGAACTCGAGGTTGAAAGCGCGGGCGTGCTCTCCATCGGCGACGCCGCGGTCGCGGAAGGCAATGACGGCCTGACCATTATCAGTTTCACCGTGACCCGCGAGGGTGGCAGCGCCGGCCCGGTTTCCGCCAGCTACGTCGTAAATTTGGGCGGCGCGAACGCCGGGGATTTCGCGCCAGGGACCATCTTCAACGGAACTGTTTCGTTCACAGACGGCCAGATGTCGGCCAGTATCCAGGTGCAAATAAGGGGCGACACGGATTTCGAGGGCAATGAAGGCTTTACCATTGCGCTTTCAGCACCGACCGGCGGCGCGCTGATCGTCGATGGTATCGGAGCCGGAACGATCGAGAATGACGACGCGGCCCCCACCAGCCGCGCCGCCTTCATCAACGAAATTCATTATGACGATGCCGGGGCGGATGCGGGGGAAGCGATCGAAATAGCCGGCGCGGCCGGAACCAATCTCGTCGGATGGAACCTAATTCTCTACAACGGCAATGGCGGCGTCGTGGACCGGGTAATTCCGCTGAGCGGAGTGATCCCCAATCAGGAAAATGGCTATGGCGCTTTGAGTTTTGCCGCCTCGGGGCTGCAGAACGGCTCCCCTGACGGGGTGGCTTTGGTCGACGCGGCAGGGAATGTGGTTCAGTTCCTGTCCTATGAAGGCGCCTTCGTCGCCACCGCCGGCCCCGCAGCGGGCATGCTGAGCCAGGATATTGGCGTCGAGGAAAACGGGGTCACCGACGGATTCTCGCTTCAGCTTACCGGCACCGGCGCTTCCTACGAGGATTTCACCTGGGCAGACGCTTCCGCCAACAGCTTCGGCAGCGTGAACGGCGATCAGCAATTCATCGCTGCCGACGGCATCGGCCTTGTCAGCGTTGGCGATGCCAGCATCGCCGAGGGCGATAATGGCAGCCGCATGCTTACATTCACCGTTCGCCGCGCGGGCGGTCTTGGTGGCACGGCGAGCGCCGATTATTCCGTGGGCCTCGGGACCGCGAACGGCGGCGACCTCGCCGCGGGCGCCATTTTGAACGGAATTGTGACCTTCGGACCCGGCCAGGCGAGCCGCACCATCAGCGTGCTGATCAATGGCGACCTCTCGCCCGAGCCGAATGAGACTCTGCTCCTTTCGCTCGGCAACCCTTCGGGGCCGATCCAGATTGTCGATGGCCGGGCGGTGGGAACCATCCTCAACGACGATCCGATCGCACTCGAAATATACGACATCCAGGGAAATGCGCACCGTTCGGCCTTCGAAGGGCAAACGATAATCACCGACGGCATCGTGACTGCAGTCGACACCAATGGTTTCTACCTTCAGGATTCGACCGGTGACGGGGTCATGGAGACATCCGACGCCATCTTCGTCTTCACTGGAACCGCGCCCGGCGTGGCAGTGGGCGATTCCGCGCGGGTTCGCGGGGTCGTTTCCGAATTCCTGCCCGGGAACACTCCGACCAACCTCACCACGACGCAGATTTCATCGCCCTCGGTCACAATTCTTTCTACCGGAAATGCCCTTCCGACCGCCGTCCTAATCGGCACGGGCGGCCGCAATCCGCCGTCGGAAGTGATCGATGACGATGGAATGACCACCTACGATCCCGGATCCGACGCGATCGACTTCTACGAATCGCTGGAAGGAATGCTCGTCACCGTCGATGCGCCTCTGGTGGTGGCTCATACCAATGCCAACGGAGAGACCTATGTGGTGGCCTCCGGCGGCGCTCATGCGACGGGCCTCAACAGCCGTGGCGGCATGACCATTTCGGAAGGCGATTTCAATCCAGAGCGGATTCAGCTCGACGACGATAGCGGCATCTTTGCGGGCTATCATCCAGATTTCAGCCAGGGCGACGTGCTGAACGACGTGACGGGAATCCTGTCCTACAGTTTTGGCGGCTACGAATTGCTGGTGACGCAGGCGGTGACCGTAACGAGAGAGGCGCCTGCGCCTGTGCGCGAAACCACCAACCTGGTCGGCACTGCAGACAGGCTGACCATCGCTACTTACAATCTGGAAAACCTGTCGGCGGTCGATGGCCAGGCAAAGATCGACATGCTGGCGACCAATGTCGTCTACAGCCTGCGCGCGCCCGACATCATCGCCGTCCAGGAAATTCAGGATGCGGACGGCGCCGGCAATGGGAGCGATCTTTCCGGCATGGCCTCGGCCCAGCGGCTGATCGACGCGATCGTGGCGGCCGGAGGCCCGCGTTATCTCTATGTGGAAGTGGCTCCGAGCAGTCCCAATTCGACCGGCGGCGAGCCCGGCGGAAATATCCGCAATGGCTTCCTCTACAATGCCGGCCGCGTTTCTTATGTCGCCGGAAGCGCAGTCCTCGTTCAGGATGTGGCCTATAATGGTAGCCGCCAGCCGCTGGTCGCCAATTTCACCTTTAACGGCGAGATGATCGTTGCGATCAGCGTCCATTCAACGTCGCGCATCGGAAGCGATCCGTTGATGGGCGCCAACCAGCCGCCGTTCGACGCGGGGGATGCATCCCGCACGGCGCAAGCCGAGGCGCTGCGCGATCATGTGGACGGCCTGCTCGCCGCAAACCCCGCGCTCAACATCGCGGTTCTGGGTGATTTCAACGGCTTTCTGTTCGAAAACGGCATCCGCGCTCTGACCGCGGGCGATGTGCTGAGCGATCTCAGCCTCACTTTGCCGGACGAAGAGCGTTATTCCTACCTGTTCGACGGCAATTACCAGTTGATCGACCATATCCTGGTTACAGGCGGGCTTCGCAATGGCGCGATCTACGATGCGGTCCATCTAAACGCCGATCAGCCCAGCAGCAGGTTCCGCGGCACCGACCATGATCCCCAGCTGGCTTCCCTGCTGATCCCCAATCGTGCGCCGATCGCCGAGGGCGATTTCGCGGTCGTCGCGGAAGATGCGACGAGCGCGAATCTGTGGAATAGCCTGCTTTCGAACGACCGCGACCCGAGCATCGGCGCCAGGTTCACGATCACCTCGATCAACACGACCGGCACCCTGGGCAGCCTGATCTTCGATCCGGCGACGCAGACACTCCGCTATGTCGCGGATCACGATCAGTTCGACACGATGGGTTCGGGCGAAACCATAATCGATCGGTTCACTTACACCATATCCGACCAATATGGCGCAACCAGCACTGCAACGGTCGAGATCAGTGTCACTGGCACGGATGACGGATTGATCCTGTTCGGCACCAACCGCGTGGATCACTTGGTCGGCGGCGCTGGCGAGGACAGCCTTTTCGGCTTGAACGGCCATGATCTGCTGTACGGAGGGGGCGGTCACGACATTCTTTCGGGCGGACAGGGCAATGACCGTCTGGATGGCGGCAGCGGCAACGACTACCTCTATGGTGAGCGAGGCAACGATTTGCTGATTGGCGGGCAGGGCCGCGACACTTTCATATTCGACCGTTACAGTGGCAACGACATTGTCGCGGATTTCGAATTCGGCGTGGATAGCATCTTCCTGGACGGGATCAGCGTTCGCAGCTTTCGTATCCGCGATGAGAATCGGGATGGCCATTTGGACCTGCAATTGCTGTTCAGCGATGGTGGATCCGCGACCTTCCTTGGAATTACCAATAACGGCCTGGCGGGATTCATCTCCACCGGAGTTATCTCCAACCTCGGATTTGCCTCGCACCTTACCCCGTTGCAGCAACTGGAATATCTGGCCTGATCGGAAAGGCGGCAAGTCCGCTTTACGAGACGAGGCTATGCCTGGCGCCGGCTGAGGATTTCCTCGACCAATTCAAGGTCCGCCGGCTTATCGACGTCGATTGCGGCCTCGGCGATCGGCAGCTTCACCGGCCGGATCGTGAATCCCGCTTTTTTGCCGATCATGTTGACGGCCCCGCCAAGCGAAATGGTCCGTGTCAGCGCGCGGAGCGCCAGTAGCGGGCCGAAAAACATCAGTAATTTGAGCGATTTCTTGCGGTCCTGTTCGACATTGGCCCAGATATCCAGGCCCTTGCGCGCCTCGGGCGTCGTCAGCGCGAACAGATTGGCACCGGTATAATGACCGTCGCTAAACTTTATCCAGGTCCGCTTCGTTTCCGGATAGGCGGCCTCCACCACCTTACGCTCCACAGTCGCAAACGAAGCGTCCGCGCCCGCTGACCCCGCCAGGAAGAGCTCGACCATATCGGGGGTCAAAAGCGCATGGTCGGCGGTCACCACCAGCACCGGCCACCGGGCGGTTTCGCTTCCGGCGACCTTCCTGATGCTGGTCGAAATTCCGTCCCCCGCCTCGGCCGTGTCGATGCGCGCCTCTTCAGCCATCCAGGCGAGACTTCCGCCAAGCAAAGACGCGGGGTCCTGCGCCAACACCAATATCCGCTTCACCGAAGGGCAGGCCAACAAGGTCCGGGCCACGCGGCCCAGCATCGGTTCGCCACCTACTGGTATGAGCGCCTTGGCCGGCACACCATGGCTATTTGCGAACACATTTTCGCCGGGACGTTGCCCCGCAAGCAGGACCGCCGTCCAATTGTCGCCCGAATTCACCCGTACCGGTCCCCCAAGTTCGGCGCCTTCGACGCGGCGCCTTTAGTTCCTTTAAGCACGGGCGCTGCCTTATGCCGATTGAAAAAGCCATACTTCTAAGCGCCGGTAAGGGTTCGCGGCTGCACCCGCTGACCAATGACCGCCCCAAATGCCTGATCGAATTTTCCGGAAAGTCATTGCTGGAATGGCAACTTGACGCCTTGCAGAGCGCCGGCATCGCCGACGTGGCGGTGGTCACTGGGTTTCGCGAGGACATGGTCGAACAGGTGATCGGGGCGCGCCAGGGTGTCCGTACCCTCTTCAATCCCTTCTTCCACGTGGCCGACAATCTGGGGTCGGTATGGCTCGCGCGCCAGGAATTCGAAGGCGACACCCTGCTTTTGAACGGCGACACCCTCATTTCGGATTCGCTGCTTCGCCGGGTACTGGATGGGCCGGAGGCGCCGATCACTGTTACTGTCGACGAGAAAGAGGATTATGATTCCGACGACATGAAGGTGCTTCGAGAGGGAACGCGCCTTCGCCGCATCGGCAAAGCGCTTGAGGCTGGCCAATATAATGCCGAATCGATCGGCTTGCTCGCCTTCAGGGGCGAGGGTGGCCCGCTGTTCATCGAACAGGTGGAACGGATGATGCGGACGTCAGAAGGTACGCGCCGCTGGTATCTGCGCGCGATCGACGCGATTGCCGCCAAGGTCGATGTCCAGACGGTATCGATCAAGGGCGAGGAATGGCAGGAAGTCGATTTCCCCGAGGATCTCGAAAAAGCGCAGGCGATCACCGCGAGCTGGGCCAAAGCTTCCTGATCCAGCCGGTAAGGGCGGCAATCTGATGCTCGTTCAATTCCGCAGCCTCAACTAAAGCCGGCGCCTTCGGCCAGCCCGCGTCGCGCACGGAAAGGCCCTCAGCCTCCCGATCCCCGTCATAGCGCGGGATGACGTGGAAATGGACGTTTGGGTCGACCATCATCAGCATCAGATAATTGATCTTTTCATAGGCCACCGCCAAAGCGAGTGCCGTCTCGATATCCCGGATGACAAGGCCCAGCTCGGCAAAAGCCGATGGAGCCAGGTCGGAAAAGGCCTCCGCCTCGCCTTTGGCCGCCAGGATCAGGCTGCCAAGGGTCGGCTGGGACGGGCGCAGCAGGACCACCCAATGTTCATAATCGGCGATCAAGGTCGCGGGGTACCCGAAGCGTATTATGGTTGCATTCACAGGGTTTCAGGCCAGCCAGGATCGGACCATGCCGCCCTTCGATCGCACCCGCAGGGCCTGAATCAGTTGTACCGAATGAACCGCCACCGAAACCAGGGTCCACCCAGCGACGGCGATCAGGCCGACATCGGGACGCCCTATGATCAGCGAGGCGAACAGGATCACCATATTGGGATTGCGGCGCGCGGTGATCAGCCGGAACCGACTATCGAATTGCCGCCAGACGTGGATGTGCATCTTGAACATCCGCATGAACACGCCTTCGATCAGGCGCTGGACGCCATAGCCGCCGACGATGACCAGCATCACTTCCCAGAATGTCTCATTGTCCAGCGGCCTTCCGTAGGCCGCCAATCCCGCCCCCCATGCATACCACCAGAAGGGCGGATGGATGAGGTCGATGCCATGATCGAATATATTGCCCCACCAGCTGGATGTGATCGTGCAGCGGGCAAGTTTTCCATCGACCGTGTCGAGCACCATGAAGGCGAGGCCGACGGCAAGGCCGGTCCAATACCAGCCTTCGTAAAAGAGGAAGGTCGCGGCCACGCATGCCAGGGCGCCGAGCGCGGTCACCATATTGGGAGTGACGCCCATTCGCGCGGCGATCCGCGTCAGCACCAGCGCCCATTCGGGCCAGAGATATTTGGTGAGGATATCGGTGACGCCTTTATAGGCGCCGAAATAGCTTGCCCGTTCCAGGCTTCGTACAGTGTCGGGCGTCAGCCGGTCCATGAAGGGCCGCTCACGTTTGCGAAGCTCGTTATTGGCCAGGTCCATATTTTCCTGGGCGACGACGATAAGGCCGGCCGGCGCCGTCATGGCCTCGCCTTTCTCCATCGCGGCAACCACGCCGCCCCGCGCGCCGCCGCCGATATGGGCCAGTATCGGAACCCCGCCATAGGTCACGACGGTATTCGGCCTCTGCGCAATATAGCTGAGCCACGAAGGGTCAAAGGCATAGCCCAGATTGACCAGAATGAAATCCTGTCCGGGCGCCTCCTCGCGAAGCTGCAATCCCCGCGCCACCGCGATCCGCCGCAGCCGCTCGCGCGAACTCATTCCCCAGAGCTGCGTGTCGTTTTGCCCGACGGGCACGATCTTGCTCATGCGCGAAGCTCTTGTTCGATTTCCTGCGACAGCAGGCCGTCAAGCACCGCTTGCTGCGCCCAGGAAAGATCGTCGGCGAAATAACGGTCGGCGGCATAATGAGGCACATGAGCTCTCACTTCGTCCACCGCACGCTGCAGCCGCGCGGACGTCTTCAAGGGCGCATGGAAGTCGGTTCCCTGGACCGCTGCCAGCAATTCCACGCCGACCACACCAGCCGCATTGCGGGCGATCGTGCCGGCCTTGCGCGCGCCGGTGGTGGCCATCGAGACATGATCCTCCTGATTGGCGGAGGTAGGGATGGAATCGACACTGGAAGGGAAAGCCATGATCTTGTTCTCGGATACCAAAGCGGCAGCCGTTACCTGTGCGATCATAAAGCCGGAATTAAGGCCACTTTCGCGCACTAAAAAGGGAGGGAGGCCGCTCATCTTGGGATCGACCAGGACCGCGGTGCGCCGCTCGCTGATCGATCCGACTTCGCACAAGGCCATGGAAAGCATGTCTGCGGCGAAGGCCACCGGTTGGGCGTGGAAATTGCCTCCGGACAGCGCCTCGTCCTCGACCGGAAAGATCAACGGATTGTCGGTAACTCCATTAGCCTCGATCTGCAGCGTACGCGCGGCGTGGCGCAGGAGATCGAGGCTCGCGCCCATCACCTGCGGCTGACAGCGGAAGCTGTAAGGATCCTGGACCTTGCCGCAATCGGCGTGGCTGGCCTTGATCTCGCTATCGCCCAACAGGCCGCGCAAGGCGGTGGCAACCGCGATCTGGCCCGGCTGGCCGCGAAGTTCATGGATGCGCGGGTCGAACGCGATGTCGGTTCCCTTGACCGCTTCGATCGACAGGGCTCCCGCGACGATGGCGGAGGCGAAGACTCGCTCTCCCTTGAACAAGGCGTCGAGCGCGATGGCGGTCGAGGCCTGGGTTCCGTTGATCAGGGCGAGGCCCTCTTTGGGGCCCAGCGTTAACGGACCGAGGCCAAGCCGGGCCAGCGCATCCGTCGCCGGCAGAATTTCGCCGCCAAACTCGATCCTGCCTTCCCCGACCAGGGCGGCGCCTAGATGCGCGAGCGGGGCCAGATCCCCCGACGCACCCACCGAACCCTGGGCGGGGATGATCGGCAACGCATCAGCCTCCATCAGCGCCAGCAATCGTTCGACGATCAGCCGCCTGACGCCGCTATGGCCGCGCGCAAGTCCGATCGCCTTCAGAATGATGATCAGGCGCACGATGCGCCGGTCCAAAGGATCGCCCAGGCCGCAACTATGCGACAGGATCAGGTTTTTCTGAAGCTCCTCCAGCCGGTCGTCCGCAATACGTGTCTGGGCCAGCAATCCGAAGCCTGTATTGACGCCGTAGATGGTGCGCCCGGACCCGACGATCCGCGCAACGCTTTCGGAGGCCACGTCGAGCGCGGCCCAGCCCTGCTCGGCAAGCTCGATCGGCGCGCCCGTCCAGACGGAGCGAAGCTGGTCGAGCGTGACGGAGCCGGGGGTAAGCGATATTTTATCCACTTCAGTTCGCCCCGATCATCGGCAGATCAAGCTTTTGCTCGCGAGCGCATTCCACCGCGAGATCGTATCCCGCATCCGCGTGCCGCATGACGCCGGTGGCGGGGTCGTTCCACAACACCCGCTCCAGTCGCCGCGCCGCCGCTTCGGTTCCGTCCGCCACGATCACCATTCCGGCATGTTGCGAATAACCCATGCCGACACCGCCGCCATGGTGGAGCGAGACCCAGGTCGCACCCGAGGCGGTGTTGAGCAAGGCGTTGAGTAAGGGCCAATCGGACACCGCGTCGGATCCGTCCTTCATCGCTTCCGTCTCGCGATTGGGGCTGGCGACCGAGCCTGAATCGAGGTGATCGCGGCCGATCACGATCGGCGCCTTCAGTTCGCCATTTGCCACCATTTCGTTGAAGGCGAGGCCGAGCCGATGTCTTTGCCCAAGCCCAACCCAGCAGATGCGCGCCGGAAGCCCCTGGAAGGCGATCCGTTCGCGCGCCATGTCGAGCCAGCGGTGGAGGTGGGGATCGTCGGGGATCAATTCCTTCACCTTGGCATCGGTGCGGTAGATATCCTCCGGATCGCCCGACAGCGCCACCCAGCGGAACGGCCCCACGCCGCGGCAGAAAAGCGGCCTCACATAAGCCGGGACGAAGCCCGGAAAATCGAAGGCATGGGTCACGCCTTCATCCTTGGCGACCTGGCGGATATTGTTGCCGTAATCGAAGGTGGGGACGCCCATTTCCTTGTAGCCGAGCATCGCCTCGACATGGACGGCCATGGAGGCTCGGGCGGCCGCCTCGACCGTTTTCGGGTCGCGCTCGCGAAGGTCAATCCATTTTTCCACGGTCCAGCCCGCGGGCAGATAGCCGTTGACCGGATCGTGCGCCGAGGTCTGATCGGTCACCGCGTCGGGCCGGATTCCCCTTTTCAACATCTCGGGCAGGATTTCCGCGGCATTGCCCAGCACGCCAACCGAGATGGGTTCGGGCGAGGCGCGAAGGATTTCCAGCGCTTCATCGATCGATCCGGCGCGGCGGTCGAGATAGCGTGTCTCCAGCCTCTTTTCGATCCGGCTCTCTTGGCACTCGATCGCGATGCAATGCGCGCCGGCCATCACCGCCGCCAGCGGTTGCGCGCCGCCCATTCCGCCAAGGCCCGCCGTCAATATCCAGCGGCCGCGAAGGTCACCGCCATAATGCTGCCGGCCCATTTCGGCGAAGGTTTCATAGGTGCCCTGAACGATGCCCTGGGTGCCGATATAGATCCACGATCCGGCCGTCATCTGGCCGTACATCATCAGGCCTTTTCGATCGAGCTCGTTGAAATGATCCCAATCGGCCCATTTGGGCACAAGGTTGGAATTGGCGATCAGGACACGCGGCGCATCTTCATGCGTGCGGAACACCCCCACCGGCTTGCCCGACTGGACGAGCAGGGTTTCATTATTTTCCAGCCGCTTCAGCGTTTCGACGATCCGGTCATAGCTTTCCCAGTCGCGCGCGGCGCGGCCGATGCCGCCATAGACGACCAGTTCCTGCGGAGCCTCGGCGACCTCCGCATCGAGATTGTTCATCAGCATCCGCATCGCGGCCTCGGTCGACCAGCTTTTGGCCGTGAGTGCCGGGCCGGTGGCGGCCTTGATATGACGTTGGTTGTCGCGTCTCGAATGCAATTCTTCTTCCTCTTCAGGCGTCCAGACCGGCGACGATCCGCCGCTCGGGGCCGGGATGGCCGATCCAGTAACAAAGTTCGGCCGGGCGGTTCGCGCGCCAGATGCAAAGGTCCGCGGCTTTTCCGGGACTAACGGTGCCGATTTCATCCTGCAGCCCTAATGCCCGTGCACCTTCGCGGGTCATCCCTGCCAGAGCTTCCTCCGGGGTCAAGCGAAACAAGGTGCAGGCCATGTTGAGCATCAAGGTCGGCGACAGGATCGGCGAGGTGCCGGGATTGCAGTCGGTCGCGATCGCGATCGGCACCTTGTGCTTGCGAAGCAGATCGATTGGCGGCTTTTTCGTCTCATTGAGCGCGTAAAAGGCGCCCGGCAGCAAAACCGCCACCATGCCCGCCCCGGCCATTGCCTCGATCCCTGCCTCGTCGGCATGTTCGAGATGGTCGGCGGACAGGGCACCATAGCGCGCGGCTAGCGCGGCGCCTTCGCGATTGCTGAGCTGTTCGGCGTGCAGCTTCACTCGCATCTTGTGCATCCTGGCCGCATCGAACAGCTTGCTGACCTCGTCGATCGTGAAGCCGATATTCTCGGCAAAGGCATCCACGGCGTCGGCCAGTCCCTTGGCGGCCGGGATCATCTGTTCCGCCGCCAGCCGCACGAACGCCTCACGCCTCGCCTGATATTCTGGCGGCAGAGCGTGCAGCGCGAGAAGGGTCGCCACCACGCGCACTTCCTCGCTGTCGCCAAGGCCCCTTGCGGCGCGCAGCATCCTTATCTCGGTCTCGACATCGAGGCCGTAGCCCGATTTGATCTCGACCGTGGTGACACCGCCCCGCATCAGTGCCTTGAGCCGGGGCCGAGCGCCTTCGATCAGGGTTTCCAGCGATGCTTGGCGCGTCGCCTTAACCGACGAGACTATTCCGCCGCCCGCGCGCGCAATCTCTTCATAAGTGGCCCCCTTCAATCTTTGTTCGAACTCGTCCGAACGGTTGCCGCCGAAGACCAGATGGGTGTGGCAGTCGACCAGGCCGGGCGTGACCCAGGCGCCGCCCAGCGGCTCGACCGTCCGAGCGCGATAGCCCGCCAGATCGACGCGCCGTCCCACGCGAACGATCCGGCCATCGACGATACCGATCGCACCGTCCTCGATCGCGCCAAAAGGCGCATCCACGGCCGGGTCCATCGTCGCGATATGGCAGTCGGTAAGGAGGCGGTCCCACATGGCTCGCCTTATTGGCGGAAGACGGTGTAAAGGTCCACGCCATGGAGCTATCAACGTCTAAGAGCGCGGCGGAAGGATGGCCGCGCATCACCGATTTGTTCGTCGAAGGGAAAGGCGATGTCGCCCTGCTCGGCGCGCCGATGGGCGAGGGGTCGGTAACGCCGGGTCGCTGCGACCTGGCTCCCGGCCTGGTCCGCGAGACGCTCCGCCGCTTCAGCACCTATAATCTGGAAACGCGAATGGAGATCGCGCTGCGCATCGCTGACCGGGGGGACGTGGATCTTCAGGGGGTCATGCCGGCCGAGGGTTTTGGACCAATCCGCGATGCCGTCCTGGGCTGTGCAGGGCACGGCCTGACGATATTGCTGGGCGGAAACAATGCTGTCACCCGTCCCGCCGCACATGGGCTCGGACTGCCGCTCGACAAAGTAGGACTTGTGACGCTGGACGCGCATTTTGATCTGCGCGACACGCATGAGGGTCCTCGCAACGGCAATCCGATACGCTGTCTGCTGGAAGATGGAATGCCCGGGCGCAACATCTGCCAGATCGGCCTCGCACCCTTTGCCAATACCAAGCGGATGCATGGCGTGGCCGAAGAGGCCGGCATGGGGGTCACCACGATTTCCGAGGTCAAGAGCCGGGGGCTGATCCCCGTGCTTGAGGCGGCGATGGCACGCCTTGGTGATTTAGACGCTGTCATGATCGATTTCGACATCGACGTGATCGATCGTTCGCAATGCCCGGGAGCTCCCGGCGCCAGACCCGGAGGAATGAATGTAGACATGTTCTTCGCTGCGGCCCGCTGGCTCGGTGCGCACAGGCAGGTGAAATTGGTCGACCTCACCGAATTCGACCCCAGCCTGGATGTGGGCTCGATAACGGCGCTCACCGCTGGCCGCTGGGTCTGCGAAATATTGGCCGGCTATTCGCTCCGCTAGGCTGTTGTTTCGTCCCTTCTGTCACTATGGCCGGGCGAATGGACGAACGGCTTTCCGAAGGATTCAAGCAGGCTATGCGGCGCGTCGCGTCGACGGTGAACGTCATCACCATCTGCGTCGACGGCCAGCCGATGGGGATCACCGCCACCGCCATGTCGTCGCTCGCCATGGATCCGCCGAGCCTTTTGGTCTGCATCAACCGGGCCGCCGCGATGCACGGATCGTTCAAGGATGTGACCCATTTCGGGGTCAATGTACTCCACCACGACCAGGCGCATTTCGCGCAGATGTTCGCCGACCGGCAAAAGGCCGATTTGCGCTTCGCGGATGGTTGGCATCTGGATTGCGAGAGGCCGCCGCGGCTGTTGGATGCGCAGGCGTCGATCCTATGTCGTCGCATCGATCATCACCAATTCGGTACGCACAGCATCTTCATCGGGATTGTGGAGGATGTGGTGGTCCGGCCCGATATAGACCCGTTGGTCTATCTCGACGGCAAATATGGAAGCTGGGCGGACTAGCCTTCTTCGTGCTTGCGATGCTGGTCGAGCAGATTTTGCGATTGTTCCGCGAGCCGCTTGCTCTCTTCGATACTTTTCCGAAGCGCCTCCTGGCTGCGCTCGACACTTTCGAGAGAATCGTCCTGGATTTTTGAATCGCCAGCCATCAGGTGCGCGTAGAACTCACCTTGACCGAGATCAAGATTGTTCGGGTAGTTGGGCAAAGAAATAGGCTACGCGGTGGCCCCTCAGCCCTGAAGCGAATTACTGATCTGCCGTCGCGGCCAAATACCGGGCTCGATGGTTGCCGGATCGTGAGGTTATACGACCTCGGCCGGTCGCGCAGAAGGAGCTACAAAATTGCCCAAAGTCACACGGTTACGATGGCAGGATCGAAATCTCGGCGAGGTCGATTTTCCCGCGCGGAAACTTCAGATCAGATCCGGCTTCGGGTCAGGCCTGACGCATCGTCCGGGCGGCGAATCCGACATCGTCTGGGCGGCCTGCGACCGAGGTCCCAATTTGAAGATCGACGAAGACACAAAGAATTACGGCTGGTTGCCGGACCGGCCGCGTGACTTCGCCAAGGGCGCCAAATTGATGCCGCGGCCCGATATTGGCCCAGCCATCGCCAAACTTCGGCTGACCGAGGACGCGGTGGAATTGCTGGCGATCCTGCCGATACGGGATGGCGGGGGCACAGCCGTTAGCGGCTGCCCGATCCCGATGGCCGCCTTTTTGGGTGAGCAGGCGCTCGACCTGCAGGGAGAAGATCTTCCGCCCGATCCGAACGGCATGGATACGGAAGGGGTTGCGATACTGGATGATGGCCGCTTTTGGCTGACCGAAGAATATGGTCCCTCGTTGATGCTGATGGACGTCGGGGGAAAAACACTGCGGCGCCTTGTCCCGGACGGCCATGCCCTTTCCGGCGCCAATCCGCCGGCCGAGCCCTCGCTGCCGGCCCTGGCGGGCCAAAGGAAACTGAATCGCGGGTTGGAGGCGATTGCGGCGACGCCTTCAGGCGCTCGATCTTCGTCGCCTTTCAAAGCCCGCTGGCTCATCCGGATCAGGACGCCCATGAAAAGGCGCGCCATGTCCGCATCTGGCAATTCGATCCTTCGGGCAGGATCCAGCATCAATATCTCTATCCTCTCGATCCACCGGGCAGCTTCCTGCGCGACAACCAGGCCGGGAAGGTCAAATATAGCGACCTCAAAATCTGTGAAATGGCGGCGCTGGGAGAAAACAGTCTGCTTGTTCTGGAGCGGGCTTCTGAGAGCTGCAAAATCTATCGCGTCCAGCTTGACGAGGCCCTGCGACTGCCCCCGGAGCATCTCGACATCGACACTCGGCCTACGGTCGAAGAGATGAGCGCGGCCGGCGCGATGGCGCTTCCCATTCTGGACAAGTCCCTCATTCTATCGAGCGACGACCATCCGGAAATCGCCGCCGACATCGAAGGGATGACCTTGCTGTCCGACACCCAGCTGCTGATCGTCAGCGACAATGATTTCGGTGTCGGAGAGAAAGAAACCGCCTTCTTCCGCCTGGATTTCGAACAGGCCTTGTTGGGCCGCTAGCTTCGCCGCCTGCCGAACAAGAAAGGCCCCGCATCGCTGCGGGGCCTCTCTTTTAGGCTGCTGGAAGGTTCAATCGTCGGTGCGGGTCAGGAAGGCGGGGGCGAATTCGGGATCGCCGCCTTCTTCCTTGCGCTCGGGACGATCGCCATCTTCACGGCGCGGACGGTCGCTACGGCCTTCGCCGCGCTCGCCGCCACGTCCGCCACCGCGGCCGCGGTCACCGCCGCCGCCGCCACGATCGCCGCCGCGTCCGCGGCCGCCATCGCCGTCACGGCGAGGTCCACGATCGCCGCGATCGCCACGGCCTTCGCCGCGCGGACGCTCTTCGCGCGGAGGACGGCTATCTTCCAGCTCGGCGCCGGTTTCCTGGTCGACGACGCGCATCGACAGGCGAACCTTGCCGCGCGGATCGACTTCGAGGACCTTGACCTTCACTTCCTGCCCTTCGGACAGGACGTCGGCGACCTTTTCGACCCGATCGTTGCGGATTTCAGAGACGTGGACGAGACCGTCCTTGCCGCCCATGAAGTTCACGAACGCACCGAAATCAACCAGGTTTACGACCTTGCCGTTGTAGATCTTGCCGACTTCGGCCTCTTCCACGATGCCCAGGATCCAGGCACGGGCAGCTTCGATCTGCGCCACGTCGGACGAGCTGATCTTGATCACGCCTTCATCGTCGATATCGACCTTGGCGCCGGTTTCCGCGACGATTTCGCGGATGACCTTGCCGCCGGTGCCGATGACTTCACGGATCTTTGTCTTGTCGATCTGCATCGTCTCGATCCGCGGCGCGTGGGCGGAAAGCTCACCGCGCGTATGGTCAAGCGCCTTGGCCATTTCACCAAGGATGTGGGCACGGCCGGCATTGGCCTGCTCGAGCGCCACGCGCATGATCTCTTCGGTGATCCCGGCGATCTTGATGTCCATCTGAAGGCTGGTGATGCCCTCGGACGTGCCGGCGACCTTGAAGTCCATGTCGCCCAGATGATCCTCGTCGCCGAGGATGTCGGAAAGAACCGCGAAGTCCTTGCCTTCGAGGATCAGGCCCATCGCAATCCCGGACACAGGACGCTTCAGCGGAACGCCCGCATCCATCATCGCCAGGCTTCCGCCGCACACCGTCGCCATCGACGAGGAGCCGTTGCTCTCGGTGATGTCGGACAGGACGCGGATCGTATAGGGGAATTCCTCATGGCTTGGCAGCACCGGGTGCAGCGCGCGCCAGGCGAGCTTGCCGTGGCCGGTTTCGCGCCGCGAAGGCGCCCCGAAGCGGCCCACTTCACCGACCGAATAAGGCGGGAAGTTATAGTGCAGCATGAAGCGCTGGTAGGAGAGGCCCGTGAGGCCATCGATCATCTGCTCGGCATCCTTGGTGCCAAGCGTGGTCGTGCAGATTGCCTGCGTCTCGCCGCGCGTGAACAAGGCAGAGCCGTGCGTGCGCGGTAGGAAGCCGACCATCGCCTCGATTGGACGGACGGTCTTGGTGTCACGGTCGTCGATACGGCGGCCGTCCTTCAGGATCGCACCGCGTACGATTTCCGCTTCCAGCTTCTTGACGAGCTTGGAGGCAGCCATTTGCTGCTGCGGCTCGGCATCGGCGAATGCTTCCTTGGCCTTGTCGCGGGCCGCGTTGAGCATGGCCGAACGATCGGACTTGAGAATGGTCTTGTACGCCGCGGCAATATCGTTGCCGATCAGATCGCGAAGCTTCTGCTTCACGGCCGACGTGTCTTCGGCCTCGGGAAGTTCCCAGGGATCCTTGGCGGCCTGTTCGGCCAGCTTGATGATCGCGTCGATCACCTGCTTGCCGCTTTCATGCGCAAACATGACGCCCTTCAGCATGACATCCTCGGAAAGCTCCTTGGCTTCCGATTCCACCATCAGGACGGCGTCGTAGGTACCGGCGACGACCAGATCCATATCGCCTTCGGCAATCTGGTCGAGCGTCGGGTTGAGGATATATTCGCCGCCGATATAGCCGACGCGGGCGGCCGAGATCGGGCCCATGAAGGGAATGCCGGAGAGCGTGAGAGCGGCCGATGCGGCGATCATCGCCAGCATGTCAGGCTCATTCTCTCCGTCGTAGGAAAGGACCTGCGCGATCACGAGGACTTCGTTGTAAAAGCCTTCGGGGAAAAGCGGACGGATCGGGCGATCGATCAGACGGCTGGTCAGCGTTTCCCGCTCGGTCGCGCCGCGTTCCCGCTTGAAGAAGCCGCCGGGGATGCGCCCGGAAGCCGAATATTTTTCCTGATAGTGGACGGTCAGCGGGAAGAAATCCTGCCCCGGCTTCACATTCTTGGCCGCGGTCACGGCGCAAAGGACGACGGTTTCGCCCAGGGTAGCCAATACGGCGCCGTCGGCCTGACGGGCAACGCGGCCGGTTTCGAGAGTCAGCGTCTTGCCGCCCCACTCGATTTCTACTTTCTTCATGTCGAACATTTTGTTTTCCTTACAACTCCCGCGGCCAGATGCGGCGGGGGCCTATTGCGGGCTCCTGCGAACTATTCGTGGACTGCCCTGTGCCCGGACCTATGCCCGGAAATTGGGTCCAGATGACCCGATCCGGCGCCGCCTTATTGCGGGCGCCAGATGTGCGAAGCGGCCCCGAAGGGCCGCCTGGCGTTTATTTGCGAAGACCAAGCTTCGCAATGAGTGCGGTGTAGCGCGCTTCGTCT
The DNA here is from genome assembly GCA_013816585.1 of Sphingosinicella sp. Classification (GTDB taxonomy): domain Bacteria; phylum Pseudomonadota; class Alphaproteobacteria; order Sphingomonadales; family Sphingomonadaceae; genus Allosphingosinicella. The sequence continues at coordinate 93,073 of JACDEE010000009.1, read as the reverse complement.
TCCTTGCGGATGTAATCCAGCAAAGAGCGGCGCTTGTTGACCATCATCAAAAGGCCGCGGCGCGAATGATTGTCCTTCGCGTGGGTTTTGAAATGGTCGGTGAGGTTGACGATGCGCTCGGTCAGGATCGCGACCTGGACTTCGGGCGAGCCCGTATCGCCTTCGGCGCGGGCATTGTCGTTGATGATCTCTTGCTTGCGTTCGGCAGTAACCGACATCGTGGACTCCTTCATAGCTACAGGTTGAAGCCTCGAACCACCCATAACTCGGGGCGAAGATCTCCTTCGCGAAGCTCTACAAGCGCAACCGGAACAGACAATTCGGTCGCAAGGTAGAGCCCTGGCTTTGCGGCAATCCCGGTCAATTTCTGCCCCTGTCGGAGCAGTCTTGCCTGATCGGGGGTGACGGGTAGAGCCGGGATGTCGTCCAGCCCCGCCGTCAGCGGCAAGACTGCCTGTTCAAGCTGGCGGGCCATAGCCAATTCGGCCAGTTTGTCCAGCGAAATCGCCTGTTCCAGCGTGAAGGGGCCGGCCTTCAACCGCCGGAGCATGACGACATGCCCGACGGTACCGAGCTGCCGGGCGATATCCCGGGCCAGCGAGCGGATATAGGTGCCCTTCGAAACCCGCGCCGTGAGGGTGATCTGGTCGAGTTTTTCTTCGTGGACCGGGCCACTGGCCGTCAGCGAATGGATCGTGACCTTCCTCGCCTTGATTTCCACATTCTCGCCCGCACGGGCACGGTCGTAGGCCCGCCGGCCATCGATCATCAGCGCGGAATAAGCGGGCGGTATCTGTTCGATCAGTCCGGTGAATGAAAGGAGCGCCGCTTCGGCCTCGGCCCTCGTCGGGCGGCTATCCGAAGTGGCGGTGACTTCGCCTTCGGCATCCAGTGTGCGGGTCTCCGCCCCGAAACTGATCGTGAAATCATAGATCTTGTCGGCGCCCAGCATATGCCCCGACGTCTTGGTGGCTTCACCCAGGGCAATAGGAAGCACGCCGCTCGCCAGCGGATCCAGCGTTCCCCCATGGCCGACCTTGACCTTGGGATAGAAGCCGTCGCGAAGCGCGCGCTTCACCGCCGAGACGATCTGCGTCGATCCCGGCCCCACCGGCTTGTCGATGATCAGCCAGCCATTCACGACGCGCTACGGGCTTTTTCCATATAATGTTTGCGGCAGAGCGCGACGTAACGGTCATTGCCGCCGATTTCGGTCTGCGCCCCTTCGCGCACGGCCTGGCCCTGGGCATCGACCCTGAGGTTCATCGTCGCCTTGCGGCCGCATTCGCAGACTGCCTTCAATTCGACCAACGTATCGGCCAGCGCCAGCAGGTGCGCGCTTCCTTCGAACAGATTGGCCTGGAAGTCGGTCCTGAGGCCGTAGGCCAGCACCGGAATTCCCATTTCATCGCAAATGGCAGCCAATTGCAGCACTTGGGGGCGGGTGAGGAACTGGGCCTCGTCGATCAGGATGCAGCTTAAAGGGCGCCCGGCATGTTCGGCTTCGACCATTGCCCTGAAATCGGTATCGGGTTCGAACAGATTGGCATTGGCGTCGAGGCCGATGCGGGAACTGATCACTCCTTTGGCATAGCGATCGTCCAAGCCGGCGGTGAAAAGCATCGTTTCCATCCCCCGCTCCTGATAATTGAAGCTGGATTGAAGGAGCGTGGTCGACTTCCCCGCATTCATCGACGCATAATAGAAATAGAGTTTGGCCATGTGCGGGGGTTAGCGCCCCCGCGGCCCCCTGTCAGCTTTGCGTTTTCGGCGGCCGCTCCGAATTGACGACGCTTGCTACCGCGCAACTCGCCTTGCGCGACTATCACCTCTGCCGGTGAAGCGGTCCGGGACCATGGCCCGCCTTAGGACGCTTCGTCCTCATCCTTGCCGAGGTCGCGGGCGACCACCGGCGACCGGAGCAACTTGTCGATATGCGTGCCCTCGTCGAAGCTCTCGTCGGGCAGGAATTTGAGCTTCGCGGCATATTTGGTGTTCACGCGCCGCGCGACTTCGCTCTGCAGATAGGCGGTATTGGTGCGCAGCGCCTTGATCACCGCTTCCTCGTTGGCGCCGAGCAGGGGCTTCACGAAGGCGGTCGCGTGCCGCAGGTCGGGGGACATCCGCACTTCGGTCACCGACACCATGTGGCTGGCCAGCGTGTCGTCATGCACATCGCCGCGCATCAATATTTCGGACAAGGCATGGCGCACCTGCTCGCCCACACGCAGCAGGCGAACCGAACGGCCTTCAGGAGTTTCGGTCTGGCGCATCTTTGTTAGCGCTCCCTTCGGTAGCTATAGCCGGTGCGGCTCTCGAACCTACAACGTCCGTTCGCGTTCCTCGACCTCGAACGTCTCGAGGAAGTCGCCCGGCTTGATGTCGGTGAAGTTCTGGGTGAACGTCACACCGCATTCGAGCCCGGCGCGAACTTCGGCGACATCGTCCTTGAACCGGCGCAGCGAAGCGATCTCGCCCTGATAGATGATGACATCTTCGCGGGTGATACGGGCCTTGAGCGCCTTGCGGAGGATGCCCTCGGTGACGAGCAAGCCCGCCGCCTTGCCGTGCTTGCCGGCCGAGAAGACTTCCCGGATTTCCGCGCGGCCGACCACATTCTCGATCATCAGCGGACCAAGCTCGCCCGCCATGGCGGCCTTCACCGCGTCGGTGAGCTGGTAGATCACGTCATAATATTGAAGCTCGACCTTGTTGCGTTCGGCAATCTCGCGCGCCTTGGCGTTGGGCCGGACGTTGAAGCCGATGATCGGAGCGCCCGAAGCGCCCGCCAGCGTCACGTCGCTTTCAGTAATGCCGCCGACACCCGCATGCAGCACGCGGACCTTGATGTCCTCGTTCGAGATACGGTTGACGGCATTAACGATCGCTTCGACCGAACCCTGGACGTCGCCCTTGATGACCAGCGGGAATTCGACCGCCTGATCGGCCTTGGACGCGAACAGGGTCTCCATATTGATCGGGGCGCTGGTTGTGCGTTTCCGATCCAGAATTCCCTGGCGATAGGAGGCGACTTCGCGGGCGCGAGCGTCATTTTCGACGACCGAGAAGGGGTCGCCGGCCGACGGCACGGCGGAAAGGCCGAGCACTTCGACAGGAACCGAAGGTCCCGCTTCCTTGATCTGCCGTCCCTTGTCGTCGATCATCGCGCGAACCTTGCCGCTTGCGGCGCCGACCACGAAAATGTCGCCGACCTTCAATGTCCCGCGCTGGACCAACACCGTCGCCAGCGGGCCCCGGCCCTTGTCCAGCTTGGCCTCGATCACCGCGGCTTCGGCCGGGCGGTCGGGATTGGCCTTAAGTTCGAGCAGTTCGGCCTGGAGCTGGATCGCCTCGAGCAATTTGTCCAGATTGGTCTTCTTCAGCGCCGACACTTCGACATCTTGGACGTCGCCCGACATGGCCTCGACCATGATCTCATGCTGCAGCAGTTCCTCGCGGACTTTCTGCGCATTGGCGCCCGGCTTGTCGATCTTGTTGATCGCCACGATCATCGGCACTCCGGCCGCCTTGGTATGATTGATCGCCTCGATCGTCTGCGGCTTCAGCCCGTCATCGGCCGCGACCACCAGGATCACGATATCGGTGACGTTGGCGCCGCGCTGGCGCATTTCGGTGAAGGCCTCGTGGCCCGGCGTGTCGAGGAACGTGATCTTCGACTTGTCCGGTAGAGTCACCTGATAGGCGCCGATATGCTGGGTGATGCCGCCGGCTTCGCCTGAAACGACATCCTCCCCGCGAATGGCGTCCAGCAACGATGTCTTGCCATGGTCGACATGGCCCATGATCGTCACGACCGCCGGGCGGGTCTTCAGCGTTTCGGGCGCATCGACGTCGGTTTCGGTCTGGATGTCGATGTCGGATTCGGAAACCCGGTTGATGCGGTGGCCGAATTCCTCGATCAAAATCTCAGCCGTATCCTGGTCGATCGTTTCGGTGATCGTGATCGGCGTACCCAGTTTGAACAGGGATTTGACCAGATCGGCGCCGCGCTCGCCCATTCGCTTGGCGAGTTCCTGCACCGTGATCGTTTCCGGAACGTCCACGTCGCGATATTGCTTGGCGGCCGGGCCCGATTGCTGGTGGGCGCGCTTTTCCTTTTCACGGGAGCGCTTCAGCGCGGCGAGCGAGCGGGCGCGCGCGCCGCCTTCGCCATCATCGAGCGCACGCGTGACCGTCAGCTTGCCCGATTGACGGCGGTCGTCGCGCGGATTGCGGGTCGGACGCGCCGGTTCCGGACGCTTGACGGGGGTGAAGCCACGGGGGCGGGCATGGGCAGGCCGCCGGTCTTCATCCTCTTCTTCGGCGGCTGCAGCCGAAGCTTCGGGCGCGGGCGGAGGCGCGAGGGCGACCGCGCGGGCCTCTTCCTCGGCGCGTACGCGCGCTTCTTCCTCGGTGCGGCGATTGTCTTCGGCGCGGCGCTTTTCATCGGCCGTGGCTTCATGGGCCTGGCGATCCTCGCGGCGGCGTGCCTCTTCCAGCGCCGTCATGCGCGCTTCGTCGGCCTCGCGGAGCAGCTTTTCCTGAAGCTCGCGGCGCGACAAGGTGTCGCTGGCCGGCCGGGCCGCAGGCTTGGCAGCAGGGGGAGGCGGCGGCGGCGCGGCCTTGGCCACCGGCGCTTCGACCTTGGGTGCCTCTTCGACCTTCGGGGCCTCCGCTTCGCCGGGCTTGCCCAGGAAACGGCGCTTCTTCACTTCGACCACGACGGTGTTCGACCGGCCATGGCTGAAGCTCTGCTTCACCTTGCCCGTTTCGACCGTGCGTTTCAGGCCCAGCGGCGCGCGTGTTCCCAGCTTCGGCTTATCTGTCGTCTCGCTCATTCTAACCCTTCGTTCACATTCATAGCCGATGCACCCGGCGTATCCGCCGTCGCGGCACTTAGCCCATCATTCGGTCCGATAAAAGCACGCCACCGATCCAACGCGTGACGCACACGCGCCGCGGCGGCGCGATCAATTATTGCGATATGTACCACATTTTGACGCCCCAGCGCCAACGACAATATGGCCCTTTCCACTGGAAATACCAACCCTTGGAGCGTGCGATCCTCGGCTTCCGATCCGACACGCCATGCCTGATCGAGCTTGCGATTGCCGTCCTCGCTCGCATCCGCGGCGTGGATCAGCAAGTGAACCTCCCCCCTGCGGGCGGCGGTTTCGATCTTTTCGCTTCCCGTTAAAAGCGTGCCCGAGCGTGCTTCGAGGCCAAGCCTGTCGAGCGCGGTCTGGCGAAGCGCGGCCTCGATCCGTTCGCCGAGATCCGCGGGAAGGGACAGGTCCGAAGTCTTGAAGGCGCGGACCAGCGCGCCCTTCAGCTTTCCCTTGGCCAGCGCCGTTTCCAGCGCGGGACGGTCGACGCCGATCCAGGCGCCCCGGCCTGGGGCCTTGGCGCGAACGTCGGGCGCAACCTGGCCGTCCGGCCCCAAGGCCAGGCGAATCAGATTGTCGCGCGCGTCGTGCGCCCCGGTCAGGACGCATTTGCGCTCGGGCACATGGGAAGAATCGGCAGCGGCCTTGTGGCCGTGTCCGTTCGTCCTCTGGGTCTCGCCCCCCGTCTCGGGAGGTTGCCGATTACCGGTCAGCGTCTCATTGGGAGGTTTCCGCAACGGCGTCCTCCTCTTCGAACCAATGGGCGCGAGCGGCCATGATGATCTCATTACCCTGTTCGTCGGACAGGCCGTAATCGGCCAGCAGCCCGCCCTTGTCCTCAGGCCGGTTGGTCTCGCGCTGACGGCGCTGTTCCGGACGCTTTTTCTGGACCAGTTCGTCGGTGGCTAGATCGGCCAGATCATCGAGCGTCTTGATGCCCGCCTTGCCCAAAGTCACCAGCATGGCTTCGGTAAGATAGGGCATTTCGGCCAGCGCATCCTCGACGCCCATCGTCCTCCGTTCCTCGCGGGCGAATTCCTCGCGGCGATCCAGTGCCTCGCGGGCGCGGTTCTGAAGTTCGGCGGCGAGATCGTCGTCAAAGCCTTCGATCGAAGCGATTTCGTCCGCCTCGACATAAGCGACTTCTTCCAGCGCGCCGAAGCCTTCGGCCACCAGCAATTGAGCGAGCGTCTCGTCGACGTCGAGCTCGTTCTGGAACAATTCCGAACGCTCGACGAATTCGCGCTGCCTTTTCTCGCTGGCATCGGCTTCGGTCATAATGTCGATCGCGGAACCGGTGAGCTGCGAGGCCAGGCGGACATTCTGCCCGCGGCGGCCGATGGCCAGGCTCAATTGATCGTCGGGAACGACCACTTCGATGCGGCTTTCCTCTTCGTCGATCACCACGCGGGCGACCGTGGCCGGCTGCAGCGCATTGACCACGAAGGTCGCCAGATCGTCCGACCAGGGAATGATGTCGATCTTTTCGCCCTGCATTTCCTGCACGACCGCCTGAACCCTCGATCCCTTCATGCCGACGCACGCGCCGACCGGGTCGATCGAGCTGTCATGGCTGATCACGCCGATCTTGGCGCGGCTTCCCGGATCGCGGGCCGCGGCCTTGATCTCGATGATCCCATCGTAAATTTCGGGCACTTCCTGCGCGAACAATTTCTTCATGAAATCGGGATGGGCGCGGCTGAGGAAGATTTGCGGTCCGCGATTTTCGCGGCGCACGTTGAGGATCAGCGAGCGGGTGCGGTCGCCGACGCGGACGACTTCGCGCGGGATCTGCTGGTCGCGGCGAATGACGCCTTCGGCGCGGCCGAGATCGACCACGACATGGCCAAATTCGACCCGCTTGACGACGCCCGTGATGATCTCTCCGGCGCGGTCCTTAAATTCTTCGAACTGGCGCTCGCGCTCGGCGTCGCGGACCTTCTGGAAAATGACCTGCTTGGCGGCCTGGGCGGCGATGCGGCCGAATTCGATCGGCGGCAGCGGATCGACGATGAAGTCGCCAATGGCAGCGCCGGGTTGAAGCTTTTCAGCGTCCTTAAGGCCGATCTGCTTGAAATGATCATCCACTTCCCCGGTGACTTCGACGACGCGCCAAAGGCGAAGGTCGCCGCTGACGGGATCAAGCTTGGCGCGGATGTCATTTTCGGCGCCGTAACGCGATCGGGCGGCGCGCTGGATCGCGTCCTCCATCGCCTCGATGACGATGCCCTTGTCGATCAGCTTTTCGCGCGCAACCGCGTCGGCGATGGCGATCAATTCGGCCTTGTTGGCGGAAACGGCGCCCGGAGCGGCGGGGGAAGTGGCCATTTGTCTAGTCCTGTCCTTCGTTGATCTGGTCTGAAATTTCTTCGGCTTCCAACTCCATATCCTCTTCGAGGACTTCATCCGCGTCGGCGGAGGACAAGGGAGCGGTCGCTTCGATAAGTTTGTCGGTCATCAGCAATTTGGCCGAATGAACCGCGGAAAAGGGTATGCGCGAGGCGCCAAGGCCCTGATCCTCGATCAATATCTCATCGCCTTCGATGCCGATCAGGTCGCCTGTATATTGCTTCCGGCCATTGAGCTTTTCGGCCAGGCTGATCTTCGCCTCATGGCCTTTCCAATCGTCGAAATCGGCGAGCCGGGTCAGCGGCCGATCGATTCCCGGAGAACTGACCTCCAGCCGATAGGCATGTTCGATCGGATCCTTTTCATCGAACAGGTCCGAAATGCGACGCGACAGCTGCGCGCAATCCTGAAGGCTCAGCTGGCGCGTATCCGGGCGCTCGGCCATCACCTGCAAGGTCGGGTCGGACGTGCCCCCCATCATCTTGACTCGAACAAGCGCCAGCCCTTCGGCCGCAGCCTCGGGCTCGATCATCCGCGTCAATAAGGCGATGTCCGCCATTTCGTCCTTTCGAAAACAGGCCTTCAGCGCCGGCCCCGTCCCCGGGACCAGCCTCAACGTCCAACGATGTCGAGGAAGGTGACAGGCATATAGGCCGAGCGGCCCGACGGGGCAAGCGCGGATTGAACCCTCTTTCAGTCCGAACCCCAGGGCGGCGGGGGAGCGGCCACCGGCCGGTCAAGGTCGAAATGCACGCGGAAGAATCGGCCTGGGCGGCGCAGTTCGTAGGCGAACAGGGTGCCGGGCTCCACTTCCATCGCCCAGATGTTGGTGGCCGATTGCGGGATATTCTTGCGCCCGAACATGTCTTTGGAAAATTGATCGGCGGGAAATTCCTGCCGCAACGCGGTGCCTTCGGCGAGGGTATCGCCGCCATATTGGGTAAGCTTGTCTTCGCTTCCGTCCTCATGCCGATGATCGTGCTTCAATCGAAGGCCCGTCGCGTGACGGCTGATCACCCAGGTTCGGGAACGATCCTGGCCGACATGGAAGGGGATCCGTATCTCGTCCGCCGAACAGTCGCGCACATGCATTACCAGTTTCTTGCCCACAAAAGATGCGTCGGCTTCGACCGGGGGACTGGCCACCGACCCTTCATAGGCATTCCCGCACAAGGCCGTGAGACGTCGGAAGAAATCTTGCTGCGGGGAAGGCGTTTGCGGAACGGCGGCGCAGCCGACAAGGCCCAAAGCCCCCGCGGCGAGAATAGTTATTTTCATGATTCCGTTTAGGCGGTCATCCGTCCGACTGCCAACCTCCTTCAGCGCATCTTCAGCGCGCCGCCGATCCGCTCAAAGCTTTCTCTTCGGCCCCGATCCGGACGGCGAGCATAGCGGCATTGGCGAGGCTGAAGATCAGCGCCAGCTCCCACAGGCCGAAGGCGAGCGGCAGGACGGCGATCTCGGCAATGACGACCGCATAATTGGGATGGCGCAGGAAGCGGAATGGGCCCTTGCGAACGAGCGGAGCGCCGGGAAGGATGATGATCCTGGTGGTCCAGCGCTGGCCGAGCGTCGCCAGCACCCACAGACGCCCCAATTGAAGAAGCAGGAACAGGCTGATCAATGGCCAATATATCGGCTGACCGGGCGCGAGCCACCAGAGCGATGCCAGCCACAGAAAGTGCATCATTACGATCAGCGGATAATGGACCGCACCCGCCTCATAGGCTCCCAAAGCGAGCAGCCGGCGGGTATTGCGTCTCGCGACAATTAATTCCGCCAGGCGCTGCAAAGTCACCAAGGCGAGAATGAGATATGGAGCGCTCATGCCCGCGTCAGCCCAAGCCCGCTGGCGGTGAAACCCGGTCCCAAGGCGAGCAATAAGGTGTGGGCAGGAAGCCCCTCCGCGATCAGTTTTTCGAGGACGAAAAGGACGGTGGGGGCCGACATGTTTCCATATTCGCGAAGCACCGCTCGCTCGTGATCGAGCGCTCCTGTCGCCAGATCAAGCGATTGTTCCAGCGCGGCGATAACCTTGGCTCCGCCCGGATGGCAGACGAAGCGGTCGATCCGGGTCCCGCCGAGACCAGCCTTGTCGAGTATGCGGCCGACCCCTTCCGCCATATTGGCTTCGACGAAGGGCGGGATGGAGCGATCGAAGATCACGCCCAGCCCCGGATCCTCTACGTCCCAACCCATGATGCCGAGCGTATCGGGCCACAGGATCTCGCCCCCGCCGCCGATGCCGGCAATGCCGCCCTCACCGCCGCGGACGACGCAGGCCGCGGCGCCGTCGCCGAACAAGGCGGTCGCGACGATATTGGCCTTGCTGAGCTTGTCGAGGCGGATCGAGGTCGAGCACAATTCCACCGTCACGAACAATATGATGCGGTCCCTTCCAGCAAGCCGGCCGGCCGTGGCGAGGCCGGTAACCCCGCCGGCACAGCCGAGGCCGAAGACGGGTACGCGCTCGACATCGTCCCGGAAGCCCATACGGCAGGCCACGCGAGCCTCCAGGCTGGGTGTAGCTATACCCGTGGTCGAAACGGTGACCAGGGCATCGACGGCGGCGGGCCTTATTCCTGCCAGCGCCAGCGCCTTTTCGGCGGCCTCGATATAGAGCTTCTCCGCGGCTTCGAGGTAAACATGGTTGCGCTCCTTCCATCCATAATCCCCTTCATACCAGGCGGTCGGCCGGACCATGTGGCGCTTTTCGATCCCGGCATTGTCGAACACTGGCGCCAATTTGTCGAAATGACGCGATCGGGTTCCGAACAGCTTTTTCGCCAGGCCCTTGGCTTCTTCCTGAAGGAGGATTGTTTCGGGAACCGCGGTGGCGACGGAAAGCAGGGCTGCGGGGGGAAAGGACGACAAACTTATGACCTCTTGTTCGAAACTGGTGTGGCGTAACTTGGCGCGATGTGAAAGGTTCGGCACCTGTCAACGAAAGGAAACCGTTATGCGACCCATTCGCCCGAACCGGTTAAAGCTCGCCGTCCTCCCCATCCTCGCCCTTGCTGCCTGCAGCGGCGCGGGCGAAGCCGTGGAGCCGGGCAATGGCGCGGGGCCGTCGGCGCGAGCCGCCGATGGACGTCCGTTCGCGGTGGCATCTTTAGGGCAATTCGACGAACCCTGGGCCATGACGTTCCTGCCCAAGGGGCTCCTTCTGGTCACCGAGAAAAAAGGGAATATCAGGTTCGTCGATTTCGGGTCACCCAATCCCAGGACAGGAAGCATCAGCGGCGTTCCCAAGGTGGATTATGGCGGGCAAGGCGGGCTTGGCGACATCGTCGCTCATCCCGATTTCGCGCAGAACAATCTCATCTACCTGAGCTTTATCGAAGGCGGGCCCAACGATACGCGCGGTGCGGTCGTCGCGCGGGCGAAGCTGGTGCTCGACAAAGCCGACGGCGGGCGGCTGGAGGGCTTGAAGGTGATCTGGCGGCAGGAGCCCAAGGTCGAGGGACGCGGCCATTTCGGCCACAAGATCCTGTTTTCGCCGGACGGGTTCATGTTCATCACCAATGGCGAGCGCCAGAAATTCGATCCCGCGCAGAACGACAACCAGACCTTGGGCAAGATCGTACGGCTGACCGATGCGGGCGGGATCCCCAGCACCAATCCCTGGTACGATCAGGGCAGCCGCGTACGCGGACAGATATGGAGCAAGGGCCACCGCAATCCTTTGGGCCTGGCTTTCGACGGCCAGGGCAGGCTCTGGGAAATCGAAATGGGCCCCAAGGGCGGCGACGAATTCAACCTGATCGTGAAGGGCCGCAATTACGGCTATCCGATCGTGTCCGATGGCGACCATTATGATGGAAAGCCGATTCCCGATCATTCGACCCGGCCGGAATTCGCTGCGCCGAAGGTCACCTGGACGCCGGTCATCTCGCCCTCCAGCCTGATCATCTATTCAGGCTCGATGTTCCCGAAATGGCGCGGTTCGGCGCTGATCGGCGCTTTGTCCGGAAAGGCTTTGGTGCGGGTCGGCATCAATGGCGACAGCGCGCGCGAGGTCGAACGGTTCGACATGGGCCAGCGGATTCGCGAGGTCGAACAAGGCCCGGACGGCGCGATCTATCTGCTGGAGGATCAAACCAAGGGTTCGGGCGGCAGGCTCCTTCGGCTTACGCCGGTGCGCTGACTTCCCGTCCCGGGCAAATCGCCGCGCGCTCCCCGGCCGGGTTCGGCTGGCCGGATGATCGAGCCGATTCATCGAGCAAGATGGGTAAATAGGCCCCTGACGTAAGATAGTCCGAACACAGATTTTGTATCTGGTAGCGGCCGCCGGAACTGCGCGTGAGGATCAGAATCTTGCGCTCGCGGGGTTTGAGCAGCAGATCGCATGACACGCTGCTGGCGGACGGACTCCGTTCGATCCGGAAGTTCTTTGGAGCTTCGCCGAACAGGGTTCGGTGGACTATCACTTCCTCCCCGCCGCCGTCCGGCCGATATTCGGTGATGGCCTCCGCGTCGACGATGGCGACTATATTCCGGGTAACCTCCCGGGCCTGCGCACGCGCTTCCTCCGGTGGGCCCGGGGCAATGCAGGAACAGGCGAGGGCTGCTGTTTCGCCGCCCGCCAGCAGTGCGAGTGGCAGCAGCATTCGGTAGAAGGTGGGGCGCTTGGTAAACATTGGGAGGGGATAGGAGGCGGTACTTGTACGCCAGGTGAACCTCTCGATCGGGCACTCTTCCGCTTTGGTCGCTACGGCCGGACCCGGATTTCCTCGTTCATTGCGGCTCGCCGGTAGCGGAAATACCAGACTTCGTGGCCCTTGCGGCGCGCTTTGGCTTCGTATCGTGTTTCGGGCCAGCCGCCGGGGCGGACGAGGAAATCCTCCGCCTTTTCGGCCAGCCATTCGAAATCGGGCCGCTGGTTCATGATCATCATCGACCAGCGGCAATAAGTCGGATCGTCGGTGCCCAGGCGGAACTCCCCGCCGGGCTGAAGCTTGGCGGCGATCAGGTCCAGCGGGCCGTGATTGACCATCCGCCGCTTGGCATGGCGCGCCTTGGGCCACGGGTCGGGGTGAAGCAGATAGACGAAGCGCAAGGACGCATCGGGCAGGCGTTCGAGTATCTCGAGCGCGTCCCCCATATGCAGACGGACGTTGGTCAGATGTTGATCGCGCACATGCTGCAGCGCGCCTACCACGCCGTTCAGGAAGGGCTCGCAGCCGATAAAGCCATGATCGGGCAGCAGGTCCGCGCGATAGGCCAGATGCTCGCCGCTGCCGAAGCCGATTTCGAAATGGAGCGAACGGTCGCCGCCGAATAAGACGGCGGCGCCGAGCGGCCCTTCGTCGGGCACGCCGATGGCTGGCAGCAATTCTTCGACCAGAGCGGCCTGTCCCTGGCGGAGCTTGTGCCCCGATCGGCGGCCGTAAAGGCGGCGAATGGTCGTTGGATCGGACATCTGAGCTCCCTGGCCTGCTCCGCCGCACGCGATAAGGGCCGGCCCGCCTTTAAAGCGAAAGGCCCGGTGGCATCGCCCTGAATGGCCCGGCCAGCGCCGGGCCGCCCATTTCCTTAGATCGCCTGCTTCAACTGGTCGACCAGATCGGTCTTTTCCCAGGTGAACAAATCGCCTTCGGCCTTGCGCCCGAAATGGCCATAGGCCGCGGTCGGAAGGTAGATCGCCTTGTTGAGCCCCAGATGGGTACGGATGCCCTTGGGCGTCAGGCGCACCAGCTGCGGCAGGATCGCCTCCAGTTTCGCCTCATCGACAATGCCGGTGCCATGCGTGTCGACATAAAGCGACAGCGGCTCGGCAATGCCGATCGCATAGCTCAATTGAATGGTGACCCGGCGGGCAAGGCCGGCGGCGACGATATTCTTGGCGAGATAGCGGCTGATATAGGCGGCCGAACGGTCGACCTTGGTCGGATCCTTGCCCGAAAAGGCGCCGCCGCCATGCGGAGCGGCGCCGCCATAAGTGTCGACGATGATCTTGCGGCCGGTGAGGCCGGCATCGCCGTCGGGGCCGCCGATTTCGAACAGGCCGGTCGGGTTGACGAAGATCGCTTCGTCGGCGGGCATCCAGCCCTGCGGCATGACGTCGTTGAACACGCCCTTCACATAATCGCGAAGCTTCGCCTGATCGGCGCTCTTGCTATGCTGGGTCGATACGACCAGGGCGGTCGCCTTGACCGGCTTCTCATTTTCATAAGCAAGCGTCACCTGGCTCTTGGCGTCGGGCTCCAGGAAGTCGACCGCCTTGGTGTGGCGATCGAGCGCCAGCTTTTCGAGGATGCGGTGCGAATAATAAAGCGTCGCGGGCATCAGGTCCGGGGTTTCGTCGGTCGCATAACCGAACATGATGCCCTGGTCGCCGGCGCCTTCGTCCTTATTGCCGCTTTCATCGACGCCCATCGCGATATGCGCGGACTGCCCGTGCAGATGGCAGGCGAAATCGGCATATTGCCAATGGAAGCCATGCTGCTCGTAGCCGATGCGTTTCACCGTCTCGCGCGCCGCCTGCTCGATCTCGTCGATGGTCGGCGTCAAGTCTTCGCGGCAGCGTACTTCGCCGGCCAGGATGATGCGGTTGGTGGTGACCATGGTTTCGCAGGCGACGCGCGCTTCGGGATCGCGGCCGATGAACAGATCGACGATCGCGTCCGAAATCTGGTCGGCGACCTTGTCCGGGTGACCTTCGGAAACCGATTCGGACGTGAAGAGATAATGGCTGCGCATTACGGAAACGGCCTTTTTGCAGGAGCGAAACTGAATTCGGGAATCGGGATTTCAGGATATAAAGATATCCTTATATTCGCGCCTTAGCGAGCTCTGCGCCTGACTGCAATCGCGATCCCGATGAGCAGCAAAGCGAGCAGGAAAGGTGCGATATTGCCGACCTTGGAAAACAGGGTCGGCTCCTTGGCGGGCGGCAGCAGGACATTGAGCGCTCCCGCGCGGCGCCAGGGGATGGCCCCCATTATTCCGCCATCGGCGTCGACCACGGCCGAGATTCCGGTGGGGGTGGATCGGACCACGGGCAGGCCTTCCTCGATCGCCCTCAGGCGCGCCTGCGCCAGATGCTGCGGCGGACCCCAGCGGCCGAACCAGGCATCGTTCGACGGATTGTAGAGGAAATTGGGCCGGTTGTTCCGGTCGATCACCTGGCCCGAAAAGATGATCTCGTAGCAGACCTGAAAACCGACCTTGCCGATGCCGGGAAGATCGAAAGTCGCCGGCCCCGGCCCCGAATAGAAATCGACCGCTCCGGGGGAAAGGCGCGACAGGCCGATCCGCGACAGGATCGGGCGTGCCGGTAGATATTCGCCATAGGGCACGAGGTGCGCCTTGTCGTAGCGGCCAAGAATCTGTCCATCGCGCTTCATCGCATACACGCTGTTGGTGGCGCTGGTCACCAGCACGCCGTCCGCTGACTGGATGGTCACCCCGCCGGTCAGCAGCAGATCCTCCGGCCCCAATATGCCGGCCACCCTGCGCCGGACGGCCTCGGCATTTCGGCTGGCCTGAAAATTCCTGCGCTCATCCTGGAGCGGCTCGGTGATCGCGGCTTCGGGCCACAAAAGCAGCCGCGGGCCCGGATGGCGCGGGACCGAAAGCCGGGCGAGCTCGGCAAAGTTGCGATCTTCAAAGCCCGGAGTCCATTTATCTTCCTGTCCGATATTGGGCTGGATCACGGCCAGCTGGAGTCCCGCCGGGCCCGCGCTCGGCACGTCGAACCCCCAGCGGAGCAGGGCGATTCCGGTGATCGCCACCAGCAGGATGAAGCCCGTTTTCCGGTAACGCTCGTAGATCAGCAACAAGGCGCCCGCTATCAGCAAGGCGAGACCCGAAAGGCCATAGGTCCCGACGATCGTCGCCAGCCGCGCCGCCGCGGTCGGCAGCAGCGACACGCCGACCGGATTCCAGGCAAAGCCGGTGAACATCGTCGCGCGCAGCCATTCGGTGACAATCCAGGCGGCGGCGAACAGGAATACCAAAGCGAGCCAGTCCTTGCGTGCGTAGCGCCACGCCAGCCCCGCCGCCATCGCCGGATAGACGGCAAGGTAGAGCGACAGCAGGACGACGGATACCCAGCCGAGCCAGGCCGGCATCGCCGATTGGTAGGTAAAGGAAGTGGCAATCCAGTTGAGGCCCAGCACGAACTGGCCCACGCCGAACCACCAGCCAAGCGCCAGCGCGCTTCGCAAGGAGGGCGCACGCTGAAGCAGCCACATGAGATAGGCGAAAGCGATCAGGGTCAGCGGCCAGAGGCCGAGCGGCTCGAAACCGAGTGCACTGGCGAGGCCGGCAAGGAAGGCGAACAAAATGAATTTCATTCGCGGTCTATCGGCTGGAACGGCCATTGGTTCAATTCCCGATCGAATAGTCTTGGTGCCTGTCTCGCAAAGGGTGAGGCAATGGCCCCGCGCGCCGCAGGACGAGCAACCGGGGCGTCGCGGCAAAGCCGCGTCGTCGATCGGGTTCGCCCAAAAAAACGGACGACCCGTCGGCCGCTTGGTCGCGCTCTCTTCGCGCAGCTCGACAAATGCTTCGCATTTCTCTCGCTGCGCCCGGCTCCCCTGCAAATAGGATTTGCCAAATAGGGCTTTGCATGTTCTTCTTCCGTTCTTGAAACGCCACTTACGGAAGGACCAACCTTGGCAGATATAAAGCCTCCGTTCCGAGGGGGCCTCCTCTGATGCGCGATGGGCTCTTTGGATCGCGCGGCACGGCCCGCCTTAACCCTTCGTACGGCGTATACGGAAATTTCAACTTCGCGGCGCATCGTCGTCGGCCAGGCGAACCGGTTCGCCCAGCTTTGCCTGGGCCCCTTCCCAAACCAGTCACTCGATCCTTGTCTCGATGCTTCGTCGGCTTTCTGAAAAACAAGGCTCCGGGCACGGATTGGGGATCTGTTAAGATTGAAGAAGGTCCCACCTGGGGTAGACGAAGAGCTTCGACAGGCCCCGGAAAGATCACCTTCCTGGACATCAGGGACATAAGGGATCGAAAGCTTTTGTTCCACGAATTGGGCCATATGCCGCAATGGGCAAGCGGAAGGCTGACCACGTCCATTTATGTCAAGCAAGCAGCCTCCGCCTCGCGAAATGGCAAGATCTGGTTCGACCCGCAGGAAGTATGGAAAAACAACCGCGTCGAGCGAGAGGCCGAAGCGTGGAAAGAGAAGATGCTGACGGCCTATGACGAGGCGGGCCTACCGTGCGAATAGCTGCCCTGCTGCTGATTGCGGCCGCGCTTGTTTCGGCTTGTCGTGAGAAGCCCGATTACCTCACGAACATGACCAGGGATCAGATCATTGAAATGGCGAGAAAGGAGCCCCTTCAAGAACGATACAATATCTACAAGGAGGTATATAATTCCGACGTTCCGCCTGAAACCTATCTGATACCTTTGGTCGTTGAGGAGACTGATCGAGCCTATGCTTTGGCTTTGCAGGAGGCCTCGACAGGAAGCTATTTGGATATTCTCGCGGCCATCGAGGTAATCCTGCATATCAATCAGCAGCGGAAATCGAAATGTCGCGACGAGGATTTGCGGCGCATACTGACCAATCTTGGAAATGTGTCCAAAGATTCAAAGCTCAACGTCATTGTCGGAGGGGAAATTAGGTTCGCGTGCCGGGTCGGGACCTGAGCTCCAGGTTTCCGCCACCGGACGCCGGGGATACGCTACTCATTTACGGCTCAGAGTCGTGGGGATAGAAAATGGGCCGCCCGACTCCAGCGGCCCTCGGCATTATCGTTCGGCCTTTTCCTCGACCTCTTCGGCCTGGTTTTCGCCGGCCTCGCGGGTTGCGTCCGCCTGGTTTTCCAGCGCGGCGGCCTGGTTTTCCAGGCTTTCCGCGGCGTTGCCGGTCACTTCGTCGGCGCGCTGTTCCAGCGTGTCGGCCTGCTGGTCGAGCGCATCGGCCTGGTTGTCCGCAGCCGCTTCGATATTGTTCCCCGCATCATTGCCATCGCTGCAGGCGGCGAGCGCTGCAAAGCTCGCAATCGCGATAGTTTTGGTGAAAATTCTCATTGGCTTCCCCTTTGATTGTGCAGCCGCAATAATCCGCGTGCGGCAGCGATGGTTCCACTATTTGCGGCCAGCCGTGAGGGGTGGACAAGCGTGAAGCGCGAAAAGCGGAAAGACGGACAGCTTCTGTTGCACGCCGCTCTGCCAATTTTCTGGAAGTGGGGAGCTTCTGTTGCCCGGCGCTCCCCGTGCCGCTGGTTTCCCCTTCTGTTGCCCGGTGGGGTCCGAACCGCGCTTTTGTCTGGTATAACCTAGTCCGTGAGGACCGGGTTACGCAGCAATCGCAAGAGCCTCATTATCGTTGGCACTTATGGTTTTGAACGTTTTTACGGCGCATTCAGGCCGGGCAAAAACTGCGCTTTTGAACACACGTCGATCCTAGTTCAGCCCCTTCAGCTGAGCCGCCGGACCTTATGCGAACATAAGGCCCAAGCGGCGCAATTGGTGGAGCTGCCGGGTACCGCCCCCGGGTCCGCTGCGTCTATTGCACGCCGCAATTTATCGCCATAGCCGGGCGAACCCGGCCCTCCCTATATAGGGATTGGCGCCTTAATGTGAAGTGAAGCCGTTGCGAGGCGGGATCGAAGCGCTTACCTCTCCGTTCAGCGAATAGAATTTGGGAGAGATGAATGACCAGCAACCGCCTCATGACCGCCTTGCTTGCGCCTGTCGCCATCGTTTCGCTTTCGGGCTGCGGAGTCAATTCCATCCCGACCGCCGAGGAGGAAGTGAACGGCCGCTGGGCCGGCGTGCAGAATCAATATCAGCGCCGCGCCGACCTGATCCCCAATCTGGTCCGTACCGTACAGGGCTATGCGAAGCAGGAGCGCGAAGTGCTGACCCAGGTCACCGAAGCGCGCGCCGGAGCCAACCAGATCAAGCTGACGCCCGAGCAGTTGAGCGATCCCGAGGCGATGCGGCGGTACAGCGAGGCGCAGGGCCGCCTTTCGCAGTCGATCGTTTCGCTGCAGCGGCTGCAGGAAGCCTATCCCGACCTTAAGTCCAATTCGAACTTCATGGCGCTCCAGTCCCAGCTTGAAGGGACGGAGAACCGGATCACGATCAGCCGAACCGATTACAACCAGGCGGTGCAGGCTTATAATACGCGGATCCGTACCTTCCCGGACGTGATCGGCGCCAAGATCTTCTATGGCGCAGAGGCCAAAGTGCCGTTCCAGGCGACGACGCCGGGCGCGGAGCAGGCGCCGACGGTCGATTTCGGCAACGGCCAGTAAACAAAGGCATGATCGCGTTTCGGACTTTTTTGCTCCCGGCACTGCTCGTCCTCGCCACACCCGTCGCCGCCCAGGATTTTCCAAAGCTGACGGGCCGCGTGGTCGACAATGCCGGGCTTCTCTCTCCCGCCGATGAAGCGGCGCTGGACCGCAAGCTGGAGGCTCTCGAACAGGCGAGCAGCCGCCAGCTCGTGGTGGCGACGGTCCCCGATCTGCAGGGCTATGAGATAGAGGATTATGGCTATCAGCTCGGGCGGTCCTGGGGGATCGGTCAGGACGAAGCGAATAACGGCACCATCCTTTTGGTGGCGCCGAACGAACGCAAGGTCCGGATCGAGGTCGGCTATGGCCTGGAGCCGATCCTGACCGATGCCCTGTCGAGCGTGATCGTCAATCAGGCCGTTCTCCCCAGATTCAAGGCAGGCGATTATCCGGGCGGAATCAATGCCGGCGCCGACGCGATCATCCAGCAATTGCAGGCGCCCCCCGAAGAGGCGGAGCAGCGGGCGATCGCGGCGCAGCAGAAGCAGCAGGAACAAGCGCGGAGCGGCCAGGATGGCGGTTCCATCTTTCCGCTGATTTTCTGGGGTTTCATCTTCCTGTTCGTGATCCTGCCGATGCTGAGGGGCCGAGGGCGCGGCCGCAAATATCGGCGCGGCGGCGGCCTTCCGATCATCCTTTGGGGTCCCGGATCGGGCGGCGGCGGTGGCGGAGGATTTGGCGGCTTTGGCGGCAGCGGGGGAGGCGGCTTCGGCGGCTTTTCGGGCGGCGGCGGATCGTTCGGCGGCGGCGGCGCATCGGGGGGATGGTGATGCTGAATCTGACCGAAGCCGATCATGCGCTGGTCACAGCGGCGGTAAGCGAGGCCGAACGGTCGAGCGATGGGGAGATCGTGACCATCGTCACCGAAAAATCGGACAGCTATCACGATGTCGGGCTCCATTATGCGGTGCTGGCCATGCTGCTCGTTCCCGCCGCGCTCGCGTTTGTGCCGGCATCGTGCATTGACTGGGCGACGAGGCCCTTCCTCGGATGGAATGGAGCGCTGGACAAAGGGGCGGCCATGCTATTGCTATTCGCCCTGCTTGCCCTCGCATTCCTGATCGTCCGGTTCGCGCTGGCCTACATGCCGCTGCGCCTGGCTTTGACGCCTGGAACGACCAAGACGCGCCGCGTCCGCCGCCGCGCGGTACAGATGTTCAAGGTGGGAGCCGAAAAGCGCACCCACGGCCGGGTCGGCGTGCTGCTTTATCTGTCGCTGATCGAACATCGTGCGGAAATCGTGGCCGACAAGGCGATCAACGATCTGGTGGACTCCGAAGCCTGGGGCGATGCGATGGCGGTGCTGGTCGAAAATGTGAAAGCCGGCCGGCCCGGCGAGGGCATGGCCAAGGCGGTCGAACAGGTTGGCCGCTTACTGGCCCAATGCCTGCCCAAGACGGGCGCCGACACCAATGAGCTTCCCGACCGGCTGATCGAATTGTGAACCCGGACCCCCCGGAGGCGGACCCCGGCGCCGAAACAGTCTGGGAAGGCAAATATATCAAGGTCGTGCAGCACGGGACCTGGGAATATGTGTCCCGTACCCGCAATGTCAGCGCGGCGGTGATCATCGCTGCGGATGATGGCTATATCGTCCTCGTCGAACAATATCGCGTACCGCTGGGCGCGCGTTCCCTTGAGCTTCCGGCCGGTCTCGTCGGCGATGAAGAAGCGGGCGAGGATGTGAAGCAGGCGGCGACGCGCGAGCTGGAGGAGGAAACGGGTTATCGGGCGGAGCGGATGGTGGACCTCGGCCGCTTTCACGCGTCGCCCGGAATGTCTTCGGAAGGATTCTCGCTCCTTCGCGCCGAGGGCCTGATCAAGGTCGGCGAGGGCGGCGGCGTCGAAGGCGAACAGATTGCGGTCCACCGCGTTCCGCTTGCCGAGATCCAATCATTCATCGACCGGAAGCGCAATCAGGGCGTCGCGATCGACGTGAAATTGCTGCTGTTGCTCGGGGCCTCTTTGCTGAATCCCGCCGAATAAAATTGCACTTGGAAGGCAAAACGCACACGCTCGCGCCAGATTTCGAAAAGGAAAACAGCGATGAGTACGGCAGCGGAATATGAAGCCAAGGCCAAGGAAGCGCTGGCCCAGCTTGAATCGGCTACCAGCGAAGGCGAGCGGAGTCGGCTCCGTCGCGCGCGCGGCGTCTATCTGAAACTGGCCGCCAATGTCGGCGAATCCGCCGCCCGGGTTGCGGCCCGCGCACCCGCCGTGCGCAAGGCGCCCAAGAAAATCGGCACCGGCCTGTTCAAATGAAGGCGCTGGTTAAGACGGCACCGGTCAAATAGGCCGCAGCCCGTCCGAGTAGCGCCACGGCTTGCCGAGCCCCGCCCGGAAAGCCGAAACATATCGAAGCGGGAAGCATTTCCTTTGCAAAGCTGAAGCATTCCCCTTCAGAAACTATGGCGCCCCGGTCCCCAAGAGCCGGGGCGCCTATTTTTCATTCGGGAAACTTGGGCGTTTCCGACAGTTCAGCCTGAATGGCGAAATCCCCAAAAATGAAAAAGGCGGCCAAAGCGGTGATTGCCGCCGATGGAGCGGCGGCCGAGGCGGCGGCGCCTTATGCCCAAACTGAAATAGTACGCATTGCCGGATGGCTTTCCGAAGTCGGCGATCAGCCGCCGATGCGGGTCTTATGTGCCGCGGTCATCGCAGCGGGCCTGGCTGGTCCCAACAAGCGCCTGGCGAGGGCCGGCGTTAGAATGATCGCCGCACATACGCTGGCGACCCTGGCCAAGGGTTTCGTGAAAGATCGGGTCGATCGATCGCGGCCCCGTTCGGGGCCTGATCATTTGCCGCGGCTCGGACGCCGCACCGACAAGGAACATACCAGCTTTCCGTCAGGTCACAGCGCGGGTGCCGCCGCCGTGGCGCGCGCTTATGCTCGGGAATTTCCCGAGCATGAAGCGGCGGCGCTGGCGGGGGCCGGGGCGATTGCGATCACCCAGATCCCCCGCTCGGCCCATTATCCGACCGATGTGGGCGTCGGGCTCGCCATTGGCTGGCTGTCGGAACTGGCCGTCGACCGGCTGCTGAACGCGTTCGAGCGTCCGGACGAACCGTTCCCCGAGGGCCGATAGAAAGCCAGGATTTCGCGCCGATATTCGGGGCCGAACTCCGGTTCGGCACTCGCCTCGAAGCGCGGTGCGTCGGCCATGTCTTCCTTGGCGATATCCAGCATGTACCCGCCTTCTTTCTCGTCATAGTCGAGAACGGGCCACGGGAGCGGGAACAGGTTTGCCCCAAAGCTTGGGAGCGCGCCGCTGATGCCGCCACCGAATTTCATGACGGCATAGCCGACGCGGCCGGTATATTTGTCGACCATGAAATTGCTGATGGTGCCCATCCGGGCTCCGTCGCGGTCGATGACGGGCGTGCCTTCGACCTTGGCGGAGGAAATGAGGCGGAGATTTTCATCGGTCTCCAGGCGAAGCTCGAAATCATCCTCGGCGCGGCCATTCGACCGGCGCCCTGAACGGAAATAGCTGGCTGCCAGCGCCGCACCGGCAACCGCCGCGGCTGCGCCGGCGACGGCCGCGGCCTTGCCGGTGGGAACCCGGTTCCAGCTCCACTGGCCGCCGCGCATGCGATGGGCCTTCGCCTTTTCATATTCACCCGAAACGTCGCCGGAGACGCGACTAGCATGCTGCAGCAGCGCTTCGTGGCGCCGGCAGAGGGCTTCGAATTGGTCGGAAAAGTTGCGGAATTCGGCAGTCCATTCATGGCTGCCCTTGCCGGACCGGTCGAGCGCGGAAAGCTCGCGCCTCAATGACTTGTGCTGGACCATGATGTCGGCGCAGCTGTCACTCGCCCCCGGATCCTTCTTCAACGGCGAAATGAACACGTCTTCGATCACGGCCAAATGGCGGCGCACCTGGATGTCGTACAGGTCGAACTGGTTGTCGCGGCCGCCCACGTCGCCGCCGTCGGCCGCCTTCAATATGTCTTCCGCCAGCGCGCGAAGATCGGCGTGATCGTTATGAAGCTGCATGGAAATATCCATCTTGATCCTCCTTTTGGGGTGTATTTGCTCAACGGGTCCGGTGGATCGCCGTTCCGCGCCAGGAAGCCGGGCCGTGCCCATAAGCGGACGCGCCGCCCAGACGAGCAGCGGACGCGCCGCGCCGCCTTGCCGTAACGATCCCGCGCGGCTAGCGTCGCGCGCTTCCAGGTCTTTCGCGAAGGATCCCCCGCCGTGTACAAGCTTGCTCTCGCCGCTCTTGCCGCAGCCGCACTTTCCCTTACCGCGTGCAACCCGCCGCCGGAGCAAAATGGTCAATCGGGCGCGGACGCTGCGGCCGAACCCAGGACCGCGCCGGTGCTGGCGAGCGAGGACGCCCGGGATATTCATTCCTACGCCAGGCCGGAAATTGCCCGCGTGAAGCATGTCGCCTTGAACCTCGGCACCAATTTCCGCGACAAGCGCCTCGAAGGCTATGCGACGCTCGATCTGGAGACCCAAAGCGACGGCGACGAGATCATCCTCGACAGCAAGGGGCTGGAGATCGAGGATATCGTCAATCCCCAGGGACAGAAACTGCAATGGCAGATGGGGAAGGCGGATCCGATCCTGGGCAGTCCGCTCACCGTCAAGCTGGGCGGCGCGAAGCAGATCCGGATCAAATATAAGAGTGCGCCCCAATCCGGCGCGCTGCAATGGCTGGACCCCGCGCAGACCGCCGGCAAGAAACGGCCGTTTCTGTTCAGCCAGGGCGAGGCCATCCTCAACCGCAGCTGGATCCCGACCCAGGACAGTCCGGGCATAAGGCAGACCTGGGACGCCCGGATCGTGGTGCCCCAGGATCTCCGCGCCGTGATGAGCGGCGAGGATCTGACCCCGGAGGGCGAGGCCGCGCCGGGCGGCAAGGCCTATCGTTTCCGGATGGACAAGCCGGTCGCGCCCTATCTGATCGCGCTCGCGGTCGGGGACCTCAAATTCCAGAGCCTTGGCCCGCGCACCGGTGTCTATGCCGAACCTTCGATGCTGAAGGCCGCGGCCAACGAACTCACCGACACCGAGAAGATGGTCGAGACGGCCGAGAAGCTTTACGGGCCCTATCGCTGGGGCCGGTACGACATGATCGTGCTTCCGCCTTCCTTCCCGTTCGGCGGCATGGAAAATCCGCGGCTGACCTTTCTTACGCCGACCATGATCGCCGGCGACCGAAGCCTGGTTTCCCTGATCGCGCATGAACTGGCGCATAGCTGGTCGGGCAATCTGGTCACCAATGCTACCTGGTCCGATTTCTGGCTGAACGAGGGTTTCACGAGCTATTTCGAGAACCGGATCATGGAATCGCTTTACGGCCGCGACCGTGCCGTGATGGAACAGGCGCTCGCCTGGGAGGATCTGGGCAAGGAGATACAAGGCCTGGATGGCGGAATGTCTTCGCCCGCCAGCCGCCTTCACATCGACCTCGCCGGCAAGGACCCGGATGAGGGGATGAGCGGCGTACCCTATGACAAGGGCGCGGCGTTTCTGCGCCTGATCGAGGCCAAGGTCGGCCGCGAGCGGTTCGACGCCTATCTTCGTTCCTATTTCGACCGCTTTGCCTTCCAGCCGATGACCACCAATGTCTTCCTGGCGGACCTGCGCAAGAATTTGATCAAGGGCGACCAGGCGCTCGAAGGGAGTTTGAAGATCGACGAATGGGTGTTCCGGCCCGGCATTCCGGACAATGCGATCGCGCCCCAATCGCCGCGCTTTGCGCGCGTGGACCAGGCCGCCCAGCGCTTTGCTGCTGCCGGGACGGCACCCGAGAGCCTCGGCTTTGCGGATTGGGTCACGGCCGAGCGGGTACGCTTCCTGAATGCGTTGCCGCGCAGCCTCCCGGCCGAGCGGCTCGCCGATCTCGACCGCGCCTTAGGCCTCTCCAACACCGGCAATAGCGAAATATTGTTTGCCTGGCTGCGGCTCGCCATCGCTAATCGTTACGATCCGGCCGTGCCGGCGATCGATCGCTTCCTGACCTCGATGGGCCGCCGCAAGTTCGCCGCACCTCTATATGAGGACCTGGTCGCTCAAGGCGCCTGGGGCCGGCCGATCGCACAGCGTATCTACGCCAAGGCAAGGCCGACCTATCATTCGGTGACCAGCGGTTCGGTGGACAAGCTGCTGAATGGCGGCGGCTGAGCCGGCCGCGGCGATAAGGTTAACGGAATGAGGCGTCGGAAACGCATATATTTTTGCGTGCCGATGCCATCAATTTGATATTTTCGTTATGGTTCAATTAGATAGATGATTTAGCCGAATTTTACGCATTCGGCCCAGTTCGCTACTTCTTTAACGGTCCATCAAGGCTCTGCCGCTACCACGGCGGTTTACGGCCCTTTTGATGGACGCAAATGTATCAAGCCAAACTTCACACGGACGAAATCCTGAAGGATAGCGAAGACGCGGTGGGGGCGGACACCGCCAACCAGCGCTTGCGGGGTGCCCATCTCTATAGCGGCCAGGCGCGGACGCGCGCGCTATTCGCGCCTTTCTTTGCGGTCGCCAATATCGCCTCCGCTTTGCTCGTCGGCTGGGCCATGTTCGGTCATCTCTCGTTCCTGTTCATCGTACCCTGGCTGGTAGGGGTCGGCGGCGCTAATCTGGCCGTGTGCCGCCGCGTGTTGCAGGATGCCTCCTCCAGCGCTCCACGCCTTGGCGGCAAATGGCTACCGGTGGCCGAAGCGGTGGGCCTTGCCGGGCTGTGGAGCTCGCTCCCCGTCTATGCCTTTGCCACGCAGGTGCCCGAAGTTCAGGTGGTGATCGGCGGGGCGATGGGCGCCATGATCATGACCGCGCTGGCGCTCGCCGCTTTTCCGGCCGCCGCCATGGCCTGGGCCGCGACGCTGACCGCGGCCTTCTGCGTCGCTTTTTTCCTTGGCGGCCAGTCGCTGCATTTGACGCTTGGCCTCACCTTTGTGGGAGTGGCCGCCGTGGCGGTCTATTCCGTCGCACGGATCACCCGCTGGACCTATGGTCAGCTAGACCGCACTGCGAAGGTCAGCGCTGACGCGGAATCGGTCCGGTTGCTGCTCCGCGAATATGAAGAACATGGTGTCGGCTGGCTCTGGCAGGTCGATTCCGACAATCGGGTGGTTTATATATCGCCCCGGATGACCGCGTTGCTGGGCCGATCGAACAAGCAATTGTTGGGCCATTCGCTTCCAGGCGCGCTTGGCGGGAACGGCCTGTTGGGCCAGGCCCTGCTGTCACGCCAGGCCTTCCCGCACCTCGAAATGGAGATAAGGACCGGACAGGGAACGCGCTGGATCAGTCTCGCCGGCGACCCGATCATCGACATGGCGGGGCATTTCCAGGGCTATCGCGGCGTCGGCACGGATATCACCGAAGCGCGCAAGACGCAGGAACGGCTAACCAATCTCGCCAATATCGATGTGCTTTCGGGCCTTCCCAATCGCGGCCGTGTCCGCCAGCTGCTCGGCGACGCCTTGTCGCGCGCGCAGGCGCGGGGGTCGGCGCCCTGCGCGATCCTGTTCCTCGATCTGGACGCTTTCAAGCCGGTCAACGACACGTTCGGCCATCCCAAGGGCGATTTGGTGCTGAAGGGGGTGGGAAGCCGGCTGGTCAAGGAGGTTGGCGACAATGGCTATGTCGGCCGGATGGGCGGCGACGAATTTGCGGTGGTGGTATGCGACGTCAGCGACCGCAACACGGTCGACGATCTCGCCCGCCGGATCATCTCGGCCATCGCCGAACCTTTCTCGATCGACCGGACCGAAATCCGTATCGGGGTCAGCATCGGATGCGCGCTTGGCCCGGTTGACGGGCAGAGCGTCGACGACCTCATCCAGAAAGCCGATCTGGCCTTGTACCAGGCCAAGGCGCAGGGGCGCGGCAAATTCTGCCATTTCAACGCCGACATGCAGAATGAGGCCGAAGACCGCCAGCAGATGGAGCGCGACATGCGGGACGGCATCAAGGCGGGGCAGTTCCGTTTGCTCTACCAGCCTTTGGTCAATGCCTCGACCCAAATTCTGATGGGCTTCGAGGCCCTGATCCGTTGGCACCATCCGACGCGCGGCGTTGTCTCGCCGCTCGAATTCATTCCGCTGGCTGAGGATACCGGGCTGATCATCCCGCTCGGCGATTGGGTGATACGCGAAGCCTGCCGCGCCGCGGCTTTATGGCCCGGCGATTTGACGGTCGCAGTCAACGCCTCGGCGCGCCAGTTGGTCTCGCATTCCTTCCCCGGCACGGTCCGGGAAGCGCTCGCCAAATATAAATTGCCGGCCAGCCGGATCGAGATCGAGGTCACCGAAAGCGTGTTCCTGGGCGATGCCGCCGACGCGCTGGAGGTGTTGAAGCGGCTTCGCGCTTTGGGCCTCGGCATTGCTCTCGACGATTTCGGCACCGGTTATTCGTCGCTCGGCTATCTGAACAAGGCCGTATTCCACAAATTGAAGATCGATGGATCGTTCGTCCGTGAAGCGGCCAAGAGCCCGGAAACGGTCTCGATCATCCAGTCGATCGTCGCGCTCGCCAAGAGCTTCCGGATGACGGTAACGGCCGAGGGCGTCGAGACCCACGAGGATTTCGTTCGCATGCGCGATCTCGGCTGCCACCAGATACAGGGCTATCTGTTCGGACGCCCGATGAGCTTCGAGGATGCGACCGCATTGGTGCAGGGCGGCCGCGCCAAGCTCACCGCCTGATCGAACAGGGCCGAAGCGGCCGTCTAGCCAGCCTCACCGGGTGCAGCCCGACAGATTTGAGACGCGAGGAAAGCCGCTCCGGGGTCAGGCGCCGGGTTTGACCACCTCGAATCGCAAATGGGTAACGGACGGGGACGGGAGCGCCGTTGTTGTCGCAAGCTCGATCCTGCGGTCGCCGATATGGTCGAACAGGCGTGTTCCCGATCCCAACAGAACGGGCACGAGCTGAATTACGATTTCGTCCGCAAGGCCGGCTTTCAGATATTGTTGGGCCAGATTGGCGCCCATCACGACGATGTCCTTGCCGCCGCCCGCCGCCCGGGCCTGCTGGAGGGCACTTTCGATACCGGCCTGAACGAAGATGAAGGTGCCGGTCTTCGTGGAAAGCGGGTCGAGCGGCTCATGGGTGAGAACGAAGGTCGGCGTCTTGTAGGGCGTGCCTCCCCAATGGCTGAGCCCCAGATCGAACGTTCGCCGCCCCAGCAGCACCGCGCCGACATTCTCGGACATTTCGCGCGCCATGCGCCGATCCAGATCGGACGGAGCCTTGAACATCCAATCGTGAAGCCGCTCGCCGTGCCGGCCCATCGGCAGTTGCGCGCTAACGTCGGGTCCAGCGATGAAGCCATCGAGGGACATAGAGAAACTCAGCACAAGCTTGGCCATGGCCTGCCTCCATCGGCAAGTGGTTGCAAATCACAATCGGTTGCGGATTAGGCAAACTGATCCTATGTTGCAAGCGGTTTTTGAAGGATCGCCAAAAATGGACGTTCAACGGTCGGGATGCCCGATCAATCTGACGCTGGAAGTGGTCGGGGATCGCTGGAGCCTGATCATCATCAGGGACATGATGTTCGGCAACCGCCGCCATTTTCGGGAATTGCTGGGCCGATCCGAAGAAGGGATCGCTTCCAACATCCTGGCCGACCGATTGAAGCGCCTGATGGCCGAGGGCCTGATCGGCCGTGCAGACGATCCGACCCACAAGCAAAAGGCGATCTACAGCCTGACCGAACCGGCGATCCAATTGGTCCCGTTGCTGGTCCAGATGGGCGCCTGGGGCCGGCGGCATCTGGGCGTTACTCCCGAACTGTCGATCCGCGCCCAATTGCTGGAGGAAGGCGGCCCGGAGCTTTGGAGCGACTTCATGGACGAGCTTCGCGCAGCTCATCTGGGGGCGCCGGCGCCCGATAAGTCGCCGCCCGTCTCGCAGCGCCTTCAGCGGGCCTATGAAGAGGTCGTTTCGCGCGCCGCTTAGGCGCGAACCGCCATCGAAACCGGCCCCTAAAAAATATCGGCGGAAAACCGCCAATGCGACGAACGGATGCTGAACGCAGCATTTACGCACTTGCATCGTGAATCAGATCAGGCACTATGGGTTGTGGCGGTAACAAGGGGGTTACGCTAGGCGTTGTAGGCACCCGCTCCGATCACCATATTGATCCAATGCGGGAAAAGCGGCCCTGTGGATATCGGGGACAAGCTGAAATAGCGCCAGCGCTTCCCCTTTTTATAGCCTAGGGGTGGTTGCAGATGGCCGCGAAAACGACCGGGTAAATCACGAAAAAAGAGGCTCTGGCGGCACGAAACTGCTAGAACGAAGCGAGAACGAGGATTAGGGTGATGGACCTTTCAGGCGGCAGCGAGATTGGGAGCGGCGACGTGACCGGAACGATATTGGAAGCGCCCGTAAAGGCCAAGCCGGCCCGCGAAAAGGGCGATTCCAAGACGGTCAACGTGCGCAGTTTCGATATCGTTGTGGACCGTTCGCGCGACGATCTGCTCACCGATTTCGGCAAGGAGACTCTGAAGGACCGTTATCTCCTTCCGGGCGAATCCTATCAGGATCTGTTCGCCCGAGTCGCGTCCGCTTATGCCGATGATCAGGATCACGCCCAGCGCGTCTATGATTATATGTCGAAGCTGTGGTTCATGCCTTCGACGCCCGTCCTTTCGAACGGCGGCACCGGGCGCGGCCTTCCCATTTCCTGCTATCTGAACAGCGTCGACGACAGCCTCGAGGGTATCGTCGGCACCTGGAACGAGAATGTCTGGCTGGCCAGCCGCGGCGGCGGTATCGGCACTTATTGGGGCAGCGTTCGCGGCATTGGCGAGCCGGTCGGCCTCAACGGCAAGACCAGCGGCATCATTCCGTTCGTGCGCGTGATGGATTCGCTGACGCTGGCGATCAGCCAGGGTTCGCTTCGCCGGGGCTCGGCCGCGGTCTATCTCGATGTTTCACATCCGGAAATCGAGGAATTCCTGGAAATCCGCAAACCATCGGGCGATTTCAACCGCAAGGCGCTGAACCTCCATCACGGCGTGCTCGTCACCGACGCGTTCATGGAGGCGGTTCGCGCCGGCGAGGAATGGGTGCTTCGTTCGCCCAAGGACGGGTCGGAACGCGCGACCGTTGATGCGCGGTCGCTGTTCCAGAAACTGGTCGAAACCCGGCTGGCGACGGGCGAGCCCTATATCATCTTCGTCGATCAGGTGAACCGGTCGATGCCCAAGCATCACCGCGATTTGGGCCTCAAGGTTTCGACCTCCAACCTCTGTTCGGAAATCACGCTTCCCACGGGCCGCGACCATCTGGGCAAGGATCGCACCGCGGTCTGCTGCCTCTCGTCGCTCAACCTGGAAACCTGGGACGATTGGAATGGCGACAGGATGTTCATCGAGGACATCATGCGTTTCCTCGACAATGTCCTGTCCGATTATATCGAGCGCGCGCCCGAAGAAATGGCACGCGCCAAATATTCGGCCGAGCGCGAACGCAGCGTGGGCCTCGGAGTCATGGGCTTCCATTCCTTCCTGCAGGCACGCAGCCTTGCCTTCGAAGGCGCGATGGCCAAATCCTGGAACTTCAAGATCTTCAAGCATATCAGCGCGCAGGCTGCCGAAGCCTCGATGATGCTGGCCAATGAGCGCGGGCCTTGCCCCGATGCGGCCGACATGGGCGTGATGGAACGGTTCAGCTGCAAGATGGCGATCGCGCCGACTGCTTCGATCAGCATCATCTGCGGCGGAACCTCCGCCTGCATCGAGCCGATCCCGGGCAATGTCTATACGCACAAAACCTTGTCGGGCAGCTTCTCGATCCGCAATCCGCACCTTGAAAAGCTGCTGATCGAAAAGTCCAAGAATTCGGACACGGTGTGGAATTCGATCCTGGAGCAATCCGGATCGGTCCAGCATCTCGACTTCCTGACTCCGGAAGAAAAGGACACGTTCAAGACCAGCTTCGAAATCGACCAGCGCTGGCTGATCGAGCTTGCGGCCGATCGGACGCCCTTCATCGACCAGGCCCAGTCGCTCAATCTGTTCATCCCGGCCGACGTCGACAAATGGGATCTTCTGATGCTCCACTTCCGCGCGTGGGAGCTGGGCATCAAGTCGCTTTACTATCTGCGGTCCAAATCCGTGCAGCGCGCGGGCTTTGCAGGCGGAGTGGAGGCGGACAATACGCCCGATCTGAAACAGATCGAGCTGGCCGCCAATACAACCGATTATGACGAGTGCCTGGCGTGCCAGTAACCGTGAAATCGAACCTCTCTTATACTACCTCACCTTGTCCCCAGGCGGGGGGACCTGTCCGCGCCTCACTCCCTTGGCGCGGCTCCGGGCGGGGAAATGGGTTGGCGAACCACCGGCCGCATCGGCGGCTCGCTTTGTATCATTTCCCCGCTTCCGGCATTCTGGCTGCCGGCCTGATGCTGCTTTCGGCCTGCGCCGCGCAAACCGGCGCGGTGGTTGAACCGGGCGCTCCGGGTTTCCTGCTGGGTGTCTGGCACGGCTTCATCTTCCCGGTGGCCTGGCTGCTGTCGCTCTTCATGCCCGACGTGTCGGTCTATGCCGTTCCCAATAATGGCGGCTGGTACGATTTCGGTTTCTTCATTGGCGTCGTCTTCCTTGGGGTCGGCGCCCGTTCTTCCCGGCGGAGATAATTCATGTCCCTTACCGAAGCCCGCAAGCAATATAAGCCGTTCGAATATCCGTGGGCGTTTGAATTCTGGAAGCGGCAGCAGCAAATCCACTGGATGCCGGAGGAAGTGCCGCTGGGCGAGGATTGCCGCGATTGGGCGCAGAAGCTGACCGATCATGAGCGCAATCTGCTGACGCAGATCTTCCGCTTCTTCACCCAGGCCGATGTCGAGGTGCAGGATTGCTATCACGACAAATATGGCCGGGTGTTCAAGCCGACCGAAATCAAGATGATGCTGACCGCGTTTTCGAACATGGAAACGGTGCACATCGCCGCTTATTCGCATCTGCTCGACACGATCGGCATGCCCGAAAGCGAATATGGCATGTTCCTTCAATATAAGGAGATGAAGGACAAACACGATTATCTCGCCACGTTCGGCGTCGATACGGACGAGGATATCGCGCGCACTCTGGCCATGTTCGGCGGCTTCACCGAAGGCCTGCAGCTATTCGCCAGCTTCGCGATGCTGATGAACTTCCCGCGCTTCAACAAGATGAAGGGCATGGGCCAGATCGTCACCTGGTCGGTCCGTGACGAAAGCCTCCATTGCGAAGGTATCACCCGGCTATTTCATGCCTTCGTCAAGGAACGCGACTGCCTGACCGCCGCGGTCAAAAGCGACATTCGCGACGTCTGCCACACCACCGTGGGGCTTGAGGATGCGTTCATCGACCTCGCCTTCGAACAGGGCCCGGTGCCGGGAATGACTCCGAAGGAGATCAAGAAATATATCCGCTACATCGCCGACTGGCGGCTCGGTCAATTGGGCCTGAAGCCGATGTTCATGATCGACGACCACCCGCTCCCCTGGCTCGCTCCGCTTCTGAACGGCGTCGAACACGCGAACTTCTTCGAAACCCGCGCCACCGAATATTCAAAAGCCGCCACCCGCGGAAACTGGAACGAGGTCTGGGAGAATTTCGACCGGCGGAAAACCGCAAACGCGGCGAACGACGCGCCGGAGATCGAACCCAGCGCCGACATGTTTACGCAAGCTGGGGTGGCGGCGGAGTAACTATGAGGTGAGCGAAAACAAGTAGCTCGTCCCTACCCAGCGCCCCTCGCCGAGCGCGTCGGAGAATTCCGCTGCACTAGCGAGTGGGAAAGAAACGCCGCCTCCTTAGTAGGTTAGGCAACGTTTTGATCAATCCATTCTGCGAAAGCATCAAGGTCATGTGACCAGAATACTTGAACATTTGACGCCAGCAGTCGATCCACATCCTTGTAGCTCACCACCCCCTGCAAGAGGGCGGCAGTTCGTACAAAAGAGCCCCAATGATCTTGCCACGCCGTTGCCTTTTTAAGGACGTCGTTTACGCGCTTCACGGAATTGGTCCGGTCGTTCGTGACCTTGCACTCCATCGCTAAGACGATGGTCTTTCCCAGCCCGCACGCGATATCGACCTCTTGAGGTCGGTTCTTCGTCGCGAATCTCGTTTTGTGCATGAAGCGATTTACGGGGACGTCATCTAGCGCTTGAACAAGCGCGCTTCGCTGTTGCTCCCATCCCTTTGCAACAAGTAAGTCAACGATGGCTCCTTCTTGCGCAGCAGACAGGCGGCCGCGACGAAGTGTAGCTACGATCTGCTGACTGAGCATCGGGCTGACCGACCGTAGCAATTCCTTTAATTCTAACGCTGTGGGCTCTGTTCCCCGCTCAATCCAACGAGCGAGCTTCTCATCTCGTGCAGCCTCAATTGTTGCTGCGACCGCTTTCACGGAATTTGAAGACACCGCTCTGCCCGATTTTTCCGACGATTTCGAATAAGCGGTACATAAAAGCGCGAATTGGTCTTGGCTGATAGGCGGCGCCAAGGTGTGCCGAAGGACAGTCAAGTGTGCCCCACTTTCCGCGAGCCCCTTAGATATATCCCTAAGGAAGTCGGTCGCCCGCAATGCGGCCAAAATCTTGCGCCGAGAAATAACGTTAGCGGCATGCCAATCGTTCGCCGCGTCCTGTTTCGTTAGGTCTTCGACGTAAATCTCCGCCGCACGTCTCGCTTGTTCACGGTGGTAGGAGGCGAGGGCATCGGTAACAACCATGCGGCTATAGAATTGCGGTGGTGAGAGGGCGCTTGACGGCGGCCCGACGCGAAGCGCCATTTCGTAGTTCGTCTCGCATCGTATAGCTGATTGCGCCTTGCAAGCGTTTCGGCAGAGGGTTCAATCCCTCCCATATTTCGACGCGTTCGGCGCCATCCTGGCTGACATGATCGGCAAGGGCTTCACCTAGGCGACAGGCAAGCTTGGGCGGAACTGCGTTCCCAACGAGGCGATATTGATCAGTACGCTTACCACAGAACACCCAATTCGCAGGGAACGTCTGAATTGCGGCACATTCGCGCGGCGACAGGCGACGAAGCCCTAGCTCTGGATCCCGCACCCAATCCTGTTGGGCGCTCGCTGTTACCGTCCGATTAGGTAATCGAGGGTCTGCAATGAACGCGCCCTGCTTATATCCCCAATGGCCCCCTGGTCGTGTTGCCTCAGCCTTCCCGGGACTCTTGGCACCCGTTCCTGCGGGCAGGTCCTGAAGGTCCAATGCCATTTTGCCGGTAGCCCGTATAACTTCCTCAGGATCTGGCCTGCGAATGGAACCCAGACAAGACTCAAGCGAAACCCAAGCGCGCAGCCCGCTCCCAGGGACAGAGGCATGCGTACGCCTCGGAAGCTCCGGGGCGTCTCCGGTTCGGTAACCAATGAGGATCAGGCGCACCCGCCGCTGCGGAATACCGTAATCTGCTGCGTTGAGGAGCTCGACCCTGGTTTGCCAACCGTGCTGAAATAAACTTTGGCGAACACGAGCAAGCGCGCTCCCCGGAACACCGTCGATTCCACGGGCAGTAAGCAGTCCGCGGACATTTTCGAACATTAACCAGCGAGCATCGATCTCGGCTGCAATTCGGAGATAATCATCGACCAAGCGGCCACGCGGATCTTCGAAACCCCTTTGCTGCCCAGCGCTGCTCCAGGATTGACAGGGCGGCCCTCCAGCCAGAAGCGGGATCGAGCCTTTTGGCATACCAATCTTTGCCAACATATCTTCGCCTGAAAGTTGGCGAATATCGGCTTGCTCAATGACTGAGCGACCAAATGCTGCCCGTCCCCCATCGAGCCGAAATCCACGATTTGCGTTTAGAGTTGCTATAGCGGCGGGATCAAAATCCGTGGCAAAAAGACAATCCCATCCCGCCTGCTCCAGACCGAGATCGAGCCCCCCGGCACCCGAAAAAAGCGATACGAACTTCATCCTGAGCGGTCCCGTCACTCAATTTAACACCGAGGTCACGACCATCGGTTTCGCAGAAACGAATATGGAACATTTGGGTAACACGCAAGTCTCTGTGTAAGGTGGCGACCTCAACCAACCGGTTCTGGGATCGACGGTCACAGCTTAATCCAAAGCCGGCACAAATCGCTCATTCCCCTGCATTCCAAGCCGCGTAATCCCCGCCCGCTTCACGGTCGCCATAACGTGGTCGAGGCGGTCATAGGGCGTTTCGCCGTCGGCGCGGAGCAGGAGAATGCTTTCCGGTTGGTTGCGGATCGCATCCAGCGTCGGGCAGTTCGGCCAGGGTCAGCGGATGTCCGTTGAGGCTGATCGCTCCGGCGGCATCGAGATCCAGATTATAGATGCGCGGTTCAACCGGCGTCGTGGGCGGACCTTCCTGCGGAAGATCGACCGCCACCTTGTGGGTCATCATGGGCACGGTGATGATGAACATCACCAGCAGCACCAGCATGACGTCGATCAAGGGCGTGGTGTTGAGTTCGCTGATCGGAGGATGCCCGGCCGAGACGGCGGGGAAAGGGACTGAAAGGCGCTTCCTCATGGCACTTCTCCTTCACTGATATGTAACAACATAACATAACGAGGAAATGGCTCAATAGCTTAAATTGGCCTATTCTAAGCTAAGCGAGCCCTTGCCGAGGGTGGTTTAGCACCAGGGCTCCCGTCTTCCGGACCAGGTCCGCGCGAGTCCTTCCGCCACCAGCTGATCGCCAAGGCTTTGCCCGCCGCGCGTGACGATGCGGAGCTTGCGGCCATATACATCCTCGTCGCGGCCGGAGTTCGGCAGCATTTCGAATGGGCCCGCGTGCAGCAATGTCTCCATTCGGTCGGTCGCCTTTGCCGCAAGGGTGCTTTCATATTCGCAGCGTCCGTCCACCTCTGGCGTGTCGATGTCGGCAATCCGGATCTTTTGTCCATGATAGCGGAACGTGTCGCCATCGGTGATGCTCGCTGCCCAGGGATCCTCGACGCGCGCGCCGCCCGAGGTCACCCCCACTTCGCCGTGGGTGCCGGGAAGCGCCAGCTCGCCGCCGCCATAAGAGAAATAGACGAGGCCGATCGCCACGCCGCCCAGCAGCGTCAGCCGGATTTCACCCCACGAGAGACGGGAGCGCCGCCGTCGGGGACGATAAGGGCGTGCCTGCACAAAGCGGGGATTCCAGGGCTTAGACATGCCCCCGGTCTAGCTAAATATCCCTAAAGCTTCGCAAAGACGCGCGCCTTATGGAAACGCCTGGGGCTATCGCGCCAATCGCAACGATTATTACACCCAGCCGCGCCTTTGCTGATACGGCTATCGCTGGCGCGGCCGCCAAGGGTTCTGAACGACCCTCGTCGCCCGGCCGCCTTTCCCGCGCGGCCTCGGCAGGGAACTCCGGCCCTCTGATGGCGTTCGTTACGGACATCAAATAAAGGAGTGGCCGGCATGACCGATAATCGCGACCCCGATCCCGTTTCCGCCGATCCGACCCCGCATCACACCACCACGGTGGTCCACACCGAACCCCGCAGTGGCGGCGGAGGCATTGCGATCGCCGTGCTTATCTTGCTGATCCTGTTCCTGCTGTTCGTCTTCCGCGAGGATATTTTCGGTGCCGCCGAAAGCGTGGAGAAGGTGGACGTGCAGGTCACGACTAACGGTAATTAAGGCCGGGACCGGCACCAACGGCAGGCTGCTCGATCAATAGCGATTCAGCAGCCGGTCGACGCTCTCATCCGCGGTATTCGCCCTGCCGGGCTCTTTTCCCGCCTCCCGTTCCAGCGCGGCACGAATATCCTCGATCTGGTTATCGGTCAGATGCTCGATCCCGATGAACTGTCCACGCGCTTTGTCCATCGATCGGATCAGCTCGTCGAGCTTCGCCTGCATCGCGGCGGCGTCGCGATTCTGGGAATTCTGGATCAGGAACACCATCAGAAAGGTCAACACCGTGGTCGCGGTGTTGATGACGAGTTGCCACGTGTCGGAATAATTGAAAATCGGCCCGCTGACCGCCCAGATGATGCAGAGCAGGGTGGCGGCGATGAACGCCAGGGGCCGCCCCATCATGTTGGAACTGCCCGTTGCAATACGGGTGAAGAAGCGGTCCATTCGTCGAATCCTTACTTTTCCCCGTGCCGGGCACTAACCCCTTTGAGTGAATCCCGTTCCGCCGCCGTGCCGGTTCGAGCATTGTAACGTAGGCGTCATGGTTCAGCCCCTAGAGGAACCTGCCCGATCGATACCGCGTTCGTTCATGAATGGAGTGATAAATGCCGGATCGGAATTCAGACGAACCAACCCCGGACGTGTCTCCTATCGTGGAGAGGGAGCGCAGTCGCGGAACGGTACTGACTTTCGCGGCACTTGGGCTCCTCGTCCTGCTGGCGCTTTTCCTGCTGTTGGGAGGCGATCTGTTCGATACCGAACCTCTGGAAGAAAGAAATGAAGTGGTGCATGTGGGCCCAGGCCGTTGAGCCGCTGGCTCCGCCCTCGCTAAATACCTCATTTCATGTCGGAATCGACGAAGCGAAGTGCAGCTTATTGGTATTTCAATCGTTTAGGCCTATATACGTGATGTTGAATGGAAAGGTGACTGTCTTGAAAATCCTATTGATGACAGCCGCTGCAGCCATGGCCCTCAGCGCGGGGGCTCCGGCCACGGCGCAAAATGCGGGTAAAACGGCCAAGACTCCGTCGAGCTTCTCGTACGATCTCGACAAGAGCGGTCGGCGCATACCCAAAGCGGGTAATCGCGTGCAACAGGCCGACGGATCGTGGGTCGAAGAGATCAAGCAAGGCAATTGCTCGACCGTTCGTACCGGCCGCGAGGGCGAAGTACGCGAAGTCCAGAAGTGCAACTAACGCACTAAGCTTCGCCGACCCCGCTCCTTCGAACGAGGAGTAGAGCCATGAAATCTATTTATCTGAAATCGGCTATCGGCATGGTCGCCGTTGGTGCGCTTGGCGCCGCGGCCTGGACGGCGGCCCCAGACAGGAGGGGCGGGGATCGCAACACGCCCGAAGCCTGGCCCTATGAGCTGAAAAACGGGAAGCGCGTGCCGCGCGTGGCGCGCACGGTCAATCCCGATGGAAGCTGGACCGAGGAATATAGGGCCGGCAATTGCACGGTCACGCGGACCGGCCGCGACGGCGAGGTTCGCGAAACCCGCAAGTGCGATTGAACCGGGCGCGATTTTAGTCAGGCGAGCCGATTGCCCGCAACCGCTTCGTAGGATCATGCCTTCAACCGTCATCCGCGCCGCGCATTATGATATCGACAAGGCGAAACTGGACATATTGTTCACTACCGGTCGCCGTTACATCTATCACGATGTCCCGCCGCTGGAGGCCGAACGCTTCCGCGCCGCCTTCAGCAAGGGTCGCTATTTCAACGCGAACATACGCGATGCCTATGCTTTCACCGAGATCGTCGAGCCCGTCGGTTGAGCGTCTCGCTCGGTTAGGCGGCTCGGCCAGTTAGGCCGGGATCAGTTCAGCTTGCAGGTCGGAAGCCCAAGCTGCCCAAGATCCCCGCAGCTTCGCACCTGGGCGTCGCCGGACGGCGCGATGAATACCGCCCAATCGTCGTCGCCTTCGCAGCGCAAAGTCCACATCACCATATTTTCGTAACGGCCGCTTTCGGCGCTGCTTTTCACGCGCTTGCAGGTGAGATCCGCATCCTGCACCGCGCGCCGCAGCACCAGATCGCGATTCTGCGGGCTAAGCCCGCGAAGCTTGTCGAGATAGGCGCCGCTATCGGCCACCTGGATCTTTTTGACGTTGGGTGCTGGCGCGCCATCGTCGCAGGCGGCAAGGCTGGCCAAGACGGCGAGGCCGGCGGTCATCATGATCAGCTTCTTCACTTTTTGTCCTTTCATCTGGCCTCCAATGCCTCAATCCCGCGAGTAGATCCGCCAACTTCTTTGTTCAGCCGATGACCCCGGGACGTCATTGACCCGTCTCAAGGTTACGATTCCGGCGCTGGAGAAGGATTTGCCGTCCCGCATGCGGCCGTAAAGCTGGACCGGTACGTTCACATAAAGCGAACCCGCCGCCCCGGAAATCGCCCCGGGCGCCCCGATATTGGCATGATATTCGGCATAACGGGCAAAGCTCGCCGCAAAGTCGCGGGCGCTTTTGGGATCATCGCCTTCGCCCTTCCAGCGCAGCTTCCAGGCGGCATCATATTTTCCGGCCTCGATCAGAGCGAAATAGGTCTGCAGAACCTGGCCCGCGCCTTGCGCGCTTTTCGGCGTGAAGGGCGCTTCCGATACGGGCGTCCGGTCGTCGGGCAGCCCGCTTGGGGTCCCGGGTGCCGCTGGGCCAGATTGGGATGGGCCGGGCTCGGAGGGTCCGGATTGGGGCGGGGCGGGCGTCGCCGGGGGTCGTTCCGCGGTGGGACCGGAAGTTTGAGCCGCTTCAGGCCGCTGCGCCGCCTCGTTCGACTGCGAATCGGTCCCGCCGCAGGACGCCGTCAGCAGGCATAAAGCGGGCAGGCATAAAGCGGGCAGGGAAATAGCAGGAGGGGTCAGGCGGGTCAGCATTGTTCATATTTCCAGTTTCGTTTCTTGCCTTCGGCTATCCACTCGACCGCCTGCGCGATCCGGCGCTCGCGCGTTGCCGCCTGCTTGGCGTCGGCCACCCATTCCACATATTCGCGCCGGGCGCTGGGGCTGAAGCCCTCGAAAATCACGGCGGCCTTTTGATTGGCGGCGAGGGCCTGCTGCAGATCGTCGGGCGTCTCCGTGGGCGACTTGGGTTCCCCCTTTTTAGTGCTGGGCGCTTTCACGCCGGAATCGGCCAGTGCCATCGCCTTGTGGATGATCGCCTCGAAGCTTGGGCGGTCGGGAAGATCCTGGAGGGAGGTCAGGCGGCCAAACTGGCCCATTCCCGTCTTTTCCTTGCCGGTTTCGCCGGTCACCTGCGTACCGCGCCAAAGGTTGAACGCGACATGTTGCTTGAACCCGGCCATGATGGCCAGGATCTCGCCCTTGTAGATGAAGGCCGGAGCGCCCCATTTGATCGTTTCCTCGGCGGCCGGGCAGGCGGCATGTACCGCCTGGCGAAGATGCTTCAGGATCGGTTTCGCGAAATCCGCCTTGCGTTCGATATAGGCATCGATGCGGGGATCATGTTTCATCGGCGACTCCTTCTCATCGGATCATTCCCCCGGCCAGCGCCGGTTGCAACCGGCTTGATCGAGCTGCCGACGCTCGT
Organism: Sphingosinicella sp.; assembly: GCA_013816585.1. GTDB lineage: Bacteria > Pseudomonadota > Alphaproteobacteria > Sphingomonadales > Sphingomonadaceae > Allosphingosinicella. The sequence continues at coordinate 53,412 of JACDEE010000009.1, read as the reverse complement.
CCCGGCACCCTTGGCCTTTTACCCCAACGTCCAGTCCAGGAACATCATTGCGGAGAACCCGGTCATCAGGGCCCCTGTTGCGATATCCTGATAGCCGGCCCGGTGCGTTTCCGGGATGATTTCGGAACTCACCACCCAGATCATCGCGCCTCCGGCAAAGCCAAGGCCCCAAGGAAGCAAGGCCGAGGACCAGGTCACCGCCGAAATGCCAAGGAAACCGCCTACCGGCTCGATCAGACCCGTTCCCAAGGCCACGAGAAAAGAGAAAAGGCGGCCATAGCCGACCGACGAAAGCGCCACCGCCACCGCCAGCCCCTCCGGAATATTCTGGGTTCCGATGCCGAGCGCGATCGCCCAGCCCTGCGCCATATCGCCGCCGCCAAGCCGACCCCGACAGCCAGTCCTTCGGGGAAATTGTGCAGTGAAATGGCGATGACGAACAACCAGATGCGGCTCAAACGGGAACGCGCGCCCCGCTCGGTCGGTCCGGTGATGAAATGTTCGTGCGGCGCGGCATTGTTCAGGAGATGGAGCGCCCCGGCCCCCAGCAACACGGCCGCCGCTACCGTCACGGCCACTCCGGCCGCGCTTCCGCTACGCTCTTCAGCGGATTCAAGCGCGGGGAGGAGGAGGGAGAAGAAAGAGGCGGCGAGCATTACGCCTGCCGCAAAACCCAGAAAGCCCGCCTCGAGCCGCTCGGAAATGCGGCGGATCACAAATACGGGGAGCGCGCCCACCCCGGTGGCGAGGCCCGACGCGGCGCTCGCGCCCGTTGCCAATCCGATAAGTTCCCAATTCACCCCGCCATAACCAGCGGGGGCGGGTCTTGTGCCGGGTGGCTTTGCTGAACTAGATGATCCCGCCACCGAGCATCAGCCGCAGCACACCCACCACGATCACGACGAGGTTGAGATTGCGGCCGCTCTTGCTTCGAGACAGCATTCCGAGACCGACGCCCACCAGGGCCATCGGAATGATGAACCAATAGGCCCAGCCGAGGAACGGCACGAAGGCGAAGATGCCGAGGAAGAGGGCGACGGCGCCGATCAGCAAAGATAATATATTGAGCATTGCCGCATGATGCGCGGGCGGGGCCGCCGAAGCAAGCCCAGAGCCAGCCTTACAACGCGGCGGCCCTCTCGCGCGATGCCGCGCGGCTCAGCCGGACGCCTTCGAAGGCGAAGATCGCCAGCGCGGTCCAGATGGCGGCGAAGCAGAAGATATGCGCTGTAGTGAGTTTCTCCCGAAATATCCCCACCGCCAGCAGAAACTGGATCGAAGGCGCAATATATTGGAGGAAGCCGAGCGTCGAATAAGGAAGGCGCTTGGCGGCGGCGGTGAACAGCAAAAGCGGCACTGCGCTGACCGCGCCCGTGAGGACCAGCAACAGGGTCGTGACGCTATCGGCCCCGAAGCTGATATTGTCGGTGGCGCCCAGCCAGATCAGCCAGCCCATGGCCAAAGGAGCGATGATCGCGGTTTCCAGCGAAAGACCCTCGATCGCTTCCACCGGTGTTATCTTCCGAAGGAAACCGTAAAGCGCGAAGCTGAAGGCCAGGGTCAGGCTGATCCAGAGGCCGTCGCCCGCGCCCAGGGCGAGGATGATTACCCCGGCAGTGGCTAGCGCCACCGCGCCCATTTGCGGCCGGCTGAGCCTTTCCTTCAGCAGCACCACGCCCAGCAGCACATTGACCAACGGATTGAGATAATAGCCGAGGCTGCCGGCCAGCACGTGGCCGTTGAGCACGGCCCAGATATAGACCAGCCAATTGGTGCCGATCAGCAAGGCGGTGATGGTCAGCATCCCGAGCACTTTGGGCGCGGAGGCGGCGGCGCGGAGAGCCGGCCAGCGCTTCCAGAAGCTGAGCAACGCGGCAAGGAAGATCAGCGACCAGACCACCCGGTGGGCGACGATCTCGACCGGATCGATGCTCGCCAGCGCTTTGAAATAGAGCGGTAATATGCCCCAGAGCAGATAGGCGCCGAACCCGAGGAAGAGCCCGCCCCTGACGCGCGCCTGATCATTATCCATGGCGGGCAGTTAGGGATGGGCAGACCCCGCCACAAGGCACGCCGATTGGATGGTGCGTCCAATTTGGCGCGGAGCAGGGGATGCGATAAAGGGTCGCCCGGCAAAGGAGTGGGAAATGACGATATCGAGGAATTTGTTGCTGGTAGGCGTGCTTGCGCTGGGGGGCTGCGAGGCCAGAATCGGCGCCAATGACAGTGTCGAGGCCGCCGACGTTTCGGCCGGGGCCCAGGCCGAAGAGGATATGGTCACGGTCAAGGCACCCGGAGTGGATATCAAGGTCAACATTCCCAAGAGCGTCCGCAATCGGGCCTCGGTCGAGGGGGATAGTGAGCTTATCTACCCGGGCTCGAAGGTCGGCGGAATTCAGATCAAAGGCGGTAGCGGCGACCAGGATGACGCGGTCGTACTTCGTTTCTCCAGCCTAGACGCTCCGGCCAAGATCGTGGACTGGTATCTCGATCCGGCGCGAACCGATTTCAAGATCGACAGCGAAGCCCGCGAAGGTTCGGTCGTCGTCCTGAACGGCCACGACACGGACGACAATTCTCGGTTCAGGCTACGGCTTGGGCCCGGGGGCAAGGGAACGGACGGCATTCTTTCGATCCAGGATTGAGCGCGGTGACGCTCGCCGATCCACAAGATGTGCGCGCGATCCTGGTCGGGGCGGCCAAGGGCGGAACCGCGCTCACTTATGCCGAGGTGCTCGAGCAATTGGGCTATGTCTTTTCGAGGCCCAAGATGCGCGCGCTCTGCGCCTTGCTGGGGAATGTGGACGACGAGGCGGAAGCGCGGGGGGAGCCGGAACTTGCGGTTCTGGTCGTCAGGCAGAGCGATCGGCTTCCCGGGCAAGGCTGGTGGGTTGCGGGCGGCGGGCGCGTTCGGGGATATGAGGGGCCCTGGGAAGGTCCCGAAGCCGACCGCTTCATCCGCCAGGTCCAGCAGGAGACGTTTGCCTATTGGCGGGGATAAGGATGGCCTGCCGGTCCCCCCATTCCTCACCGCCACCCCGCACTGATATCCCGCACTGGCGCAAGCTGCGCTCCATCGCTACATCGCCGCCAATGCCAAATCTTATTTTAGTCATGTGCGGGGGCGCCGTCGGATCGGCCTTGCGCTATCAGATCGGCCGGGCCGCGCTCCAGCGAATGGGCCCGGAGTTTCCCTGGGGCACGTTGATCGTCAATCTGCTGGGCGGATTGCTGATGGGGATAGCGGTCGGAATTTTTACCGCCGAAGGATCGGCCGACCGCCCCTTATGGTTGCTGCTGGCCGTCGGCCTGCTGGGCGGCTTCACCACTTTCTCCGCCTTCAGCCTAGACCTGTTCGCCATGCTGGAGCGCGGCCAAATGATGATTGCATCCCTCTACGCGGCGGCCTCGGTGGCCGGATCATTGCTTCTCCTGATGTTGGGCTTCTGGCTTTCAAGGACGGCGGCATGACGGCGCCCGGTGCTTCGGACCGCATCGCTTCTGACCAGGTTCGCCAGTTCGTTGTGGACGCGGAGGATGACGGCATTCGGCTCGACCGCTGGTTCAAGCGCAATCTTCCCGACGCGAATTTCAATCTGGTCTCGCGCTGGTCGCGTACCGGCCAGCTTCGCGTCGATGGCAAGCGCGCCGCTCCGGGCGACCGGATCGAAGCGGGCCAGGTCATACGGGTTCCCCCGGCCGAAGCGGTCCCTGAGGAAAAGGCGCGTCCCAAGCGCGAAAAAGCCAGCCTCAGCGACGACGAGATCGCTTATGTGAACGAAATGGTGATCCACCGCGACCCCGCGGCGATCGTTGTCAACAAGCCCGCCGGGCTCGCGACGCAGGGCGGCACCAAGACCAATGTCCATCTGGATGGGCTGCTCGACGGCCTCGCCGAAGGTGATGCGCCCCGCCCCAAGCTCGTCCACCGGCTCGACAAGGATACTTCGGGCGTGTTGCTGCTGGCGCGTACCGCGCGCGCCGCGGCCTTTTTCTCCAAGGCCTTTTCCAGCCGCACCGTGCGCAAGGTCTATTGGGCTTTGGTGGTCGATGTGCCCGAGATACGCGATGGCTTCATCGACCTGCCGATCGCCAAGCAGCCCGGAACGGGCGGGGAAAAGATGCATGTCGACGAGGCGGAGGGTCTTGCCTCCCGCACTCGCTACCGGGTGATCGAGCGCGCCGGCGACCGCGCCGCCTGGGTGGAGCTGCAGCCGCATACCGGGCGCACGCACCAGCTTCGCGTCCATATGGCGGCGATCGGCCACCCGATCGTCGGCGACGGCAAATATGGAGGGCAGGATGCGTTTTTGACGGGCACGATCAGCCGCAAGCTTCACCTCCACGCCCGGCGCCTTAGGATCGATCATCCCGATGGCGGCCAGATCGACGTGACCGCCGACCTTCCTTCGCACATGGCGGAAAGCATGGAGACGATGGGCTTTGACCTGTCGCTCGGCGACCTGCCGCTGGACGACATAAAATATTCCGAGACCGCGGAAGGCAAGCGCAAGGCGGTGACGCAGGCCGCCAAGGCCCGGCGCAAGGACCGCAAGGGGGAACGGCGGAGCCGGGGGAGGGCCTGATGTATCCATTCCGCTACACAAACTGGACCGACCGCGGCGCCATGCTGACCTTCATCGATCAGGTTTCGTTCGCGCATCTGTTCATTCAGACGCCCGAAGGACCAATGGTCGCGCACGCTCCCCTGATTGTGACCGCGGAAGGCAATTTGCGCTTTCACCTGGCGCGGGCCAATCGACTGACCGCGCATCTGGACGGGGCGCAGGTTTTGGCGAGTATCGCCGGCGCCGACGCCTATGTCAGCCCGGATTGGTATGGCAGCGACGATCAGGTGCCGACCTGGAATTATGTAGCGGTGGAGGTGACGGGTATCGTGCGCCGCGTGAGCGGGGCCGATCTGGTCCAGATCCTCGATACGTTATCTGCGATGCACGAGGCGCGGCTCGTGCCCAAAAAGCCTTGGACTCGAGGCAAGATGAGCGCCGGCCTGTTCGACGGGATGCAAAAGGCGATTTGCGGCTTCGAAATGACTGTCGAAGACCTGAAAGGCACGCGCAAAGTGGGGCAGAACAAGTCCCCGGCGGAAATTGAAAGCGCGGCGGCGGCGCTGGACGCGGCCGGAAAGTCCGAAATGGCGGCCTTGATGCGATCCGCTTGTGTCTGACCGTCTCGCCATTTTCGATTGCGACGGCACCCTGGTCGACAGCCAGTCCAATATCTGCCTCGCCATGGAGCTTTGCTTCGAACGGGCCGGACGGGAACGCCCTGACCGCGCGCGGACCCGCCAGGTGGTCGGGCTCAGCCTGGTGGAGGCCATGCAGGCGATGCTTCCGGACGCCGCGTCCGACGAGCATCACAGCCTCGCCGACGAGTATAAGCGCGCCTTTCATGGGCTCCGCGCAGATGGCCTGGTCGAAGAGCCTCTTTATGACGGCATTCCGGCTTTAATCGATGCGTTGGACGAGGAAGGCTGGCTGCTGGGAGTCGCTACCGGAAAATCCGACCGGGGCCTGAACCTCTGCCTCGAACATCATGGGCTCCATTCGCGCTTCGTCACGCTCCAGACTGCCGACCGGCACCCGTCAAAGCCCAATCCCTCGATGGTCGAACAGGCGATGTCGGATGCGGGCGCTTCCCCCGAGACGACAATCATGATCGGGGATACCAGTTTCGACATGGCGATGGCTCGGGCCGCCGGAGTGACCGCAATCGGCGTCACCTGGGGCTATCACGAGGCCGAGCAGCTGATCCGCGCCGGGGCCCATCACGTCGCCGAAACGCCTTCGGAAATTCTGGCCTTCTCCCGCACCCTCACAGGAATTCATTCATGAATGAGATTGACGAAGCGACCTGGCGCCACCGCTTCATCCTGATGAACCTGTCGCGGATCGGTGGTACCATCATGGTATTGATCGGGCTACTTGTGTGGCAGTCGGACAAGTTCGTCGAAGGGGGTTCGATCGTCGGATTTCCGATCGCCTTGATCGGGCTGGTGGCAAGTTTCGGGGCGCCCCGCTGGCTCGCCCGCAAATGGCGGACGCCGCCCGAACAATGAAACGCTTCTACCGGTCGGCCTCCGCGCGGCCTTCAGAAACGGGCTTTGAAATTCTGCTGGACGATCACCCGGTCAAGACTCCGGCCCGGCAGCCGCTCATCCTGCCGATCGAAAAACTCGCGGAGGCCGTCGCACAGGAATGGAACAGCCAAGGGGAGAAGATCGACCCCCGGTCGATGCCGCTGACGGGCCTTGCCAACGCGGCGATCGACCGGGTGTCGCCTGATCCGGAGACCTTCGCGAGAAGCCTGTCCTTATATGGCGAAAGCGACCTGCTTTGTTATCGCGCCGACAACCCGGCGCCTCTGATGGCCCGGCAGTCGGAGCTGTGGGACCCCCTGTTGGTCTGGGCGCGGCGGCGCTTCGACGTGGAGTTCGAAATCATCCACGGGATAATGCACCGGCCGCAGCCTGGAGAGACGCTGAAGCGGCTGGATCAGGCAGTCAAAACGCGCGCGCCTTTCGAGCTGGCGGGCCTCGCGCCGCTTGTCACCATCGGCGGATCGCTGATCGTCGCGCTGGCGCTCGCCGAACATCAGGTGGATCTCGATTCCGCCTGGACCACCATATCGCTGGACGAGGTCTGGCAGGCCGAACAATGGGGCGAGGATGCGGAGGCCGCCAAGGTGCTGGGGGCGCGGCGGCAGGATTTCGCTGCCGCCCATCGGTTTCTCACTCTGCTCTAAACCTCCGAAGGGGCTGCCGGTTCTTCTTTGCCGCGGTGGAGGAACCAGCGGGCGATGACGAGGCCGCCGACGCTCAGTATCGCTGCGTCGGCGATGAACAGGTAAATGAAATGCGGCCAGTCGTGATGCCAGTAGATCGGCTCGCCCAGGCGCAGATAGGCGGAGGCGGCCACCGCGAAGATCATCACCAGTTTGGCCCGCGAGCTGAAATCCGGCACGCGCCGGTCGATCCCGATCAGGGCAGCGCCGATGATCAATGCGACCACGAAATTGAACACGAGGCCGCCGACCAAAGCGGCGGGGTCCATCGCGGCAAAGCCACGAACATTGTAATGGACGGTCGCTATCGGTCCTTGCGAATACATGTTGGTCTGGGCCGGCGTATCCACGCCCGGGATCGAATAGGTGCCGGTCTTGGGGAGGTTGGCGGCCAGCACCTGCTGCACATTGGCGGCCTGGGCGTCGTCGAGGCTCGCCATGCCGAGTTTCGCGAGCGGCGTTGCGAAGAAGACGAAGCCGATGATGAACATCGCAATGGCCGCGGCGGCCGAGCCGATAATGACGCGTACCATAGTTTCGCCCTCCTGTTTTGCCGGAGCGTAGGACAGAAGCCAGGCGCGGGCAAAGGCCGGCGGCAAAAGAACTGACGTCAGCCGATCAGGCCGCGGACGAAATCGTGCAGGAAGACGCGGCGCGTGGCCTTCAACCGTTCCGCCTTCAGGATCGAATGGGTGAGCGAGACGCATTTGTCCGCATCATTATTGATCAGAACATAATCATATTCGGCCCAATGGCTGATTTCGGCCGAGGCCCGCGCCATCCGGCTCGCAATCACTTCGTCGCTGTCGGTGCCGCGCGACCGAAGCCGCCGCTCCAGTTCCTGCATCGAAGGCGGCAGGATGAAAACCCGGACGATGTCCGGATCGACCTGCTTCAATTGCTGGGTGCCCTGCCAGTCGATGTCGAGCAAAACGTCGCGCCCGCCCTCGATCGACTTGCGCACTTCGCTGTCCAGCGTGCCGTAGCGATAGCCGAAGACATGGGCCCATTCGAGGAATTCGCCGTTGGCGACCATCGAATCGAATTTGTCGTTGCTGACGAAATGATAATCCTTGCCGTCGACTTCACCTGCGCGGGGCGGTCTGGTCGTCGCCGAAACCGACAAAGCGATACCGTCATCCTGGCGCAGCAACATGCGCGCAATGGTCGATTTGCCGGCGCCGCTGGGGCTGGACAGGATGAAAAGAAGTCCGCGCCGTTGGAATGGATTGCCGCTCGCCATGGCAGCTACTGGCTTGGGGAACGGCCGCGCGTCAAGCGGGCTTCGTGGGGCAAGGTTAGAAATCCGCGGCAACGCCCCGCGTGCCGCGTCAAATTTCTACGAGCGGAACGGAGATCAATTCGGTAGTGACACGAAATATGAAGTTCATCGCTCTGCTTCGCGGCATCAATGTCAGCGGCAAGAACAAAGTGCCGATGGCGGAACTCAGGGCCCATATTGCGGAACTCGGCTGGGCCGATGTGCAAACTTATATCCAGAGCGGGAATGTCGTGTTCCGCGCCAAAGGCGCGGCCGGCGTGCACGAAAGCGACCTCGAGGCGCTGATCGCCAGAAAGTTCGGCCTCTCGATCCCCGTCATCGTGCGGCGCGCCGCCGACTGGCCGGCTTATGTCGGCGGAAATCCGTTCCCTGTAGCTGCCGAGCAGGAACCCAACCGGCTGATGCTCTGCCTATCCAAAGCCAAGCCCAGACTCGACGCGGCGGAGACCCTGCGGGAAAAAGCGAGAGACGGCGAAAGTCTGAAACTGGTCGGCGACGCCTTGTGGATCCATTATGCCGCGGGCGCCGGGGCCACGAAATTGTCTCCGGCTTTGCTCGACCGTCTGGTCGGCTCGACCGTCACCGGGCGGAACTGGCGGACCGTGCAGAAATTGCAGGAGATGCTCGCGGAATGAGGATCGAAAGACGTCACTGGCTGATCGCGATCGGCCTTGCCGCGGCGATGGCCTTGATCCTTTTATGGATGGGCCGCCCGCCTATCTGTACTTGCGGAACGGTAAAGCTTTGGACGGGGGCGGTGCAGAGCGCCGACAATAGCCAGCATATCGCGGACTGGTACACGCCCAGCCACATCATCCACGGCTTCCTGTTCTACGCGCTCGGCTGGCTGCTGCTTCGGCGCAACCCAACGGGCGAACGCTATCTGGGGGCGGTGGCGATCGAGGCAGGATGGGAATTGCTGGAAAACAGCCAGTTCATCATCGACCGCTATCGCGAGGCGACTTTCGCCTTCGGCTATAATGGCGACAGCGTCCTCAACAGCCTTGCGGACCTTGGCTGGATGACATTCGGTTTTCTCCTCGCGCGCCGGCTGCCGGTCTGGGCCACGATTTCGCTCGCCCTGTTCTTCGAGCTGCTGACGCTCTGGACGATCCGGGACAATCTGACGCTCAACGTGCTGATGCTGCTTTCGCCCATCGACGCGATCAAGGTCTGGCAGGCGGGCGCTTAGCCCGCGACGCGCGCCAGCGGCATGGTGAGCCGCCTTATGCCCCCGCCGCCTTGAGTGAACTGATCCACATTGACGGCGATCACATGATGACCGAGCCGGGCCAGTTCCAGATTGATCCGATTATTGTCCGCCGCCGACAGGATTGATCCCCCGCCGAGGGCAAGGATATTGGTCCCCAGTCGCTGGACTTCGGCAGGGGTGACCGGCACCAGATCCACGCCGAGAGCCTTTATCTGGCCCAGAAAGGCAGGATCCAACGCCTCGACACAGGCCAGCGCGCGGTTTCTTCCTACCGGCGCGAACAGGTTATCCAGATGCGTGAAATAACGATCGAAATGAGTGAGGATGGCCGCCCAGCCACGATCCTCGAACAATTTCGCCAAGGCAAGCGCGCCCTGCTTGTCGGTGCGCTCTCCCGACCAGCCGATCGCCACCGTTCCGGGGCGCAGCAGGCAGACGTCGCCGCCTTCGACCGCGCCTCCGCCGATACTGCCGAGATAGGGAATTCCCCAGCCGCGCACATGATCGCGGACATAGGCCGTCTCGAACGTCGCGGCCGGTTTCAGATCCAGCAGGCCCCAAGGAGTCATCAGGCAGGCGTCGCGAACGAAGCTCAGGTCCGGCATTTCCTCGGCGACCGGAATAGTGGCGCAGCGGACACCCTCGTCGCGCAGCGCCCGGAGCAGCGCCCGGTGCTGCCGCTGGGCCCGTTCCGAACAAAGTTCGATGCCTTTTGCCAGGCTCGCGACCGAAGCGGATTGGCAAGGTTCCAACTGAAGATAGGGTGGCGGTGACACCATGACGTCGGTCAGCCGTCCATATTCGGAATCGACTCCCCATCTCTGGTCGAGGCGATAGTCGATGAGGCTGTCGCCGATTGGAGATTCGGCGGCCGGAAGGTCGAAGAGCATGATGGTCCCGCCCGAAATATGCTGTCCTGATGAAACCGGAATGCGCCAGGAATGTTCCTTAGCCGAAACCGTGCCAGCCAATTTCTTCAGTAACTTAGATCAGCGCCCCAGGAGGGAATGTCCGTGAAGCCTTGTTCGATCCTGCTTGTTGTCGCGGCGCTTTGCGCGCCCGCAATGGCCTCCGCTTCGGAGATTTTCGGAGGAATCTATGCCCATGATGTGGACCTGGTCACGCAGAGCGGGATCGAGGAAGGCGTGGATCTGGAGCTTGGCTGGCGCGGGGACCGGCTGCGCTTCCTAAAGGCGGTCGGCAGCCCGGCGCCCTATGTCCTGGCTTCGGTCAACATGTCCGGCGACACGCATTTCGCCGCTGCCGGGATCAGCTGGAAAATAGGCCATAAATTCTATGTCCGTCCCGGTATCGGCCTCGCCGTCCACACCAACCCAGGCCGGGTCGAGCCCGGCGAGAATCGCATCGACTACGGATCGCGACTGCTGTTCGAGCCCGAACTCGGGCTTGGCTATCAGGCGAGCGAACGGTTTTCGGTGGAAGCAAGCTGGGTTCATCTCAGCCACGCCACTTTGTTCAGCAGCCAGAATCCCGGCCTGGACACGATCGGCGTGCGGTTGAACTACCGCCTCCGCTAGCGGCCGAGCATGTCCTCCGGCCGCACGACCCGGTCGAACGTCGCTTCATCAACAAGGCCCAATTCGAGCCCCGCCTGTTTCAGGGTCAGGCCCTTCTGATGGGCGTACTTGGCAAGCTTGGCGGCATTGTCATAGCCGATTTCGGGCGCCAGCGCCGTCACCAGCATCAATGAACGCTCCATCAGCTCGCTGATACGGATTTCGTCGGGCTCGATCCCTTCCAGGCAGCGTTCGGTGAAGCTTTCCATTCCGGTGGCGAGCAATTCGATCGAACGAAGCACATTGGCGCCGATCAGCGGTTTGAACACATTCAGTTCCAGATGGCCCTGAAGTCCGCCGACGGTCACCGCGACATGGTTGCCCATGACCTGCGCCGCGACCATCGTCAGCATTTCGGCCTGGGTCGGATTGACTTTGCCGGGCATGATCGAACTTCCGGGTTCGTTCTCGGGCAGACGAAGTTCGGCAAAGCCCGATCGCGGACCGGAGCCCAGAAGGCGAATGTCATTGGCGATCTTGGTCAGCGATACCGCGAGCACATTCAGCACGCCCGAAAGCTCGACCATCGTATCATGCGCGGCCAGGGCCTCAAACTTGTTCGGCGCGGTTTCGAAAGGCAGCCGGGTAAGCTTGGCGATCTCTTCGGCGAAAGCCTCCGCAAATCCAGCAGGGGCGTTCAGCCCGGTTCCGACCGCGGTACCGCCCTGCGCAAGCTGGTGAAGCCGGGGAAGCACGCCTTCCACGCGATCGATCCCATAAGCGATTTGCGCGGCGTAACCGGAAAATTCCTGGCCGAGGCTGAGCGGAGTAGCATCCTGCAAATGGGTCCGGCCGATCTTCACGATCCAGTCCCATTCACGGGCCTGCGTTTCCAGCCGGCCGCGGATCATGTGCAAAGCCGGCAGCAGGCGCGTGTGCACGGCAATGGCAGCGGCGACGTGCATCGCGGTGGGGAAGGAATCGTTCGACGACTGGCCCTGGTTGACGTGATCGTTGGGGTGGACTGGTTCCTTCCCGCCGCGCTTGCCGGAAAGAACTTCGTTGGCGCGCCCGGCAATCACCTCATTCGCGTTCATATTGGACTGGGTGCCCGACCCCGTCTGCCAGATCACCAGCGGAAATTGGTCGTCGAGCGCCCCGGACGCTACTTCGGCGGCGGCCTGCTGGATCGCCTCGGCGAGCGAGGCGTCGAGGCCGCCGCTTCGCGCATTGACCCGCGCCGCCGCCTGTTTGACGAATCCCAGAGCGTGGACGATCCCGGCCGGCATGACCTCAAGCCGTCCAAAGGGGAAATTCCCGATCGAACGCTGGGTCTGCGCGCCCCAATAGCAATCGGCGGGAACTTCGATGGGGCCAAAGCTGTCGGTTTCGGTGCGGTAGCTGGTCATTCACCTTCTCTATCGTTGGTGCGAGAAATCGTAATTTCCCTTGTTCCAAAGATCGGATGAAGGAAAGGGGCTAATCCCCTTTTGGCGTGCCAGGCCGCCGCCGGCAGCCGGCTTATTTCTTGCGGCTGAAGTCGACCGAAACGACGTTCGATCCATCCTCGACCGGTTCGGCGATCGGATGGTCGTTCTCCGCTTCCTCATGATCCTGCGGCCCCGCCTCGTCGGCCTGTGCCTGGAACTGGAGGGCGAAATTCACCGCCGGATCGACAAAGCCGGTGATCGCGGCGAACGGAATGATCAATTTGGACGGGGCCTGATTGAAGCTGAGGCCGACCTGGAACCCGTCCTCCTCCACCTTGAGATCCCAGAAGCGATTCTGGATGACGATCGTCATCTCGTCGGGGAACCGCTCGCTCAAATGGCGCGGAATATCGACGCCGGAGGCATTGGTCTTGAAGGTGATATAGAAATGATGTTTGCCCGGAAGCACGCCAGTGCTTTCCACCTCGCCCAGAACGCGGCCGACCACCGCGCGGAGCGCCTCCTGGACGATCTCGTCATAGGGAATCAGGCTGTCTGGGGCGTCGTCACTCATAGGCTGACTCGTAGCGCGGCGGACCAATGGGTCAAGCGCCGTTGCGCCGACTGCCCGGCAGGATTAGCAGTCCGTCATGCCCAAAAAAGAGATGAAGATGCCGATAGACGCAACTCAGCCCTATGATGACAGCAATATCTTCGCACGGATTCTGCGCGGCGAGATTCCGTGCGGCAAGGTTCACGAAGACGAGTATTCGCTCGCCTTCAACGACATCAATCCGCAGGCCCCGGTCCATATATTGGTGATCCCCAAGGGGGCATATGTGTCGTGGGATGATTTTTCGGAGCGGGCTTCCACTGATGAAATTGCGGGTTTCACCCGGGCTGTCGGCAAGGTCGCGCGCGGGGCGGGGCTGGTGGAACCGGGGTACAGGTTGCTCGCCAATGTAGGCGCCGGCAGCGGGCAGGAGGTGCCGCATCTCCATGTCCATATCCTTGGCGGAAAGCCTCTTGGACCCATGCTTTCCCGCTAGGAAGAGCACCTCTCCCATTATGACTAGGCGGGCCGCGATTTAGCGGTTAGGTTCCGCCCTCGAAACACAATAGTTCGCGGTGCAGGGATCGCGATATCCTAAGGGGATGGAAATGATTTTCGGGCGTATCAAGTCTCTCGACGCCATTCTTGCCACCGCCGAAAAGAAATCGCTGCATCGCTCGCTGGGGGCTTTTCAGCTCACCATGCTGGGCGTTGGCGCAGTTATCGGCACAGGCATTTTCGTTCTGACCGCCGAGGCCGCCCAAAAGGCCGGTCCTGGAATGATGGTCAGTTTCATCATCGCCGGTTTCGTCTGTGCCGTGGCGGCGCTCTGCTATGCGGAAATGTCGTCGATGGTCCCCGTTTCCGGATCGGCTTATACCTATTCCTATGCCGTGATGGGCGAATTGATCGCCTGGATGGTCGGCTGGGCGCTCGTTCTCGAATATGCGGTCGCCGCCGGCGCGGTCTCGGTTGGGTGGTCCGGCTACATTGTCGGCCTGTTGGAGAATGCGCTGTCGATCGACATACCCAAAATGTTCGTGCTCGGCCCCTATGATGGCGGGATGATCAACCTTCCGGCCATGGCGATCGCCTTGCTCGTCACCTGGCTGCTGGTCATCGGCACCAAGGAAAGCGCGGCAGTGAACGCGGTTCTGGTGGTGATCAAGATCACCGCCTTGCTGCTATTCTGCATCCTGGCCCTTCCGGTCATGAAGATGGAGAATTTCGAACCCTTTGCTCCGACGGGCTTCATGGGTATTTCGGCCGCCGCCGCTTCTATCTTCTTTGCCTATGTCGGCTTCGATGCCGTTTCGACCGCCGCCGAGGAGACCAAGAACCCCCAGCGCAACATGCCGATCGGCCTGATCGGTTCGCTCGCAATCTGCACGGTCTTCTACATTCTCGTGGCAGCCGGAGTGATCGGCAGCGTCGGCGCTCAACCCGTTACCGGTGCGGACGGACTGGCGCTTGCCACCGGAAGTTCCGAGCTTACCGCCGCCTGCTCGGCGATCGGTGACAATGCGGTTGCCTGCTCCAAGGAGGCGTTGGCCTGGACGATGCGCAGCATCGGCTGGACCCAGGTCGGGAACCTGATCGGCCTTGCTGCCGGTATCGCTCTTCCCTCGGTCATCCTGATGATGATGTTCGGTCAGACCCGCATCTTCTTCGTGATGAGCCGCGACGGATTGCTTCCAGCCGCTTTTTCGAAGGTGCACCCGAAATATCGCACGCCGCACGTGGTGACGATCATTACCGGTGTCTTCGTTGCGTTGTTCGCCGCTTTCTTCCCGGTCGGGAAGCTGGCCGATATTTCGAATTCGGGCACCTTGTTCGCGTTCGCGATGGTGGCGATCGCGGTGTTCGTGCTTCGCCGCACCGATCCAGCGCGCAACCGGCCGTTCCGTACCCCGGCCATCTGGCTGGTGGCGCCGATCGCGGTGCTGGGCTGCATCTATCTGTTCATCAGCCTCTCCACCGATACCAAGCTGATGTTCTTCGGCTGGGCGATCATCGGACTCATTGTCTATTTCGCCTATAGCCGCGGCAGGAGCCACGTTGGCCAGGGGCAGATGGAAGTCCACGAGCCCGAAATTGCGGACATCGAGCCGCCGGTCCCGGGAACGAGGGACTAGGCACAAGAAAAAGGGAGGCTGCGGCCTCCCTTTTTTATGCTGAAATGGCGGAGGGATCAGCCGAGTTTGCTGGCCACAAGCGCCTTCAGGTCGGCTTCGGGCCGCGCGCCGTAATGGGAGATGACTTCGGCCGCCGCGATGGCGCCCATGCGGAGGCAATCTTCGACGGATCGGCCCTGTGCCTGGCCGGTGAGGAAGCCGGCCGCGAACAGATCGCCGGCTCCCGTGGTATCGACCACCTTTTCAACCGGCTCGGCGGGAACCGAGACGCGTTCGCCATTGTGAATGGCAATCGCTCCCTTCTCGCTGCGCGTGACCACCAGCAGGGGAACCTTGTCCTGGACCGCGGCCACGGCGGCTTCGTAATCGGCTGCTTCGGTCAGCGCCATTATCTCTTCTTCATTGGCGAACAAAATGTCGATCAGGCCATCGTCGATCAAAGCCTGGAAATCGGTCCGGTAGCGGTCGATCACGAAGACGGCCGACAAGGTGAAGGCCACACGCCGACCAGCCTGGCGCGCGGTCAGAATAGCGGACCGCATTGCCGCGCGCGGCTCCTCCGGATCCCACATATAGCCTTCGAGATAAAGTATGGCGCCCGCGGCGATCAGGCCATCGTCCAACGCCGCGACCGGCAGATAATGCGAGGCGCCGAGGAAGGTATTCATCGTGCGCTGGCCGTCCGGCGTGACCAGGATCAGGACGCGGCCCGTGGGCGGCTCGCCCACGCGCGCGGGAATATCGAAGTCGACGCCCGCCGCGCGCAGATCATGCGTGAAGACCTCACCCAATTGATCGGCGGCCACCTGTCCTACGAATGCGCAGCGCGCGCCCATGGCGGCCATTCCGGCAACCGTATTAGCGGCGGACCCGCCGCTTATTTCGCGGCCCGGTCCCATCCGGTCGTAAAGTCCCTTGGCGAAATCGGCATCGATCAGTCGCATAGATCCCGCGGTCATCTGCTCGCGCTCGATGAAATCGTGGTCGGTCTGTGCGATGACATCGACGATCGCATTGCCGATCGCGACAACGTCATAATTTGGCTCGGTCAAGAAATTTACCTTCGAGGGGAGACAGAAAGCGCGTGGCCTAGCCGCCGTAGATAGTCAGCGTCAACCGAAGCGATTGACGGCCCGGAGCGCTTAAGCGATGGGTTTCACAAGGGAAAGCGGAGGAATGATGCTGACAGGGGGGCCACGGCCAAAATACGCGCAGCCATTGCTGCTGTTGACGACGTTGCTGCTGGGCGCCTGCGTATCGAGCGGCGACCGGCCTCCTGCCCAGGCGGATCAGCCACCCCCGATCAGCATTGCCGGCCTCGAGAGCGTGATCGGCGCGAACCAGCGTTTGCTCGTCGGCCAATTGGGCCCGGTCATTCTCGACATACGAGAAGGTACGGCGCGCAAACTTCAATTCGTCGGCCCCGTCTGCGTGCTCGACGCCTATCTTTATCCGCGTCAGGCGGGCGGAGAGCCGGTGGTGACCTATGTCGATGCGCGGATGCCCGACGGCCGCGACATGGATCGGGCCTCCTGCGTCGCCGCACTCAACGCGCGGCAGCAGGTGCGCTGAGCTTTTCCACCGCCCAGCCGGCCGCTTCGGAAACCACGGGGTCGGGATCGGCGGTGAGCGCCTGGAGCTGCGGGATCAAGCCTGGTTGGCCGCTATTGCCCGCGGCGATGGCTGCGTTGCGGACCATCCGCCCCCGTCCGATGCGCTTGATCGGCGACCCGGCGAACACCTGACGGAATGCCATATCGTCCAGCGCCAGCAGGTCGGCCAAAGCGGGCGCGGTCAGTTCGGCGCGGGGGACGAATGCCTGGTTCCTTCGCGCCGCATCGGCAAAGCGGTTCCACGGGCAAACCGCCAGGCAATCGTCGCAGCCATAGATGCGATTTCCGATCGCCTCCCTGAATTCATGCGGGATCGGGCCTTTATGTTCGATCGTGAGGTAGGAAATGCAGCGCCGGGCATCGAGCCGGTAGGGCGCTGGAAAGGCGTTGGTCGGGCAGGCGTCGAGACAGGCCGAGCAGCTACCGCAATGGATTTTATGCGGCGTGTCCGGTTCCAGCTCGAGCGTCGTATAAATCGCGCCGAGGAAGAGCCAGCTGCCATCCTTTCGGCTGACGAGGTTGGTATGCTTCCCCTGCCAGCCGAGGCCCGCGGCTTCGGCGAGCGGCTTTTCCATCACCGGCGCGGTATCGACGAACACCTTCAGGTCGCACTGCGCCTCGGCCACCAGCCACCGCGCGAGTGCCTTCAGCGCCTTTTTGATCACATCATGATAATCGGCGCCCTGCGCGTAGACGGAAATACGGCCATGTTCGGTCTGCTGCGCGAGCGCCAGCGGGTCGAGCGTCGGCGCATAGCTCATGCCCAGCGAAATGATCGATTGGACCTCGGGCCACAAGGCGGATGGCGATCCGCGCCGACCCGCGGTCTCTTCCATCCAGATCATGTCGCCATGGGCGCCGTCCGAAAGCCACTGGCTCAGCCGCTGCGCTGTCAGCGGTGCGCAATCGGCGCGCGCGACGCCGATCGCGCTGAACCCCAAGGCACGGGCTTCCTCGTTCAGTCGGTCTCGCAGCAGGGGGTTGCCATGGGTCATCGGGGTTCGCTAGCATCTTGAAAGACAAGAGGATCTAAAGTGCAGAGCGGACTGGCTATCGAAGCTCGAGGGCTTTTCAAGGCTTTCGACGGCAAGACCGCGGTCGACGGCATAGACATAGAAGTCCCAGAAGGATCCATCTACGGAATATTAGGCCCCAATGGCGCGGGCAAAACCACCACCTTGCGCATGTTGCTGGGGATTATCGATCCGGATCGCGGTCACCGCACCTTGCTTGGCTACGAACGGCCGATCGAGGCGGCGACCTTGGTCGGCTATCTTCCTGAGGAACGTGGGCTCTATCCCAACATGACCGCGCGCGAAGCGATCGCGTTCATGGGTGCCCTGAGGAGCCTTCCGCTGACCGTTGGACGCGAGCGCGGCGAGAAAATGCTGAACGCCAACGGCCTTGGCGATTATGTGAACAAGCCGATCAAGAGCCTGTCCAAGGGAATGGCGCAGACGGTGCAATTGTTCGGCACCATCGTCCATCGCCCCAAATTGATCGTGCTCGACGAACCGTTTTCCGGACTCGACGCGATCAACCAGGGACGGCTCGAAAACATGATCCGCGAGGAAGCCGCCCAGGGCGCGACGATCATCTTTTCCACACACGTGATCGCGCATGCCGAGCGGCTGTGCGAGCGAATCGCGATCATTGCAGCCGGCAAGTTGCGCTTCGAAGGCCGCGTTGCCGATGCGCGCGATCGGCTCCGCCCGCAGGTCAGGCTGAAGACTCGGGCGGCGGAAGGCGCGTGGCGAGCATCATTGCCCGGAAATGCTGCGCAGGCAGACGGCGTCTGGCAGTTCGAACTTCCCGCAGGCGGCATCGAGCCCTTGCTCAAGGCGCTGATCGAAGGTGGCGCGGGGATCGAGGAATTGTCGATCGAACGGCCCGGCCTTCACGACGCGTTCGTCGCCATCGCTGGAGAAGCCGCTGCGCGCGAGATGCAGGCGGACGCCGCACCGCAAGAAAAGGTCATATGATGGGTCTGGTTCAATCGGCCTATGTGATCGCGCGCCGGGATTTCACGGCGACGGTCTTTTCCAAGACCTTCCTGCTGTTCCTAGCAGGACCGTTGCTGGTGATCGGGATATCTATCCTATTCGGGAATCTGAGCGAGCAGATGGCGCGGGACGATCTTCAGTCGACGGTGGCGGTGATCGCGCCCCAGGACGCGTTCAAATCGCTCGCCGAAGCGCATGAGCGCATCGGGCCGGCCTTTGGCGAAAGAAAACTTCCCGAACTTGTCCGCGCTGAACCCGGGCCCGACGTCGACGCCCAGGTCAGGCATCTCCTCGCTTCCGGCGACAAGCGTATTGTCGCCGTGCTGAGCGGTGACCTTTCGACCCCCAGGCTCACCGGATCGATCAACGAGGATGGTGCGGTCCGCCGGCAGATGGGGCTGATCATCGAAGATGCGCGGACGCATCGCGCGCTCGCCCGTGCCGGTATCGCCCAGCATCCGGTCGAAATCCGGACTACGAAGGTGGGTGATTCCGCCGGCTCGCGGGCTTCCTTGCGCGCGATCACCGCCCGCATGGGGCAATTGCTCCTTTTCATGCTCACCATCCTGCTGGCCGGCATGCTCCTTTCGAACCTGATCGAAGAGAAATCGAACAAGATTATCGAAGTGCTGGCGGCGGCGCTTCCGATCGACGCCATTTTCCTCGGCAAGCTCTTCGCCATGCTCGCGGTGTCGCTGGTGGGGGTGATGGTCTGGGCGTCGGCGGCCTTTCTGGGGCTCGTCCTCCTGCCGCCCGCCGATGGAGGGCTTCCTGCGCCTGCCGTTGGATGGCCGCTCTTCGTCATCCTCGTCTTCGTCTATTATGCGGCCAATTACCTGCTGCTGGGCGCCTTGTTTTTAGGGATTGGGTCCCAGGCTTCGTCGGTGCGCGAGGTGCAGACCTTGTCGATGCCCGTGACGATTGGCCAGGTGCTGATATTCATGCTCGCATCCTTTGCGGTCGGACCGTTCAACAGCCCGATCGGCATCGGCGCGGCGATATTTCCCTTCAGCTCTCCGCTCGCGATGGTCGCTCGCGCGGCCCAGACACCCGAATTGTGGCCGCATCTCGCCGCGACCCTGTGGCAGGCCTTGTGGGTCTGGCTGACGATCAAGGTAAGCGCAGGCCTGTTCAGGAGAAATGTCCTGAAATCGGGGTCGCCCGCGCGAAAATCGGGGCGGCGCAAGGCCCGAATCTGAAGACTGAGGACCTGAGGTCGGACGGGTAACGTCAGGCGGGGACCGGACCGACCTGTTCCCATAATTCGATCTTGATTCCGTCGCAGTCGAGGATCCAGGCGAACTTGCCATAATCTTCATATTGGGTACCGAGGATCTCGACGTCTTTACCCTTCAATTCCTCGATCATTGCAGCCAGATCGTCGACGCGCAGATTGACCATGAAGCGGGCCTCGCTCGGATCGAAATAATCCGATGCGGCCTTGAACGGCGAAAACAGGCTATAGGCCTCCCCGCCCTCGTCGGCCTTCCAGGGAAACATCGCGCCCCATTCGCCGCCGACCCCGAGCTTTTCCTGATACCAGGCACGGGTACGGTCGGGATCCTCCACCTTGTAGAAGATTCCGCCAAGTCCGGTTACGCTCGCCATGAAATTCTCCCCTGTTCGTCAGCCGGGAGAATATACCCCGCGAGACGCTTCGGCCAGCGCCTCCATTGCCAGGGCCCAGGGCGCGCCTGCATGGCTGATGCGCGCCACGCCCAGCTCGGCCAGGCGCTTCAGGGGCGGCGTGTTCGTCCAGACCATGATATTCACCGGGATCGGACTTTCCGCGCAGATCGCGGCAATCAGTTGCTCGTCGCCCAGGCCCGGGACGAACAGTCCGTTGGCGCCCGCCTCCGCATAGGCCCGGCCACGCTCGAGCGCGGCTTCGATATGGGCGGCATGTTCTTCCGGCTTGCTCTGCAGGAAATAGTCCGTGCGCGCGTTGATGAAGAACGGAACGCCGACCGCGTCGGAAGCGGCGCGAATCGCGGCGATGCGCTTCACCTGTTCTTCGATCGAATGGAGCCCGTCGCTCCCCACCCGGCGATCCTCGAAATTGCAGCCGATCGCGCCGGCCTCGATCGCCAGCGCCGCGCTTTCTGCGACCGCATCCGGCGCATCTCCATAGCCACCTTCCAGATCGATGCTGACCGGAAGGTCGACCGCACGCGCGATGCGGGCGATATTCTCGATCGCAAGGTCGCGGGGCAAGGCTTCGCCATCTTCATACCCAAAGGCGGCGGCGACCGACCAGCTGCCGGTGGCGATGGCCTTCGCGCCCGCCCCGGCCACGATCTTCGCGCTGCCCGGATCCCAGGCGTTGAACAGGATAAGCGGGTCGCCGACCTTGTGTAGAGAAGCAAAATTCTGGGCTTTTTCCGTCGGCGAAGTCATCATGTTCTCCCGCAAATGCGGGAGCGCTTTAGACCGGCCAAAAGCCTACGTCTTCACGATTCATGCCGCTAAAGTGCGATTATTTTCCGCAGAATTCCGCGGTTTCACGCAAGATATTGAAGCGGCTCGAAAACTTCCGGTGGATCGCAAATCGACGAGTGATAGGTGTCGCGGCCGGTGCTGCTGCGGGTGAAGCAGGAGCACAGCGATCAGCACCTAATGAACGAAGCGCGCCACCACGTCGCGATAGGACCGGCTGACCTTCACCTGGCTGCCCGAATCGAGCACCAGGAAGCATTCGCCATTGGTGTGCGGCTTCACCTGTCGGACCAGGTCCAGATTGACGATGGTGGAACGATGGACGCGCTGGAACCGGCGCGGGTCGAGCCGCTTTTCCAGATCCTTCATCGTTTCGCGCAGGATCAGGGTGTTATCGCCGGTATAGATGCACATATAGTCACCGGCGGCGTCGATCTTTTCGATTGTGTCCACATCGACCCGGAAAATCTGGCCGCGATCCTTGATGTTGATCAGCTTTTCATATCGGTTGGAGCTGTGCGCGTCTTCGACGCCCTCCACATTGTCCACCTGGTCGGGTGCGACTTCCGCCAGCACTTCCTTCAATCGGCCCACTTCCTCGGCGCCGCGCTTTTCGGCGAGGCGCTGGCGAACGCGGTCCAGCGTATCTGCCAAGCGATCCTCCTCGACCGGTTTCATCAGATAATCGACCGCACCGGTTTCGAAGCCGCGAAGCGCATGATCCGAATAAGCGGTCACGAAGACGAAAAGGGGAGGCTCCACTTCCATCAACCCCTGGATCACCGAGAAGCCGTCAAAGCCGGGCATCTGGATGTCGAGGAAGACAAGGTCAGGCTTGTTCGTCTTGATCGCCCGGATCGCCTCGCGGCCGTTCGAGCAGGTCTCGACTATCTCCACATCTTCATGGCGTTCGAGGCGTAGCTGCAGGCCCTGAATGGCGAGCGGTTCGTCGTCGACCAGGATCGTGCGGATGGTCATTTGGGCTCCTCGGCTGGTTCCACCTGATAGGGGATTTCGATGATAACGCTAAAGCCCCCGTTTATGTTCGTTTGAGTCTCAAAACGATGTTCGGCGCCATAGGCCTGCGCCAGACGGTCCCGAATATTCGGTAGTCCGACGCCCGTGGAGGTCTGGCCGAGGCTGAGCGCCTGCCCTTCCGGGCTCGCTCCAGCCCCCGATCCGGTGTCGGTGACGGTCAGCTGAATCTTGTCTCCCAGCCGGCGCGCCTCGACCGCGATGTCGGCGCCGCCTTCTTGCGGGGTAACCGCATATTTGATCGCATTTTCCACCAACGGCTGCAGTAGAAGCGACGGGAGGCGAGCATTCGCGGCCTGCGGGTCGATCGCGAAATGCGGGCGCAATCGGTCTTCGAAGCGCATCTTTTCGATCTCGAGATAGAGTTTCAGCGTCTCGACCTCCTGCTCGACCGTCACCTGTCCCATCGGCTCGTTGACCAGGGTGTAGCGAAGGAAGGAAGAGAGGCGCGAAAGCATCGCGTTGGCGCGCTCGGTCTGCTTGAGGAGCACGAGGGTGGAGATCGAGTTCAGGGTGTTGAACAGGAAATGCGGATTGAGCTGATAGCGCAGCATCGCGAGTTGCGCGGCGCTTGCCTGATGCTCCAGCCGCAGCAGCCGGTCGGTCTGCTCTTCCAGCAGCAGATAATAATTGATGCCGTAATAAAGCGCCGACCAGGCGGCGAGCAGCGAGAAATCGAGCAGGATTGCGCCGAGGAAAGCAAAGCCCTCGGGTCTGAGGCCCGGATTGACGAAGGTCGCGTGGCTCCACGTCTCGATCGCTGAGAAACTGGCCGACGCGATCAGCACGATGATGATCGAGGTCACCCAGGTGATGATCGGCTTCAGCCGGATGAGGCGGCGATAGGCTGCCGCCATCAGCAAGGTCAGCGAATAACCGGCGGCGGTCAGCAGCAGGGTGTGGATGACGAAGCTGAATCCGAAAGCGTTGGCGAGGCCCGACAGGGTCCGAAGCACGAAATAGCCCGCCCAGCCGGCCGACTGAAGATACCAGAAGGCACGATTCTTGTCGTCGAAAAAGGGCTGCTGCTGGAGCTTTAGCGGCCCGGCGCCCTTTGCGTCCCGGCTCTTTGCCGGTGCTGCCATTATCTGTGCTTCACTTGCCACCGGCTTGCGCTTTAGCGGGGAGAACGAGCATGGACCAGTCGCCAGCTTCGGTCACATGAGCCGCGACCGCCGCGCGAACGTCTTCGGCGGTCAAATTCCCGTAATCGGAGACATAGGATCTGACGTCCTCGATCGCTCTCGGCTCCGAAGTCCAGTCTTCCAGGGCCCCCATCCAATAGCTGTTGGTCCGGAGGCGCCGCTGGATGCCGCTGTTCACCGGGTTGATCGCCCGTTCGAACTCGTCCTGCTCGACCGGCCTGGCACCGAGATCGGCAATGATTTCGCGCGCGGCCCGGAAGAAATCGGGTGCGCTTGCCGGTCGAAGTTCGGAGGCGGCGTAGAAAATGCCCCAATCGGGGAAAATGCTGGAATTGCTCGATCGCGCGCTCGGGGAATAGCTGGCCCCTTCGACCTCGCGGAAGCGGTCGAACAAGCGCACCTGGAACAAATTGGCGGCGATGCTCAGCGCGCGCCGTTCCTTGATCCGGTCGAGACCGCCAAATGTCGACCAGCCAATCAGCGCGAACGCCTGGGCCGGATCGCCCTGGTGAGTGAGGGTCAACGGCGCTGGATTCGGCGTGGGAGGTAGGACCCGGCGGGACGCTTCCAGAATCGACACTTCGGCGCGGGGTGGCAAGCCCGCCGCCGAACGACGCATGGCCTCCACGGCCGTTTCGAGGTCGACGTCGCCGACGATGATCGCCTCGATCGGCCCGGCGGCCAGCAGCGGATCGAAGAACCGGGTCAGGTCGGCCAGGGTGAGCGTTTCGATCATCTGTTTTTCCAGCGGAGCCCATCTTTTGTCGCCGCCATGCGCCAGCTTGCCGAATTCACGGCCTCCGCGCGACGCCGCCGCGGCGTAAACCAGATCATAGCCCTGCAAGGCACCGGTCTTCGTCCGGGCGAACAAGGCGGGATCCCAGCGCGGAAAAGCAAGCTTGGTCGCAAGCAACCGCATCTGGTCGCCAAGCTCGGTGCCGTTGGTGACCCCGTACAGCACCAGCGTTTCTTCCTGGACCCCGAAGCTCATCGACATCTTGCGGCCGGTCAGCAGACGCTCCATTGCGTCGAGATCCAGATTGCCTATGCCGGTTTGCGAGATGATCCCGCCCAAGGCGTGCAGCGAGGGCCGGTCGGTGGGAAGCGCGGCCAGGCCCTTGCCGAAGCGCAGCGCTACCTGCACCGACCCTTTTTCATAGTCGGTCCGCTTGAAAACGAGGCTTGAACCATTGGCGAATCGGACGATCGTGACGTCCATATCCTCGATCCGTTGGCGCGAGATTTCGCGCCCGGGTGGCCCGAGCTTCGGAAGATCGTCGAACGTGACGGCGCGGTCCGCCACTCGGGTCGCGGGAGCGGATTTCTCGGCGGCCGTCAGCGCCGCCTCAGCCACGGCTTGTGATACGTTCTGGGGGCTGAGCAGCACCATCCGAGGGCCTGAGCCGGTGAACAATTCGCGCATCGCGGCACCAACCACCACCGGTTGCATCTGCGGCACGAATTCCTCGATCAGGGCAAGCGAGGATGCGGCGGTGGCCACCACGCTATTGCCGTCCAGCGCGTTCACCATCTGCTGGGCGCGCTGAGGCGACTTGACCGTGGCTTCGCCCTCCACCGCGGAAGTGCCCGAGGTGCGAAGATTGCTGATTTCGCGCGCGATCTCCGCCTGACTGGGCGGGCTGGCGAGCGCATCGCTGATGATGGCGAAGCTTTCGGCCAGTGCGCTTTGCCATTTGTCGTCGCGCGCCAGAACGGACAGCTGGGTATATTCGGCGATATCGGTCTGGCGCGATTGGCCGATAGAGGCGCCGACGAACGAGGCCTCTCCCCTTGCCTTGGCTTCCAGCCGCCGATTGAGGATCCGCGTGGCGAGTGAGCGCGCGAGATCGTCCTTCTCCCGCAACTTGGTGTTGGGTAGTTTTTCATAAGGCCGCAGCCACATCAATGAGGCACTGTATGGCGCGGCCGGGTAAGCCAATGTGGCGACGCGGCTTTCGACCCTGGCGATCTTTCCGTAATCGGGCTCTCGAGGGGTCGGGCCCTCAGCCTTCCAGCCGCCGAAATGCGCCTCGATCAGCTCTACCATGAGCTTGGGATCGGCGTCCCCGGTGATCACCACAGTCGCCCGGTCAGGCCGGTACCAGCGCTCGTAAAAGGCACGAAGGCCCTCCGCGCTCGCGCTTTCGATCGTGGCTTCGGTGCCGATCGGCATCCGGTCGGCAATCTTCAGGCCCGCAAATTGAAGCGGCCAGCTGGTTTCCACCATCCGGTAGCCAAGTTCCGGGCGCCGCTCCTTTTCCGCCAGCACGATCTTGCGCTCGGCGGCCACGGCCGACGGATCGAAGCGCGCATTGTCCATCATCTCGGCAATGACCTTGAGGCTGAGGTCGAGGTCGCCGCGATCCGCATCCGGAAGGTCCAGCATATAGACGGTCTCGGTAGGCGTGGTGCTGGCATTGGTGTCGCTGCCGAAGCTGGCGCCCAGCTTCTCCCAGATATGCCGCGCCTCGCTCGCCTCGAAGCTCTTTGTGCCTCGAAACGCCATATGCTCGATGATATGCGCCCAGCCACGCTCTTTATCTTCTTCGTGCAGCGATCCGGCGTCGATCCGGACCCGGATCGCGACCTGACCCGCGGGAAGCGCGTTTCGGCGCACGGCGTAACGGAGGCCATTGGGCAAGGTACCGAACGTCCAGGCCCGGTCGGGCGGAATGTCGCTACCCCGATAGAACCAACCGCCATCGCCGGGAACCGGGGCGGCCTGAAGGGGGAGGGCGAAGAGAAGGAGGAAGGCAGGCAGGAAGCTGCGAAGCAAGGTCATGGATGTCCTTTTGAATCGGGCCTGCTTAACCCTTGGTGTCTCGTTAAGTCGAGCCCGGGATGTACTTGGCCCCACTCCTTGCGATAATAAGAGGCGGATGGCACGCGAACTTCATTAGGAAATCATCAGTGCGCATAATCGTTGCAATGTTGACAGGCGCCGGCCTGATCGCGTCGCCCGCCTCCGCGATGCAAAAGCTTGGCGAGAGGACAATGCCTCCGGAGGAGATTTTGGCCCAGATGGGCCTTGGCGTTTCCGACGAGGAACTGGAGCGCGCGGTTGCGGCCGCCTCCGCGCATCCGCTGGGGACGGCCGCCAACCCGGTGCGGGCGGGCGGTCCCGACGGCGAACGCGCCTACATAGCGCGCCTTCGCTGCGCCGACGGGGCGCGGCCGCGGGTCGGCACGCGCGGTTCGGCCGGTACGGGTGCATTCGGGACCATCATCGACGTCTACCCGCTCGATTGCGGCGCCGCCGCTCCGGGGCGCTTCGACTTGGTGATGGACATGTATCACGAAGAGCATGATGAAGGCCGCGCGCCGGCCGGCTTCGGCATCGATCCCCGGCCCTAAGCCCAGGGAAATGCGGACCCTGCTGAAACGGACGGGCACGTTCCTGCTGTTCGCCGCCGTGGCCTTCTGCTTTGCGCCGAGCCTGGTGCCGCCCTTTCTCGACCGCCTTTATTATCGCGGGCCGGAAAGCGGTCATTTCGACGGCAAGCGATTTTTCAATCCGGGCTTTGCGAGCCATGAAGGGGGCAGTCCGCGGACCTTCTTCAACCGCTGGGCGACCGACAACGGGCGCGCCGAATGGCCCGAACACGTCCCTGTCATCCCCACAGTCCCGGCGCGGAGCGTGGAAGGAAAGGAGATGCGCGTCATCTGGATCGGGCACGCGACGGTGCTCATCCAGACCGAGGGCCTCAATATCCTGACCGATCCGGTCTGGTCCGAACGCGCTTCGCCTTTCTCGTTCATCGGCCCGAAGCGGGTGCGGGCGCCGGGCATCAGGCTCGAAGATCTGCCCAGGATCGACCTGATCGTCATCAGCCACAATCATTACGACCATATGGATTTGCCGACGCTGAAGCTTCTGTGGGCGCGCGACCGGCCCGCGATCATCACCAGCCTCGGCAACGACGCGATTCTACGCGACCAGGGTATTGAAGCCACGGCGCTCGACTGGACCGAGGCGGCGAAGGTCGGCCCGGCGCGCGTCATAGCCGAGCGCAATCACCATTGGAGTTCGCGATGGGGCACGGACCGGAACCGCGCGCTCTGGTCGGCCTTCACGATCGAGCTTCCCGGCGGCAATATCTTCTTCGCCGGCGACACGGGTCTTGGCGATGGAAAATGGCCTTTGGAGGCCGCGCGAGGGCCGGTGCGTCTCGCCATCCTTCCGATCGGCGCCTACGAGCCGCGCGACTTCATGAAGACCAACCACGTCAATCCCGAGGAAGCCGTTCGCATTTTCGAAATGCTGAAGCCCGAGGCCGCGCTCGCTATCCACTGGGGAACGTTCCAGCTGACTTTCGAACCGATCGACGAGCCGAGGCAGAAGCTGGAGGCGATGAAGCGCGCGCGGGGAATTGCGCCCGGCCGGTTCGTCGCGACCGAGGCCGGACAGGTCTTCAGCCTGCCTCTTCCTCCAGCATCATGAACTGGCCGAGCCGCTCTTCCGACAGCGTCCAGCCCTCCGTGCGGGCGTCCAGCGCAAGATAGTCCGCGCCCGACCGCGCCTGGAACGCGTGAAAATCTTCCTGCGACCGCCAATGATCGATCGTCAGATATCGGCCTTCGTCCGACACCATCAGGTCGGTGCGCAAATAGCCTTGCGAAGTCCCGAACAGTTCAGCCCAATCGCCGGCGGGTCCATAGGCCCGTTCGAACGCTACACGATGTTCGTCCGCTACCTTGTAGCTCCAGACAATCGCAAATGACTGAGGCTTCACGCCGGCGGGCCGAACCGGAAGGCGCAAAGCTTGTTGCCGTCCAGATCGCGGAAATAGGCCCCGTAAAAAGCCCCGTCGCCTTCCTCGTTCCGAAGGCCCGGCGGGCCTTCGCAGCTTCCGCCCAGCTCAAGCGCTTTCGCGTGGAGCGCATCGACTTTCTCGCGGCTGTCCATGGCCAGGGCAACCATATTGCCATTGCCAGCACTCGCCTTGCCGCCATCATAAGGCGGCGTAACGGCCAGGGAAGGCCGGCCGAGGCTGGTGCCGTACAAGGTGAATCCGTCGGGCAATTCCATAACCCGCTTCGCGCCGATGTCGGCGAGCAGGGCATCGTAATAAGCGCGCGACTTTTCGAGGTCGTTGGTGCCGATCGTGACATAACCGATCATGTTCAAGTCTCCTCAAAAATGTGCGCGGGCGACGACGCATTCAGCCGCAATTGCCGACGCGCCGCCCCTCGGTCCTGGCCTTTATCCGCATCGTGGCCCCTCCGGGAAGCCCCGCCGTTTCCATATCCATTACCATGTCGTAATTCCGGGGGCCGTAATCGCCGCTCATCGTGGTCCTCATCTTGCCGGGCAATTGCCCTCCGGTGCAGGTCATTCGCCCGCTGAGCTTTCCATTCTGCATCCGGAAATCCTGGTAGGTGCAGTCGCTGCCCTGCTGCGCGGCAAGAAAATTGGCGTTGGGCCGTGCCGCCTGTTCGGGCGTGATGCAATTGGCCGCCCGCGTTTCCTGGCCGACCATCTTGTCGAGCACTTGTTTTGGAAGCGGGCCGGTGGAGGAGAGAATCCGGGTGGTCGATTCCCATTGGCCTGGATCGACCTTTACCGAAGCCAGCTGCGCGGCCACCTCCTCGGCGCTCAGCTCCGGTTCGGACGCCTGCTTTTGACAGGCAGTGGCGAGCGCGAGAATGGCAAGTATAGAAAAGGGGCAATGGCGCACGAAATCCCTCCTGCACAGGCTATCGCACCTTAGTGCAATGCCGGCCCATTGGTTCCGGGTGCCGCCTGAATCCGGAAAGCCGGAGCTGGCGCAGATCGGGATGAATGCCCATATGTTATACTATGGCTATCCAGATCAGAACCGGCCTCGACGAGCCGGATACCGGACAGAATTTCGTACCGCACCGCCCTCCGCGTCCCGAAAAGGCCGAAGGAGGGCGCCGCTTCACCCTCGTTTCCGAATATGAGCCATCGGGGGATCAGCCGACGGCTATCGCGGAGATCACCGAGCAGATGGAGGCGGGCGAACAGACGCAGGTGCTGCTGGGAGTCACTGGCTCGGGCAAGACCTTCACCATGGCCAAGGTGATCGAACATCTGCAGCGGCCGGCCCTTGTGCTCGCCCCGAACAAGATCCTGGCGGCGCAGCTTTACGGCGAATTCAAAAGCTTCTTCCCCGACAATGCGGTCGAATATTTCGTCAGTTATTACGATTATTACCAGCCCGAAGCCTATGTCCCCCGATCCGACACCTATATCGAGAAGGAAAGCTCGGTGAACGAGGCGATCGACCGGATGCGCCATTCGGCCACCCGGTCCTTGCTGGAGCGGGACGATGTGATCATCGTCGCTTCGGTTTCGTGCATCTATGGCATCGGCTCGGTCGAGACCTATTCGGCGATGACCTTCAGCCTCAAGAAAGGCGAGACCGTCGACCAGCGCGAGATCATCCGCAAGCTGGTGGCGCTTCAATATAAGCGCAACGATCAGGCCTTCGCTCGCGGCAATTTCCGCGTGCGCGGTGACAATCTGGAAATCTACCCGTCGCATTATGAAGACATGGCCTGGCGGATCAATTTCTTCGGCGACGAGATCGAGGAGATAGTCGAATTCGACCCGCTGACCGGTAAAAAGATCGCCAGTCTGGAAAGCGTCAAGGTCTATGCCAATTCGCATTATGTGACTCCGGGGCCAACGCTCAAGCAGGCGACGGAAGCGATCAAGCATGAGCTTTCGGAGCGGCTAAAGGAGTTGGTTGCCGAAGGAAGATTGCTCGAAGCCCAGCGGCTCGAACAGCGGACCAATTTCGATCTGGAGATGATCGCCGCGACCGGATCATGCGCCGGGATCGAAAACTATTCGCGGTTCCTCACCGGCCGCTTGCCCGGAGAGCCGCCGCCGACCTTGTTCGAATATCTGCCCGAAAACGCCTTGCTGTTCGTCGATGAAAGCCATCAGACGGTGCCGCAGATCGGCGCGATGGCGCGCGGTGACCACCGGCGCAAACTGACGCTGGCCGAATATGGATTTCGCCTGCCGAGCTGCATCGACAACCGGCCGCTGCGTTTCAACGAATGGGACGCGATGCGCCCGCAATCGGTGGCGGTTTCGGCCACGCCCGGAACGTGGGAAATGGAACAGACAGGTGGCGTGTTCTCGGAACAGGTGATCCGCCCCACGGGGCTGATCGATCCGCCGGTCGAGATTAAGCCGGTCGAGGACCAGGTCGACGATCTGATCTTCGAAGCCAAGGCCACCGCCGCCAAGGGTTATCGAACGCTCGTCACGACGCTGACCAAGCGCATGGCCGAGGATCTGACCGAATTCCTGCACGAAGCCGGGCTTCGCGTCCGCTACATGCATAGCGACGTTGAGACATTGGAGCGGATCGAGCTGATCCGCGATCTACGCCTCGGCGCTTACGACGTGCTGGTCGGGATCAACCTCTTGCGCGAGGGCCTCGACATTCCCGAATGCGGGCTCGTCGCGATTCTCGACGCTGACAAGGAAGGCTTCCTCAGGTCCGAAACCTCGCTCATCCAGACGATCGGCCGCGCCGCGCGCAATGTCGAAGGGCGCGTGATCCTCTACGCCGACCGGGTGACCGGATCGATGGAGCGGGCGCTTCGTGAAACCGATCGGCGCCGCGAAAAGCAAAAGGAATATAATGCGGCGCACGGGATTACCCCAACCACCATCAAGCGCAACATTTCCGATGTGATGGGCCATCTCGCCAACCGCGACAGCGTCATGATCGATACCGGCGACGAGGAACGGCCGCATCTCGTCGGCCACAATCTTCGCGCCTATATCGAGGATCTGGAAAAGCGTATGCGAAAGGCAGCGGCGGATCTTGAGTTCGAGGAGGCCGGGCGCCTTCGCGACGAGATACGACGGCTGGAGGCGGACGAACTCGGTATCCCGGAACATGAACGCGTGGCTCCGGCACGCGGACAGTCGATCAGCGGCCGGCCTGGAATCCGGACCACGCGCTACGGCAAGCAGAAGGCGGCGCGGGCGGCCAAACGAAGCCGGAATAGCCACTGATCGGGCGTCGAAACCGTAGCGGTAACTTTTCCCTAAGGCACGATTGCTATACTCACGGCCGGTGTCCACACCGAGCAAGGGAGCTTTTGGTGACGAGAGTTCTTTTTCCGGCAGTCCTTCTGGCCTCCATGCTGTCGGCCTGCCAGACCGCTCCGCCCCCTGCCGCGTCGCGCCCTGCGGCCGCTCCGCCGGAAGCGGTGGGTTGGCGCAGGGAGGCCGATCCGGCCGATGTGGCCCTGGTCGCAAATGTCCGCCTGGCGTGGCAGCGGGCGCTGGAAAATGCGGGCAAGGCGGGGTTCGGCCGGGCGGTGGCAGCGGAAGGCCGGTTGCTCGCCCCGGATGCCGCGCTCCCTTTTCCGGCCCCTTCGCCCGGATCTTATATGTGCCGCACCATCAGGTTCGCGCTTCCCGCTCGTCGCACTCCCGCCTTCGCCGCCTATAAGGAGTTTTTCTGCTACGTCGGGGCGGAGGACGGCCTTCTGTTCCTTGCAAAGCAGACCGGCACGGAAAAACCGAGCGGCTATCTCTTGGATTCGGACGACAAGAAATCGCTCGTCTTTCTGGGTTCGATGGCGAGCGGCAACGCACCGCCCACGGCCTATGGTACCGACCGAAGCCGCGACCTCGCCGGGGTGCTGGAGCGCGTCGGCCCGCTGCGTTTCCGCCTGGTGATCCCGCGGGATATTTCCCAAGGGCGACTGGACATATTGGAGCTGGTGCCCGCGCCCGTTCAGATCGAGGAATGATCCGAAGCGCCCGTCTCAGCGCGGGTAAAATAGCCGTAGCAGTCCCCGCGTATCGCGGCGGTCTTCCGGACGTGCTTGTCCGAACGCAGCCATTCCGACCGATCGAAGCGGCGCCTCGAACGCAATTCCAAATCGGGCGCCCCGGACCCAGCGGACTTCGGCAGGAAGGTCGAATTCTCCGCGGTGGATGATGACCTTTTCACCCACGGCGAGGCCTCGTCCGCCGCGAAGCAGCGCTCCCCGATTGGATAGGTTCAATATCTGGACTTCATTATTTCGGCGGGCGCTGATCAACTTCGCACTCAAATTTACGGGACGGCGGGGAATTCGGAACACCGGCGCATCCGCGCTGGCGCCTTGGCTGCGGCCTGGGTCTGTCATGAATTGCAATTTTTGCACGGCCTCTTCCCACTGGAGTCGTGCGCAAAAGATACGCTTCCTATCCCTAACGGCGTTTTAAGGAGGCACTGCGCAAAACCGCAACTGGACCCCGTCAAAGGCGTCCGGGCCACGCGGGTGATCGGTCCGGCCATTGACCTTCCCGCGCTGTAGCAGGCAAGGCAGAAGGAATGCTCTGGGAGAAGATCTGATGCGCCTGCTTCCGCTAACCTTGCTGGCCGCGCTGGCCGCCTGCGCCGACAGCGAGGCTCCGGACGCCGTGCCGGCAAACGACAATGGCGCTTATAACGTGGTTGAGCCGGTCCGCGCGCCGCTTCGCGACGAAGGCCAGCCAACGATCGGCCAGTGGATCGAGATGATGCAGGAGGAACGGCCCGCGCTCCAGTTCGGGCCACCCCATACCGAACCCCTGTTCTCGCTGCGCTGCGACGATCGCGGCGGCCTGCTTCTCAATCGCCACGGCATCGTGGCGACGGGCACGGAGATGATGGCGGTGACGATCGGTGCGGCTTCGCGGCGGCTCGCCGTCAATCCGGTCCCAGGTCCATTGCCAATGCTTCGCGCCGCCATTCCCGCGCAGGATGAATTGCTGGCACAGCTTGGCGCCTCTCCCGCCTTCCGGATCGTCGTCGGCGACAGTCCGGAGCTTGCGCTGCCGGCCAGCCCCCTGGTGGGCCAGTTCGTCGCTACCTGCGCGACCTCGGAAGCTACCGGGTCCCGGGCCGAACCTTCAAAAAAGATCGGCTGAGGCTCCCCGGGGAGCAAAAGCGGGCTCGCTCGGTTGAACGAGTGACGGCCAGGCAGAGCGGAGCCAAATGATGAGAGTAAAGCGTATCTTCTTGACGGGCGGCTTCCTGATGGTGGCCGCCTGCGTCCCCCGGTCGGCACCTCCTCCACCCCCCCCGCCGCAACGCCCGGCTTTGCCTCTGCCTCCCCCCCCGCCCGCTGCGCGCGACTGGCGAGATTTCCCCCTGACCCCGGGGAATTGGTATTATCGCGCCGAAGGCTCTGAAACCCTGGCAATGTTCGGGGCCGCCAACAGCGAGGCGCAACTCATTCTTCGCTGCGACCGAGCGCGCCGGCAGGTCTTTTTGTGGCGTGAAGGCGTGCCGACGAATCCAGTGATGATCGTCCGCACTTCGTTCACCGCCCGGTCGCTGCCCGCGACGATTCAGCGCGAGCCGTTGCCTTATGCGATCGCCAGTGTCGCCGCGAACGACCCGATCCTGGATTCCATGATATTCAGCCGCGGACGCTTCACGATCGAAGCGCAGGGCCTGCCGATGCTGGTCGTTCCATCCTGGCCGGAGCCGGCGCGCGTGGTGGAAGATTGCCGCGGATAAATAAAAACGCCGGTCCCCCGGGGCCGGCGCGAAGCATGAAATCTTAGCCAGAAAATAAATGAATACAAGACTTGATCGTCGATTCGCTGCGACTCATAGTCGGGGTCTCTTCAACAAGCGAAAGGAGGTGATCCGATGTCTCATGGTTCAGCACAGAGGTCGGTTCTGCTCGTTCGGGGGATGAAAGCCTAGGCTTTCTAAGGTCTCCCGGGCTGGAGCCATCCGGCCGCTGACCATGTCGGGAGGGCCGCTGGACGAAAGTCCGGCGGTCCTTCTTTTTTGCGCTTTCCCTTGCCGTTCATTCCGATCCGTAGCGGGGCTTGCCCTTCAGCACGAATTGCTCGCTGACCCGAACCCAGCGCGTGGCGATCGTCACTTCGGCCAGAAAGAGCATTAGCCCCAAGGTCACGCTCGCCATTGCGGCGATGAACAGCAAGGATACTGGCACGGCGAACTGAAGTGCGCTGATCACCGCCACGAACATCAACATGACCACGAGGCAGACCAGCAAGGCCGCGAACGTGCAGAGCCCGATCGCCCAATGCGCCATGGTCATCCGGCGGTCGAGTATCACCAATTCCTTCAATTCAGCTTCCTGAACCAGCGCATCGGCGGTGGGAACGTCGGATTCCAGATTGCGCGCGCGGTCGACGATCCGCGCCAGCCGCGCTGCGAGTACATTCAATATCCCAGCGATCCCGGCGAGCAGGAATACGGGCGCGATCGAAAGCTGGATGATGCTTGCAACGGCATTGACGCTCGCGGGATTTATCATGGCCGCATCATAAGGCGCCGGCCGCCGGGCGCGTCAACCGCTTTGGCCCGTCACGGAACGAAGCGGCGCTTCGCCCGCTTGGGGATGATGAAGAAAAAGGCATTGATCGCGGCGCTGACAATCCTGTCCGCCTGTGGGGAACGGCCTGTTCCGGCAACGAACGATGCGGCAGCGCTGCCGGAGCCCTCCGGACCTCCGATCGTACAGCAGGTAGAGCGGCAGGACGACGCGTCCAGCAAGCGGGATCAGGGTGTCCGTTGGGAAAGCCAGGCCGAAAAAGATGGACCGGCGCTTCATCTTCTCAAAGCCGACGGAAGCCGGCTGATCAGCATCGCCTGCCTTTCCAGTCCTGCGATCCTGCGAGTCCGGGTGCCCGGTTTTTCGCCGATCGCCAGCGAGGATCGGTTTGCCTTTGGGCTGGGGGACGAGCCCGTCACTTTGGTCGCAAATCCGAGCAGCCAGAAGAAGGGTGAGGGCGTTACAGGCGAAGCTCCGATCCCCCGGGATTTCTCCCAATTGCTGACAAATGCGAAACAGATGTCGGCATTATACGGCACGCAACTTGTGGGGCCCCATGATCCTCCCCCCTCGGGGCTCCTGGACAAATTCGGTTCGGCCTGCGCGGCAACTAAATGACGTTGCGCGGCTGCAACATTTAACCAGTTGGAACGTTGATCCTGCACGCCGGATTTTGCCGCGCGGAGGAGGGTTGCCCGATGGCCTTTTTCAGGACGAAGGACAGACAAAGCGACCGCAGCATCGGTGCGGGTGCGCGCGAGCAAAGGCGTCAGCAGCTCCAGGCGCAGCAACAGATGCAGGCCGCGCAAGAGGCCGCACTCATCCCCGACCAGCTGGCGTCCGCGGCGCTCGCCGAATGACCCGCAAGATTCTCGATCACCAGGGACGGGCCAGGGGCCTGTATGACGAACAATTGCAGCGCGAGCAGCAGGAACGCCGGCTGTTTCGGGAAAATGCCCGGAATCGGGCCGCCCAGACTATCAAGGAACCGGCCCGGGCCGATGGCTAGCCGGCCCGGCAAGATAGATCCCGATGCGGGGGAGCCCGAAAAGGGCGTGCCCGACGTCGGCAAAGCGGATGTGCCCGGGCAGGATGACCCGCACGATGGCGACGAGCCTTTCCCGCCGGACCCGGCCTCTACCGACCCGGAAGCCGAACTTCAGCTATAGAAATTGGCCTCACAGAAAATAGCCTAGAAACGGGCCTCATGAAAAAGGGCGCGGCTTTCGCCGCGCCCTTCAGCCTTTCCCGATCAAGGCTCAGCTATTGGTCATATTTTCATGCATCGCGCGCCATTTCTCCTGGCCCTCGCGAACCGAAGTCCAGCAGGTGGTGATGAGGGTGCGGGTCTCGGGCGACAGATTGTCGTTCTTCAAAGCGGCTTCCCATTTTCCGCGCAGATAGCTTTCGCCATGGTCGACTTCGGCGATCACGGCCTGATCGTCGCCTCCGATGGCGCGATCACGGATGGTGAGGAACGCGCGATGCGCCGCGGCGAGTATGCTGCCATCATCTTCCGGGTTTCCGCCGAGACGGCGCACATCGCCTTGCAATTGACGTACCACTTGTTCCCGCTCATTGGCGCGGCTCAGGAACTCGCCGCTGAAGCGGCTGGAGCTGGCTTCCTCGGCCGAGCGCCGGTAGCCATCGACGCTGTCGAGCGTGGTTTCAATCAAGCTGTTGAGCACATTAATATCCTGGCTCTTGTCGAACATTTCCAGACTCCTTGAGGAAAAAAATAGCTGCGTCTTCAACGCGCTGCGGACGCAAAGGGTGCAGGCCATGCGGTGAAACGCGGCGGCGGCGAGCCCGTCCGGTGCGGCTCCGGAACGGCTATCGGCGTCGGTTCGTTCTGGTCCGGCAAATCTGGAGACAAGACGATGGCGAAGCTGGGCAAGGAATCCGAGGGGAAAATGGGCGGAACGCGGGAAAGCGAGCGCGGCAAGCGGGCAAGCTTCGATCCGCGAACCGGCGAAGTGCATGGCGCGGGATCGGGTGCCGGCGGCGGCGGCAATGCCCAAGAGGATTATGATAGCGACCCGATGGCCGGAGGTGGTGCCGAGCCCGCGGGCGCCCCACGGCCGCAGGGAGAAAATCCTCAACGACCGATCGATCAGGACGAGGGAGTCTGAAATGGGCGAAGGCAGGAAAAGGCATCCGCTTCCCGAAAGCGAGGAGGCGCGCCACGCCGAGATACCGGAAGGAATCGAACGCGAAAAAGGGCGAGGGGACGAAGGGGAACAACCGACCCGACCGGGGCGGCGCGCGGTCAACCCCGACGGAGAACCTTATGATACCGGCACTTAGCAGTCCGATGGGGCCTGCGTGGGGGATTCGCAATGGGAACTGTTCCTGCCGCCGCACGTCTGTTACGCTAGAGTTACAAACCAAGCTGGAGACTGCAATGGCTAAGTCGAAACCTTCTGGTGCATCCAAATCATCCATGAGCGGAACGGGCAAGTCAAAGAAGGGCAAGTCGTCGACCATGTCCAGCGCGTTGCGCGACGCGGGCGACAAGGCGGCCGAGCTGGCCCAGAACCCGGTGGCCCGGTCCATGCTGGCGGCAGGGCTCGTAACCGCGGCCGCGGCCTTGACCGCGAACAAGAAGGTCCGCTCGACCGTTCGAGAGGCGGGCAAGGATGCTCAGGATGCAGCCGATTCCGCTGCCGACAGCGCGAGCAAGATTGGCGCGGCTATCGTAACCGCCGCCACAGATGCTGTTCGCCGTTTGCTGGCCGGAACGACCGGCAGGTCGAACAGCTCGGGCACCCGTTCAGCGGCGAAGTCGGCCTCGCCGGCGGCGAAGAGCAGTTCGGGCGCGAAAAAAGCCACCGGCACACGGAAAGCGGCCGACGCGAAGAAAAGCAGCACTGCCCGATCCTCGTCCAGGACGAAGGCCTCGGCCAGCAGCGGCACGACCACGGCCAAAACCGCGAAAGCGAGCAAGCCGCGCGCCGCCAAGGCTTCCCAGGCCGCAGGAACCGGAGCCACGACAAAGACCGCCAGGCCCAAGGCGCTTAAATCAGGTGGAGCGAAGAAGGCTGGCGGCGCGCGCAAGAGCAGCAAGCCAGCTGCGGCAGGCACGCCGGCCTGATTTTATCGCGACATCACGATACAAAAAAACGGGGCGCCAATTTGGCGCCCCGTTCTTCATTGTTGGTTGGTCACGTTAGCGGCAGGTACGTCCTCTACCACGGTTACGGTCGACGTGACGACCGATGAGAGCGCCGGCAGCCGCACCAAGTACGGTGCCGGTGGTGCGTTCACCGCGCGTATCGATCGCGCGGCCAGCGAGGGCACCGGCAGCGCCGCCGACGATCAGGCCGGTCGTGCCGTTACGCTTGCGACAATAAAGCCGACCATCAGCTCCGCGCCAGGTCTTGCCGTTATAATACCCATTCTGGGCCATTACGGGGGCCGGCAGGGCCATTGGAAGGGCCATGGTGGCAGCGGCGAAAGCGAGCGTAAGTTTACGCATAACAAGATCCTTTTGCTTGGTTACTTGCGAGATCAACGCGGACATTGTCGCACCGGTTTCATTAACCTAAAACAACGAGGCCAACGGTTGGTCGCAGCCTGAAAAATGTATGTTATGCAATGACTTGCAAGCGCTTTTTTCAGTTCGTCGCAGACTTGATACTAATCCCGACAGGGAAATAAAGGCGCTGAACACTCGGTTTCGATGGTCCGCGGACTTGAAGACTTATACCCGATATCCTCATTATCCACAGCCCGATTCGGCTTGGTGCGACTCGATTTATGTGACAGCTTCAACTCGTGGCCGAAACGGTCCATCCGGAAGCGGGTGGTGGTTTCACCAAGTCACGCGGCCGATGCTTGAACGGCTTTCGCCCGAAAAGGTGATTGCTGGGAAACAAAGGCAGGGCGCCGGACGATGGGGCGTGAAGCGAAAACCGGGGGCGCGAGCCTCGGGTGGATGTGGAGCAACCCGATCCAAAGCACCTGGCAGAGTCGGCGCTCTCGGGCAATGACAATGCGAAACGGGCACCGCCATGGCTTTGGCTTTGGCACGGGTCCGCCGGGAAGAACCGAGGGAAACTTCGGTAACGACCCGTTCCGAAGCTCATCGGGGGCAACCCCGGCAGAGGCCGGAAAATCGGAATGCTCGGCGAAAGCGATTTCGCCAAGAGGCTCCGACGGGGACCATCGGGGCTTTGGCCCGGATGGCGACCAACGCTCGAGACGGGGAGCCTGCCCTACCCAGGCAAAGCTTGCTGTTTTCGGGACAGTGGGGGTTGGTGGCGACACCAGCCCCCATTACTGTATCCGGTACGCGCCCAAGAGGCGGTGCAAGGAGAATCGAAATTGGCCCATCATGTTGCGACGGTCAGCTGGAAAAGCGACGGCCAGTTCAAGTCCGGAAAATATAGCCGAGCGCACGAATTGAGCTTCGATGGCGGGGCCATCGTGCCTGGATCCTCGTCGCCATCGGTTGTTCCCTTGCCCTTTTCCGACCCGGCCGGTGTCGATCCCGAGGAAGCTCTGGTGGCTTCGGCTTCCGCCTGCCACATGCTCTGGTTCCTATCGCTCGCCCAGGGCGCGGGGTTCGACGTTGCGGCCTATCGCGATGAGGCTGAAGGCGCGACGGGCAGGGATGATCGCGGCAAGATCGGGGTGACGAAGATCTTGTTGCGGCCCCGGATCGATTTTGCCGGAAGGCAACCGACCACCGACGAGCTCGATCGCCTGCACCATGAGGCGCATGAAAAATGCTTCATCGCCAATTCGCTTAAAAGCGAGATATCGGTGGAGGCAGCGCCCGCCTGATCCTGGCGAACGTGGAGATGGTCCGGGAGCCGCTTATTCCGCTGCGACGGTTTCCGCGGCGGCTTTCTTTTCGGCATCCAGCTTGGCGCGCATCTTGTCGCCGCGCTCAGCGCGTGCGGCCATGTCGCTCCAGGCGGCTTCGGACCGGCGGCAACGGTCGCGAACATTATCCAGGGTTGCGGCTTCGGCATCGCGTCGAGCTTCTTCCGCGCGAGCGACATAGAATTCGTGCTGAGACATGGTGGGGGCTTTCGCTGGGAGAGGGCGATTTGAGACTGCGGGCGCCAAAGGAGCAAGCGTGCGGAAGTATAAGGATTGGGGAGTCGATCAATGTGTCCCCTTATGCGCGCTCAAGGCGAAAAAAGCAAGCGCAGCGGGAAGATGGGAGGGGGAAGACGCCCTGCGAAAGCCGCTTCCTCCCCTCTATCGGGATCGTCAGCCGGCGACTTCGACGTCCACCTTTTCAACCCATTCCGGATAGAAAGCCGGTTCGCGGTTGGACCAGCCCGGAGCGGTGGCCGCGGCTTCGCTGATCGACTGCAGCAACAGCCGCCTTTTTTCCGGATGCAGATGGGGCAAAGCCGCCGCCGAACAGAACGCCGCGGGGAGCCACGGCCGCACCGCCGCGCCGATCAGCCGCTCGTACAGGAAGCGGTAGGAAGCAAAATCGTGGAGCCGGTCCTGACCCAGGTCAAAGGCGGTCATGGTGATCAGGGGGCCCATCATTGGCTCCATCGCGTCAAGCCCGCTATCGTCGGGCACATAGTCGCGAATATGATCGAGCCTGCGATAAATACGTTCCTGCGCACGAATGCTGGCGGCTTCGCCGACATCGCGCGACCAGCGCTTCATCGCGTCGCGCCGGCCGAGGCCCACGTCGAGCGAACGCCTTATGTAGCGCTGCGTGCCCTTCGGAAAGCTCGCAAACTCCTTTAACTCGACGATCGTGAGCGCACCGTCCGGTGGCTTGACCTGTGTACCCATGCTCCCGCTCCTTTTACCCTGCGGGGATCATGCGCCTCAAATGTTTTCAGGAGGCTTAATCACGAAACCCGTTCCCCATTTATCTTTGAATCAGAGATCGGGCCGGGCCGCAACCAGTTTGATTCATGAGGTTTCAAGCGGTTGCCGACTGTCACCTCCCGGCCACATGGGCGGCCGGGGTGCGGCAAGAATCAGCGGCTCCGGCAGAGTGCAACGGGCTTGCGACGAAATAATCGGACGACGCCGGATCGCCGCGGGTCTCTAGGCGCCGGGTTCGTCCTCGCGCCGCAACAATTCCTCATTCCCCTCGACCGGCTGATCCGGACTGGCCGGTGGATGATCGGGGTGGCCGGTAAAGGCGCGTTCTTCCGGGTTCAGCGGGATGTCCGGTTTGTCCGGAGCGGTCTCATGTCGCGACCCCTCTTCCTCCCTTGCTTCGCCCGCCGCCGCTTTCTGCGTTTCATCCGTCACATTGGCTCTCCTTGGCTTTATCAACTTCCGGGGGGTCATTGGGCTCAGGCCGATCTTTCGACCCACACGCGCTGTCGGTTGAGGTTAGCCGTGCCGAAGATGGTCATGAAGCTGATGTCGGTGGCATCGCGGCCGACCCCGATCCGGACAAGTCCTTCCACCGGCGCGAGACCTGAAGGATCGACCAGATACCAGGCGCCATCGCCCCCCGGCCCGGCCAGATAGACCTCAACCACCGCGTGGAAATCGGGCGGGCTTAGATCCCAGGCATAAGCGCTCACCATCCGCGCCGGAATATCGAGCGCGCGGGTAAGGCCGATCATGACATGCGCAAAATCGCGGCAAATGCCTTTCTTTTCATGGAAGGTGTCGTGGGCGGTCGTGCTCGAATCGCTGCAGCCCGGCCGATATTCAAGGTTCGCGCGAGTCCATTCAGCCACCTGGACGACCTGCGCACCGCCGCGATAATTTCCGAATTGTTCAAGCGCGAACGGCTTCATGCGCTCGGATTCGCAATAACGGCTCGGCCAAAGATAGGCGACGGCAGGACCCGGAATCGCACCGAGCGGCACCGTATGGAGCGTCGCCAGGTCCACGGCCTCGCGCTCCACGTCAACG
The DNA here is from genome assembly GCA_013816585.1 of Sphingosinicella sp. GTDB lineage: Bacteria > Pseudomonadota > Alphaproteobacteria > Sphingomonadales > Sphingomonadaceae > Allosphingosinicella. The sequence continues at coordinate 12,099 of JACDEE010000009.1, read as the reverse complement.
ACGGCTTCGTAACGTGCAGTGAAGCGTCCCTCGCCCCCCGTCCAGGTCCGTCGGCCAATACCCTCTTCGGCGGGAATGGGAGTTAACGGCGTATCGCTGCCGACGATCAATTTGTCGCTGACCAGGCGCTGGTCGGGGGTTTGCGCCGCCTCCAGCGCCAAAAGGACGGCGGCCCGCTGCGGCAGATGATAATCAAGCTCGACGTCTATCGAGAGGCGCATAACCTCCATTCTCCTTCGGCGGGACCGGCGGCCGGCTTCCGCATGTCCGCGCGTGACTGTCAGTCGACCCGGGTCACCTTGTGGGCGCCGGGGTTATCTTGTGAGCGAACGCGGCCACATCCTTTAGCACCGGCGCCTTGCCGCGAAACAGGGTCGACAGGGCGGTGACCACTCCGACATGGCCGAGGTCCTCATAGACACGCGTCTCGACCGGGACTCCGGCTTCGGACAATTTCATCGCCATCGCGACGCTGTTCGATCCAAAGACGAGATGGTCCTTGCCGCCGGCGATCAGCAATACGGGCGGATCGTCGGCGGTCGCGAAATTGACCGGCTGGGTGGAGGCGAGATCGGCAACGGCGCCGAACGTCTGCTGCGTGACTTCGGTATCCAGCGGCAGGAAGGAATAGGGCCCGGCCATCGCCACCAGACCTTTTACCGCCGCGCGATCGCGGCCCAGCCATTGGGGATCGACGCTCAGCATGATGGCATTATAGGCCCCGGCCGAATGACCTGCGAGGACGATCCGGTCCGGATCCCCGCCGAAGCGGCCGGCATTGGCGCGTATCCACCGGACCGCGGCAGCACCGTCTTGGAGGAAGGCCGGATAGGCCGCCTGTTCGATCAGCCTGTAATCGGGGAGCGCGACGACAAAACCCTGCGCCGCCAGCGCACGGCCGACGAAACCATAGCCGTCCTTCGATCCGCTATTCCACGAGCCGCCGTAGAAAAAGACGATCACCGGCAGTTTGTCGGAAGCCGTCGCTCCCTTGGGGGCGTACACATCCACTTTGCCGCGATCGCCGGCGGCGAACGCTTGATTCCTGGCTGCCAGCCGGGCTCCGCCATCCTTCGGTACCAGGGTATCGAAAGCATTTATCGGGGAGCAGGCAGCAACAGCCAGGAGGAGAGCGAGAAGGGGAAATCGATTCATCGCGCTCAACTTAACGCTTCAATCGGAGAGGAGGAAAGTCCGGAAAGGTCCTCGCTGCCGGCGGTTGCCATCAAGGGCCCGCCACGCTGATATGGGTTCGGACGACCCGCCGATTGCCGGGCTGCATTCCCAATTGCCTGGCGAGATCCTCGTCCCAGCCATAGGGGTCTGGACGGAACAGCACCCGTCCATTTTCGACATAGGCGGTGTGGTAGAGCAAGCGGACCGGGATCTTCGCGCCCAGTTCGATCGAACTTTCCTTGCCCGATGCGAGCGCCTTGTCGAATTCGGCAAGCTTGCCGTCATGTTGGGCAAGAAGGCGCGCAAACTGCACCGCATTGTGCACCCGGACGCAGCCATGGCTGGAATGCCGTTCGTTGGTCGCGAACAGGGCCTTGGCCGGCGTATCGTGAAGATAGATTGCGTGCGGATTGTCCATGTCGAACTTGACCAGCCCCAGGGCTGCATCCGGTCCAGCCGCCTGAACCAGCCGGCCGTCTTTGCGGCTGAAATTATTGCGCGCGAGATAGGCGGCGCCCTTGGCCATGAGTTCGTCCTGCTCGATCGATTCAGGCACGTTCCAGGGCGGGTTCGCGACCAGCCGCATGATCGGGGAGCCGAGCGCCGGCGTTTCCCAGCCGGTCTGCCCCACCACCACCCGGCGCGTGTCGACAGATGCGCCATCGCGCCAATAGTTCAGGAAGGCCGCGGCTGTATTGACGTCGATCCGGGTCCTGGGAGGATTTCGTTCCAGCCAGCGCCGCCTTTCCAGGTTCAGCGCCAGCGTTCTCGCCCGTTCGGCCGCTCCGGCGTTGAGCGCTTCCAGCGTCGTCTTGCCAATCACCCCGTCCGCATCCTGCCCGTAATCCTGCTGCAGTTGCTTCACGGCGGCGACAAGCTGTGGCCGGTAGAGCTGGGGCGTCTTGTCGGGCGGAAGATCGCCCTGGACATAGTTATTGGCTTTCAACGCCTCAACGATCTGGGGAAAGCGCGGGTCGCTCGATCCGGGTTTGATCGCCCTTCCTGCAGGTATCGGCCTAGTCGCGCCTTTGGCACCTTGCGAATAGCGAACGAAGGCGTCGGAAAGCGCGCGATATTCCGCATCCTGGGGCGCGAGGCCTGCCAGCCAGGGGCCGACGTCGCCCTTTCCGATCGCCTCGGCAAGGCCCTTTTCGATATCCACTTTCGGCATGGGCACGCTGTAGATTTTCCAGACCTTGTGCGGATCGACCTGGCCGTTGGCGAGCGCGCTGGCATAGCTGAGCGCGGCCAGCGTCAGCGCCGCTTCGCGCTCGGCCGGGCTCTTCGCCGCATCGCCTTCGCGAAGGAATTTGACCGCCTCCAGGCCGTGGCGAGGCGCTTCGCGAAGCGCTTCGGTAAGCTCGCGCGCCTGATCTTCGTTCCACGCCGCCTTCCAATCGCGCGCGGCATAGAATTTCCTTACCCTTTGGTCGGAAACGGCAGAGCGCAATTGATCGGGCGAAACTTCGTTCGGCTGGACCGAATCCGCTGCCTCGTCGCCTAAAAGCGTGGGGCCTTTATCGCAGGCGGTGACGGCGAGGAGGGCGGCGATCGAAACACCAATCAAACTGGAACGCATTGAACCTCGGACAAATCATTGATCTGCGGGGAAGAACGCCTCCACCCTATATTGGGTCCGCCGTTCGGCCTTTAGTCGCAATGGGGTGGCCGTGCGGGTTGCAGCGGCCACCTGTCGCCCTCAATAATCGAGGCCGTACCAGTCGAGTACTTGCTCGCCATAATGGCGGTCGAAGCGCGGCTCGCTCTGCCGGTCGAAGCTTGGAGCGTCGCGAAGGTCGCGTTCGGCCATATTGACCCGGTATCCGCCCATCCGAATATCGTAGGTCAGGATACGCCACGGCAGGGGATAATAACGATGTCCCATCCCCAGGAAGCCGCCATAGGTCATCACCGCATATTCGACGCGGCCCGAATATTTATTGACCATGAAATTATAGATGTGGCCGAGTCGCGCCTCGTCGCTGCCATAAACGGCAGTGCCTTCGACTTTGTTGGAGGCGATCAGGCGGCTGGTCTCGTCGAGCGGCAGGCCGTCACGCTGATCATCACGACCATAGGTTTCGCTGGGCTGGTCATAGCCCCCGCTCCATTGGCGATCCTCTTCGCTGAAAGCGGGCGCCTCCCTCCTTCTGGTCATGTTCCCGGTGCCGGTCGCGATCTCCATAAGCAAAGATGCTGTCGCCGTTGCGGCTGTAGTTGCCGCCCCGGCCGCGATCGCGGTCATGCGAATAGGGGCGGTTCCGGGAGTCAATGTCGGCTCCATAGCGTCCATGTTCAGACATGTTCCATCTCCTTGATTAAACCCTCCGCCGACGCAGGCGTGGGCCGCCGACTGGCTGCGCTAAGATTTGCGGCCGCGCGGACTGGCCAGGCGGGCGCTGCCGCCCGTGCTCGCATCCGGGGCCAGATTGCTTCCGCCTTCGGTCGTGGCACCGCCTGACGGCATGGCCGGCGACGAACTGCGCGGACTGCCGCCTTGCGCACTGGTCGTGCCGCTGCCTTCGCTCTGGCCCTGCGATCCGGTGCGCCCGCTGGCGATCTCTGTCGCTCCGCCCGGATTCCGCGCCGAATTAGGGCGGCGACTCTCGCGCCAGCTGGCGAATTCGCTTTCGAAGCGCTGCTGCCGGTGCTGGCGATATTCGTCATATTCGCGGTCGAGCTCGTTGATCTGCCGCTCGCGCCAGCTGCGATAATGATCGTCATATTGTAAATTGCCACGAGCAGATTGATCGTGGCTCCCCTGGCCCATATCATCGGGCCACCCACTCCCTGAGTTCCAGTCGCTTCCGCCTCCCCAGGGTTCGTTCGGCCCTTGATTGTGATCGGCCTCGCCCCAGCTTTGCACCCAGCCAGTGCCGCTCGAGCCTTCATAGCTCCGCCCTTGATCGTCGCTTTTGGCCTGATAATCGCCATAACGGCTTCGGCTGCCGTGCTGCATACGCTCACGGTCATCACCGCCCAGCCAGGATCGGACCTCTTCGCCCGCTCGCTGGAAAAAGCCGCGGCCGCTTTGCTGGTTCCTGCCATTCCCATGATCGTCGTCGAAGATTGAATCGCTGCGACCATAGCTGCCGCGCTCACGGTCTCGGTTGCCTGCCATCGGGCCTCTCCTTTGAAGGCCTGGGACATTCGGTCCCAGGTGCAGTCAACGGATGGCGAAATCGAGGCGTTCCGCCGCTCGCCGCCTTGTTACGGCGGCCCGGCGCGAAGGAGTGGGGTAATTAATTGACGAGAGTAGCGGTGGGGGCGTCCCGCGTACTCGGCAACGCACTTAGTGCATGCTTGGCGCGCGCATTTCGGCCGCGGCTTCACGCATTCCCTGGGCGCCGTCGCGAAGGCCTTCCGAGCCGTCTTCGAGGCCGTCCGCGGCTTCGATCAATTCCTCATGGGTCACATGTTTGCCGCGCGCGGCAGCTTCGGCGATCTGCTTTTCGCGAAAGGCCTTGCTGGTCCGCAATTTGTGTGCGGCCTGCGCCATCTCCCTGGCGCCGGCTTCCATGTCCCTGGCGCCCGCTTCCAATCCGACGGCACCATGGGATTTCGACCGTTCGACTTCGCGCATCGCTTCACGTGTAGCGCGCTGGGCCTCCATCGTGGCGTTACGGGCTTCGCGTCGCGCCTGGCGTATGGCGGCGGACACTTCGACACGCGAAACGGCGGCGGCTTCGTGCATGGCTTCCTCGGTCATGCGGCCAATCTCGTCGGCGTCGAGTGAATTCATCGCGGCGGCGATCACGGACGGAAGCTCGGCATGCGCGGCGGCGAGCTTCTCATATTCCCTTTGCGACATGTTCTTTGGCTTGGGCGGAAGCGGGGCCAATGCGGCGTACGGCGCGACCGGCGCGATGGTGGCCAGCGGGGCGGCCGGGGCTTTGGGTGCTGGCGGGGATGGCCACGGCGTTGTAGGGGCCGGCGGCGCCTGCGGAGGCTCCGGCATGGCCTGGGTGAGTTCCAGCGCGGCGAGCGGCGCGGCGAACAGGACGCAGCCGATCATGGCCCCAAAGGTCCAGAAGGATCCCGACTTGGTTGACCGCACGCGGCTGTCGAGGATTGCCCTGACGCGGCGGGCAAGGCCCTGCGAGGCTATGCTGTTGGCGGGCAGGGGAAACCCTGAAGCGTGACTGGCGCAGCCCAGCAGGGTCTGGGCGTAAAAGGTTGGTTCGACGCGTCCCAGCGCCTGGCAATCGGCCGCTTCTTCGGAATGCTGCACGAAGGCGCGCTCCAGCAGCCAGACCAGGGGATTGAACCAAAAAAGTACCGACGCGGTGCGCGCCAGCATCAGCATCGGCCAATCGTGGCGGACGACATGGGCCATTTCATGCTCCAGGATCGCATCCGCATCTTCGGGCCGGTCCTGCGTGTCGCGGTCGATCAGGATCGCCGGCGAGAACCAGCCCCAGCTGAGCGGGGAGGGGGCGTCGGCCGAAACCAGCAGGCGGACGTTGCGGTCATCAGCGACCCGCTCGAACGCGGCCAGCCATTCGGGGCAGGTCGCGGGCGCCGCGTCTCGCGTCCAGCGATGCAGGGTCAGCAGACCCGCGCCCAGACGAAGCGCGGCCATGAAGAACCCCCCAAGATAAGCGATGGCGATCAGCCCGCTCGGATCGTCCCAGATCGTCGGCTGCGACGCCGGACCCATTGATGCGTCCAGGGAAACCGGCGCGGCGTCGGCCAGCAGGGCTGAATTCAACAGGGTGGGCTGAACCTCCTCGGCGCTCGCGGCGGCAAGCTCCCATTGCAGGGCTGGTAGAAGCAGCGAGATCAGGGGCAGGGCCAGCAGCAGGCCAATGCCCAGCCGAAGGACCGCGGCGCGGTCGGCGGCCGAACGCGATTTGAGGAAGAGGCCGAGCAATAACGCGCCTCCCGCGATGAATGCGGATTTCCAGGCCATTTCCAGGAAGAAGGGAAAGCTCATGACCGGCGTTCCTTTGCATCGTCGATAGCTGCCTGAAGCGCCACAAGCTCTTCGGGCTTCAATTTCTGGGTCAGGCCCAGCAAAGCGGTCGCGGCGCTGGCCGCCGAGCCGTCGAAAAAGGTTTTGACGAGATTGTGCAGCGCCGATTCCCGCACCTTGGCCGGCCTCAGCACGCTCTTGTAGATATAGGTCTGGTCGACGGCATGATGCGCGACCAGGCCCTTGGCCTCCAGCCGGGCAAGCATCGTGCGAACCGCCGAATGGCTTGGTGCGTCCGCCATTTCCTTACGGATGTCGGCCGCGCTGGCCTCGCCCGCGCTGCACAAAATTTCGAATATCTCGCGCTCGCGGCGCGGCAGATTACTGATCATGGGACTCGATTCGCCTTGTTACATTTGTAACATGCCACATTTGTAGCAGCTTGCAAGTCCTTAATTATCTGCCGTTGCCCACCCTGATCTGGCCGTCGCCCTTATTTCGGCTTGCGGAACCGATAGACGAACCGGTCGGTCTTGCCCCGGATCGCGGGGTCGAAGATCAGCTTGGTGAGATCGTCCCCAGGGTTTCGAAGCACTGGAGATTCGCCTTCGAAGACAAAGCCCGCGCGCACGAAATCGGCGCGGACGACTGCTGGATCGATCCGGTGCAATTTATCGACCACATTGCGGGTGTTGCCGCCAGGCTTTGCACTGTGATCGACCACGCCTACCACCCCGCCCGGCCTCGTCGCGGCGAAGATGTTGCGGAGCACCTTGTCCGGGTCCACCCGGGGGATTTTATATTGGGCGCTCTCCCAGTAAAATTCGTGATAGATCATATGCATCAGCACGAAATCGAAGCTGTTGGGCTTGAGCGGGATCGGGTTCCAGGGGCTGGTCAGCACTTCCACATTGGGGACGCGTTCGCGCAGATCCTTCAGCCTGATCTTCGCCGCAGCATCCACGAACGCTTCGGGCTCCCAGGCAACCACCGAACCGGTCGGTCCGACCGCTTTGCCCATCAATTCGGCATAATAACCGCCGCCGCCGCTTACGACGTCGAGCGCGCGATCGCCCTTTCGCAAGCCTAAGAAGTTCATCACTTCCACTGGCTTTCGGCCGGCATCCTGCAGTTTCATGTCGGGGCGCCTGTTCGAGGCGACTGCAGCAGGTATATTGGCCGGTTCGCTCGACCCGCAAGCGGGCATGGCGAGCGCCACCCCAAGTAAAAACGCCTTGAAACCCCGCATGGTCGATCCTCCCAGGGACATATCGTTATACCGGCTGAACGATGCTTTCCAGCACCGACGCGCCGGATCAGGCGGCGCCATAATATAGCGGCAACTCGTTATCAGCCGCGATGCGTGTGGACGTCGGCATAAAGCGGGTGAACGGCATCGGGTCGGCACCCCAGGCGTGCCTTGCTTTTCAGGGGCTCCGAACCCATTTCGGCAAGGCCGCGTCGACGCCTTATAGCGCTTGCGAAATTAGAACAAATCTGGAACAATATAGCTTATGCTCACTCATATAAGCGTCCGCGGCGCGCGCGAACATAATCTCAAGGGCGTCGATATCGACATACCGCGCGAGACGCTGACGGTGATCACCGGGCTATCGGGATCGGGCAAGAGCTCGCTCGCCTTCGACACTATCTATGCCGAGGGGCAGAGGCGCTATGTGGAATCGCTTTCCGCTTATGCCCGCCAGTTCCTGGAGCTGATGCAAAAGCCCGACGTCGATCATATCGAAGGCCTGTCGCCGGCCATTTCGATCGAACAGAAGACGACCTCGCGCAATCCGCGCTCGACCGTGGCGACGGTCACCGAAATCTACGATTACATGCGGCTGTTATGGGCGCGTGTGGGCATTCCCTACAGCCCCGCGACCGGCCTTCCCATTTCCGCGCAGACGGTCAGCCAGATGGTCGATCGGGTCATGACCTTCCCCGAAGGAACTCGCCTTTTCCTGCTCGCCCCGGCCGTTCGCGGCCGCAAGGGCGAATATCGCAAGGAACTGGCCGAATGGCAGAAAACGGGTTTTACCCGCGTCCGCATCGACGGGACCTATTATGACATCGAGGACGCGCCGGCGCTCGACAAGAAATACAAACATGACATTGAGGTAGTGGTCGACCGCCTGGTCGTGCGCCAAGGGATCGAGACCCGCCTCGCCGACAGCCTTGAAACCGCCCTCAAGCTGGCCGAGGGGCTGGTCTATCTTGATCCTGCCGATCCGCCGCGCGAGGCGGAAGGCGCCGAACGAACGGGGGTCAGCGCGGTGCTCGAACAGGCCGCCGAGCGCGCCGTGTTGCAGGACAATGCGCCCCCAGGCCGCATCGTCTTTTCCGAAAAATTCGCCTGCCCCGTATCCGGCTTTACGATAGCCGAGATCGAACCGCGTTTATTCTCTTTCAACGCGCCGCAGGGTGCTTGCCCGGCCTGCGACGGCCTTGGCGAAAAGCTTTATTTCGATCCGGATTTGGTCGTCCCCAACCAGAATCTGTCGATCAAGAAGGGCGCGGTGGTACCCTGGGCAAAATCCAACCCGCCAAGCCCTTATTATATGCAGGTGCTGGGTTCGCTCGCCCGCGAATATGATTTCAGTCTCGATACCGCCTGGAACGAGCTTCCCGAGGAAATTCAGTACGTCATCCTCCACGGGACGCGCGGCAAGCCGGTCACCCTGCGCTTCATCGACGGGCGCAAAAGCTATGAGGTGAAAAAGCCGTTCGAAGGCGTGATCGGCAATCTCAACCGCCGCATGCTGCAGACCGAAAGCGCCTGGATGCGCGAGGAACTGGCCAAATATCAGTCGGCGGCACCCTGCGAGACATGTGACGGCGCGCGCCTCCGCCCCGAGCCGCTGGCGATCAAGATTGCGGGCGAGGATATTTCGATGTCCAGCCGGCGCAGCGTGCGGCATGCGCTCGATTGGTTTTCCACGCTGGATGCGAAGCTGACACCGCAGCAAAGCGAGATCGCCCGCGCCATATTGAAGGAGATTAACGAGCGGCTCGGCTTCCTCAACAATGTGGGCCTCGAATATCTCAACCTCAATCGCAAATCGGGTACGCTTTCGGGCGGCGAGAGCCAGCGCATCCGCCTGGCCAGCCAGATCGGATCGGGCCTTTCGGGCGTGCTCTACGTGCTCGACGAACCTTCGATCGGCCTTCATCAGCGCGACAATGATCGTCTGCTGGTGACGCTGAAGCGGCTTCGCGATCTCGGCAATACCGTGTTGGTGGTCGAACATGACGAGGATGCGATCCGCCACGCCGACCATGTCATCGACATGGGGCCGGGCGCCGGAATCCATGGCGGCCAGGTCGTGGCGCAGGGGACGCTGGAGGAGGTTCTCGCCAATGAGAACAGCCTCACCGCCGATTATCTGACCGGCCGCCGTGAGGTCTCGGTGCCCGCCGTGCGGCGCAAGGGCAATGGCAAGAAACTGACCGTCCATGGCGCCACCGCCAACAATCTGAAGGATATCACGGCGGCGATTCCACTCGGCACCTTCACCTGCGTCACTGGCGTTTCCGGATCGGGCAAGTCGAGCTTCACGATCGACACGCTCTACGCTTCGGCCGCCCGGCAACTGAATGGCGCGCGGGTGCTTGCCGGCCGCCACGAAAAGCTGACCGGCCTTCAATATCTGGACAAGGTGATCGACATCGATCAATCGCCCATCGGCCGAACGCCGAGGTCCAATCCGGCCACTTACACCGGCGCCTTCACCTGCATCCGCGACTGGTTCGCCGGCCTGCCTGAAAGCGGCGCCCGCGGTTACAAGCCCGGCCGCTTCAGCTTCAACGTCAAGGGCGGCCGCTGCGAAGCCTGCAAGGGCGACGGCCTGCTGAAGATCGAAATGCACTTCCTTCCCGACGTCTATGTCACTTGCGACGTGTGCCATGGCGCGCGCTACAATCGCGAGACGCTGGAGGTGAAGTTCAAGGGGATGAGCATCGCTGACGTGCTCGATATGACGGTCGAGGATGCGCATCAATTCTTCAAGGCCGTGCCCCCGATCCGCGACAAGATGGCGATGCTGGAGGAAGTGGGCCTGGGCTACGTCAAGGTCGGCCAGCAGGCGACAACGCTCAGCGGCGGCGAGGCGCAGCGCGTGAAACTGGCCAAGGAATTGTCGCGCCGGGCCACGGGCCAGACGCTCTACATATTGGACGAACCGACCACCGGCCTCCATTTCGAAGATGTGCGCAAATTGCTGGAAGTGCTCCAGGCGCTGGTCGACCAGGGCAATAGCGTGGTGGTGATCGAGCACAATCTGGAGGTGATCAAGACCGCCGACTGGGTGATCGATCTGGGCCCCGAAGGCGGCGACAAAGGCGGCGAGATCGTCGCCCAGGGGACGCCGGAGCAAGTGGCGGAAGAACAGCGTTCCTATACCGGGTCTTATCTGAAGCCGTTGCTCAATGGCCCGCGCAAGGAAGGTTCGCCGCCGGCGAAAAGGAAGCGGGGTACTTCTGGATCGACGCGACAGCGAGAAGCAGCTGAATAAGGCGAATGAAGGGCGAAGATTTTCTCCCTCGGCGGCTATGTTGGGGACAGTAAAAGGAAGGGTTTGGACGTTCGAGCAGAGCAATGCTCCGTGGGCGCCTCGTCTTGACACCAGATGCCTACAGTCGTTCATTATAGAATGACCAGCGCCACCTTACCCGCAACGTTGCTCGATTGGAGTCAGGTTAGAAGCTCCGTAGAAGCGGCGCGATCATCCTTGGGGCTAACCACCGCCCGAGAAGCCTTCAGCTATTTCGCGATATCAAAGATCATCAAAATCGATGACGATGAGGTGCGCGCCAGCATCACCGACGGCGGCAACGATCGGGGTATCGATGCCGTGTACATCGACAGCCGTCCCGAAAGCCGCGTTATACATCTCTTCCAATTCAAATTTATTGATAAATTTGAAAAGCGAAAAGATACGTTCCCTTCGAGCGAGATAGATAAGATTCTTACTTTTTTGGATGATGTGCTTCAAAAAAACGAAAGAATAGAATCCAACTGCAATCCTCTGCTTTATCAGAAAGTCGAGGCTATTTGGGAGGCCTTGGAGGAGGGAGTCTTCACCATCAGCATTCACTTATGCTCGAATGCCTCTCAGCTGGTTTCGACCCAACGTAAGAGACTAGAAGAAAGCCTAAGGCCATATAAGCTGGCTAATGTTAAAGAACATGACCTTATCTGGTTTTCTCACCATCTGTCGAGATCACAATCCGAAGACAGAACTTATACAATTGCTCTGGTAGAAGATCAGTATTTTAGCAGAGCAGATGGATTCGCTAATGGTCTGATAGGTACTGTTCGCGCCGAGGAAATACTCAATTTTATTTCTGATCCAGAATTTCCTAACGAAGTAGATGATACATTGTTCGAGGAGAACATTAGGGTTTACCTCGGTGAGCAAAATGACGTGAATAGGAAAATTTTTACATCGGCAATAAGCAAGGAAAACTCCAAGTTTTGGTACTTGAACAACGGGATAACTATAGTTTGCGAACGGCTATCATATCAGCCTCGATCTTCAAATCCTCGAGCCGAATTGCTAAACCCTCAGATCGTTAATGGAGGCCAGACGTCTCACGCGATATTCGAGGCGGCGCGAGGCGGCAGGAACAAGGTTCTGGATGTAAAGATATTGATCCGGATAATCGAAACCAAAGACAAAAATTTTACCCACGAAGTCGCCGAGGCGACCAATAGCCAGACGCCCATCCGTAGCCGAGATATTCGGTCGAACGATAGTATTCAAATCAAGTTGGAGAACTCGCTACGGCCGCTAGGCTACTATTATGAGAGAAAGAACGATCAGTACGTCGATCAAAGGACTGAAAATCGTATTGATGCAGTGAAGCTTGGGCAAATTATACTAGTTGTTTAGTCCCGTTGTGTGGCGATACGGAGCGATCTTGAATTGAGCCGGGTCTTGTGTCCAGACGCGGGCGACATATTCGTAGGGTGTAAGGCCGCGGAGGGTCTTCAGCCGGCGACCGTG
>JACDEE010000062.1 GCA_013816585.1 Sphingosinicella sp. | reverse complement strand
CTGTAATGAGTATGTTTTCATGCTTACCAATAAAAGTACATTCTGCAAAACGCATCAGCTGATTACGTTCTATGTTACGATCCTGATTATAATGGAACTCTTCTACAGCAGCTTTATAACGGAAGCGTGCGTTTTTTACTTTTTGGTCTATACTGCGATTTTGTCGCTCGTCCCATTCGGCTTCAATAATATGGGCCACCATTTCATCAGAAGTGTACTCTTCTTTTTTGCCGGATTCTAAACTTGTTTTTAAAGCTCTGTGCATGCCATAGAGCTTCATCTTTTTCATTTTTTCTAAAGTTGTGTCGTTCATGATTTTTGTTTTTTAATTATTATTAATTGATTTTTTTATTGGATTTAATTTATTGGTAATATTCTTCGCCACGGATGTTATCGTGCAACGGCATTTCTAACTGTTCATTTTCTTCATCGCTTTGTTTATCTAATCCCTTTTCTAATATGCGTTGAATGATTTTATAGTTATACATTCCATACCCTAATGCGCGCTGACAAGCTTTAATTAAACGTTCGTTGCCAACCTTCTTAGCAAAACTAAGTATGCCTACACATGATTTATAAGCTTGTTCAGGATGTTGCTTTCTATCCAATATTTTTAAGATGTAAAGGTGTACATCCTCATGTATACCGGATGCCCACCCAAGAAATCGTTCAGGTGTCCAATCACTCACAAAGCGATGAGCAGAAGCTAAGTGCTCTTTGTCGGTGGTGTAATTGTAAGGGCTCTTCATGCGTTTGTGCTGCGCGATACGTTCATAGTGGTAAAATATATCAACGGTGTGGCGCGAGTACATGAGTTTTATTTTCTTACCGATATAACGATAAGGAACACTGTAATAATGCTTGTCTGCATTTAAAGACACGTGCCCGTTTTTCATTACGGTAACAAAAATTTGTTTTTTTAGTTCGTATCGCAAAGGTGGCAAGGGAGCTAAAGCGGCTCGTTCTATTTCTTCGAACTGTTGTATGCGGCTGTAGTTTCTGCCGGTCAATAATAAACTATTATGTTCGCCTAAAAATAAAAGTATGGCTGCATTTAATTCTTCTAAAGTAAAATAAATGGTATCTCTAAGCTTTGCATAAATGCGTGTGTAAATAATTCTAACGGCATTTTCTACAAGTGCTTTATCTCTTGGGCGATAAGCGCGTGCGGGTAATATGGTAGTGCTATAGTGTTCTGCAAAATCAGCGAAGGCTTCATTTAAAACAGGTTCGTATTTACTACTTTTTATTACTGCTGATTTTAAATTATCTGGAACTATAGCCGCAGGAACTCCGCCATAATAATGCAATGCGCTTTCGCAAGCTCCAATAAAATCTTCTTTCTGTTGACTCATTACTGCTTCTACATAAGTAAGTTGACTGGCTCCCAGTATTGCAACAAAAACCTCTACTTGTTGTATTTCTCCGGTTTGTTTATCTACTATACTTAATTTTTCTCCCGCAAAATCTACATAAAGTTTATCACCTGCTTTATGCTCTATATGCATGGTAGGATTTACCTGGGCTTTCCATAAAGCAAAGTAATGGTTGAACTGACTTCGGCCAACGCCATCGGGATGAGTATTTTTATAGCCTTGCCATAACAAAGCACGGGTTACGCCTTTACGTTTTAATTCTTTATCCATTGCAGGAAAAAGAGTAAACAGCGTTAGTAGTTTTTGATTAACAGGTTTATCTTCTTGTTTTATAAAAAGGTCTTCTAAATCTTTATCTCCAAGTTCACTTATTTCTGAAAAACTCAGTCCGCTTGCGATAAACTCTTTGAGATATTTTTTTAGAGTATTGCGTGCTACTCCTGTTTGCTGCGCTATTATTAACTTACTACGGCCTTGCGTATGTAAGCGAAGTATGTGTCGTAATTTATTCATGCCGATTGGATTGTTTGCCATTTTTTATTAAGTTTGATTTATCAAAGCTTAATAATTAATGGCACCTCTACAGCATGAACTTTTTTCTTCTATTTAGGTGGTCAATTTGAGCCGGTTTGCACTGGTCAATTTCAACCGGTTTCAAGTGGTCAATTTAAATCGGTCTGGGCTGGTCAACTTCATCGGTTTTTGCA
>JACDEE010000035.1 GCA_013816585.1 Sphingosinicella sp. | reverse complement strand
CATTAAGATGAAGCTCTCCCGCCTTAGGACGGTGCTGCAATGGGCGGCGGATAACGACTACGCTGAAAGCAACGTGGCCGCTGGCATAACGATCAAAGACACAGATGCGGCGAAGAACAAGCGCAAGGAGTTTGACCTTGGCTCCCTCAATTCGATCTTTGGCAGTCCTGTATTTAGCGAGGGAGCGCGACCAGCCGGGGGGAAGGGCGAGGCGGCATACTGGCTGCCGTTGCTAGCATTGTTCACCGGGGCGCGGTTGGAAGAATTAGGGCAGCTAAGGCCCTCAGACGTGAGCCTAGAACATTATCCAGATGGAGACGGGGCGGCGCAATCCGGGTGGTTTATCCGCATAATGGAGGATGCTGGGGAGGATGATCTTAAGATCAAGAACGCTGCGAGCGAGCGCCGCATACCCGTGCACCCGGAGCTAGAGCGGCTTGGCTTTATCCGCTTTGTGCAGTCAGCCAAGGCAGCCGGAGACGCCCGTCTTTTTCCAAAGTTGAAAACGAACGTCTACGGCAGGCTTGCCGCCAAATGGGGAGAATGGTTCAGCGGCTACCTGCGCGGGGTCTGCGGCGTCACGGATAAGCGTATGGTCTTCCATTCCTTCAGGCATACGTTCAAGCATTACGCTCGCCATGCTGGTATAATCGAAGGAGTTCAGCGCCAGATAATGGGGCATAGTCCCGGCGACGTGGCGGATGAATATGGCAGCGGTTACAGTCTTTTTCAGGCGGTAGAAGGAATGCGGCTCTATAAGGTGCCGGGGCTTAGTCTGCCGATAGCAGCCGATGGAGCATAGTGGACCAACTACAAGCTGACGCGCAGATGATCGGGGAGTTGAGGCAGGAGGCGGCAGCCTTTCGGCGGCAATGGCTTATATGGCTGAGCCTTGGAGGGGCGGGCGGTGCAGTCGCGCTGCTCTCCTTTGCAGCGAACTTGCCTGACCCGGATTATGCGCTGCGAGTTTTGTGGCCCTCGCTTGCCGCCTTCGCCCTATCCCTGCTCACGTCAGGGCCAAGCCTGCTGCTATCCTCACTCCGCAGCGAGGCGCTGGCTGAGCATCATTCGGCTGCGGTGAGTAGAGACCAGTTAGAGAGGCAGGTTTCCAAAATGCCTGAGGCGATTAGCGCCCCCACCCAAAAGGCTGAGGCTTTCAACAGGCCTCGCAGTCAAGCCGTGAAGGAGCGAGATTCCTACCATGCCCGCGCCGAGGTCGCTTGGGTTCAAGGTGCGCGTTGGATGTGGTTTCGCCGGGCGCTTATGTTCGTAGCTTCGCTTAGTTTCCTGTTCGGCATCGCCTACCCATTAGCTCTAATCGCCCGGGGATATGACCTAGTCCCGGCTGAGTCGCCTGCAAGGCCGAGCAAAAGCGCCAATGCGGCGAACTGAGCGGCTGAAACGCATTTACCCTCTTGCTTAAGAAGCGGTCTCGGGCACTATGGGTTGTGGCGGTCCCCAAGGGGTTACGCTAGGTGCCGCGTGGGCACCTTGTCTTGCTCAATCCATGAGGGAGGCAGAACGGAAAGGTTGGCGGCTCCTGGTAGGACTGCCGCCCCTTCACAAGGGCTTTGCAGCGCATCGTCAACCTTTCCGTTCGCGCATATGTACGCATAATTAAATGTGCTGCTCAATAGCGTTGTTCGTTTTGTCGAACATTTCGGCGCATTTATTGGCGTTAAATTTAGCTTTAATAATCACGTCTCGTTTGCTGGCGAGTTTCGTACTCGATAATTGCGTTTGGAGAAACGCGCCAAAGCTTAGCCCCTAATTTGAACGCCTTTAGATCACCGGCGTTAATTCGGTCGTAAATAAACGTACCGCTGCATTGCCAATGCTCAGCGAGCATAGCGACAGTCATATGCTTCTCCGTCATATCCACTCCTTGCCAGCCCGCCCCGGCGTGGGGCGGGCGTTCGGGCTTATTTGCTGGGGTTAAACATCCGCTCGAACTCTTGTACGCGGGCGCGCACAGCGGGGTCCTGTCTGACAGTCTTAGCCAGATACCGCTTATCTAGGCGGTGCTGCTGGTAGCGTTTGAAATCCGCCACCGTGGCAATGATCTGCGTCGAGCCCGAGCCGTCCTCAGATACGCCTTCGATGTGGATGGCCGGGTGGCCATTTGGCATCTTCATACGGGTGATCGTGTAGTCAGCGCCAGTAGCGCCCGCCTTATAGCCAGCGGCCTTTAGCTTACGGTCTACTACCTCAGTGAACACTTCATCCATTTCCTTGCCCTTGAGCCCTACCAATTGCCGGAGCGGCGTTGTGCCTGGGCGATTGCCCCACGCGAAAGCGCCATACCGCTCAATGCTCCCGTCTGCCGTAGCCGTGGCCATCGCCTGATTGACAAGAGCTTTAGTGGACAAGGTGTGATCCCCGGTAGCTAGGGTAGCCACCCGGTTTGTCAGAAGGCTTGTTACGGTGCGGAGGCCGGAGGAATTTAAGCGAGCTTTAGCGAACGGGTTTAGGTTGGATGTCCCTAGGGGGTTCCAGTCCCCGCTCTCCGTTGCCTGAATAGCTGCGGGTAGCATGGCGGCCACTTCCTTCTTGCGGCTCTCGGGGATGCTCGCGGGGTGGTAGATGGTCGGGTTCCCGAAGGCTTTGGCAAAGGCGTTCTGCGGCGTGTTGTTCTGCAACATCGTATTGAACCGAAGCATAGGGGCGTGAAGGTCCCCGTAGTAAGCTGCGGCTGCGGCAGGGTTGGCCTTGTACATCGACGCCCACTCAGCGTGTGACCGCTTAACGTCCGCGTTGTACTCGTCGCCAATGGAGGAGGTCACTGCGGTTTGCAGGGACGTGGCAGCGGGCTTGGATACCCACTTACTCGTCTTGTACGCATTGATGACGCCAGAGAAGTCCCCGGTGCGAACCTGGGACAAGGCGATCTGGTCGAACTTGGCTACGGGGATACCAGCGGTAAGGCCCGCCGTAATATCGCCCATGGCGTACACGGTCGTAACCTGGGCGGCTTCCTCGGCTACCTCAGCAGCGTCCTCAGCGGCTTCCGCCTCGCGGTCCTCGATCTGCCAGCCACGTTGGGTTTTCATATCTTCTAGGCGTTCGACACGCGCTTGGCGGCGTAAGTCCCCGGCTACCAGCACGTCCACTACGGAGCCTGCGGTATCGGTGAAGTCCTTATAGTCGAACAGCGGGATTTCGCTGCCGGTGGTGGACATAACTAACCCATTGATGCGGGCAAGCTCGGCGGCAGCAGCGATCGGTGCAATACGCTCCAACTTGATGTTAGTCTCCAAAGCGATAAGCTCAGGGACATACTGGAGGGCAGCCCGAGAGCTAGCCTTGTTACTCTGCTTCTCGTAAGCGGCTTCGAGCTTGATCTGAGTATCCTCGTCAAGCAGGTTCCAACTACCGGCCTGCTTCATGGCAGCCACGGAGTAGAACCGGCCTGCCTGGATGTCAGACATGGCCGAGGACTTGAGATACTTAAGGTAGCTATCGTCCGTCATGCCTTCCGGCTTAGCGCGACCAGCCATAAAGGTTTGCATGGCCCCACTGACTGCGGAGCGGTCAACGTCCGTTGGGTCCGACATCTGAGCCTGCGCGACCATGACGGTCTGCAAGGTGTCGGCTGCGGTGTCGTGTGCCACGGTCATACTGTTAACGGCTGTGGTCTGCTGCCACTCTACCCTAGCCTTAGCCACGGTATTCATCACCGGACCCATACGCTCCATAAGTCCCGCCTGGATCAGCATGTTGCTGCCGGTGTCGCCGGTCATTAGTTCGTCGGACTTAGCAGCCAGTAACCTAGCGGCTTCCTGCGGGGGTAGTTTCTTGAGCGTGTCTATGTCCGTAAGCACCTCGCCACTGAACTTATCCAGCGCGGTGTTAGCCGTGTAAAACTGTGCGCCCTGCTCGTACCCGGTGGGGCCGAAGATGCGGTTGATGGGGTTCTTAGAGCTAACAAGCTCCTCTACGCCGATACCGCTAGCAGCGGCGGTGAAGCCCTCAAAGAACTTTTCCTTCTGCTTACGCTCGACGTAGGGCTGCATTAGCCCTTCAAAGTATTGCCCTAGCTGCCCTGCGACGGGGCCGGGGGAAGTCTGAGGGGAAGCCGTTGTGACTTCCCCCTGACTATTGCCGCCTTGGACCTGAACCCCACGGGAGGCACCGGACGCGGTAGGACGGGACTGAACTGGGTCTGCCCCCTTGAACGCGAAGGTTTGGCGCTCAGGCATTTGACGCGGCCTCATCAAAGATGGCGCGCCCGGAGCTAACGGCGGACGCACGTTCCGCCTCTCGTGCAGCGTTCGGCGTCAAGCCATGGGATACGGAGGGCACGGCAGCAAAGCCGGTGCGAGCGACCCCCGCCCATTCGCGCTGCGCTCTGGGAGCAACGTAGCCGGGTCCTGCGACTGCGGAGACTTGGCTATCCCCGATAGATGCCGGTGCACTGCTTTCTTGCAATGGCCCAGTTCGCGCGGGCTCTATGGCTGCATACGCTTCCTGCAAAACGGGGCCGGGATCGAAGCCTAGAGCCATGGCCAAGCCGCCGTTAGCAAGATCGGCTTCCGTCATTTCGCCGTTATGGATGGCGAGGGCGATGCTATCTTTCGCAATGGTAGGAGCAAGCGCCGTTAGGGCCTCATTGCTACCTGTCTCAATGTATTCTGTTAGCGCCCGATCATACTTGGCTACAGTCTGTGGACTACTGGCACCTACGAGTTGAATGACCTTAGAAATAGCCGGCGCAAAGATGGGGTTCTCAGCGACGAAGCCATTGAGGGCACGCTCATATGCAGCCGCGGCCGTTAGGCCACCTGCGATAGCATTACGCGCAACCTCAGTTACGGCGCCAGCGTCAGCTCTGTTGTCATGGATTATGCAGAGCGCAGCGTTGACCTTAGCCCGCTCTTTGATTGTTAGGGCCGTCAAGCGGCTGTCCTTTCTGTTTCCGCCCGCATGCAGGCGTGGATGTACTTATGAATGTATTCGATGGCGGTCATGAGGTGCGGCGAACCCGCGCGCTCCCAATCCGCGATGGTCTCAGCCCCGACGCGTCTAGCCTCCTCGTGCGCTTCCAAAGTGAGAGTGTGCAGAACAGGGGTGTCTCGTTCGCCGCTAAGGTTAGGATAGCCAAGCCGCCATGCATCGCTTTCAACGCAAAGGACGAGGGCAACCGACGCCACTTTAATCGCATTGCTAAGGGCATCGTTATTCGACTGCCACATGAGCCACCTACTCACTGCGCCCCATACCGCCTGCACTCCCGCCGCCTCTGCATAGGGGCCGACCATGCGGCTAAGCTGGTCTAGGTCACGTGGCCTAAGATCTACCGGGACATATCGGGTGCTTTCCGACCGGAAGCTCTGAGGGTCCTCCTTACGGCTAAGGGCTGGGCTGCTACGGTCTTGTTCCGGGGCAGCCTTTCGTATCGCGGCAAGTGTACGGGCGTTGCTCATACCAGCGACCCTTTAAGATAGCCGCGTTTCAGGCCCATGAAGTACCGCTTGAAGGCTTCCCGAGGTTCACCTGGAGCAAGCGCCATAATCTTAGCCGGTATCCTCTGCGGGTACTTATCCACGAGGTAATCAAAGGCGAGGTTCGGAAGCTCCCCGAAGCCGTTGCACGTATGCGGCATAGGCACGCTAGCGTTGGCGTCCATGTCGAAAGTTAAGCGGGTGTACGTGATCTGGAACGTGGAAGTGAGGACGTTGGACTCAGCGGGCCGCTTGTCCTTAACCGTGATGTCCGTGAACCCTTGGAACTTAGCGGCTTCGGCAGCTTCGGCTTCCGCCGTCATGGCAGCGTCTTGCTCAGCAACAGCGGTCTGCTGCTCAGCAGTGAGGCGCTTAACGCGAGCCTCCGCGCCCTTAAGGCGTTCCAGCAAGGCTACGTCTGCCTGAGCTTCGCTAAGCTCTTGCATGACGCGGAATAGGTTTGAAGCGGCGCTTAGCGTCCGTTCTCCGGGGTTGGCGGTATCTGTCATTAATTGTCCTGGCGGTTGGAAGGGAGGGCTAATCAGCCCGAGAAAACTTGATCGTAGAGTGCGGGGGTTTGCCCAGCCGGGGCAGCCTTGGCGGCTTGCACGGCGGCAATCCTTTCCGGCGTAGCGTTCGGCTTTCGCTCCGGTAGAATCATGCGCCGGGGTGTCGGGTTATCCGCCACGTAGGCAGCGAGCGCGGCCTTGGCGGGTGTAGCGCCGGGTTTGCGCCGCTGAGCGTAGTTCGGCACGGGTAGGCGCAGCATTTCCAGAGTGGCGCGAAGGCCAATCATCACGCGTCGGTCCGCGCGGGTAAAGTACGCCTCCGCTTGGGGGCTCTCAATTAGCTCGGTGGTGACTGTGAAGGTCGCCATATGGTTCCTGTCGTAAGAATGTGGGGGGGGATGGGGCCTAGCGTAGCTTCTCCCGCAAGGCGGAACGGCAGGCAGAATAAGTCCCGATGTATAATAGAGATAGCTCAGGCGCGTGTGGGCTTAGCCGTAGTTGAGCGCGGGCACTGCCACTGGGGCAGCTGGTGCGAGCTTCGCCATGATGCTTTCAGCTATCTCGGGAGCAATCCTGTAGAGGCTGCCCACGTTGGGCTCAGCTTGTCGCGACACGGCGCGACCGACTTGCACGAGTTCGACAAGCCTACGGCGGGCGGTATCGTCGCTAACCCGAGCGCGGGCGGCGGCCTCCTGAGGAGACAGCCAAGGGCTCCCGGCACAATGCGCCTCAACCAAAGCCATGCCCACGGCAGCAGGGCTGCCAAGTAGC
>JACDEE010000061.1 GCA_013816585.1 Sphingosinicella sp. | reverse complement strand
TGCGGTGATTTGGGATCTCCGCCTGCACAGCGATCCCGGAGGGCCATACCTCCATCACCAGTGCAGCACCGCGACTATTAGCACGATCTTCTACATCGCAACCTCCAGTCGCGTTCGTGGCACACGGAGAGTAGGCCGGGGGAATCGCACCCCCGGCCTCTCGCAGAACCGGACTTGAACCTCTCGACTCATCCGGCTCCCATTGCCCAGCCGTCAGGACGTAATCCGAAGCGCCAGTGAGCGAACAGCCGTGGTGCCCGTTTGGCCACCTCGGCCAGCCAATGCATGGCTTTTCGCTCACGACGTTTCAACCGTTTGTACTTTCGGCAGGCCCAGCGCATCAGATGTCGATTGATGCGCCGCAGGAGGGGATACAACATGGACTTGTAGAAGCGCCCATAGTAGTTGATCCAGCCTTGCACGATGGGATTGAACATCCGTGCAAGGTCGTCGAGGGACTTGTCACTGCGTTTCGCGATATGCCACGAACGCATCTTGCGGCCCATCGCGGTGACCGCGTCCCGGCTGACCGCCGGCAGGAAGTTCACGAAGTGCTTCCCGTACTTATTGCGGGCCAGCCGTGGACGAAACGTGTACGCCAGGAACGTGAACGACGTATGCTCATGTGAGCCGCGCCGGTCGGCGTCCTTGCAGTACACGATGCGCGTCTTGTCCGGATGCAGTTCCAGACCGACCTGCGCCAGCCGCGCCGCGATGGCGTCCCGCACTTGGCGGGCTTGCCGCTCGCTGCCGCAGTGCACCACTGCGTCATCGCAGTAGCGTTCGAACTTCAGGTTCGGATATTCCCGGACCATCCACACGTCGAACGCGTAGTGCATGAACAGGTTAGCCAGCAACGGGGAGATCGCCGACCCTTGTGGGGTGCCACGATCCCGATCGACCAGCGTGCCATCGCGCTGTTGTATCGGTGCTTGTAGCCACCGCGTCACATACAGCAGGATCCACTTCTGGTCGGTGTGATGTGCCACCGCCTTGAGAACAAGATCGTGTGGCACAGTGTCGAAGAACGCCTTGATGTCCAGGTCAACGACCCAGTCCGTTCTCCAACAACGCTCCCGGCACACCCCCACCGCGTCCAGCGCCGAGCGGCCCGGACGGTATCCGTAGGAGTCCGGGTGGAAGATAGGTTCCACCGTCGGCTCCAGATACATCCTGGCCACCGTCTGCGCGACCCGGTCCGCGATAGTAGGCACACCGAGGACTCTCACTCCCTTGCCGCCAGGCTTGGGAATCTCCACGGCCTTGACCGGTGGCGGGAAATAGCTTCCCGACGACATACGGTTCCAAATTCGATACAGGTGCTTATCGCGATCCTGTTCGAACTCGGCGATCGACACGTCATCCACCCCGGCCGCACCCTTGTTGGCCTTGACCCTCTGATACGCCTCCCACACCACCCACTTGGAAATCTCAAACGGCTTGTCCTGCTGCTTCAGTTCGCTCACCCAACTCCTCCCGGAAGATCCGGTTGATCGTCGACCGAACCAGGGCAACCCGTCCCCTTCGCTCCGCCCGCATTACCAGGCATCACCGCTACTACGAGACGGTCCGCCCGCCTGCCCCGCATCGGTACTCTGCCCCTCACAGTTTCCGCTGCTTGGGGTCCTCCCTCTCGCCAGCCGCTCCAACACCCGGCCGACTGTATCGGGGCGAGGCGTTCCCACGTTCCACACTGGCGCCTGAACCGAGCTCGCGCCACCTTCATGCCGGACACCACCAGGGCAGTAAACAGGTATCCCCCTGACTCATCCCGGGGCAACAACTGGACCCCGGTTTTGATGTCGTCGCTACGCTTTCGACACTTCAGCAGTGGTTCACTCACGTTCGCCTTCTCGGTTCGCATCTGACACCATCAAGGGTGCCTTTTCCGCAACGCTCACCACCCCGGCTCATTCACCGACGCAGCTTGCGGTGATTTGGGATCTCCGCCTGCACAGCGATCCCGGAGGGCCATACCTCCATCACCAGTGCAGCACCGCGACTATTAGCACGATCTTCTACATCGCAACCTCCAGTCGCGTTCGTGGCACACGGTCATCCGCGTAGCGGATGAGTCTCCAATTGCCTTGTCCGTTTCTTCTGCGTTTGGCTCGCTGGGCGCCGGTACCCATCTCTTGATGCCATTGCCGGTCGAAGTGATCGTCCAGCGCCGAG
>JACDEE010000008.1 GCA_013816585.1 Sphingosinicella sp. | reverse complement strand
ACTCCGCTGTATCGCTCGACGGACTGCCTCAGTCGTCGTGGCGCTGCCGTGTAGAATCTGGCCCATAGCTCCTCCCGCCAAATATGATGATCAATCGTACCACCATACAACGGGACTAAACACCTAGTTCTTCGTGCTCAGCGAGCACACGCTTGCGCAGGGCGTCGAGCGCCTCGGCCTCTGCTCTGATGCGGTCCTTAAGCGCTTCAGGAACCTCGGATGGGAACGGGAAGGGATCGAAACAGCGAGAATTGTTGTATCGGGGCCGATCTTCCAATGAACCGCCGGTCTCTAATGCCCATACGAGATGATACCGGCTACTCAAGACACCCAAGATGTAGGCTTCGTCTAGAGCAATATTGATAAGCGCGTCATCTGGAAGGACCGAAATCGGCAGGAACTGGAACACACGATGCTTCGTGGTAACAACTGTCGCAATGTAGCGTTTAAGACCTCGTAGCGCCTTGCGAATTTCGGGACGCTGTTCACCGAAAACCCACCAATTATGGCGATAGCTCGGGCGGTTATTCTGGTCGCGGCGCGGCTTTACGTTAGCAAGCAAGTGCTGGTAGACGGCTGGATGTCGTTCACGCGCCTCGGCTTCACTCAATCCGAATAAGTCTATCACCATGACGCCGCGCGGGCGTGAAGTAAGATCGCGCCCGTGGCGATATTCGAAGATGACGGCTTCACCATCCTCAAACCCGGTGCGGATATGCGTTGGCTGGGCACGGAGGAATTTATTCTGCGCAAGCGCCGCTGCCTGCTTCCGCGTAACGATGAAGCCATCCCCCATCAATTGAACGCCTCGTGAAGCTAGTTCACTGTTTGATTTTAGAGCAACCGTTTCCGCTACGTGATCTCCAACGCGCAAATCACGGCCAATTGGGCCCACCTTTACAGTGTACGTGAGGTGTTCGGGCGCGCCGCTTTCATCCGCTACGGACCAATGGTGGCCGACTGCCCTACCCTTTGAGGCGACAGTCATAGCGATGCGCACCGCCGCTCCGCCCCTCTCTTCCACCCATGGATGATCAGGGATCGCAAAAAGAAGGTGGAGAGGGTCTTTGGCGTCCAGATGTTTCGCTATCACTCGCCGACTGAACATTTGCGTAATCGAGTTGGTCGTGACGAAACCGAACCGGCGCGCGCCTCCCTTTCGTGCGGCAAGCGCTGCCTTGTCCCACCAGTGCATCACGAAATCGGCGCTTTCTGGGACATCAGTGGTGCTGAACAGCGCCTTGACATAGCCATCACCGAGCCTTTCTCGAAAATACTTCGCCCCAATAAATGGCGGGTTGCCGACAATGAAGTCGGCCTTGGGCCACTTGGCTGCGCGGGGTTTGATATAGCGGTAAACCTCTATCCTTGCCTCCTCGTCTGGTACTTTGCGTCCGGTAACCGGATGGACCTTCATAGCTTCTCCGTCCCAGCGGGTGGCGGGCTGTCCATAACCATCCCGTTCGAGCACCTTGTCATCATAGTCGATTAGCGCATCCCGGTTCTCGATGGTACGGACGTCCCGAAGGATCGGTTCGGGCGGCGGTCGATCTTTCCCGTTCACCCGGAAATGCCATTGCAGATACCCGATCCACAGCACGAGTTGGGCAATGCCGGCCGCGCGGGGATTGATCTCGATACCTAGGAAATTTTCCGGCGTGATCGTGTGGCCAGTGATTTCGGCGACATATTGATCGTCGCCGAGCTCTACGAGCAGGTCGAGCACTTCGCCCTCAAGCTCTTTCATCCGCGCCATGGCGACATAAAGGAAGTTGCCGGTGCCACAGGCAGGGTCGAGCACTTTGGTTTGCGCCAAGCGCCTGTGAAACGCCTCGATATGAAGCCGCGCCTCATCGGCCTTGCCTTCATCGATCAGCGTGGTGGCCGCCCCTCGTACACCATCCCAGTCGGCGCGAAGAGGCTCCATGATTGTGGGTCCGATCAGCCGCTCCACATAGGCGCGCGGCGTGTAATGGGCGCCCAATTTGGCGCGCTCTTTCGGGTCGAGAGCGCGTTCCAACAGCGTGCCGAAAATTGCCGGCTCGACTTCCGTCCAAACATGCTCGCCCGCCTGAATCAGGACCTCCAATTCTTCCGCATCCAGCGGAATCGCCGCCCGATCCTTGAACAGATAGCCGTTAAATTTTTTCAGCGGTACGCCCAGAGCTGGCGAGAACTCACCCTTGTCCATCGCGGCCCACAAAGCGGAAAGTTGCTGCTGAAGATGCTCCGGATGGGCGCGTTGGTTCTTGAGTAAGCCAGTAAAGCTGCCCTCCGAGATCAGGCCGCTGTCCTCGGCAAACATCGTGAACAGCACGCGCATCAGGAAGCCGCTGGTCGTTTCGGCATTGTACCCGCGCTTCTCGATCCGGCGCGCCACTGTGGCCAGCAAGTTGGCTATATCGCGGGTGACGCTGGCGGCGCGCGCGGTAGGATCCAAGCTCTTCGGATCAATCCAAATCGCACGCAGGCGATCACGCACTTCGTTATATTGAAGATCCTCCAGCATGATCCGGTAGCGCGCCCGATCCGGGAACTGTGCGTATGCCTTTCCGGTCCCGGTGAAATCCGCGTAGACTTCGATGCAATAGCCGATGTCCGCCACCAGCAGGAATGGCGGCCAGCCGTGATCGGACGGAAGCGCCTTCGCATAACGCTCGGCCTGACCCTTGGCCTGGACCATCGCCTTGGCCCAGCCCGGCGTACCGCGTCGGGCCGTGCCCCGTTTGACCCTCGCCCTTGCCGATTGGCCGAAAAGGTCAAGATCATCCTCGCCGCGTTCGGCCGCGGCCCGGTCCGCATCGCTGCCCTGCTTCGCCTCCAGGATAAAACAGTCGCGCTTGTAACAATCTATGCGGCCAAAGCTGGCAGTGCCGTCACCATTGTCCTGAAACACGCGGCGTTCAAACACATAGTCGTTATGTGCATCATCGACCCGGCTGCCGGCCGCAGGCTCCACACCGAGAAGCCGGCACAAGCCGTTGATGAAGCTTTGCGTGTTCGCAAGTTCCGACCCACCAGTTT
The DNA here is from genome assembly GCA_013816585.1 of Sphingosinicella sp. Lineage (GTDB taxonomy): Bacteria > Pseudomonadota > Alphaproteobacteria > Sphingomonadales > Sphingomonadaceae > Allosphingosinicella. The sequence goes on along the minus strand of JACDEE010000008.1, from coordinate 125,570 downwards.
CCCGCCAGTGCGCGATGAATGCGTCGATGTCCGGCGATTCCCCCATCGCTCAATTCTTGGGGGATACGCGGCCGTCGAACAATAGCGAACTGCTGTGTCCCGACAGCCTCGTAAGCGGGAGCGTCTGGGTTGCGGGCTCCAATCCTCCCGCGCTCACGCCCCATCGCTGCGGCTCGGCGGCGAGATTCGTTCCGCAGATGATGGATGCAACATATGGGCAGTTCCGGCCATTTAGCGCTCACCTTCGCCCTTCTCCGGGAAAATTATCCAATGGCATTCAAGACATTCACAACAGCGTTCATCCTTCCGCTCCTGCTGCTCGCCTGCGGGAAGGCGGATCAAGATGGGGAGGAGGCTGACAATGGAGCGACCGCTTCGGAGCGGGCGGGAAATGCAGCTCCGGCCCCGCCGGCAACGCCCAAAGATCCTGAAGAAGAGGATGCTTTGGCGCTGGCCGCTCTAACTCCGGAAGGGTGGGGGCCGTTGAAGATCGGGATGACGCTGGCCGAGATCGGCGCCGCATTGGGGCCTGATGCCGATCCTGGCGCGGTGGGCGGCGCGGAGCCTTCGGTTTGCGATCAATTCAGGCCGGCGCGGGCGCCGCGTGGATTGCTGGTGATGGTGGAAAAGGGCCGGCTGAGCCGTGTGTCGCTGATCAATGATTCACCGGTCCGAACGGACAAGGGCCTCGGCGTCGGTGACGGGGCAGGCGAGGTGGCAGGAGCTTACGGGGCCGCTGCGATCACTTCCCCCCATGAATATGTCGGCAAGCCTGCCGCCTATATGGACGCCTGGGTCGGCGGAGGCGGGGGCTCGGGATCAGCCTCTGTGACGGCGCCATCCGCCCGCGGGATCAGGTATGAGATAGACGGCAAGGGTGTCGTCAGCGCCATCCATGCCGGCGGCCCCAGCATCCAATATGTCGAAGGATGCAGTTGAAGGAGCTACCCTTAATCGTCGCAGACGGACGAATGTTGAGTATTTGCAGAGGCTGTCTCCTGTGAGCTTGCGGAGATTAAGTTTTCTTATTCTCCGCAGAACTGCGGAGGATAACTCTTTTCTTTGCGGAGAACATAGTCTATAAAGTCCGCAAAGATGCGGAGATTATGACTTACTTATACGAACACAAATCCTGGCCAAAATTTCAGTGGCGCGACGACCATCCCGCTGCCCTGCTTGCAGACGTGCGCCATCGCCAAGGCCGTTTGCTCGGCCGAATGGAAACGCTCGGCTTTCCGCTACGGACCGAGGCCGTCCTGCAAACCCTGACCGAGGACGTCCTGAAATCTTCCGAAATCGAGGGTGAAATTCTGGACAAGGATCAGGTCCGTTCATCGATCTCGCGACGCCTTGGCCTCGACATCGCCGGACTCGTCCCGGCCGACAGAGCTGTCGAAGGCGTCGTCGAGATGGTGCTCGATGCGACCCAAAAATATAGGGAGGAGCTCACCGCCGAACGTCTGTTCGGCTGGCATGCAGCTTTGTTTCCGACCGGCCGCAGCGGCATGTCGCGCATCGTCGTCGGCGCGTGGCGTGACGATTCCCACGGCGCGATGCAGGTTGTTTCCGGGCCAATCGGCCGCCAAAAAGTCCATTATGAAGCGCCGCCCGCGGAAAATCTTGATCGGGAAATGAAGGCATTTCTTAGCTGGTTCGAAGCAGACAAAGGCATCGACCCGGTGCTCAAAGCCGGCGTCGCCCATCTGTGGTTTATCACCATACATCCGTTCGACGACGGAAACGGCCGCATCGCCCGCGCCATTGCCGATATGGCGCTGGCGCGGTCAGAAGACAGTCCGCAACGCTTTTACAGCATGTCCGCCCAGATCCGCGCGGAGCGTGAGGCCTATTATGAAATGCTTGAGGCAACACAGAAGGGCGACCTCGACATCACAGGCTGGCTGACCTGGTTCCTGGAATGTTTAGGCCGCGCTTTCGGTGGTGCCGATGAGATATTCAATTCGGTCATGCGCAAGGCTCGTTTTTGGGAGCTCCACGAGAGCGTAATTCTAAACGATCGCCAACGCCGGGTTCTCAATCGGGTGCTGGGGCCGTTTGAAGGCAATCTCACCAGCTCAAAATACGCCAAACTGGCGAAGACATCGCAAGACACCGCTGCGCGTGACATCGCTGATCTCGTCGATAAAGGGGTCCTCGCGCGCGAACCTGGCGGTGGCCGCAGCACAAGCTATTCCCTCGCCGAGGGGGGCTAGCCCTCAACCCAATCCGACCTCCCATCACGCGCCTCCACGATCGTGCGGCTGATCGACAGGCCCATGCCTTTTCCTCCGCCCAAGAGTTGCTGGCTTCGAAGATGTTTGCCGCCGCACTTCTTGACCACCCCGCCACGCACGACTAGCGAGCGAAACATGCAAAGTCATTCGCCCCTCGCATCCATGTTCGCCGATTCGGCGGCTGTGCGGGCGCGCGCGTCTTATCGTTGGTGGCGCTGGCTTGCTTCGGGGCCTGAGGGCGCGCCTGTGTAGGATCGCAGATTCTCTTCCGTGGAAGAGATTGATCGATTTCCGAACGGCCCGCCTCAGGCGGGCCGTTTTTTTATTCCCAAAATTCAGCCAGAAAGCCAATTTGATGATCATCGTCCTGAAACCCAAAGCCACCCCGGAAAGCGCCGAGCGGCTGCTGAAACGAATATCCGACGCGGGGCTGCAGCCACTTCACATGCCGGGGTCGGAACGCGTGGTGCTGGGCGCCCTGGGCGACGAGCGGGTCCTGGCCGAACTTGCGCTCGACGGCGATCCGGACGTGGAATCGGTGAAGCCCATATTGGCGCCCTACAAATTGGTCAGCCGCGAACTTCATGCCCATGACACGATCGTCCGGATCGGCGGCGTGGCGATCGGCGGAAGCAGCCTGGTGGTGATTGCCGGGCCCTGCGCGGTGGAAACGCCCGCGCAGATGCGCGCCAGCGCCATGGCTGCCCGCAAGGGCGGCGCGACGATCCTTCGCGCCGGGGCCTACAAGCCGCGGACCAGCCCCTATGGCTTTAGCGGCCACGGACCGGCCGGACTTTCGATCCTGCGCGAAGTGGGCGACGAACTGGGAATGCCGGTGGTGACGGAGGTGATGGACACAGCCGAAGTGGATCTGGTCGCCGAACATGCCGACGCGCTTCAGATCGGTGCGCGCAACATGCATAATTTCGCCTTGCTGCGCGCCGTGGGCCGGTCGGGAAAACCGGTGCTTTTGAAACGCGGCCTGTCCGCCAGGATCGAAGAATGGCTGCTCGCGGCCGAATATCTGCTCGCTTCGGGCAACGACCAGGTGGTGCTGTGCGAACGCGGCATCCGCACGTTCGAAACCGCCACGCGCAACACGCTCGATCTGAACGCCATCCCCTATATCAAACAACGGACGCATTTGCCGGTGATCGTCGATCCCTCGCACGGCACCGGCATTCGCGAATTGGTGACGCCCATGGCGCTCGCCGCTGTGGCCTGCGGCGCGGATGGGATCATGGTCGAAGTCCACGAAAACCCCGCCGCGGCTTTGTCCGACGGTGCGCAATCGCTTTATCCGGCGCAGTTCGAAACGCTGATGAAAGCGCTCGCGCCCGTGGCGCAGGCGGTCGGCCGAAAGCTCTGAATATGGCTGGCCGAACGGAAATGCCGCCCTTGGCGGGCGTGGTTCAACGACGGCTTTCGGCGCTTCACGATCCGTTCGCGCTATATGCCGCGCTCGGGGTAAAGCCCGATACGGGTCTGTTCGAGGCGATGAACGGCCCCACCCTGCTGATGCACCGCGCCGCGGTTCGTGCCGAATGCCGGGGCGAAGAGGTCATTCTGCACGCCTTGTCCACGAACGGCGAAAGCCTGCTGGCGGCGCTCCGGACGGCGTTGGCGGAATATGCGGCGCCGGGGGAGCGAAATGGCCTGCAGCTTCGCTTTCCGGTCAATGGAAGCGTGGATTCCGAACAGAGGCTGATGGCGCCATCGCCGCTGCACGCCATTCGCGCCTTGCTCCGTTCGGCCGGGCGCGACAGCGACGAGCCTTTCGCGGACGCGGCGTTCGGGATCGTCGCGTTCGACTATGCGGCGGCGCGAGAGGAATTGCCCGAATATGCGGAGGACCCGATCGGCTTTCCTGATTATCTGTTCTGGATACCGGAAACGCTTTTGCTGTTCGAACCCGGCGGCCCGCCCCGCATTCTTTGCGCGGCATTCCGGGACGACGATCCGGCCCAGGCAGCGCGGAATCATCATGACGCGGTCCAGCGGCTGGAGCGGCTTGTACAAGCCTGCGCCCAGGTTGCCGACCACGCGGTGTTCGAGCCCGATCCCCCGCTGGAACCGGCGCGCGAACCGCCTGAGTTCGAGGTCGATCTGGACGATGAAGCCTATAGGGCCGTGGTCGCCAGGCTGAAGGAAGAGATTGCGGCGGGGGAGGTCTATCAGATCGTCCCCTCGCGAACCTTTCGGGCCTCGTGCCCGGACGCCCTGGCCGCTTATGCCGCGCTCCGCCGGATCGAGCCCAATTCCTATCGCTTCCTGGTGCAGGGGGAAGATTTCACCTTGTTCGGAGCCTCGCCCGAAACGTCGGTGCGCGTGTTTCGGGATGGGGGGTGGAGCAGCGTCGAAGTGCGGCCGATCGCGGGCACCAGGCCGCGGGGGGCGACGACCGACGAGGATGACCGGCTGGAAGGCGAATTGCGGCTGGATGGAAAGGAGCTGGCCGAACATATGATGCTGGTCGATCTTGCCCGAAACGATGTCGCGCGGATCAGCATCCCCGGAACGCGGCGGGTCGCAAAGCTGATGACAGTCGAACGTTATGCCCGCGTCATGCACCTTGTGTCCTCGGTCACCGGACGGCTGGCGATCGGCTTTGACGCGGTGGATGCGCTTTCGGCCTGCCTGAACGTCGGAACGTTGACCGGCGCCCCCAAGATCAGGGCGATGGAGCTGCTTCGGGAAGTGGAGCGGACCCGCCGGGGCCATTATGGAGGCGCGGTCGGATGGATCAACGGCGACGGGATGATGGATATGGCGGTGGTCATCCGATCCGCCTTCGTGCGTGACGGCATGGCCTATGTCCGGGCCGGCGCCGGCGTGGTGCATGATTCCGATCCGCAAGGGGAGGCCGACGAGACCCGGCGCAAGGCATCGGCGCTTTTGTCGGTGCTGGCCAATGTGGCTGCCGGGGGCGGCCGATGACGAGCAATGTCCTCCTGATCGATAATCTGGATAGCTTCACCTTCAATCTGGTCGAGGCTTTCCAGCGGCTCGGCTGCATGGTCCGCACGGTCCGAAACGGGATCGCCGCCGCCGACGCGCTGGCCATGGCGGAAGGATCAGGGGCGCTGATCGTGCTGTCGCCTGGGCCGGGCGGGCCGGCCGGGGCAGGGTGCTGCCTGGAATTGATCGGACTCGCGATCGGGCGGGTGCCGTTGCTGGGGATATGCCTTGGCCACCAGGCGATCGTCGAGCGGGCGGGCGGGCGGATTTGCCGCGCCGATCAGCCGGTCCATGGCAAGGCCAGCCTGCTGGAACATGATGGTGCCGGGCCCTTTGCCGGATTGAAGGCTCCGCTACGGATCGGGAGGTATCATAGCCTCTGCACTCGCGAAGTGCCTGGGCGGTTCACGGTGCATGCGGCGATTGACGGCATGGCGATGGCGATCAGCGATCCGGTCGCCCGGCAGACGGGGCTGCAATTCCATCCGGAATCGATCCTGACCACCTATGGCGACCTTTTGCTCGCCAACTTCCTCAACCAGGCCGGGCCGCCTATCCTGATGCCCCTGCAATCGGCAGCGTGAAACAGAAGCGCGCCCCATTGCCCGTATTTTCCGCCCACAATTTCCCGCCATGCGCCTCGACGATGGTGCGGCTGATCGAAAGGCCGATGCCCATTCCTTCGGCCTTGGTGGTGACATTGGCTTCGAAGATATTGGGCATCAGCTCTTTGGGAATGCCAGAACCGCAATCGGCCACGCAAATCTGCACGGCGTCGGCCAGGTCGACTTTGGTGACGGTCACTTGCTTTGTGCCTTCCATTTTCTCCATGGCCTGGCAGGCGTTGCGGATAAGGTTGATCAGCACCTGCTGGATCTGCACCGAATCGCCCATCACCGTGACGCCATCGTTCAGCTGCAGGTCGAACGAAATGCCTTCACATCCGGCGCTGGCATAACCGGCGGCTTCCTTCACCAGCGGGTCGAACTTGATCACATCCTTGCGGACGTTTTCGCCCTTCGCCATTTCGCGCATGCGGCGGATGATCTCGCCCGCACGCTGGGCATTGTCCTTGATTGCTTGGGCCGCCTGCATCTCACGATCGTCATCATTGTCCGCGGCGATCCGCATCAAACCGGTCGAATAATTGGCGATCGCGGTCAGCGGCTGGTTCAGCTCATGCGCCAGGGTCGCCGCCATCGCGCCCATCGCCGAAACCCGGGACGTGTGGAGCAATTCGTTGCGCATCTGTTCGATCATATTTTCCGAACGCTTCCGTTCGGAAACATCGAAATTGAGGCCGACGAAGCGTATCGGCTCGCCGTCCTGGTTCAATATGGCCTTGCCGAAGCCATTGATCCACCGCGACCCCGAATCCACGCTATATTCGGTAACGAAGATACTGTTACCCTCCAACGCCTTGCGAAAGGCCGCCGCGGTGTGGAAACGATGATCCGGATCGACCTTGTTCAGCCAAAGGTCCAGGGCCATCGGCATCGGCAGGTCCTGTGGAAAGCCGTGCATTTCCACACTTCGGGCATCGAGCATCAGCACCCGCTTGTGGAGGTCCAGTTCCCAAAGCCCCGCGCCGGAACCCTGCATGGCGAGCGTCAGCCGTTCATGATCCTCGAGCGCCTTGATCTCGCTGCGCCGCATATCGTCCACGTCGATCATGATTCCGGCTGCGATATGGGCCTCACCATTTTCCCTGCGCTGGATCTCGCGGCCGCGGAGCTGGAACCAGCGCCAGGCCTTCGGCTTGGCGCGAACCCGGAATTCCACATTGAGGACGGAAGACTCGCCCGCAATAAAGCGTTCGCTTTCCCGCTGAACATGCGGGATATCGCCCGGGTGGATCAGCATCGAAAATCCGACCCGGTCGGTGGGTGCTTCGTCGGGGGAATAGCCGAGCGTTTCCCAGAATGCGGGCGTGAAGCGCATCTCGTTGGTCTCGATATTCCGGAACCAGGCGAGTTCGCCAAGCGATTCCAGCATCGTGAGAAAGGACCGAACGCGTCTGTTTGGCATCATGGCTCCGGATTGGCAGGCCTGGTCAAACGAGGGTCGCGCCAAAGATTGTCCTGGGAGAACTAACGCAGTTGAGTGAAAACTCAATGGCTTGGCCGAAGCGGCCCGGAATGGCACGACGGTTTGGGTGCCATCCGCCGCCGATCATCTTTGATCGCTGCCATTGACGATAGCGGGCGCCCATGATGAAGGAATATTTCAGCAGGGGAGCCTTCAGGCTTGGCGCTGCGAAGCCAATTCAGGAGAAACAGCGCCGATGCCCGCACCCTCCATCCATGTCGGCGTAGGCGGCTGGGATTTCGATCCGTGGCGCGGGACCTTTTATCCCGTCGGGCTCGCCAAGACGAAGCAGCTTGAATATGCGGGCGCGCACCTGACCGCGACCGAGATCAACGCCACTTATTACAAATTGCAAAGACCGGAATTGTTCGAACGCTGGGCAAAGGCCGTGCCCGACGGGTTCAAGTTCGCGGTCAAGGCGTCGCGCTTTTGCACCAACCGCAAGGTGCTTGGTGAGGGCGGGGAGGGCGTCGAGAAATTCTGCGCGCAGGGGCTGACCGAGCTTGGCGACCGGCTGGGCCCGATATTGTGGCAGTTCATGGGGACAAAACGCTTCGATCCGCAAGATTTCGGCGCCTTCCTGAAGCTGCTTCCTCAACGCCAAAACGGCGTGAAGCTGAGCCATGTGGTGGAGCCACGCCACGAAAGCTTCCGCAATGCCGAATTCGTAGGCATGGCGCGCGCCGCCGGGGTGGGGATCGTATTCGCCGAATCCGACGATTATCCTTGTATCCCGGACCTCAGCGGAAACATCGTCTATGCCCGTCTGCAGCGTTCGCGCGAGGAGGAGGAGATTGGTTATAGCGCGGCCGAGCTCGACGGCTGGGCGAAAGTCGCCAAATCCTGGGTCAAAGGCGAAAGCCCAGACGGGTTTCCTTATTCGGCCGAGCCTCCGGCACCCACGGCGCGCGAAACCTATGTCTTCTTCATTGCTGGCGAAAAGGTGCGCAACCCGCTCGCCGCCCAGGCGCTGATCGAACGTCTATGAACCCGCTCTTTGCCACCCTGCCGACCTCAATCTTCGAACATATGTCGGGCCTTGCCCGCGATCATGACGCGGTCAATCTGGGCCAGGGCTTCCCCGATTTCGGCTGGCCCGACGATGTGGTGGATTTCGCGGCGGACGCGCTCCGCACCGGGTCCAACCAATATGCGCCGATGCGCGGGCTGCCGGTGCTTCGCCAGGCGGTCGCCGACCATTATACGCGGCACCAGAATGTGCGGACGAGCGCGGACGAGGTGATCGTCACCTCGGGAGCGACTGAGGCGCTGGCGTCGTCGATCCTGGCCATGGTCGCGCCCGGCGACGAAGTGCTGCTGATCCAGCCACTCTACGACGCCTATGTGCCGATGGTCCGGCGCGCCGGCGGGATCCCCAGGTTCATGTCGCTCACACCGCCCGACTGGCGCCTCACAGAAGAGGCTTTGTCAGCGGCGTTCACTGACCGCACCAAATTGGTGATCTTCTGCAACCCGCATAATCCGACTGGGCGGATGTTCGGGGCCGACGAATTGGAATTGCTGGCCGAGGCTTGCCTGCGCCATGGCGTGATCGCCTTGTCGGACGAAGTCTGGGAACATGTCATATTCGACGGCCGCCGGCATATCCCGCTATCGAGTTTTCCCGGGATGCGCGATCGGACGGTAAAGATCGGGTCTGCGGGCAAGATCTTTTCGATGACCGGCTGGAAGATCGGCTGGATCGTCGCGCCCGAGACGTTGGCCGTGCCCATTTCCAAGGCGCACCAATTCCTGACCTTTGCCAGCGCGCCCAATCTGCAGGCCGCTGCGGCCTATGGGCTCGGCAAGGAGGATATGTATTTCGAAACGATGCGGGCCAATTTCCAGCAGGCGCGCGACACGACGATCGCGGGTCTCGGCGAGGCCGGCTTTGTCGCGCTCCCGGCAGAAGGCACCTATTTCCTGTCGATCGACCTTGCCGCCTCGGGCATTGCGGCGAGCGACCGGGACTTTTGCGAACGCGCGGTACGCGAGGCCGGCGTCGCTGCTATTCCCATGTCGGCTTTCTACGATGAAGGCGCGGAGGGAAATGTGGTGCGGCTCTGCTTTGCCAAGCAACCAGAAACGATCCGGGCTGGGATCGAGGGCCTGCGAACGGCGAAGGCGCTTTGGAAGGCAGGAAGTTGACCGGATCATCGGATTCCGCCTTCGATTCAGGAGCCGAAGTCGCGCGCCTGTTCGCGCAGATGAAAGTTGCGCAGCCCTTAGGCGATCTTGGCGCCCGGTCGCCGATCGACGGGTGCGAGACGGGACGGGTTTCTTCGGCCGATGCCCACGCGGTCGGCGAAGCGGTCGGCCGCGCGCATCGGGCTTTCCTCGCCTGGCGCCGGGTGCCGCCGCCGCGCCGTGGCGAATTGGTACGGCTGCTGGGCGAAGTGCTTCGCGAGGAAAAGGAAGCGCTGGGCCGTCTGGTCTGTCTCGACGCAGGGAAGATCCTGGAAGAGGGCCTTGGCGAGGTCCAGGAGATGATCGATATCTGCGATTTCGCGGTCGGCCTTTCGCGGCAATTATACGGGCTGACCATCGCCACCGAGCGGCCGGGTCACCGGATGATGGAAACCTGGCATCCTTTGGGCGTGGTCGGCGTGATTTCGGCCTTCAATTTCCCGGTCGCGGTCTGGGCCTGGAACGCATGCCTCGCCTTCGTTTGCGGCGACAGCGTGGTCTGGAAACCATCCGAAAAGACGGTTTTGACCGCGGTGGCCGTCCACAGCTTGTTCGAACGGGCGATGGAGCGGTTCGGCGATGCCCCCGCCGGGCTTTCGATCGTCGTTCAGGGGGCGCGCGAAACGGGCGAAGCTTTGGTCGACGATCCGCGCGTGGCCCTCATCTCCGCTACCGGATCGACCCGCATGGGCCGCGCCGTCGCGCCGCGCATCGCCGCGCGCTTCGGGCGCAGCCTTATGGAACTTGGCGGCAATAATGGAATGGTCGTGGCGCCCAGCGCCGATCTGGACCTGGCGGAACGCGCCATCACCTTTGCCGCGGTCGGAACCGCGGGGCAGCGCTGCACCACATTGCGGCGGCTGTTCGTCCATGACGAGATTTATGACCAATTGCTGCCCCGGCTGAAACGGATCTGGGCCGAGGTGCCGGTCGGCAATCCGCTGGAGAAAAAGCTGGTCGGTCCCCTGATCGACAAAGCGGGATTCGATGCCATGCAGACTGCACTCGCCGACGCGCAGGCGGAGGGCGGCAAGATCGAGGGTGGCGAACGGCTGTATGCCGATCGCTTTCCCAACGCTTATTATGTCCGTCCGGCCATCGCCGAAATGTCGGCGCAAAGCCCGGCCGTTCTTCGCGAAACCTTTGCGCCCATCCTTTACGTCCTGCGCTATGCGAGCCTCGATGAAGCGATCGCGCGGCACAATGAGGCGCCTCAGGGGCTTTCCTCCTCCATCTTCACCAATGATTTGAGGGAAGCCGAACTGTTCCTGTCGGCGGTCGGATCGGATTGCGGGATCGTCAACGTCAATATCGGGCCCTCGGGCGCCGAAATAGGCGGGGCGTTCGGCGGCGAAAAGGAAACGGGGGGAGGGCGCGAAAGCGGGTCCGACGCCTGGCGCATTTATATGCGCCGCGCCACCAACACGATCAATTACAGCAACGAATTGCCGCTGGCGCAGGGAATCAATTTTTCGATGCCGTAATGAAGCGGAAACAAGGCGGCCGCTCTTATATTTGTGTATCTGATTCAATCGCTTGACGTGATCGCGCCCGCGGCTCGGCCTGTCGCTAATCCATGACAAGACGGGTTGGCGGAATGCCCTACACGCTGTAAAAGGTGGGCACGTCAATTTGTGGTTCATGGTCAGTATGTTGTAAGTCTGGGCCACAGCGCGCCGGAGCATAGGCTTCGGGGCCGACAGGAAAGTCCGAGATCATCATGTCCAAGCTTATCAAACTGCCGCTTCTGATCGCGCTTGCCGCCACCACGGCCGCGCCGGCTTATGCCCAGTTGCAGGCAGGCGAGAAGCCGACCGAACAGCAGATCGCGACCGGCGAAGCCCCCGCCACGGCTTTTTCGGAGGCCGAGACGGTCTATCGCGGCCTTCAAGGTAATATGGTGGCCCGCAAATGGACCCGCGCCGCCGCCGAGGATCTGCTCGGCTATATCGACAGTGCGGGTGACGAGGGGCTGGTCCCGGCCGATTATAAGCCCGACGCCTTGCGCGCCGCGCTTTCCGGCCGCGACGATGCGGCCCTGGACCGCGCCGCCAGCGACAGCTTCCTGCGCCTTTCCGCCGACCTCGCTCTCGGTAACGTCCCGATCCAGGCGCGGGACGACTGGCATATGAAGGATCCCGACCTCGACGGCGCGCAGCAATTTGCGCTGATGGACCGTGCCATCCAGGAAAATTCGGTGCGCTCGGCGCTCAATTCCCTGCTTCCAACGCACCTCCAATATGCCGAGCTGAAGGGCGTTCTCGCCAAGGCGCCGGACGATGCCACCCGGCAGAAGGCGCGCGTCAATCTGGAACGCTGGCGCTGGCTGCCGCGCGAGCTTGGTCCCCGCTACGTGATCGTCAACGTGCCCGCTTATACCGTGGCCCTGGTCGAAAACGGCCATGTCGTCGCGCGCCACCGTGGCGTGGTCGGCGCGGTGAAGACCCCGACCCCGCAATTGAGCGCGGTCGCCACCGGCGTGATCTTCAATCCCTGGTGGGAAGTGCCGGCCAGCATCGCCAAGGAAGTGCGTGGCAAGAAGGGCTATGTTTCGGTCAAGACCCCTGAAGGCGGCGTTCGCTATCGCCAGCCGCCGGGCGCCGGCAATTCGCTTGGCCGGATGAAGGTCGTGATGCCGAACAATTACGCCATCTATTTGCACGATACGCCGTCCAAATCGCTGTTCGCACGCGATGCCCGTGCCTTGAGCCATGGCTGCATCCGCACCCAAGACCCGCTGGCCTTTGCCCGCGTGCTGCTCGGCAATCCGGAATGGGATCAGGCGAAGATCAACCAGACGATCGCTGCGGGCAAGACGGTGAAGGCCGATACGTTGGTCGCGACCCCTGTCTACATCACCTATTTCACCGCCGCCGCGGCCAAGGACGGCGCCGGGATCGTGGCCTATAAGGATGTCTATGGGCGCGACACGAAGGTAATCGCGGCGCTCAAGGATACAGGTTCGACGGCTCTCGCTTCGATCCTGGATTGAATTTCAGAAAATTAGAGCGGGCGGCCTCTCGGGGTCGCCCGTTCCTGCGTGCGACGTTCGCTCAGACCTTGTCGGAATAAAGCAGCCGGCCGGGACCGAGCTGCTGCAGCACATATTGAAGGCTGAGTTGCGACAAAGTGAAGCAGCCTTCGCTGCGGCCCAATTTGCCGAACCGGTCGACGATTTCGGGTTCGGCATAGCTAGCGCAATGCACCACGATCGCGCGGGCCTCAGCATTATTGTTGCTGTAATCCAGGCCCTTGAGGCGCAGCGAGCGGCCATATTTGCCGTAATAGACGTCGCCCGTGACATAGGCGCCCGCCGAAGAAGCTTCGGATCCAGGCGAATTCGAGAAATAATTGAGATAGCCGCTATGCCAAGGGTCTGAGCCTCGGCCGTGCGCGACCTGGTAGGACGAAACCAATCCGCTGCCCGTGTGTAACAGGTAAAAACGCTGTTGGCTCGACGGCTGTGAATAATCTGCGATACCGATCACGTCGGTATATTGCAGCATCCGGCGCTTGGCCTCCATCGCGGCGCGCGCGCGGGCCAGCAAACCTGGATTGATGCGCGGCTGGAAAGGGATGGGCTTCGCAAACACGGGTGCGAAGACGGGGTTGGCCAAAGCAGGTCCGGCAATGCCGAGCAATCCCGCGGTGGCACCCCTTTGCAATATGTTCCGTCGCGTAAGCATGACAGAGGGATCCTCCCCGGACTAAGCGGAAACTCTACACCTATAAGTCTAAGCATCTCAACGAACTGGATCGCGTTTCAGGTCCATTCGCCTTGCTTCCGACTCCTTTCGTCTCATTATAGGCAATAGAGGTTAACCTGGAGTTGCCCGTGGAACCCGCGACAAGTGCTGCGCTTTGAAGCTCGAAAGATTTCTCGAGGAGCTTCAGTGGCCGCTTTCAGCCGTCTCGCCGTGCAGCCCGGCCTTGCCCCGATGGAGGCTAAGCTGGTCGATTCGCTGCCCGATGGCGCGGGCTATTATTATGAGCCCAAATGGGACGGCTTTCGCTGCCTTATCTTCCGCGACGGAGACGAGGTGGAGCTTCAATCCAAGGCCGGGAAGCCGCTTGGGCGCTATTTCCCCGAAATTGTCGACATGATCCGGGGCCTGAAGGCCGATCCGTGCATCCTGGACGGAGAGCTCATCATTCCCGTGGGTGGCGTGCTTTCGTTCGACTCCCTGCAGATGCGGCTGCACCCGGCCGAAAGCCGGATTCGGAAACTGGCGGCCGAAACTCCGGCGCAATTGATGCTGTTCGATTGCCTCGCTTCCCCTTCCGGGGAAAGCCTGCTGGAGCGGCCGCTGACGGAGCGGCGCGAGGCACTGGAGCGCCTGCACAAAGGCGAGCGGTCGCCCGCTTTGCTGCTGTCGCCTTTTACCGAGGATCGCTCTCTGGCTCAGGCCTGGCTGGACTCCGCCGGCGGCGCGCTCGATGGGGTGGTCTGCAAGCGGCGCGAGGGCCCTTACGAGGCCGGAGAGCGGGCGATGTTCAAGATCAAGCAGAGGCGCACCGCCGATTGCGTGGTCGGCGGCTTTCGCTACGCCACGGGAAGCCGCGTCATGGGATCCTTGCTGCTCGGCCTCTACAATGACGACGGCAAGCTCGATCATGTCGGCTTCACTTCGGCCATACCGGCCGCCGAGCGGGCGGCGCTCACCAAAAGACTGGAAAAACTGGTGGAAGCGCCGGGCTTCACCGGCAATGCGCCCGGTGGCCCCAGCCGGTGGAGCAGCGAACGGTCCGCCGACTGGCAGCCGCTACGGCCCGAATTGGTGGTCGAAGTCCGCTACGACCATGTCACCGGCAACCGGTTCCGTCACGGCACCAAATTCCTCCGCTGGCGTCCAGACAAGGCGCCGGGCCAATGCCGGATGGATCAGCTGGAACAGGAAGCGCCGCCCGCGCAGCTGCTGAAGGAATTGGAGAAAGCTCGATGAGCGAAAAGTCGAGCGAAACCATCATAGCCGGGGTGCGCCTCAGCAGTCCCGACAAGGTCCTTTACCCCGACCAGGGCATCACCAAGCAGCAGCTCGCCGAACATTATGTCACGGTCGCCGATCTCATGCTTCCCCATGTCGCAAGCCGACCACTGACCATGGTTCGATGCCCGATTGGGCAGGAAAAGAAATGCTTCTATCAGCGTCACGCGGGTTCGGGAGTTCCCGAACAATTGCACGAGGTGAAGGTGCCGGGTTTCGACGATCCCTATCTCTATGTGAAGGACGTGCAGGGGCTTGTCGCGATGGTCCAGATGGGCGTCCTGGAAATGCATCCCTGGGGCGTCACCGTCGAACGGCCCGACAAGCCCGACCGGATCATCTTCGATCTCGATCCGGACGAGGGTCTGGATTTCGCCAACGTGGTGCGCGCAGCACTGGAAGTGCGCGAACGGTTGAAAGCCAGAGGCCTGATCAGCTTCGTCAAGACGACGGGCGGTAAGGGATTGCACGTGGTGGCGCCGTTGGACCCGGGCCCCGACTGGCGCGAGGTCAAGGCCTTCGCCAAGGGGCTTTCGAATGAGATGGCGGAAGATGCGCCAGAGCGCTTTTTGACACGTATTTCAAAGGCCGAACGAAGTGGGCGGATATTCATCGATTATCTGCGCAACGACGCTACCTCGACCGCCGTCGGCCCTTATTCCACCCGTTCGCGCCCAGGTGCTCCCGTAGCAACCCCGCTCGAATGGGAGGAGTTGGACAAGAAACTCGATCCGGCGAATTTCACGGTCGAAACGTTGCCGAGCCGCCTTGCCGCCTTGAAACGGGATCCCTGGGCAGAAATGCTCAAGGTCCGCCAATCTGTCCCGGCGCTTTAGGCCCGATTGCCTTAAATCATTCCTTTGAGCCGGCCTGCTGACGCGCTTTCGTTGCGGCTGCGATCAGGCGCCTGCCGGTCTCCTCCGCGGCATCGGGAGTGAGAGACACCGCGACCCCGCCGGGCCCGTCGACATGGACCTCACCCTCCTCGGCGGTGACCTGGCTGGCGCTGTCATGCGGAATATGGGAGTTGTTCACCGAAACCTCCTGATGCCGCCCCAACCGGCTCAGCGCCCGGATGTTCCTGAATCCGGCGCGCAAAAACGGCATTAACCGAGTTTTACGGTAGTTTTCCTAGCTGGCGCGGTCAGCCGCCATCAGCTTTTACCCAAACAGGCGTCGCCCAGCGCGAAGCTTTTCGGATGTCGGCTTTACTGGTCAGCCGCTTTCGTAAATACGAAGCCCGGCGCAGGAACCCCACTCCTGTTGCCGGGCTTTTGTTTGTGCCAATCGGCCCGATAGACGCCTCAACTGAAAGGCTTCACGGGACACGGGCGGTTGACTTGGCGCTTGGCTGCTCCATTAATCCGCCGGTTCATTTCCGACCCGGGCCGAAAAGGGATATTCGATCTGACTTCCCGCATCATCTATATCGTCGACGACGATCACGACGTCCGATCCTCGATCAGCTTCATGCTCGGTACCGCGGGCATCGAAGCGCAGCCATTTACCGACGGGGAGGATTTTCTGAACGGTCTCGAGGGATTGAAGCCGGGTTGCATCCTGCTGGACGTGCGGATGCCCAAAATGGATGGTTTCCAGGTGATGGCCGAACTGGAATCGAGGCGGGTCGATTGGCCGATCGTGGTCATGACCGGGCATGGCGAAGTTCCGGTGGCGGTTCGGGCGATGAAGCTCGGCGCCGTCGATTTCATCGAAAAGCCGTTCGGGGAGGAATTGCTGCTTACCAGCCTCGATCGCGCCTTCACTTTGTTGCAGGACCGGGGCGCTACCGCCGAGCGGAAGCGCAATGCGGAGGAGCGGGTCGGCCAATTGACCGCACGCGAACGCGAGGTGTTGCAGGGCCTGGTTGCCGGCCTTTCCAACAAGCTGCTCGCCCAGCGTCTGGATATCAGCCTTCGCACGGTGGAAATGCACCGGGCCAACATGATGGACCGGTTGCAAGTGAGCAGCCTCGCGGAAGTGCTCACCCTTGCCGTCCAGGCAGAATTACCGGTGGAAGTTTCGCGGGAAAACTGATCCGCTCCGAAAAGGGCAGCGGACATGAAGCGTGAGGACGCAAGAGGATGAGCAGGGACCCGACGGCTCCCACGCCTGAAGAAGATATGATTCCCCGCCGCGAGGTGGACGAAATCATCCGGCAGCTCAACGAGGATATGGATCGCCGGGTCACGGCGCGGACCCGGGAGCTCCGAACCGCCAATGAACGGCTGCTGCTCGAGATGGACGAGCGCGTCGCGGCCGAGGAACGCCTTCGGGAGAGCGAGGAGCTTTACCGCTATACATTGGAACTCAGCGAGCAATTGGTCTGGACCGCCTCTCCGGAGGGGCGGATGCTTTCGGCGAGCGACGGATTTGCGAGGATTACCGGGCTTAGCCCCGATGCCGATCCGCACGAATGCTGGCTCGCGACGCTGCACCCCGACGACCTGGAGCGCGCCACTACCAACTGGCGGCGGGCGGTCGCGGCCGGGCAGCTCCACAGTGGCGAGTTCCGGTTGCGGATGAAGGATGGGACCTACCGCACCTTTCGTTCGCGCGCCGCACCCAGGCGGGACGAGGAAGGCCGGGTGATCCGCTGGTATGGTTATACCGAGGATGTGGAGGAGCGCCGGATCTCCACCGCCGCGCGCGCAAGGGCCGAGGAACTTTACCGGCTCGCGGCGCGCGCCACCAACGACGCGATCTGGGACCTCGATATCCTTACCAACGAGATTCATTGGAGTGATTCGGCGTCTGAGACTCTCGGCTATCCGGGCCGAAGGCTCGGAACCACCTCGTTCGATTGGTGGAAAGATCGAGTGCACCCCGACGATCAGATTACAGCGGTAGCGACCCTGGATGATGCGATAGATCACGGCAAGTTTCGCTGGTCTGCCACTTATCGGTTCAGGCGCGCGAATGGCGATTACGGCATTTTCTTCGACCGCGGTTTCATCGTTCATGACGATGACGGCAAAGCCATACGCGCGGTCGGCGCGATGACCGATTTTACCGAGCGCCAGCGCGCCGACCAGGAATTGCGGCGGATGCAGTCGGAACTGATCCATGTCTCACGGCTCAGCGCCATGGGCACGATGGCGTCCACCCTGGCGCACGAACTCAATCAGCCGCTGACTGCGGTCGCCAATTATCTGCGTGGCAGTCTGCGCTTGCTGGAAAACGAGGCCGGCCCGGCCATCGCGGAAGTACGGCGCGCGCTGGAGGCAGCGGAAAGCGGTGCGCTGACCGCCGGTCACATCGTTCGGCGTACCCGGGATCTGGTGGCACGGGGCAATTCGACCACTCGCCCGAGCGAGCTTGCCAAATTGATCGAAAGCGCCGGCGCGCTCGCTTTCCTCGACGAACATCTGATGGGCGTCAGCCACAAGGTCGATCTGGATCCAGAAACTTTATGGGTGGAGGTCGATCGGATTCAGATCCAGCAGGTGCTGATCAACCTGATCAGGAATGCGATTCAGGCGATGCAGGACCAGCCAAAGCGCGAAATAGAGATCAGGACACGAACCGTCTCTCCGCATCAGGTGCAGGTGAGCGTCGCCGATACCGGCGCCGGCATATCGCCCAAGGTACGCCACGCGCTCTTCACGCCGTTTCAGGGGACCAAGGCCGATGGGCTGGGGATCGGCCTGTCGATCAGCCGCACGATCATCGAGGCGCATGGCGGCAAGATCTGGGCCGAGGACCGAGACGGCGGAGGCACGATCTTCGCTTTCACCTTGCCGCGTCACGACCCTCCCGCCGAAAAATGATGCATTCCGGGATTTAGGTCGGCGCGAGGTTACAATCGGCTTTGGCCCTCCCTATCTCGCTTTCATCCTATTTTGAGCGAGGCGATCATGGCGGAACAGCAGGCGACATTGGCGGGCGGATGCTTCTGGTGCACCGAGGCGGTGTTCGACGATGTCATAGGCGTCCATTCGGTGGAAAGCGGCTATACGGGCGGCGAGGTCACCAATCCCACCTACAAGCAGGTTTGCGACGGCGACACCGGTCATGCCGAAGCGATCCGGATCGGCTTCGATCCCGACCAGATCGGCTATGACGATATTCTCGACATCTATTTCGCGACGCACGATCCGACCCAGCTCAACCGTCAGGGCAACGATATCGGCACGCAATATAGATCAGCCATCTTCCCGCATTCGCCTGAACAGGAGGCCGCGGCGCGCGCCGCGATCGATCGCGCGCAGGCCGATTGGGACAAGCCGGTCGCGACCACGATCGAGCCGCTTGGCGACTGGTATCCGGCCGAGGATTATCACCAGGAATATTTCGCCCGCGAAGGCGACAACAATCCGTATTGCATGGCGGTGGTCGCCCCGAAACTGCGCAAGTTCAGGAAGAGCTTTGCGCAGCGGCTGAAGCGGCAGGAAGCGGCCTCTAGCGGGGCGCAGCCGCTCGGCTAAGCCGGTCGTTGATCGCCGCTCCGATCCCGGTTTTTGGGATCGGCGCAACCGCTATGGCGGGCTTATCGCTGTCATCCGCCCGATGGAGCGCGTCGAACAGGCGCGATGCCGCCTCGATCACATCGCCGCCGGGGCTTAGATTATCGTCGCCGTCGCATGGGCCG
Organism: Sphingosinicella sp.; assembly: GCA_013816585.1. Classification (GTDB taxonomy): domain Bacteria; phylum Pseudomonadota; class Alphaproteobacteria; order Sphingomonadales; family Sphingomonadaceae; genus Allosphingosinicella. The sequence goes on along the minus strand of JACDEE010000008.1, from coordinate 106,527 downwards.
AAACCGATCATCCATTCATGCGGCTCGCGCTGAATGGCGTCCAGCCGCAACGTCTTTTCCGGTGCATAATGGCTTCGCATCTGGCCCGGAGCTTCGATCCTGGCAGATCGCTCGCCGATGGGGAGCCCCGTGACTGCCGCCAGTTGGGCGATGTCGATCGGCCCCGGGCGAAGCAGTGCCAACTTTCCATCCAGGAAGCTGACGATGGTGGATTCGACCCCCTGCGCCGTGTGACCGCCGTCAATCACCAGCGGAATCCGGGCCTCCAGAGTTTTCAGGACATGATCCACGTTGGTGGGGCTGATCCCTCCGCTCGCATTGGCGGAAGGGGCGGCCAGCGGCCTCCCCACGGCGGCGAGCAGGTCCTGCATCGCCTGATGGTTCGGGCAGCGAAGCGCGATGCTGGCAAGGCCGGCCGTGGCGAGCGAAGCGACCGGACTATCCTCGCGCCGGGGAACGACGATCGTCAGCGCACCCGGCCAATAATGACGCGCTGCCATCAAGGCGGCTTCCGGGAAGAAGCCATGTTGCTCGGCTTCGGCAAGGCCGCTCACGTGTACGATCAGGGGGTTGAAGCCCGGCCGGCCCTTGGCTTCATAGATGCGCGCGACCGCCTCGCCATTGGTGGCGTCGGCGGCAAGGCCGTAGACGGTCTCGGTCGGCATCGCGACCGGCAAACCTTGCCCGATCAGCCTTGCGGCCTCGGCGATGGCGGCCTTGCCGTAGGGGAGGATTTCCGTCCGATATCGCGGGTTTGGAGCGCTCACCAGCCCGCGCTATAGCCGCTGTCACCTTCACGCAAGAGCGGGACATCATGACCTATACGCCCCCAGTCGCAGATCAGAGCTTCCTTCTCGAACATGTCGTGAAAATCGCCGAGCTTTCGGGCCACAACGCCTTTGCCGATGCGACCCCCGACGTGGTCGACGCGATCGTGCGCGGGATCGGGGAGTTTGCGGCGGCCGAATTCGCTCCCCTCAACCGGATCGGCGATCAGCTGGGGGCGAAATGGTCACCCGAAGGCGTGACCCTGCCGGACGGGTTCAAACAGGCCTATCAGGCCTATGTCGACGCCGGCTGGGGAACGCTCGCAGGGCCTGTCGAATATGGCGGCCAGGGCCTGCCCTCGACTCTCGCGACCCTGGTGCTGGAGGATCTGGGCGCCGCCAATATGGGCTTTTCCCTTTGCATGATGCTGAGTGCCGGGTCGGTCGAAGCGCTTAAGGTGCATGGATCGGAGGATCTGCAAAGGCTGTGGCTGCCGCGGCTCATCACCGGCGAATGGACCGGGACGATGAATTTGACCGAGCCACAGGCTGGTTCGGACGTCGGCGCGCTCAAGACCCGGGCGGAGCCCGTGGGCGACGGCACCTACCGGATCAAGGGGCAGAAGATCTTCATCACCTATGGCGAGCATGACCTCGCGCCCAATATCGCGCATCTCGTGCTCGCGCGGCTTCCGGACGCGCCGGGCGGGACCAAAGGTATTTCCCTCTTCCTGGTGCCCAAATACCGATTGGATGGGGATGGCATGCCGGGCGAATATAACGATGCGCGCTGCGTGTCGATCGAGCACAAGCTTGGCATCCATGTCTCGCCGACCTGCGTCATGTCCTATGGCGATGATGACGATTGCCTCGGCTGGCTGATCGGTGAGGAAAATGGCGGTATGCGTGCCATGTTCACGATGATGAACAATGCGCGCCTCAACGTCGGGATGCAGGGAGTATCGATCGCCGAACGGGCGACGCAAGCGGCGGTCGCTTATGCTCTCGACCGGGTCCAGGGCGTCCGCGAAGCGCGGCCGGCGCGGATCATCGAACATTCCGACGTCCGCCGGATGCTGCTCCGGATGAAATCGCTCACGCAGGCGATACGGGCGCTTGGCTATTACACCGCCGGCCAGGCCGACCGGGCGAGCCTCGGCGACCCGGCGGCGAAGGCCCGCGCGGATCTACTGACGCCGTTGGTCAAGGCCTATGGCACCGATATCGGGGTCGAGGTGGCGAGCCTTGGGTTGCAGGTCCATGGCGGGATGGGCTTCATCGAGGAAACGGGGGCGGCCCAGCATTATCGCGATGCCCGGATCGCGCCGATCTACGAAGGCACTAACGGGATCCAGGCAGCCGATCTGGTCGGCCGGAAGCTGGGACTGGAAGCCGGCGCCGTCATGATTTCGCTGCTGGATCAGATGGATGCCGACGCGGTGGGACATCGCTCCCTCGTCGAATTGCTCAAGATCTGCCGCGCGGCGATCGAGGCACTGGCCGCGATGGACCCGGACGACCGGCTTACCGCCTCCTATCCCTTCCTGACGTTGACGTCTGTGGTGGTCTGCGGATGGCTGATGGCGCTGCAGCTCAAGGCGGCGGAGGCCACGGATGACGGCGATTCCTCCTTCCTGGAAATGAAGAAGGCGGCGGCGCATTTCTATCTGGATCAGGTCGTTCCGGAGGCCTTTGGCCTTGCCGCATCGATCATCGCCCCCGCCAAAGTGCATGAGATATCGGACGAAGGCTTCGCAGCCTGAGTTGAACCTCGGCACGGCTTATGCGTCATACAAGCAGCGAAACGATCAGGAGTCCCGAGATGAATGTGTTCCCGTTCGCGGCGGCCGCGCTGATGCTTGGCGCCTGCACCGATCCTCAGGCAGGGGCAAATAACCGGCAACAGGAGTTGGCCCCAGCTCCGCCGGTTCTGGCCGGGGAAGCGGACGTGGCCGCGACGCCCGAGAGTAATCTCAGCCAGGGCATAAAGAGGGGCGATGCACAGGGAAATGCTGCTTCCAGGGCCGGGGCCAGGGAATCCGAGATGGTCGGCGCAGGCGGCAAGGATCAGTGCGGCGCGAGCAAGCTACAATTCCTGGTCGGCAAGCCTCGCTCGGCAATTCCGGCCAGCGCCAAGGGCCCAGGGACACGGGTGACCTGCTCGACCTGCCCGATAACCATGGATTACAGCCCGGCGCGGCTGAACATCTTTTATGACGAGAAAACCAACCTGATCGCAGAGGCCAGGTGCGGGTAGTGGAAAAATCCTAAGCCTTTCAGGCGAGCGTTTTTTCCACCAGATCGGCGGCATCGATGCCGAGCCGTCGCATATGCGCCGCTATGGCGGGCCAGCGTTGCTCCAGGAATTCCTTCCGCTCGTTGGTGCGAAGCCGCGCGGAGGCGCCGTCGGCGACGAACATTCCCACGCCGCGCTTCACCACTACCAGGCCTTCGTCCTGGAAGGTCTGATAGGCCTTCGCGACGGTAAGGGGATTGGCGCCATGTTCGGCGGCAAGGCTTCGGACCGAGGGCAGGGGATCGCCGTCGCGAACCTTTCCATCGAGGATCAGGGCAGCGATGCTGTCGCGGAGCCGCAGATAAACCGGGCGATCGTCATTAATCATGGCGCTATACTGTCCTAATACAGCGACGCGGTCAAGGTCTAAGCGACCTATCCCCTTGACATACGTAATCCGCAATTCTACAAGGGGGAATGAGCAAGAAGCCCCTCACCATCTCGCAGTTCTTCAAGCAGTTTCCTGACGACGAGACTTGCCTGAAGCATCTTTTCGAAACCCGCTTCGGACAGGGATTCGAATGCCCGAAGTGTGAGCGCCCTTCGAACTGGTATCGGATCAAAGCCGAACGGGCCTATTCCTGCCAGTGGTGCGGCCACCATTTGCACGTGACGGTCGGCACCCCTTTCGAAAAGACCCGGACGCCCTTGCAGCTTTGGTTCTACGCCATGTTCCTGTTCACCACGACGCGCCACGGCGTCAGCGCCAAGGAATTGCAGCGCCAGCTAGGTGTCACCTACAAGACGGCTTGGCGCATGGGCCATGAAATCCGCAAGCATATGGCGGCGGTGGACGGCGACAAGCCAATCGGCGGCGAAGGTAAGACTGTCCAGATTGACGAAACCATGGTCGGCGGCGTGATGCATGTCGGTTACCGTGGCCGTCACATCGGCAACAAGACGTTCGTGCTCGGCATGGTCGAAAATGGAGGCGATGTAGTCACCAAGATTATCCCGGACGTGAAGCGCGCCACCCTGTTCCCGCTTATCGAGGCCAACGTAGCGCCCGGAACGACGATCCACACCGACACATTGGGAAGCTATCGCGGCTTAAGCCTGAAGGGCTACCGTCACCAGACGGTGAACCACACCGCGAAGGAATACGTCAGCGCTTACGGCGCGACGACCAACAGCATCGAAAGCTTCTGGGCCATCCTACAGCGCGGGATTGCGGGCACCCATATCTATGTGAGTGGTAAGCACCTGTCGAAATATACTGGAGAGTTCGAATATCGTTTCAATCGTCGCGAGCGGGCGGAGACGATGATCGGGGAGCTTCTTTCGACTTTCCGGCCATTGAGCTGATACCCTTTTCAAGGGCGTCAGCGTCGCCTTGTTCGGCTTCGCGTTCCTGAACGAACTGGTCGAGCTTGCCTTGTTTGCGCGCTTCCGCGAGAGTGATTTTCTGATTGGCGCTCATTCGATTCATCCTTGTGAATCAAGTGTTTGATAAGAATCGGGATTAGGTGATTCGGCGGGAGTATGGTATGATTGTTCGTGCGCCACGATAGCAGATTGACGCGTCAGACGCCACCTACGAAGAACGGTTTCGGTCTCTCCGAAATGCTCTTGGGAGTGGCTGTGTTCGTGGCACTGAGTGCTGTAGCAAACATCAGCCAACCCGCCGCCTATTTTGCCGGGGGCGCATTTCTTATGGCCGTGCTCTTACGTCTGTGGTGGCTTCGTCGGGGCGTCTAGCCAGCCTGGTTGCAGCGTTGGCTCACTTAGTCCGTGAACTTTCTTGATGCGCTGTTCGACATTGTTCCAAACGCCGTCGCGCATCTCCTGAACAGTCTCGATTTCAACGTCCATCCGGATGCCTGTGACCATGCGTGGAGCCGAGTTGGAGCCGGGTCTCAGTCGTTCCTTGAAGTCTGGGTCGTCCATGAACGCCCAGACGGTTTTGGACCCCAGCAAGAACTTCCATTTCAGTTCCATATCCGAGAGCGCAGGCGCCACTAGCGTCAAAGTGAGGCGATCGACTTGCGTCCGGCGAACTATGGTTTCCTCTATAACACTGAGCGTCCCGCCCCGGTCACCGAATTGCGCGCGAGGAACAACATCGCTCGGTCGCGCGCCGGGCACAAACGAAACGCCTACCCCCGTCACCGCATCGTCGCGTTGTAACTCGCGGTAAACTTTAGCGGCCTTCTCACGAGCCGACTTCGAAGCCGCGACTCTAGCCGCAATCTCCTCAACTTCGCGCCGGTCCTCGTCAGAGAAGGTGTCGATGATTTCGCCGTATTTGTCTCGCGCCCAATCCCATAGCTCATCATATCCCTTCCCTCGCGCCCAGTCGTAAGCATCTCGCGCGAAGAAGAGGGCAACGGCAATAGCGATAGCCTTGAGCTTTTTCCGGTCGCTGAGAGTGTCCTTAACCGCATCCTTAGCCGCCCCCGCGATCCTACGTATTTGCGAATTGAGATCGATGCTGCCTTCCGTCCCGCTGATCAGCTCAACACGAACGTCCAGGAACGGATCGGTCAGAAAGGCGGCTTCGCGGATGGTTTCAGCCCAAGCAATGGCGGCCCGACTGATGGCCTCCAAATCACCTCGCCGCTCTGGCGCAAGCTCGACGTACAGGCTGATGGGCGCGCTCGCCTCATCAATCACCGCGACTGTTGCCATATTCTCCCCCTCGTTGCGGGGAGGCTATGCTTTTTCAAGCTCTTTCGTCAATCACGTATGCGAGGGGGATAGGTCGCAGGTCTAAGCGCGGTCGCTCCATTTCGAATATATTGTATCGATCAAGGGCCTTGGCCGTTCCTCTTGCGGTAAAGCGGGCGTGCCGATGAAGATGAAGCCGGCCATGCGCTCGTCGCCTTCGGCAAAAGCCTGCCGGACTTCGTCGGAATAGGATGCCCAGCCGGTGACCCAACCCGCGGCAAAGCCCAATGCATGGGCGCCGTGCAGCAGGTTCATGCAGGCCGCGCCGCAGGAAAGCTCCTGCTCCCAGACCGGGATCTTGTGATTGCGAACGGGCCGGGAGAGCGCGACGATCAGGGTCGGCGCCTGGTTCGCCAGCCGGTCGACCGCCTCCAGCTCGGGCCGGGAGGGTTCCGGATTGGACAAAAGATACGCCCTGTGCAGCAAGGCTGCGAAGGCGGGCCGATCGCCCTTGGCGACATGAACGAAGCGCCAGGGCGCGAGCTTCCCATGATCGGGCGTCCGCGAAGCGATCCCGACAATCTCCTTGAGATCGCTATCGGACGGACCGGGTTCGACAAGGTCCCGCGGCCTGCCGGACCGGCGGGTTCGCAGCAGGGATAAAGCGGATGAGGTGTCGTTGAGCATCGCACACCCGCTAGCAGTATGAGTTCACGGCAACAATCCGCTTCACAAGCAGTAATTTGCCGCTAGTCTGCGTGCCCAAGGGCACCTGAGAGTGGCCGTAAGCACAAGAGGATTCTTGAATATGGGCCTGAAGGATCTTTCCTTGTGGAACGAGGGCGATTGGATCGCCGTAATCGCATTGGTCCTTCTGGCAGGATTCCTGGCGGTCGGGGGCATGGTCGCGGCCAGCAAAAAGCCCGAATTTCTCGCCCACCCCAAGGGCCTCTACATGCTGTTCTTCGCCGAAATGTGGGAGCGCTTTTCGTTCTACGGCATGCGCGCGCTGCTGATCTTCTACCTCGTGCAGCATTGGGCGTTCGCGGACGACAAGTCGAATGTGATCTACGGCTCTTATCTTTCGCTGGTCTATGTCACCCCCATGCTGGGCGGCTATCTCGCCGACCGCTATCTCGGGCAACGCAAGGCCGTGGTGTTCGGCGGTCTGCTTCTGGCGCTTGGCCACGGATTCATGGCGGTCGAGGGCGTCGGCGGTCAGGACGACCCGACGATCAACGTCTTCTGGCTTGCGTTGTCGCTCATCATCGTCGGGTCGGGCTTTTTGAAGGCCAACATTTCCGTGATGGTCGGCCATCTCTATAGCCGGACGGATATTCGCCGTGATCCGGCGTACACGATTTTCTACATGGGCATCAACGTGGGGGCGGCGCTCGGCACCATATTGGTCGGCTATCTTGGCCAGACCCTCGGATGGGGTTGGGGCTTCGGCCTAGCCGGTATCGGAATGCTTCTCGGGCTCGTGGTCTTCGTGCTCGGCAAAAGCCTCCTCAACGGCGCGGGCGAGCCGCCGGCGCTCCTTACCAAGGCGCGCGAATATAAACTCTACGCGGTCGGTCTTGGCGGCGTGGCGGTGATGTGGGGCCTGATCCAGTATCAGGATGTCATCCAGACCTTGCTCATAATCTCCGGCATCGTGTTGCTGGGCTACGTCCTCTACGAAAGCTTCAAGCTGCCGAAGGAGCCGCGTGAGCGCATGTTCGCGATCCTGTTCCTTATCGCACTCAATCCGCTCTTCTGGGGTTTGTTCGAGCAGGCCGGCGGGTCGATGAACCTGTTCACCGATCGTTTCGTCGAGCGCGGCGACGTGCCGGCATCGTTGTTCCAGTCGATCAACCCGATCTATATCATCCTGCTTGCGCCGATCTTCGCAGGATTGTGGCAGTGGCTGGGCATGCGCGGGCGGGAACCATCGGCCCCGGCCAAGTTTGGGCTGGCGCTGCTGCAGATGGGCCTCGCCAATCTTGCCCTGGTATGGGGCGCGGAGGCTTTCGGCGTAGCCGCCATGACCCCCGTATTTCTGGTCTTCCTCTATTACCTCCTGGCCACGACGGCCGAACTCTGCCTGTCGCCGGTCGGGCTCTCGGCAATGAACCGGCTTGCCCCTAGCTTCCTGGCGTCATTGATCATGGGCGCCTGGTTCTACATGACCGCGGTAGGCAATTTCCTCGCGGGCAAGATAGGCGAGGCAACGGGCGGCCACGATGGTGAAATGACCAAGCAAGGCCTGCTCGACATTTACGGCATGTTCGGCTGGATTTCGGTCGGTGCTGCCACTCTGGTGTTGCTCGCCAGCCCGATCATAAAGCGCTGGATGCATCTGAATACGCTGGAGGACGAGCGCATGGCCGGCGAGAGCGAGCTGGCGGAGCCGGCCGCGGCGGGCGTCAAGACTTCGGGCGAAACCGTAAAGGGAAAGCGTAACTGATGCGTCGGCATTTGCTGGCCGGATTTGCTTCGGTCTCATTGCTCGCCGCCTGTTCCGCCAATTCGGAAGGACCCAAGACCGCGTCGTCGGATCCCGCCGCGGCTCCGGCCAAGGCACCCGATCCGGTTTATGTCTCCACCTACAAGCCTTATCCGGGGGTCGTCACCGCCATTACCGGCGCGACTATCTTCGACGGCGAAGGCGCGCGGATCGACAATGGCACGATCGTTCTGGCTGACGGCAAGGTTGCCGCGGTCGGCGGCGCGGATACATCCATTCCCGATGGAGCCACGCGCTACGACGCGGCCGGAAAATGGGTCACCCCCGGGATTATCGATGTGCACAGCCACCTGGGTGCTTATGCCAGCCCTGGCGTAGATGCCCAGTCGGACGGGAATGAAGCGACGAGCCCGGTACGTCCCGAGGTCTGGGTCGAACATAGTGTGTGGCCGCAGGATCCGGGTTTCGGACGCGCTTTGGTCAACGGCGGAGTCACCGCCCTCCAGATCCTTCCCGGATCGGCGAATTTGTTCGGTGGACGGTCGGTGACGCTGAAGAACGTCCCGGCCCGCACCGTCCAGGGAATGAAATTTCCCGGCGCCCCCTATGGCATGAAGATGGCGTGCGGCGAAAATCCCAAGCGCGTTTACGGTGGGCGCAATCAGATGCCGCAGACGCGAATGGGGAATATGGCGGTCAACCGCCAGACCTGGATGCGCGCGCAGGATTATAAGCGCAAGCTCGCCAAGGAGCCGAACATGGCGCGCGATCTCGCCATGGAGACATTGGTCGGCGTTCTGGACGGCGAGATTTTGGTCCACAATCATTGCTACCGTGCCGACGAAATGGCCGTCGTCATGGATATGGCGAAGGAGTTTGGCTACAAGGTGACGGCCTTCCATCACGCGGTCGAAAGCTACAAGATCGCGGACCTGCTTCGCGAAAACGGCGTCTGTTCCGCCATGTGGGCTGATTGGTGGGGTTTCAAGATGGAGGCCTATGACGCGATCAACGAGAATATTCCGTTGGTCCACAATGCCGGCGCCTGCGCGATCGTCCATTCGGACGATGCCAACGGCATCCAGCGGCTGAACCAGGAAGCGGCCAAGGCGATGGGCGATGGACGCAGGATCGGCATCAATATCAGCCCGGAAATCGCCTGGACGTGGCTGAGCTACAATCCTGCCAAGGCGCTCGGCATTGACCGGCAGACCGGCAGTCTGAAATTGGGCAAGATGGCCGACGTGGTGTTGTGGAACGGAGACCCGTTCAGCGTCTACACAAGGCCGGAGCGGGTCTGGATCGACGGCGCCATGCTTTACGACGCCAATGATCCCAAAAGGCGGCCGGTGAGCGATTTCGAGCTGGGCCAGCCGGGCGAAGGAGACGTGAAATGAAGCGGATCCTGATGCTGGCGGCCGCTTTGCTGGCGGCTCCGGCCGCCGCCCAGACGGTGGCAATCACCAATGGGCGAGTGGCGATCGGCGATGGCTCTCCCCTGATTCAGAATGGAACGGTCCTCATCCGCAATGGCCGGGTCGTCGCGGCGGGCTCCAACGTCGCCATTCCTGCCGATGCACAGCGTATCGATGCGCAGGGCCGCTGGGTCACGCCGGGGATAATCGCCGGCCTTACCCAGCTCGGCCTGGCCGAAGTCGGCGCGATCGGGCTCGATAACGATACGGGTGCCGACAAATCACCCTTTTCGGCGGCGATCGACGTCGCTCCCGCCATCAACAGCGCGGCTTCCTCCTTCGCGATAACCCGTGCCAGGGGGGTGACCCGCGCCTTCGTTGCGCCCGACACGACCACCGATATATTTGGAGGCCAGGGCGCGCTGATCAACACCAGCAACGACACCAATGTCGTCGATCGTGCGCGGCTGTTCCAATATGTCGAACTGGGGGAGCAGGGGACCAGCCGCGCCGGCGGAAGCCGGGGCGCGGCCCACGTCTGGTTCCGCAATGCGATGCTGGAGGCGCGCGATTATGCCCGCAACCCATCGGGCTATAGCGGCGGGCGGGATGCCGATGCCCTGCTGATGCGCGCCGATGTGGCAGCTTTGGTTCCGGTGATGCAGGGGCGCATGCCCTTGCTGGTCCGGGTCAATCGCGCGGCGGATATCCTTCAGGTGCTCGCTCTCCGGAGCGAATTTCCGAATTTGAAACTGGTGCTGGTCGATGCGGCCGAAGGCTGGATGGTAGCGCGGCAAATAGCGGCGGCCGGAATTCCAGTGATCACATCGGCCCTGACCGATCTTCCCGATGCCTTCGAGTCGCTCGGTGCTACCCAGTCCAATTTCGGGCGGATGCGCGCGGCAGGCGTCAAGGTCGCGCTCGGCGAAATCGGTGCGCAGCCGCGCAACACCAAGCAATCGGCGGGCAATCTGGTCGCGCTGGCAAAAATTCCGGGAGCCGAGGGGCTCAGTTGGGACGATGCCCTGGCTGCCGCCACTTCCTGGCCTGCCGAGGCCTTTGGGCTAGGCGGTGAGTTCGGCTCGCTGCGTCCTGGCCGACGGGGCGATGTGGTGATCTGGGACGGCGACCCGCTGGAACTGGCTACGGCTCCGGTGCTGATGCTGATCGACGGAGTCCAACAGCCGCTCGAAACGCGGCAGACCAAGCTTCGTGACCGTTACCGCACTCCGCAGGAAGGTGTTTTGCCCAAGGCTTACGAACGATGAATTCAATTGCCTGCCTCGCTCTGGCGAGCGCAGCCTTTGTCGGCACGCATTTGCTTTTGTCGCATCCGCTCAGGCCAGGATTGGCCCAAAAGCTTGGGGAGCGGGCCTTTGGCGGCCTCTATTCGCTGATTGCGTTTCTGACGCTTGGTCTGATGATCTATTGCTGGCGAAGCGTCGATGATAGCGTCCCGTACTGGATCGCGCCGCTCTGGTGGTGGCCGATAGCCTCGGCGATCATGCTCTTCGCGCTAATTCTGCTGGTGGGTTCGCTGATCAAAAATCCTGCCTTCCCGCATCCCGGGGCGAAGCCAAAGGCGATACGGCCCGCAACCGGCGTCTTCGCAATCACCCGCCATCCAATGAACTGGAGCTTCATGCTCTGGGCCCTGGTCCATCTGTCCTTGTGGGGGAGCCCGCGCAACCTGATCGTCGCTTCTGCCATCCTGATCCTGGCTCTGTTCGGGTCGGTCGCTCAGGACCGTAAGAAGTCAGAACGTTATGGTGAAAAATGGCGTGAGTGGCAGGCGCGGACTTCGTTCATGCCGTTCGGAGCCTTGTTCAACGGCAAGGTCGCCTGGCGCGCAGCGCGGCCGGGCTGGATTCCGCTGCTCGCGGGCCTTGTCCTGTGGCTCGCCATAACCTGGTATCACGCGCCGATGGCGTCACCGATCGGATCGCTCGGCCACGGCATAGGGTGATTTCCCGGCCGCCGGACATTCCCGGCGGAACGAGACCTCAATCGGCCTGAAGCAACCGGTCCTGCTCGGTAAGCGGCTCATTCTCGCCGAAGCCGCTTCGCTTGGCGACGGCCGTGGTGGCGGCGAGGTCCATCGCGACATTGCCGGTGGTGCGGACGAGGTCGGGCATGGTTTCCACAGCGAGCAGGAGAACGAGCGGCTCGATCGGTACGCCCATGGCGAGGCAAATGGGGGCCACCGAAGTGATGAAGGTGATCGATCCCGGAAGGCTGACCGCGCCCAAAGTCGTGGTCGCGGCGGCCGCGACTCCGGCGACCAGCATCATCGGGGTCAGCTCGACGTCGAACCAATAAGCGACATAGATGGCGACGGCGAGATTCATGGCGGGACCGGTGCCGCGGAAGATCGCCACGGCGAGCGGCAGTACGACGCCCGATCCCGCCACAGGCACGCCGAGTTTCTCCGCGCCGCGGAGCATCGCCGGCAGCGAGGCGAGCGAGGATTGCGTGCTGATCGCCACCGCGTGCGGAGCGCCCATGGCGCGCGTGAAATCGAGGAAGGACACGCGTCCCCCGAACCGCGCCAGCGGCCAGGCGAGGAACCAGATGACTGAGCCTACGGCCGAAACGATCAATATGTAATGGAGCAGGGCGCCGAACGCTCCCGCTCCCGCCCGGGCCCCCACCACATAGGCCAGCGCGAACACGCCGATCGGCGCGAGCCACAAAACCCAATTGACGATTACCAGCATCGCGTCGGAAACCGCGCGGAAGAAACCGGTCAATTGCTCGCGCGGCCCGTCGGGAAGGCGGGTCAATGCAAAGGCAAAAATGGCGGTAAAGACCATCAGAGGCAGGATCTGGTCGTTGACCGCGGCCGCCAGCGGATTGGTCGGGATGATGGCGCGGATGAACTGGGCAAAGGTCGGAATCTCTCCGACCTTTTCGGTGGACGAAGTGAGCGCGCTCTTGAGCGCAGCGGCGGATTCGCCGGGGATCGGAAAGAGATTGAGCAGAAACGGCGTCAGCAAGGCTGAGATAATGGCCGAGGTCCACAACACCGCCATGAACAGAATGATGGCCCGTCCCGCGAGCCGGCTCGCCCGCGCCGCTTCTGCAGAGGCGGCGATTCCCGTGATAAGAAGCGATACGATCAGGGGCACGATCGTCATGCGCAAGGCATCGAGCCACAGGCCACCGACAGGCTCGGCGACCATGACCATGAAGTCGGTCCAGTCGCCGCCGCTGGCGGCGCTCGCTATACCGAGGCCCAATCCGACCAGAAGGGCGAGGATGATACGGGTAGCTTGCGACATGCTCGCCCTTTGCTCTCAATCGCGTTATCGTAAATTCCCTCTTCATCGCCGCGCCGGGGGACGGCAAGCGAAAAACAGGCTGGTTGCAAACATGACGCGTAAATTTTTCGGGACTGACGGGATCAGGGGAAAGACCAATGTCGCCCCCATGACCGCGGAAATGGCGCTTCGCGTGGGCCAGTCGGCCGGCGCGCATTTTCTTCGCGGCGACCATCGCCACCGGGTCGTGATCGGAAAAGATACGCGCCTTTCCGGCTACATGATGGAATCCGCGCTGGTTGCCGGCTTCACCAGCGTCGGAATGGACGTCGTGATGGTGGGGCCGATGCCGACCCCGGCGGTTGCCATGCTCGTCCGGTCGATGCGGGCCGATATCGGCGTGATGATCTCGGCCAGTCACAATCCTTATTATGACAATGGCCTGAAATTGTTCGGGCCCGACGGCTATAAATTGTCCGACCAGGACGAAGTGGCGATCGAGAAGCTGCTGGATATTGAGCCGACCCTGGTCGAATCAGCGAAGATCGGCCGCGCCCGCCGGATCGATGACGCGCGGGGTCGCTATATCCATTTCGCCAAATCCACTTTTCCTGAACATTTGCGGCTTGACGGTCTGAAGATCGTGATCGATTGCGCGCATGGCGCTGCCTACAATGTCGCGCCGGAGGCCTTGTGGGAATTGGGCGCCGATGTGGTGCCGATCGGTGTCTCCCCCAACGGCGTCAACATCAATGATGGGGTCGGATCGACCGCGCCTGCGCTCCTCCAGCAAAAGGTGGTGGAGGAAGGGGCCGATATCGGAATCGCGCTGGACGGCGACGCCGACCGGCTGATCGTGGTCGACGAAACGGGCCGGACGGTGGACGGCGACCAGCTAATGGCGCTGATTGCCAGCTCCTGGTCGCGCAGCGGCAAATTGCGGGGCGGCGGCGTGGTCGCCACCGTGATGTCCAACCTGGGGCTCGAACGCTTCCTGGAAGGGCAGAAACTGGCTCTGGTCCGTACCCAGGTGGGCGACCGTTACGTGCTGGAACAGATGCGCGGCGGCCAATATAATGTCGGTGGCGAGCAATCGGGCCACATCATCCTCAGCGATTATGCCACTACTGGCGACGGCCTGGTCGCGGCGCTGCAGGTGCTTGCCTGTCTGGTCGAAAGCGGCAAGCCCGCAAGCCAGGTGCTTCGGCAGTTCGAGCCGCTGCCGCAAACGTTAAAGAACGTCCGCTTCGATGAGGGCGCTCCGCTGGAGGCCGCCAGTGTCAAATCGGCGATCGCCGACGGGGAAAAGCGCCTTTCGGGCAATGGCCGCCTTCTGATCCGCAAGTCGGGCACCGAACCCTTGATCCGGGTGATGGCCGAGGGCGAGGACGAGGCGCTGGTCCACGAAGTGGTGGACAGCATTTGCGACGCGGTCAGGGCCGCGTGACCCGCGCCCGCCGGTGACTCCTCCCCGAATTCTCATCATTGCCGGTTCCGATTCCGGAGGCGGCGCGGGCATCCAGGCTGATATCAAGACCGTGACCATGCTGGGCGGGTTCGCGATGACTGCGATCACCGCCATCACAGCGCAGGACACGAGATCGGTCGAGGCGATAATGGCGGTGCCGGCCGATCTGGTGTGCAAACAGATCGATATGGTTCTCGACGATCTGGGCGCGGATGCGATCAAGATCGGAATGATCGGCGCGCCCGAAATCGCTTTAGCCGTGGCCGAGAGGCTGGAACGGCTGGGCAGCGTACCGATCGTGTTCGATCCGGTGATGGTTGCCTCCAGCGGATCGATATTGGCGGACGCGGCCACGATCGCCGCCTTCGAACGATTGATGGCCGCCGCCACGCTGGTCACGCCCAACATCCCGGAACTGGAAGTGTTGAGCGGGCGAGCGATCGGCACCTCTGCAGATGCCGAGCAAGCCGCGCTGGCGCTCTCGAGTCGGGTCGGAACCGCTATCCTCGCCAAAGGGGGACATCTCGCCGGAACCCGGTTGGTCGATATCCTGGCCAACGAAGACGAAAGCCAATGCTGGGAAAGCGACCGGATCGACACGACGAACACTCACGGCACCGGCTGCACCTTGGCTAGCGCCATCGCCTGTGGGCTCGGGGCGGGGCGGCCACTGGCCGATGCGGTCGCCCGCGCGCGCGATTATACCCGCGCGGCGATCGAGGCGGGGCCAGGCTATGGCAGTGGCCATGGACCGGTGGGACATTCGCTTGGGCGTTCGCCGTTCGAGGATATCCACAGGAAAGTTCGGTGAAATTTCAGCTTTTGCTGGAACGGCGGGCCGCACGCGAATAGCCTTGGGGCCATGGTCGCTCCGTGTTTCAAGATCGAGAAGGAATTTACCGATCCCATCGTCGGCGTCGACGAGGCAGGACGGGGGCCGCTTGCGGGTCCGGTCGTCGCGGCGGCGGTCATCCTTGATCGGAAGCGCTGCCCGCGCGGGATAGACGATTCGAAGAAGCTCTGCCTCGAAGTGCGCGAGACCCTGTACGGAAAGCTCCAGCAGGTGGCACGGATCGGCGTCGGCATAGCGAGCGTCGAAGAGATTGATCGCTTCAATATCTTCTGGGCGACGATGCTCGCCATGACCCGCGCGGTGGAGGCGTTGGGGATAGAGCCCGGTATCGTGCTGGTGGACGGCAATCGCTGCCCCGACTGGAGCTACACGTCGAAGGCGATCGTAGGCGGAGACGGCAAGAGCCGGTCGATCGCCGCGGCCTCGATCGTTGCCAAGGTAACCCGCGACCGGATGATGGCGGAATATTGCGCCGTCCATCCAGGCTATGGCTGGTCGACCAACCGTGGGTATGGAACGCCCGAACATTATGCCGCGCTCGACCGGCTGGGCCTGACCCCGCTTCACCGCCGAAGCTTTGCGCCGGCTCGGCAGCATATGCTCGATCTGGTGAGTCCTGCGGGCAACACCACTTCATATTGAGTCCCTTCCGCTCCCCGGCACGCCACATATAGCGGGGACTCCTTTCGTTCCCGGAACATGTCGGACCATCTCAACGCCGCTGCTTAACTTCTTGTTCTTGACCGGCGAGTCCGCCTGACTCAATCCTCGCTCCTGATTCAGACGGGGGCGATATTGGCATGAGTGCGATTGGGAAGTTTGACGGCGTGAAGAAGCGCGCCAAATCCGCGCCGATGCCCGGCCTACCGCTAAACACGATCATCGAACGCGACTGCGTCGAGGCGATGGTCTCCCTGCCGGACGCCAGCGTCGACATGATCTTCGCCGACCCGCCTTATAATCTGCAGCTTGGCGGCGACCTGTTCCGCCCCGAAGGCGGCCGTGTCGATGCGTGCGACGATGATTGGGACAAGTTCGATACTTTCGCCACATATGACAATTTCACGCGTGCGTGGCTGAAGGAAGCGCGGCGCATATTGAAGCCGGATGGCACTTTGTGGGTGATCGGCAGCTACCACAATATCTTCCGCGTTGGCGCGGCGCTGCAGGATGAAGGCTATTGGATCCTGAACGACATCATCTGGCGCAAATCCAATCCGATGCCGAACTTCCGCGGCACGCGTTTCACCAATGCGCACGAAACACTGATCTGGGCCAGCCACAGCGAGAATAGCCGCTATACGTTCAATTATCGCGCGATGAAGGCGCTCAACGACGAATTGCAGATGCGTTCGGACTGGGTGCTTCCTATCTGTTCGGGCGGGGAACGGGTCAAGACCGAAGGTGTGAAGGCACATCCAACGCAAAAGCCGGAATCGCTGCTTTACCGCGTCCTGCTTGCCAGCACCCAGAAAGGCGATGTGGTGCTTGATCCCTTCTTCGGTACCGGCACCACCGGCGCGGTGGCGCGCCGGTTGGGGCGAAACTGGATCGGTATCGAGCGCGAGAAGAAATATGTGAAGGTCGCGCGGGCGCGAATCGATTCAACGCTCGAGCTGGACGAAAGCGCGATGAAGACCATGGCGTCGAAGCGCTCGCAGCCCAAGGTACCGTTTGGCGCCTTGATCGAAACCGGAATGATTGAACCCGGTGCGATCCTTACCGACAGCAAGCGCCGCTGGCGCGCCAGGGTCGGCGCGGACGCGTCGGTCGAACTGTCCGGGAAACAGGGTTCGATCCATCAAATCGGCGCGGCTGCCCAAGGCGCACCGAGCTGCAATGGCTGGACCTTCTGGCATGTCGAGCAGGGCGAAGGGTTGATCTGCATCGACGATCTTCGCCAGGAATATATCTCGGCACTCGGCTGAGGAAGCGGGGGCACCTCTTCGTCGCCCGTCGAACTTTCTAGAAGATCAAAACCAGGACGATGATGATCAGGATGAGGCCGCCCAGGCTGATTCCCATTCTCATATTCGCGTCTCCCGCCGCGGGAAGCGGCTCATGAAGACAACCCGGCCTGGCCGATCCGGTTCCGAAACGGAAGGCGAAAAGCCTAGTCGCCCTTGTCCCCTTCATTCTTCGGCTTCTTGGCGTTCGAATGTTGTCGCACGTCCTGCGCCAGCGATTTCGACTGGTCGTCAGATTGGCCGAAGCTACCATCCTCATTCCGACGCTGGTAGCGCTTGTCGCCCTTGTGCGGCTCGATCAATTCGCGTTCGCTCACGGTCCTCTCCTTTGAATTGGGGTCAGGCGGGCAACGGAGTGATTCCGGCTTTGTTCCCGGTTTGCGCCGAGGCGAAACCATTTTCCTGTGGACCGCCCGCCGCTTATGCGAAATGGGCATGGCATGACCCTAGGCTCTTCACGAACCTATCTCCGCCCGACGTCGTTCATCGACGCCCCGTTTGGCTTTGATGGGAAGGTCGCGCGCCTGGCCGGGACCATGACCTGGTTTTCGGCGGTGGAAATAATCTGCGGCGCCGAAAAGGAACTGGTGCCGGTCGAGGCGATGGAGCAGCGCCTGAAGCGCCTGGACGGGCCCGCAAAGGCTGCCTGGACGAACCTCGTTTCCGCGCGCGCCCCTCTGACCATGGGCAATCGCGTCGTCCGGCTCGATCAGCCGCAGATTGCCGGGATCCTGAACGTGACGCCCGACAGCTTCTCCGATGGCGGCACCTATTCCGATCCGGCATCCGCGGCCGATGCGGGCTTCGCCATGGCCGCAGCCGGTGCCGCGTTGATCGATGTTGGAGGAGAGTCGACGCGGCCGGGAGCGAAGGCCGTCTGGGAACATGATGAGATCGAACGGGTGCTGCCGGTGGTTCAGCGAATGGCCGCTTCGGGAACCGCCATATCGATCGACACGCGCAAGGCGGCGGTTATGGAGGCTGCGCTGCGCGTCGGGGCGTGGATGGTGAACGACGTGTCGGCCCTGACCTACGATCCGCTTTCGGCGGGGGTCGTGGCGATGGCAGGCTGCCCATTGGTGCTGATGCATCACAAGGGAAGCCCCGAAACGATGCAGGCGGCGCCGCATTATGACCGGCCCATATTGTTCGAAGTCTATGACTGGCTGGAACAGAGGATTGAGGCGGCGATAGCTGCCGGGGTTGATCGGTCGAAGATCATCGTCGATCCCGGCATTGGCTTCGGAAAGAATGTGCAACATAATCTGCAATTGCTGAACGGGCTTTCGCTGCTGCACGGGCTCGGCTGTCCGATCATGTTGGGGGCTAGCCGCAAGCGGATGATCGGCGCGCTTTCCGATGAAGCCACGCCCGACAGGCGGCTCGGCGGATCCCTGGCGTTGGCGCTGAAAGGCGTGGAACAGGGCGCGCATTTGCTGAGGGTTCACGATGTGCCGGAAACGGTTCAGGCGCTGAAGGTATGGCGCGGTCTGAGAGATGCGGCCCTTACGCCATAGCGGATCGGTTACTTAATCTTCTCCAGGGAGTTGTTCGTAAAAGATGCGCAAGATTTTCGCCCTCGCCGTGGCCCTTCCCATGATAGCCTTGCCGGGCTGCTCCATGATCGATCATGGCATCAGCAAGCGCTTCGCCACCTACTTGACCGGAGGGCTGATGGCGCCCGGCGTCCGCGGGGATCCTGACGCGAGCGGAATGGTTCTGGTCTGGATGGGCGAACCGCCGGGGCCGATCTGCTACAATGTCAGTGTGCGGAAGACCGCGCCCGTGATCGAGGCGCATCTTCATCGTTCCACGGCGGCAGCGCGCTGGGCCGCCGACGGCCCCGTCATCGCCACTTTGAAGCGATTCAGGAAAGGCGAAAGCAATGGCTGCTTTCGCCCTTCCGGCAACGGTCGGCCTGATCTGAGACGCGAGCTGGAGGCCGATCCTTCAATCTATTATATCGACGTTCACACCGTGGATTTTCCCGGTGGTGCGCTCCGTGGGAAGATCGAGCGTTCGAAACCAGACGTGAAAGGCTAGAGCGAATAACCGCCATCGCTGACGAAGCAGCTTCCGGTGACGAAAGCGGCCTCGTCGGACAACAGGAACGCGATCTGGCCGGCAATCTCCTCGGGCTTGGCGAAGCGGCCAAGCGGAGTGGCGATCGAGCCCATGGCCTTGAAGGCGGCTTCCTCGCTTCCTGTCTCGCGTACCATGTCCACGAAAAAGGGGATGTCGCGCCAGATCGGTGTTTCGACACCTCCGGGCGCGATACTGTTCACCCGGATATTGCTGGACGCGCCTTCCTTTGCGGCGATGCGGGCAAGCTGAATCACTCCAGCCTTTGACGCGCCATAAGCGGCAATATTGGGTTCGGCCTTGATGCCTGCGACGGATGCGGTGAGCACGATCGAGCCGCCCTCGCGCCCGCCCGCACCTTTCATCGCCCGCATCGCGGCCTGCAGGGTCAGGAACGTGCCGTCCAGATTGACCGAGAGCACCCGCCGCCAATCAGCGAAGCTCATCTCGTCGATCGGCGATCCAGAGCCGATGCCCGCATTGATCACCGCATGGGTGAGACCTGTCAGATCCGCCTCGGCCCACAAGGCTTCATCGGCAATGTCGCCGATCAGCAAAGCGCGTTCGCTGGGCAGCGAGAAGGCGAAATCGGCGAGCTTGTCCTCGTCCAGATCGGCCAGGATCAGTTTCTTCGCGCCCCGCTTCGCCAGCAGCGAAGCAGTCGCGGCGCCGATGCCGGAGGCGGCCCCGGTTATGAGGATATTAGCGTTGGCGAAATCGGTCATTGGCGGCACACCTACAGGCAGCAGCGGCCCCAGTCTATTCAGGCGTCTATTCAGGCGTCTATTCGGACGTCTATTCAGGCCCCAATTCGCAGATCACCAAGCACCGCGCCCAGGGCGGCTTCGTTCGGGTTACCGGCGGCGCGAAACTGGCGGACGATCAGGATCGAACCGCCGCCCTCGGGAAGCAGAATATATTCAGCGCCCTCTCCCTCGGCGCCGATTTGCCAGCTCAGCCCCTTCACCCCCGCAAGCACGATCGGTTTCGTTTCCTCGGCGGGAAGGCGGGCCTGGAGGTCGGCGAAGGGCGTTTCGAGCGTGGCGAAGGAAAGGCCGGCTTCCTGGGGGACGTTGCAATCCCGCGCCTCGCCTGACTGGCCGTAAAGGCATTCGGCTTTGCCGATCAATTGAGCCCGGTCGCGCCCTATCAGCTTCACCCCGTCCACTTCCTGCTTCCAGTCCGGCGGCACGGCAACCTTGCTCGGAAAGGGGGCGAGCAGCGCTTCGTCATATTGAATATGCAACGCGCCTACTTTGGTTCTGGCGGGCCGCGGAGCGACGGATTTAGCGCCCCGATCATCATCCGTTGCCTCAATGCCGGCTTCATCGTCGATAATCTCCGCCGCATTTTGTGGCGGATCGACGCTGCAGGCGACCAGCAGCAAGGCAAGAAATGGAATGAGACGCATTTAACGTAAATCAGTTTCGAGGGCCCGTTGTTCCGTCCCTCCGCGTCATGCAGCGTCGCTGATGCCCAGTTCGGCCAATTTGCGATAGAGCGTCGACCGGCCGATTCCCAGCCGGCGCGCGACTTCGGTCATCCGGCCCTGATAGTGACCGATGGCAAGGCGAATGACGTCGGCTTCTATTTGTTCGAGCGGGCGCAAATGACCGTCAGCCTGATAGAGCGTTATTCCAGGCGCCCGGGCCAGAGCCGCCATCTTACGGGCCGGAGCGTGATAATCGTCGGCGCGCTTATTATGCGCGGTTTCGAGCGCGATCTTCGGAAAATCGGCCGCCGTCAGCGCAGTGCCTTCGCAAACCAGTGCGGCGCGGAACAGGCTGTCGCGAAGCTGACGAACATTCCCCGGCCATCCAAAGCGCATTAGCAGCGAAATCGCATCGTCGGTGATGCCGATCGGCCGCATGCCCGGATATTCGGCGATGCGGGCCAGGAGATGTCGGGCCAGCAGGGGGATGTCGCCGCGCCGTTCGCGCAGCGGGGGAAGGGTCAGGCTAGCCGGCGCCAGCCGCAGATAGAGATCTTCGCGAAACTGTCCCCGTTCGACCAGGAGCGACAGTATCTTGTCGGCGGCGACGATTATCCGCAGGTCGATCGACTTGAAGCCCCGTCCACCAAGCCGCCTGACTTCGCGGGTGTCGATGGCATCGACCAGTCTCGCCTGGACGTGAAGCGGAAGGTCCTCGATCCGTTTCAGGAAGATCGTCGTGCCGTCGGCATTTTCCAAGCGGCCTATGAAGCGGTCGAATGCGCCGGGAAAGGCACCTTTTTCGTGGCCGAACAGCCAGGATTCGAGAAGATTGGGAATGACCGATCCGCAATCGACGACGATCATCGGCCGGCCCGAGCGAGGCCCCGCGGCGTGGATCGCCTGGGCGAGGCTTTCTTTGCCCGACCCACGTTCACCCTCGATCAAAACAGGCAGGCGCGTGCGCGCCGCCTTTGCCGCAATCGCCAAAGCGGTACGGAATTCAGGGGTCGAACCGACAATCTCGCTAAAGGCCAGGGCCTTGGACGGCTTTTCGGCAAGCGGGCGAAGTTCGCCCTTGGTCTTGCGCCGGTCGGCGGCCGTGCCCAGCGCAGCGGCCAGGCGCTCGGGGATCAGAGGGCGAGCCAGCACATCGCTTGCCCCGGCCCGAAGCGCGTCCACCGACTGCGTGCCGTCGGTGCAGACCAGCAATTGCAAATCGGGGTTTAGGTCGCGGAGGCGCGCGAGGAGATTGGTATCGCCGGAATTCCAATCGCCCAGGAACGCGGCGAATATGGTCGCGTCCCTGGGCGAAGCGAGCGCCCCCTCGGCGCCTTCGCCTCGAACCGACTGCACCTGCCAGCCCGCGCGGGCCGCGACCGAAGCGATCAGCCGGTGCTGTGCCTGATCGACGTCTATGAGCAATAATGATCGGGGGAAGTCAGGCGGCATGTCGTCCCTCTTGATATGCACGAAGGAGTAACGGGGCTTGGTAAAGGCCGCCTTAAGGCCCGCTGGTATTTTCACCGCATTTAGGGCTTGGGGCATTGCCTGTCGGTTGATATGGATGCGCCCGAGTTTCGAAATCTAAGAGGATTGAAATGGCGGCTGAAAGCGAAGCGCATAACGACTATCAGGCGCATTCGAAGGGCTATGAGCGCTTCCTCGTCCTGATGAAGTGGGGCACGATTTTGAGCGCCATCACCGGGGCGGTCTTCGTCCTGATCATCGCATCCTGATCCGAAGAGGGGCCGCACATGAAGATCGCGGTCCTTAAGGAAGAGGCGGGCGGCGAACGCCGGGTCGCCGCGACACCGGAAACAATCAAGAAGTTCAGCGCTTTGGGCGCTGTGATGGCGGTTGAGGCTGGCGCGGGCCTGACGGCCTCCATTTCCGATTCCGAATATGAAGCCGCCGGCGCGACGGTCGGTTCGCGCAGCGACGTGCTGAAAGGCGCCGAAGCCGTGCTGGGCGTGCAGGGGCCGGACCCGGCAAACCTAAAAGGTTTGAAACCCGGCACCTTGGTGATTGCCGCCCTGAACCCGCTCGGGGACCGGGCGCGGGTGGACCTCTATGCCAAAGCCGGCATCGAGGCGCTGGCGATGGAATTGATGCCGCGCATAACGCGTGCCCAGTCGATGGACATCTTATCCTCCCAGTCCAATCTTTCGGGATATAAAGCCGTGCTCGATGCGGCCGCCGAATATGGCAGGGCCTTTCCGATGATGATGACCGCCGCCGGCACGATCGCCGCGGCGCGCGTGTTCGTGATGGGGGTGGGCGTTGCCGGGCTGCAGGCCATCGCCACCGCGCGCCGGCTTGGCGCCATCGTTTCCGCGACCGATGTGCGGGCGGCCACAAAGGAACAGATAGAAAGTCTGGGGGCCAAGGCGGTTTTCGTCGAAAATGTCGCCGGTATCGAGGGGGAGGGCGCGGGTGGTTACGCGACCGAAATGTCCGAGGAATATAAAAAGGCGCAGGCAGAACTCGTCTCCGGCCATATCGCCAAGCAGGACATAGTCATTACCACCGCGCTGATTCCGGGAAGGCCGGCGCCCCGGCTGATTAGCGATGCGCAGGTGGCCAGCATGCGGCCGGGCTCGGTCATCGTCGATCTGGCGGTGGAGCAGGGCGGCAATGTCGAGGGCGCCGTGGCGGGGGAAGTCGCCGAGCGGCACGGAGTCCGGATCGTCGGTCATCGCAACGTGCCGAGCCGCCTCGCGGCCGACACCTCGGCGCTCTACGCACGCAATCTGTACAATTTCCTCAGCGCTTTCTGGGACGCGGAGGCGAAGCGGCCTTTGCTGCCCGATGATGACGAGATCGTGCAGGGCATCAGGCTGACCAAGGACGGCAAGATCGTAAATCCGAGGCTGCTCGGTGACCAATAAGAGGACCGGCATTCCCGGCCGGAGGAAAAGCTAGGCCATGGACTTTATCTCGATCCTCTCCATTTTCGTGCTCGCCTGCTTCGTCGGTTATTATGTTGTCTGGGCGGTCACGCCCGCGCTTCACACGCCGCTGATGGCGGTGACCAACGCGATCTCGTCGGTGATCATCGTCGGCGCGCTAATCGCCAGCGCCGCCGCTGAAGCTCCGGCCGCCAAATGGGTCGGACTGATTGCGGTCGTGCTTGCCAGCATCAACATCTTTGGCGGCTTTGCGGTGACGGCGCGGATGCTTGCCATGTACAAGAAGAAGGAGCGCGCTGATGCATGAGGCCGCTGCCGCGCCTTCATGGGTGTCGCTCGCTTATCTGATCGCCGGAATCTGCTTCATTATCGCGCTGCGCGGGCTTTCGAGCCCGGAAAGCGCGCGGCGGGGCAACCGTTTCGGGATGGCGGGGATGGGGATCGCCGTCGCCACAACCTTGCTCATCCACGACGTGGCGAGCCTTCCCGAAATCGCCATCGCCATCGCGATCGGCGGAGCGATCGGCTTCGTTACTGCGCGGCGCATTGCAATGACCGCCATGCCGCAGCTGGTTGCGGCCTTCCACTCGCTGGTGGGGCTTGCCGCGGTGCTGGTTGCGGCCGCGGCCTTCCTCAATCCCCAGGCGTTCGGGATATTGAGCGCGGATGGCGAGATATTGAATGTAAGCCGGGTCGAAATGGGGCTTGGCGTCGCGATTGGTGCCATCACATTTTCGGGGTCGGTGATCGCTTTTCTGAAATTGAACGGCAACATGTCGGGCAAGCCGATCCTGCTGCCGCTCAGGCATTTGATCAATCTTGGCACCGTGATCGCCATTATTGGCCTGATTGGCTGGTGGGCGGCCGATACCAGCCCCGAACCCTGGTTGTTTTGGACCGTCACCGGCCTCGCCTTCCTGATCGGATTTTTCCTGATCATACCGATCGGCGGCGCGGACATGCCGGTGGTGGTGTCGATGCTCAATTCCTATTCGGGCTGGGCGGCGGCAGCGATGGGCTTCACCTTGGGCAATACCGCCATGATCGTGACCGGGGCCTTGGTCGGAAGCTCGGGCGCGATCCTTTCCTACATCATGTGCCGGGCGATGAACCGAAGCTTCATTTCGGTGATCGCCGGCGGCTTTGGTGGCGATGCGGCCATTGCCGGCGCGGGATCCGCCGACGACCGGCCCTTCAAGCGCGGATCGGCCGAGGATGCCGCCTTCCTGATGAAACAGGCCGACCAGGTCATCATCGTACCCGGATATGGGATGGCGGTGGCGCAGGCCCAGCATGCGCTACGGGAAATGGCCGAATTGCTGAAGGCGGAAGGGGTCACCGTCAAATATGCGATCCACCCGGTGGCCGGGCGCATGCCGGGCCATATGAACGTGCTGCTGGCCGAAGCGAACGTGCCGTATGACGAAGTGTATGAGCTGGAGGATATCAATTCCGAATTCGCCCGCACCGATGTCGCCTTCGTTATCGGCGCCAACGATGTCACCAACCCGTCCGCAAAAACGGACAAGTCGTCGCCAATCTATGGAATGCCCGTGCTCGACGTGGAAAAGGCAAAAACGGTGTTGTTCATCAAAAGGTCGATGGGCGGTGCCGGCTATGCAGGGGTCGAAAACGAACTGTTCTTCCGCGACAATACGATGATGCTTCTCGCCGATGCCAAGAAGATGGTCGAAGAAATCGTAAAAAGTCTGAACTAGGGTTCACGCTTTGGAATCTCGCAGCGCCGTTCGGATGATCGCGTTGCGAGGACGATTTGTAATCCGGCGTTCAGCCGCGATCCCGAATTAAAGGCCTGATTGATTCTATTGGGGTGCAGGGGTTTGCGTAAGCTTGGTTTGATCGGCGGGATGAGCTGGGTCTCTACCGCATTATATTATGAGGCCATCAACAAGGGTGTCGCCAAGCGAAAGGGCGGGCTGACCTCCGCGCCGTTGCTGATCGAAAGTCTCGACTTCGCCACTGTGGGCAAGATGCAGGCTGCCGGCGAGTGGGACGTGCTGGGCGAATTGATGATCGCCTCGGCCAAGCGGTTGGAAAGGGCAGGCGCGGAGGGTTTGATCCTTTGCAGCAATACCGCACACAAGATGCACGACTGGATCGATGGGGAAATCAAGATCCCGATGCTCCACATCGGCGATGTCACGGCCGTGAAACTGAACGCCGACGGGGTGCAGCGCGCCGGGCTGATCGGTACGGGCATCACGATGAACGAAGGCTTCTACCGCGAGCGGCTGGAAGCGCATGACATCATCGTGACGGTGCCCGACCCGGCCTTGCGCCAGGAAGTCGACCGGATCATTTTCGAGGAATTGTCGCGCGGCACCGTTTCCCGGTTTCGCAGCGGACCTTGAAGACGTGCATCTTCAACATGGCGCAGGCCCGCAACCAGGCGGTGATCCTGGGCTGCACCGAATTGGTCATGCTGACCGATCCGGGCGCCAACGTCCTCCCCGTTTACGACACGACCGCGCTCCATTCCCGGGCAGCGGTCGATTGGATCTTGGGCGACGAGGCCGAAGCGGAGCCGCGCGCGCTGGAGGCAGCTTCTACCTGAAACGGCCACAATCGGCCATTGTAAGGCTTGCGTTGGCCCTTGGGCTGGGGCAATCGCCGGTGACCGCTCCTAGCTCAGCTGGATAGAGCATCAGGCTTCGAACCTGAGGGTCGGGGGTTCGAATCCCTCGGAGCGGGCCAATCTTTGGGGCGAATTGAAGCGCGTCGCCGGATGCATTCGATAGGCCAAGTGCGCTTCGCGGCTAAGCATTGCCGCGCAGCGCTGCAACCTGTAAAGCCCGTCTATCGAGAAAAAGTCAGGAACTGCAATCGCTACCGACGCCATCGCAAAGTCCACGCCGCATGCTTGGCATGCGGACCATCTGAGGCTCGCGGTCGAGGCCGCCGGGGTCGCCCTTTGGGCGTGGAATGTCGACGACGATCAATTCACGATGGACCTGCGCGGCTTCGAACTTTGGGGCGTGCCGTGGCGCGAAGCGGTCACGTTCGAGGAGCTGTCGGAGCATATTCACCCGGCAGATCGTGATCGGGTAAGGGCCGCGTTCGCGGCGACCCGCGCCGTGCTCGGATCTTATGAAAGTGATTTCCGGATCATGGTCGGCGAAGAAATTCGCTGGATCGCGGCGCGAGGGCAAGGCGAGGATGTCGGCATCGTCGGACGGACAATGTTTGGAATATTCCTCGACGTGACAGGCCGGAAGCAGGCGGAAGAAGGACATGAATTGCTGGCTGGCGAGATGAGCCACCGCGTCAAGAACCTTCTGGCGATCGCGGCCGGGCTGACCTCCATAACCTCGCGCACGACCGCCACGACGACCGATATGGCGCGGGAGCTGATCCAGCGGCTGACGGCGTTGGGGAGAGCGCATGATCTCGTGCGTCCGCTACCCCAGGATCAGGGATCGGCAGCATTGCTCGGCGATCTGATCTCGGTGTTGCTGTCCCCCTATGACGACATGGGAGCGTTCAGCGGACGCATCCGCGTGGCGGTGGAGCGGATGGGTGTGGGAGAGGCGGCCGCAACCAGCCTGGCGATGGTGGTGCATGAACTTGCCACCAATTCGCTGAAATATGGATCATTGTCCTCGGAGTCAGGCACCCTGGACGTATCGACCCAAACGGACGGGGATGAAGTCAGTCTGATCTGGATGGAGCGGGGAGGTCCGCTCGTAGAGGCTCCGCCCGCGCGAAGCGGGTTCGGAAGCCAGCTCGTAGAGCGGAGCGTGGCACGGCAACTGGGCGGTACGATCGACTATGACTGGTCACAAAGCGGACTGATCGCCACAATTCATCTGAAGCGCACACGCCTGAGCAGATAGTTCGTATATTCGAAAAAACGGCGTCGCTCTCCTCCGGGCTTTGCAGTTAAGGATCCGTCCGCACTTCGGCACTTGCGCCTTCTCGAGTGGGCGCGGCCTTGAATGGGATCGCTAAGAATATTCCAGAACGTCTGATCCCGGCGACCTGGTGAGCGCCCGGCTGATCGGCTTCCCGACGGCAAGGACGATCAGCGCGCCGGTTGCCGCGATCGCGGCATTCAGCGACCAGAAAGCGGTAGGGTTCATTTTTTCATACAGCGTTCCGATCCAGCCCATGATGATGTTCCCGATAAAGAAGGACAGGTAGGCCGCGCCCATAAGGGTTGAATTCACCTTGGCCGGCGCAACGCGCGAGACGAGGGCCAGGAATGTCGGCCAATAGAATATGAAGGCTAGGCCCATGCCGGCATAGGCCAGGATCGGGAACAAGGCGGGCGCCCGTCCTGCGCCCGCTGCAACGGAGGCTAATGCGAGAATCCCCGCAGAGGCGGCGGCAATCGCGGCGCCGATGCCGATTTTCGCGATATCCCCGGGTTCGCGACCGGCCTTCGCCTGATGCGCCCACAAGATCACCAAAGGGGGGACGACGATGATGCTGGCGAAGGCATCGATCGAATTAAACCATGGCACCGGTACCGAGCCGAGCGGAGTAGCGAGATCGGCATGCTCGCTGATCCAGATCATTCCCGCATTGTAAATCTGGAAATAAGCGATGGTCTGAAACACGGTGATCACCATGACCAGGATAAGCAGCAAGACAATCTTTCGTTCGGCGGAAGTCAGCGGAGGTAAGGCGGGGCGGTCGCTCCGGCGTGGCTGTTGGTCGGGAAGATGGCGCATTCCCGAAAGATAGACTATCGTCGCCAGGATCATCATTACCCCCGCCGCACCAAAGCCGGCGTGCCACCCATAAACCTGCGCCAGATAGCCGCACAGCAAGGGGCCTCCGACGCCCCCGAAATTGATTGCCATGCTGAAGATCGCATAAGCGCGCGTGCGCCGCGATTCCTCATGGCGCGGATAGAGCTGCCCGACCTGGGCTGAAATACTCCCCTTGAGGCAACCGCAACCCAGGATGAGAAGCAGTAGGGCGAACAGGAAACTGCTGTCGAAAGCCATCGCGAAATGGCCAGCGCTCATCAATAGCGCGCCGATCACGACTGTTCGCTTGGCGCCCAGAAAGCGGTCGGCGATAATACCCCCGAAAACGGGCGTGAAGAAAACCAGTCCCGAATAAAGCCCGAAAGTCTGGGACGCGAGCGCCTGGACGGACATCGGCCCGAAGACGGATTCCAGCGCCGAACGATAGGCGGCCATCCCGGCGACATTTTCGATATGGCCGGGAAGCAGCAATTGCTGGACCATGTAGAGCACGACCAACGCGGTCATTCCATAATAGGAAAATCGCTCCCACGTCTCGGTAAAGGCCAGATAGGCAAGGCCCTTCGGATGCCCGAAAAAGGATTTGTCGTCGGTCCGATCCACCACTGCTGCCGCCACCTTGTCGCCCCTTTGGCTAATCATGGATGCACAGGATCCCGATTGAAATGCCAGAGAGGGAGAAAGGCGGTTTTGCAAGCCGCTTTTGACGATGGCGGCGAGCCCGCGCACGGAGCTCAACGGGCGGGGCGGCTCAACATGCTGACGACATTGGATATTCACTCGGCCGGGAGTTGCAGCGTCTCATCCTCGCACGACGGATTGTTAACCGATCTTTGAAAAATTCCGCGCAGGCGGGTCAGTGCTTGGCTGATCTGTTCGGAAAACATTTCGTGATGCTCGGTCCATAGCCGGCCGTCGATTTCATCGCGCATCGCATTCGCCCCACGCCGGAGGGATTCCGGCCAGTGCAAGACTGGGTGACCGCGGGGAGGGCGGCCAATCAAATGATCGCTGCCAACGACAAGCTGAACTTATCAAGAACGGCCGACGCGGGTTCAGGCGGCGGTCGGTTTCGCGAACAGTTCAGACCGAATGACCCGCGCACCGCTATAATCGAAGATGCCGTGGTCGATCTGCTTTCTCATCGCGCCGATATGACCGGGTCGCGTCGCAGAACGGCATCAGTGACTTGGCGGCGCTGGGCGAAGCTGATACTCGATGGGTATGACAGGTTCGACCGAGACCTTAACTCCTGCCGATGATCCAATAGAGGCTCGGCCCGTCGCTACCACCCGAGCGGGCGTCCGGCGCCTCGACACGATAGACATGCTGCGTGGGTTGGTGATCACGCTGATGGTGCTGGATCATGTGCGGGACTTTTTCCACTATGACGCCTTGCGCTTCGATCCGACCGATCCGACGAAAACCACCCTCGTCATCTTCGGTACTCGGTGGATAACGCATCTATGCGCGACGACTTTCGTCTTTCTGGCCGGCGTTTCCATTTTCCTGCAAAAAACGAACGGCAAGCCTCCTGCCGAATTGAGCAGGTTCCTGATTCAGCGCGGGCTGTGGCTGATCTTGCTGGAAGCTACTGTGGTGAGCTTCGCTTTCAACTTCGCTGAACCCATTCTCTTTTTTCAGGTGATCTGGGCGATCGGCGCCAGCATGATCTGCATGGCGTTCCTGTCCCGCTCTTCCACGCAGGCCGTGCTGATCGTCGGGATATTGCTCCTCGCGCTCTGCCCCACTTTAATTGCCGCGAGCCAGGGGGCGGAAGGCGCAGCATCTATCGTTCGCACTTTAATGCTCGCGCCGGGAATTTTCCCCTCGGTTCCCATGATCGCCGTTTATCCGCTGCTGCCCTGGCTGGCCGTGATGTGCCTTGGTTACGGACTGGGGCCCATCTTTGCCGCCGAGGCTGAGGACCGCCGCAAGCGGCTGCTGGGAATTGCGATCGGAATGATTGCGATCTTCCTGATTTTGCGTTCGCTCAATCTCGGCGACCCCGCTCCCTGGGTTCACTTTGCTAACCCGGCACAAACGGCCATGTCGTTTTTGAACCTGTCGAAATATCCGCCGTCGCCGGATTTCGTGATGGCCACGTTGGGAGTCTCGTTATTGATTTTCCTGGCGCTCGAACATCTCCGGGGGCCGATCGCCTCTTGCCTGCTCACCTTTGGCCGTACCCCGCTCTTCACCTACTTATGCCACATTTATATCGCTCACGGCCTCATGCTCCTCATCGCGCTCGCCAGCGGCTTTCCTGCCGCGGTTGCCACCGATTTCCTGTTGAGCGGGAAGGTTGTCAGCCTGGGTTGGGGCTTCTCGTTGCCTGTCGCTTATCTGGTCTGGCTTCTGGTCCTCGCGCTAATGTATCCGCTCTCCGCCTGGTTCGAAGGTGTGAAACGGCGAAGGAGCGATCCCTGGCTCAGCTTCCTTTAAACCACCTTTTCCAAGATTTTGACAACGCCAGAAAGACCGAGAAACTTGCCCGAGGCTAATCAGGCAGAGCCGCCTCCGTCCCGAGCCGTCTAGTCAAAAGAGCCAGCCAGCTCATCGAGGCGATTCCCGTAAGAAAAAAGGCTAGGCCGCGTATCTCCTCGCTGGCGAAACCCAGCACGATAAGCAGCGGAACCCCAAGTGCAGTAATGACGCAATATGCCGCCCAACCCTTTCGTGAGAGCCGCCAGAAACGAAAGGCGAAAACCAAGCTGGCGATGATTACGGCTAGGTGCGCGACCATGAACCCAAAACCATGCAATTGTGCGTTCGCGGTCAAAGCAGGCGTAGCGTGCGCTCCAACCGGGAAGCCGTTAATCGGGTCGGCGGGAAAGAAGCCTGCAACAGCCATTCCAGCGCCATAAAATGCTAGCAGAACGGGTCCAGCCAAATTCCCCGTTCCTGGTGACCGAGTAGCCCTAACACCGATTGCAGCGGCCATGATTAGAAAACCGGTGATTACAAAATTGAGGGTTTGCACCCAACCCCCATGCCCCAAGGCGAGCAAGCTGAGTGGCATTCGAACAAGATCGTATTCAGGACGAATAACGGCTTGCGCCAGGACCAGGCTGTTGAATAATAGCGCGGCGACGAGGCCAGATATCAGCAAAGGCGAACGCCTCTCATCGGCTGATGGTAGGCGCTTGCGGTTATTCGGCATGTCAGAACTCCTAGAAATCAATCTTTTGCGGAGCCAGTGTTGGCTAAGCCGGGCACGGCGGCAGCCATTAGGCGGGTGGCGGCGAATATAATTGAATCAACTCAAGTTCCCCGTCGCCCGCAGCTTCGATAAACTCCCTCCCAAGTTCGATTGCCCCTTCCAGGTCTTTGGCCTCCAAAACGGCAAACCCATCGGCGTCGAACAACGACGATTTTCCATTGGGGCCCCGTTCGACCGAGCAGCGTCCAGAGGCTAGAGTGATGCGGACGGCGCCGTGTTCGCGACCCGCCAACCCTCCGGTAATGATCAACTTTCCATCCTCGCTTAGTTCTCTTACTTTCGAAGTCGTGCGGCGAACGTGCGCGGAGCGATCTGCACTTTTGTCCGGATTATAGAGCATAACGTAAAGCATAGCTTCTCCACTCACGAGGTGACTTGCCTATCCGCTGCTATCACGACATAGCAGTACAGAATCGGGACTTCAAGATCCTAAGTCAGGACTAATATGGTAGTCAAACGATGATTACGACCAAGCGAACTTATGACGACGGGTGCCCAACGGCGCACGGCCTGGACCTGATTGGAGAGCGATGGGCTCTGCTCGTCGTGAGAGAATTGATGCTCGGGCCACGTCGTTTTTCCGACATTCGAGCCGGGTTGAAGGGTATTAGTCCCAACGTGTTATCGCAGCGGCTAGCCGAGCTGGAGCAAGCCCGGATAGTCGCCCGCCGCCGTTTGCCGCCACCCAATTCTGTTTGGGTGTATCAGCTCACAGACTGGGGGAGTCGGCTCGACGGGGTCATGCAGTCTCTTGGTCGGTGGGCAGTCGAATCTCCTTCGCTGCCGAAGGATCGAAATCTGGGGATTGTATCTTACGTTCTTTCGTTGCGGGCGCTTTTCAATCCCGCTGCTGCTGTGGGGCCTGAACGA
The DNA here is from genome assembly GCA_013816585.1 of Sphingosinicella sp. Taxonomy (GTDB): domain Bacteria; phylum Pseudomonadota; class Alphaproteobacteria; order Sphingomonadales; family Sphingomonadaceae; genus Allosphingosinicella. The sequence continues at coordinate 74,190 of JACDEE010000008.1, read as the reverse complement.
ACTATTATATTATGCCTGTCAGGGCAGGAATTTTGCGGCATTTTTGGCGAAGGCAGGCTCGTCCTTCGGCCAGGCCCTTCAGATCAGCGGGATGCCACGATTCTGAGCGGCCCCGTTGCTCTGGCCCGGGTCACGTCGGGTGAACATAGCCTTGGTACGGCAATAACCGCGGGCGAGGTTGAAATCGTTGGAGATTTAAAGGTCGCAGCCTCGTTTCTGGGTCTGTTCGGCTCCGAAGATCGCGAGCGCAACCAAGTCTCGGAAACATAATTGCCGGGAGATGGTATGCGCATTCGAACCCGCCTCTTTGCCTTCGGCCTCGGCCGCTTTGCGTTTAAACCGCCACCTTGTTGTGGCGGACCTCCAAGGCAACGCGGAATAAGAGCTCCATTTGGGTCTCTGAGCTGATCCCAGACCCAACTTGACTGAAAACAAAAAAACCCTAGAAACCGCGCGACTTCCTTCCCACGGAAGGGCGCTTAGCTCAGTTGGTAGAGCATCTCGTTTACACCGAGAGGGTCGGCGGTTCGAGCCCGTCAGCGCCCACCAGAATAACGCGGTTTCCTATCGTTTTTGAAGGGCCCGTTCTTGGCCACGCCTAGGCGTGGACAGCGAATGGACTGCAAGCCAACGGTCGGCAGCTTCCATTACTTCATCCCAAAGCGTTGAAAGAGCGGCCTTGGCGTCCCCGAGGTAATTAGGATCATACTTCGCATACACGCCAGTTGAGCCTCGATACGCTGAGTGACCAAAAAGTCCCTGGATTTCTGTCGATCCAACGCCGACGGCACGCAGCCTCGTGGCAACAGTGTGGCGGATTACCTTTGGAACCACCTCAGGGGCCAAATCCAATAGTCTACGCATAGTGCGTCAGGCGGTTTTCCTCGAAGCGCGAATGCCAGGGCAGGCCTTTAAGTCGGGCGATGTCGCTCGAACAGGCAAGCTCGGCTGCCAATCGACCGGCATCGAATTCCGGCCGCGGTGAGCGGATCCACTAGGCGTGACGGACCCACACTCACAACGGGCGTTCCCCAAGCAGATGGTCGCCGAGAATCGTGTCGATGTAAATGATCGTCACGTAGACGCCGGAAAGCGACGAGATAACCACCTAGAGTCCGATGGAAGACCAAGCCATTTATGAGTCTTGCGGGTGAAGAGGGACGCCAAAGGACAGTTCACTCCTACACAGAAAAAACGGCGCGACGGTCGAATACCGCCGCGCTGTTCTGCTGATTGGCGTTCTACATCTTGTTCATGTCCATGCCCGCGTGCGGATCGGCCGCCCGTTCGCTAGGCTTGGATTTCGCTGGCGCCAGAGGGGGCTTGGCTGCTGCTGCGGGCCTTGAGGCCGCTTTTGGTGCAGTCTTGGTCGGAGTTGACGTTGAGGTCATTGCTGCTCCCGGCGCGGGGTCCATCGACATCATCGGCTCGCCGCGGAGCATCGCCTCGACCATCCCGATTTCCTTCTGCTGACCGGCTTTGGTCGTTTCGATCTGGGCGCGAACGGCTCCGGTCGCTCCATTGGCAAGCGCAACGTCGGACATCGCCACCGCGCCCTTATGATGTTGCAGCATCTTGCGAAGATAAGTATCGGACACGTCCGTTCCCTTGGCGGCCATCATCGCATTCTGCATTTGCACAGAGGCCGGACGATAAAGTTCGGCGCTCGCCGCATCCGGGGTGCCGGCCGCGATCAGTTTCTCCAGGTCCGTTATTTCCTTGCCTTGCTTGTCGATCGTCGATTGCGCCATTTTCGCGACATCGGCGGTCGCGCTTTGGCCGAGCACGATGCGGGACATGTCGACCGCGCCTCGATGATGCTCGATCATCTTGCGGACCCAGCTGTCGCCTGCGTTGATACCAATGGCGGTCGCCATCGCCTGATCCATCTTCATTTCAGATTCGGCAAATACGTTGTCGGCGTCCGCCATCATCATGTTCATATCGTTCATCGCTGAAACATTTTCGGCGGGCACGTCCGACTTCCCACACGCCGAAAGCGCGGTCACAAGCGCGATCGCGCTGATGCTGGTCAATATTCTGATCATTTTTTCACTCCGTTTGATCCGCCCCGCTCGTGTGAATGCCAACGCATTAGCGCGTAAGTAGAGCCTTCATTTCTGCAATTTCAGCCTTTTGACCTTGCACGATTCCGTCGCAAAGCCGCGCGATGTCAGGATCGCTTATCAACGATTTCTCGCACATCAGGATCGCGCCCGAATGGTGCGGGATCATCGACCGTAAAAACTGCGTATCGCCAACCAGGGCTTGCTCGCGGATGCCAACAAACGACAGGATAAAGACCAGCCCGAATGCGACATGGAGGATCATGTTCAGACCTTTGTTCTTGTACATCGACCCCATCGTCAGGAGCATGATCGATCCCATCGGCGCCCACATCATCAGCGCCATGTAAAAGAAATTGATGTTCTGAAAGAACTCGCCAAGGCTGTAGATCATGGCAAACATCACCAGGTACATGATCAGCAGGCTGATCCCGAGATTGAGCGCCAACATCTTGTAATGCGAGCGCCCCATGTCCGCGTCCAACCCGGCACCCATTTCGTGCATTCCCTGTTGCATACTATCCTCCTCAGAACATCATATGGTCCATGCCGTGCGTGATTCCCGCACCAAGGAAACCCTGAACGGCGATGGCAATTGTGATCGCCGTCAATGCAAGGACCATTCCGGCACCCCGATCCTCCCAAGGCCGGCGCCAGGCCCAGATCCCAAGGCCGGCACCCCCTACGCCTATCACAGCTCCCAGCCAGCGGTGATAGTCGAGAATTGGATCCGAATCGGCGCCCATTCCAGCGAGCCAGCCGGCGCCAGCAGCGATGGGCGCAAAGATCCCTCCGGCCACGACAAGAAACTGAACCGGGGCCGCAAAAGAGGGCCGCCTCCGACCCGCGATGGCGGTGATCAGCGCGGCGGGGAAAAACGCAATGGGGAAATGAACCACCATGGGGTGGAGCCGTCCAAACCAATCCAGCAGGCGCTCGAACAAAGACATATTGGACCGGTCCATCCCCATGTCCATGCCGTCCATCATTTCACCATGCTGCGAAGGTGTTGCGGTCGCGCCAGACTGCATTGCGGCCGGGCCGCCGGGCGCCGCGCCCGGTTGGACAATCTGCGCCTTCTCAGCGTGCTTCTTCTCATGGTCCTTGTGCGCGAGGGCAGGCGATGTCGTGCCTAGCAGCGCCAGCACCAACCCCAACATCACCCAGACCCGGCGAGCAAGGCGCAAGTGAGCGAACAGATTGAGAGCGATCATCTCAGCCTCCTTTGGGTTTCCGGGCGGAATTGTGCATCGACAGGATTTTCCACCGACCCGCGATCTTCTTCAGCACGCTGGTCGCTACCCCACGGCGTTCGGCGATCTCGCCCGTCTTCGTCTCAAGGCGGTAATTATAGGTTTCGGCGGCCAGCGCGACCGGCCCTTCGATGCGCACGTCAACCTTGTAATCCGAGAATTTGAAGGATTTGAACGCCTTGAGCTCGGGCCCGAGGTGATGGGCAAGATAGTTGCTATAGCTTCCTTCGACCCCGCCGGTTTCGAATATTGTGGAATCGGTGGTGAACAATGCCTCGGTGCCCGTGGCATCGAGCCGCTCGGTCGCCGTCTTGTATTGGGCAAGCACCGCTCGGACTGCCGCCGCTTCGGTCTCGGTGGCCGTGCTCGCGGAGGCGGACTTTGCTGTAGCGGGATGGGACGAGCCCGGATGGGCCGCGACGGGTAGAGCCGCAAATGCCGCGGCCGCAATCGTGAAAATGATCTTCATTGTTATCCCCTATCGATCGATTTCAAAACCACATTCGAATGCCGCTGAGCAGGTTCCACCCACCGGCATCCTCGCCGGCGTCCCGCAGAAATCGGCGGGTGTCGCCAAAGGCGCGGCGGTATTGGATGCCGACATAGGGCGCGAACTCCCGGCGGATATCGTAGCGGAGGCGCAGGCCGATCTCGGCGTCGCTGAGCCCGGAGCCGATGCCAAGCTCGCGCGTGCTTTGCGCGGCGAAATTTACTTCTGCGCGCGGCTGGAGGATCAGCCGCTGGGTGATGCGCTGATCGTAATAACCCTCGGCGCGCGCCATCAGCTCGCCCTTGTTCGACAGGAACAGCGCGCCCTCGACATCGAAGAAGCTGGGAGCCAGGCCCTCGAACCCAAATGTCGCGTAGACCCGCGAAGGGTTGGGCTTGAAATCATATCGGACGCCGCCCTGAAGGTTGAAATAAGGGCCTATCGCTCGACTATAGAGCGCCTGGACTTCGGCCTTTTCGATCGACCGGCCGAATGCGCCTTCGCCTTCGCTTTTGATCCACAGCCGATTGATGTCGCCGCCGTACCAGCCCTCTCCGTCCCATTCGAAACCGTCGCGGCCCTTGCGGAATTGCGCTTCGGCGATGTTGAACATTATTTGGGTGAATTTCTGGCCGCCATGAAATTCGCTGAGGTGATGGCGGCCCATCTCCATGGCGCTGTCGCCATAAACGGCATCGGCGGCGCGATCGGCGGGAACCGGCGGCGGCAAGGCATTTCCGGCCGGAAGGTCTGTTCCCGCCGGTGCGGCGCCGCCCATGGCGCTCATGTCGTGCCCGGCAGGCATTTGCGCCCCCGGCATCGACGACATGTCATGCCCGGCCATAGGATCGGGGGTGGAGCCGGGCGGCGGCGGAGGCATCGCCGACATGTCATGCCCCGCATGCGGGTCGGGCTTTGCCGACGTCGCAACCGGCGGCTTGGTCATCGTCGACATGTCGTGCCCGGCGTGGGGGTCTGGTTTTGCCACGGCCGCGACGGGCTTCTTCGCGACCGGCCTTTTCACGGCAGGCTTCGCTGCCGGCTTTCTTGCAACAGGCTTGTTGACGACAGGCTTCGAAGCGGGCTTTTTTGCAGCTGGTTTTTTTGCAGCCGGCGGTGGCATTTTCATGCCGGGCATTTTGGAATGGTCCATCTGCGCGGTTGAAGGAGCGGCAGATACCATCGCGAATGCTGCTGCGGCCGCGAGCAGGGAAGGCTTAAGACGCGTCATTTTGCGTGTCTCCGTTTAGCGGGCGGACCGTGACGACGCGCATCATCCCGGCGGTCATGTGGTATAGGTTGTGACAGTGGAAGGCCCAGTCGCCCGCCGCGTCGGCGGTGACGTCGAAGGTCATCTTGCCTCCAGGAGGGACGTTGACCGTATGCTTACGCGGACCGTTGGCGCCGTGGCCCGTGACGAGCTCGAAGAAATGGCCGTGCAAATGGATCGGGTGCGGCATCATCGTGTCGTTGATCAGCGTGACCCGGACCCGCTCGTTGAGCCTGAAAGGAATCGGCTCGGCCGGCTCGCTCATCTTCACACCGTCGAATGACCACATGTAGCGCTCCATGTTGCCGGTGAGATGTATGTCCATCGACCGAGACGGCGCGCGAACATCCGGGTTGCGGTCGAGCGCCACCAGGTCGCGGTAGAGCAGCACTTTATGGTCGAGGCCTTCCAGTCCGACGGGCGGTTCGCCCGTGCGGTCGGTCGGCATTGGCGAGATCGTCTGGACGCCGGGGTCGTCCTTGACCTGCGGCGCGATGCTCAGGTCACGCATCTTCATGTCGCCATGGTCCATCATGGCAGGCATCGGCGTACCGGCGGCCGTCGCGTTGCCGGGCGGCGGCGGATCCTTCCACCCCGCCAGCTTCCACAGATTCTTTGACGCATTCTGTTCGGCGGACGGATCGACGCCGCGAATGGCCGCCGGATTGGGCGCGTCTGGCGCGTCCATTCCAGCCATTCCAGCCATCCCGCCCATATTGCCATGGTCCATCCCGGCCATCGGCCCATGGTCCATGGTGCCGGCGGCGCTTTTACCCATGCTGCCATGGTCCATGCCGCCCATCCCCATGTCCTTCATGGTCAGGATCGGACGCGGGCGAAGCGGTGGCACTGGCGCCGACATGCCTTCTCGCGGCGCGAGCGTGGCGCGGCCGAGGCCCGATCGGTCGATCGATTCGCTGACGAACGAATAAGCGCGGTCGCCCGGGGTGACGATGACGTCATAGGTTTCCGCCACGCCCATTTGCAGCTCGTCGACCGTCACCGGACGGACATTCTGTCCATCGGCCTGGACGACCGTCATCGGCAGTTCGGGAATGCGGACGTTGAAATTGGTCTGGGCGGCGGCATTGATGATCCGCAGCCGCACGCGCTCACCGGGGTTGAAAAGGCCGGTCCAATTGTCGAACGGACCAAACCCGTTGACCGTGTAATTATACGTCGACCCGGTAACATCGGCTATGTCCGCCGGGTCCATGCGCATGTCGGCCCACATGCGCCGTTCGGCCGCATTCAAGTCGCGGCCGGCGAGCATGCCTGAAAGCGTCAGGCGCTGCATATTGAAATAGCCGCCGCCCATCTGCTTCAATTTCTTGAAGATGGCGGCGCCGCTCATCGGGCTGTGATCGGACAGGACCAGCACGTGCTCGCGATCATAGCCGACGGGGTCGGTCCCTTCCGGATCGATCACGATCGGTCCGTAGACGCCATCCTCTTCCTGATAGGCCGAATGGCTATGATACCAGTAGGTGCCCGATTGAACGACATCGAATTCATAATCGAAGGTCGAACGCGGCAGGATGCCGGGAAAGCTGACCCCCGGCACGCCATCCATCGCGAACGGCACCAGCAGCCCGTGCCAGTGAATCGAACTATCCTCGTCCAGCGTGTTGGTGACCCGCAGGCGAACCTTCTGTCCCTGCTTGAGCCGGACGAGCGGCGCGGGGACGGTGCCGTTGACGCCAATGGCCCGGCTGACCTTCCCGTCTACCCTGACCGCGACCTTGCCGATGGTGAGAGCGATGTCCGTGCCGGTCACGGTCGGCAGGGGGCGAACCAGCCCCGGTGAAAGCGGCTGAGCCCAGGCGGGCATTACGCTGGCAAGGCCGACTCCGGCGCCGCCTAACGCAGCGGCGCGAAGAAACTGGCGCCGCTCGAGAGCAGGTTTTTCAAGCATGTATAATCCTTGCGGGATGAAGCGCGCGTCAGGGCCGACGGCGCCCGAAGACGCCGCCGACCCTTTAACGACTCGCTGTCTTAACGGTTCGAGCCGGTATTCGGCGTAGCGGCGCCGGACATGTCGTGGCCGGCATGCGGGTCGGCACCATCCTTCATGTCGTGCTTGCTATGGTCCATCTTGGCCATGTCCTTGCAGCAGCAATCCTTGCCTTGCGCCTTCATCTCCGCGCAGCAACCCGCCTTCGGCGCGGGGGCCGCCTGGGCGGATGCCATAGCGGGGAGGGCGATCGTCAACGCGATCGCGGTCAGTATCTTCTTCATGTCAGTCTCCGTGAAAATCGATTGATTTTAAGGTCGATCTCACGCGAGTCGGGGAGGGGGTGTGGCCAGTTCAGCAAAATAGCCATGCCGAAATTGTTCGGGAGCGGACCTGCCGACGCTGATCGTGAAGGCAAGCGGCTGTGCCGGCGAGACGGGGGCTATTGCAATGGCAGCGCACATCGCAATGCAGCAGGACTTGTCGACGCCCTTGTCGGCCATCCGATCGTCCGGTTGCCCGACGCAATGTCCATTCTCCATCACCGCACCGTGATGACCCGAAGGCATGGCGGCCATCGCACCGCCCGTTTGCATGGCAAAGGGAGCGAACAACATCGCAAAAGCGATCAGAATCGCAAAGACGGGGCGAAGGCTCACCCGGCCTATATGCGCCCGAGGTGATTGAATTTCAACGTACTGGGCCATGGCCGCCCTCTTCCAGGCCGTCCAGGATGGGACAATCGGGCCGATCATTGCCCTGGCTCCGATCAAACCCTTGCGTCAGAGCCATCCGAGCGCTGCAAGCAGGATCAGGCTACTGGCGATCGTGATTCGAATCGGGCCGGCACAGCCGAGGCGGTTGGAAAAGAACAAGAACAAGGGCCGATGCTCCGCATTTTTGCTTCAGCGACGACGCTGGCGGCGGGGATGGTCTCCTTAAAGGGTGCGGATCAGCTTGAGCGCGACCGCGGCCCAGGGCGGATCGGCCACGACCATCTGCCGTTGTCCGCTACCCAAAGGAAGCAGATGAAGCTTGCCTTCTTCTCGGCCGATCAGTCGGCCGAACAGGAAGCGGCCCGCCGGACGCGGGACGAGGAGGTCGCGGTTCATGGCACGGCCCAGATCCGCCGGCGCAAGACGCGCGCACCACAGCTCGTCGCCGCTCCGATAGTCGCCGACCCCCGACGAAACGACGATCGCCACCATGCCCGGTGCCGCGTGGGGCGGGATTACGACCCCTTCGCGCCGGGGCGCATGCGCGCCCTCATGGTCCAGCATCGCCGCGACCTCTATGTCATCGCGTTCGGCAAGCTTTATCAGCTCGCTCGCATCCACAGTGAGCGCGGCGGCGATACGGTTGAGCCAGGCAACGGACACTGTTCGCGTACCGGTTTCGAGCCGGCCGATCGTCTGGGCGGTGGTGGGGGGATCACAACGATCGGCCACATCCTGCAAGGTGAGCTTTTTCGCCCGGCGTACGTCGCGGATGCGCGTGATCATGGCTGTCCTTAACCTCAATGGTTAAGTAACTCTCCCACGAATGATCCTGATTGGCAACCTGCCCGATTATCCCTACTCGATCATCCCTTACTGGTTTTCAACCATTGCAGCACCTTGTCCGGGGCGCTTTCTCCATATGGATCATCGTCCACGCCATCATCATTGATTCCCGGTTCTTCGAACCAGGCCGTGACCACGCCGTCATCGATCACGGCCGAATAACGCCAGGATCGTTGGCCAAACCCCAGATGGTCTTTCTTCACGAGCATTCCCATCCGGCGGGTGAAATCACCCGATCCGTCGGGAAGAAGCTTCAGATTTTCGAGGCCCAGATGCTTTGCCCACTGGTACATGACAAAGGCGTCGTTGACCGACAGGCAATAAATTTCGTCGGCGCCGGCCTGGCGGAGATCATCATAAGCCGCTTCATAGGCCGGGCATTGTTCGGTGGTGCAGGTCGGCGTGAACGCGCCCGGCAAAGCGAACAACACGACGCGCTTCCCCTTGAACACCTCCAGGCTGTTCAAATCCTGCCACCGGAACGGATTGTCGCCGCCAATGCCTTCATCGCGAACGCGTGTCTTGAACGTCACATCCGGAACAGGGCGGTCCAACATCGAGCTTCTCCTTCAAGGGGGCAGAAGCTCGATGTGCAGACGGACAAGGCCGCTTTCAAGGGCGCAAGTCGGCCAGTGGTTCGCCTCCACCTTCCTCCTCGAGCAGGGCGGCCTCAGCTCCGTTGGCTGAAAGGCGAACCTGATTACCCTCGACCGTCGCGACCAGTCCACCCGACACGTAATGATGATGATCGGCGTGCGACCCGCTATCGGCCTTGGTCAGTTTGATCCGATTGCCCTCGACCTTGTCGACCGTCCCGACATGGACCCCGTCAGCCCCGATGATTTCCATATGCTCGGTTACGTTGGATAGATCGGCCATCTTCATTCTCCTGTTTCGTCCCGTGAACGTGCGGCCGCGGGAAAGGGATGCATCAATCGGCTTCAGTGGGGGCTCCCAGCTTTTTTACCAAAAATTCCGCGCCAAGTTGGAGGCCGACCGGGTCGACGCCATGGCCCAGATCTTTCGAAACATGCGTCTCCACTTCGATCCCCAATGACTCCAGGTCTCGCTTCGCCGCGTGAAGCGCCGCCACCGGCACGATCTGATCGGCAGACCCATGGATAAGCAGCACGGGCGGGCGGGAAATATCCGCCCTCGAAAGCTCGGCGGCTCCGGTCAGCATTCCCGAATAGCCGAGAATAGCGGCGATGGGGCGCGGCCGCCGCAGCCCCACGTGAAGCGCCATCATCGTGCCCTGGCTGAACCCGACGATCGCTAGTTGCTCCTCGGCCAGACCATATTGGGCGAACTTGCGGTCGATGAAGTTATTGATCGCCGGCGCCGCCCCCGCGGCTCCCGCCGCGAGCGCGGAGGGGTTGAACGCGGTGAGCGGCCACCATTGAAAGCCCGATGCCATATCGCCGCAGCGTTGCGGGGCGTTGGGCGCCAGGAACAAGGTATCGGGCAATTCCCGCTGCCAATGCGGCGCGAGCGAGATGAGGTCTGCGCCGTTCGATCCATATCCGTGCAGCAGCAATATGATTTGCCGGGGAGGTCCGCCCGACAAAGGCTGCAGGCTCGATCCGTTCACAATCTTCGACAAGCTGCTTCACTTTGGTATCTGGGGTGGCTGGTTAGAATGCGGGACTGCCCTTAGAGGTTGCATCGCAGGGGCGACGCATTCGAGCATTGCCGGATTCTCGCCCGATCGGGAATTCTCGAAGAACGGATCGGGGTGCTCTAATTGCTGTTAACTACCCCGAGATGGAATTAGGCTATTGGCAGGGGATGAAGGTCGAGGACAGCCGGGCAGTGAATGATCGGGGCGACCCAATTCTGAAGAACGATCCGCTTGATCTCGAACGCGGTGGCGCAGGCGCCGCCTCGGCGCGCGTCGGAACCGCGCCATTTTCGGCCAATTACGAAAAAATGTATGAGCGCACGTCCTCGATGGCGGGAATCGGCGTCTGGGAATTCGACCTTCTCACCCATGAATTGAGGTGGACGGACGCCATTTACGATCTGTTCGAAATACCCCGGGGGTCACCCATCGAACGCTCCCAGATCGTCCGTTTCTATGAGGAAGAATCACGGGTCGAGATGGAGCGGTTGCGCTCGCACGCCATCGCGACGGGCGGCAGTTTCGGAATCGACATTCAGCTGACCACCCTGCGGGGCACGCAGCGCTGGGTTCACCTGACCGCAGAAGTCGAGCAGGAAGGCGGAAAGTCGGTCCGGATTTTCGGGACCAAGCAGGACGTCACTGAACGCAAGGCGGCACAGGAACAGGTCCGGTTGCTTCAGAAGGAGCTTATCCATTCTTCGGGCCGGAATGCGATGAGCACGATGGCGGCGACGCTGGCGCATGAATTGAACCAACCTATCGCCGCCATCGCCAATTATGCGAGCGGCGTGAATAGATTGCTTGAGGAAGCCGAAACCCCGCACCTTGTCGCGCACGGCCTGAAAGAGATTGAAGCCAATGCCCTGCGCGCCGGCGAGATCATCCGGCGGATGCGCCTGATGGCCGAACGGGGCAAGGGCAGGACCGAACAGATCGACCTCGTCACCCTCTTGCTCGGCGCCGTGAATCTGGCGTGCAGCAACAAACAGGAAATATCCTTCGATTATCGATTTTCCCATAAAGGCCTGGCGGTCGGCGACAGCGTCCAGGTGGAACAGATTGCCATCAACCTCATCAGGAATGCGTGCGAAGCCTTGGAGGGTTCGGACGTCAAGGGCATCAGCATCTCCACCGACGATGATGGCGACCAGATGATCATTTCCGTTTCAGACACGGGCCCGGGAATTCCCGATCATCGAAAATTGTTCGAAGCGACCCAGTCCGACAAACAGCATGGGATGGGGATCGGACTTTCCATCTGCCGGACTATCGTCGAGGCCAATGGCGGTCGGATTTGGGCGGAGCCTTGCGCGCAAGGCGCCATTTTCCGGTTCAGCCTGCCGAAAGCGGATGCGGGCGCCTTGTCTTGAACTGCAATTGTGCGATGCCCAAAGCGATTTTCCGTGGCACCGCAAACCAATGACTGGCTAGCAGGCATTCCGGAAAAGACGATGATCGTGAAGCTCAAAAGTTTTGCCTATACGAGCCGCGCCAGGCTGGATCTTGCGGATGAAGACGTACGCGAAATCCATCAGACGGCACGTCATCTGAACGTTCTGGACGGCGTTACCGGTCTTCTTCGTTTCGACGGTCCGCTTCCTTCAGATAATCGAGGGTTCGGAGGATGCGATTGACGGGCTGGTCGAACGCCTGCGGCAAGACCCGCGCCATTCCGCTTTCGAAGTGCGTGACGAACGTTTCGTGGACAGCCGGCCATTCCCCGACTGGTCGATGAAGCTTGTCCGGCTGAACGCCGGGGAGGGGGATGTCGGAGCCCGGATGGCCACCGGGCTACCTGAGGAAATGTCTCCTGCCATCCGCGATCTGATTCTGCGTATGGTATGCGGTTTGTCAGGCGCGCCTTGGGCATCTGGGCGCGTTGACGGACCCGTATCGAGGCCGCGTTAGCGATGACTGCCCAGAAACGGCCAGGCTATCCAAGTGCCGACCGCATAGGCCATTCCGAGGATTAGAACGATCGCGGAACTCCACAGCACGAACGGGCTCATCCGCCCGGGCGCGAAAAGCAGGATCGCGGCCGGTGCCAAAGCGCGAGCCAGCAGGATAGCGGAAATAAGGATCAAGGCCGGCTTGATCAGCGGCAGGCGCGGAATGAGGCCGGACCCGGAAAAGGCATAGGCCGCCCAGCCAAGCAGGATCGCCGCTATGCAAAGGGTGATCAAGGCGGGGCGCAATGAGCCTCGCTCTGCGGCCTGCGCCATGCCTTCACCCGCGCCGAAAAAACGATACCAGTCCGGTCCGCCAAAGATGACAGCGACATGAGCAATCGCCGCCGCAATGCTGAGCAAGCCCGCCATGACCAGCCATTTGTTCATCCGAGTTCTCCCCAGCGATCCCATTCGCATGTCGCGACCTTTACGGACAGCAGGAATTAGGCAGGGCAAGAAGCTTGAATCTTTCCTGCCTTTTTATATAACGAACGTTATGCCAAGGAAGATCGATCTCGACGTGCAGCGCCGGATGGTTGCCGATGCGGCCATCACCGTAATCGGTGAGGCCGGTGTCGAGGGAGCTGGTCTGCGCGAAGTCGCACGCGCCGCGAAATTAACTACCGGCGCGGTCACCCATTATTTCGATGGCAAGGACGCCGTCCTGGAAGCAGCGCTGAACGAAATCGTCCGCCGGACGCTTGCGCGGATCGAGTCCGGCCAGGACGGGCAGGGGGTCTGGAGCGTCCAGGAGTTTATCGACCGTGCTTGCCGGCATCTGCCGCTCGATGCGGCTGGCCGGAAAGAATGGCGGGTGTGGCTTGCCTTTTGGGGCCGGGCCATCGCGGACGGGCGGCTCCGGACCATCAACAAAAGATATTATGCTGCAATCGTCGATCAAACCGTCGGATCTCTTCAAAGGGTCGTGGGCATCGACGCATCAATGACGCCCGAGGAGCTCCGAAAGCGCGCCGACGCGGTGATTGCAGCGATCGACGGAATCGGCGTCCGCGCCACGCTTGATCCGGCATCGTGGTCGGCCAGGCGCCAGCGGGAAACGTTGGAACGGCTGCTTCTCCCGATGCTGTTGCCACCGAAAAGCAATTGAACCGGGACTCGCTGGGAGGATCATTCGATGCCACGCCGCAATATTCATGAAGATGATCCGCTGGAGGATTTCACCGCCCGCGAAATCACGCTTCTAAATATCACCAAGACTGTGCTCGTTGCGGGGGCCGGGCCGGCGGTGATCGTAATGCCTGAAATGCCCGGCATCAGCCCGCCCGTCGCCCGTTTCGCGCGCTGGGTGCGCGATGCCGGATTCAGCGTCTATATGCCCTCTTTGTTTGGACGCGATGGCGCCGTGGCCAGGTCTGACGAGGCCGCAATCGTTTTCCAGCGTGCCTGCGTCAGCGCCGAATTCCGTGCCTTTGCTGCCAATCAATCAAGCCCGGTAACACAATGGCTGCGCGCGTTGGCGAGGCTGGCGCACGAGGAATCCGGCGGTCCAGGGGTCGGCGCGATCGGGATGTGCTTCACCGGCAATTTCGCACTGACCATGATGTTGGAGCCAGCCATGCTCGCGCCTGTTCTGTCGCAGCCTTCGCTCCCGCTCAACGACCCGGCAGGGATCGAGATCGCTCCCGAGGAGATCCAGGCGGTGGCCCAGCGCATGCAGGAGGAAGACCTGACCGTCTTGGCCTATCGCTTCAAAGGCGATCGATTCTGCACTGCCGAGCGCTTCGCCGCTTATGCAGAGGCACTTGGCGACCGGTTCGTCGAACGGGTGCTTCCCGATAGCGCCGCCAATCCGGAGGTCTCGCCCTTCTTCGCAAAGCATATTGCCAGCCCGCACAGCGTCGTTACCGCGCATCTTATCGACGAGGAGGGTCAGCCCACGATCGCTGCCCGGAATGAAATACTCGCTTTCTTCCGCCATCGACTGGCCGGCAGGTGACAGGTGTTCGTTAAAGGGGGCGATATCACCACCCAGTCCGCCCGAACCGGCTATTCGGGCGAGCCTACCAGCGGGCCAAGCCCAGGGACTCCCGCCGTATCCAGCGTACGACCATCAGCATTGCGACCACGGCCAGACCGGTGGCAAGGCCGATCCATATGCCGATCCCTTGCCAGTCGAGGCCGAAGCCAAGGCCTAGCGCGACGCCGAGGCCAATGACCCAATAACCGACCGCGGCATAGATCATCGGCAAGGTCGTGTCCTGGAGCCCGCGCAGCATGCCCGCACCGACCGCCTGCGCGCCATCGACGATCTGGAACAGGGCCGCCACGAACAGGAATGATACGGCAAGCGCAATCACGGGCGCGTTCGCGGGATCGGTGGGATCGAGGAAGATGGACACAAGCAGGTGCGGGAAGGCGATCATGATCAAGGCCATCAGCGTCATGAAACCTGTGCCGAGCGCAAAACTGGTCCAGCCCGCCCGGCCAATGCCGGCGCGGTCGCGGCGGCCGAACGCCAGCCCGACGCGGATCGTTGCGGCCTGGCCGATACCCAGCGGTACCATGAAGCTCAGGGCCGCGATCTGGATCGCGATGGCATGGGCGGCGAGCGATGCGGTGTTGATGAGGCCCATCAGGAACACCGCCGCATTGAAGATGGTAATTTCGAGTCCCAGGGTGATGGCAATCGGAAGGCCGAGCTTCCACACGCCGCGGAAGCGCACCCAGTCGGCCCGCCAGAAGCGCCCAAACAGTCGATAGCGGCGAAAGCGAGGGTGAAGTGTCACCACCAGCGCCATTCCGACGAACATCCACAGCGCCGACAGGGCGCTGCCGATGCCCGCGCCCAACAGGCCGAGGGCCGGCAAACCGAATTCTCCGAAAATCAGCCCGTAATTGATCAGAGCGTTGAAGACGACTGCGGTGCCGCCCACTACCAGCGACCAGAGCGGCTGTTCCATCGCCGAGACGTAGGATCGAAGGATCAGGTAGAAGAGGAAAGGGAGCAGGCCCCATTGAACTGCCCGGACGAAGCGCGCGGCGTCGGCCGCAAGATCGGGATCCTGACCGAAGGCGAGCAATATCGCCTCGCTGTTCCATAATATCGCCCAAAAGGGGATGGAGATCGCAACCGCCGCCCACATCGATTGACGGACGGTACGGCGAACGTCGCGGACGCTGTTGGAACGGGCGCCAAGCTCGCGCGCCATCATCGGCGACGCGGCCATGACCAGGCCCATGCCGAATATCAGGAATGCGGTGTAGATGTTGACCCCGAGGGCACCGGCCGCAAGCGTGCGCGGGCCGACCCAGCCGAGCAATACGACGTCGGTCGCATGGATCAGCGCCTGGGCCAGGTTGGTGAGGATGAGCGGCGTCGCCAGCGCGAGAGTCGCCTTGGCCTCGGCGCGCCACTTTCCGGGAGGTGCGAACGGGATTGGGGCGGCGGCCATGACCAGGGCCATAGGGACAGTCAGACCGCGGCGAAAGTGGGATGGAGATGGGCCTTGAGCGATCGAGCGTGCAAGGCTAGAATAGTTTTATAATGAAACTTAGAAGGAAGCGGTCCATGATCGTCTACGGAACATCACTTTCCCCCTTCGTCCGCAAGGTAATGGCTTTCGGCGCAGAGAAAGGGATTGAGCTGGAGCTTAAGTCGATCGGCCTTGGTTCGGACGATCCCGAATTCATCGAGGCGAGCCCGTTCAAGAAAATTCCTGGCTTTCGCGACGGCGATTTCACGATTTCCGATTCCTCGGCGATCATCGCCTATCTGGATACGGTCCGGCCGGAACCCAATTTGATCCCCACCGAAGCCAGGGCAAGGGCGCGAACGATCTGGTATGATGAATTCAGCGATACGATCCTGACTTCCTGCGGCGCCAAGATGTTCTTCAATCGCATCGTTGCGCCCCGTCTGTTGAAGCGGGAGGGCGATTTGGCGCTGGCCGACAAGGCGGAGTGCGAGGACTTGCCGCCGTTGCTCGACTATCTGGAAAGGGTGTTGCCGAACAGCGGCTATCTGGTCGAAGATCGCCTGACCTTGGCGGACATCGCCGTCGCCAGTCCGTTCGTCAATTTTTATCACATGCAGATCGGCACAGGCGAACGCCCCAAGCTTGCTCGGTTCGTGGAACGGATGCTTGACAGACCCAGCTTCAAGCCTTTCGTAGAACGCGAAACCGCTTTTCTCGAACGGAACGCCGCCTGATGGCGTAAGATAGACGTCGCGAGGGCGCCGATTATCCGCGGGGGGTCCCCGAAACATTTATGTTAGGAACCATTCCCTCGTCCGCTGATTTCCTTGCCGTAATCAGGAGGCTTCATGGCGCGGTTCTTCAGGAATAACGGGCTGACAATCGTTCTTTTGCTGCTCTTCCTTGGAAGCATCATCGGTCATTGGCTGACCGGGTGGCAGTTCAAGAATGAGGAGCTTGCCCGTCATGGTGAGGTGATCTTGACCCTCGGCCAATATTCTACCGATCCCAATTTTCTGGCTACCATTTTTGAGAATTGGGAGAGCGAGTTTCTACAAATGTCGACCTACGTCATTCTGACAGCCTTCCTGTTCCAGAAAGGATCGGCAGAATCCAACGATCCGGACGAGGCGCCGCGGGACCAGAATCTGGACCAGGAGGCCAAGAAGCGCGGAGCGTCGACGATGTTGCGGTGGGGGCGGACAGCGCGCTGGCTCTATGCCCACTCGCTGGGAATCGCGATGCTGTTCCTGTTCGTCGCCTCATTCCTGCTCCACTGGAAATTCAGCGCCGATGAGGCCGCTGGGGAAGCCATAAGCCATGGTGCGACGCCCTTAGGGATGGCGGATTACCTCTGGGAGCCGCAGCTCTGGTTCGAATCCTTCCAGAATTGGCAGAGCGAATTCCTCTCGACCGCCGTCCTCGTCGTCCTGACCATTTATCTCAGGCAGAAAAATTCGCCTGAATCGAAACCGGTAGCGGCTTCGCATGATCATACGGGCGCCGAATAGCGGGAAAGCGCCATTGTAGTAATTCTACAACAGGGCGCGAACTTCTGCGTCTTGAGCGCAACGGAAGCTTGTCAACCTGGCTAGTTATATTACCGTTTCTTGATCGTAATCAGGGGAATGGGGCCATGCAACAATTCAAATCCGCCAGTCATTGGAAAAGAAACGCTTTTCTAGCAGGGACGTCGCTCGCCGCGTTCATGGCGTTCAGTTCTTCCGCCGTTGCGCAGAGCATGGAGTCTCGCGCGCAAACCTCGAATGAGGAGCAATCGTCGAACGAGGGTGATGAAATCATCGTCACGGCGACAAAGCGCGCATCCACCGTGCAGGATGTGCCATTTTCGATCAATGCCCAGACGGAGGAGGACATTCAAAAGTCCGGTGCGGTCACGATCGAGGATCTTTCTCGCAACGTTGCAGGACTTGCCGTGCAGAACCTCGGACCCGGCCAGAGCCAGGTTTCGGTGCGTGGCGTCTCTGCCGGCCAGGTCGTTCGCGATCAGCCGGGTGTGAAGGAACAGGTCGGCGTCTATCTCGATGAATCGGTAGTCTCGCTGTCGCTCTTCACTCCCGACCTTGATCTGTTCGATCTCAATCGCGTCGAAACTCTGCGCGGGCCGCAAGGTACCCTGTTCGGGTCCGGCTCCGTGGGCGGTACCGTCCGCTACATCACCAATCAGCCCAACCTCAACAAGGTGGAAGGGACGGTCGAGGGCAATATCAATCTCGTCGATGGAGACGATCTGGGCGGGCATCTGAAGGGCGCGATCAACCTTCCGATTTCCGATATCATGGCGCTTCGCGTCGTCGGCTATCACACCGAATATGGCGGGTTCATCAACGCCAGGCGCGAAGGTGGGTCGATTGACGAAGACGTCAATGACGGCCGCCGTAGCGGTGGACGCGTCTCGCTCCTGATCCAGCCGACGGCGGACATCTCGATCACTCCGCGGGTCGTTTATCAGGAAACGCGCGCCAACGGCTTCAACCGTCAGGAAATTTATAACCTCTACGCCAATCCTTACACCACGACCCGGCCGGCGGTGACGTTCAAGGAGCGCGAGCAATTCTTGCGCCTCGATGAGGGTTTTGCCGACAACACTTTGCTTGCCGACCTTACTGCCAGCTTCGGCCTCGGCGGTGTCGAACTTACCTCGGTAACCAGCTATATGGACCGCGAAATCACCGTTAGCCGCGATGCGAGTGCACTAACGGGGAGCGTATCGGTAGATCTAGGTTTCCCGGCCGCCGGCGTTCTGTTGCCGTCGAACCTTTTCGATACGACGGACCTCAAGACCTTTACGCAGGAAATCCGAATAGCGTCGGATAATTCCGGACCGTTCCAGTGGGTTCTCGGCGGCTTTTATTCGGACGTCGAGCGTGTCTATGCTCAGCGCTTGCCCACCCCTGGCTATGATGCCTTCACCGACGCTCGTATCGGCGCCGGTACATCGGTGGCGGTCGCAAACGGCTTCCCGCTTAACTCGCCCTACAATGCGGATATTCCATATGATATCACGCAAAAGGCCGTTTTCGGTGAAGCAAGTTATGAACTGGGCAGGCTCACCGCGACCGCGGGCCTTCGCTATTACGACTTCAAGGAAGAGCGGACGTTCAAATCGGGCGGCCTGTTTTCGAACCTCGACAATACGACAGACACAACCAAGTCAAACGGCGTCTCGCCACGCTTGCTGCTGAGCTATGAGGCGTTCGACGACGTCAAGCTCAACCTCCAGGCATCCAAGGGCTTTCGTCTGGGCGGTGTCAACGACCCGCTAAACCTTCCACTTTGTGGGCCATCGGACGCGGCGCTCTTCGGCAGCTACAAGGATTATGATGACGAAACGCTTTGGAATTACGAAGCCGGCGTAAAGGCGCGTCGCGGAGGGATAACCTTCAACACCGCGGCTTTTTACACCGACATCAAGAACCTGCAGGTGACCGTGGACGCTGGCACCTGTTCCTCGCGCGTCGTCTTCAACGTGGATAAGGCCCATACGATGGGCCTCGAATTCGAGCTGGCCGGATCCCCCACAGAAAATCTCGATTTCTCGCTTTCGGGCAGTCTGGTCGAGGCGGAGTTCGACTCCACGATCGGGGGAGCGCTCACAGCAAGCACCGGCATTCGCGATGGAAATCGTCTGCCATCGGTGCCGAAGTTCCAGGTTTCGGCGACTGCGGCCTACAGCTGGCCGATGCCAGGTCTGGGTGGAGAGGGCTTCGTCCAGGCGTCGGTGCAGCATGTGGGAAATCGCTACACGCAGCCGAGCGATCAGGAGGACAACCCGCGTACCTTCCTTCATCGGCTCCCGTTCGGCGGAGCCCCGGTAACGGCTTCGACCACTTTGAACCTCCTCTTGCCCAGCTACGAGTTGGTCAATTTGAGCGCCGGCGTCGAGCTGGATAATGGCGTGGATATTACCGCTTACGTCAACAATCTGTTTGACGAAAACGCCTTGCTCTCGTTCGACCGCGAGCGGGGCGGGCGGGCCCGTCTCGGCTACAATATCGGCCAGCCGAGGACCTACGGCCTGACGGTGCGCAAGTCCTTCTAAGCCAAAACCTGTTTTGCTAGAATGAGGGGCCGGAGCATCATTGCTTCGGCCCCTTTTTCATTGGGAGGAGATATATGCCCCGCTTGACCCGCCGATCGGCGCTTTTCGCTGGGGCGGCCGCTGCCTCCGCCTTGGCCGCGCCCGCGATAGTGCGGGCTGGATCGCTGGGGAGCAACGGGCGCACGATCGTAGTCGGCGCCGGCGTGTTCGGCGCCTGGACCGCCGAACATCTGATGCGCGGGGGAGGCAAGGTGCTGCTGCCGGACGCCTGGGGTCCGGCCCATGCGCGCGCTTCGTCAGGCGGGGAAAGCCGAATGACCCGCGGCTCTTATGGTCCAGACGAAATCTACGCGCGAATGGCTTGGGAATCGCTCGAAGAATGGAAACTGCTTTCGGCGAAAGCAGGGTTGCCGATCTTCCACGAAACAGGGGTCCTGTTCTTTTTCCCGAAGGTCGAACCTTATGTGGAACAGAGCCTGGAAGTGCATCGGAGGCTTGGGCTGCCGACCGAACGGCTCGCCCACTCCGATTTGCGCAGCCGGTTTCCAATGATAGATTTTACCGGGATCGAGGTCGGGCTGTATGAGCCGCGTTTCGGGGCTCTGATGGCCCGCCGCGCCGTGCAGACCCTGGTCGCCGATTATATACCGCGCGGCGGCCTGTACGAGCAGGCAATGATCGTCCCCCCTTTGGAAAACGGGGAAAGACTCGGCCATGTGGTCACCCGGGAAGGGCGGCGGATCGAGGCCGATCAGTTCGTCTTCGCCTGCGGACCATGGCTTCCGAAAATCTTTCCTTCCTTGCTCGGCAGGCGGATATTCCCCACGCGGCAGGAAGTATTTTTCTTTGCCCCTGAATCGGGCGACGACAGTTTTCGCCCGGGCCACCTCCCGGGGTGGGCGGATTTCAACGACGGCGACATCTATTACGGCTTTCCCGATCTTGAGGGCCGGGGGTTCAAGATCGCGCATGATGCGCATGGCGCGGCCATCGATCCCGACACCGGCGACCGGACGCCGTCTTCGCAGGCGCTCGCCGATGTCCGGATGTTCATGGCCAGGCGCTTTCCAGCGCTCGCGGCGCGGCCGCTCAGCGAGGCCCGGGTCTGCCAATATGAGAATAGTTCGAACGGCGACCTGCTGATCGATTTTCATCCGACATTGAAGAACGTTCTGCTGTTGGGTGGCGGGTCAGGTCACGGGTTCAAGCATGGACCGGCGGTCGGGCGCCACGCTGCCGCCTTGCTGCGGAGCGCGCGCCAAGTCGAACCGCGCTTTTCCCTGGCGACGAAAGGCGAGAGGCAAGCGCGCGACGTCCACTGACCTGGGTACATGCGGAACTTCTTGCCGTCAGGCTCGTAACGGGTTGGCAATGATGAAATATTCTCTTTTTCCGCTGCTGATCCTTTCGGGCTGCGCGACCGTCCATGATTTTGACCGGCGCGCACCCGATGGGCGGTATTCAAGCGCAAAGAGCGTGCCAGTCCTCACCCAGTGCATCACATCTAGGATCGCGCAACGCGGCCGCGTGCAGGTCGAACGGCGGGAAAACAGCAATTTGATCACATTGCGCCGCGAAAATGGCTATGCCGTCGCGCGCATAACGCTTCGGCCGACATCCGCTGGGAGTACGGTCGCGATCCGTCAGGCGATATCCTACAGCCTCGCACCTTCGATCCAGAATTGCCTTTAACCGCTCTCCAAATTCCCCGGTAAGCGTTCAAAATCCGCTTGGGGAAGTTCGGATCAGGCCCGGACGGCGGGCAGGCCCCGCGAATTGTCCGCCAAGCGACCGAAACCCTTGCACAAGGCAGCCAGCAATTTCTCGTCCGAAAAGGGTTTGAGGATCAACTCGACGGCGCCCCGACGGACCGTCCGGGCCATGACCGGCATGTCGGCCTCCCCGGTCATGAGCACCACCGGCCAATCGATTCCAAGCCGCTTCAGCGCCTCTTGCACGGCAAACCCGTCCATTCCGGGCATCCGCAGGTCGAGCAGGATCACGCCAGGGGCCAGACCGTTCACCTGATCCAGGAAATCCTGGCCGCTCTTGAACGTCCTTGAACCGAGCTTGAGAGTGGCGAGCAGGAAGCGGGCGGATCCACTTAACGAGGAATCGTCATCGACCACATAAATGCGCTGAGGATGCGCCAACCGGTCGGATTTAAGCCACTGAACCACAGCCACTTTTCTAGAGCATTTTTGCGTCAGGCAGACCCTGTGGAATCTACGGGCGGACGATTGCGGAAAATACGAGGAAGACTTGGCGGTTTCATTCGCTAGGCTCCGCCGCTTTCCGGGTGGCACCCATTTCAACGGCGGATTCCGATGATACATATCGTTGACGACGATGCGCACGTTCGCGATTCCACCACCTTTCTGCTGCGAAGCCGAGGTTATGCGACCGAAAGTTATTCGGACGGACGCGCATTCCTCGAGGAATCCACCCTGGAGGGGGAGTGCGTCCTTCTGGACTTGCGTATGCCCGAAATGAGCGGGCTCGAGGTGCAGGAGGCGTTGAGCAGCCGAAACGTCGATCTTCCGGTGATAATACTCAGCGGCCATGGCGACGCAGGGTCCGCGATCGAAGCGATGCGTCTGGGGGCCGTCGCCTATATCGAAAAACCCTATCTTGAAGACGACCTTGTCGCCGCGATCGCCCGCGCTTCGGCATTCTCCGCCCACCGTGCCAATGTCCGCGACGAAGCCGCGGCGCAGGTTGCGGGGCTCTCAATCCGAGAGCGGGAGATACTCCAGGGCCTTCTTGCAGGCCATTCGATCAAACGGATCGCCCATGCGATCGATCTGAGCCCGGGCGTCGTGGAAATGCATCGCGACGATTTGTTCGACGCTTTGGGGGTAAGCAGCATTGCAGGGGCGGTTGGGATCGGTTTCGACGCGCAGCTTGAACCGCACGCCGGCTAGCCGGCACTCAATTGCCTTTTGCGCTGGTTCATTCTGCGTCGACGAACAAGCGCCCCGGCAGGATTTCAAAGCTTGGGTCGAATTCGGCATAATTGCAGATGATTTCTTCCCCTGCCTTGATTGCAGAGATTGCGTATCCCGCATCCGGATCCTTGAAGCTTGTATTCGGCCGGGTCGAATGATTCATGAAGCGGCCATTGTCGAGTTCGACGACCAGCACCTCCGGGTCATGCGGATAGGGATAACCGTAACGTTCGGCGAACAGCTGGACGGCCTCTGGGAGGGTTGTCAGTTCACCCTGCGGGATCAAGCGGTCGAGGCCCGGCGCCAACTCCCAGATCAAGTCGCCTGGCTCTATATCCTCGGCCGCGAACACTCCGACGCCTTCGATCTGGCTTGGTGCTACGTAAGTGGGAACGAGCAACATAAGGCGGCAAACCCTCTATAGTTCGAACCGCCTAACGCCTTGTTCGAAGGATTTATCCCGCAATAAATCTGGATCAGCGTAAAAGCGCTGGAAGCCCTGGATCGTGAATTTGCGCCTCCAAGATCGTGGCCGGTCAGGCGGTCGTGATCCTATCTTGGGGCTTTGGTTTTTCCGCGCGCGCCGCGTCCATCAGGACGTCAGATCGGGCAGAAAGCTGTTTCGCTTCCTTGATGCTTCGCGCCAGCAGGACCTGCTCGGCCTCGATTTCTGTAACTGCGTCTTCGCCCATGTGACTTCTCGATTACTGTCATGGCATAAAACTTGATGCAGATTAAGGTTCCCCTGATATTAACTTTAATCGCGCGCGCGCGATCGACGTCGTCTCCTGACGGGAATGGGTTGGCTCAACCCCTTCTCGAAAATCGCTAAGATGGCGGCCTGACCATTTCACGGCGGCCACTTCATTTGGTGGCGGGCCGATAAAGGGATCTGGAATTCCCAAGGCTGTCCGAGTCCAGATCAACTCCGCCGAGCTGTTCGCCGTTGCCGGTCATATTCTTTGAGAAACCCCTCCCGCGCTCTTTCGACCCGTCGGGGCAGTTCCTGCGGGTCGACGAAGGCATCAGCCAGGCCGGCTTTCTGTTTCGCCCTTTTGCCTTCCAAGTCGAAGAATTCGGGATGGAAGTTGAGGAAAATGTCGGCTTTCATGCGCCCCAATTTATCGAAGCTACGCCGGAAATCCGCCGCGGCATCCACATAGGTCTCGTCGTCGATCAGATTCTGCCCGGCGACGGTCAGGCTGCAGGCAAAGAGGATCCTGTATTTTCCCGCTGGCAGCGCCCAGCTCGTGCAGCCCCTTGTATGGCCCGGCGTCCAATGGGCGGTAAGGACGTTATTCCCTAGCTGCAATTTCGCGCCATCCTTGACCATACGGTCGACGGGTACCGGGGTGAAGGAAGGAAGTTCGGGGCGACCGACTGTGCGTCCCGCCTCCAGATCGGGTTTTTTCGGCCGCCATCGCGACAAGTCTGGCGCCGGTGAGTCTTTTAAGCTCGGCAAGGCCACCCGAATGATCGAAATGGGCGTGATTGATCAGGAGATATTCGACGTCGGTCAGCGCGAAGCCGAGCTGCCGGATGCTGGCGGCGATCAGGGGCGCGCTTTCCGGCAGGCCGCCGTCGATCAGAATATGCCCTCTGGGACTGGTGACCAGATAGGCGGCCAGACCCCTGGTGCCCACATAATAGACGTTTTCGGAGATCCGGAACGGCTCGGCGGGCTTGTTCCATTCGATCCGCTGCTGGGCATCCTGCGCGGAGGCCAAAGCGGGGCTCATCAGGGCGCTGGCCGACAAGGCCCAGAATAAGTATCGCATGGTCTCTCCCTATAACCGGCCGGGTGCACCGGATTTCGATCCCTATGCTTGAAGGAACGGAGGTCCGCAAAAGACCTTCCCTCGCGCCAGCTATTAGAATTACTAAGGCGTCCATGGTAAGGCCCCATCTTCCCCTGAATGCCCTGCGCGCCTTCGAAGCGTCCGCCCGGCATCTCTCCTTCACCAAGGCGGCGATCGAACTGTGCGTTACGCAGGCGGCGATAAGCCACCAGGTGAAGGCGCTGGAGGAGCGGCTGGAACAGCGCCTGTTCCGGCGGCTGCCGCGCGGTCTCGCTTTGACCGACGAAGGCCTCGCCTTGCTTCCGACGTTGCAGGACAGTTTCGATCGGATGGCGTCTTTGCTGGAACGGCTGGGTGAGGGGAAAGCGCGCGAGGTGCTGAGCCTCGGTGTCGTGAGCAGCTTTGCGAGCGGATGGCTGATCCCGCGTCTGGGAATGCTGCAACAAGTCCACCCGCATCTCGATGTCCGGCTTTTTACCAACAACAATCGGGTCGATATCGCCGCCGAAGGTCTGGATTTCGCGATCCGCTATGGCGACGGGGCCTGGCATGCTACGGACGCGATCCAGTTGCTCCGGGCCCCGCTCGCGCCCTTATGCGCGCCGTCGATCGCCCGGCGCCTGGCGGCGCCGCACGACCTGCTTCGCGAAAATCTGCTGCGGTCCTATCGGCAGGACGAATGGGCGCATTGGTTCGCCCAAGCCGGCGTGACGGGACCCGCGGCACGGGGACCCGTATTCGATTCCTCGCTGGCCATGGTCACCGCCGCGGAACAGGGATTGGGAATTGCGCTGGCGCCCCCATCGATGTTCGGACGCCAGCTTGGCCAGGGCAGCATAGAGCAGCCGTTCGATCTCGAGATCAGCCTTGGTGGCTATTGGCTCACCTGGCTCAAATCGCGTCCGATGGGATCGGCTATGACGGCATTCAGGGAATGGATCGTCGCCGAGTGCGGCTAGAGAACCTGGAAACTCAACACGGTCATTCTCGCCGGTCCGGTGGCGAAGACGCCATGCCCCGCACCGCCGACGCGGGCGCCCAGTACAAAGCCCACGCGATCGGCATCGTCGATCGCTTCGCGGAAGCCGACCGGGTTGGTCCTGGCGGTCGAATTCATGACCGCCGCCCAATTATCCCTGAAGCTTACCGAAACTTCATGCACGCCGGGCGTGATGTCGACCACCGTCGGCGCGTACCAGCGATAGGCCTCATACCGCCCCTTCGCGTTCCAGCTGTCTCCGCGCCGCTGAAAGAACATGGTGATGGTGGCGGGATTTCCCGGAGCCTCGCGCGGCATGATCCTGACACCGCGTTCGGCGTCGATCCTATATCGCATCACGATCCTGCTCTTGCCGGTCAACGGGCCGTGGTTGAAGGTCAGCGCATGGACATGGCCTGCCGACGGGGATGGGTAGGGAAAATCGAAATACCAACCCTGGCGGGCGTCCGTCGGGATTGAAGGCATTCCGACCGAATAATTCTTGCCGCGAATGACGGGACCGATCTGCCAGCCGTCGGCGTCCGGCACGGCCGCGGTTGCTACGGCGGCCGAAGCCGCGAGCACCAGAGCAGCGGAAATCATCACATTGCGCATCAGGGCCTCCTCAGCCGTTAGAAGGTTCTTTGCAAGCCACCGCTTTGCGGGATGCTGAACGAGCATTTGTGCTCCCTCAAGCCTCGGATCGGGCATTCGAAGGTCAATCGACCGTTTCCCCGGACAGCGGCGTCGCCTGCATGGAGGGACGAGCGAGGAATTGGTCGAACCATCGGGTGAGCTTTGGGCGTGAGGGGCGAAAGGTGGGAAGGTCGCGGAATTCCAGCCAATCGAGTGTGGTCGCAAGGGCGATTTGCCCGACGTCTATCGACGCCGAAGGATCCAGCTCGCCTTCCAGCCAGTCATAAGTCGCAAGCAGTTTCTCGCTCATGCCGTCGCCGAGTGGCGGGTAGCGCAAGGCTTCGGGGCGGCGCACCGTTTCCCACCGAAGCGCGATGCCCGCATCGGCCAGGCCCTGCGCAGCCGCTTGAAAGCGAAGCGCCTTCCAGCGGGCGGGACCTGCCTCGGGAATCAACTTGGCTCCATCATGCAGCATATCCAGATATTCGCAGATTACATTTGAATCGAATATCGGCCCATCGGACCCTCCGGCCAGGACGGGTACCTTGCCCAAGGGATTGAGGCTGAAGACAAGCTCGTTGCGGTTGGTCGGGCTGGTCTCCTGATGAACGACGTCAAGCTGGTCGGCGAGGCCGGCCTCGTGAGCGAAGACCAACGTCTTTCGCGCATAAGGCGAGTGGGTCTGGTAAAATAGGGTAAGATCCGGCTTCTCGCCCTTTCGGGCCAGATAAATCTGTTCGTTCATGGCTCGCTCCCGTGAAGATGGCGCCGCTGGGCGGCTCACTTCTGCATTTAAGGCGAGGCGTCGCGCATTGGCGTCATTTTGTTGACTTCGATTGCGGGAATTCCGCTGATTAGCCGCAACATCGCTGAAACCCGTCGCGCGCCGGGCCTAGGCTTGGTCCATGAAAAACCTACCAGACGAGGTCGCCGCTTTGCTGCGCCTGTGGCCGGACTATCGCCCCACGCCGCTGATCGAACTGCCCGGCCTTGCCAAGGAATGCGGGGTCGGCGAAATTATGGCCAAGTTGGAAGCTGATCGGCCGCTGGGCAATTTCAAATCGCTCGGCGGCATGTATGCCGGCCTGAGGGCCCTCGCGCGGGCAGCCGGGCTTCCGAGCCTGGAAACCTTAGTCGCGCGGCGGGGGGCGCCGAAGCTGCCAAGGCTGATCTGCGCCAGCGACGGGAATCATGGATTGGCCGTGGCCGCCGCCGCGGAAATGGCTGGTGCCCCGTCGCGGATATTTCTGCACAAAGGGGTGCCGCCGGAGCGCGCCGACCGAATCGCCGCCCGCGGCGCGGATATCCAGTGGATCGAAGGGACCTATGACGATGCGGTTCTTGCTGCTTCTAGGTCCGCTTCGGCCGGCGAAGGATTGCTTATCGCCGATACGAGCGACGACCCAGGCGACCCGGCGCTGGGGGATGTGATGCAGGGCTATGAACTGATTGCGGCGGAACTGGCCGGACAATTGGCAGAGCGCCGGCCGACCCATCTTTTCGTTCAGGCCGGGGTGGGAGGGCTTGCCGCCGCGCTGGTGAAGGGCCTCGCCGATCGGCAGTTATTGCCCGAGAGGATCCTGGTGGTAGAGCCCAAAAGAGCGGCCTGCGTCGCGCGGGCGCTCGCCACGGGTAAGCCCGAGCTGATCGAGGGACATCTGGGAACCTCGGCGGAAATGCTCTCCTGCGGTCTGGCTTCCGCGCCTGCGGTGGAGATCCTCCTACAATATAGCGCTGAAAGCCTCGTCGTCGGCGAAGATCGATTGGCTGAAGCCGTGGTGACGCTCGATCGGGCCGGGGGCCAGCGACCACGGAATCCGGGGCGGCAGGACTGGCGGGACTGTTGGAGGCCGCCTCCCGTCCGGAAGCGCGGAACGCTCTGGGTCTCGACAGTTCGTCAGCTGTGCTTCTGATCGTAACGGAAGGCGTCCTGTGATGAGCATTTCCACCCGCAGCGCTGTCAGCGCCGTTCGGGCGGGATATTCGCTATTCGCGCCACGTGCTGCGCGATATCCTCCTTGTCGTAACTCAGATGCACCCGCTTGGTTGAGGCCGGTTGCGCGGCGATGGAAAGGCCAGGCCTCCATTCCGTTGCGGGCCTGATCGGGCGCGGCGCGAAGCCTCCGCCGCAATTGGGGCAGACATTGCGCAACTCCCGATCGACACAGGTCGCGCAGAAGGTGCATTCATAGGTGCATATCAACGCTTCGGTGGAATCGGCGGGAAGATCCCTGTCGCAAAACTCGCAATTGGGCCTTATTTCTAGCGCCATATGGATTCTCCAAAATTATCAAAAATTTGTAGCCATTGTTTTCAGCGCGATCTGAGCAGGATCGCAAGCTGCCGCGCGCCTATCCGCAGGGGTTCGCCGCTTTGTTCGACCTTGGCCAGCGCCATAGCGCCCGAATAGGTCGCAACCACCGTCGCGGCGAGATCCTTGGCATCGGAAATTCCCCTTCCTGCCTCCTCCAACAGCCTTTTCGCCAGGGTGGCACGCCAGTCATCGAATATATGCCGAAGCTCTTCGCGAAAATCGGGATCGGCAAAGGACAATTCCAGCGTGAGGTTGTTCAACGGGCATCCCCGCACGCTTCCGCGAGCGTCCATGTCGCGCGCCAAACCTTCGATGATCGCCGATATGGCGGCGGGGGCTGAATCGGCGGAACGAAGCGGCTGCAGCCACGTCTCTTCGACTGACGCGGCCACTTTTTGCCGAATGACTTCCAGCCCGAGCGCTTTCTTGGTCGCGAAATGATGGTGCACCGCTCCGGCGGTCACACCCGCAGCCGCGACGATTTCCTGCATGCTGGTGCCGTTATACCCGCGGGTCTGGAACAGTTCGAACGCGGTATCCAGGATGTTGGTGCGCGTACCCTGAGGGTCATTCTTCCGGCGCGCCCGGTTTTCAGCAGTCTGTAGCATATTGGTATCCATAGTCGGATGTTCATGGATTGACAAACAGGACAACCTGTTTGTTTATGGTCGGCATGAAAAACATGCTCAAAAAACTCCCATTCCAGGCCGCCTGTGCCATTGGCCTCGCGCTGGCCGCAGCGCCGATTGCTGCCCAGGATAAGCCGTCGGGGCTGGGACTCATCAAGGAGGCAGAAGCCGTGGCAGAGACCTTCCCACTCATAGAATTCCGTCAATATACCCTGTTCGAGGGAAAGCGAGACCCCTTCATCGCCCTCTTCGAGAAAGAGTTTATCGAAAGCCAGGAAAGCCTCGGCATGAAATTGTTCGGGCAGTTTACGGACGTGGACGATCCCAATCGCTTCATCTGGATCCGCGGGTTCCGGGACATGGAAACCAGAGGGGAGGCGCTGAACGCTTTCTATTACGGCCCGGTCTGGAAACAGCATCGCGAGGCCGCCAATCCCGCCCTGGAGGATAATGACAATGTGTTGCTGCTCCGCGCCGCCAATGCGGGCGGGAATCTGGTCCCGCGCGGTGGGCGGGCGCCGGTCGGCGAAATTCCCCCGGAAGGCGGGATGATCACGGTCACGATCTATTATCTGAAAGATCGGCCCGATCTGTTCGCAGCCTTCTTCGAAAGCGAAATGAGGCCGGTTCTGGTCAAACATGGAATTTCCGTGATCGGCCAATATGTCCGCGAAGAAAGCGCGAACAATTTCCCGCGATTGCCGGTGAGGGAAGGGGAGAAGGTCTTTGTATGGCTCTCCCGCTACGACAGCACGGCCGACCGGGATAAGCGGGCCAGTCGGCTGGAAGCGGATCCGAAATGGCGAAATGGGGTGCGCGCGAAGCTCGAAAGCCGGCTGGCGCGGCCGTCCGAAACGATAAGGCTGCGACCGACGCCCCGTTCGGAAATTCGCTGATCAGGCGGCCTGTCTGTCAGTAGCGATCCCCTATCTGGTGATTGCCGAGCGCCCATGCTATTCCCGCTTTATGAATGTTCCTTTCCAGCCGGATTCCGCCGGACACGCGAATGATGGTGAGGCAGGAAGATCCGGCCCTTCGACCATCGAACGCGCCTTCGAACTCGCCCGCTCGGGCTCCTGCCACAATGTTCAGGAAATCGCGCTCAAGCTTAAGCGCGAGAGGCATGACTCGGTCGAGGCGCATCTTGCCGGTCAGTCGATCCGCCGGGAACTTCGCCTCCTGTGCCAGGAAGCGCGCGCGGGAACGTCGTCGAGCGAATAGTCGCTTAACGCTCGGCGCCCGCTGCCGTGCAAACAGGACTTAAACGACAAGTGCCCGGACCTTTCGATCCGGGCACCTGTGTGACGAACATATCGTCAAACCCCCTTTTAAGATCCCCAGCCCGCACGCAATCCTCACCTCGCAGAGAAAAGCGGGGCCGAAGCTCCCCGAACCGAGGCCTTTGCGGCTTTCGTTTCGTGAGGTCTACGCTAGGCAAAAGCCTTGGCATTGTCATGGCTTAATGGCGGGCGTTGCCAATTTGGCAACTCCCTGTGTCCTCCCCGCAACAACCGAGCTGCCGGGTTGCCTTCACATCAGCCCCTGCTAGAGGTCCGGCCATGCGCCTTACGAAATATTTTCTTCCCGTCACCAAGGAAACGCCCTCGGACGCCCAGATCGTCAGCCACAAGCTGATGCTGCGCGCGGGCCTCGTCCGCCAGACCGCCGCCGGAATCTATGCCTGGTTGCCGCTAGGCCTTCGCGTCTTGAGGAAGATCGAGGAGGTGGTGCGCGAAGAGCAGAACCGCGCCGGCGCAGTCGAATTGCTGATGCCGACGCTTCAGTCTGCCGATCTCTGGCGCCAGTCGGGGCGCTACGATGCCTACGGCCCTGAAATGCTGCGCATCAAGGATCGCCATGACCGCGAAATGCTCTATGGCCCGACCAATGAAGAGATGATCACCAGCCTGTTTCGCGACGGCGTCAAAAGCTATCGCGACCTGCCGCGGACGCTGTACCATATCCAATGGAAATTCCGCGACGAAGTGCGCCCCCGTTTCGGGGTCATGCGCGGCCGCGAATTCCTGATGAAGGATGCCTATAGCTTCGATATCGACGAAGCCGGGGCGCGGCAGAGCTATTACACGCAATTGCTCGCTTACCTCAGAACGTTCCAGCGCATGGGGATCAAGGCGGTGCCGATGAAGGCGGCGAGCGGCCCGATCGGCGGGGACCTCAGCCACGAATTCATCGTCCTGGCGCCCACTGGCGAAAGCGAAGTCTTTTACGATTCCCGTTTCGAGGACCTCGACTGGAAGGCCACGTCCGATGATGCGGAGGCCTTGTTCAACCAGGTGAGCAGCCTGTACGCCGCCACCGACGAGACCCATGACGAGACTTTGTGGAAAGACGTGCCCGACGACCGGAAGCGCCAGGGGCGCGGTATCGAAGTCGGCCATATCTTCTATTTCGGCACCAAATATAGCGCGTCGATGGGAATGACGGTCCAGACCGCGGACGGCCGGCAGGTTCATCCTGAAATGGGCAGCTACGGCGTCGGCGTTTCGCGCCTCGTGGGCGCGATCATCGAGGCGAGCCACGACGAAAATGGCATTATCTGGCCCGAAAGCATCGCCCCGTTCAAAGTCGGCCTGATCAATATGCGCGCCGACGACGCGAGCTGCGCCAAGGCGGCGGATGAGATTTACGCCCGCCTGGAGGGGGCGGGTATCGAAACGCTTTATGACGACCGTGACGAACGCGGCGGCGCCAAGTTCGCGACAATGGACGTGATCGGGCTTCCCTGGCAGCTGATCGTCGGTCCCAAGGGGCTGGAAAAGGGCGTGGTCGAGCTGAAGAACCGGACAACTGGCGAACGCCGCGAATTGCCGGTCGATCAGGCCCTGGTGGAGCTTTGCGCCGCATGATCCTCAACCGATATGAGCGAATGATTGCCAAGCGTTACCTGCTTCCAGGCAAGGGCGAGGGTATCATCGCTGTGGTGGCCGGGTTCAGCCTGGCCGGCGTGATGCTGGGCGTAGCCGCCTTGATCATCGTGATGAGCGTGATGAACGGCTTCCGCGCCGAATTGTTCGACAAGGTTGTGGGCCTCAACGGTCACGCGGTGATCCAGGGCTATGGCGGCCGGTTGCCCGATTGGCGCCAGATCGTCGAGCAGGCAAAGGCGACCCCTGGGGTTACTTCGGCCGTGCCACTGATCGAACAGCCCTTGATGGCAAGCTACGAAGGCCGCGTGGACGGTATCCTGGTCCGCGGCATGCAGCGTCAGGACATTATTCAGAACCCGACGCTGCAAGGCAAGGTGCTGGCGGGATCGCTGGAAGACCTCCGGCCCGGGGCCGAGAAGGTCGCGATCGGCGCGCGTCTGGCGGAATCGCTCGGCGCGAGCGTCGGCGGGCAGATCAGCCTGATCAGCCCGCAGGGGAGGACAACCCCGTTTGGTACCGTTCCTCGCATCGTTTCCTATCAGGTCGGCGCGATCTTCGAGGTCGGGGTTTATGATTTCGACAAGGTGTTCGTGCTGATGCCCATCGAAGATGCGCAAACCCTGCTGATGCTCGACGATTCGGTGGGAATGGTGGAGGTCGAGACCGTGGATGCGGACGCGGTCGGCGAAATCCTGGCTCCCCTGGCCGTGTCCCTCACGGGACAGGCAGTCGTATCCGATTGGCGATCGACCAATTCGGCGATCTTCGAAGCGTTGTCGGTCGAACGCGTGGCTATGTTCGTGATCCTTTCGCTGATCATCCTGGTGGCCGTTTTCAACATCCTTTCGTCACTGATCATGCTGGTTCGCGCCAAGACCCGGGACATCGCGATCCTTCGCACCATGGGCGCATCGCGCCGCGCATTGCTCAAGATATTCCTCACCGTTGGGGTCTCGATCGGGACCCTCGGCACGCTGGCCGGCCTGGTCCTGGCCGCGATCGCCCTCTATTTCCGCCAGCCGATGGTCAATTTCGTTCAATATGTCACCGGCCAGAATTTGTGGGACCCATCGGTCCGCATCCTGACCGACCTTCCGTCGAAGACCGATCCGATCGAAGTGTTTGCAGTCGTCGCCATGGCGATCGGCGCCAGTTTCCTCTTCACCCTCTATCCCGCCTACAAGGCGGCAAGCACCGATCCGGTGCAGGTGCTTCGCTATGAATGAAGTGCTGGAGGTACGTGGTCTCAAACGCAGTTTCCGGCAGGGTGACGTCGTCATCCATGTGCTTCGGGGCGTCGATCTCACCGTCGCCAAGGGCGAGATCGTGGCTTTGCTCGGGCCTTCGGGATCGGGCAAGTCGACCCTGCTCCAGGCAGTCGGCCTGCTGGAAGGCGGGTTCGAGGGATCGATCCGTATCAATGGCGAGGAAGCCGCTCAGCTCGACAATGACGGGCGGACCCGGCTCCGCCGCGACGCCTTGGGCTTCGTCTACCAGTTCCATCACCTGCTTCCGGACTTCAACGCGGCGGAAAACGTTATCCTCCCGCAGCTCATCCACGGTGCCGAGACCGCGGACGCCCATGCCCGCGCCGAGGCTGTGCTGACCTCGCTTGGCCTTGGGCACCGCCTGACGCATCGGCCGAGCCAGCTTTCCGGCGGAGAGCAGCAACGTGTCGCCGTGGCGCGTGGGCTCGCCAACCGCCCGGCCCTGGTGCTGGCGGACGAGCCGACCGGCAATCTGGACGAAGTCACCGCCGACATCGTCCTCGGGCAATTCCTCTCTCTGGTCCGCGAGGAGGGCAGCGCGGCCCTCGTCGCCACCCACAATGAACGGCTCGCGGCGAAAATGGACCGGGTCGTGCGTTTGCACGAGGGCGTGCTGGAATAATCGCGTCCTTCGCGCCTTGTAGGGCTTGGAGAAGATGAATGGACAGGCGCAAACAACTGATCATCGGCCTGGCGGCCCTGCTGCTGCTTATGGCGGCGGTGGCGGGATTTAGCCTGGTCCGGACC
Source organism: Sphingosinicella sp. (assembly GCA_013816585.1). Taxonomy (GTDB): domain Bacteria; phylum Pseudomonadota; class Alphaproteobacteria; order Sphingomonadales; family Sphingomonadaceae; genus Allosphingosinicella. Next base: position 40,314 of record JACDEE010000008.1, on the reverse strand, counting down.
GAAGAACCGGAAACGGCCAAAGAAGCCCAGGCGCGCGAAGAGGCGATTGAGGATGCCTGCGCCTCGCGCGATACTTTCCTTGGGCTGAAGCAACTCCTGTTTCAGCAGGCCGTCCGCGGCCGCGCCGCGGATCCCGCGAATTTCGATACGCTCGCGGCAAGCGCCTTCGTCCGGATGGAAAATCCGGTGGTCAAGAACCGGGACGAGGAGCTTGGCCTTACCGGCTGCAACGGGCGTTTGATCCTTGAGCTGCCGCCGGGCGCGGAAAGTGCTTTTGGCGGCGAGCGGCGTCTGGCAGCCGATGTGGATTATGAAGTTCAGCAGGCCGCGGACGGCAGTGGCCCGGTCTATCGCCTCACCGGCGCCGAATCGATCGTCTCCGGGCTGGCAGCCTTCGACCTTCGCGGTCAGCGTCTGCGCATACCTGCCGCTTCCGACGCTCGTCCCGTGACCGCGCCCGAGGCGGCCGAGCCCGAACCCAATCCATCGATCGAGCCTTCCCCGCCGCTGGTGCCCACTCCAGTGCCGACGCCTCCGCGGCGCACGGCATCCAATCCCAGTTTCGATTGTGACGATGCCCGGACGAGAGGCGAGATCATGGTTTGTGGCAGCGCTTCGCTGGCGGCCAAAGACCGCGCTATGGCCGCGACGTATGCGGCGGGACGGGACGATGGCAATCGCCGCACCCGTCGAGCGCTCGAACGGACGCGCGATGCATTCCTGGCTTATCGCGACCGCTGTTCCGACCAGGCCTGCGTTTCCCAGGCCTATGACGGGCGAATGCGCGAGATCAGGGACATCCTTGCCGCGGAAAATTAATAGACGAAGGTGGCTGGGGCGATCGCCTATAAGCTGTGGAAAAGTCGGCATTGCCGGTTTTCAGGCATGGTCCGAGCGCCCATAGTGGGACCATGGCCTCGCCCTATATCCCGCTTCGCATCTTCTCCTGCTACACGATGCTGGACGGCGCGATCGAACCCAAGGCGATTGCCAAGCAGGCAAAACGCCTGGATTTTCCGGCAGCCGCGCTCACCGATCGCAACGGCCTTTACGCGGCAATGCCCTTTACCGACGCCTGCAAGGCCGAGGGCGTACAGCCGATCATCGGCACCATGCTCGCCATTGCCAGGCCAGGTTCCCCTGAAGGCAAGGCGCCCATCCTCGACTGGCTCTGTCTCTACACTCAGGATGAGGTCGGCTATGGCAATTTGTGCGCGCTTGTTTCCGCCGCCCATCTCGACCGTCCGGTCGAGGAGGAGGCCCATATCCCGCTCAGCGCGCTGGAGGGCCGTACAGACGGGCTGATCGCGCTCACCGCGGGCGGGGAGGGAGCGCTCGCTCGTCTCCTGGCGGAGGAACAGGGGAGCAAGGCGCTCGCCTATCTGGACTCGCTCCAGCAGCTTTTCCCGGACCGCCTCTATGTCGAGCTGAGCCGACGAGGCGACCCGGTCGAACAGCGCGCCGAAGAAGCCTTGATCGATCTCGCCTATGAGCGCGACCTGCCGCTCGTTGCCACCAATCCGGCATGCTATGGCGACGCCGCCTTCCACCTGGCGCACGACGCCATGCTGTGCATCGCCCAATCGAGCCAGATCGACCGCGACGACCGCGCCAAATCCTCCCCCGAAGCCTGGATCAAGCCGGCGACGGATATGCGGCAAATGTTCGAGGATTTGCCCGAAGCGATCGACAATACGTCCGTGATCGCTCAGCGCTGCGCCTTTGGAGTTCCCAAGCGCAACCCGATCCTACCGAGTCTTGCCGGCGATGTGGAAGCGGAGGCCGAGCAGCTTCGCCGCGACGCCGAAGAGGGGCTCGAGGCGCGGCTTGCCCCCTATGGCGATCTCGATGCAGAGGCCCGCAAGGCCTATTTCGACCGGCTCGCCTTCGAGGTCGATGTCATCATCAACATGGGCTTCCCAGGCTATTTCCTGATCGTCGCCGATTTCATCAAATGGGCCAAGGAAAACGACATTCCAGTGGGGCCGGGGCGCGGTTCGGGGGCGGGTTCGGTGGTCGCCTGGTCGCTGACCATTACCGATCTTGATCCGATCAGACTCGGCCTTCTGTTCGAACGCTTCCTCAACCCCGAACGCGTGTCGATGCCCGACTTCGACATTGATTTCTGCGAAACGCGGCGCGGGGACGTGATCCGCTATGTCCAGCGCAAATATGGCCGCGACCAGGTCGCGCAGATCATCACCTTCGGAAAGTTGAAGGCGCGCGCGGTGCTGAAGGATACGGGCCGCGTCCTTCAGATGAGCTATGGCCATGTCGACCGGCTCGCCAAGCTGATCCCCAATCATCCGACTGATCCCTGGACGCTGGAGCGCGCGCTCAACGGCGTCACCGAGCTTGCCGCTGAATATAAGAATGAGCCCGAGGTCCGCCGCCTGTTCGACCTGGCGATGAAGCTCGAAGGGCTTCCGCGGCACAGCTCGACCCACGCGGCCGGCGTGGTGATTGGCGACAGGCGGCTCGACAAACTGGTTCCGCTCTACCGCGATCCCCGTTCAGACATGCCGGTCACCCAGTTCGACATGAAATATGTCGAGGCGGCGGGCCTGGTGAAGTTCGACTTCCTGGGCCTCAAGACGCTTTCCGTCCTGCAAAAGGCGGTGCAGATGCTCGCCCTTCGCGGCATCCAGATTGATCTCGACCGGCTCGAATGGGACGATCCGAAGGTCTATGAACTGCTCCAGCGCGGCGAGACGGTGGGAGTGTTCCAGCTGGAATCCGAAGGCATGCGCCGAACGCTTGCGGCGGTGAAACCGTCCAGCTTTGGCGACATCATCGCGCTCGTCTCGCTCTATCGGCCCGGCCCGATGGACAATATCCCGATGTTCGGCGCCCGAAAGAATGGCCGCGAGCCGATCGAATATCCGCATCCGATGCTGGAGGCCGTGCTGAAGGAAACTTACGGCATCTTCGTCTACCAGGAGCAGGTGATGGAGGCGGCCAAGGTCCTTGCCGGCTATAGCCTCGGCGAAGCAGACCTTCTGCGCCGCGCCATGGGCAAGAAGATCAAGTCGGAAATGGACGCCCAACGTGAGCGCTTTGTTACCGGCTGCGCCGCGCACCAGATCTCTCGGCCCAAGGCCAATGAATTGTTCGACTTGATCGACAAGTTTGCCGGCTATGGCTTCAACAAGAGCCACGCGGCGGCTTATGCCCTGGTCGCCTACCAGACCGCCTGGCTGAAGACCCATTATCCAGTTGAATTCTACGCCGCCTCGATGTGCTTCGACATGCACCAGACTGATAAGCTCAGCATTTTCGTTGACGATATGCGCCGCCTGGAAGTGCCCTGCCTTCCGCCCAGCATCAACGACAGCGAAGCGGAATTCGCGGTGGTGGAGCATGAAGAAGGTCATGCCGTCCGCTTTGCCCTGGGCGCGCTGAAGGGCGTCGGCGAACGGGCCATGGAGCAATTGGTCGAGGAACGGCGCGCCGACGGCGCGTTCAAGTCGCTCGACGATTTCGCAGCCCGGGTCGATCCGCGCATGCTCAACCGCCGGCAGATGGAAAGCCTGGCTGGCGGCGGCGCCTTCGACAGCCTGGCGCCCCATCGTGCTGCCGTCTTCGCCGCCGCTGAAACCGTGCTCGCCCACGCTTCGAGCGCTGCCGATGCGCGGATCAGCGGGCAGGGCGGCCTGTTCGGGGAGGGCGAAGCCAATGTCGTTCCGATCCGGATGCCGCTGTCGGAAAGCTGGACGCTTGCCCAGCGCATGGCCGCGGAAAAGGAAAGCTTTGGCTTTTATTTCTCCGCCCATCCGATCGATCGCTACCGCCATCTGGCCGACGCCCATGGCGCGCGCAGCTTTGCCCAACTCGGCGAACTTCCGGCGCCTGCCGATGGCGGCCGCTCGGCGGGTGTCATGGCCGGCCTGATCGAGGAAGCGCGCTGGCGTACCTCCGCCAAGGGGCGGCGTTACCTGATGGCGACCCTGTCGGATGCGTCTGGCCAGTTCGTCGCGACGGTGTTCGACGACATGGTCGCGGTGCAGGTCGAGGAGGCGGCCAAGGCCGGCGGTTGCGGCCTCATCAACGTCGAGCTCGATCGGCGCCCGGGCGAGGAAGCGCCGCGCGTCACCATCCGGAGCATCCAGTCGTTCGAAAATCTCGCCAAGCGTACGCGTCTGCAATTGCTGATCGAGGTGGATGACGAGCAGTCGATAATGGCCCTGGCGCAGGCGCTGGCCGGGGACCGCGGGGGCAATGGCGAACTTCGCCTCATGGCCCGGCTGGATCGGGGCGCGGCGGAGATAGTCCTCGGCCGCGATTATTGCCTCGACGCTGAAATGGCGGCGCGCGTCGAACGAGTGCCAGGGGTCGTTTCGGTACGCCTTGCCGTCGCTCCGCAGCCGCGGCTTGCGCTCGTCTCCTAACCGGCCTTAGTCTCTCCCAAAAAATAAGGAGAGAGAAATGCTGGGTGGGATGCAGGATTGGCCGCTGCGCATCATGCGTCTGCTCGACCATGCCGAACGCGAACATGGCAGCCGGGAGATCGTATCCCATTATGCGGCGGGTGAGCGGGTGCGCAGCAACTGGGCCGGCATCGCCCGCGACGCCCGAAAGCTCGCCAACGCGCTGGAACGGCTCGGGATAAGAAAAGGGGATCGCGTCGCGACCCTGGCGATGAACAATGGTCGCCACCTGGTCACCTGGTACGGCACGATCGGAATGGGCGGCGTGCTCCACACCATCAATCCACGATTGTTCGACGATCAGCTCGTCTACATCGCCAATCATGCCGAAGACCGGGTGCTGTTCTACGATGCCGCCTTCGCGCCGCTGGTGGATCGGCTGAAAGCGCAGTTCAAGACGATCGAACATTATGTCTGTTTCGATCCGGCCGAGGGTCAGGGGTTCGAGGATCTGATCGCCGCCGAGAGCGAGGATTATGTCTGGGTCGAGGGCAACGAGCGCGAACCCGCCATGCTCTGCTACACCAGCGGCACCACGGGTAATCCCAAAGGCGTCCTGTACGAGCATCGATCCACCGTGTTGCATGCGATGACCGAAATCAGCCCGGCCATCTTCAACCTGTCGGCTTCCTCGGTCTGCCTGCCGATCGTGCCGATGTTCCACGCGGCGGCCTGGGGACTTCCCTTCGCGGCACCGATTGCCGGGGTTAAGCTTGTATTTTCAGCGGATTACACCCCGCAATTGATGTGTGATTTGATGCGCGAAGAGGGTGTGACCCATAGCGCGGGGGTTCCAACCGTCTGGCTCGCCATGATTTCGCATCTGGAAACGAGTGGGGAGGACCTTGCCAATTTGCAGGGCGTGACGATCGGCGGATCGGCTGCGCCGCGCGCGATGATCGAATATTTTGTCGAGCGCGGCGTGATGGTGAGCCATGCTTGGGGAATGACCGAAATGTCGCCGATCGGAACCAGCGGCGCTCCTCCCTGGAATTGGGAGGGGATGAGCAAAATCGAGCGGGTCGATTATATGTGCCGGCAGGGAAGGGTTCCGTTCGGAGTCGAGCTCCGCATCGTCGATGATGAAGGCAAGGTGCTTCCCCGTGACGGCAAGGCCTCCGGTCGCCTCCAGGCGCGAGGCCCCTGGGTGATCGAGCGCTATTTCCAGGACGAAAGCGGCCCCGCGACCGGTGCGGAAGGCTGGTTCGACACCGGTGATGTCGCCATCCTCCACCCCGATGGGGTGATGCAGATCACCGACCGGTCCAAGGATGTGATCAAATCGGGCGGCGAATGGATCAGCTCGATCGAACTCGAAAACGCCGCTGTCGGCTGCCCCGGCGTAGCGGAGGCCGCGGCAGTGGGCGTCTATCACCCCAAATGGGACGAACGGCCCTTGCTGCTGGTGGTTAAGCGCGAAGGCGTCGATGTCACGCCCGAGGCGATCCTGGAACATCTTTCCGGCTGCGTCGCCCGCTGGTGGCTTCCCGACGAAATCCTGTTCGTCGACAGCCTGCCCCACACCGCCACCGGCAAATTGCTCAAGACCGCGCTTCGCGATCAATATAAGGATTATCGTCTGGCAAGCGCGGCCTAGCAAGGAAGCGCCCATCCATCCGGTCCTACCTGTCGGTAAAGACCGCCAATTGAGCGGCGAAAGCGCGCCGATAGGCCGGCCTGGCTTGGGCACGGGCGACATAAGCGGAAAGGTTTGGATATTCCTCCACCAGTCCGGTTCCCTCGGCCCGACGCAACACAATCACCATCATCAGGTCTCCGGCGCTGAATTCACGTTCCAGCCATTCGGCACCGCCGAGACTGTTCGAAAGCTCGCTAAGCCGCGCTCGGGCGCGACCTTCCAGAATAGTCTGAAGTTCCTCGAGCCAAGGTTTGTCCTCCGCGAGATAGCCCGCCTGTTCGAGTTCGACGACAGGTGGCTCGACCGTGTTGAGCGCCGCAAACATCCACATGATCGCACGGGCCCGCTCATTCGCGTCGCCTGGCAGCAACCCGGCACTGCGCTCCGCGATGTGGAAGATGATCGCGCCTGTTTCGAATAAGGCGAGATCGCCTTCCTCATAGGTCGGGATCTGCCCGAAGGGCTGCAGCGCGCGGTGCGCGGGCTGTTTCATCTCGGCGAAGGAGACAAGGCGTACGTCGTAAGGCTGGCCCACTTCCTCCAGCGCCCAGCGGACGCGCATGTCGCGCGCGAGGCCGCGGCCCTTGTCGGGTGAACTTTCGAATGCGGTGATTACGGCGGTCATGGGAAGGCTCCGGCTAACTAAAGCATGAACCGGCGTATCTGGCTCTCCGCCTCGGTTGCAATAGCCATGCAGTGCCCGTAACCTAAAATTCAGCAAAATTTAGGATGTGTCGCTGCCTGGTGGAACATTATATCGACCGGAATTGCACATGAGCGATAAAACAGAGCTGGCGACGTTGGAGCCAGAGGTTGCCGCTCCTGACGAACTATTGCGTAACCTGCCCATCATATGCGCTTCCGTCGGAGTGACGGTCGGTATCCTGGTATTGATCGGCTGGAGCCTCCAGATCGAGGCGTTAACGCGGATTTTGCCGGGCTTTGTTGCCATGAATCCTGCCACGGCGGTGGTGCTGACCTTGAGCGGCTTCGCGCTTTGGATGTCGCCGGCGAAAAACATGTTCGCGCAAGGCGCAGCATTGGCCGTCATGGCCATCGCCGGTGCAAAATTAATCCAGTTGATCGCCGGATTTCCTACCGGCGTGGACCAGATGCTGTTTTCCACCGCAATAGATAATATGACCGATGGATTGCCCAATCGAATGGCTCCAAACACCGCTCTGGCTCTGTTCTTGCTCGGCGGCTCCATTCTATCCAACACGCTCGAAAACAGACGGCTGCAATTAGTGGCACAGCTCTCGGCTGCCGGGGCAGCGACGATCGCGATGTTTGCATTGATCGGCTACGTGCTCAGTATCGGCCACCTTTACGGCATCAAAGCCTTTATCCCGATGGCGCTGCATACGGCCATTTGCATTCTCTTTCTCGCAATTGGAAGTCTCAGCAAGCGGCCGACGATTCTTATTACGATCCTTAGGGACCGCGGTCCCGCCGGCAGCTTGGCGCGAATGGTACTCCCTCTCTCGGTGCTTGTTCCGGTAGCGGTGGGCATGGCCCGGCTCGCAGGGCAAAGAGCCGGATTCTACGGCACCGAAGTCGGCGTCGCATTGCAAGTCTTTGCGAACGTGGTCGTTTTATTCCTGCTTCTGCTGGGAAGCGCGATCGCGCTCTATCGGTCAGACCGGGCCAGGCGGATACGGGAAGTTGCCGTCGCGCGTAGCGAAGAACAATATCGCCTGGCGGAGAAGGTGGCTCACGTCGGGCATTGGCGCCTGGACGTTGGTAAGAGCGTTTCCTGGTCGGACGAGGTTTTCCATATCCTGGGTATCGCCAAAGAGCAGGGCGTCCCCGACAATACCGAGATTCTCGATTTATATCATCCTGAGGACAGAGCCGAAACGCGAAGTGAATTGGCGCATGCGCTCAAGACAGGTGAAGGGTGGAAAAATACCAGGCGGGTGGTGCGACCCGATGGTGAAATCAGGTCGGTGATTTCCCAGGGCGTGTGCGAGCAAGCAGCGGACGGAAGGGTCACTGCCGTATTCGGAGTCTTCGCTGACGTAACCGAGCTTGAGAAGGCAAGACATCTGGCAGAAGAGGCGACGCAGGAAAAGGCCGCGTTTCTGGCCAATATGAGCCACGAAATTCGGACGCCACTCAACAGCATCATCGGTTTCACGGACCTGCTACTTGAGGATGGGGACCTAAAGCCCGAGCACAGGCGCCAGCTTTCGCTCGTTCAAAATGCCGGTTGCTCGCTGTTGACGGTGGTCAATGATATCCTCGATTTCTCGAAGATGGGCGCGGGCAAAATCGAGCTTGAGAGCGAACCCTTCGCCATAGTCTCTCTGGTCGACAACACAGTGTCTATGGTCCTTGGGACCGCCCAGACCAAGGGTCTCGAAATTGTCACGGCAATCGCCCCAGCGATCTCCGACTACCATATTGGCGACCAGAACCGCGTCCGCCAGATTCTGTTGAACCTGCTTAATAATGCAGTGAAGTTCACGCAGGCCGGGACCGTCACGGTGGATGTGGCCTCGCTCAGCCGCGATTCCGCTTCCGAGCGCGTGCGTTTCTCTGTCATCGACACTGGCGCCGGCGTCGCGGAGGACAAGCAAAGCCGGTTATTCCAACAGTTTTCGCAGGCCGATACATCGGTCAGCCGCGAATATGGGGGCACCGGCCTGGGTCTCGCGATTTCCAAGAGCTTGGTCGAATTGATGGGCGGTCAAATCGGCGTTGCGAGCAAGCTGGGCAAGGGGTCCACCTTCTGGTTCGAAATTGAACTTCCGATCTCCGCAGCGGCCCCTGTCCTCAAGAAGGCCGACGCTTTCGCGCAAATTGGCGGTCGTTCGATCCTGCTGGTTGAAGATCTGCCGATGAACCAGGAACTTGCCTGCGCTCTGCTGACCCGCGTCGGACATCAGGTAGATGTAGCGAACCATGGAGGGGAAGCGATCGAGGCCGTCCGCAACAAGAAATACGATCTTATCCTGATGGACATACAGATGCCGAAAGTTGATGGGATAACGGCCACCAAGGCCATTAGGGCAATGGGCGGGCAGATTGCCACAATCCCGATAATCGCCATGACGGCCAACGTGCTTCCGGAGCAAGTTCGCGAGTTTCGGCGCGTTGGGATGGATGCCCATGTCGCGAAACCCATCAAGCAGTCCGAACTGTATGGGGCGATTGCTCAGATCCTGGGGGAGCGGCAGGACGAGACCGAAGATGGCCCATCAGGAAATTCCGGGGCTGAGTTTGACCAGGCTATCTTTGACAAGATCGCAGCGATCTTTCCCCCCGACCGGCTGAAAGTGCATCTGGCCTCTTTCGATACTCAGCTTGGCAGCCTGTTTGAAATTACCGATACAGAGGAGCTGAGAGGTATCGCGCATAAACTCATCTCCCAGGCAGGCATGCTGGGCTTCACCAGCATCTCGGAAATATCCCGGAGCCTTGAGGAAGCGTGCGAGAACGGAGGCGAGCCCCAGGACATTCTTGCGGAGGCCAAAAGCGCAGTCGAAACCGCCCGGCTCAAGATCGCCGAGCTGGCAGCCTGACGGATTTGAGCCCTGCCTCCATTCGGGCGTCCATGTGACTGGGCGGCCTTCGCAGCTTGCCGGTAACGCCTAACGGACCACTTCGGCATCCCCGTACGCAGTCTCGAGGCGCTCTCCGCGAGCGAAACCGGCCAACAACCGCTGCAGTGACTCGGGCTGCCGTGTCGACAGCCTCTCTTCGCCCCGCGCTTCGAATTGGTAGAGGCCGTGCTCTGCATGCGGATAAATCACGATGGAGATGGGCCTGCCGCTCTTTTTCAGCGCGGTAAGCCGCCGATAGGTTTCGAGATAGGGCGCATCGATATCGGCGGCGCCCAGGATCCACAATTGGGCGGTCGTCAGCTTCCGAAGCACTGGCAACGGATCATAGTCAGGGATGATCCCGGCGAGCAATCGAGGCCCGTCCGCACGCAATTGGGCCTCGGGCGTGTTCATGATGAAGCCGGTAATGTTGCCGCGCACGTATCGAAACCATGGCTTTTCCTTGTGCCTGGCCACCACCCCGCGAAGTCCGTCATAACCGTCCTGAAAACGACTGCGGACGATTGCCTGAGCGGCGGCTCCAATCTCCAGCGCGCCCGCGGTTTCGGCGTCGCCGAATCCATGGCGGGTCATGTCGAATGCGAGTGCTTCCTGATCTTCCTCCATCGGTGACACGGCTAGGCCATATCCGACGATCACAAAATCGGCGCCGCCTTTTGCCGCGGCGCGCGGCGCGGTCCAGCCGCCCTGACTGGTGCCATAATAGCCGATCCGGCTTACCCTTTTGCCCGCCAGCGACCGGGCGGTTTTCAGCGCCGCACGCGCGTCTGCGGCCAATTGATGGAGGTCGTGGGTAAATTGACCTTTCGACACTCCGGTTCCCCTTTTGTCGTAGACGAAAACGCCGACACCCTGGGCCGGCAGCAATCGCTGCAGGGCATATGTCCTGAGGGCTGACGTGTCTTCCGACCCGTGCACAAGCACCACGATGGGCACGGCTTGGGCGCCGGCCGGCAATATCAGCCGGCCTGCGAGCAGGTCGCCGCCGCTTTTAAACTGCGTTTCGGCCGTTTCAAACGGGACAGCTTGTCCGCGCAGGCCCGTAAAACTTATCCGGCCCTGATCACATTCAGACAGGTCGACTGTCACCCCATCCGGGCGCCCCGTCCAGCCGAGACTGCTCGTCCAATTGCCGTCCGGCCGCGCCGACAACAAACCGGAGGTGCCGTCCAGTCGCCGCCAGCGATATTGGCCCTCGCCCGACGGCGCGACGTCCACGCCGGTCTGGTCGGAAAGCTGGTAATAATTGGCCGCGCATTCGGGCACCGGCGTAGCGCCCTGTGCGCCTGGGGCTGAGAATGACAACATCGCTGCCGCGAGCAATCCGTCTAGCATATTCTGTCCTTAGGCCGCTGCGCGGGCGTCGGGCTGGACTTCAGCAATTCGCTCGGCCAGCGGCCTCAGCCGCAACGCCTCCAGCGCCTCGTCGAGAGCCTTCACCAGATCCACGCCGGTTTCGGCAAAGAGGGCCTCCATCGCCCGCGCATGAGCACCAATCGCACCGCGGATCGCCTGCGCTTCCGTCCGGCCGGAACGGGAGAGTTGATAGGGCCGTCTTCTGGCATCCTTCGGATCCACTTGCCGCTCGATCAGACCAAGTTCCTCCAACGGCTTCAGGCGCGAGGCGACCAGTTGATGGGATTGTCCATCGCTACGGGCAATTTCAGCCAGGCTGGCAGGCCCGCCGTCCATCAAATATAACAGAATGGAATGTGTTCTGATCGGTGCCTTTAGTTGGTTCTCATCCGCAAGCATCTGGGTTGATCGGCATAAAGCTTCGGTCAGTCGCTCCGCGAGATGAGCGACGAAGGCGGGTCTGGAATCACCCAAAAATTCCAGCGCCCGGACCATGTGTCGAATCTCCTAAAACTTGCGAAAATATTTGCATATCGGCGCGCTCGGGGCAAGAGATTGTCTACCGGTCCGTTGGGCCTTCCCGATCTTGCAGATCTGGCATCGGTTTCAAAGCAGACGCATTTGGGGGCCTTGAGGAGGGCGAAAGAGATCGGTTCGCAATTTTAGCCGGGGGCCGTTCAGTCCATATTTTCGTATCGCGATCTGGAAACGGGTGTTGAGGAGCTCGGCCCAGGGCCCGGAACCCTTCATCCTGGAAAGCCAATCGGGATCGTTGTCGCGCCCGCCGCGCAGCGATTGGATGATGTTCATCACCTTGGCGGCGCGGTCGGGATGATGTTCGTCCAGCCAGGCGCGGAACAGGGGCGCGACTTCATGAGGAAGCCGCACCGGGATGAAGAAGGCGCCGCTCGCGCCGGCCGCGGCCGCTTCTTCCAATATATGCTCCATCTCGTGATCGGTGATCGCTGGAATGATGGGGGCGATAGCGACATAGGCCGGAATGCCGGCGTCGCTCAGCGCCTTGATGGCTGCCAGCCGTTTCCGGCCCGACGGCGCGCGCGGTTCCAGCGTTCGTGAGATTTCCGAGGTGAGGGAGGTGGCCGACAAGGCGACCCCGACCAGATTGTCCCTGGCCATGTCGGACAAAAGGTCAATGTCCCGCACCACACGGTCCGATTTGGTGGTGATCAGCAGTGGATGCCGCGTTTCCGCCAACACCTCCACGATGCCGCGCATGATCCGCCATGTGCCCTCGATCGGCTGATAGGGATCCGTGTTAGTGCCGATCGCCATGGAGGCCGGCCGGTAGCCGGGCTTGCCGAGTTCGGCCCGAAGCAAGGCGGCGGCGTCGGGCTTGGCGAATAATCTGGTTTCGAAATCGAGGCCCGGCGACAAATCGTGAAAGGCGTGGGTCGGCCGCGCGAAGCAATAGATGCAGCCATGTTCACAGCCGCGATAGGGATTGATCGAACGATCGAAACCGATGTCGGGCGAACTGTTCCTGGTGATGATCGTCCGCGGCTTTTCTACCGTTACCGTGGTCCGAAGCGGAGGAGGGCCTTCGTCAACTTCCTCGCGAGCATCCAGCCAATCGCCATCCGCCTCGCGGGTGGCGAGGCCGAAGCGCGTCGGCGTCCTATTTTCTGGAGCGCCGCGTCCATGGCGGGCATCGGGGCGTGTCACCCATATTCAATGCGCCTGTCAGGAGAACACATCAAGAACAAAGATTAATTGACGCCGCCAGCATTCGTCGTTCCAAAGGCAGGCCGCGGCTCGATGCGAACCGCCGTCGGACCCGGCATGCCGGGCGCCCGGGGCCACATACCCTGTGCCAGGGCGGTACGGCTGGCGGACGCCTTTCCGGCCTTCTGCTCGTAGATCCAGTAATTGCGGAGGACGATCGGCACATAGCCGCGCGTTTCCCAATAAGGGATGGATTCGATGTATAGGAGGGGGTCGCCGCCATCCAACTGCCGGCCATTCCATGCGGATATGGGCGCCGGGCCCGCATTGTACGCGGCGATCACCTTGGGCAGCAGCCCACCGGTGCCCGAATTGGTGCGCAGATATTCGATATAGGATTGGCCATATTCGATATTCACGTTGGGATCTAACAATTGGCTCTGGTCGAACGCCTGCCCCCGGCTGCGCGCGATGTCGCCCGCCGTGCCCGGCCGGACCTGCATCACCCCCATCGCATTGGCCGGGCTTACCACCTGCGTCCTGAAATTGGATTCCTGCAGTGCGTGAGCGAATACCCAGGAAGGATCGACGCGCCATCCGCCGGTCGGGCGCCAATCGGGCATCGGATAGCGCGCGGCGGGATTGACGCTGGTCCCGCGCGGCGCATTGTGTGCGAGCCAATATTGGGTGGAGGCAAGATTGAGATCGTCGGCAAGATGGAGGAGGGCGGCATGGTCGGCCGCTCCGCCCAGCTTGGCCTGATGCCTGATAAATTCGTCGGCAAGGGCGGCCTCGCCAATTTCGGTCAGCGCGATCGCCGCCCGGACATTGGGCTTGGTCGCAACGCCGCGCCATTCGGCATCGCCATAATCATGCAATTCCGAGAAATTTCTTGTCTGTATCCCCAACGCGGTGCCGGAAAGGATGCCGTAAAACGTCTCCTTGTGCTGCGCTCCGCCCCGAAGATGCGCCTGGACTCGCTCGGGCCGCTTGCATTTCATGTCGGCGCGTGCGGCCCAATAATGGCCGGCGGCGGTCAATTCCACATCGCCCGATCGGGATGCTACGCGGGCAAAGGAATCCGCGGCTCCATTGCAATCGCCCGAACGCCACGCGGCGAGCCCTGCGACCCATTCCGAATGGACGGTCCATTCGCCGACGCCCTGACGTGCCGTCTTAAGCGCCAGCTCTCGCGCGGCCTGATTGTTGCCGGTCAGATAATAAGACCAGGCGATGCGCTGCTGAAAGGCGGAAAGGGCTTCGGGCGAGAGCAGTAATTCATTGTCCCGCAACAAAGCTTCGGCCGCAGGCGGCTGGTCGGCGACGATCAGCGGCTGGATCTGCAATTCCAGCGTATCGGCGATCGGGTCGCCTTTGACAGCCTTGGGACGGCCCCGCCGGGGCTGGCTGCCGGCCCAAACCAGATTTTGCGTCGGCAGTATCGGCGGGATTTCCTCGGCACCGCGGGTTTCCGCGAGCCGGCCAAGCTGGGCCGCCTTTGGCATTTCGGGCGCGGCGGAAATCAGCGGCAGGATTTGCGGCAATTCCGCGCGGGGCGAATCCTTGGCGAGAATGATTTCGGCCCGCGCGGCGGCGTGGAGCGGGCCTTCGCGCATCCCGTCGAGACGGGCATTGGCATTGGTCCAGTCCCCGGCCCGGATGGCGGCAAAGACTTCGCGATACTGGTTGCGCTCTGTCGCGCTCAATTGCGCCGGAGGCGCGGCAAGGGCGCCCGTGGTCGGAATCGCGGGCAAAGCGAAGGTTGCGGCGAGAAGCAGCGAGCGCAGCTTGATCATGAATTCAATCCCTGCATGAGCAGTTGAAGGTCGGCCCAAGCCGCGGCCTTGAATTTAGGCTGATCCAGCAGGATGTCCGGGTGGAAGGTCATCAGGGTCGGGACAGGCCCCGCATGGGTCGTGAGTTCGTGCCACCGGCCCCGGCCCTGCATCACCGACTGGCCGAGTAACGCCTTCCCGCAGGTATCGCCGAACAGCAACAGCGCCCTCGGGGCGACAAGGCCGACATGATGGCGGGCCAGCGTAGCGCATTGGGACTGGCTCTCGCCGTTGAAAATCCCGGTGGGCGAACGCAGGCAGGATAAGGAGGTGAGGTATATGGAAGTCCGATCCCGCCCGATCGCCGCCAGCATCCGGTCGAACAATCGCCCGACTTCGCCCGACAGCAAGCTGCCCGACGTGCAATCCTCCGCTGCTGGCATGTCGGTCATGATCATCAGGCCGGAGGCGGCGTCGCCCGAAGGACAGATCCTCGGGGCGGAAGGGGCGGCAAAGGCCAGGCTGTCGCTGTCCTTCAACCACGCCTGGAACAGGTCGAGCTGGCCCGGCAGCGGCTCCCCGGGCGGAGTGGCGGGCTCGGCCCTGACTTCGTGAGGGGGAGGGGTCTTTTCGTTCGACCGAAGCCAGTCATGCGGCTCTTCGCCGACCATGACGTCGACCCCCGCATCGGCCCACCAGCGCAGCGCGCTCGCCGCGGCTGCAGGGGAAATCGGATCGTGACCCTGCTCCACCCTTCCACTTGAGTCAGTCGAAGGCGGGCTGGTCAACATTAAACTGCTTGGGTATCTGCCGAACGTTGGTTGTTTGCGACGATCAGAGTCCTGGCAGCGATAGACGGAGAGCCTGAATGTCTGAACGCGAGTCCATGGCCTATGATGTGGTGATCGTCGGCGCCGGTCCGGCGGGCCTCGCCGCCGCGATCCGCCTGAAGCAATTGGCGAGTGAAGCGGCACGCGAATTGTCGGTCTGCATCCTTGAAAAGGGGTCGGAGGTCGGGGCGCATATCCTGTCGGGCGCCGTGGTGGATCCGCGCGCGATCGACGAATTGCTGCCCAATTGGCGCGATTTGGACAGCCCGCTCACGACCCCGGTGACCGAAAACCACCATTGGGTTCTGTCGGCGACCAAGAAATATTCGATGCCGCATCTGATGATGCCGTCCTTCATGAACAACAAAGGCACTTACACCGCCTCGCTCGGCAATTTGTGCCGGTGGCTCGCTGGCCAGGCCGAGGCCCTGGGAGTGGAGATTTTCCCGGGCTTTGCGGCCGCGGAAATATTGTTCAACGATGATGGGTCGGTGAAGGGCGTCGCCACCGGTGATCTGGGGGTCGCCCGCGACGGTACGCACAAGCCCGAACATCAGCCCGGAATGGAGCTGCACGGCAAATACACTTTTTTTGCCGAAGGCGCCCGCGGGCATCTTACCAAGGAATTGAAGCGAATCTTCGAACTCGATGCAGAGAGTGAGCCGCAAGTCTATGGAATTGGGCTGAAAGAGCTTTGGGATATCGACCTGGGCAAGCATGTTCCGGGACGCGTCATCCACACCCAGGGCTGGCCGCTGGATGATGCCTGGGGCGGCGGATTTCTCTATCATCAGGGTGGCGGCCAGGTCGCCTTGGGCTTCGTCGTCGCGCTCAATTACAAGAATCCACATCTCTCCCCGTTCGAGGAATTCCAGCGCTGGAAGCAGCATCCGGCGATACGGGCGGTGCTCGAGGGCGGTCGAAGGGTGAGCTACGGCGCGCGAGCCATCAATGAAGGCGGCTGGCAGTCGGTGCCGCGCCTTTATTTCGAAGGCGGGGCGCTGATCGGCTGTTCGGCGGGGTTTGTGAACGTGCCGCGCATCAAGGGCAGCCACACGGCGATGAAATCGGGAATGCTGGCTGCGGAGGCCGCGTTCGAAGCGATCGGTGCGGGCCGGGAGGGCGACGAGCTCAAATCCTATGAAGAAGCGCTGCGGTCCAGCTGGGTTGCGGAAGAACTGAAGATGGTCCGCAATGTCGAGCCAATGGTCGCTCGCTTCGGCGGGACCTGGGGCACGCTGCTGGCCGGCGCGGATATGTGGATGCGTCAGCTTCGCATCGGCCTTCCCTTCACCATGAAGCATCATCCCGACCATGAGGGACTGTTGCGCAAGGATGCAGCGCCTAAAATCGCCTATCCCAAGCCCGATGGGGTGGTCAGCTTCGACCGTCTCTCGTCAGTCTTCCTCTCCAACACCAATCACGAGGAAGATCAGCCCGTTCATCTGACGCTCAAGGATGCGGCGATACCGATCGAGGTCAATCTGCGTGAATATGACGCGCCCGAGCAGCGTTATTGCCCGGCAGGCGTTTACGAGATTGTGGGTGAAGAGACGGGCGATCCGAAGCTTCAGATCAACGCCCAGAATTGCGTCCATTGCAAAACGTGCGACATCAAGGATCCCACCCAGAATATAAATTGGGTGGTGCCGGAAGGCGGAGGAGGCCCCAATTACCCCAATATGTAAGCGCGGCCTTTTCGCCCTGATCGGCGGCGCGTTGCTGATCCCGCCCGTTCCCGGCCATGCGGCCATCAAAGACCGGGCTGCCCTTGCCGCCTACGCCCAGGCGCGCGCTGCGAGCAGCTTTGGCGCCACTGATCAGGCAGCCCGTAATTATGCCGCCGCGCTGGCTGGATCTCCCGACAATCAGATCCTTGCCCTGCGGGCGTTCAACGAGGCCGTCGAGGCCGGCAACAAGCCCCTTGCGCTGAACGCGGCGCGCAGGCTTGAAAACCAGGGCCGGTTGGGCCCGGAAGTCGCTCTTTTGCTCCTTGGTGAAGCGCTGAAAGACAAGGATCGCAAGCGAGCCTCTGCCCTTATTGGTACGATCGAGAAGGACAAGGTCTTTGCCTTCATGGGACCCTTGCTACGCGCCTGGACCGAAATCGGTTCGCGCCAACGGGATGCAGGCGCGCTTCCGCTCGGGGCCAAAATCGGGGGCGATTCCGAACTGCTTTCGGCTTCCTACGCGCTGGAGCATCGCCCGTTGCTGCTGCTCGCCAATAGTCAATATGATCTGGGCACAGCAGAGCTGAGGAAAGTCGCTGGCGGCGCCAGCATGCGCGATCAACGGCTCCGCATTGCCGGGGCCGCCCTGCTCGCGCGAAAGAATAAGCGGCGAGCCGCGCTCGATCTGCTGGCGGGCGAGGAGCCGGCCTTGGTTGCCGCGCGCAAATTGATCGAGGCCGGGCACCCGGTTCCGGGTGAGATCGGCGATGCGCGGTCGGGGATCGGCGAATTACTGGTCCGGGTCGCCGGCGATCTGCATCGCCAGGAAGTCGACCCGCTTTCGCTTCGTTTCGCGCGGTTCGCGACCTTCTTCGCCCCCGACAATAGCGAAGCCTGGTTGGTGACCAGTGATCTTTTGAATGCGGCGGAGTTGCGCGACGGAGCGCTGGCCGCGCTGAAGTCGATCCGGGCGGACGACCCGTTTGCGGCGCTGGCCGCGGACACGCGCATCGGATTGCTGGTAGCGAACGGAAATCAGCAGGCAGCGCTCCAGGAAGCCCAGGCCGCTGTGAAGGCCGGGGCGACCGCCGGGACATGGAGTCGTCTGGGGGAACTTTATTCCGAGCTTGGCCGGCATTCCGAGGCAGCCGACGCCTTCGGCCAGGCACTCGCTTTGTCCGGTACCGTCGACGCCACTCCGCGATGGTCGCTTCATCTGCTTCATGGCGGCGCCCTGGATGAATCGGGCAATTGGCCCGCGTCCAGGGCGGCGCTCGAGGCGGCTTACAAGCTCGCTCCCAAGGAACCGATCGTGCTCAACTATTTGGGCTATGCCCAGCTCGAGCGGCGCGAGAATATGAAACAGGCCATGGCGTTGATTGCCGAGGCTTCCAGCCTTCAGCCGGACAATCCCGAAATCACCGATTCACTCGGCTGGGCGCATTATCTGCAGGGAAATCTCCCCAAGGCGATCGAATTACTGGAAAGCGCGGCGGCCGGGCAGCCGTCAGACCCGGCGATCAACGAGCATCTGGGCGATGCTTATTACGATGCGGGGCGCCGTTATGAGGCGCGTTACGCCTGGAAGGCCGCCATGATCTATGCCGAGGAAAAGGATTCAGCCCGGCTTCGCGCGAAACTGGAAGCGGGGCTGAAGCCCGAAACCGCCTCTCCCTGATGCACGAAACGGCCTATGCCAAGATCAACCTGGCGCTGCACGTCAGGGCGCGCGAGCTCGATGGTTATCATCGTATCGAAACGCTCTTTGCCTTTGCGGAGGATGGCGATGGGCTGATAGTCGAGGAGTGCGACAGCTTCACGTTGAACGTCGATGGCGCGTTCGCGCAAGACCTTGGCGGCGAAAGGGACAATCTGGTTATTCGCGCCGCGCTAGCGCTCCAGGGAGCGTTCAACGTGCGAAGCGGCGCCGGCCTGACGCTCGACAAGAAATTGCCTGTCGCTTCGGGGATCGGCGGCGGGTCGGCGGATGCTGCCGCGGCGCTCCGGCTGCTGACGCGCTGGTGGGGGCTCCCTGCCACTGACGCCGACCTGATTGAAATCGGCCGTACCCTCGGCGCCGATGTCGCGGCCTGCGTCCGAAGCGAAACCTGCCGCGGCATCGGAAGGGGCGACCACTTGGTATCACAGGATGGATCGGGCCTTGCCGGAATGCCGCTTTTGCTGGTTAATCCCGGGGCCGCCGTGGCGACCAGGCATGTCTTCGAAGGCTGGGATGGAGTGGACCGCGGGGAATTGCCGATCGCCTCGCCTTTGGCCACCGCGCTTGGAGGCCGAAACGACCTAGAGCTCCCGGCGCTGAGGTTCGCCCCGGAGATAAAGCAGGTCCTTGCAGCGCTTGGCGGCGCGCGTCGTGCCCGGATGTCCGGATCGGGCGCGACTTGCTTTGCCCTTTACGAGAGGGAAGAGGAAAGGGACGAGGCTTCGAACGCCCTCGCCGCGCTTCACCCACAATGGTGGCGGATGGCGACGCGCCTGCGCTGATTTTTTCGCAAGACAAAAGGCCGTCTCCCCGGCAACAGGGCGGCATGTTCGACTTGCAGATCGACGGTCCCATCGCACGGCTCGCCCTCCAGCGTCCCGAAGCGCGCAACGCCATCCCGCTGGCGGGCTGGGCCGAACTGGGGGCCACCGCGCAAAAGGCGGGGGCGGAAGCTCGAATATTGATTCTTTCCGGAATGCCCGGCGGCGTTTTTTGCGCGGGCGCGGATATCGCCGATTTCGATGGTTTTCGGGATGATCCCGCTGCCCGCTCGGGCTTCCGCGAGGCGATCAGGCAGGGTCTCGATGCGCTCCGCGACCTTCCGATCCCCACCATCGCTTTGGTGGAGGGAGCTTGCTACGGCGCGGGCGTCGCGGTCGCGATGGCGTGCGCCATGCGTGTTGCGGCGCGCAGCGCCCGCTTCGCGATCACGCCTGCCAAGCTTGGAATTTCCTATCCGCAGGAGGATGTGCACCGGCTTGTCGCGCTGACCGGCCCGGGACAGGCCGCGCGGCTTCTGTTCAGCGCCGGGAGCATTGACGGCGCGGAGGCCCATCGGATCGGGTTGGTGGAGATATTGGCCGACGGCAATGCGGCGCTGGCTGTGGAAGATCTGGCTTTGGCGATGGCGGCGAACGATGCGGCGAGCCTGGCAACGCTCAAGCGAAGCATCCGCCTGGCTTCGGCGGGCATTGTCCGGGACGATGATCAGGATCATCTATTTGAGGAATTGCTCGGCTCTAGTGCCTCCGCCGACCGCCTGCGTGCCTATCGGAACCGGCCGAGGTGAGCGAAGTTGCCGATTTTCTGCCCGGTAATACGGATTCCGGCCTCCTCCTGATTGCCGATCATGCCTCCAGCCATGTGCCTTCCGATGTGGACCTTGGCGTGGATCCAGCCTTGCTCAATCAGCATGTCGCGCTCGATATCGGGGTGGATACCTTGTCGCGCGACATCGCCGCGCGGCTCGATTGTGCGGCAATCATTGCGGGCGTCTCTCGACTGGTGGTCGATCTCAATCGACTGGCGGTTGAATCACATGCCATTCCCATCGCCAGCGACGGTTACACCATTCCCGGCAATGCCGCATTGGGCCCCGAAGGGCGCATGGCGCGGATCGAACGTTTCTGGGAACCTTATCATGCGCTCATAGAGGCCAGGATCGAGGATCTGCGCCCTGCAATGCTGATCTCGCTGCACAGCTTCACGCCTGCATTGGTGACTCGGCCCCAAGAGGAACGCCCCTGGCATATCGGCATCCTCTACAATGAAGACGACCGCGCCGCGCGCGTCGCGATCGAGGCTTTGCAGGCGAGAGGCATCCCGACCGGCGACAACCTTCCCTATTCGGGCAAGATCCTCAACACGACGATGAACATGCATGCCGAGGCGAGGGGGCTTCCCTATCTCGGCATAGAGGTCCGGCAGGACCTGATTTCCGATGATATAGGCATCGCTCATTGGGCGTCGATTCTAGCGCCTGTGATCGCGGAGGTTCGCGATGCTCTTTGAAGGCCCGATCCTCACCGCCGAAGAAATGCGGTCGGCGGAGCAGGCGGTGATCAGCGCCGGGACGTCGGCAGAAACCTTGATGGAGCGCGCGGGCGCCGCGGCCGCCGAAGCGATACGGATTTATGCCGGGCCCATGCGCACGCTCATTCTTTGCGGCCCCGGAAACAATGGCGCCGACGGCCATGTGGTGGCTCGCCTGCTTCGCGAACGGGGCGTGGAGGTTGAGGTCGCCGGACTGGACGGACTTTCGGAAGCGAAGCCCGCGCCGTTGCTGGTCGACGCCCTGTTCGGAACCGGGCTCAATCGCGGGCTCGACGCTTCGACGGTGCAGGCGCTCGGCCGGTTGGCGGCCTCGGCCTCGGTCAGGGTCGCCCTCGATCTGCCGAGCGGCGTTTCGACCGATGACGGCGCCTGTCTGTCGCCAATTCCATTTTACGACCTCACCATCGCCTTCGGGGCGGCAAAACCGGCCCATTTCCTTCAGCCCGCCGCGCGCCACATGGGACGCCTGGTGATTGCCGGCATCGGCATCCCGGTGGAAAGTCGCCTCCAACGGCTGGGCCGCCCGGACATGGCTGCGCCGGGTCCCGACGACCACAAATATAGCCGAGGCTATGTCGCGATCGTCGCCGGCGAGATGCCGGGCGCCGCCGCGCTGGCCGCGAACGCGGCCGCGCGGGCAGGAGCCGGCTATGTCCGGCTGATCGCAAAGGACAGGATACCCGGCGTCCTTCAGTCCGTCGTCCAGAGCCGCGGCGACCGGAACGCACTACTCGACGACGATCGGATCGGTGCTTTGCTCGTCGGACCCGGGCTTGGCAGGGGGAAGGATGCGAACGCCCTGCTGCAGCAAGTCCTGGCGCTCGATCATCCGCTCATTGTGGATGGTGATGCCTTGCGGTTGCTCGAAAACACGATGCTCGCGACAAAGCAGATGCTGATCCTCACGCCGCATGCGGGCGAATTCGTCCATTTGTTCGGCACGCTTTCAGGCAGCAAGGTTGATCAGGCGCGCTCTGCTGCTTCCGCCAGCCATTCGGTAATTGTTTTCAAGGGTCCCGACACGGTGATTGCCGCTCCGGACGGGCGGGCTGCGCTTGCGCCTGCCGCGCCGCACTGGCTGGCAAGCGCCGGGACGGGCGACGTGCTGGCCGGGATCATCGCCGCGCTGCGGGCAAGGGGGCAGGAAGCGTTCGAGGCGGCCTGCGCCGGCGTCTGGCTTCACGGGCGCGCAGCCGAGCGGGCCGGGCCGGGCCTGGTCGCAGACGACCTGGCAAAATTCCTGTGAGCGAACAAATCATCCGCCTCGCCGCGCGGGGGGATGGCGTGACCGCCAGCGGGCGTCACGTGCCGATGACGGCACCAGGAGACAAAGTGAACGAAGATGGTCTGCTCGAGGCTGGGCCGCATCGCATCGTCCCGCCTTGCCGGCACTTTCCCGAATGTGGCGGCTGCCAGCTTCAGCATATTGACGACGATGCCTTTGGTGCCTTCCTGGTCGATCGGGTCAATTCCGCTCTGGCCGCCCAGAATATCCCGGCCCCAGACATATTGACCCCGCACATATCGCCGCCGGTCAGTCGCCGCCGAGCTTCGCTTCGCTGCGAGCGGCGGGGAAATCATGTGCAGCTGGGCTTCAATGCCGGGCAAAGCCACCGCATCGTCGACATGCGCGAATGCTTCATCCTTCGGACCGAATTGTTCGCCCTGGTCGAACCGTTGCGAAAGCTGATGGGGCAATTGATCGGGCCGCGCGGCAATGGCGGGGTGCGCATGACGCTGACCGATCAGGGCGCGGACATATTGCTCGAAAAGGTCAGCGTCGATGGCCTCGAAGCT
This sequence comes from Sphingosinicella sp., assembly GCA_013816585.1. Lineage (GTDB taxonomy): Bacteria > Pseudomonadota > Alphaproteobacteria > Sphingomonadales > Sphingomonadaceae > Allosphingosinicella. The sequence continues at coordinate 17,514 of JACDEE010000008.1, read as the reverse complement.
TCGGAAGCCCTAACCGCTTTTGCCCAAACCTATCGGTTGGCCCGCCTTTCGATCGACGACGGCTATGGCGTTCAGACGCGGTGGGAGCCGGAACCTGTCACCATCACCATCGGCGGCATTCCCGTTTCCTTTCCCCATGGGGCTTTCCTGCAAGCTACGGCGGAGGGAGAGGCGGCGCTGATTACTGCCGTGAAAGAGGCGGTGGGCCCGGCGAGGATCGTCGCCGATTTGTTTGCCGGGCTCGGCACCTTCGCGCTTTCGATCGAGGGCCGCGTGCTGGCCGCGGAAGCGGCCCGGGACTCGATACTGGCACTCAAATCAGCGGCCGATCGCGCGCAGCGTCCCGTCTTCACCGATCACCGCGACCTCTTCCGCAACCCTTATGACGCCAGGGAGCTTGGCCGTTTCGAGGCGGTGGTGATCGATCCGCCCCGCGCCGGGGGCAGGGAGCAGGTCGGACGGCTCGCGGCATCGCCGGTGCCGCGCATCGCGTCGGTTTCCTGCAACCCCGCCACTTTCGCCCGCGATGCCAGGATATTGATCGACGGCGGCTACCGGCTCGACTGGGTGAAGCCCGTCGGCCAGTTCCGCTGGTCGACCCATGTGGAACTGGTCGGAGCCTTCTCCCGCTGGTCGATCAATTCAGACATCAGGGAACCATGCCCGAAAGCCCGCCGCTCCGCAGTCTAATGAAGACCGATGGTCCGCCGCCGTTTGACAGGCCGAATGGCACGTGCAACCCGCAGAGCGGCTTAGCCGATACAGATTGAGGCCCTAATCGACATGAAATTTTCCGTCACGATCGATGTCCCCCTGATCGACGAAGGGCTGCGATTTTACCGCGACGCCCTCGGTCTTGTCGAAGTTGCCCGACCTATCCCCACGTACGTCATTCTCGATTGCGGCGGAGCCCAAGTCGGTTTGATGGAAAAGCCGGCGGGCTCAGTCCCGGCGAAGGGATCAAGCGATGTTCGCAGATATGAGCGACATTGGACTCCCGTTCATATCGACTTTCATGTGGACGATTTCGAACTTGCCTTGGCCAACCTGTTGAGCGCCGGCGCGAAGTGTGAGCAAAGGTTCGAAGTTGAAGGTCGTCCGCCGATCGCATTTTGCAGCGATCCATTCGGCAATGGATTCTGCATCCTGGGGCCAAAAGCCGGGCTCTAACTCCAGCCGATCAATGTTACCCCGGCCATGATGGTCAGACCCAGCAAGGCGAACGACGCCGCGGCAAAAAAATAGAACCGATAAAGGATGACATTGATCGTCGCCTGGACAAGGCTGTGGGCAACCCGAAGGCCAACATAGGCCCAGGCCAGGAAGACGGCCAGGCCGTCGGTCACGCCCAGCAAGGCCAGCGACAGCGCGACCGCATAGAAAAGCGTCGGCTGTTCCAGCAAATGGTTGTAATTATGTGCTTTCCACTGGACTTGATCCTCGATCACGCCGTCGAGTGATCCGCCTTTGGAGCCGACCCGTCCCTTCAGGCTGATCCCTTTTCGCCGCATCGCCGGGAAGCGGAGCGAATACATCCAGATCATCACCACCAGGGTCCAGGCGACTAGGGCGACGACGGGACCGATCATCGGGCTGACTTCATTCATGCAGGGCACCTCCCCATTGTGGGGGGGAAAGGTGCCCATTGCTGCTCAGTTGGTCAATTCAGCTTAATCGAACATCTTGCTGAAGGCGCGCTTGGCACGGGTCTTCCAATGGCCACGATGATAGGCGTCGGAAGCGAGCAGGGGCAGCACGCTGGTCGCTTCCGCGAACACCATCTGCTCGAGCGCGGTCGATACCTTGCCCCAGCTCGCGGCTTCCTGGAGCGTCGAGGAAGAGCAGGCGCCGTCGCGAACGTCGGCGACGGTGATCTGCACGGCATATTTGTGGACTTCGACATCCTCATGGCCCAGAATTTCGGCGCAGACGACGGTGTCCTGCGTGAAATTCTTCGGCACGCCGCCGCCGATCATCAGCAGGCCGGTGGTGCCGGCCTTGATCTTGATATCGGTCAGTTCGCGGAAATCGGCGATCGAATCCATCGTCATGTAGGACCGGCCTTCCTTCATCATGTCGACCTGATGCTTGACGAGGCCGAAGCCCGCCGAGCTGTCGGTGAAGGCGGGGCAAAAGATCGGCACGTCATGCTCGTAGGCGAGCTTGACCAGGCTGTTATCTTTCTTGCCGTGGGTCATCAGCCACTTGCCCATCTCGCGGATGAAGGCGCGCGAGGAATAAGGGCGGGGTTCCAGTGAATTGGCGATGTCGCCGATCGTGTGATCGGTTTCCTGCAATTTCTCTTCATCAATATAGGTGTCGTAGATCCGGTCGATGTAGAGCGAGCGCAAGGTGTCGTCGTCGGGGATTTCGAGCGCCTGATAATGTTTGTGGCCAAGTGCTTCGAAGAAATCCATGTCGACGATGGCAGCGCCGGTGGCGACGATCGCATCGACCATATTGTGCTTCACCAGATCGGCATAAAGATCCATGCAGCCGCCGGCAGAGGTCGATCCCGCAATCACCAGGATCACCGAACAATCCGGATCGGCGAGCATCTGGTTGTAGAGGTCGGTCGCGCGGCCCAGATCGCGGCTGGTAAAGCTCATCTTCTTCATCGCGTCGACGATCGGGCGCGCGTCGAAGCTCTTGATGTCGATATGTTCGACCTCGTGCGACAGCAATTCCGCCTTGCGACTGTCGTTGGTCTTCACTTCGCCATTCATCTCGGGTCTCCAGAAAATCTCTGTGGCCGCAATCCCGGCAGAACCGGGTACGGACCTAAATCTATTCGATTCCGGCTCCCGCCGGAATGACGTGAATATTTAGCCGCTGTTACAGCTGCACGACGTTAGAACGTGCCGCTTCGCGCTCCGTTGCGTAATAGAGCGAAGCCATCGGCTCATCCTCGACCATCACGGTAAGGTCCGACCCAAAACCGTTGAAGCCGGTACGCATGGCGCAGCCATAGGCGCCAAGCATCCCGATTTCGATATAATCTCCGGTCTGAACGTCGGCGGGAAGCAGGAACGGCCCCGTCATGTGGTCCAGATCGTCGCACGTCGGCCCATAGAAACTGAACTCCATGTCACGCGTATCCGAAGCCTCGTCGCGGACGAGGTTCACCGGAAAGCGCCAGCCGATATGCGCCGCATCGAATAACGCGCCATAGGCCCCGTCATTGATGTAGAGCTCGTTTCCGCGGCGCTTTTCCACGCGCACCAGCACGCTGGCATATTCGGCGGACAATGCCCGTCCCGGCTCGCACCACAATTCGGCAGAATAGGAAATGGGCAGGCTTTCGAAGGCATTGTGGATGATTTCGAAATAGGCTTCGAGTGGCGGTGGCTCCATTCCCGGATAGGTGGACGGGAACCCGCCGCCGACGTCGACGATATCGACCGTCACGGCCGCTTCGACGATCGCCGCGCGAACCCGCTCTATCGCGTCCGAATAAGCGGCGGGGGACATGGCCTGGCTGCCGACATGGAAACAAATGCCGAGCGCGTCCGCGGCCTGTCGGGCAGCGAACAGCAATTCCCTGGTTTCGCCCGGTTCCGCCCCGAATTTGGAGGCGAGGCTTAATTTGGCATGGTCGGACGAGACCCGCAGCCGTACGCACAGATTGAGGTCAGCGGCGTTGCCGGTGGCGCGCAGGATCTTCTGCAGTTCGTCCATCGTGTCGAGCGAGAAGGTGCGTACACCATGAGTGAAATAGGCTTCTCCGATCGCCTCGACCGCCTTTACCGGATGCATGAAGCATAAAACGGCTTCGGGCAGGGTTTTGGCAACCAGCCGCACCTCGGCGATCGACGCGACATCATAATGGGTCACGCCGCTTTCCCAAAGCACGCGCAGCAGGTCCGGCGACGGATTGGCTTTCACCGCATAAAGCGACCGGCCAGGAAACTTTTCCACGAAGAAACGCGCCGCGCGCTCTGCCGCGTGCGGACGAATGAGCGTTACCGGCTGGACCGGGCGCAGCTTTGCGATATCGGCACCTGAAGCGGCGTCAGTCGGGGCGGTGACTAGCCCCAGCGCGTTATGATGGCTGTGCAATTCAAGGGACCTCCAAAGGCGGTAGTTGACGACAAGGCTGCCTTGCGGTTGTTGGAAGTCCCCATGGGGCAGCGAGGTGCGATATATGGTCGTCGGACCCCGCTGTAAAGACATTTGGTTTCTTCTTTGTATTTCAAATAGATGAGTGATATTGCATGCCCGAGAGAAAGCCGTCGCCAGAGGGTGTCTTCGCTGCGGCGAAACGAGTGGCGGGCCAAGTGGTCCAAACCCCGATTCTCCCCTTTTTCTGGGAAGGTCGGCGGCTCTGGGCAAAGGCGGAATGTCTGCAGCTGGGCGGCAGCTTCAAAATTCGCGGCGCCACCAATCGCCTGACACAGCTTAATGAGGCGGAGCGCGCCCGCGGCGTCGTGGCCTTTTCCTCCGGCAATCATGCGCAAGGGATAGCGCTGGCGTCCCGGCGGCTGGGAATTGAGGCGGTGATCGTCATGCCCTCCGATGCTCCGGCGGTGAAACGCGAAGCAACACTCGCGGCGGGCGCCAGGATCGTCGAATATGATCGCTCGACGCAGAGCCGCGAAGAGATTGGCGCAAGGATCGCTGCGGAGAGCGGATCGACCCTCGTGCCCTCCTTTGACGACGTCGATGTGATCGAAGGGCAGGGAAGCGCGGGACTTGAGCTGGGGGATCAGATGCGTGCGGAAATCGGCGCGGGACCCGACAAGGTCCTGGTTCCCTGCGGCGGCGGCGGCCTGTCGGGCGGGATCGCGCTGGCTTTGCCCGATGCGGAAATAATAACGGTCGAGCCCGAGGGATGGGACGATATGGCCCGATCGTTTGATGCGGGCCATCCAGTTCCGGTTCCCCTCGATGCGCCGCAGACTTTGTGCGACGCGCTGCAGACAAAGCTGGTGTCACCGCTCACCTATCAGGCGCTGCGGCAAAACGGCGCGAGGGGGCTCGCGGTCAGCGAGGATGAAGTGAAAAGGGCGATGATCTTCGCCGCGCGGGAATTGCGTCTGGTGGTGGAGCCGGGGGGCGCGGTCGCGCTGGCGGCTGTGCTGGCCGGCAAGGCAGGGGATCTGACCGATCGAAGCGCGGTGATCCTGTCAGGGGGAAATGTCGATCCGCTGCTTTACTCGCGAATCATCGCCGCTCAGGCGACGGAGATGCCCCGATAGGGCCTGCTCTGGTGCCTGGAAGCCGACATGACCTCCATCTGATCGATCAGCGTTTCCAGTTCGAGCCCGATGGTGCGAAGCTCGGCTGCATAGACTTCGGCGTCGATCCCGGGCCTCCCGAGCGTCGCGGCGTCCAACAGGGTGTCCAGCATCATCGACATGCTTGGCAGGATCGATTCCTCGATCCGCTCAAAGGCTTCGTCGATCCCGAACTGATGCCGCGCACTTCCCATGTCCGCACAATAGAGGCGTCAGGGTTAAGCGATGGTAAAGGGCGTCCGCTTGCGGCATTGGCGCTTCATGCCTTCCGGTTTTGCAGCCGCCGCCTTGTCGGTCATGATTATCGCCGCCTTCCTGCTGGGCGCAGGCGGGGCGCGGATGATCGTGAAGGGAAAGGCCACTCGAAAGAGCGTGCTGATGATCGTCGCCGCGCTCGTCCTGATCGGGAACGTCCTGATCTGGACGCTCTGAAGGCTTAAAGAGGGGGCTTACCTTACCGCCCTCGGAGCTCTCGCTGAATCTAGGCGCATAGGGTGATCCTGTCCCCCGGGCAGGATCACTTGATCGGGCAGCTCGGATCGAGGCGGAAGTCGAGATAATCGTCCACGACCTTCATCAATTGCGGCATCTCGTTGATGAAGAAATGGTTCGCGCCCGGGATCGTCTCGTGGTTGATCGTGATGTGCCGCTGGGTGCGCAGTTTATCGACCAGCTTCTGCACCGCGATCGGGGTCACGACTTCGTCCGCTTCGCCCTGGACGATGATGCCCGAAGAGGGGCAGGGGGCCAGGAAGGTGAAATCATACATGTTGGCGGGCGGCGTGATTGAAATGAAGCCGCGCACTTCGGGTCTGCGCATCAGCAATTGCATCCCGATCCACGCACCGAAGCTGACGCCTGCGACCCAGGTCTGTTCGGCTTCGGGATGAATCTGTTGCACCCAGTCGAGCGCCGACGCGGCATCGGACAATTCCCCGATTCCGTTGTCGAACACGCCCTGGCTCTTGCCGACGCCTCGGAAATTGAAGCGAAGCGTCGCGAAACCGCGGCGCACGAAGGTTTTGTACAAGGCCAGCACGATATGATTGTTCATCGTGCCATTGGCCTGGGGGTGCGGATGAAGGATCATCGCGACCGGCGCGCGGGGGCGCGGACCCGGTTGGAAACGACCTTCGAGACGGCCTTCGGGACCGGGGAAAATGACTTCGGGCATTGCACCTGCGCTTTGGCGAACTTGAAAAGGAACTACGTGGCGTGCACGTGAAGCGGCGCTGTATATAGGGTGAAACGTCCGCTTAGCAATCGATGGGAACAAAGTGCCCCAAGGCCGCCTCTATCTCGACCATGCCGCGACCACGCCGCTGCTGCCCGCGGCGCGAGAGGCGATGGCCGATGCGCTGGCGAAATGGCATAATCCCAGCTCGCCGCATGCGGAGGGCAGGGCGGCCAAGGCAAAGCTTCAGGATGCCCGCAACCGAATCGCGGCGTCTTTGGGCTGGACCGGCAAGATCGTCTTCACGTCGGGCGCGAGCGAAGCCCTGGCCATCGCGCTGCAGCGGGCCAAATGCGGGCCACGCTATATTTCTGCGGTGGAGCACGACGCGGCCGGGAGGGCGGCTCCCGACGCGGCGATACTGCCTGTCAGCCCCGGCGGCGTTGCCGATCTGGCTTCGGTGGCAGGTGAGTGCCCGCTGGTTGCCGTCCAATATGCCAATAACGAGACCGGCATCCTCCAACCGCTGGACCGGCATTTGCAGTCGGTCCGCGAAAAAGGCGGCCTGCTGCTCGCCGATTGCGCGCAGACGGCAGGAAAACTGCCTCTGCCGGAGGCGGACATGATCGCCATTTCGGCGCATAAATTCGGTGGACCGCCGGGCATCGGCGCCTTGCTGCTGCGCGACCTGGCGATGGTGGAGGCAATTGGCGGACAGGAGCAGGGTTATCGGCCCGGAACCGAAAATCTGCCCGGAATCATGGGAATGGCAGCCGCACTTGAGATCACGAATGAATGGATGGAGAGGGCCCAGGCGCTCCGCGCTAGGCTCGAAGCGGCGATCAAGGCCGCCGGCGGCGAGATCGTTGGGGAGCAGGGCGCGCGAATCGCGACGATTGGCGCCTATCGGATGCCGGGCGTTCCCTCCAATGCGCAGCTTATCGAGTTCGACATGGCGGGAGCCGCCGTTTCGGCCGGAAGCGCCTGCTCGTCGGGCAGCCTGAGGCCAAGCCGCATTCTCGCCGCCATGGGTTGGCCGGAAGCGGCGGCGCGCGAGGTGGTGCGCGTGAGCTTCGGCCCTTCGACGGGCGAAGAGGAAGTGGAAGGTTTCGTGAGGCTGTGGGTTCAAATGGCGGAAAGACGCCCGGCCGCATGATCTATCTCGACTATCAGGCCACTAGTCCACTCGCTGCCGAGGCCGCCGCTGCCATGCGGCCGTGGATCGAGACCAATTTTGGCAATCCGCACAGTCCCCACCGGATTGGCCGAGAGGCCGCCGCGGCGATCGAGGTGGCTCGCGGCCATGTCCTGGCCGCGCTTGGCGAAGGAGCCGATCAAGGGAAGCTCTATTTCACCTCCGGCGCGACCGAGGCCGCCAATTGGGCACTGAAGGGTGCCGTCGCCGACTTGCCCGAGGGTCGGACGCATATAGCAACGCTTCCAACCGAACATGCCTGCGTCCTCGACACGGCTTATTGGCTCGAGGCCGAGGGGAGGGTGCTCGATAGGCTCCCGATCTCCCCCGACGGGCTGGCGGATGTGGAGGCTGCCGCCGAAATTATCGATAATTGCACCGCGATGGTGGCGGCGATGCTGGTCAATAATGAGATTGGCGTGATCCAGCCGGTCGAGGATCTATCGCGCCTGGCGCGCGAACAGGGCGCGCTTTTCTTTTGCGACGCAGTCCAGGGCTTTGGCCGTATACCCATCCCGGTCCATTCCTGCGACCTGATCGCTCTTTCCGCGCACAAGGTACACGGCCCCAAGGGTATCGGCGCGCTCTGGATCCGCAGCGGGGTCGAAATAGAGCCCTTGCTCCATGGCGGCGGACAGGAAGGCGGAATTCGCTCGGGAACCCTGTCTCCCGCGCTGTGCGTCGGCTTTGGCGTGGCGGCGCAGCTGATCAACGAAAAGCGCGCGGAGGATGCGGCCCACGTCGAAAGTCTGTGGAATATCGCCAATGAGGCCATGAAGGGCTGGACAATCAATGGATCGACCGAACAGCGCTACAAGGGCAATCTCAGTCTAAGGCGCGATGGGATCGATGCGACACGGCTCATTTCCGAAATACGCGAAGTTGCCTTCTCCGCCGGCTCGGCCTGCGCCAGCGGCTCCGGCCGGCCCAGTCACGTTCTCGCGGCCCTGGGGCTCAGCGACGCTGAGGCGCGTTCCTCTATCCGCCTCGGCTTTGGCCGCTATACCAGCGAAGAGGAATTACGGACCGCGCTGACCCTTATCCTGGAAGGCACCGAGCGTCAGCGGACACTGGCTTCATGACGATAGTGCGTTTCGTCTCGGCGGATGGCGATCAGGTGAGGGAGATCGAAGTCAAAGGCGACAAGTGCCTGCTGACCATCGCGCAGGACAATGGCCAGCCGCTCGAAGGAACGTGCGAAGGCCAGATGGCCTGTTCAACCTGCCACGTGATCGTCGCGGCTGAGGATCTCGACAAGCTTCCGCCCGCTAGCGAAGAGGAAGAGGATATGCTCGACCTGGCCATGCACGTCTCCCGTACCTCGCGCTTGTCCTGCCAGATCTGGACGTCGGACGAACTGGACAGACTTACCGTTCGGATGCCTGGAGGTAGCCATAATATGCAGGGGCGGTGAGGCAAAGGCATCGGCTCGTTGGCAAGTGGAAAGGCCGAACATAGGCATCGCAATGCGCAACTAAACTCCTTCGCGTCCGTTGGTTCGTATCGCCTTCCACGCTTTGAGCTCGGGTGATTGAGAGACATCGTGCTCCCGCTCAACGGAGAGGGACGATGCACGCGTTGATTAGCGAAGATAAGTCACTTATAACGGTATCGACTGAGCATAACTTCAGTAACCGTGGTTCGACGCCGTATCGTCAACGGACGAAGTCATTCTACCAGCTGGGCTCAGACGCCGCGCCTTCATCACTGAAGACGGTCAGCTGCGCCGAAAGAAGCGGCGATCTCGTCCGTAATCTGTTGATGACGAATTCTCAGAAACTCGAATGAATTCGTCGCGCAAATATCTTCCGGTCTAGGGCTTTCGCACCGCGAGCCTCCGGTTTTTTGGAAAAGGGGTAAGCGATGGCTGCCCGGCCCCCAAGTGATACCGACGATCCAGCATTCAGCCTGACGATGGCGGTCATCGGTGCATCGCCGACCCCCCTGCTGTTGCTCGATGGTGAACTGCGGGTTGCCGGGGCGAGCGAGTCCTTCTGCGACGCGTTCGACATTGATCCCGCCACGATAGTTGGCATCCCGATGTTAGAGTTGGGCCCCGGAGAATGGGGCCTACCGCAGCTTCGCGCCTTTCTCACCGCGATCGCCGCCGGCACGCCAGAGGCAACTGCCTTGGAGGCGGAACTTAAGGGGCATGAGGCCGGGCCTCGCTACTTGTGCATCCACGCAAGGCTCCTTGCCTATGGAAAGCTTAGCCAGCCACGTTTGCTGGTAGCAGTTGCCGATGTGACGGATGCGCGCGCCAATGAACGAGCCAAGGACGAAGAGGTCGAGCGACTTAGCGTATTGCTCCGCGAAGTTCGGCATCGGGTCGCGAACAGCCTGCAGATTGTGTCCGCTGTCTTGTTGCAGAATGCCGGGCGATCAAAATCCACGGAGACGCGGAGCAGTCTCACGGCTGCTCACAATCGCGTGATGTCAGTGGCCTCGCTCGAGCGACAATTGTCGACTTCCGAAGACGGTGATCAGAGCGTCGATCTGCAAACCTATTTTACCTGTCTCTGCGACAGCATGGCCGCTGCGATGGTCGGTGATAAACAAAAGGTCGCGCTTGTCGTGACAGCGCGGGGCTCGGTCCCCTCAAGAGTCTCCGTCAGTCTTGGTTTGATTGTCACTGAGCTGGTCACCAACGCGCTGAAATATGCCTTCCCACATGGCCGTGCAGGCCAAATCAAAATTGGCTACCAAGCCCACGGCCCGAACTGGTCCTTGACCGTGACAGACGATGGGGTTGGAATGCCCGCCGATCCTGCTTTGATCCGCACGGGCCTTGGAACGAGCATCGTGCAGGCCTTGGCCAGGCAGCTTCAGGCGACGATCAACGCTGTGCCAGCGGAGGCTGGCACCATCATATCGATCGAGCATAGCCAAGTCGCCTTGGTAAGGGACCCATTGGCCGTCGATGGGCGGCAGAAAACGCTGATGATTGTCGAAGACGAAGTCCTCGTCGCCATCACGCTCCGCGATGAGCTCGAACGAGCCGGCTATCAAGTCCTTAACCTGACGGATCGACATGAAGAGGCCGTGGCGATTGCTCGCAAAAATGCTCCGGATCTCGCGCTCGTCAATATCCAACTTGGGGGCCGGGACGACGGCATCGCTCTGGCGGCGCAGCTGAAAGTCCTGAACATTCCGGTCCTCCTGATCAGCGGTCAGGTAAGTCGAGCGCACTCCGCTCAAACCGTGGCTATTGGATCAATGCCCAAGCCTTACAGCGCACTCGAAATGGCCCAGGCGGTGGCCTATTTGCTGGCTCATCTTGCGGGAGATGAGTCGCTGGTTCGGCCGGAAGGGCTGGAAGTGTTCGACGGAATCCAGGACGACTTGGCGCCCGCTGCCTGATGCATTTCGAAAGCCGCTTCGGTTTTCCTGCAGATCAGAATTGGACGGCCGGAGTACCGTTCGTGCCCGCGACCGACGTTTCAAATGCTTGGTGACGATCGCGCAGGAGGGACCTAGCGTCACCAAACCAGAAGATCGCGGTATTTCCCGCTGACTCTAATATGCTTCGGGCATTCACAAACACTTACTAGGGCGACCCTGTTCGCCTTGCATGATGTGTGAGGTGGGAGAGAAAAATGGAGCAAGAGGGACAAGTCCGGCAGCTACATAGCGACCTAATCGACGCCTGGAATCGGCGGGACGCCAACGCCATGGCGGCTCTTTATTCGGAACGGGGAGGCCAAGTCGGATTTGACGGAACCGCCATAGAAGGCCCGCCCCAGATCAAAGCTCATCTTGCGCCGATCTTTCGCGATCATCCCACCGCCGCTTTTGTGGTGATCGTCCGCGAAGTTCGACCGATCGGCCCCGGAACCGTTCTGCTTCGTGCTGTCGCGGGAATGATTCCCCCTGGGTCGGACAAGATACTTCTGGCGCGTAATGTGGTGCAGTCGCTCGTATGCTCCCTGGAAGACAGCGTTTGGAAAATCGAGCTCTTTCAAAATACTCCAGCGGCTTTCGAAGGTCGGCCCGATGAATGTGAAAAATTGACGGCAGAGCTTCAGGCGGTTGCTGATCAAGGCTGAGAAGCGACCGCCTCCTTCTTGCCAATTTCGCCGCATCGCCCCATATGCGCCGCGGGAGTCGGGCGGACGGCGCTCTCGCCAACCCGGTCAGATCCGGAAGGAAGCAGCCGTAACGAGTTTCGCTCCGGGTCGTCCGGCTCCTACTTTTCCACCAAAATTGCCACTTGTGCTGCGGCCTCCCAGCTTGTGCTGGAATGAAGGCGGGGGGTGCCTTAGGTTAGGCACATGAGTTCCGAATCTCCGCAACCTTACCGCGTCCTTGCACGTAAATATCGCCCGCAAAGCTTCGAAGAGCTGGTCGGCCAGGATGCGATGGTCCGGACATTGGGCAATGCGATCAAGCGCGACCGGCTGGCCCACGCCTTCCTGCTCACCGGGGTCAGAGGGGTGGGCAAAACTTCGACCGCGCGCCTTATTGCCAAGGCGCTCAATTGCATTGGGCCCGATGGGAATGGCGGACCAACGATCAGTCCCTGCAATGTCTGCGAGCCCTGCGTCGCGATAGCCGAGGGGCGGCATATCGACGTGATCGAGATGGATGCCGCCAGCAATACCGGCGTCGACGACGTTCGCGAGATCATCGAGGCGGTGCGCTATGCCGCCGTCTCCGCGCGCTACAAGGTCTATATCGTCGACGAAGTCCACATGCTGTCGAAGAATGCGTTCAACGCACTTCTGAAGACGCTGGAAGAGCCGCCGGCGCACGTCAAATTCCTGTTCGCGACGACCGAGGTCAACAAGGTGCCGGTCACGGTCCTGTCGCGCTGCCAGCGCTTCGACCTTCGCCGCATTTCGGCCGAACAGCTTGCCGCCCATTTTGCAGCGGTCGCGCAGAAGGAGGAGGTAGAGGTCGAGCCCGAAGCGCTGGCCCTGATCGCCCGCGCCGCCGAAGGGTCTGCGCGCGACGGCCTTTCGATCCTGGATCAGGCGATCGCGCATGGTGCCGGCGGCGTGACCGCCGATCAGGTTCGCGCGATGCTGGGCCTGTCCGACCGCGGGGCGATCCGTGTCCTGCTCGGGTTGCTGCTGACGGGGGATGCGCAGGGCGCGCTCGCCGCGATCAAGGACCAATATGATCTGGGCGTCGAGCCTTCCGCCTTGCTGCGCGGACTGCTTGAAAGCGTCCACGGGATCACCCGCGCCAAGGTGGGCGGCGCGGTCGATCCAGCGCAGAGCCATGAAGAACGCGACGCTTATTCCGACTGGGCAAGCCGGTTGAGCTATGCGGCGATCCATCGGCTTTGGCAGTTGTTGCTCAAAGGCCTTGGCGAAGTGAATAGCGCCGCGATTCCGCTGGAAGCCGCCGAAATGGCCTTGCTGCGGGTAATCCATGCATCGGACCTTCCCGATCCCGGCGCGATCATGGAGAAGCTGGCGAGCGGCGAGGCGATATCGGTGGCCCCGGCCGCCGCGTCCCCGGCAAAAGGCGGGCAGGATGCGTTGCTGAAGGCGCCGGCCACCTTTGCCGGATTGGTTCAGATGCTGGCCGATAGCGGCAAGCCGCATATCGCCCAGCAATTGCACGATTTCGTCGGAATGGTGCGCTATCAGCCGCCAGAGCTGGTGATCCGCCCAACCAAGCCCTTGTCCGGCGACATGACGCGCGATCTTGGGGCGGCCTTGAAGGCCCTTACCGGCGACACCTGGCAGATCGGCGTATCGGATGAAGAAGCCCAGCCAAGCCTGCTCGCCCAGGAAAAGGCCGGGGCCGACACGCTTCGTCAGCAAGTGCTGGACGAGCCGATCGTCAAGGCGGCGTTCGAGGCTTTCCCCGACGCCGAACTCACCGACTACACAGTCAATGACCAACGGAGTGCGTAATGCCTAACCTCGATGACATCCTTAAAATGGCCCAAAATGCTCAGAACGAGCTGATGAAGGCGCAGAGCGGCCTCGACGATGTCGAGGTCGAGGGCGCGTCCGGGGGCGGGCTGGTCAAGGTGAAGGCCAGCGCCAAGGGCCGCATCATTGCGATCGACATCGACGAGAGCCTGCTCGCGCCTTCCGAAAAGCAGATGATCGAGGATCTGATCGCCGCCGCGATCAACGATGCCCGCAGCAAGGCCGATCTGGCCGCGGCGGATGCCATGAAAAAGGCGACCGGCGGACTTCAGCTTCCACCGGGCTTCAAAATGCCTTTCTGACGATCAGAAGCCGTTCACGTCCACGGGTTCGGATGAAGCCGGCGGGGTCGGCCCGGCTGGCGGAGTCTCCGGGGCCGGCTGCTCATATTCGGCGCCCGGGGTCTCACTGGGCGGCGGAGTGGCCGGAGCCTCCTGTTTCGGCGTTGCTGAGCCCGCTTTAGCCCGCTTGCCCGGCGCGGGCACCTCGCGCTCTGCCGGAGCCGCTTTGTCGTTTTCGCCATAGAGGCAGGCGTCGAGGCCTTCGCGCTGGACCACATTGATCCTGGCGGCGATGCTGTTGCCGTAGCGCCGCGTAAATCCGCCCGGCGTGGTCGCTTCGCGGCGTTTGGGAAGGGGAAGAACCGCGGCGATGCGCGCGGCTTCCGTACGGCTAAGCGTGGCAGCATCGTGCCGGAAATAACGGTGCGCCCCGGCATTGACCCCGTAAGTACCGATTCCGGTCTCCGCGACGTTCAGATAGACTTCCATGATCCTTTGCTTGGTCCATAGATTTTCGATCAGCAGGGTGAACCAGGCTTCCAGGCCCTTCCGGAAATAGCCGCCGCCTTGCCATAAAAAGGCATTTTTAGCGGTCTGCTGGCTGATCGTCGAGCCGCCCCTTATCACTCCGCCGCCGTCGGCATTGCGCCGCATCGCCGCGGCGATCGCGTCCTGATCAAAGCCCCAATGGGCGCAGAATTTGCTGTCCTCGGCCGCGATGGCGGCGCGTTTCATATCATCGTCGATTTGGTCGAGCGGCATCCAGTCGCGCGAAAGATGGCGGCCCCCGATCAGGTCGCCAATCTGGGTGAAGGTGATGGGTGGGGGCACGAAACGGTAGAGTAGGACCCACAGGGCGCTGCCAAGGACAAAGACCAGAATGAAGCGGAGGAGCCAGCCGAATATCCGGCGAGCGCCTCCGCGTCTCGTCTTTCGAGCTCCTTTACGAGCCAAAGCCCGCGCAAGCTTAATGCGCGGGAAGCAGGCGGCGCTCGCCGGCGAGGTTCATCAGGGCCTTTTGCAGCTTTTCGAAAGCCCTAACTTCTATCTGGCGAATGCGCTCGCGGCTGACATCATAGACCTGGCTCAATTCCTCCAGCGTCTTTGGATCTTCCGACAGGCGGCGTTCGGTCAGGATATGCTTTTCGCGGTCGTTCAGCGCTTCCATCGCCTGTACGAGCAATTCGTGCCGGACCTTGGTTTCCTCAGCCTCGGCGACGCGTTCGTCCTGCAGCGGGTCGGTATCGACCAGCCAATCCTGCCACTGGCCTTCGCCTTCTTCGCGAAGCGGGACATTGAGCGAAGTGTCGCCACCCATCGCCATGCGGCGGTTCATCGAAATGACGTCGTCTTCCGAAACCCCGAGATCCTTGGCGATCTTGGCCACGTCCTCCGGCTTCATGTCGCCGTCTTCGAACGCCTCGATCCGGTTCTTCATCCGGCGAAGGTTGAAGAACAATTTCTTCTGCGCGGCGGTCGTGCCCATTTTGACCAGCGACCAGCTGCGCAGGATGAATTCCTGGATCGACGCCCGGATCCACCACATCGCATAAGTTGCAACGCGGAAACCGCGCTCGGGCTCGAATTTCTTCACGCCCTGCATCAGACCGATATTGCCTTCGGAAATCAGCTCGCTGACCGGCAGGCCATAGCCGCGATAGCCCATGGCGATCTTCGCCACGAGGCGCAGATGGCTGTTGACCAATTTGGCCGCAGCCTCGGTGTCCTGATGCTCGGTCCAGCGCTTGGCCAGCATATATTCCTCTTCGGGGGAGAGGATCGGAAATTTCTTGATTTCGGACAAATAGCGATTGAGCCCTGCTTCACCGCCGGAAGCAGGAATAGTCGCCGGGATCTTGTTGCCGCTAGCCATTTTACTCTCAATTCTCCCTGCGCGCCGCACTTCATGCTAAGTGTCGGCACTTGGTTCTTATACGGAAAGCGCGCTGAACAGTTCCTGCATATCGGATGGAATGGCGCTTTTGAAGGATAAGTTTTCCTTCGATACTGGATGCACGAAACCCAATTCGGCAGCGTGCAAAGCCTGTCGTTTGAAGTCCAATTGATTCAATAGTTCACGGTGAACGCTTTTTACCCTTCCATAGACCGGGTCGCCGATCAGCGGATGGCCGATGGAAGTCATATGGACCCGCACCTGATGCGTCCGCCCCGTCTCCAGCCGGCATTCGACCAAGGCGGCCTCCCGAAGTGGCTGGACCATCCGGTAATGCGTCACCGCCCTTTTGCCGCGGCCTCCTTCAACCACCGCCATTTTCTGGCGGTTGGTTGAAGATCGAGCGACCGGCGCATCGACGCTTCCGCTGGGCGGATTGGGGCGACCGTAGACGATCGCCTGGTAGCGCCGATCGATGCTGTGCTTCGCAAATTGCGCCGACAGCCCTTCATGCGCGACATCGGTCTTGGCGACCACCAGCAGGCCCGAAGTATCCTTGTCGATCCGATGAACGATCCCCGGCCGCGCCACGCCGCCGATGCTGGACAGCCTTCCGGCACAACGGTGGAGGAGGGCGTTGACCAGAGTTCCGTCGAAATTGCCCGCCGCCGGATGGACGACCATTCCGGCAGGCTTGTCGACCACGATCAGATGATCGTCCTCATAGATGATTTCCAGGGCGATATCCTGCGGCTCGTTATGCGCCGCGAGCGGTTCGGGCACGTTAATTCGATACGCACCCGCTTGGGCCTTGGAGGAAGGGTCCCGCACCTGGAGCCCGGCGCCGTCGCACACTTCACCGCTTGAAATCAGGGCCTTGATCCGCTCGCGCGACAGCGTTGGAACCGCGAGCGCAAGCGCGCGGTCGAGCCTCCAGCCCGCCGCCTCCGGTGCGACTTTCGCGTATATGATCGAGACACCCCGGTTCATTGATTGAGAATGTGGGCGGGGCAGGACGGATTTCAAGGCGGGCGGGCGGGCCGGCCCGTTGGCGTCCCGAAGGCGTGCTGCGCTGTTTCCAGGGCGAATAGCATCCATGTTGGAATGTCCGCCTTGCTTCCCGCGGCGCGCCCGGCCTATTGCGGCACCGACGGTTACAGGGTCGATCATTCATGAAATCCTACGAATTCGCCAGCCTGCTTTGTTCGCGCCTTTGCCACGATCTGTTGTCCCCAGTGGGCGCGCTCAACAATGGGATAGAGCTGCTTGCGGACGAACATGATCCGGATATGCGGGCGCGCTGCATGGATCTGCTGAGCGCCAGCGCCCGCGCTTCGGCCAACAAGCTCAAATTCTTTCGGCTCGCTTTCGGCGCCGCAGGCGGCTTCGGCGACGAAGTCGATACTCGCGAAGCCCGCTTGGCCATTGACGGCCTGTTCGGCGACGAAGGCCGCATCCAGCTCAACTGGATGGTGGAAGAACCGATGATGAGCAAATCGGCGCTCAAAATACTGCTCAACCTGGTGCTCATCGCCGGCGACGCCTTGGTTCGGGGTGGCGCGCTGACCGTGGGCGCGGAAAAACATGGCAGCGGCCTCGACATCGTCGTCCGCGCCGAGGGCCCGCGCATCGCGCTCGACCCGGAGCTTGCCAAAACCCTGATCGGCCAGGCGGAAGAGGATGCTATCGCTCCGCGCGCGGCCGCCGCATGGCTGGTCCATTGCATCGTGAGCGATGGTGGCGGCCAGGTGCAGGTTGCCGACGACGAAGGCGTGCTGGTGTTCGGAGCTTCGCTTCCAGCCTGACCTTCGGCCTTTCGAAGAAGGGCGCGTAGTAAACGGGTCC
>JACDEE010000060.1 GCA_013816585.1 Sphingosinicella sp. | reverse complement strand
AACTTCATTGACTACCAGCTCCTCCAGTCGCACTACGCCAATCGAGCGCCCGGAACACAAGATTGTAAGGAGAGTTGCCCACAGATATGGCAGTAGCCCAATAGTGCGACTGCTCAGGAGCCGTTGAGCGCTTCCTCAGCAAGCCGGGTGCCTTCGACCATGTTCTTTAGTTTCGCCAGGGAGACCTCCCAGGTGCGGGTACGGAGGCCGCAGTCGGTGTTAACCTCGATGCGCTCCGGGCCGAGCACGCGCGCGGCGTAGAGTATGCGGTCGCGCACGAGCTCGGGTGGCTCGATGAAGTTCGTGTGGATGTCTATGACGCCGAGCCCGATCTTGCCATCCCACGCGCTCCCGGCGAACCTCTCGAGCACATCGTAGCCGGGACGGTCCTCGGCCTTCGTGCCGAGCTCCCTGGAGTCACGGTTGGAGAACTCAAGCTGCAGCTCGTAGCAATCGTCCAACGCCTCGATGTGGGGGAAGAGGCTATTGTAGTCGGAGAAGCAGATGTGCATGCTGGCTCTAGCGTCTACGCCCTCGCGCGTTGCGTTGAAGGTCTCGACGACGAGCGGCACTTCCTCCGGGCGGGTCGTTGCGGCGGGTTCGTCGATCTGGACCCACTCCGCGCCCGCCTCGACGAGCCCTGTGACGTTCGGACGCACCACGTCACGCGCCACCTCCACCCCAAACCGCCGCCGAGCTTCGGCCCGTTGCGCAGCGGCACCGAGCATGATGTCTTTAGCGTAGTGCTCGTCGTAGGACCAGTCCATGATGGTGTAGGCGCCAGTGAACGGGGTCTTGACGGCGCGATCCGTGTGCGACCGGACGAACTCGAACTCTTCGAGATCGTAGGCCCTCTCCACGAGAGGCTTCTCGACGACGGCAGCCTTGGTGTAGTACTTGTTGTCGAAGGAGCGGACGGTGCCGCGGGTCTCGAAGCCCTTCGTGTGCCTGACCGCGTGATCGTACATCTCGCTGCGGCGCTGCTCGCCGTCGTAGACCACGTCCAGACCCGCGTGTTCTAGGATCCGGATGCCATAGAGGGCCGCGAAGTCCTGTATCTTCACCTTCTCCTCGTTAGTGAAACTCCCGCCTTTGCGGAGGATCTCGGCGAGCTCCCCGGAGTCTATCCCGAGGCGCCAACCCCACTCTCGGGCCTCTTCCACGTCTTTTTTCTCGACGGGGCGGCCGGCTATTGCCTTCACGCGCCAGCCAGGCTTGGCAAGGCTCCCTATCTCGCGGGTCACGAAACGGATCTCGGTCATCTATCGTTCCTCTTTCAGGATTCTTGCCGCCTCGCCGAGGCGCAGGACTTTCTGCCTAGCTATCTTCTCCGGCACAAACTGCAGATCCCCGTTGGGCACGAAGTGCAGTTCTCCCTCCAGCTCTTCCAGTAGCTGGCGGCCGAACTCCGCCAAATCCCCCGGCTCCTCGACCAGCGAGTTCCTCGCGTCCACGACACCTGCCAAGAGCGTCTTCGGGAACGGGCGCGGCAGCGCTTCGAGGTCCGTCGCGTATAAGTCTACCCCGATGGCCTCCACGTCGAGCTCCACGAGCTCGCCCAAGACGTCTCCCGAGTCCCCGAACGGAAGCTGCAACGCGACCGGCAGCGGGCTTTGCAGGGCGTCGAGCGCGTCGCTCAAGGGATAGACGTCGATCCCGCCATCGAAGAGCGCCGTCTCCTGCAGCACGACTATCGCGCAGCCGTTCCCCGCGAGCCACCTGATCTGAGGCCCCAGCACGCCCTCGGCGACCGCCCGCGGCTCGAGGTCTCCGGCAGCGAACTCGGCGAGCGCGTGCGGCGAGGGGAGCGTCACCACCCACCTATTTCTCGGGAGGTCCCCTATGCGGAAGTATGGCTCCCCGAGTGGCTCGACCAGCGTCGGGGCCTCCTCGGTAACGGCTGGAGCCCGGTAGAAGGTGTTGGTGTTCAGGAAGCGCGTGAGCGGCCCAGGTTCCAAGCCTCGGGCGGCCTCGTCGAACGGCCGGAAGATATCCTGCCAGTTCAACAGGCCGTCCGAGAGGTAGTCAAGCCCGGCCTCCCGCTGGGCGTCGAGGAAGGAGCGCAGGTCCACTTCTCGCTGATCCTGGACCGCCGCTTCGGTGGTGCGGCCCCGGTCCAGGTCGCGGGTCGCCTGCACAAGCGTCTCCGAGCGGGCGTAGATGCCGGGCGCATACGATTTGATCTCGGGCAAATCGAGTCTCCTTTTAATAGCTCTGTGTTTACGGGCCAACCACCGTATCGTTAGCAATACAAGCTCACTTGAGCCCAAGCCGC
>JACDEE010000059.1 GCA_013816585.1 Sphingosinicella sp. | reverse complement strand
CCGTCTGCTCCGCGCCGCCTACCCATCCAGCTGCCATAAATGGGGCGCCAGGCAGGCTTCGCTTTTCCGCTTCGTGGAGGATCCGATCTTCGATTGGTGCGTAGGATGCCTTGGATGGCGAGCTGGAAATCAGCTTGGTCCTCGGGTAGCTTGGCTCCGGGTATCCCCTCCCTGGCTTCAGCTTCGGATTTGAGGCAGTATGCCCTGGCTGCTTAAGCAATCCCTGGCGTCCTGACTGGCGCCCGACGTGCATATCATTAGGCGATGAGTTGAAGTGTCGCCCGGTAGGAATGTTTCCATAACGGAATGTCTTCGCTTGCTCGAACGGGTCGAGGTTCCCCTTTTCGAGGATGTCGAGTATGCCTGAATTTACGGACGACTGTCGCCGATTGGCGTAACCCTCGGGTAAAAGCAAGGTGCCATCGCGCAGATCATCGAGTAGACGAGCTGGATCCTGGCTCTTTGAGAGGTAATACATATAGCCAGCTTGCTTCACGTTATCGGGAGTCCTCGTGCCGGTAGACGTGGGGCCCTGGAATTTCATCAGACGCTCGAAATCTTCGAGTCCGGTTGGTGTCTCATCGATGAAAGCCTGACGAAGCGGAGAGACGTCGTACCAGGCGGCTCCCTTCGGGTCATCCCTCAGAATGCGATCAGCGTTCTTGCCGAAGACATTGCGTATGCGGTCCCACATCGGCTCGAGGTAGGAAAGATCAGCGCGCGGCGCGCGGTAGGCTGGCGCCCGCTCGGTTGGATCCTTGACGTAGTCTGGCACTAGCTTGAGGCGAGATTCATCGAGAGCTGGTGCTTCAGAGCCCAGATTGAGTTGAGGCGCCCCGAGGCGTGCTGGAGCGTCCACCGCACCGCCGCCGGCTGCGTGCTTCCGGGTGATCTCGGCGACGAGCTCGTCCATGTTCTCAGGCAGCTCATCGATGATCTCTTCGCCCTCTGGGATCCCGCCGGAGAGGAGGCCCTCGGAGTAGAGCCTCTTGCTCTTCTTCATCCGGTCCTGGGTCTTCAGGCTCCCGCCCAACAGGCCTTCGGTCTTCGCCTTCTTGTACGCCTGTTCACGTGTGAGCCACTGATCGCCCTCGAAGAAGCCCTCTTCGATCTTGAGGCCCTCGATGTCGCCGAGCTCGTCGCGCGCATCGTCCCACGCCATGGGATGAATTGGCCCACGGTACTCCTTGACGCCCTCGGGGGTGTGGACCTTGATGCCAGCCTGGGGGCGGGGGCCTGGGATGGGCGCCTGACTTGCGTTATCCAAAGAAGCGAGTAGGCGGCGCCCGGTATTCTCAGTGAAGGCGGCCAGTTCTTCCGGCGTGGGGTTCTCGACCTGACCGAAGTCCTGGGTGACACGTCGCTCGAGGTCGGCTGGGGTGATTCCGCGCGTACGTAGCTCTTCCATGACTGCACGAGTCCGCATTGGATCATGCAGGTCGAGCGCCTCGTGTTCTCCTCCGATCCGAGCCGCAGGATTCGCGCGGTGGTCATAGCCCAGCTCCGCTTGCATATCGTCACCGCGCGAGCCCAGCACCTGTCCACGCCCGCGCTGGCCGGGGATGTCTTCAGTCCTCTGCTTCAGAATCGACGCATGAAACTCAGCGGCATCCTGCGGGTGGAGGTAGTCGTAGGAAAGGAGCTCAGGGTCATGAGTGAAGAAGACATCGCCGTCATCCGTGGTAACCCGACTGAGCGAGAGGTCACCGCCCTCTTCCTTCCACGTCCCAAGGACGGTGTGGTTCCCCAAGAAGTGGCTGAAGCGATCCTTGATCTCATCGCTGGGGTAGGTTGCTTTCGATATATCCAGCGGCTTCGGCTGCGGGCCACGCCGCTTCTTCGCGGGACCGGGGATAATCCCAGCCGACACGGCACCCTTCGCATTCGGGTTCGCCAGCTCGGCCCCGGCGTCGAGATCCCACCCGGCCTTCTCGCCACGCGCCTGGAGGAGTGCAGGTGCATCGGCGCGTGGGACGCGCTGTGAGACATCGAGGTAGAACTTCTTCGAGTCCCCGTCGTACCACCCTCCCATCATCATCCCATCTTGACCGAGCAGGCCGGAGTTCTTGTCGGCGAACTCCTTTAGGATCTTGGGTGTGATCTTGTCGACGGCCATGCCTGACTGGCCTGGTACACCTCCGACCATGACTCCACCGCGCTCGACGAACGATCCTGCGCGTGGGTCGAATGTGAATCCCCCTGCGGACGCGCGTTGCGCGATCTCGCTGGTGGCCTTCTTCCCGATCTTCCGCACGGCCACCCCGGCGCCCGGCAGGACCGAGAGCCC
>JACDEE010000007.1 GCA_013816585.1 Sphingosinicella sp. | reverse complement strand
GTTTGTTGGGCAACAGCGGCTGGATCACCCGCCACTCGAAATCGGTCAGATCATATCGGCTCATGCTCGAGCCTGAATCAGAAAACCCGCGCCAAGGGAATCCTGTTTATGGGTTCACGACCTAGCCAAACATGCCCGCAGCGGCGGCAACCTGCATTCGGAAGACGGCAGCCACGCAATCTACCATCATGAGATGCTGGAGACGCTGCGCGGCATAGGCCTGCATGTCGTTCCGTGTGACAGCTACGAACATTTGTTCAACGGAATTGAGGCAGACTTTATCCTCCCGCTTTTGAACCGAGCGGGTTTCCAGAATAGCGAAATGCTTGCCCCCCTCCTTCTCACGCGCAGCCAGATACCCTTCCTTGGAGCCGCTCCGATCATCCGCGGGCTGAGCGACGACAAACATCTGATGAAGACTTGTGCCAAGGCGCTTGGCGTGCCGACATCGGACTGGGCGATTTTCCGCAAAGGCGGGTTCAGGATGCCTCGGCCGTTGCGAGGGGAAACGTTCATAGTCAAACCCAACGCCTCCTCCGCCAGTTGGGGGGTGAAGCTCTGCGATGGGTGGGCCGAGGTCGAGGGCCATGTGGCGGAACTTCATGCGGGCGGCCACGACGCGATTGCCGAGCCATGGGTCGGCACCATGGACATCGCCGTGCCCGTGATTGGTTCTCATGATGCCCTGATGCTGCCCGCGCTCGGATATGAGCCGAAGCAGAGCGGAGGGCTACGCAGCTACGAAGAAAAGCGAAACCTGATCAGCGGAGCCGAAGACGAGCTGGAGCCGGTCACCGACCCATCGCTCCTCCGCCGACTGAACGCCTTGACAGAGCTGATGCTGCCTGAATTGTGGCCATTTGACTACGGCCGGTTTGAATATCGTTACGATACGCGAACGGGGCAGCTGTGGTTCATGGAGGTAAATCTAAGCTGCAACCTCTGGTCCAAAAAGACCATTTCGCGCTCTGCAGCGCTGGTGGGAATGGACCATGCGGCGCTAGTGGAAACCATCCTCACGCATAGTCTTTTGCGCCAGGGTGTAATCGCCCAGCCGCTGACGCTCGCGCAGGTCGCTTGATGCAGGATCCAGCCATCCTGATCCTGGCCGGTCGCCGATCCGACCTGCCGGATGCCTTGGCCGCGGTCAGCGGGGTAAGCCATAAGTGCCTCGTCCCTATTGCCGGTCAGGCCATGATATCGCGCGTAATTGCCACCGCCGCCAATGCCTTTCCAGACGCGAAGCTTTTTGTTTCCATTGAGGACTTCTCCATCCTCAAGGGGGAAGCGGTCATTGCGCGCTTTGTTGCTGCAGGACGGTTGATTCCTGTTCCCGCCGAACAGCAGATCGTCGACAGTATCTTGAACGGCATCGAAGCCGCTGGATTTCCGCTGATCATCACTACTGCGGACAATGTGCTTTTATCGGTGGATGCATTGCAGGCGCTGGCGGACGAGGGTGCCAAGGCGAACGCCGACGCGGTCGTCGCACTGGCCCGCAGAGAGGATGTCGTCGCGGCTCATGCCGATGGACAGCGGCGGTTTTACGAATTCAGCGACACGGCCATTTCGAATTGTAACCTCTATTGGCTCGGTAATGCGCAGGCGGTTCGGGCCGCCGAGACCTTTCGTGGCGGCGGCCAATTCGCCAAGCATCCCGGGCGGATCGTCAAGGCGTTTGGCCTCGTAAATCTCATCCGCTTTCGCTTTCGGCTTGCAACGCTTGAGCAGAGCTTTGCCAACATATCCCGCCGCTTCAAGGTCCGTGTGAAGCCGATGCTCGTCAGCGATGGCCGATTGGCGATCGACGTGGATAATGATCGGACCCGCGGCATAGTCGAGGAGATATTTGCGAGAGAGGCGGCGGCGTGAACCGATAGGGCATTCAACCTGTCCAAGTGAATATGTTGACCGAGTTCGGCTCAGCTACCCGGCAGATCGGGTCACCCCCCTGTCATGCTTTGCCTGCATTTAATGGAATGTGCTTTCGCCCATTGCGGACATTCCAGTCCAATGCGAAACAGGCCGGATGAGCGATGCCTCTCAGCGCGGGACAATTGGCGACAGGGCCGTGCTCGTTCGCGCGTTGGCGGAGGTCAGCAAGGGAGACCGTTCGGCCTTCGCGCAGGTATATGCAAAAACCTCGGCGAAGCTTTTTGGCATTTGCCTTCGTATCTTGAAGAACAGGAGCGAAGCCGAGGAAGCCATGCAGGAAGCCTATGTAAATGTCTGGCAAAAGGCCGGGTCTTTCGACCCCGCCCGGTCGAGCCCGATCACCTGGCTGGCCGCGCTGGCTCGAAACCGGTCGATCGACCGGCTGCGTTCGCTCGGAGCCAGGCCGGCAGATCCGATGGGAGCGGAGGCATTGGAGGTGCCCGATCCGGGGGTTCCGGTCTCCGACGTCCTGGAGTTATCCGACGAGGCACAGCGCCTTTCGGGCTGCATCGGCGAACTGGAAGTAAAGCAGGCGGGGGTCATTCGCGAAGCGTTCTTCGGCGGCGCTACCTATGGAGAGCTCGCGACCCGTCAAAGCGTACCACTTGGCACGATGAAGAGCTGGGTTCGGCGCGGCCTTATCAAGCTCAAGGAGTGCCTGGAGCGATGAGCACCAGGCCGGAAGATGATCGCGAACTGTTTGCGGCCGAATATGCACTGGGCATCCTTGAAGCCGAGGAGCGGGTCCAAGCGGAAAGGCTGGTGCGCAGCGATGGCGGATTTGCAAGGCTGGTCGAAGATTGGGACGAGCGCTTGTCGCCAATGCTCGCGGAATTTTCGCCGCAAGAACCAAGCCCGGACATGTGGAACCGCATCAACCAGGCGCTGGACCGGGACGATTCACGATCTAGCAATGTGGTCAGCCTCGATCGCCGCCTGACCCTCTGGCGCACCTATGCTGCCTTTGCGACGGCTGCGGCGGCCGCCTTGTTGCTCGTGGTCGGTCTCGACCGCACACAAACCCTGCCCGTCGAGCAGCCTTCCTCGCTGCAGCCACGCCAGCCAGTGCTGGTGGCCAATGTGGCGGCGGAGGATCGTTCGACCGCTTTTGTCGTCACCTTCGATCCGAACCGGGAAAGCTTGCTGGTCATTCCTGCATTGGCCTCGCCCGCGCCGGGTCATGACCATGAGCTTTGGGTGATCCCGGCATCCGGAACACCACGCTCGCTCGGTCTGGTTGCCTCGACCAGCTCGCGCAACTTGAACGTGCGCGCGGACCTGCTGCCGGACCTCCGGCGCGACGCGACCCTTGCGATTTCCGTCGAGCCGGCGGGCGGATCGCCCACGGGTCAGCCAACAGGGCCGGTTGTCGCCACGGGAAAAATGATCCTCATCTGACACCGGCTGCATCCGTAGCCGACTTCGATCCGTAGCTTTGAGAGCAACCACCTCGTTGCGATCAACAAGGGATCGATATGATGAACAAGAAGTTCTGCCTGAGCGCGGCCCTCCTAGCGGGTCTGTCGCTGACGGGCTGCATGAATATGAACGATGGTGCGATGGCTTCTGCCGAATCCAGCGCCACGGTCATGGTGGGCGGCGCTCCGATGTACGCCAATCGCAATATCGTGCAGAACGCCGTAAATTCAGCCGATCACACGACGCTGGTCGCCGCCGTCAAGGCAGCAGGGCTGGTAGATACTCTCTCCGGGGCCGGGCCGTTCACGGTCTTTGCTCCCACAAACGCCGCCTTTGCCAAGCTTCCGGCTGGAACCGTCGATACACTGCTGCAGCCGGCTAACCTCAGCACGCTTCGGTCGGTGCTGACTTATCATGTCGTGCCTGGACGCATCACTGCGGCCGATCTCATGGCTCGCATCCGCGCTGGCGGAGGCATGGCTCGCCTCAAGACCGTCCAGGGTAGCATTCTCACCGCTCGCATGATGGGAGACCGGGTCATGCTGGTCGATGCCAAAGGCGGCATGTCGCATGTGACGCAGGCAAATGTCATGCAATCGAACGGCGTCATCCATGTAACCGACACGGTATCGCTTCCAGGCTGATTGTTTCAGCGGCCTGGCGGGACGCCGTGTCTCCCTGGACGCGGCGTCCCAATTTTAGGAGCGAGTTGATGAAGAAGTTCAATTTAAGCCGGCGCGGTTTCCTAGGAACGGGCGGCCTGGCGCTTGGCGCGGGTCTCATTCCCTCCCCGCTGCTCGCAGCCGGAGAACGCTTTCAGATAGTCCGTTCACCCCAAGAGTGGCGGCGCTTATTGGGCTCGGAGCGCTATGCCGTCCTTCGGGAAGAAAAGACCGAGCGCGCAGGTTCGAGTCCGCTCGATCGCGAGAAACGCCGAGGGAGCTATGCCTGCGCCGGCTGCAGGTTGCCCTTGTTCAGCTCCGCGAAAAAGTTCGACAGCGGAACTGGCTGGCCGAGTTTCACGTCGCCGCTCCCCAACGCGGTCGGAACACGGCAGGATGGAGCGCTCTTCTTCAAGCGAACGGAGGTGCATTGCCGACGCTGCGGCGGTCATCTGGGACACGTTTTCAACGACGGACCAAAGCCGACGGGTAAACGCTACTGCATGAACGGTCTGGCCCTGATCTTCCGTCCGGCCTGACCGCCGCCCGACTCGAAAGGAGAGAGACAATGATGACTATAAAGCGCGCGCTGCCGGACTGGCTGCTCTTGATCTTGCTGGGAAAATTTGTCGGCACCTTATTGTTCTTGAATTAGGGCTGCCTGCCCCCGAGAATCGGCGCAATTTCGTAGAATGGACCTGTATTTTCTAAGCCGGTGCTTAATGGCGCGATGTTCCGCGGCGAAGCGGCGCTTGGCGGATCCTTGATGCACCGCCTGGGCGGTGGCAAGCCTTTCGCGATCGGTGCCGGTTTTTCCTACGACGGAAACAAGAACAATGCCTATAAGATAGGAATTGCCGGGGCGCTCTAGAATGTAGGAAGGCGGGGCCGGTTTACGGCTCCGCCTACCTCTTAACAGGATAGTCGCAATTCGGGAGCCGCTTTGCTATGGGCGGGGTCAATCTCGATTTTCGGACCCCTGACATGCTCAACCGACCGACCGGACGTCCGGACCGGCGCACCTTTGCCATCATCTCGCATCCGGATGCCGGCAAGACCACGTTGACCGAAAAGCTGCTGCTGTTCGGCGGTGCGATCCACCTTGCGGGCGAGGTGAAGGCGCGCGGCCAGAACAGGCGCGCGAAATCGGACTGGATGAAGATCGAGCAGCAGCGCGGAATCTCGGTCACCAGCTCGGTCATGACCTTCGAGCACCAGGGCGTCACTTTCAACTTGCTCGACACGCCGGGCCATGAGGATTTTTCGGAGGATACGTACCGAACGCTGACCGCGGTCGACAGCGCGGTCATGGTGATCGACGCGGCGCGTGGCATCGAGACGCAGACGCGTAAATTGTTCGAGGTCTGCCGTCTTCGCAACGTGCCGATCATCACCTTCGTCAACAAGGTCGATCGCGAGGGTCGCGAGCCCTTCGAACTGATGGACGAGATTGCCGACAAGCTGGCACTTGACGTTGCGCCGATGAGCTGGCCGGTGGGGATGGGGGGCACGTTCGAGGGCATTTTCGACCTCATCGGCAACAAATTGCATCGGCCGGCCGCCACGGATAGCGGCCATTTCGAAGGGGACAGTCTACCATTTTCCGGCCTGGACGATCCAAAACTCGGTGAAGCCGTCTCCCCTGAGGGCCTGGCAAAGCTCCACGAAGAGGCTGGTCTCGCCCTCGGTGCTTACCCGCAATTCGACAGCGATGCCTATCTGAACGGTGACCTTACTCCGGTATATTTTGGATCGGCGCTGAAGGAATTCGGCGTCGCCGAGCTGATCGCCGCTCTTACGGCGCTTGCCCCGTCGCCGCTGCCGCAGCCATCCGCCACCGGGACGGTGGACCCGGATGATAAAGCCGTGAGCGGTTTCATCTTTAAAGTGCAGGCCAATATGAACCCGCAGCATCGCGACCGCGTCGCCTTCATGCGGCTTTGTTCGGGTCGCTTCCGGCGGGGCATGAAGTTGCTCCAGCCTTCGACCGGAAAATCAATCGCGGTGCACAGCCCGATCCTGTTCTTCGCGCAAAACCGCGAACTGGCCGACGAGGCGTTTCCCGGCGACATTATCGGCATCCCCAATCACGGCACGCTTCGGGTCGGCGACACGCTGACCGAAGATGAAGCGATACGTTTCACCGGCCTTCCCAATTTCGCGCCCGAAATCCTGCGCCGCGTGATGCTGGTGGATCCGACCAAGACCAAGCAATTGCGCAAGGCGCTGGACGATATGGCGGAAGAAGGGGTCACCCAGGTCTTCCATCCGCAAATCGGGTCGCAGTGGATTGTCGGCGTGGTCGGCCAGTTGCAGCTGGAAGTGCTGATTTCGCGGCTGGAAGTCGAATATAAGGTGGATGCGCGTTTCGAGGCCTCGCCCTGGGACACGGCGCGCTGGATAGCTTCGGACAGCGAAGCCGATCTGAAGGCCTTTATCGGCACCCATCGCAACGCGGTTGCCACCGACCGTGACGGAGCGCCCGTCTTCATGGCAAAGGATATGTGGGAGCTCAATTTTCACGAGAACCGCAATCCGACGATCCGCTTTACCGCGACCAAGGAACGCGTGTGAGTCTGAGGCCGGCCAATGGGTCTTCCTAAGGCTTTCGACGCGATCATCCTCGGCGCGGGCGGCGCCGGGCTGATGTGCGCGGCGACCGCCGGGCAGCGCGGGCGGCGGATCCTGCTGGTCGATCATGCCGAACAAGCGGGAAAGAAGATCCTGATTTCGGGCGGCGGACGATGCAACTTCACCAATATCGGGGCCGCGCCGGACCGGTTCTTGTCGGCCAATCCCCATTTCGCAAAATCGGCGCTCAGTCGCTACACGCCTCGCGATTTCATCGACCTGGTCGATCGGCATGGGATCGCCTGGCACGAAAAAACGCTCGGCCAATTATTCTGCGACGGCTCGGCGCGACAAATCGTCCATATGCTGATGGAAGAATGCGCCAAGGGCAGCGTTCGAATCTCGCTCGGCCAACCCATTGAAGAGGTCGCCCACGCCGACGGACAGTTCAATGTGCGTTATGGCAATGAAACCGCTTCGGCGCCGGCTCTGGTGATCGCCACCGGCGGGCCTTCCATTCCCAAAATGGGTGCGACCGGTCTCGCATATGATCTTGCGCGTCAATTTGGGCTCAAAGTAGTGGAGCCGCGGCCGGCCTTGGTGCCATTGACCCTCGGCGGCGAGGAGGCGTTGTTCCATTCGCTTTCGGGCGTAGCCGCGGAAATTATCGCCCGTTGCGGCCGAACCGAATTTCGCGAGGCGGCCTTGTTCACTCACAAAGGGCTGTCGGGGCCGGCCATTCTGCAAATCTCCTCTTACTGGCGACACGGCCAGCCTGTCGGGATCGACTTCCTGCCTTCATTGGGGCGCAATTGGCTAATAGAGGCAAAACGGAAGCGGCCCCGGTCGCATTTTCACAATGTGGTGGGTGAATTGCTCCCCGATCGGCTGGCCGAGGCGCTGACCAAGCGTATCGGTTTGTGGGGCGAGCTTGCCAACATGCCTGATCGGAAACTGGAAGAGGCCGAAAAGCAGCTTTCGGACTGGATTTTCATTCCCAACGGCACCGAAGGCTTTGCCAAGGCCGAAGTTACGGCGGGCGGCATTTCTACGGCCGAGCTTTCGTCGCAGACGATGATGGCAAAAAACGTGCCGGGCCTCTATGCGATTGGCGAGGCCGTCGATGTCACAGGCTGGCTCGGTGGTTATAATTTCCAATGGGCCTGGGCGAGCGGCTGGGCCGCCGGTCAGTTTCTTTAATCCTTGCCGCTGCGGCGGCGCATCTTATTTGGATCAACATGCCTTTCAGCACACTTCCCTCGCTTCTCGCCGAAGCGCTTTCCGCGCGAGGCTATGCCGAACCGACGCCGGTTCAGGCCGCCGTACTCGAAGCCGAAGCCGAGGGGCGCGACCTGGTCGTCTCCGCCCAGACCGGGTCGGGCAAGACCGTGGCATTCGGCCTCGCCATGGCGCCGCAATTGCTCGACGAGAATGGCAAATTGCCCTTTGCGATGCAGCCGCTGGCGCTGGTGATCGCCCCGACCCGCGAACTCGCCTTGCAGGTGAGCCGCGAGCTGATCTGGCTCTACGGCAAGGCCGGTGGACGGATCGCCACCTGCGTCGGCGGAATGGACGCCTCCAAGGAGCGGCGCAACCTGTCGCACGGCGCCCATATCGTAGTCGGAACTCCGGGAAGGCTCCGCGATCATCTGGAACGCGGCGCGCTGGACCTGGCCGCATTGCGCGTTGCCGTGCTCGATGAGGCCGACGAGATGCTCGACATGGGCTTCCGCGAGGATCTCGAGGAAATTCTGGACGCGACGCCACAGGAACGGCGAACCCTGCTTTTCTCGGCGACGATGCCCAAGCCGATCGTGGCGCTCGCCAGGCGCTATCAACGCGACGCGCTTCGTATCTCGACCGTGGGCGAAGATCGCGGTCATGGCGACATCAGTTACCAGGCGATGGCCGTGGCGCCCGCCGATATCGAAAATGCCGTGGTCAATCTGCTAAGGCTGCACGAAGCGGAATCCGCACTTTTATTCTGTGCGACGCGTGAAAATGTCCGCCGTCTCCATTCGAGCCTGACCGAGCGCGGCTTCAGCGCCGTCGCCTTGTCGGGCGAGCATAGTCAGAATGAGCGCAACCAGGCGTTGCAGGCGCTGCGCGACGGACGCGCCCGAGTCCTGGTGGCGACCGACGTGGCCGCCCGCGGCATCGACCTTCCGAACCTCACCTTGGTGATCCATGTCGAACTGCCGCGCGATGCCGAGACGCTCCAGCATCGTTCGGGCCGCACCGGCCGGGCGGGGAAAAAGGGCACGGCGAT
Organism: Sphingosinicella sp.; assembly: GCA_013816585.1. Taxonomy (GTDB): domain Bacteria; phylum Pseudomonadota; class Alphaproteobacteria; order Sphingomonadales; family Sphingomonadaceae; genus Allosphingosinicella. The sequence continues at coordinate 124,424 of JACDEE010000007.1, read as the reverse complement.
CCTGGTGGTCCCTTATCCGCGCCGCAAGCGTGTGGAATCGGTGCTTCGTGGAGCCCGGATCAACGCCGAATGGATCAAACCGCCGACGCCCGAAGACATCCGAAAGAATGATCATGAGCGGTTGCTTTCGGCCTTGCTGGAACCGGTCGAGATCGAGGATGCGGATCGCGAACTGGCGCAGCGGCTGCTCGCCGAACGCAGCCCCGAAGAAATCGCCGCAGCCCTGGTCCGTGTCCACCGCGCCCGCATGCCCGCGCCTGAGGAAATGGTCGATGGGCGCTCCGGCGACGGACCGCAGCAGCAATCGGCGGGGCCCAGGGCGGGGTTCGAAGATACTGTCTGGTTCAAGATGAATATCGGCCGGCGGCAGAATGCCGATCCGCGCTGGCTGTTGCCCCTGCTTTGCCGGCGCGGCCACATCACCAAGAATGAGATTGGCGCGATCCGTATTGCCGCAGGGGAAACCCTGTTCGAGATTCCTCGCGCCAGCGCTTCACGCTTTGCTGCGGCCCTGCGTCGCACCGAGGGCGGCGATCCCGAAGGTGAGGGCGGCGTCCGCATCGAGCCGGTGGAAGGCACACCTCGCGAGGCCGCCAAGCAGAATCGCCGCGCTGGGCCCCCGCCAGGTCGGCACAAGGCCAGGCCGGCCTACCAGGCGAGGCCGAACAGCCGCGGCAAATGATCGACGAAATCCGCATCCTGATCGATGCCGATGCGTGCCCGGTGAAGGAGGAGATCTACAAGGTCGCCTTTCGGTACGAGGTCGCGGCGGTGATCGTCAGCAATAGCTATTTGCGGATCCCGCAGCATCCGTTGCTCAGCCGGATCGTGGTCAGCGACGGGTTCGACGCCGCGGACGACTGGATCGCCGACCAGGCAAATTCGAAGGCGGTGGTAATCACCGCGGACATCCTGCTGGCCGACCGCTGCATCAAGGCCGGCGCGATGGTGATCGGACCCAACGGCAAATTGTTCACCGCCAACATGATCGGTGCGGCTGTCGCGACTCGAGCGATCATGGCCGACTTGAGGGCAGGAGGGGACATAATTGGTGGCCCGGCGCCCTTCGCGAAAGCGGACCGTTCGCGATTTCTGTCCGCCCTGGATGCAGCCCTGGTCCAGCTTAAACGAAAATGATCCTCGGCCTGGCCGTGTAAAGTTTCAGTCTGTCGCAGCCAAGCCATTGAGTGTGGGGGAAACACCCGTTCCGTTCATCTGGCGTACAGCGAATTTACCCGACCGTCGCCTCGGGAGTTAACCAATATATGCCGCTGGTTTGGCGGTTAACGAGCGTAGGGGCGTAAACATGACGATGTATGTCTATCATACCGACGGCCATCCCGTCGGTTTCCTTTTCAGCACCTTCATCCACGATATGGACGGCAACCCGCTGGGCCGTATTCTTGGATCGCACGTCTACCGCATCGACGGCGCTTATGTCGGCGAATTCCACAAGGATACGGTCGTCGCAAAGCCCGTGCCTGCCGGCACACGCGACATTCAGCCGATTGCCCCGCCTGGCAGGATGCCGAGCCCGGGCGCCAGCTTTTCGCGCAGAGGCCTGGTGGACTATGGTTATCCCGACGTCTTCCACCGCCTCTACGAAGGCGCGCCGCAGAACGACCTGTTGGAATTGGCGATCGCCGCCGAATAAGCGGTGAAGGCGCGGCGGCTGCCCGATAACCGCCGCGCCGCTTTCCGGCTCACCCGCTGCGCAGTTTCTCTTCGATTCGCGCGTTCACCACGCGTTCCAGAATGGTGAGGGGCATTCCGCCCTGCAACAGCACCTGATGGAATTCCCTCAGGTCGAATTTCGGGCCGAGCTTCGTCTTGGCTTCGCTCCGCAGTCTATCCCACAAAATATGCCCGACCTTGTAGCTCGTCGCCTGGCCCGGCCAGACGGTGTAACGGTCAATTTCGCCTTGGCTTCGCCCACGCGCGATGCCGGTGGTCTTGATGAAATAATCCGTCGCCCGCTCCCGGCTCCAGCGTTTGGCGTGAATTCCACTATCGACCACCAGCCGCGTCGCGCGGAACAGGAAGGATTGCAGCATTCCGGCGCGGCCCAGTGGATCGCCTTCGTATAGGCCCAGTTCGTCCGCGAGCTGCTCCGAATATAATGCCCATCCTTCGGAATAAGCCGAATAGCCGCCAAGACGCCGGATGAGCGGTATCTCCTCCGATTCCTGGGCCAGCATGACCTGCAGATGGTGACCGGGCACCGCCTCATGATGGGTGAGAGTGGCAAGACCGAATTTGGGCCGATCGAATGTATCGCGAAGATTGATATAATAAGTGGCCGGACGCGATCCATCCAGCGGCGCACTTTCATAATAGCCGCCGGGCGACCCTGCCTGTATCTGTTCGGGCACCCGGCGCACCTGGACGTCGGCCTTGGGAAGGGTGACAAACGCCAAAGGAAGCTTTTGCTCCATCGCCTCGATCTGCCGGTTAAGCTGGGCCAGCAGGGCAGTGCGGCCTTCATCATTATTCGGGTAAAGCTGGGCCGGATCCTTGTTGAGCTCGGCCAGCCTTTCGCCCGCCGTGCCGCGGGTCAGGCCTTGTGCCCTCAAGAGCGGATCAAGCCGCGCCTCGAGCTCCGCTACTTGGGCGAGCCCCAATTGATGCACCTCGTCGGGCGCGAGATTGGTGGTTGTCGCGGCCTTGAGTGCGCCGGCATAATAAGCCGCTCCATCGGGCAAGCGCCAAACGCCCGCGTCGTGACTGGCCCGGCCCCGGAGTTCGGTGACGGTGGCGATGTGCCGGTCGAGCGCCGGGAATATTGAAGACGCGACCATCTTCTCCGCGGCTTCCGCATATCCTGTTCCAAGGCCTGCCGCATCAGCCCGCCGTGCGAGCGAGGCGACCAACACGGTCTGGGCCGCGGGTTGATCGCGCAGGCCCCTCAATTGCTTCAGCGTTGTGTCCAGGATGTAATCCGGCGCGAAAACGCCGCGCGACGCGTCCGCTTTCTGCCGGTCAAGGCTCTCGTCGAGCGCCGTCGAAAATTGCGACAGACGCGACATATAGGCTTCGGCGTCGTCCCGCGTCTCGATCGCGTGACTGCTGCCCAGGAAGTCGGGAATGTCGCGGTACGGACCCGTCAACTGGCTGATCACATAAGGCGCGTAGCGCCCTCCTCCACCGGCCCCGTAGGGGAAACGCGCGGACTCGAGAATTCCGACCAGACCGTATTCGACCACATCATAATCGACCGCGGCATTGGCGGAGAGGCGCGATCGATCGATCGACCGCAATTGTGAAAGCTCGGTTTCGGTCCGGCCCAGGTTCTTCGCGGCGCCTGCAGCCGAATAATCATCAAGCTTGTACCGGAGATGCGCGCGTTCGCCCTTGTCGAGCCCGAGGGCGGTCGCGCCCTCCGGATTGTCTTCGAGCCTCGCGTAAAAGATCCGATCCAGCATGGTCCGGAGCCGGGCGTCTTCGCCGCCGGCCACGGGGCCGGGGGACTCAAGCGCCAATCCCGAGCATCCGGGAAGCGACGCGCCAAGCGCGAGCACGCCGGCAGAAGCCATGAACGATCTACGATCCATTCTATCCTCCTAATAACGGCTTGGGGCCGCTCAGATTGGCGGAACCCTTCCCATTCCGAGGCCTTCGCCGCAAGGGTGGTTTCGGCATCAGTGCACCGCTCAGGCATCCCGATCCGACATTGGAGCAGCCACCGCCTCCGCCATTTGCGAATTTCTGCTAGTCGGGCGATCCTAATGAAGCTGGAGCGTATCGATGGCATCCATTCGAAAAGAAGTAATAGTCAAGGTCTCCGCAGAAATGGTGTGGGCCAAGTTGCGCGACCTAGGCCGGGTGGCCGATTTGTTTCCCGGTATGTTGACCGATTCCCGGCTGGAGAATGAAAGATCGAGGATCGTCACCTTTTCGGGCGGATCGGTAATAAAGGAACATATCGTCGATCTGGACAATGCTGCGAAGCGGCTTGTCTATTCGGCCGAGAGCACAGGGCTGACGCATCACAATGCGTCGATGCAAATCTTGGCTGAGACCGAACGCAGCTGCCGGTTCATCTGGGTAAGCGACTTTCTGCCTGATGAAGCGATTGAATCGATCGGGCAATTGATCGACGGCGGAACCCGCAGCTTCGAAAAATATTGGACGAGCTGATTCACCTCTAATCTGCCAGCCTCGTGACCCACGGCGGTGCGTTTAGCGCCCGCCTTTCGCCGTTCGGCAGCAAAAGCGTTCGTTCACCCCATCGCCAAGGCCTTGCATTGGCAAGTATCTTTCCAGCCAGCGTCAGGAGGGCGAACGTCAGTCTTTCATCAAAGGGGGATCATCATGACAGCAGCGGCCGCGGCCACTTCACGGACTTCCGGGGGGAACGGATGGGGGCTTCCGATTCTGGCCGGAGGACTTGCGGCGGGCGCCCTGGATATCTCCTATGCGGTGCTGATGACCCTTTCCGCCGGCAGGGATCCGGCCGCGATGCTGCGCGCGATTTCGGGCGGATTGTTCGGTCTTGAAGCCTTCCAGGGCGGCGCTCTCATGTCTGTAGCCGGGCTGGCGCTTCATTTTGCGATGACCTTGATGATGGCAGCCATCTTTGCTGCGGCGATCCGCGCAGGATTGCGGTCACTTCGAGATTATCCGCTGCTTTCCGGCCCGCTTTACGGGGCGGGCGTTTATCTGGTGATGCAGCAGGTCGTTCTGCCTTTGTCGCGCCTTCCGCTCCCGGACCCCCGTGCCCCGATCAATTTCCTGGACCTGGCGGTTCATATGTTCCTGGTCGGACTGCCGATAGCGCTCGCCGCGCACGCGCTGGCTCCCAAGAGAAGTTGAACCGCAACCGCGCGCTGTTATCCCCCGTTTTAAGGAGAATTTGGTGAACGACAGCTCAGCGAGGCGGATCATGGCGGCCGCCGCTTTGATATTGTTTTGCGCCGCCTTCGAGGCGCCGGACGCCGACCCGAAACCCAGGTTCGAGATCGCCTATCCGGACGATTACAGGAACTGGATGCACATAAAGTCGGGGGTGCTGAAAAACTCAGGCACACGCTATGACGGCGTCCACCATATCTACGCGAACGCCAAGGCTCTGGCCGGATATCGCAGCGGTTCGTTCCCCGATGGATCGGTCATCGTATTCGATATGTGGCGTGCCGAAGAAACCGCGGCGCCGGCTATTGGAAAAGCGGCAGCGATCATCGATCCGAGTGAGCGAAAATTCATCGACGTCATGGTCCGGAACTCGGCTCGTTATCGCCAGACCGGAGGCTGGGGTTTCGAAGAATTCCGCGGCAACAGCCGCACCGATCGGCTGATCAAGGATCAGGAGCGCGAATGCGCCGCGTGCCACAGGCAGGGTGCTGGGCCTGACGGGGTTTTCAGCAAGCTGCTGGACTAGCTTGCCCGTTCACCGATCAGCTGACGTAATTTCTTGGCGTAGACCCTCCCGGCGGGAAGGCGCTCGCCTGATTGAAGCAGCACTTCGACCTTCCCAAGCCGGGGGCTTCGGACCTCCCTGATCGCTGACTTCCTCACCAGGGTGCGCCGGTGAATTCTGAGGAACTCTGACGGATCGACCCGGCTTTCCAAATTCCTGATCGACCCACGCATCAGATAGCTTCCCGCCGCCGTATGCACGCGGATATAATCATCTTCGCTGCACACCCATTCGATATTGTCCACGGAGACTCTCGAAAAGCCCGTGACGTTCTTCCTTATCCAAAGTTCGGTTTCGTAACGCGGTCCATCCGCCTCCCTGACCTTGGCGCGAAGGGCTTCGACTACTGCCCTCAACTCGTCGACCTGGTTGCCGGTATCGGCAGAGGCGAGGCGAGTCCGCGCCTTGTCCAGCGCCACCCGCAGCCGTTCGAGCTGGATCGGCTTCAGTACATAATCCACCACGCTCGCATCGAACGCCTTCACTCCATAATGGTCGAAGGCCGACACGAAGATGATGGCGGGCATCGGATCCGCCGCCAGATTTTCAACGACGTCGAAACCGGTCCCATCGCGCATCTGAATGTCGAGCAGCAGGATGTCCGGCCGCAGATGATGAACTGCGGCAAGCGCTTCCTCGCAACCTCCGGCCTCGCCCACCAGCTCGACCCCCGACATTTCGCGCAGCAACAGCCGTAGCCGCCTTAGCGCGAGCGGTTCGTCATCGACCGCCAATATGCGGAGGCGTTCGGTCATAGCATCTCCAGCGGCAATCGAATGACTACTTCGAACCCACTTGCGCCATCGCGTTGCGCGGAAAGCGATTGCGCATTCCCAAATCTTTCTTCGAGCCTTGCCCGCACATTTCGAAGGCCGATGCCGGCGCCAGGTTTGAGCGGCGCATTTTGCGAACAGCCCGAATCGGTCACCGATATCGTCAATTGTTCCCCATCGCGCCGGGCCTTGATGCCGATCTGGGCGGGTGGAGCCGAAGTGGTGACTCCATATTTGACCGCATTCTCGATGATCGGCTGAAGCAGCAAAGCGGGCACCGCCGCATTGAGCAGCGGCCCGGGAATTTCGATTTTGAATTGCAGGTCGGGAAACCTGATCTGCTCGATATCAAGATAGACTTGCTGGAGCTCGATCTCTCGTTTGAGGGAGATATCGCTGGTCGGGTCTACCGCCATGGTCATTCGGAAGAAGTCGGCCAGCCTGCCGACCATCCGGTCGGCCTCTCCAATACGGTTATCTATGATTAGCGCCGATATCGAATTGAGGCTGTTGAACAGGAAATGCGGATTTACCTGGTTATGCAGGGCGCGTAATTTGGCCGTCTGGGCCAGGGCCTGAAGCTCCGACGAGCGCCTTTCCTCTTCCTTGACGTCGAAACTATATTCCAGCGCCAGGCACAGGCCAGCCCAGGCCAGGAAAAACCAGGTCCAGAAGGCCAGGTTCGAAATGGCAAGGCTCCAGCGTATCGATCCGACGAGACGGCTGGGATCGACCAAGGAATATCCGAAATAGGTGGCCCAGGCATGTATCTCCGCCGCGGCGAGGGACAGAATGGCGATCGCTAGGACGCGCCGTTTGAAGGAGATATGCGAAATCTTCTGCAGCAACGAATAAATTACGTAGCAGAGCGCCAGCCCGAACAGGGTGAGGACGGCCCTCATCAGCGCGAGCGCGACCAATTTGTCCTCGCCCCCCGCAAAATTGCCGAGGGTCAGAATCATGAAATTGGATAGCCAGAAGGCGAGCGTGAGCCCGAGCACCGCCTTCCCCCGGACGTTCGGCTTCTCGCGCTGACGGGCGCGAAGGGCAGGCGGAATCGGAATTACAAAGGTGCGCGTCAGGCGGGACATCCCGTCGATATAACGCATGGCGCGCTTTCACGCGAACGCGTTGAGCAGCGACGATAAGCCGTTTGCCTGCAGCGGGCGGGCGGCTTCCCGTAAAAAGGCGGCATCGGCGGCTAATGGGCTGAAACGGGCATGATATGCTTCAAAAACGCGTAATTTCGCCCGGAATCTTAATTTTCTGATATCCCGACCCGACCCTGCCTGTTGATGTGCGAATTGCGCCGGCTTTCGAATTGCAAACGGGGGCAAAAGGGTCGACCAAGTCGGCTGAGTACAGTCGTTTAGTGGAGTGATGCGATGTTGCCCGTCTCTGCCCATCAAAAGCCGGCCTCCACGCGGTCAGTGTTCGACATCGGTTTGCCGATCAACCGCGAAACGGGAAGGCGAGACGAAGGCAGCCGCCGATCAGCAGTCCATCGCAGCAAACTCGGCCTCGTCGAGGATATCTCCATCTCGCCGACCGGCCTGCCTCCGAAGGGGTACGAAACCAATTACCAGGTCGTCTTGCCCTATTTCGGGCTGTTCGCTTATGGTGTTGGCGGCAAAACCTGGCTGCTCGACGCCAATCGGATTTTGTTCGTCAGCCCCGGGCGTGAATATACGGACGTCCATCCTGTTGAAAATCTGGGCCATGCCGCGATCGTCATCAATCCAAGCCGGGAGGTGCTGGATGAGATTTGCGAGGGACCGGTATCTGAGCGAGGCCTCGCCTTTCAGGAGGCATCCCGCCCCACGAGCGCTAGCCTTCAATTGATGCGGCACCAGCTTCTCCGACTGGGAGCCGAATGCGATGATCCACTGATGAAGGACGAGTGGACGGTGCGAGTCCTTCGCGAAGCGATGGCCATACCGCAAAGGGCCGCACGAGTTCGGACGGGGGCAGTGGATCGTGCAAAGGAAGTCCTGCACGCGCGTGGCTGCGAGCGTTTGTCCCTGGACGATATCGCGCAGGACGTCGGAGTGACGCCGGTCTATCTCACGCAGGAATTTTCGCGCTGCGAGGGAATACCGCTTTACCGGTATCAGCTTCGTTTGCGGCTCAACCGCGCGCTTCTCGAGCTTGCCTATTGCGACAATATTACCGGCCTGGCGTTGGACCTCGGCTTTTCCAGCCACAGCCATTTCAGTTCGGTCTTTCGAAGCGCTTTTGGCATGACCCCTTCCGAATATCGGACCTCTGCCATCACGTCGGCGCAACGGCAGGAGATGGCCGAACGGATGGAAACCAGGGCGTCGAATGTGAAAAAGGCCGCATAAGGCAGCCTTTCGCACGACGGGTGACCGAAATTTCATATCCAGCATAAAAATCTGAAAGCGTGAGAGTGGGGCGGTCACTACCGATAGGGCACCGGTTAGGTCCCCTTGAAGACAGAGCCGCACCTTCAGGGCGGGAGCAATCCCGCCCATTTTTTACAGATTTTCGTGAACGGCCATGCGCCGCTGCGATCGATTAGGCGGCGGGCTTTTGGGGAAGGCGCGTCACCTGAATATGGACGGCGCGCCATTCGCCCCCCACGCGCTCGAACATATCGGTAAAGCGAAAGCGGCTGGAAAAGCTTTTGCCCCCGGAAATACCCTTCAACACCGTTTCAGCAGTGACCAGACCCGCATTTTGTCCAATCGGAAGTACAATCCGGTCCACCAGATCTATCGGATCATAAGAGTCGGCGGGGTCAGTCCAGCCGCCGATGAATTCCGCCTTGCCACTGCGCTTCCCGGATCCATCGATGAATATCAGTTCGTCCGATACCATGCGCGCCAAGGCGGGGCCGTCCTTGTCCAGCTGCGCCTGATCGAAACGGTCGGCAAATTGCTTCAGGCTTAAGCTGGTCGCCGCTCGACTGAATTCTGGTGGTGCCGTCGAGGGCAGGGGTGCGCAGGAAGCGATGCCAAAGGCAATCGAAGAGATGATTAAAAATCGCATTTCGCTTTGCTCCCCTTGCTCGACGATTTGCAGCATAGAGCGGTCTGACGCGCCTGCAATGGTGTGAGAGGCAGGCGAGACCTCCTATAGTCTTCCTGGCCGTCGTAACGATCGCAATCGCGGACGAAGCGCACCGCGCGGCTGATCCGGTCCCCAAAATAACCGCTGGCGGAAGGGAAGGGACGTGCGCCCGCCGGGGCGACATACCAAGAAGCATTCCGCTTAAGCAACGGTAGCCGGCCTTGGGCCTAATGAGTTGGTGGTCACATTCTCCGAAATTCTGGTAAGCACCGCCCCGCGCAGTATCGCGTAGAGGTTCAAAAGGTCTCCGAATGCCTAAATCAGCAACAGATGTAATGAACGAAGTCATTTTGGCAGCGGTTACCGACGCGATCGAGTCGCTGAAGGCGGCTTCCAAGGGAATGCCCAACAGCCTGCTGAGGGACATCAACGCGATCCACCCGAATGTCGCTTATGCGGATCTTCCGGCCGAGCTTCGCAATGCGATCACGGCGAGCGTGAGGGGAGCGTTCAATCGGCTGCTGAAGGAAGGCTATACGGTGTCGGAAGGGAGCGCAGCGCCCGCCCGTCCGCTGGCCCACCCCCGGCCCCAGACCGAGCAAAGGAGATCGCCTCGTTCGGGTGCGAGGCGGCCTCCAAGGACGCGCGGTCCGGGCAAGCGTTGAGGCCGGCCAAAGCCTTGAAGACAGGACGGCTAATGGAAGTTTCGGGATTTCACCTTGATCGGCCTGGTGTCGACTGACGCCGCCGGACCGTTGCAATCCGGGCGGTGCGGGGAGTTGAGGCTGCCGACCGAATTGAAAAGGATCGTCTGGTCCTCCAGATGATCGGCGATGACGTGAATGACTTCGCCCTCCCGCTGAACCATGCCTTTGACCTTCAGCATTTTCGACGACAGGATGATCCGCCGCTGCGCCTCGAAAAGGCGCTGCCAGATGATGATATTGGCGATGCCGGTTTCATCCTCGATGGTGACGAAGGTCACATTGGTCGATCCCGGCCGCTGCCGCACCAGCACGATGCCTGCCACTTCTATCTTCGACCCGTCCTTTATCCGGGCAAGATCACCGCATGGGATGATCCGCCGCCTGTCCAGTTCGGGTCTCAGGAAGCTCAAGGGATGGGCGCGAAGCGAAAGCTGGGTCGAATGGTAATCCTCGACCACTTCGCGGCCGTCGGCCATCGGATTGAGCCTCGTTTCGGGCTCGCGCCCTTCTTCCCGCGCTTGCGCTGCGGCGAATAAGGGCAAGGGCGCGCCGCTAAGGCCGCGTATCCGCCAAAGCGCCTGCCGGCGATCGAGGCCGAGAGAAGCGAAGCCATCGGCATCGGCAATTCTTTCAAGCGCGGCGACCGGCACCCCGGAACGGCGCCATGCATCTTCGGCCGAGGTGAAGGGGGTGTCATTTCGTGCCGCGACAAGCTTTGCCGCGTAATCGTTGGAAAGACCCTTCACGACGCGCAGGCCGAGGCGGAGGGAATTATATTTCCCGACCTGACCCTCAATCGTGCAATCCCAGCGGCTGTGGTTGATACAGACGGGGCGCACTTCGACCCCATGTTCTCGAGCGTCGCGGACAATTTGCGCGGGGGCATAGAAACCCATTGGCTGCGAGTTCAAAAGCGCCGCGCAGAAGATATCGGGATGGTGACACTTCACCCAGGAGGATGCGTAAGCGATCTTGGCGAAACTCGCCGCATGGCTTTCGGGAAAACCGTAACTGCCGAACCCTTCGATCTGCTTGAAGGTACGTTCCGCGAAGTCGATTTTATACCCCCGCTCCACCATTCCGCCGACCATCTTTTCCTTGAAATGGCTGACCCCACCGGTGGTCTTGAAGGTCGCCATTGACCGGCGCAGCGCATCGGCCTCCGCCGCCGTAAAACCAGCGCCGACGATCGCAACCTTCATGGCCTGTTCCTGGAAAAGCGGAACACCCAGCGTTTTCTCAAGGACTTCCCTCATTTCCTCCTTGGGATATTCGGGCACCTCCTTGCCTTCGCGCCGGCGGAGATAGGGATGTACCATATCGCCCTGGATCGGACCGGGCCTGACGATCGCGACTTCGATGACGAGGTCGTAAAATTTCGTGGGTTTCATCCGGGGCAGCATGCTCATCTGCGCCCGGCTTTCGATCTGAAACACGCCCAATGTGTCGGCGTGCCGGATCATCTCGTATGTTTCGGGATCGTCGTCCTGAAGGTCGGCCAGGCCCATGTCGATATTCTTATGTTCGCGCAGCAGGTCGAAGGTCCGGCGCATGCAGCTGAGCATTCCGAGGCCGAGTATATCGACCTTCATGAAGCGCAATTCCTCGATATCGTCCTTTTCCCATTCGATGACCTGGCGGTCTTCCATCGCCGCGGGTTCGATGGGGACGAGATCGTCCAGCCGGTCGCGGGTCAGGACGAAGCCGCCCGGATGCTGGCTGAGATGGCGTGGAGTGCCGATCAGCTGTCGGGCCAGTTCCAACGCCAGCGAAAGCCGCGGGTCGGAAAGGTTGAGGCCCAGGTCGGACAGGTGCCGTTCCCCGGGCCCTTCATTGGACCAGCCCCAGATCTGGCCGGCCAAAGCGCCGGTAATATCTTCGGTCAGCCCCAGAGCCTTGCCGACTTCGCGTATCGCGCCTCTCGCCCGGTAACGGCTGACGACCGCCGTCAACGCGGAATGCTTGCGGCCATAGGTATCGTAGATCCACTGGATCACTTCCTCGCGCCTTTGATGTTCGAAATCGACATCAATATCGGGCGGCTCGTTCCGCTCTCCCGAAATGAATCGTTCGAACAATAATTGATGGGCGACGGGATCGATCGAGGTAATTTCAAGGACATAACAGATCATCGAATTGGCGGCGGAGCCGCGCCCCTGGCAGAGGATCTCCTGGCTGCGGGCAAAGGCGACGATCGAATTGACGGTCAGAAAATAGGGCGCGTAGCCCAGTTTTTCGACCAGCTTGAGCTCGTGGCTTAGCAGCTTGTCATAGGCTTCGGGCACGCCGTCCGGGAATTTAGTGCTCAGCGCTTTTCGCGTCATCCGCTCGAGCGCCTGTTGGGGCGACTGGCGCGACATGATGATCTCGTCGGGATATTGATAGCTGAGATCGCGCAGCGAGAAGGTGCAACGCTCCGCTATGTTCGCACTAGCGCAAATGGCGTCGGGATAATGAACGAAACGCCGTTCCATTTCCGCCGGCTCCTTGAGGTGTCGGTCGGCGTACCGTTCCCGAAGAAAGCCGAGATCATCGATCGTGCATTTGTGACGGATGGCGGTCACCACGTCGTGCAGCATGCGCTTGTCGGGGGAATCATAAAGAACGTCGCCGGTGGCGAGGCTCCGGACGCCGAAGTTTTTTGCCATCTGGTCCAGCTGGTGCAGGCGCATCGCATCTCCCGGCCGGCGGCGCAGGGTAAGCGTCAGGTGGGCCCTGTTGCCGAAAATGTCCGCCATCTGCGCAAGCTGGATCTTGGCGTTATCGTCCGCCTCATCAGGAATGAGGGCAGCGACCAATCCTTGCGCCCAGGCGGCCACATCTTCCCAATGGAGAAAGCATTGGCCCTTTTCTCCCTTTTTGGGGTCGGCGCGGCCCTTGCCGACGGAAAGCAGCCGGGTCAGCCGAGACCAGGCCGGCCGGTCTTCGGGCCAGACCAGCAAGGAAGACCCGTCCAAAAGATCCAGCCGGCATCCGGCAATCAGTCGAACCCCGGTCGTATCCGCGGCCCGGGTCGCCCGTACCAGCCCGCCGACCGTGACATTGTCGGCAATCCCAAGCGCGGAATAGCCGAGCAGGGAAGCTGCCGAAAACAGGTCTTCGCAGGAAGCGACGCCGCGAAGGAAGCTGAAATGGCTTCTCGCCTGAAGTTCCACATAGGTCATCCGAACAGCCCGTGCAGGTACCAATCATGGTCGCCGGTGCGGTTGTCCACGCCGTCGCCGCGCCGGTAGAGCCAGAAACGGGCCCCCGTTTCATCTTCCACCTGGAAATAGTCGCGAACCGCCTCGGCCTCGCCGCTTCGCTTCCACCATTCGCCATAGATTCGCTCGGGGCCGTCGGCCTTGCGGACCAGATGCATCCGCCCTCGCCATGAAAAGCGGATCGGCGGCTGATCCGGAAGCTCCGCCATTACCTTTTCGACCCGTTCGGGAGGGGAGAGCAGGCTGACCGGCCTCGGCCATTGGCTCGGCCATTCTTCTATCCGGTCCAGCGGCGCCGCGCGGCGCACGCTTCGTTCGGGGACGTCGCTTTCAAGAGCGCCCATCTGGAAGATGCGTCGGGACCCAAGGCGGCCGGCAAGACGATCGATCAAGGGCGCGAGATCGTGATCGAGCTTCCTGCCGGTCAATTCGCTTTCAATCGGCATGGGCCCCAGGGGCTCGCAGCGATGGGCGACCAACTGCATCCTTTCTATTCCGAAGCCCGGATCGATCTGTTCGATCTTCATTCGGAACAGCCGCAGTAAATGCCCTGCGTCACGGGTAGCGCGAGCGGTGCCGATGGCAAGTTGCTGATTCTGTCCGTCGACCCGTTCGCAGCGAAGAAGGAGGATGCGGGCGGCCATCCCCTGGCTTTCAAGCCTGGCGGTCAGCAGGCTCATGAGATCCCCCAGCACCTGATCGATCGCTTCGGCCGTGGCGATGGGCTCGGCGAAACGAAGCGTGGCGCTGGGTGCCTCTTCGGGAATGATCGGATCGAACGGCTCCCCCATCCATCCCAGCGCCTGATCCAATCGGGCCAGCAGACTCTTGCCGAAGCGGCGGTTCAGCGGCCCGCGCGGCATGGCGATCAATTCCCCGATCCGGTCGATCCCCAGCCGGTGCGCGGCGGACAATATTTCCTCGTCAACCCGCAGGGCCGCAAGCGGCAATGGCGCCAAAACGTCCGCTTCACGACCCGATGGATAAAGAAGGATGGGCTCGGCGCCGTATCGCGCCAGCGCGTGCGCGGCGCCGGCGGTGCCCGCTATGGCGATCCGGGCGGTAAAGCCCATGCGGCGGCAGAAATGAAGGATGCGAATGCCCATGGCCCGCTCCCCGCCGAACAGGTGCGTGACACCGGTAAGATCGAGCCAGAGTCCATCAGGCCCCGATATAGCGGCGCGGGGCGTCCAGCGCCGGGCGGCAAACAGACCCAGTCGATCGAGAAAGGCGGCGTCCGCCCCCGGCTCGGCATCCCGTATATCAAGATCGAGCACCAGTCCCCGCGCCGCGGCCAGCGCCATTCCGGGACGAAGCCCCAGCGCCAGGGCTTTCGGACAGGCTGAAGCGACTGCCATAAGGCGATGAACCAGGATCAGCGGCAGGTCATGCGGCGCGCCGGACCTCGTGTCGATCCGCCGCAGCCGATCGACGGAGAGGTTCGGCAGGCAGAGCGAGGCGACCCTCGGCATCTGAGCCCTCCATGATCCATTGATGGGGTCCGCCGCCGCGCTGGCGGGCAAGTTCGATCCGCCATCGCGGGCGGCCGATGCCGGCCACCGGCAGGCTTTGCGAAGGGACGCAGGCGATCCGCCAGCGCGTCACCGCGGCGGAGGGGAGCACCAGCGGATCCTCGTTGCTCCGCCGCCAGCGCTTCAGCATCAAGGCGGTGATGCCTCCTTCCTCCGCTGCGAGCTGAAGCCTGCGGGCGGAGGCCATAGTGAGACGGCCCACTTCCCCGACCACCGCGGCAAGGCCGCCATGGCGAAGTCCTTCCTCCATTACAGCCAGCACATCTTCATCACGGCCGCATTCCGCGTAGAGCGTTTGACGAGGCGGAAGGCCGACCTGCGCCAAAGCCGGAGCGAACAAATCGTGCCGCCTGAGCGCCCAGAGCACCGTTCTGCCGTCATAAGCGCGCCGTGCGGCTATCCCGGCCGTGAAAAGGGTCGCTGCTGCATCATCGTTAAGGCCCGATGCGGCTCCCGCCACTTCGTGCAGGGCCGCCGCGGCGAGGCCGTTTCCAGCGAGCCTTTGATCGATTTCGGCTATTCCAAAGGGCAGATATTCGCGCTCTTCGGCCCGCCCGATGGCCTCGATCGTCCTGATCTCGGCGCGCAAGGCATCGAGCCGCTGACGGCGGGCAGGGGATAGAATAAGCATGATTCACAGACTCATTTGTTCTACATATGTTCCGCCTTGAAGCAGCAAGAGTCAAGCAATCAAGAATATCTTCGAGCGTCTCCGGATTTGAACAAGAATAGGGGTCGCCCGTGCCAATGCCCGGATAACAAAGGCGGTCTCAGCCGAGTCCGGTTCGTTCCTAAACCTTGACTTCTGATTGGTACAAAAATACCGTGGTACCATGAAACAAATTGAACGCGTCCAAACCGGCGTCCGCATGGAACGTCGAATTCTCAAGATCCTGAAAGCCTTGGCCCAGGATCTGGACCTCACCCTCGGCGACCTTCTCGAAGGCATCGTCCTTCACTCGTTCGACGGAAAACTCCCCTTCTCGCGAGTGACCCTCGATAAGATAGAGCAACTGAAACAGGTCTATGGTCTCGACCTGGAGTCTTCGGACGCCCATCGCTTGCGGGAAAGCGGTGAGGAATGAGCAAAGCGGTTCGAATCTCGCGACAAGGCCATTTTCTGCTGAATCTTCCGGCCGAAGCCGCCTTTAACCTGTTTACCGCCGAAGGGGAGCGGACATGGGTGCCCGGATGGAACCCGGTCATTTTAGGGGATATTCCACAGGAACGTGGGCTGATCTTCCTCACCGGCACAGGGGAGGAATTCACCATCTGGACTGTGCTTGAAACGGATCCTGAGGCTATGCGCCTATCCTATTCGCGCGTTACTCCGGCTTCACGAGCCGCCCTGGTGAGCGTAAGCCTTGCTCCCGACGGCGAAGGCTGCCGGGTCGATGTCGGCTATGATATTACTGCCTTGTCGCCCGATGCCGCCAGCAGCCTCGACGCTTATTCGGAAACCAAGTTCCAGCAGATGATGGGCGATTGGCGGGATCTGATCACGAACATGGACCATGATTAACTTTCAGCCCTTTATACTCTGCTGCGATTTGCATGGCCGAATCCGAATGATCTTCTGCAATATCATCGGCGCATTGATCGAGATCATATCCGCGCGGCGCTTAGGGGTCGAAGACCATTCGTGCGGTGTGGCCTGATAAGAAGCGGATTTCCTCATCCGAAACCCGGAGGGGACTAGAGACGTTCCGAGTGGGAAGTCTCGTACTGGGAGCCGAGTTTGGACAAGCCTTTAGCCGAAGATGCAGCCTCCCCAGAACGTGCCGATTGGCATGCGCCAACGCTAAGCTCGGTGGGAGAGAATGAAGCGCTGTTTCGATTTCTGGACGCACTTGCTCGAGCCACTGTGGAATTTGGGGATGCCGATGAGGTCTTGTCCGCGACCACACAACTGACCGCTGCGCACCTTGGCCTTTCAAATTGTGCCTATGCAGATATGGATGATGACGAAGACGGCTTTACGATCCGCGGCAATTGGCATGCTCCCGGTTCGCCCTCGATCGTCGGGCATTATCGCTTGGCTGATTTCGGGACCTTGGCGGTTAGGGAACTCTCGGCCGGCCGCCCGTTGATCATCAATGACAACTCGCGCGAGATCGCCCCTTACGAGGCAAAGACCTTTCAAGACATCGGTATAGCGGCGACCATCTGCATGCCACTGGTCAAATCCGGCCGTTTGGTGGCGCTTATGGCGATCCACGACAAAGTCCCCCACCGCTGGACTGACTATGAACTTGTCGTGATACGCGAAGTCACCGAGCGATCATGGGCCCACGTGGAGCGGGTACGGTCGGACGCGGAGCTGCGGGTGAGCAACGCCAGGTTCAGCGCTGCGATCCGCGCTACTCGAGGTGTTCTATGGACCAACGATCCACAAGGTCGAATGGTTGGCAATCAGCCGGGCTGGGGGGCGCTGACCGGTCAAAGCTACGAGGAATACCACGGTTTTGGGTGGGCGAAGACGGTTCACCCGGAAGATTCTGATCCCACGATAGAGGCGTGGAACGAAGCAGTTGCCGCACGAACTACCTTTATTTTCGAACACCGGCTCAAGCTGGCCGACGGAAAATGGCGCCTGTTTTCAATTCGAGCGGTGCCAGTTCTGGACGATCAGGGTGAGGTCACCGAGTGGGTAGGAGTTCACACGGACGTTCACAACGAGCGCGCTAGCGAGGAAGCCTTGCGCGAAGGTAATGAGACGCTTGAGCTTCTCAATAAAACGGGATCGGCGATCGCCGCAGAATTGGATCTGGAGCGGCTCGTCCAGATGGTCACGGATGCCGGAGTTCAGCTCTCAGGCGCCCAATTCGGCGCATTTTTCTACAACATGATCGATCAGGATGGGGAGAGCTTCATGCTCTACACCCTGTCGGGCGCGGATCGGTCCGCCTTTGAACTTTATCCTCACCCGCGGGCAACCGCAGTTTTTGCGCCAACCTTTAAAGGAGAGCGCATCATTAGATCAGCGGACATAACGGCCGATCCGAACTACGGCCAAAATCCTCCCTATCATGGCATGCCCGAAGGTCATTTGCCTGTGCGCAGCTATCTGGCTGTACCCGTGACCTCACGAACAGGCGAAGCCATAGGCGGATTATTTTTCTGCCATGAGGACCGGGACGTGTTCAGCGAACGATCCGAACGTATAATAGGGGGTTTGGCCGCCCAGGCGAGCGTCGCGATCGACAATGCAACTTTGTTTCAGGCCGTCCAGCGAGCCAATCAAACGCTTGAGGAGCGTGTGCGGGAACGGACTGGCGAACTTGAGTATGCGCACGAGGCGCTGCGTCAAAGTCAGAAAATGGAAGCGATGGGGCAGCTTACCGGCGGCGTCGCGCATGATTTCAACAACCTGCTGACGCCGATCGTCGGAGGCCTCGATATGCTTCAGCGCCGTGGTCTGGGCGGACCTCGCGAACAGCGGCTGATCGAAGGGGCATTGCAATCAGCCGATCGCGCCAAGACTTTGGTCCAGCGGTTGCTTGCCTTCGCCCGACGTCAGCCATTGCAGCCGAGTGCGGTGGATGTCCCGAAGCTGGTACGGGGGATGGCGGAACTGATCGCGAGCACTTTGGGCCCGCAGATCCGCGTCGTTGCCGAAGTGGGCGATGATTTGCCCAACGCAAGAGCCGATCTCAACCAACTGGAAATGGCGCTGCTAAATCTCGGCGTTAATGCGCGCGATGCCATGCCGGATGGCGGCTCGCTACGGATCAGCGCGGGGGTCGAACGGATCGGCGCTGGGCATCGGTCAAACCTTCGGCCCGGCGATTATGTTCTTCTTTCGGTCGCCGACACCGGGATCGGGATGGACGAGGAGACGCTGAAGCGAGCCATAGAGCCTTTTTTCTCGACCAAGGGTGTCGGGCAGGGAACGGGGCTTGGGCTGTCGATGGTGCACGGCCTCATGTCCCAGCTGGGCGGAGCCCTAACCATTGTCAGCCAGCCTGGAATAGGGACCAATGTCGAGCTTTGGCTACCTGTTAGCGATGAAGCGGTAGAGGAACCCGAAGCGGCGTTGGCGGTGGCCCCAGTCACCACGGGACAGGAGACCGCCTTGGTGGTGGACGATGAGGATTTGG
Source organism: Sphingosinicella sp. (assembly GCA_013816585.1). Taxonomy (GTDB): domain Bacteria; phylum Pseudomonadota; class Alphaproteobacteria; order Sphingomonadales; family Sphingomonadaceae; genus Allosphingosinicella. The sequence continues at coordinate 105,660 of JACDEE010000007.1, read as the reverse complement.
TACGCGCAAGCACTGCCGACATGCTGATCGACCTTGGCTATTCGGTTGTGGAAGCAAGTTCGGCAGAAGATGCCCTGCAAATGATCAGCGGAGGATTAAGGCCGGACGTGGTAGTTACCGATCATCTGATGCCGAAGATGACGGGCACTGAACTTGCCCGAACGCTGCTTTCCGAACGACCCGACATGCCGATCCTGATCGTCTCCGGATATGCCGAGGTCGGGGGCATCGCCCCGGACTTGCCCCGGTTGACCAAACCCTTCCGGCATTCCGAGCTCGCCGCCAGTCTTTCGGCGTTGAACAAGAGCGCGAAGTAGATCCGGACGGTTTTACCAAGGATTCGTCTACGCAACGCTGCCTCGAAGACCGCATTGCCGTTTGTCTGGAGGCCCGAGCCGGAATCGAACCGGCGTGCGAGGATTTGCAGTCCTCTACGTAACCACTCCGCCATCGGGCCACCGCAAGGGCAAATGGTCGGACGACGCTCTTCTGTCAACCGGGCTTTGCGACTGTCCGGCGGCGGACGCCTTATGTCCGGTAACGGACACACAGCCTGCTTTCGGGGAGGCTGCCGGCTCCTATGTTTGGCACCGGCGAAGCGAGGAGGGGCCACTGGGGCCTCTGGCACGGCTCTTGCTGTACCGACGCCAAGCGAAAATGCGGACTCTCCACTTGGCCTGCAGACTGCTTGTGGGTAGAAGCCAAAGAGATTTTTAGTGTATTGTACAACTAAGACAGTTGTGCGAATAAGGCTCCAAATGACCGAACATAATTTCGAACAGATGCGCAAGGCTATGGTCGCCAGCCAACTCCGGACCACGGGTATCAACGATCCGCGCGTCATCGCGGCCATGGGGGCGGTCCCGCGCGAGCGTTTCGTTCCCGCCGATCGGATCGCCATCGCCTATGCCGACACGCTCGTACCGCTGGGCAAAGGCCGGGAGCTCAACTCGCCCATGTCGCTTGGCCGCCTGCTGACCGAAGCAGCGCCGCAGCCCGCGGACCGCGCACTCGTGATCGGCGCCGCAACCGGATATGCCGCGGCGGTCCTTTCGCAGATGGTTGCGTCGGTGGTGGCGCTCGAAGAGGACCCGGCGCTGGCCGCAGCCGCGAAAAATGCCCTGAAAGGCATCAAGGTAAAGCTGGTCGAGGGGCCTTTGAACCAAGGCCAAAAAGCGGGCGCACCTTATGATCTGATCCTGATCGACGGAGCGGTCGAGCAGATCCCGGACGCGATCATCGCTCAGCTTGCCGAAAACGGGCGGCTGGCGGCAGCGATGCTGGATGATGGCGTTTCGCGCATCTCGATCGGCCGCCGTGGCGGCACTGGCTTCGGAATGGCGGCCGTCTCGGACGCCGCTTCGGCAATTCTCCCGGGGTTCGATAAACCCCGCGGATTCACTTTTTAAGAGCGGAGTAGGCTTGATGCGGGGTGGTTTTATGGCAGCGGCGGCGGTGACCGCATTGCTCGCCGGCGAATTGGCGCAAGCGGCGACTTTGCGCGAGGCGCTGGTCCAGACATATGATAGCAACCCAACGATCATGGGAGAGCGAGCCCAGCTTCGGACACTGGACGCAGGCGTGTCAGTGGCTCGCGCTGCCGGGCGGCCCCAGCTTTCGGCGACCGCCGGCGTCAACCAGGATCTGACCCGCACCGGGGGGGGGAATGGCCGCAATCTCAATGCCGGCCTGGACGTGAGCTATCCCCTTTTCAACGGCGGCCGGGTCCGCAATTCGATCCGTGCTGCCGATGAACGTGTGCTCGCCGGCCGTGCCAATCTTCGAGCGACCGAGGGTGATGTCTTCACCGAAGCCGTCGGCGCGTATATGGACGTGATCCGCGACCGCTCGATCGTTGCTTTGAACCGCAATCAGGTTAGCGTTTTGCAGACCAATTTGCAGGCAAGCCGCGACCGTTTCGAAGTGGGCGACCTCACCCGTACCGATGTCGCCCAGTCCGAAGCCCGATTGTCGCTGGCGCAAAGCACGCTCTCCACCGCACAAGGGCGGCTGAACGGCAGCGAAGAAAATTACCGGCGCGTAATCGGCGTCCTTCCCGACGAGCTTGCGCCGCCAAATCCGTTGCCGCCGCTCCCCGCTACCCCCGACGCCGCTGTTGAGATCGCGCTCGCGAACAATCCGGACCTGGTCTCAATTGGGCGTCAGATCCGTGCGGCGGGACTGGATGTTAACGTGATTCGCGCCGACCGATTGCCGACGCTTTCCGCCATCGCGTCCGGCCGTGCCACCAATTATCTCGGTAGCGCCGATACGCAATTCAACAGCCCGGACGCTCCTGAAACGGTTACCCAGACCGGTGTTGGCGTGCAGGCACGCCTCCCGATTTATCAGGGTGGCCTTCCTGGCGCGCGCATCCGCCAGGCCCAGGCGCAGCAAGGCCGGCTTCTGGAACAGGGCGTCGCGGTCGAACGGAGCGTGGTTGCGCAGACGCGCGCCGCTTTTTCAAGCTACCGCGCAGCGCAGGAAGCGATCGAATCGAACGAGATAGCAGTGGCGGCCAACAGTCTGGCGCTCGAAGGTACGCGCGCCGAGCAGGGTGTCGGAACGCGCAACGTGCTGGATGTGCTCAACGCGGAGCAGGAATTGCTCAACAGTCAGGTGGCCTTGGTCACCGCGCGCCGGGATGCCTATGTGGCCGGCTTCGCCCTGCTGAACGCCATGGGCCAGGCGGAGGCTGAAGATCTGGGGCTGGACGGGGGGCCACTCTATGATCCGGTCGCCAATTATAATCGGGTGTCGCGCCGGGCCTCGGACTGGTCGACCGACCGCGCTCCGAAGGCCATTTCGACGCGTACCGTGGCGACCGCGCCGATCGCGTCCGACCCCCAGTGACAGAAGGCGCTCGATAGGCGATAGTCTGCCTCATGGGAGACACGAACCGAAACCCGTCGATGGAAGAGATATTGGCTTCCATCAAACGCGTGATTGCCGAGGAGACACCTCCGCCGGCGCCGCGCCCCGCGCGTACTCGCCGCTTGGCGGAGGATGACGACGTGCTGGAATTGAGCGATCCCGTTTCCGAAGAAAATGGTATCATTTCGAACGACGCCGCCACTTCGAGCCGCCAGGCACTGGCCGCTCTCGCCGAGGCGCGGCGCAACGAGGAAACCGAGGCCGGCACGGGTCCCGGCGGCCCGCTCGACTCCGTGGTGCGGGAAATGCTTCGCCCGATGCTGAAGCAATGGCTCGACGAGAATCTGCCCGATATTGTGGAAGAGCTCGTCACCCGCGAAATTGCGCGCATTACCGGCAAGCATATCCGCTAGAGCCTGGCTGGCGGGTTGCCGTCGGCCCTCGTTCACCAGCTCCGGGACCAGGCCTCATGATCCGCGCCCCTTGCGCCGACCATTGCCGGTGATAGGTGTAGGCCCATGAAAAAATATATGCTCGCAAGTCTCGCCGCGCTCGCCGTTGCCCAGCTTCCCGGCGCACTTTGCGCCCGCCCGATGACCGCAGAGGATCTGGCGAACTTCCGCCGGATCGCCGCGCCTGTCGTGTCGCCCGACGGCAAATGGCTGGCCTATCAGCTTCGTGAGACCGACATGGCGGCTAACAGGGGCCGCAACGACCTTTGGCTGCTCGATCTGGGCCGCAAGAATGCGGAGCCGGTCCGGATCGCTTCGGTCCCGGACAAGAATGAATATGATCCGAGTTTTTCGGCGAACGGCAAGTCGCTTTATTATTTGAGCGATGCCAGCGGCAGCGCACAGCTTTGGCGCGTCGGCCTGCCCGGCGGCGCGCCCGAACAGGTCACCAGCCTCGCCGCCGACATAGGGGGCTACAAATTATCCCCCGACAATGGCCGCCTCGCAGTCTGGGCGGATCGTAATCTTGCGTGCGCCGATTTCAGGTGTACCGGCCTGCCCGCGGCCGAGGCGGGCGGCAGCGGGCGCGTTTATGACGAAACATTCGTCCGCCATTGGGACAGCTGGGTTGAGCCCGGCATTCGTTCGCGCTTGTTCGTTTTCCCGATCGACGGCGGCAAGGCTGTGGGCGGCGGAACTCCCGTCACCGGAAAGCTGGTGGGCGACACGCCGTCCAAGCCGTTTGGGGGAGGCGAAGAAATCGCGTGGGGCGGCGATGGCCGCACCTTATACTTCACGCTTCGCGAGGCCGGCAGGATTGAATCCGCCTCCACCAATCTCGACATTTTCGTGGCGGCAGCGGACGGAGGCGGAGAGCCGGTAAATCTTACCCGCGGCAATGAGGCAACCGATACGTTGCCGGCCGTTTCTCCCGACGGAAAATGGCTTGCCTATGCCGCGATGAAACGACCGACCTATGAAGCGGACCGGCAGGTGCTTCAGCTTCGTAACCTCGCCACCGGCGACACCCGCGCCCTCACCGAAAATTGGGATCGGTCGGTCGGTTCGATCGCCTGGGCCAAAGACGGCAAGAGCTTGCTCGTCACCGCGCCGGACACGCTGGATCATCCCCTTTTTCGCGTGAACGTTTCGACCGGCAAGGTCACGCGCCTTACGGGGCAGGGCAATGTCGGCAACGTCGTTCCGCTTGGCGGAGGAGGGGCCGTCTACACCCTCAACGATATACAGGCCCCGGACGATCTCTACCGTCTGGGGGCCAAGGGCAGGTCAGAGCGCCTCACCGCGATCAATGCCGACAAGCTGGCCGATATCGACAAAGTCAGTGTCGCACGATTCAGCTTTGCCGGCGCCGGCGGCGACAAGGTGTGGGGACAGATCGTCAAGCCTGCGGGAGCCACCGGAAAATTGCCGGTCGCACTGCTTGTCCATGGCGGTCCACAGGGCAATTTCGCCGACAGCTGGTCCTATCGGTGGAACCCCAAATTATTCGCGGCGCCCGGTTACGCCGCGGTCACGATCGATTTTCATGGCTCCACTGGCTACGGCCAGGCCTTTACCGATAGCATCAACCTGGATTGGGGCGGAAAGCCGCTTCAGGATCTGGAACTCGGCATTGCCGCGGCCGCCGCCGCTGATGCAGGCATCGACATCGACAATGCCTGCGCGCTCGGCGGCTCCTATGGCGGCTATATGATGAACTGGATCGCTGGCCAGCGCCCCGATCGGTTCAAATGCCTCGTCAGCCATTCCGGGGTCTTCGACCTGCGCGCCATGTCCTATGAGACCGAGGAATTGTGGTTCGACCAATGGGAGCATGGCGGCCCCTGGTGGCAGCGCAAGGACGCCGAGAAATGGAATCCGGTCAATTACGTCGCCAATTTCAAGACGCCCATGCTGGTGATCCACGGCGAAAAGGATTTCCGCATTCCCTATAGCCAGAGCCTGGGCCTGTTCACCGCCCTGCAGTTGCGGGAAGTCCCGTCCAAATTACTGATCTATCCGGACGAAAATCATTGGATCCTGAAGCCGAAGAACAGCATCCAATGGTATGATGAAGTGTTTGGCTGGCTTGACCGGTGGACGAAAGGGGCTGGCGGGGACGGCGCGGCCCGCTAATAGCTGCGGGCATGACCGACCTGCCGAAGACATTCGATCCGGGCGCCATCGAGGCCCGCTGGTATCCGCATTGGGAAGAAAAGGGCTTGTTTCGGCCCGAACGCCCCGATGCGGAGCCGTTCACGATCGTCATTCCACCGCCCAACGTGACCGGCAGTCTGCATATCGGCCATGCGCTCGACAATACGCTTCAAGACATATTGATCCGCCACGCGCGCCTGAAGGGAAAGGATGCCCTGTGGGTGGTCGGCATGGATCATGCCGGAATCGCTACCCAGATGGTGGTCGAACGGAATCTCGAGAACCAGGGCGTCAAGCGCACCGATATGGAGCGCGAGGCCTTCGTCGAACATGTCTGGGAATGGAAGGCCCAGTCGGGCGGTTCGATCACGCGCCAGCTTCGCCGTCTGGGCGCTTCGGCGGATTGGTCGAACGAGCGTTTCACCATGGACGAGGGCTTTTCGGCCGCCGTCATGAAGGTGTTCGTGCAGCTTTATCGCGAAGGATTGCTCTATCGCGACAAGCGGCTCGTCAATTGGGATCCCAAGTTCAAGACCGCCATCTCTGACCTTGAAGTCGAAATGCGCGAGATGGACGGCAATATGTGGCATTTCCGCTATCCGCTGGAAGATGGCAGCGGCCATATCGCCATCGCGACCACCAGGCCCGAGACCATCCTGGGCGATGGCGCGGTCGCGGTTCATCCGGACGACGACCGCTATCGTCATCTGGTCGGCAAGAAATGCAGACTGCCGATCGTCGACCGCGTGATCCCGATCATCGCCGACGAACATGTCGAGGCCGATTTCGGATCCGGTGCGGTCAAGATCACCGCCGCCCATGATTTCAACGATTTCGCCGTCTATCAACGGCATCCGGAGGCGGAAATCCCGCTCATCAATCTGATGACCGCGGATGCGCATATGAACGACAATTGCCCGCCGGATTATCGCGGGCTCGACCGGTACGAAGCGCGCAAGAAGGTGGTTGCCGAGTTCGAGGCTCTTGGTCTGCTGGATAAGATCGAGCCGCACCGGCACAATGTACCCTTCGGCGACCGGTCGGGGGTCGTGATCGAGCCGTGGCTGACCGACCAATGGTATGTCGATGCCGCGACTTTGGCCAAGCCGGCGATCGACGCGGTGCGCGATGGAACCACGCGGTTTGTACCCAAGACCTGGGAAAAGACCTATTTCAACTGGATGGAGAATATCCAGCCCTGGTGCGTCTCGCGCCAGCTTTGGTGGGGCCACCGCATCCCCGCCTGGTATGACGAAACGGGCAAGGTCTATGTCGCCGAGACGCAGGAAGAGGCGCAGACCGAGGCAGGAGAGGGCGTGACCCTGACCCGCGACAATGATGTGCTCGACACCTGGTTTTCTTCGGCGCTGTGGCCATTCGGTACGCTTGGATGGCCCGAAGAAACGCCGCAGCTAAACCATTATTATCCGGGGTCGGTGCTGGTCACCGGCTTCGACATCATCTTCTTTTGGGTTGCGAGAATGATGATGCAGGGCCTTCATTTCATGAAGGAAATACCGTTCAAGACGGTCTATTGCCACGGCCTCGTTCGCGACGCCAAGGGGCAGAAGATGTCCAAGTCGAAGGGCAATACGGTCGACCCGCTGGGCCTGATCGACCGCTACGGCGCCGATGCGTTGCGCTTCACGCTGGCGGCGATGGAAAGTCAGGGCAGGGACATCAAGCTCGATGAAAAGCGTATCGAGGGATATCGCAATTTCGCGACCAAGCTCTGGAACGCCTCGCGCTTCTGCCAGTCGAACGGCATCGGCGCGTCGCAGGCGATCGAGCCTCCTTTGGCAGCGCTTCCGGTCAATCGCTGGATCATCGGGGAGACGGTGAAGACCGTTCAGGCGCTGGACCTCGCCATGGCGGAATATCGCTTCGATGAAAGCGCGAACCTTATCTATCAATTCACCTGGGCCAGCTTCTGCGACTGGTATGTGGAACTGACAAAGCCGCTGCTTTCACCCGAAGCCGACGCGGAAGGGGCGCGGGAAACCCGTGAAGTCGCCGGATGGGTGCTCGACCAGATATTGGTGATGCTCCACCCATTCATGCCCTTCATCACCGAAGAATTGTGGCATGCCATGGGCGACCGGCCCTACGAGTTGATCCTTGCCAAATGGCCGATGGCGGACGCCCGCGCGCTCGACAGCGAAGCGATCGAGGAAATCGAATGGCTGATCCGGCTGATCAGCGAGATCCGCACCGCCAGGACGGAGCTCAACATACCGCCCGGAACCAGGCTCCCCGTTCGGATCGAGGAGGATGACGAGCGCCTGGTTCGGCGTTTCGGCCGCAACGCGGCGGCCCTCGGTCGACTGGCGCGGATCGACCGTAGCGAAGCGGTGCAAGACGGAGCCGATCAGAAATCCATGCAGGTGGTGGTCGACGGAAACACGTTCGTTTTTCCGCTGGAGGGCGTAATCGACATCGAAGCCGAGCGGGCTCGCCTAGCCAAGGCCGTCGACGCCGCCGAAAAGGAGCGCGATTCACTTGCCGCGAGGCTCGCCAATCCGAGCTTCGTCGAGAGAGCCAAGCCCGAGGCCGTGGAGAAAGCCAAGGCCGACCATGATCAGAAAGCCTCGGACGCCGCGCGGTACCGATCGGCCCTCACGCGCTTGGGCTGAAAGGTTGCAAACCGGCGAACTACGCCGATCGGAGAGCGTCGGGTTCGGCCGGGACAACCACTTCGATCGCGCGGCTCGCGACCTCTACCGTCGCCGGGGTGCGCGCCAATATCTCACCGTCGATCGAAATACGGTGATGTGGCCTGGTGTCGATCCGAAGCTTCTTTCCCCTGAATTCCTGCGTCATCGCATCGCGCGAGCTTAGCTTGAAGAATTTGGTGTACCAATCCCATACAAGCCGACCGAGGCTGCGGCCGGTAACGGCCTGGATGACGATGTCTCCGCTGTCGACGTCGGTGCTTTCGGTAAGCTCCACTCCGCCATGAAAACGTCCGTTGAAGATGCGGACCTCGGTCGTCCAAAGCCGGTGTTCGTTTTCCCCGTCATCGACAATCAGCCGGAAGGGGCTGAATTTGAAGAAGCACCAGATCGCCCAGATAAGGTAGCCGATCCTGCCGAGATATTTCTTCAGGTCGTGCGGAACGGTGTCGCCGATCATCGGGGAAAGACCGATCGCTGCGGCATTGGCGAAATAATCGCCATCGATTACGCCCAGGTCGATCCGGCGCCGCTGCCCATTGGCGATCGTCTGGATGGCACCATCAAGGTCGAGTGGAAGGCCGATCGTGCGTGCGAAACTGTTGGCAGTGCCAAGTGGGAGAACGGCGAACACGCAATCCCGGTCCACCAGATCATCCACCGCACAGGAAAGGGACCCGTCGCCGCCACCGATGATGACCATGGGAGCGCCGTCCCGCACCGCCTGTCGGACGGTTTGGGGAAGCTTGGACGGATTTTGCAGCGCATGGGCGGCGATCAGCCTGATCCCTTGCATTTCCAGTTTGGCGCTTGCTTCGTGAAACAAGGCCATCCCTTTACGCGAATGGGCGTTGACGATCAGCACGGCTTCGCGCGGCACAGGTCTGGTCGTCATTTCCACGATCCGACAACCAGTGAAAGCCCTTCCGTATCCATGCTTCTTTTCAGCGGGGGGCCGCCGCGCTAGAGCCTGACCATGCATAGCCCTTCCTTTCCCGCCACGCGCTTGCGCCGAACCCGCAGCGCCGCTTGGAGCCGCGCGCTCGTCGCCGAGACGATCCTCACTCCGTCGGACCTGATCTGGCCCTTATTCGTGACCGAGGGCAAAGGCATCGAGGAGCCGATTTCGACCCTGCCCGGCGTTTCGCGCTGGTCGGTGGATCTGCTGGCCGATCGCGCGCGGGAGGCGAGAGACCTCGGCATCCCCTGCATCGCCTTGTTTCCCAACACGCCGGCCGCCCTTCGCGACGATCGAGGCAGCGAGGCGCTCAACCCGGACAATCTCATGTGCCGCGCGATCAGGGCCGCCAAGGAAGCGGCGCCCGAGGTCGGATTGCTGACGGACGTCGCGCTGGATCCCTATACGGCCGACGGCCATGACGGAGTGACCGACGATAAGGGCTATGTTCTGAATGACGAGACCAGCAAGCTGCTGGTCGAGCAGGCCCTGGTCCAGGCCGATGCCGGCGCCGATATCGTCGCGCCGTCGGATATGATGGATGGCCGGGTCGGGGCCATTCGCGCCGCATTGGAGCAGGCATCCCATAGCAATGTCCAGATCATGGCATATGCCGCCAAATATGCGAGCGCTTTTTACGGCCCGTTCCGCGACGCTGTGGGCAGCCGCGGACTGCTGAAAGGCGACAAGAAAAGCTATCAGATGGACCCGGCCAATGCGATCGAGGCGCTTCGTGAGGTCGCTCTCGATATCGCCGAGGGCGCCGATCACGTAATGGTGAAGCCGGGACTTCCCTATCTGGATATCATTCGGAGGGTGAAGGAAAGGTTCGATGTGCCGGTCTTCGCCTATCAGGTGTCCGGTGAATTTGCGATGATCGAGGCCGCCGCCGCCGCGGGAGCCGGCGATCGTGATGCGCTCGTGCTCGAAACGCTGATGGCCTTCAAGCGCGCGGGCTGCGCAGGCATTCTCACCTATCATGCGCCCGTCGCGGCGCGCCTCATTCGCGCAGGCTAATGCTTTGGCCTTATGTTTCTGGCCCTGATCAGTTCGCGATTGAAGCCCTCAGCCGGTCAATCTCTTCCTGCTGGCCTCGTGCCAAAGCGTCGGCCCTTTCGATGGCGGCGCCAAGGGCTGCAAAGTCGCCTGCATTGACCGGAATATTGGCCCGTCTCACCCTCAGTTCGTCGAGGTCCGCCAATGCGGTGACGGTCGGCGCCCGCGCCGCTTCCAGCCGGGACAACGCCTGTTGGGCCTCGATCCAGCTTTCCGACCCCGCGGAACCTGCCGCCGCGGTGGCCGCGCGCGCCGCCGGCCTCCGCGCTTCATATTCCGCCTGTCCGCGCCTCGCCTGGCCAAGAAAATCGGAAATCTGGCGGGTGAGGTTTGCGTCCGGCGCGATGATGGGTGCCGCGCGCACCGGCTCGTCCATCGGCAGTTTTTCCGAAGGCCGGGGCGCGAGCGAGGGGAAATTGCCCCCGGCAGCGCAGCCGGCAAGTGGAAGAAGAAATAGCGCGGGTGCAAAGCGTCTGATCATGATCCTTCCGTAGGGATCCAGGCTTTTGCGAGCAACAGGGTTGCACCCCCGAAAGCTTCCCCTTATGTGCCAGCCCACCGCGCGCCCGTAGCTCAGCTGGATAGAGCACCAGACTACGAATCTGGGGGCCGGAGGTTCGAATCCTTCCGGGCGCGCCATTCTCCCCAAACGGCAAAAATCATCCAGGACTTTGGGTTCGGAAGCGAGCGGATGGGTATCCGCCCGCACCCGCACCCGCGACAGCGGTAACGACGCTGGCCTCCGCTCGAGGCCTTATTGGGCCCGCCCCGCAGGGCGCATCCCGGCCTCGTGAAAGCAGCGGTGAGCGCCCGATATTCGGCCAACAAAAAAATAGGATCCAGGAGTCTATCATATTGACACCTTTATATTTCTGACGTCTGTTACGACTCAACAGGGAGATGCGCTATGGGGGCGGCGTTGGGGTTTTGGAAAAGTGTTCGGCTTTGTCGCGGCGGCTTTTCTGCTTCATCAGCCCTCTTCGGCCTCACCTCCCTTTATATGGGTCAGCGCCAAAAGCGTGGCGCTTGTTTGCATAATTCAGACCGGAGGTGGCACGGACGCGGGGATATCGCGGATCAGCGCCTGCCCCGGCGCGCCCGGCCTCTGGCCTCGCCACTGTCATCCAAATCACGTCCGTCACGAGTTCCAATGACAACAATAAGAATGGGGATGCTTTAAAATGCCAGAAGAAATCCAGCACAGCTCTGCAGATCTGTTTTGCCAATGCGCTTCATGCAGCGGTTTTAATCCCGACGCGACCCTGGACGCGTCGCTGGACGTAAATGCCGGCGGTTATGCCAACAACAAACCGATCTGGACCGAGGAGCAGATCGCGGCCTATCTTAACCGTACGAGCGGCCAATATGGAACAGGTCCCGGGGATCTGCTTCAGCGCGGGGGCGATCCGAATGTCATTACGTTCGGATTCCATGAAAATCAGCAATCGCTGGTCGACAATGGCTATGTCTATGCGCGGAACGGGCAATTGTTCGCCTTCTCCGAATATTTTCAGTTCGGTTCGTTCACCACCGCGCAGCGAGCGGCGACGCGCGAAGCCATCTCCTACTGGGATGATGTCCTGGCCGTCGACTTTGTCGAAACGCACGCCAATCAGGGCGACATTAATTTCGGAAATTTGACGAATTCTCCCAATACACAAGCCTATTCGCGCATTCCGACCTCCGCTTACGGACCCGGCGGCGCCAACGCGAACTTCTACGGCAACCAGATTGCGGGCCTGGCCGGCGACGTCTGGGTCTCGATATCCCAGGCATCGAATTTCCAGTTCGACGAAGGCGGATATGGCCTGAACACTTTGGTGCACGAGATCGGCCACAGCCTCGGCCTTTCTCATCCGGGCGGCTATAATTTCGGGCCGGGTTTCGCGGTGACTTACGCCAACGGGGCCGAATATGCCCAGGATGCCCGCAACTACACGATCATGTCCTATTGGAATCCACGCGACATGGGATCGACCGCCACCGGTGTTCCGACGCGCGATTTTGACTGGAGCCTGATGCAGATCGCCTACGGCTCGACGCCGATGATCCATGACATATTGGCCGCCCAGATCATGTACGGCGCGGAAATGACTACCCGGACGGGCGACACGACGTACGGCTTTAATTCGAATGCGGGCCGCGACGCATTCGATTTCACCAAGACGCCGTGGCCGACCATGACGATCTGGGATGCGGGTGGTAACGATACTCTGGACGCTTCCGGTTATGCAGTTACACAAATCATCGATCTTACCCCGGGCTCGCTCAGCAGCATTGGTGGAATCACTGCGGAGCAGGCTGCGACACAGCTCACCTTCACTCAGATCAATGCCAATCGGGCCGCTTCAGGCCTGCCTCCGGTCACGCAGGCGACCTATGCTGCCAATATGGCCGCTTTCAACGCCGATCCGGAATGGCGAGGACGCCTGACGGACAATGTGGGGATCGCCTATGGCGCCGTGATCGAGAATGCGAAAGGCGGGTCGGGCAAGGATACGATCTACGGCAATCACGCCGACAACGTGCTTGAGGGGAATGACGGAAACGACATCCTCTTCGGCATGGACGGGAATGACAGCCTGTTCGGCGGCAACGGAAACGACATCATCATGGCGGGAGAAGGCATTGACCGCATGTGGGGCGGCGCCGGCAACGACGTGTTTGTGGTCGAAGTCGATGAGGGCAAAATAGCCAGCAAATATGGTCAGATCTCTCTCGACCTGATCCTCGACTTTGCCGCCGGGGACCGTATCGACCTGAGCGGCATCGACGCAAATTCGCTCATGGCCGGGGATCAGGCGTTCAACTTCGTGGGCCATGCCAATGGCGGGCAGGCGGGCGATCTGAGCTTGCGCACCTTCGGCAACGTCAACGCCGCGCAAAATGCGTTGGGCGTGGATCTTAGCGGGTTCGCGCATCTGTCCGGCCCCGTTACCTTCCTGCTCGGAAATACTGATGGCGACAAGGATCCTGAATTCTTGATCGTGATGAACGGCAATCAGGCAATCGATAACAGCGTCTTCATCCTTTGAAGTGACCGGTAACAGTTGAAAGGGGCGCGTGGATAATGTTCCACGCGCCCCTTTTTGCGTGCGGGCCTCGCAAATAGGCGGTCCCGGGCCGGGAGCGTAGCGCCTATCCGAGTGCGGGCGTCATTTGCTTGATCGCGTGGCATCCCCTGTAGTTTCGGGTCTATTCAGGAATTCGGCGCAAGTTCGGCACCCTTGATGGATTATCGCGCAACTTCATTGGTAGTTCGCGGCTTTGGCCGCGATGGCTCAGATGGTTTCAAGAACAGCGAAGGGTTCGGCTGGGCGCTATGGGATAGAGATGGCAGCGACTTTGCTGTCGCTTGGCACGAACAGGATTTTTCGCAGCACCGCATCGTGGCTGCGGCGCAACGGGCTGATCAGATACGTGCTTCCCCTGCTTTTTGTGAATGAGGGGCTGGGGGCGTATCGTGTCTATATTGCGGGCGGCATGATGGGCTGGTGGTAGCGGACCCGTGCCTCCGGAATGACCCGCCGCAAACCTGAATGCGCATTCGCGCTCCGTCCCCGTAAATCTATTTTTTCGCCTTATGCTCGGGCTCGCCCTTGCGCTTGGTCGAGGCGATTTCTTCCAACTGCTTTTCGCTCATCGACTTTTCCATCGATCTGGAAGCCCCTTTCAGGTCGCTCTTGGGCGTATCGCCGCGCTTGGCGGACAAGGCCGCTCCCGCGGCTTTCTGCTGGGCCTGGGACTTGGCTGGCATTATCTTCTCCTTCCTCAAAATCAGGAACCCGGTACGCGAGCGGCTTGTTCCTTGGGGAAGGGTGGGGCATGGGGCGTCGAAACAGCCGGAGTGCTTTAAGAAGATGGATGAGATTGAATGGTGGGAGTTCGAAACCCCCGCTGAAATGGCGCAGCAGGCGGCAGGCGACATCGGCTTCGTGATCGAAAGCGCGATCGAGGCGCATGGCGGCGCGCGCATCGCGGTTTCGGGCGGAAGCACCCCCAATGTGGTCTTTGGAGCGTTGCTGGCGAACAAGGAAATCGACTGGACCAAGGTAACCTTGGTCCCGACCGACGACCGGCTGGTCGGCCTTGACGATCCGCTCAGCAATTACGCCAAGCTCCACCGTCTCTTTTCCGGCCGCGGCGCAATGATCGTCTCGCTGATCGACGAGACCGCGCTCGACGATTACCGTGAAGCCGGGCGGCTGGCGGATGAACGCTTGGCGCTGCTCGACTGGCCGCTCGATCTGGTCTGGCTCGGCATGGGCGCCGACGGCCACATCGCCTCAATCTTCCCCGGACCCGATCTCGATCGCGCCGTGGCAGGCCCCAAAGAGCGCCGCGCCGTCGGCGTTCGGCCCGATCCGATGCCGGCCAACGCGCCGGTTGACCGGGTAACACTGACGGGCGTGGCGCTCGCCTCTGCCCGCGCGGTGATGGTGGTGATAACCGGTGCTGAGAAGCGCGATGTGCTGGAAAGTGCGATCGGCGAAGGACCGCTATCTCAAAAACCTATTGGCCGCCTAATCGCCGAGATCGAAGTCCCGATCGATATCTTCTGGAGCGCCTAGTCCAGCTCCTCCAGGTCGAGGGCCTCTAGCAGGGCCTCGCGTGCTTTCTCGATATCATGGCAGAGCCTGGTCTTGCGCAAATCTTCCGGCGCGATCTGCTTTGCCCAGCATTTCTTGATTACGGCAGCGATCGAATCGAGCCTCGCCTCATTGGCCATGAAACGTGGATCGACCGTCGCCGGATCGGCGACGACCCGGAGGCGCAGGCAGGCGGGGCCGCCGCCATTGGCCATTGACTGCCGCACATCGACCACGAAAGTCTCGCGGATCGGACCGTTACCGGCGGTAAGTTTCTCCAGCCATTTCCAGACCGAAGGAGTCTCGCGCGCTTCTTCAGGCAGGATCAGGCCCATTCCCCCCTGCGGCAAGGTCACGAGCTGCGCGTTGAACAAATAGCTTTTGACCGCGTCGTCGAGGCTGACCTCGCTGGATGCCACCTCAATAATCTCGACGTCCGGAAGCAGCCGGCGGATGGCGGTATAGAGCTCGGCACGATCTTCGAAGGCTTCTTCGTGCGCCAGCAGGACATTTTCATTCGCCACTGCAACCACGTCGTTATGGAAGGCGCCGGCCGCGATCGCCTGCTCCGACTGCGCGGCAAACAAGGTGTGTTCCGGGTCCAGCCTATGCAAACGGGCGACCGCGCGGCTGGCCTCGATGTGCTGACGGGCGGGGTAGGGGCCGCTGGTCTTGCCATAGACGAAAATTTCGACGCCCTTGTCGCCATGGCTTGACGCGAGCCGCATGTGATTGGCCGCGCCCTCGTCGCCGAAAGCGGGCGGGACGGGCCCGTGAACGCGGAAATATTTGCCGTTGGCGAAGGCACGGCGAAGCTGGGTATGCGTGTCTGCCCATTCGTGGCTTCGGTGGGGCATCGTCCGCAGATTGGCGACGGTCAGGTGGCAGCGGCCGTCCTTCGTATCCGGCGCCGGCGAAACCGTCGCGGCATTGGCCGCCCACATCGACGAAGCGGAATAAGCGGCGGGGCGGATCGAATCCGGCGCATCCTGCGCCGTGGTTCCAAGATCCGCGAGCCATCCATGATCGGGCCGCGCGAGGGGCACGAAGAAGCCTTGCGCGAGGCCCAGTTGCAGATTGTGGCGCATCTTTTCTATTCCCTGCAGCGCGGCTTCGCGCGGATGGGAGATGTTCTGCGCATTGGCCGAAGAGGCGAGATTGCCGATGCTAAGGCCCGCATAATTGTGGCTGGGACCGATTATGCCATCGAAATTGATTTCCACCGCGCTCATTTCAGCGTCCCATGGCCAGGAAGCGATCGCCGGAAGCTATGCCGAGCAAAGCAGCGCTGGCCGCGTCCATCGTTGCCGATTCATCGCCGTTTGCCGCGACATTTCCGTAACAGGCGACGAAATCGTGCAGCCGGCCGGCGGCGACCATCAATGGCTCGCTTTCGATATCGTCGCTGATCCCGGAAAGGACGAGTTCCTTCGATTGCTCGATCGTCCTGACATTGTCGGTTCGCGTCGACATGGTCGGGCCGCCATCGAAAATGTCGATATAGCGTTCATAAGCGAAGCCTTCGCGCTCCAGCATCTTCATCGCCGCCCGGCCCGAAGGATGCGGCACGCCCATCACCGCGCGGCCGCTTTCGGGCAACATCGCAGTGTAGATGGGGGTTTTGGGCATCAGGTCGGCGATGAACTGAGTTCCGTGCATCGCATTGAATTCGTCTGCCTCCTGAAAATTCATTCCGAAGAACCGCCCCGCAATAGCGTCCCAGAAGGGCGATCCTCCCGCTTCGTCAATCACGCCCCGAAGTTCGGCCAGGATCCGGTCGCCGAAGCGCTTCCGGTGTTGCTTGATGAAGAAATAGCGGCTTCTCGCCAGTAACAAGCCAAGGCCCCCGGCTCGTTCGCCGGGGTGGAGGAACAGTCCGCCCACTTCGGAAGAGCCCTCGAAATCGGTGACGAGGGTCAGCATCTCGGCCCGAAACGTTTTTCCAAGCGCCTTCGAAGTCTGGGTCAAAGTACTGACGCGATAACTGTAAAAAGGCCATTCGGTGCCGACCTGGCCGAAAACCTGGCAAGTGCCCCGGATCTGCCCGGTGCTGCAATTTTCAAGCACCAATACGAACAAATCATCCCCTTGGGCCTCGGATTCGCTTCCAAGCGCATGTTCCGATCGGATCAATTTATCGACCAGCGCGCCTTTGTCCGGCGGCAGGTTGGTAAAGCCGCCGCCGGTCAGCTTGGCCATTTCGTAAATGGCCTGGCAATCGTCTTTTCGGGCAGGTCGGACTCGAAAGCTCAAAGATCTTCTCCGGAGGCGAGGCGCAATATGGCGAGGGCGGAAAGCTGGGCGCGTTCCACCAGGCTATCGGCGATCAGATATTCCTGCGCCGAATGGATGGCGCCGCCGCGAACGCCCATCGTGTCCACGACCGGCACGCCGCAGGCCGCGATATTGTTGCCGTCGCATACCCCGCCGCTCGCCTGCCACTGGATTGCCTGGCCAAGATCAGCTCCGCATCGTTTGACGAGCTGGAATAGCTTTTCGGCCTTGGCGTCGAGCGGCTTGGGAGGGCGGCCGAAACCGCCATGGACTTGGATCTTCACCTCATGTTCGGCCGCGACCATCGCAACCGCGGCATCGAGCTGCGCCTTGGCGCGCTGCTCGTCCCCGGGCGTAAAGGGCCGCATGTTGACCCGTAAAATAGCCAAATCCGGGACGACATTATTAGGTCCGCCGCCGTCGATCCGCGCCGGATTGACCGACAGGCGGGGGCCCTTGGCCTTGGCCAGCCGAAGCGTCAGGTCGGCCGCGGCGACGATCGCGTTGCGCCCTTCCTCCGGATTGCGGCCCGCATGCGCGCTTTTGCCTGCGATCAGGATAGAGAAATTGCCGCTCCCCGGGCGGGCTCCCGCAAGGGTACCGTCGGGAAGCGCGGAAGGCTCGTAAGTAAGGGCGGCCGACTTTCCGCGCGCCGCTTCGGCGATCAACGCAGCCGATCCGGGGGAGCCGACTTCCTCGTCGCTGTTGATGATGATTTCATAGCCGAAGCGGGAAGGGTCGGAAGCGGATTCAACGGCCTGCAAGGCAGCCAGCATGACCGCGATTCCGCCCTTCATGTCAGCGACGCCAGGGCCGTTCAGCACGCCGTCTTCCAGCCATTGGCATGACTGGAAAACATGGTCCGCGCCGAACACCGTATCCATGTGCCCGGTGAAGAGCAGTTGTACCGGCGCTTCGGGACGCACCTTCAAATGCAGATTGGCGCCGTGCTGGAGGCTCGATATCGTTCCGTCGGCCGCCATCAAATCGGCTGGGGCCGGCTCGCGCAAGGCAAGCTCGCCAGGGAGCCGGGCGAATTCGTCCGCAAGGACGGCTGCCATCGAAGCCAGCCCTTGAAGATTGCGCGAGCCGCTGTTGATCGCCGACCACGTCTGTACCCGCCCTAGCATTTCGAAGCCGGAACAGGCCTCGACTGCCGCGGTCTCGATGCTGGAAAGGCCCCTCATGGCTCGGTCTCTAAGCAGAATGCGCGGCTAAGCCAATGCCAACGCCTTATGGCGTTGCGGAAGCGCCGCTGGGCAGGTTCCCCATCGACAAGCGTGGCGCCTCCCGATGCGGCACGATTGACTTTTCATTAGAAACAGGTCAACCTGTTTGTTATTGGCAATATAAGGTGGAGCCGCTTGAACCCCGTCCCGCTCCAATTCCAGCCGCGCGGTGATGACGACCTGCTCGCGCTCGTTTCGGAACATCCGTTGGCCTGGGTGGTGAGCGAGGATTTGGCAGCCTTGCTGCTGCCGCTGCGTCCGATCCGTGACGCTGCTGGGGGTTTGCTCGGCTTTTCGGGGCACTTTCCCCGATCCAGTCGTCAGCTTGAACGGCTCATGGCCAATCCCCGTGCGTTGATGCTGTTCACCGGGCCCACAGTCTATGTTTCGCCCTCCTGGTTCGAAAACCGCGCCCAGGCGCCGACCTGGATGTCGATCAGCGGTGCGTTCGACTGCGCCCTGGTCTTTTCAGAAAACCCGGCGGAACTGGCCTCGGGCCTGCGCGACCTCGTCGACGCCATGGAGCACGGCCGGCCACATCCTTGGAGCGTTGACGAATTGGGTGATCGCTATGAAAAGCTGGCGTCCCACATCGTGCCTTTTCATGCGGAGATAACGTCCCACCGGGCCGCTTTCCGGCTTTGCCAGGACGAAGACGACCAGACCTTTACGGAAACTTTGCGGGGCGTGCGCGCGGACGGGGGCGAAAGGATCGCTGCGCTGATGGAGGAATTCAGGCCGTGGCGGAAAGGCGAGCCTAGCCCAGCTGACCGGCAAAAGCCTCCAGGACATCTTCGTATAATTTCTTCTTGAACGGGACGATCATCGCCGGAAGTTCGGCCGGATCGGCCCATTTCCAGGTCCGAAATTCAGGCTCGGCGGTTTCGATATCGATATCTTCGTCGCGCCCCATAAACCGGCAGAGGAACCATATTTGCCGCTGACCGCGCCATTTTCCCTTCCACATCTTGCCCACCAGATCGTCGGGAAGGTCATAGGTGAGCTCCCCTGGACAACGGGCGATGATCTGCACCTGCGCGGCGGTGATCCCGGTTTCCTCCTCCAGTTCACGCAAAGCGCCGGCTTCAGGCTCTTCGCCTTCGTCCAGACCTCCTTGCGGCATCTGCCACGCTTCAAGCGTGCTATCGAGTCTTTGCGCCACGAACACCTTGCCGTCGGCGCTCAGCAACATCACCCCCACGGCGGGGCGGTAGGGCAGGTTTTGCTTGTCGGTCATGAGTTGAAAGCCCTCGCTTGCGGACCAGATTGCTATGAAGCCCGGACCCATAGGCAAATAAGCCGGCTATTCCAGCGATAAGCTTCCGTTGAAGCGCGCGCGCGGCGGGGGTAGAGACGCCTACAATCGTTTCGAAGGACCCATGATGGCGACTGCCACCCATTTTCTTACCCCCGAGGAAGCCGCGGCCGATGGGCCGCTGGAGTCGGTGGTCGTCCGCTTTGCCGGCGACAGCGGCGACGGCATGCAATTGACCGGGGGCCAGTTCACGCTATCGACCGCGCTGGCGGGCAACGACCTTGCCACTTTCCCCGATTTTCCGGCGGAAATCCGGGCGCCCCAGGGGACCACTTTCGGCGTCTCCGCTTTCCAGATCAATTTCGGCTCGTCGGCCATCGAGACCGCGGGCGACGCCCCCGACGTTTTGATTGCGATGAACCCGGCGGCGCTGAAGACCAATGTCGCGGATCTGAAGCCCGGCGGCCTGATCATCGCCGACGAAGGCGAATTCGGCGCGCGCAATCTCGCCAAGGCGGGTTATGAGGCCAATCCTCTCGAAGACGGGTCGCTCGCCCGTTGGCAGCTGATCAATTTCAATATCTCGCAGCTCACCTTGGACGCGGTGAAGCCCTTTGGCCTTGGCAACAAGGAAGCGCTTCGCTGCAAGAATATGTGGACCCTCGGCCTTGCGCTCTGGATGTTCGACCGAGACCGCGCGCCGATCGTCGAATGGGTCAAGAACAAATTCGCCAAGGCGCCGGAGCTTGCCGAAGCCAATATCGCCGCCCTGAATGCCGGCCACGCTTATGGCGAAACCGCCGAGATTGGCGGCCAGCTGCATCAGCATCATATCGATCCCGCGCCCGCCGAGCCCGGCCTTTACCGCACGGTCACCGGCGCTGAATCGATCTCCATCGGCCTCGTCGCCGGCGCACAGATGGCCGGCCTCAAGATGTTCTTTGGCGGTTATCCGATCACTCCGGCATCAGCGATCCTCCATCATCTTTCGCGGCTCAAGGAATATGGAGTGACGACCTTCCAGGCGGAGGATGAGATTGCGGCCATTTCCAGTGCGATCGGCGCTGCTTATGCAGGCTCGCTTGGGGTGACGTCCTCGTCCGGTCCCGGCATCGCGCTGAAGGGCGAGGCAATGGGTCTTGCGATCATGACCGAACTACCCCTGGTCATCATCAACTCGCAGCGCGGCGGGCCGTCGACCGGCCTTCCCACCAAGACCGAGCAGTCCGATCTTTACCAGGCCGTCTATGGCCGCAACGGCGATGCGCCGATGCCGGTCATTGCCGCGCGCTCCCCCGCCGACGCGTTCGATTGCGCGATCGAAGCGGTCCGGATCGCGACCCAATATATGACCCCGGTCATGCTGCTGACCGACGGCTACATCGCCAATGCGGCGGAGCCGTGGAAAGTGCCCGACATGGCCGGTTATGTGCCGTTCCCGGTGACCTTCCACGACCGGCCGCCAGAGGAGGGCGAGGCGGTCAATCCTTATGCCCGTGACAACAAGCTTGCCCGCGTCTGGATCAGGCCGGGAACCCCGGGTCTTACCCACCGGATCGGCGGGATCGAAAAGAATGTCGGCACCGGTCATATCGATTACGCGCCCGCAAACCACCAGGCGATGACCGAGATACGCCGGGACAAGGTGCTAGGAGTGGCCGACAGCATTCCGGATCAGGAAATCTGCTTGGGCGACAAGGGCGGCAAATTGGTCGTCGTGGGCTGGGGCTCCACCTTTGGCCCGATCCATCAGGCGGTCCGCAGAATGCGCAAACGCGCGGTGGATGTCAGCCACGTCCATATCCGCTACATCTGGCCGATGCCTAATAATCTGGGTGATCTTTTAAGATCTTACGACCGGATCATCGTACCGGAAATGAACACAGGCCAGTTGAAGACCCTGCTGCGCGACCAGTATCTGGTCGACGCCCGACCGGTGAACAAGGTGTCCGGCCAGCCGTTCAAGATAAGCGAGATCGAAGCTGCCATCGAGCAGGCGCTGCAATGATTTGCTTTCCCGTATCGGGGAAGCCGAGGACCGAGTGATGAACGAACTTACCAAGTTGACGCCCAAGGATTTCGCAACCGACCAGGAGGTGCGCTGGTGTCCGGGTTGCGGCGACTATGCCGTCTTGAAGGCGGTGCAGCGCACCATGCCCGACCTTGGCGTGAAGCCGGAAAACATCGTGTTCGTTTCGGGCATCGGCTGCTCGTCGCGTTTCCCTTATTATATGGAAACCTACGGCTTCCACACGATCCACGGCCGTGCGCCGGCCTTTGCAACGGGGGTGAAGCTCGCCAACCCCGAGCTCGACGTGTGGATCATCACCGGCGATGGCGACGCCTTGTCGATCGGCGGCAACCACACGATGCATATCCTGCGGCGCAATCTGGACTGCCAGATATTGCTGTTCAACAACGAGATTTACGGCCTCACCAAGGGCCAATATTCGCCGACGTCACGCGTCGGCACGCGGTCGCCATCGACTCCATTCGGTTCGGTCGACCGGCCGGCTTCCCCCTGCGCCTTCGCGCTGGGTTCGGGCGCCCGCTTCATCGCCCGCGCGATCGACGTGAACAAGTTCCTGCCCGACGTGCTGAAGGCAGCGCATAGGCACAAGGGCGCGGCATTCGTAGAAATCTTCCAGAATTGCATTGTTTATAATGATGACGTCTTCGCGCCTTTCACCGCCAAGGAAAATGCCAGCAATCAACTCTGGCTGACCCAGGGCGAGCCGATGCTGTTCGCGGGTGGCACCAAGGGCATCACGCTCGATCGCGAGGCGCTGACGCTGAAGCTGGTCGATGTCGTCGACGGCAATTGGCAGGCGGCCGGAGTGATCGTCCATGATCCGAAGAACCGGGCGGTCGCCCATATGCTGATCGATATGCCGTTCGGCGCATTCCCGATGGCTTTGGGCGTGATTTACGATGACCCAAGGCCGACATTCGAAAGCGCGGTGATAGAACAGAATGCCATGGCTAGTGCCGGCAAGAGCGCCGACCTCCAGCTGCTTGTCGCTAAAGGGCAAAGCTGGCAGGTCACCAAGGAACCACACGCGATTTAAGCGGGAGTATGCGTAATATGAAAGCGATTATGATGGCCGCGCTGCTATTGGCGGCGCCGGTCGCCGGTCTGGCTCAGTCAGCGGCGCCCCGGAATAATGCGGAAGGCAGCTCCGGGCTATCGGCTGCCGGGGCCACCCTTTTCCGGGACTATCAGGCCGAACAGCGAGTGGCCCTGGGTCCGCTGATGAAGCAGCGCGGTGAGCTTCAGGCGCAATTTGACGCGTTGATGAGCCCCCGCGCCTATGACGATTCCAAGCTGGCCGCGACGATGGCTGCGCTTCGGCAGGTCGAGGGCCAGATTGTCGAGCGGCAGGGCAACGCCCTGCTTGCGTTGCTTCGTGCCATGACCCCGGCCGACCGCACGGCGTTTCTTGCGGCGATGAGCAAATCCCCGCCCAATGCGGCCTCCCGGCCCCCGGCGCCGCGGGCCGGGCCGGGCCGCTAACGGGTCGGGGGTGAACCAGCAGCCGCGCGGGCGTCACCTGATCGCCGCCGACCGGGGTTTCGCCACTGGTGGTGGGCTGCTGGCACGCCTTTCCGGCGGCGGCTTCCATCGGATAGTCGAACGGATCGACGCAGGTCTC
This sequence comes from Sphingosinicella sp., assembly GCA_013816585.1. GTDB lineage: Bacteria > Pseudomonadota > Alphaproteobacteria > Sphingomonadales > Sphingomonadaceae > Allosphingosinicella. Next base: position 82,491 of record JACDEE010000007.1, on the reverse strand, counting down.
GTTCACGGCGGCATCGACGCTTCCCTGCCCGACGGATCGCAGCTCATGATCGGGGGACGGGGGCCCGGTCCGATGCCGATCGTTCATCTTCACAGCTGGCGGGCGATCGTGCGGTTGATGAGCTCGGGCTCGGTAGGCTGGTACAAGGCCTGGGCATTGGGCGAATGGTCGAGCCCCGATCCGGTAGCATTGTTCGACCTGTTCATGCGCAACGGGGAAACCCTGGGAGGGGTCGCCCGCGCAAAGGGCGTCTGGCGCAGTGTCAATCGCATCGCCCATTGGTTCCGGCGCAATAGCAAGAGCCGCGCACGCGCCAATATCGCCTTCCACTATGATCTGGGGAATGATTTCTATCGGGCCTGGCTCGATAGCGGAATGACCTATTCCAGCGCGCTCTTTGCAGAGCCGATCAGAGATTCCGAAGCGTTGGAGGACGCCCAGACGCGCAAGATCCGTGCTTTGTTGGACCGATTGCAGTTGAAACCAGGGCAACGCCTGCTGGAAATTGGCTGCGGCTGGGGGTCGCTCGCCGAAATCGCGGCACGCGACTACGGGGTCGAAGTCGTCGGGATCACGCTCTCTTCCGAACAGAAGGCTTATACCGACGCGAGGATGCAAAAGGCCGGCTTGTTCGGCCGGGTCTCCGTCGAACTTACCGATTATCGCGACGTCAACAGCAGCTTCGATGCCATTGCGAGCGTCGAAATGGTCGAAGCGGTGGGGCAGGATTATTGGCCATCCTATCTTGGGGCGATTGCCCGCGCGCTGAAGCCCGGCGGCCGGGCCGCGATCCAGATGATCTCTATCCGCGAACGGCTCTTCCCGGCCTATGCCGAGAACACCGACTTCATCCAGACTTATATCTTTCCGGGCGGCATGCTGATCAGCGAGCAGAATTTCCGTACGATCGCAGAAGGCGTCGGGCTGGAATGGCGCGACCGCCAAGGCTTCGGGCTCCATTATGCCGAAACTTTGAAACGGTGGCACGCCCGCTTTAATCAGGCGGTTACAGACCGCCAGCTTCCAGAAGGCTTTGACGACCCGTTTCACAATCTGTGGCGCTATTACCTTATGTATTGCGAAGGCGGGTTTCGGGGCGGCGGCATCGACGTCGCGCAGGTGACGCTGGTGCGCCGTTAGGGCTCGGCCTAGGGCTTCAGCGGCCCATCAGCCACGAAACGAGGGGTCCAGGCATGCACCTCACCGACGAAAGTGCCGTTCAGCAAGGCCGGATCCGCGGCGAGGAATGCCTCGGCTTCGTCGAGGCTCGACATTCTCAGAATGGCCAGGCCGCCGTCGATCTTGGCCAGGGCACCTCCGGCGAAGACCCGGCCCTGCCGCAAGGCTGTCTGATAATATTGGGCATGCTCGCGTAGCGCCTGCTTTTGCATGGGCAATCCGGCCTTCCAACCGGGCCCAGGGCGATAAAGGATGGCGAACAGCGCAGGGCCGGCTTGGGCAGGCGCGGTTGCATTCTCCTGCGCATAGGCAGGCCGGACCCATGCGAGGCCGCAGGCCAGAATGAGAGCGACGGAGAGATGTTTGAGTGCAATATTCACTTTGAACTCCTCTGACAGCACAACCATACTATAAGGTATGTTCAAGGCGCAATGCGAAACCGTGGCCGCATGAAATATGAAGACTGGGTCGAACTAGGCGCCGAAGGACTTCGCCAGTCCGGGCCGGCGCCTTTTACGGTCGATAATCTCTGCGCTCGGGCGGGTCGGACCAAAGGGTCCTTTTATCATCATTTCGAAGGCATCCAGGTCTTTACCATGGCCGTCGTCCGCCATTGGATCGAGCATGAGACCGACATCGTCGCGCGCGCGGCGCTCAAAGACGAGGCGCCGCTGGAAAAATTGCGGGCGATGTGGCGGCTGACCGCCGCCACTGATCATCGGCTGGAGCTCGGCATACGGGCGATGGCTCTGACCGACGGTGCGATCGCCACATTGGTGGCTGATACCGACAAACGTCGAGAAGCGATCATGACGGGGCTGCTGGGGGCCGCCTATGCACTGGACGAAGAACGTGCCAGCAATTTTGCGCGCCTTTTCCACGCTCTGCATTTATCCGCCCAAATGCGTGCGCCAGAGGACATTGCGGGTTTTTCACGCGGGTCGGTCAGGACTTTAGTCGAATTGCTGGAGCGCGAGGAGAAGACGCGGAAGCCCAGGGCCAGGACTTAAAGGGTGACTTCCATCCGGTGGCCCGTGTCGAAATCGCGCTTCAATAAATCGGCAATGGCATCGGCCACGTCGGCAGGCTGCTTGATCGTGCTCTGGTCCTCGCCAGGGAAAGCCTGCGCGCGCATCAGCGTAGCGGTTGCGCCCGGGTCGATCATGGCGGCCCGGATCGGGGTCATGTTGCCGACTTCCTCGGCGTAGCTCAGCACCAAAGTCTCGAGCGCAGCCTTGGAAGCGCCATAGGCGCCCCAATAGGCCCGGGGGTGACGTCCGACGCTGGATGTTATCGCCAACAGCCGCCCGGCAGCACTGCGGCGGAGCATCGGGTCGAACGCCGCGATCATTGCCTGGCTGGCCAGGACGTTCAGCGTCAGCACCTTGTTGAATTCTTTGCCGTCGATGGCTTGCACCGGCGAAAGGCTGCCCAGCATCGCGGCGTTCAGTACCAATATGTCGAGCGCTTCCCAGCGTTCGCCGATGGCCGCGGCAAGCCGGGCAATACTGTCACCGTCGGTAAGGTCGAGCGGGGCGATGGTGGCGCTTCCGCCGGCTTCGAAAATGCGGGTTTCGATTTCTTCCAGCGCCGGTGCATTGCGGGCGGTCAGCACGACATGCGCGCCCTCGCGCGCGAGAATTTCGGCGATCGCGGCGCCGATCCCCCGTCCGGCGCCGGTTACCAGCGCCAGCCTGCCTTCAAACGCTCCGGCCATCAGGCGTAACGTTCGGCCAGCAAGGCCAATTGGTCGGTCGGCTGATGCTCTTCATGGTCGGTCAGGCGGGTAGGATAATCGCCGGTGAAGCAGGCGTCGCAATGCTGCGGCTGCCCCTCGTCGCGCATATCCTCGCCGAGCGCCCGGTAAAGGCCGTCGATCGAGACGAAGGCGAGACTGTCCGCATTGATATAATCGGCCATTCCGGCGACGTTCATTTGCGCGGCGAGCAATTTGGCACGTTCCGGAGTATCGACTCCGTAAAAGCAGCTATGCCGCGTCGGCGGTGAGGCGATCCGCATATGCACCTCCCGCGCACCAGCATCACGAAGCATCTGTACGATCTTCAGGCTGGTGGTTCCACGAACGATCGAATCGTCGACCAGGACCAGCCTTTTGCCTGCGATAAGGGCGCTATTGGCGTTATGCTTCAGCTTCACGCCAAGATGGCGGACCGCGTCGATCGGCTGGATGAAGGTACGGCCGACATAATGCGAACGGATGATACCCAGTTCGAAAGGAATACCGGATTGCTGGGCATAGCCTATCGCCGCCGGAACGCCTGAATCGGGCACCGGGACGACGTAATCGGCCTCGATCGGATTCTCGATCGCGAGTTCCGCCCCGATCTGTTTGCGAACCTGATATACCGACGCGCCGTCGAGCACGCTGTCGGGCCGCGAAAAATAGACATGTTCGAAAATGCAGGGCCGGGGACGTACGCCCGCAAAAGGCCGGTGGGATTTGACCCCCTGTTCGGACACGACGATCAGCTCGCCGGGTTCGACCGAACGAATATAGGTGGCGCCGACCACGTCCAGTGCCACCGTTTCCGATGCGAAGATGTAGGCATCCCCAAGGCGGCCCATCACCAGCGGACGGATGCCGAGCGGGTCGCGGCAGGCAAGCATGCCCTCGCTGGTGAGGCAGACGAGGGAGTAAGCACCTTCGACCTGTTTCAGCGCGTCGATGAAACGGTCTAGCAAGGTCCGATAGGTGGAGGTCGCGACCAGATGGATGATGACTTCGGTGTCAGAGGTGGACTGGAAGATCGAGCCGCGCAAATTGAGTTCGCGCCGGAGCTTCATCGCATTCGAGATATTGCCGTTATGCGCGACCGCGAGGCCGCCGGAAGCGAGTTCGGCGAAGAGCGGCTGGACGTTTCGAAGCGCGGTATCGCCGGTGGTGGAATAGCGGACATGGCCGATCGCGGCCTGGCCGGCGAGGCGGCGGATGATGTCGTCGCGGTCGAAATTACCCGCCACATGGCCCTGCGCCCGGTGCGAGTGAAAGGATTTGCCGTCCCAGCTGGTTATCCCGGCCGCTTCCTGGCCCCGATGCTGGAGGGCATGCAGGCCGAGCGCGACCATAGCCGCCGCGCTCTCGACGCTCCAGATACCGAACACGCCGCATTCCTCACGCAGCTTGTCGTCGTCGAAAGGATTTGTGGTCAGCATGCGTTTTGCCCGTCGCCCTTGCCGAATGTTCCCGCCTGGCGCGCATATAGGGAGCCCGGGCGGCTTTGTCTCCCTTTGTCGCGCCCGTCCGCCGAATTTCTGAAGCCATCGGCATTTTAGCCCTGCTTGTCTGAACCTTTTCTGGCTGCCAAGGTTGGATGTGCGCGACAGGAGAGGGCATGAAACGGATTTTGATGGCTTTGATGCTTGTCGCCGGCTGCGGCGCGGGCGGCGATGCCGGCGACAAAGCGGACAACACAGCGGCGGGGGCGGTCCAGGCTGCAGGCCTCACCGGCCTCTACGAAGGGGGCGCCACCACCCGCCCCAACCAGATGTGCGTAATCGACAAGGGCAAGGGCGAAGCGGCATTCGGCCTCGTGGTCTGGGGGGCGAATCTCCATTCCTGCTCAGGCGCGGGCAGCGTGAAACAAGAGGGCGATAAGCTCCGCCTGACCATGGCCGGAGACCAGAGCTGCACGCTGGAAGCCCGGATCGAAGGCGGTGTCGTCACCCTTCCAGCGAGCGTGCCGGAAGGCTGCGCTTATTATTGCGGGGCGCAGGCGAAATTGGGCGGCGCGAGCCTCTCGCGCAAGGAAGCGACGGTAGAAGGCGCGATGAAGGCGAAGGATCTGGTCGGCGAGCCATTATGCGGCGGGATCTCTGGAGCGCCCTAGGCTTCATTGACGTTGACGTGAACGTAAACTAGTTTGCCGGCATGCCCCGATCCGCTCTTCACTCCGATTTTCGTCACTCGGACCATAGCATTCAGACTTATTCGATCACCGAGCTTTGCGAAGAGTTCGGAGTGACTCCGCGCGCCCTGCGTTTCTACGAAGATGAAGGTCTGATCTCGCCGCAGCGTATAGGCCTGTCCCGGGTCTATTCATGGCGCGACCGGGCTCGGCTGGCGTGGATCCTGCGTGGGAAACGCGTTGGCTTCAGCCTCTCCGATATCCGGGAGATGATCGATCTGTACGATCTTGGCGACAATCGCGAATCCCAGCGCCGGGTGACGATCGAAAAATGCCAGGGGCGGGTCGACCTGTTGACGAAACAGAGGGTCGATATCGACGCCACCATCGACGAATTGCAGCGTTTCATTGCGATGGTCGGCGACGCCAACGCCAAACTCGAATAGATTTTCAGGAGTTCCAATGCCGACCTATACCGCCCCGGTCCGCGATACGCGTTACAATCTCGATCATCTGCTCGGGCTCGAACGCTATTCGAACCTGCCTGGTTTTGAAAATGCGACTCCCGACATGATCGAAGCGGTGCTGACCGAAGGCGCCCGTTTCTGCGAGGAAGTTCTGACCCCGCTCAACCGGGTCGGTGATGAACATGGCTGTACCCGCAACGACGACGGATCCGTCACCACACCGCCGGGATTCAAGCAGGCCTGGGATCAATTCACCGCGAACGGCTGGACCACCTTGTCGGCGCCCACCCAATATGGCGGACAGGGCCTGCCGCATGTGGTCTCGACCGCCATTTCCGAATATCTCTGCTCATCCAATCACAGCTTCGAAATGTATAACGGCCTTACCCAAGGTGTGATCGCCTCGCTGCTGGTCAAGGGATCCGAGGAACAGAAGGCTAAATATCTTCCCAATTTGGTTGCCGGCCAATGGACCGGCACCATGAACCTGACGGAGCCGCATAGCGGCACCGATCTGGGACTGATCAAGACCCGCGCCGAACCTCAGCCCGACGGCAGCCACAAGATCACCGGGACCAAAATCTTCATCTCGTCCGGGGAGCACGACCTTAGCGACAATATCATCCACATGGTGCTGGCCAAGACGAGCGGCGCGCCGGACACGGTGAAAGGAATTTCCCTGTTCATCGTACCCAAGATCATCGTCAATGACGACGGGTCGCTGGGCGATCGCAACGCGGTCTCGTGCGGCTCGATCGAGCATAAGATGGGCATTCACGGCAACTCGACCTGCCTTATGAATTATGACGGCGCCACCGGCTATCTGGTCGGCGAGGAGAATAAGGGCCTTGCCGCGATGTTCATCATGATGAACGCGGCCCGCCTCGGCGTCGGGCTGCAGGGCCTGGCGCAGGGCGAGGTCGCTTATCAGAATGCCGTCCAATATGCCCGCGACCGCCGCCAGGGCAGGGCCCTCACCGGTCCGGCTGAACCCCAGGAAAAGGCCGATCCTTTGCTCGTCCATCCGGATGTGCGCCGCATGCTGATGGAGGGGCGCGCCTATAATGAAGGCGCGCGGGCGCTGATCTTGTGGGGCGCGCTGCAAGTCGATCTCAGCCACAAGGCGCAGACCGAAGAGGAACGCGAGGCGGCGATGGACATCATCTCGCTGCTGACGCCGGTGATCAAAGGTTATCTTACCGACAAGGGATTCGAGGTCGCGGTCAACTCCCAGCAAATCTATGGCGGTCACGGCTATATCCGCGAATGGGGCATGGAACAGTTTGTTCGCGATGCGCGAATCGCGCAGATTTACGAAGGCGCCAATGGAATCCAGGCGCTCGATCTGGTTGGCCGTAAACTCGCGCAAAATGGCGGGCGGGCGATCCGCACCTTCTTCGAGATCGTCCAGAATGAGGTCAATGAGGCGAAGGCCGATCCCGGGGCCAAGGAAATTGCTGGAGCGCTGGAAAAGGCAAATAATGAACTCCAGACGGCAACCATGTGGCTGATGCAGAATGCCATGCAGAACCCCAATAATGCCGGCGCCGCGAGCTACAGCTATATGCATTTGATGGGCATCGTCACTTTGGGTCTGATGTGGCTGCGCATGACCAAGGCGAGCGGTGCAATCCTGGCCAATGGCGGCGAAGATCGCGGATTCCACGAGGCCAAGCTGATGACCGCGCGCTTTTTCGCCGAGCGGATCATGCCGGAGGCCGGAGCGCTTCGCCGTAAGATCGAAGCGGGCGCGGAGAGCATGATGGCGTTACCCGCCGAGGCGTTTTAGGCGGAACGCCTGTTTTATGGCCAACCTGCGTTCGCATCTGCTTTTCTCCTATGGCACGCTTCGCCAGGATGACGTGCAGAGGGCCCTTTTCGGACGGCTGGTGGAGGGCCAGCCGGATGCCGTTAAGGGTTATGTCCTTTCCACCGTCCGGATCGACGATCCCGATGTGGTCGCAAAAAGCGGATCGGCCGTTCACCCGATCATGGTCGCGACCGGCGATCCCGCCGACGAGATCGAGGGCATGGTCTTCACTATCAGTGACAGCGATCTCGCAGCAGTGGATCGATATGAAACCGCCGCCTATCGACGGGTCGAGGCCAGGTTGCGCTCGGGCCGCCGGGCCTGGGCTTATGAGGAGGCGGATCGTTCAGACGAACTGTGAAGCGGCTCACGCGCCGTGAAGAAACGTGAAGCTCAGGGCTCCGGGCGTGACAGTCCCTGTCCTGGACGCTGAACGGCGCTTCTGGGCAACCCTCCCGGACGCAGTTGGCAGGATGCCGGCCCGGCAACCGGTTGCACGATGCAGCGCTTATGCTAAGTCACTCGCTTTCCACGATATCATATGGATGCGCTGATGAAAAAACATGCGATTGTCTTTGGCACCCTGGGCTTGCTGACGGCGATGCCCGCCAGCGCGGACGAGGGCATGTGGCTGCCGAGCCAGACTCCCCGGCTCGCCCAGACGCTGAAGGAACAGGGCCTTACTCTCGATCCTGCTACGCTCGCCAATCTCCAGCGGGCTCCGCTGAATGCAATCGCCTCGCTGGGCGGCTGCTCGGCCGCGTTTCTCAGTCCCCAAGGGCTCGTCGCGACCAATCATCACTGTGTCTACGGATCGATCCAATATAATTCAAAGCCAGGCCATGATTATCTGACCGACGGTTTCCTCGCGGCCTCCTTCGGAGACGAGCTTCCGGCCGCCCCCGGGAGCCGCATTTACGTGATTGAGGATCTTCGCGACGTTACCCGGGAAATGAACCCGGGTGTCACGACCCGGCTCGGCGGTCTTCAGCGCTTCGACAGGCTGGAGGCCAATCGCAAGGCATTGATCGCGGCGTGCGAACGCCAGGCCAGCCGACGCTGCGACGTTCGCGCCTATTTTGGCGGCGCGACTTATTATCTGCAGCAGCAACTTGAAATAAAGGACGTGCGCCTGGCCTATGCGCCGGCCGGTGGGATCGGCAGTTTCGGCGGTGAGACGGACAATTGGATGTGGCCGCGCCACACCGGCGATTTTGGATTTTACCGCGCCTACGTGGCGCCAGACGGGTCATCCGTTCCCTTTTCGGCGGCCAACGTTCCCTACAAGCCTAAATCCTGGCTGAAGGTCGCCGCCGAAGGCGTGAAGGAAAATGACTTCGTGATGGTGGCCGGGTTCCCCGGCACGACCAGCCGGCTGGTCACCGCAGCCGAGGCGAAATTCAATTTCAACACGCTCTACCCGGTTCAGCAGAAGCTGCTCTACGATTATTCGGACGCCATCGAGAAGGCGACCGCCGGGGGCGAGGATGCGACGATCAAATATGCCTCCATCATCCGCAGCGCGGACAATTACAAAAAGAAGTATCTGGGCGAAATGTCCGGCGCCGACCGGATCGGCCTCAATGCGCTGAAAGAGGCGGAACAGGCCGAATATCGCGCCTGGATCTCCTCCGACCCTGCTCGATCGCGCAAATTTGATTCCACCGCGCTCGATGCGCTGGTGGCGGAAGCCAATCAGAGTGCGCTCGATAATGTCCGGATGGCGACCTTGTCCCGCGCGCAATTGCTGGGTGCTGCCCGTACCGCCTATCGCTGGTCGAAGGAGCGCCAGAAGCCCGATGCAGAGCGGGAAAGCGGCTTTCAGGATCGTGACCGGTTGCCGATCGAACAGAGGCTGACCCAGATCGAGCGGCGCTTCGTGCCCAAGGTCGACCGATTATTGCTCGAACAGGCTTTGGTCGAATATCGCAAGGCACCGCCGACTTCGCGTGATGCGACGTTCGAGGCCAAACTGGCCGAAATCGGCCTGGACCGCCTTTATGCGGAAACCAGGCTGGGCGATACCGCTGCTCGGCTTGCATGGCTGGACAAGGGCTCGGCCGAATTCGAAGCGTCGAGCGATCCATTCATCCAGCTAGCCGTTGCGCAATATGGCGGCGATATCGCGCGCGAACGCCAGACCAAGGAGCGGTCGGGCAAGCTGCAGGCGGCGCGGTCGGCCTATATGCAAGGGATGCTCGCTTATGCGCAGGCGCAGGGCCGCACCCTATATCCGGACGCCAACGGATCGCTCCGCTTCACTTATGGCAAAGTGACAGGAAAGAGCGTGGACGGACAGATCTGGACGCCGTTCACGACAGCCGAGGGACTTGCCGCCAAGCAGACCGGCAAGGGTGAATTCAATGCGCCGCAAAAGGCCATCGACCTCATCAAAGCGAAGGATTATGGCCGCTGGGCCGCTCCGGAGCTTGGCACATTGCCGGTCGATTTCATGTCGACGGTCGATATCACCAACGGCAATTCGGGTTCGTCGACGCTCAACGCTCGCGGCGAATTCGTGGGACTAGCCTTCGACGGGACGCTGGACGGCGTAATCGCCGACTGGTCCTATGACCCGACCATCAACCGGACCATCCATGTCGACAGCCGTTTCATGCTGTGGACGATGGACAAGGTCGACAATGCCGGTCGATTGCTGGCTGAAATGGGCGTGCGGTAAATTTGGAGAAGCGGCGGGGCTCAAACCCCGCCGTTTTCATTTGGCTACGGACAGCTTCACCCAGGTAGGCGCGTGGTCACTAGCGCTTTCGCGCCCGCGCACTTCCCGGTCGATGCCGGCGCCCGTCAGCCGTCTGGCTGATTTCGAACTTAGCAGCAAATGGTCGATCCTGATTCCGGCGTCGCGCTGATAGGCATTCCGCCAATAATCCCAGAAGGTGTAGACGCGTTTATCCGGGTGGAGATGGCGGACCGCGTCGGTCCAGCCCTGATCGACAATCGCTTTGAACGCCGCCCGGCTCTCCGGCTGCATCAGGGCGTCGTCGGCCCAGTTTTCCGGCTTGTAGACGTCGAGGTCGGTCGGGATGACATTATAATCGCCTGCTAGGACGACGGGCAGGTCAGTGGAAAGCAATTCGGCGGCATGGATGGTAAGGCGATCGAGCCATTTCAGCTTATAGTCGAATTTCGGGCCTGGCCGTGGGTTGCCGTTGGGGGCGTAAAGGCAGCCAATCAGAATCCCGTTCACCGCAGCCTCGATATAGCGGGAATGATTATCGCCGGGATCGCCGGGAAGACCGCGCCGGGTTTCCACGGGCTCGCAGCCTCGCGCCAATATGGCTACGCCGTTCCACCGGCTCTGGCCCTGCCAGATCGCCCCGTATCCGGCCTTTGCGAGGGCGTCGGCGGGAAACTTGTCGTCGGGCGCTTTCAATTCCTGCAGGCAGGCGACGTCGGGCTGTGATTCTTTCAGCCATTCAATCAGACGCGGCAGCCGGCCATTGATGCCGTTGACGTTAAAGGTCGCAATTTTCATGGGGCATCCAGCGCGGGAGCTTCATTTGAGTTCCGGCGCGTAGGCTCTGGACGCGGGCTCGGCGCGCGTATTTAGTGACTTCTTCATTCAAAGGGGGGATCGATGCGCGACGAAAGCTTCAGCACTGACCGACGGGCAATCATCAAGGGCGCCGCCGCTGGCGCGGCTCTGCTGGCTCCCGGCATCGCGATGGCCGCTCCCAGGAAGGACCAGGCCGCGATCGCCAAGGCTGTCGATGCGGGATACGATGCCTCGGTCGCTCGCATTCAGGATTGGATCCGCAACCCGTCGATCGCTGCCGAAAAGCATCGGATGGAAGAAGGCGCCGATCATATGGCGAAACTGGCGCTCGATGCGGGGTTCCAGAAGGCACGGAAGGTGCCGACCGACGGTGCGCCGGCCGTATTCGCGACGCTGGATGCTGGGGCCAAGAAATGGGTCGGCGTCTATTTCATGTATGATGTAAAGCAATATGATCCGGCCGAATGGACGTCGCCGCCGCTCGAAGCGAGGATCGTCGACCGGCCTGGTGTCGGAAAGGTCATCGTCGGGCGTGGCGCCACCAACCAGAAGGGACCGGAGGCAACCTTTCTGGCCGCGCTCCACGCCTTCAAGGCGTCCGGACGCAAGCTGCCGGTGAATCTTGTCCTGATCGCAGAGGGCGAAGAAGAGATGGCCTCGCCCCATTTCCATCAAGCGATAGCCGACCCGGAGGTTTTCGCCGCGCTCAAGAAGACGGTCGGAATATTCATCCCCACTGCCGGACAATCGCCGACCGGCCAGGCAGCGATAACTCTGGGCGCGAAGGGCGCGGTCGAATTCGAACTGGTGTCGGACAGCGCAAGCTGGGGCCGGGGCCCTGCCACCGACATTCATTCAAGCCAGTTTGCACGGGTCGACAGTCCCGCGTGGCGGCTGGTTCAGGCGCTGAATACACTTATGGCCGCGGATGGCCATACGCCGGCGGTGGAAGGATGGTTCGAGCATGTGAAGCCGCTAACAACTCGGCAAAAGGCCTTGGTTGCCGAAATGGCGCGAACCAGCAGCGAGGAAGATGCCAATAAAGCGCTGGGCGTGAAGCATTGGATCAATGACGAGGATTGGCAGACATCGATCGAACGGCTGCTGTCTCAGCCCACGATCAACATTCAGGGCCTCACAGGGGGCTATATGGGGCCGGGCGGAAAGACGGTTCTGCCCCACCGGACGGCTGCCAAGATCGAGCTACGCCTGGTGCCCGACATGACCAAGGAAGACAGCGTTGCCAAATTGAAGGCTCATTTGGCGAAGAAGGGATTCCCGGATATCGAGGTGAACGTAACCGGCGGTTACGGACCGAACCAGACGTCGGAAGATACCAGCTTCATCAAGGCGCAGCAGGCGGTACTGACCCGCGCCGGCGTCCCTTATTCGATCATCCCGCGCAATGCCGGTTCCTGGCCGGGCGTCGTGTTCACCGCGGCGCCTTTGAGCCTCCCCGCGAGCCAGTTCGGCATCGGACGAGGTGCCGGAGCCCACGCGCCGAACGAATATTTCGTGATCGAGAGCAGCAACCCGAAGGTTGCCGGCCTGAAGCAGGCGACCATGGCCTATGTCGATTATCTCTACGAGATAGCGGCGCAGGCCTGAGCGAAACGGGCAGGGGCCTGTCCGTCAAAGGCGAGATAGAGGTCGGGCTCGACCAACTCCAGCTCCATCAGGGCCGGTTTGCCGTCCAGGTCGCGCACGAGATCGACGCGCGCATAGAGCAGATCCTCGTCTGCTGCCTTCAATATGGCTGTTGCCGCTTCGAACTCTTCCTTTGACGGATCGTGCGCGGTGATAATGCCATCATATTCGGGCTGCACTCGGAAATCGCCGGGCTGGGGCACCTTGCTGATCGCATGGCTGAACGTGCCCCCGAAAAAGAGCATCGAGATTTCGCCGTTTTTTTCGATCGAAGGCATGTAGGGCTGGATCATCGTCGCCCCCGTAGGCGCCCCGTCCAGTTTCTCTCCCGGTGACCAGCGGATCGTCCGCCATGCGGAGGCCGAGACTTGTGGCTTGGCGATCAGCCGGTCGGTGCCGAAGCGTTCCACGGCCTGCGTCATCGCTTCCAGCGTGCAACGTTCTGCATAGAGAGTAGGCACGACCGGCGCGCCGCGCTCCGCGAGCTTGCCGAGATAAAGTTTGTCGGCATTCCAACGCAGCACCGAGGCGGGATTGGCAAGTGGGACTCCTGCGGTTTCCCATTCGCCCACTGCCTGCTGCCATCGGGACCCGGCGCGAAAATAACCCCAGGCGAGCAGCGGCATGACGAGGTCAAAGCCCCCAAGGTCGCCCGGTTTCGCCCAGCTTCGGTGTTCCGCCGAAAGGCCGATTTCGCGCAACGAAGCGGCGCTGGCCTCGAATATTTCGCGCCAGCGGCTCTGATAGGCTTCGTCGTCGGGGTCAGGCGTGAGGATCGCCAGTCGCTTGCTCATTCGGGGAGGAAATCGGGCACGGAAAGATACCGTTCGCCTGTGTCGTAATTGAACCCCAGGATACGGCTTCCTTCTGGAAGCTCCTTCAGTTTTTGCGCAATCGCCGCAAGCGAAGCTCCGGAACTGATGCCCACCAGCATTCCCTCTTCGGCCGCCGCGCGTCGTGCCATTTGCTTGGCGTCTGCCGGATCGACCTGGATTACCCCATCCAGGGCGTCCTGGTGAAGATTGGCAGGGATGAAGCCCGCTCCGATCCCCTGGATCGGATGGGGGCCTGGCTCGCCTCCCGAAAGAACCGGGGACAAGGTCGGCTCCACGGCAAAGACCTTCAGGTTCGGCCATTCCTTTTTCAGCACTTCGGCGCAGGCGGTGATGTGTCCGCCAGTGCCTACACCGGTGATCAGCACATCGATCGGGTTATCGCGGAAGTCCTCCAGGATCTCCTGGGCGGTGGTGCGCATGTGGACATCGATATTGGCGGGATTTTCGAACTGCTGCGGCATCCAGCTATTCGGCGTCTGCCCGATCAGTTCATGCGCGCGCTCGATCGCGCCCTTCATGCCATTTTCTTTCGGGGTAAGATCGAAGCTCGCGCCATAAGCGAGCATCAGCCTGCGTCGTTCGAGGCTCATGCTTTCGGGCATGACCAGGACCAATTTATAGCCTTTGACCGCAGCGACCATGGCAAGGCCGATGCCGGTATTGCCGCTGGTAGGCTCGATGATCGTTCCGCCGGTCTTCAAGGCGCCGGATCGTTCCGCATCCTCGATCATCGCCAGCGCGATCCGATCCTTGATCGATCCACCCGGATTGCTCCGTTCGGACTTGATCCAAACTTCCGCATTTCCAAACAGGCGGTTCACCCGGACGTGCGGAGTCTTACCGATCGTCTCGAGGATGTTGGCGGCCTTCATGTCCTGGACTCCTTCTTCAGATATTCATCAGGCGGATCAAATGTCTTTGCGCGTCGAAGCTCAGGGAACCAGCGCCACCAGAGCAGGGTGACCAGTATGGCGCCCACGCCCCCGCCGACAACGGCTGCGACGGGACCCACCAACGCGGCAAGGAACCCCGATTCCGCTTCTCCCAATTCGTTCGAAGCAGAGATGGTGAGCAAAGATACGGCTGCAACCCTGCCTCTCTTGTCGTCCGGCGTATGGAGCTGGATGAGCGACTGGCGGATATAGACCGAAAACATGTCGGCCGCCCCGGCGACGAACAAAGCTGTCAGCGACAAGGGAATCCAGCGGGACAGACCAAAGACGATCGTCGCCATCCCGAATATGATGACGGCCCCCAGCATCTTGGGGCCGACCTCGGTCTTCAACGGCCGGAAGGAGAAATAAAGGGCGGTGATTGCGGCGCCCGCTGCCGGCGCCGCTGCCAATTGGGACAGGCCCGGCGCGCCCACCTGCAATATGTCGCGGGCGTAGATTGGGAAGAGCGCGGTTGCGCCGGCCAGCAGCACCGCGAACAGATCGAGCGTGATTGCGCCCAGCACCAATTTGTTGCGCACCACATAATGCAGGCCATCGATGATCTGGCGGATCGGATGGCGTCCGGTCTCGATCGGACTCCGCTCCACCGGGCCTATCAGCGATAGCGCGAGGAGGGCCGCGAGAAACAGGATCGTGCTCGCAATATAAGAGCCAGCTGGCATCCAGACATAGGCATATCCGCCGATAGCGGGACCGATGATCATTCCCGCCTGCCAGGCGATGGAACTGAGCGCGATCGCGTTCGGAAGCACGTCCCTGGGAACGAGATTGGGAGCGAGCGCGGATAAAGCCGGGCCGTTGAAAGCGCGGGCAATGCCCAACAACACCGCCACTGTAAACAGCACTGGCAGCGTCATCGCATCGGCCCAGGTGAAGGCGGCGAGCCCCGCTGCGCAGAGGGTCTGCAGCGCTACCGTCGCGCGCGCCACATTGCGCCGATCGACATGGTCGGCGACCCAGCCGACCAAAGGGGTGAGCAGGAACAGGGGCAGAAATTGGAACAGCCCGATAAAGCCCAGTTGGGCGGCACCGGCCGCCGGCCCCATGCTCTCGCGCGCAATATTGTAGGTCTGCCACCCGATGATCAGGATCATCCCATATTGGGCGAGCGTCGCGGCGAGGCGTGCGGCCAGATAGGCCCGGAAGTTTGGAATGGAAAGCGGGTGCGGGGCAGTGGCCATCAAGCTGCGCTTAGCCGCCACATGGGAGGGCGGCAACCTGCCGCAAAAATTTCAGGCAGCCTCGTTCAGCTCACGCTGACAAAAGAATCCATAACCCGCTTGCGCCCGGCATGTTCGAAATCGATTTCCAGTTTGTTGCCTTCGATCTCGGCGACGATCCCGTAACCGAATTTCGAATGGAAGACGCGCTGGCCTAGGCTGATATCGCTCCGGCCGGGATTGCCGAGACTGATCGCACTGGCACGCACCTCCACGACGCGAGCGGGAGTCCGCTCGAACCCTCCCGACGAGGCGCGTTGCCACCCGGGGCCACGGCCCGAACCTCGCTGTAGGTCTGCGAACGGATCCGCACGCTCCGACCAGTTTGCCCGCCACAGGCTTTCGCCGCCGCTCATCGTGGTTTCCTGCTCGACATTGGCGTCGGGAAGTTCGGCGACGAAGCGGGAAGGAATGGAGGAAGTCCATTGTCCGTAAATGCGGCGATTGGCGGCGTGGATGATGAAGCATTTATGCCGTGCGCGGGTGATCGCCACATAGGCTAGGCGGCGTTCCTCCTCCAGGCTGGCATGACCGCCCTCGTCGAGCGCGCGCTGAGATGGAAAGACGCCTTCTTCCCATCCGGCAAGGAAAACGGTGCCGAATTCCAGTCCCTTAGCGGCGTGGATGGTCATGATCGTGACCTTTTCGACATCCCGTTCCGCGTCATTTTCCATGACCAGGCTGACATGTTCAAGGAACGCCCCCAGCGTTTCATATTCCTCCATCGCCCTGGTAAGCTCGGTAAGGTTTTCGAGCCGTCCTGCGCTTTCGGCCGAGCGGTCGACCTGAAGCATCGCCGTATAGCCGGATTCGTCGAGCACCAGGCGCGCAAGCTCGGGATGCGGAAGCTCGTCCAGCCGGGCGCGCCATCGGGCGAAATCGCCGACGAGATTGCCCAGCGCACGGCGAGCCTGAGGGGTCAGTTCATCGCTGTCCAATATCTGCGCGGCGGCGGAAACCAGCGGAGTTCCGGAAGCCCGGGCAAAGGCGTGGACCTTGGCCACCGCCTTGTCGCCCAGCCCGCGCTTGGGCGTGTTGACGATCCGTTCAAAGGCAAGATCGTCGGCCGGCTGCGCAATAACGCGAAGATAGGCCAATGCGTCGCGGATTTCGGCCCGCTCGTAGAAGCGAAATCCGCCGACGATCCGATAGGGGAGGCCGATGGCGATGAAGCGGTCTTCAAGCTCTCGGGTCTGGAATTGTGCGCGGACCAGAATGGCGACGTCGTCCAGATGACCGCCCCGGCGCTGGACGCTTTCTATTTCCTCGCCCATCCGCCGCGCTTCTTCCGGACCGTCCCAGACTCCGATCACATGGACCTTGTCGCCGTCCGGTTGTTCGGTCCAGAGCGTCTTGCCCAGTCGGCCACCATTATGCGCGATCACTCCCGACGCTGCGGCTAGGATATGCGGGGTGGACCGGTAATTCTGTTCCAGGCGAATGATCTTGGCGCCCGGGAAATCCTTTTCGAAGCGAAGGATATTGGCCACTTCCGCGCCGCGCCAGGAATAGATGGACTGGTCGTCGTCGCCCACACAGCAGATGTTCTTGCGTTCCTGGGCGAGCAATCGGAGCCACAGATATTGGGCTTGATTGGTGTCCTGATATTCGTCGACCAATATATATTTGAAGCGCTGCTGATAGAATTCGAGCACGTCGCGACGCGTTCGAAGGATCACCAGCATATGCAGTAGCAGATCGCCGAAATCGCAGGCGTTGAGCGTCTTCAGCCGATCCTGATAGGCGGAGTAAAGCTGCGCACCCTTGCCGCCGGCATAGGCTTCGCTTTCGCCCGCATCGATCTGCGCCGGAGTCCAGCCCCTGTTCTTCCACCGGTCAATCAAGCCGGCCAGGGAACGGGCGGGCCAGCGTTTCTCGTCTATGTCTGCTGCAAGGATCAATTGCTTCAAAAGGCGAAGCTGGTCGTCCGTATCGAGGATCGTGAAATTGGATTGGAGGCCTACCAATTCGGCATGGCGGCGCAGCATCTTGGCGCCGATCGCATGGAAGGTGCCGAGCCAGGGCATACCTTCTACCGCATCGCCCACGATCCGGCCGACCCGCTCCTTCATCTCGCGCGCGGCCTTGTTGGTGAAGGTGACCGACAGGATTTCGGACGGCCAGGCCCGCCGGGTGGCGACCAGGTGCGCCAGCCGCGCGGTCAGCGCCGCGGTCTTGCCGGTTCCGGCACCGGCAAGGACCAGCACCGGGCCGTCGGTCGTGAGCACGGCCTCCCGCTGCGGGTCGTTGAGACCCTTCAGATAGGGTGGTTCAGGCTGAACGGAGAGGCTGTCTGTCACAAGGAACGATTAGGGAACGGCGGGCTTCCCGGCAAGCTCACTTGTGGCCAGACGGGCTACCTCGGCGATAATCGTATCGCGCTGTTCCGGCGTGGCGGTGGATCCCGAGAAGAATACTGCCACCGCCAGCTTCCTCCCGTCGGCAAGTTCAATGATTCCAACGTCATTGCTGGCGCTGTTGACATCTTCGACCGTCGGTCCGGCGCCTGTCTTGTGATAGACGATGGCGCCTTGCGGAACGCCGGCCTTCAGCCGTGCGGCCCCTGTCACGGTGCCCTTCAGCATTTCCATAATCTTGGCGGTCGATGCTGGTGAAAGCAGCTTCCCTTTGCCAAGCAGCGCCAGGATTTGCGTCGCATCATCGGGCGCCACGCGGTCGCGGGGATCGGCAAGATAGATGCGCATCGCCGCCTGGCGCGCTTCCATCGGCACTTTGCCGACCGCGTCCATAAACGCCTTGGTCCCGATCCATTGGTGCGTGAAGGGCGGCAGGCCAGCCGCCTGCGGCTGAAGTTCATATTCGAAGCGGTCGAGGCGAAAGGATTTTATTCCGCGATCCTGGATGAAGCGAGTCAGCGCCTCCGGCCCGCCGATCCTCTTCAACAATATGTCCGCCGCCGTGTTGTCGCTCTCCGAAATGGCGGCTCGAATGAGCTGTTCGATCGTATATTCTTGTCTGCCCGGAAAGGCGTCGGCGATCGGGCTGTGCGGGGTCGAAAGCTGATCGGCGGTCAGGACAATCTTCTCGTCGAGCTTGATCTCACCCTTGTCGACCTGATCCAGCACCATGATGCCCAAAGGCAGCTTGAACACGCTCTGCATCGGCATCGGTTTTTTCGAATTTATCCCGCGCGCCTGGCCGGTCTCGAGGTCCAGCACCGATACGGCAAGCGTGCCGGGCATCGCCTTTTCGGCCAACGCCGCCAACGCCGGTGTCAGCGTGTCGCCCGGGGCCTGAGGCGCAGGCTCGTCACGCGAGCAAGCGGCGATCGTCAGCGCGATCAGCGTAAGCAGGACGGAACGGAACATCGTCACTTCTCCCGGTGAAACAGGCTGATAAACGCTTTACCGAACCGCCGTTCCGTCGACAGAGAAAAATGGGGCGGAGTGATGAGCGGCTTACCAGAAGTTTCCACGCTTACCCACCCGCCGGGAATCACCCAGCCGGAATTGCACACCCGTTCAAGTGCCATTTCGGCAAGATCGCTCTCATAAGGCGGGTCGAGCAGGACCAGGTCGCACGGCCGCTGGGGAGGCGGGGCATATTCTACGCCCTGACTGAGCGTCAGGGTTCGCGCTTCGGCGGAGAAGGTCGCGATATTACGTTGAAGGGTGGCGATCGCGCCCCGGTCCTTCTCCACGAAAGTGCAATAAGCGGCTCCCCGCGAAAGTGCTTCCAGCCCCAGAGCTCCGGTGCCCGCGAAGAGATCGGCCACATGCAGGCCTTCGAACGTGCCGAGCCGGCTGGCCAGCATCGAAAACAGGCCTTCCCGCGTCCTGTCGCTGGTCGGGCGGGTGGCTTGCCCCTCCGGCGCCGCCAGCGGCCGGCCGCCCCATTCGCCGGCGATTATCCTCATTTCAGGGTCTTGCGAAACGCCACGAGGTCATGTTGCGGAACCTCCTCCACATTTCCCGGGGAAGCGCCGCCAAGCTCAAACGGACCATAAGAGGTACGAATGAGACGCGACACCTGAAGGCCCAGAAATTCGAGGACGCGGCGCACTTCGCGATTTTTGCCTTCGGTAAGCCGCATCTCGACCCAGCCATTGCGCCCGGTTCGCCGTTCCAGATTGGCGTCGATCGAACCGTAACGCATGCCCTCTATCTCGACGCCGTGGATCAATTCTTCCAACTGCTCCTGGCTAACATCGCCGAACACGCGGGCGCGGTAGGATCGCACTACGCCGGACGAAGGGAGTTCGAGCTGGCGCTTGAATTCCCCGTCATTGGTCAAAAGCAAAAGTCCCTCTGTATTCAGATCGAGACGGCCGACCGGAACCAGTCGAGGCAAATCCCTGGGGAGGCGGTCGTAAATGGTCGGGCGACCCCCTGGATCGTTGGCGGCGGTTAGGAGGCCGGCGGGCTTGTGATAGAGGAACAAGCGCGTAGCGGCCGGTGCCCTAACCGGTTTTCCGTCCACCGTTACACCGCGCAATGAAGTGAGGATGGTTGCCGGGGTTTCGACCACCGACCCTTCATTGGCGATCCGCCCGTCGGTAATCATCCGTTCGATCTCGCGGCGCGACGCGACACCGGCCCGGGCCAGCAATTTGGCGATGCGCTGTGGCAGACCGTCCGAATGAACGCCAACCTGGTCGTCTCGGAATCCGGCTCGCTCAGGGGCTCCGCCCGGACGGGAGCGTATTTGATCGGTGACGGGACGAGGGCTGCTGCGTATCGGCCCGTCCCTCGATGCACGCTCGTTTTCGATGCGCTCAGGCCGGGGTCGCGGTGCGCCAAACCTCTGGTCGCGCGCCTGTGGGCGGCCTTTGAAACGGAGTGGATCCTCGCCAGTTCGCGGGCCTCGGTCCTCGGGCGCTCGGGCAGGCATGTCGGAACGCTCTTCCCGAAAATTGCGCGCTCGATTGGTGCGTGAGGGGCTCGACCGGTCGGCCATGGGTTTGGCCGCTGTCCTTGCCGCAGACCCCGTTCGACCGCCGGAGCGAGCACCGGAACGACCGGTCGGGCGGCGTTCGCCGCGATCCGCGCCGGAGCCCGCATCCTTTGCCCGATCGTCGCGGCGGTCGGGCCGGCTATCCGCTCGCACCGACAGTTCGCGCTTTTTGAAGTCAGGCGCTGGTTTCGAACCGCGCGGTTTCCCGCTCGGGTCTCCGCCGCGTGCCTGTCCGTCATCTTTGCTTCTGTCGGGCTTGGGCCCCTTTGTCGACGGGGCCTGCTTGGCGCTGGTTCCCTGCGGCGCGCTCCGCGCGCTGGCGCGGCGCGGTCCACGGGATGAAGGGGGCTTGGACAGGGGATCCTCCGAAGGTGGGCCGCCCTTGCCGACGGCATGAAAGTGAAACGCGGTGAGGAGATGATTGTTCGCGGGCACCGTTGGCGTGGTGGCTCGTTACGCATAAGGTCGATTGAAAGGAGGCCAGCGCATTATATGTTGTTCAGCAAACGCGAAAGGGCAATCAGCCGGATCCTTGTCGTCGAAGACGAACCGCTGGTCGCTTTCGATAACGAGCATCTGCTGAACGAGGCGGGTTACGAAGTTGTCGCAACCGTCGACAACCTCGACGATGCTCTGAAAGTGATTGAGGAGGAACAATTGGATCTAATCCTCAGCGACGTCACGTTGAGGGGGGAGGGCGATGGCATCGATGTCGCTCGAGCCGCTGGCGCCAAGGGAGTGAAAGTCCTTTTCGTCAGCGGGAATTGCCCGTTGGAGGCGCGCAGCCTTGGCGTAGGCTGCCTCGCAAAGCCTTATTCCGACCGGACGCTCAAGGCGGCGCTGGGTGCGCTGGACGACCGGCTGCAAGGCAGGAAGTCGAAGAAGCTTCCCGCAGGCCTCAGCCTTTACGATCCCGCCTAAAACGACAGTGCTTCGGTCACCCGGCTGTGGAAGAAATGCAGCCCCGTTTCCAGCGTGCCTAACGTCAGCCGGTCGATCGCGCCCGATGAAAGCCCTTCCTGGCCAAGCGCGGCGGCGCGGAAATCCTCGCCCGCAAATGTGCCTTCGTCGAGCAAGTTCCAGCTCTTTTCCCAGTGAAGTTCTTCGTCCGCAGTGGTCGGTGGTCTTGGGATTAGCATGAAATCCTCGACCAAAGTCCGGCCTACCGCTTGCGGCATCAGCACCATCAGATTCACGTAATCGGGGCTTACGACGATCACGGTGGCGGGAAACAACTGATAGGCAAAGGTGACCGCGCCCCGCAGCGCCGCCCAATCTTCATGGTCTATCCTGGCGAGATACTCGGCCCGCCCAACCGCCGAGCGCTGGTGCGGCCCGATGGCGTCGGCCGCGGTAATGCCATCGGCAAAGAATTTGCCGATGCTGGAGGCATGCAGCCGCTGCACATGGTAGCTTTCCAGGAAGGCGTCCATGATCAGCTTCCAATTGGCCGCAACATCATGGACTCGGCGGCGATAGAGGTGATGCCCCCCGAGGCCAAAAGCGTCGAATTCGGCGGCCAGCGAAGTGGCGTCGCTAAAATCGGCTTCCTTCCGCGCGAACCAGATCAACCCGCCCGCCTCGACGTTTGGCAATTCCACCAGACGGTGATCGGCTTTGTCTACCCCGGGGAAGCTGTCGCTTCGCGGAATTCCCGTAAGCTCACCATCATAACGGTAGCACCAGGCGTGATAGGGGCAGACGACCTTGGGCGAGGATACGGCTTCCTCCCCTTCAACCAGGCGCGTGCCGCGATGGCGACAGACGTTGAAGAAGACGTGGGCTTTGCCCTGGCCGTCGCGGGTGAGCAGCAACGGTGTTCCAAACCCGTCATGCGCGACCGCCATATTGGTGCGAGGCAGCAGAGCCGAGGGAGCGATCACCTGCGGGAGACGGCTAAACAATCGCTCTTGTTCAAAGCGGAAGCGTTCAGGGTCGGTATAGACGGATGCGGGAAGTGATGTGACTGCATCGCCATGGCTGTTGCGGCCGGCGGCAACCTCCCGCGCGAGCGCAAGCTGCCCGTCGGTTGGCCGTTGCTTCGATGGCATGTCCATCGGGCGAGTCTGCGTCCGCGGACGGGCATTGGCAAGCCGGTTCGGGGTCCGGCACGCTTTGCAATTGCAGCAAAGTCGTTAAGGTCACCGTAGAATATAAGGAGAGGCCGCGTGGCAACGAACGTGGAAACGACCGGGGCGGAAAAGAAGAAGCCATCTGGCCTGCGACTGCTCGGAACGGCTCTGCGGAACCGAAAGACGGCGATCATGCTCGTATTCGGGTTTTCCGCCGGTCTTCCGTTCTCGCTGCTGGTTGGGACTCTGAACGCGTGGCTTGGCGAGGCGCAGATAAATCTTGCCACGATCGGCATCATCTCGTGGATAGGCCTTGCCTATGCGTTCAAGTTTCTCTGGTCGCCGCTGGTCGACCGCACCAGGCTGCCATTGCTCGGGCGTCTGGGGCGACGGCGCGGCTGGCTAATCGTCTGTCAGCTTCTGCTGGCGGCCACATTCCTCGCTCTGTCCCTTACCGATCCGGCGATCGCGATCGGTACCTTTGCCCTCGTCGCAGTGATCGGCGCCTTCGCTTCGGCCACTCAGGATGTGGTCATCGACGCATGGCGCATCGATGTGGCCGACGAGGTCGCGACGGTGGAGATTCTCTCGTCCATCTATCAGATGGGCTTTCGCACCGCCGCTTTGATCGGTGGCGCGCTGGCGCTGATCCTGTCGGCAAGGATTAGTTGGCCGGGAGTCTACGCCACAATGGGTGTGGTAATGGCGTTCACCGTGATCTCCACTTTACTGGCTCCCGACACCGCGCGGCCGCCGGCCGAACTGGGCGAGCGCGAACTTCGCCAGCCAGGCGCGCTTACACCTCGGGTGCGGGCGATCGGCCTCACTATTGTTGGTCTCGGTTGGATCTGGGCGATCCTCACGGTCGCCTCCTTCATGGTGCGAATGCTCAATGTCGCACCCGGAGACCCCAACCCGCCAAAAGCCAGCGATTTTACCGCCCAGACGGGGCCGTGGATCATCGCGGCGACCATTCTCCTTCCCGCCCTCGTCGCTACCTTGTTCAACTGGCTGCAAAGTCATGGGCGGCAAGTCCTGGATTCGCCTCAAGCGGCACAGAGTGCTGCCGCGCGAGGCGCCGACCACGCGTATAGCGCGCTGTTGCTGCCGCTCGCGGATCTGATCGGGCGGCTTCGCTGGGGGGTGATCATTGCACTCGGCATCGTCCTTACCTATCGCCTTACCGACAGCATCTGGGGTCCGTTCGCCTTTCCATTCTATCTGACCGAGCTGCAATATAGCGCGGACGAGGTCGCGTTCGCGTCGAAGATATTCGGAGTCTTCATGACCATCGCGGGCATTGCAATCGGCGGAGTCCTATTCGTGACTCTGGGTCGCATGCCTACATTGACCCTCGGCGCGATCGTCGCTGCCGCCACCAACCTTCTCTACGCCGATCTCGCTGCCGGTGCGCCGTTCATCGATGCCTTCGCCAATTTCTTCGGTCTCAATAATCTTGGCGTCGATCCTCGAATGATCCGACTTATGATCGCCATTTCAGGGGAGAATATCGCGGGCGGCCTCGCGGGAGCCGCCTATGTCGCCTATCTCTCTTCCATCGCTAGCAAGAGCTACAGCGCGGTCCAATATGCGCTGCTTTCGTCGCTGACCCTTTTGGTCGGCTCGCTCGGGCGTGGCGCGCTTGGCGAGATGCTGGAGACCGAGGGCTATGTCCCTGTATTTTACCTCACCGCGGCGCTCGGCGGCATCGCCGTCATTTTCTGCATCTTCGAATGGATCCGTTCGTCCTATGAGCGGCGCGAACCGGAGGCAGCTCCGGGCCTGGTACCCGCCGGAGATGCGGCCAAGGCGCAGGAAGGGGACACAGCGGCGTAATCGGGCGCGACCGCCTAGCTGGGCGGTTGACCGTTCTTTTTCAGTATCTCGCCGGCTAGATAAAGCGAGCCCATGATGAGGATGATAGGCGGCCGTTCGCGGTCCGCGTGACGCTTGATCCAGCCAAGCGCGTCCTCGACGCCGGTTGAGGCCATCGCGCTCAGCCCTTCACCCCGGGCCATGGCGGCAAGCGCGGAGGGGATGTGATGCGCATGAGCGGCTACTGGAATGGCGTGGAGAGTGATCGATCGGTTGCCGAAGGGCTTTAATACGCCCTTAGCATCCTTATTTTCCAGCAAGCCGAAGATGACGTGGAAGGGCCGGTCGGAAGGGATGTGGATCCGGAAAAAATCGGCCACGGCGCGGGCGGCCGCTGGATTATGGCCACCGTCCAGCCAGAGCTCGGTGCCCTTCGGCGCCAAAGCATGTAGGGGCCCTTCCGCCAGGCGCTGAAGCCGCGCCGGCCATTCGGCCCAGCCCATCGAAGCGCGCAATGCGGGCTCCCTTATGGTGACCGCATCCTGGTGCCTAAGCATGGCAATCGCGAGCCCGGCGTTCATTGCCTGATGCGTGCCATGAAGACGGTGGGGGAGGGGCAATTCAAGTTTCCCCCGCACGTCCGAATAATGCAGTTTTGACTGATAGAGTGCGGCGTCCCACTTACCACCGCGCGGGAGCCAGTCGGCGGCGGCTGCCTGGGCCGCCTGCCCGACAATATTCCCAACCCGGCCCGGATAAAGCTGCGTGACCAAGGGAACACCCGGCTTGGCGATACCCGCTTTCTCCGCAGCGACCTTATCGATCGTGTCGCCGAGGAATTGCTGGTGGTCGAGCCCCAGCTGCGCGATGCCGCAGACCGCCGGTTTGTCGATTACGTTGGTCGCATCCAGCCTTCCGCCGAGGCCCACTTCGATGATGCACGCATCGGCCGGACTGCGCGCGAAAGCGAGGAAGGCCGCGGCTGTTGTGACTTCGAAGAAACTCGCCTCAACATCTGTGGCGACGTCCAGCACTTCGGCCAGCAACTCCGCCAGTAATCCATCCTCGATCAACCGGCCTGCAATCCTGATCCGTTCGTTGAACCGGACCAGATGGGGGCTGGTATAGACATGCGCCTTGAGGTCGGAGGCTTCGATCGCGGCCCTCAGAAAGGCGCAGGTTGAACCCTTGCCGTTGGTGCCAGCGACGTGAAAAACCGGGGGCAGTTTCCGTTCCGGATTGCCAAGGCGCGACAACAAAGTCCGGATCCTCTCCAGCCCCAGAATGTCGGCGCCGGGCGAAAGCGTCGCCAGGCGGTCGAGCTGCCGCTGGACCAGCGGGCTCTCCGAAATGGCATGATCCGCCATCGAAGGGGCTTTAAGCCGCCGCTTTTTGCGGGGTCAGATAGGCAATGAGCTGGGCCAGGGTTTGACGCAGGTCCCTGCGGTGGACCACCATGTCGACCATGCCGTGATCGAGCAGATATTCGGCCCGCTGGAAGCCTTCCGGCAATTTCTCTCGAATGGTCGATTCGATCACGCGCTGCCCGGCAAAGCCGATCAGAGCGCCGGGCTCGGCAAGCTGTATGTCCCCCAGCATGGCATAAGAGGCAGTAACTCCACCGGTTGTCGGGTCGGTCAGGACCACGATATAGGGCAGACCGGCTTCCTTTAGCTCGGCGATCGCCACGGTCGTCTTGGGCATCTGCATCAGGGAGAGGATGCCCTCTTGCATGCGCGCCCCACCGGCGGCGGTGAAGATGATATAGGGGCATTTGTCCCCGATCGCGGCGCGGGCCCCGGCGACGAACGCGGCGCCTACACCCATGCCCATCGATCCGCCCATGAAGGCGAAATCCTGGACGCCCACTACCGCGCGCTGTCCCTCAATCGATCCGCGCGCATTGATCAGCGCGTCCGGTTCTCCGGTTTTCTGTCGGGCGGCCTTGATGCGATCAACATATTTCTTCGAATCGCGGAATTTGAGCGGGTCTTCCCTGACCTGCGGTGGGGGCAGCAAAGTGAATCCTGGATCGAGCAGCCGGTCGAAGCGCTGCCTCGGGCCGATGCGTCCGTGATGCTCGCAGCGCGGGCAGACGAAATCATTCTCCTCATATTCCTTCATGAAGACCATTGCCTCGCATTCCCGGCATTTATGCCAGAGATTGTCGGGGGTCTCGCGCTTTGGAAGAAAGGGAATACTTTGGCGGACCCGGGTGAGCCAGCTCATGGGACGTCTCCTTGGAAGGCGCCCGATTTAAGCATGGGGGCAGCTTTGTCCACCTCCAAGAGGTGGAACAAGGCTATAAGGTCGCTTCGATCGCGCGCGCGGCTTCGTCGGGGTCTGCCGCCTGCGTGATCGGACGGCCTATCACCAGGATCGACGCGCCATTGTCCAAAGCGGTGCGCGGGGTCATCACCCTTTTCTGGTCGCCTGCATTCCCTCCGGCCGGCCGCACTCCAGGAACGACGAAGAACCCGTCGGGCCATATTTTTTTCGCTGCCGCGACTTCGTTGCCCGAACAGACTACGCCATCCAGCCCCGCCTCCTTCGCCAGCAAAGTAAGCCGCTCCACCTGCGGATGCGGATCGCAATCGATACCCACCGAACGGAGATCTTGTCCGTCGAGGCTGGTCAGCACCGTGACGCCGACGACCTTCGTTCCCGTGGGCGCGGCGGCCTTGGCATCTTCCATCATCGCGCGGCCGCCCAACGCATGGACCGTCAATATGGCAGGCTCCAGCGGGCGGAGCGCCTGGATGGCCTTGGCGACCGTGTTGGGGATGTCGTGGAATTTAAGATCAAGGAAGATGGGAAGGCCCAGTTCCGCCATTTCCTTGATGCCGTGGCGGCCGTTGGCCGAAAAGAATTCAAGGCCGAGCTTGATGCCGCCGACATGGTTGCGGACCTTGGACGCAATGACCTTGGCCCGCTCGAAGTCGGGCGTGTCGATTGCGACGAAGATCGGGCTTTTCATATGACCAAGCTCGTTTCGACCGTTTCCGGCACCGGATTGACGTCCGCGGTCTCCTGTGGGGTAACCGCTGGAGCTTGCTGCAGGGCCGATTGGCGCTCCAACTGCTCGATGCGGCGCCTCTGGGACCACATGCGCGCGCGGTGAAGAACAAGCATCGGCAGAAAACCCGCCAGGAAGGCGGCGAAGACCAGCATTGGAAGCTTCACATCCGCTTCCAATCCGCCCCACAGGGTGATTGTAACCGAAGTCCAGTTGACGCTTGCGAAGAGCACGAGAACCACCGCGAGCGCTACCCAGAACAGGGTTTTCAAAAACTGCATCGCATTGCCTCCGAAAAATCGTCTTACGTGCTTAGAAAGGGGGAGGCCAGTCTGGCAAGCTTTCAGCCGACCTCTTTCTCAACCATGTCGAACAAGGGCTGGACGGCGGCGAGCCGCGGTCGCTCTTCCGCCAATATAGCTCGGAACGCATCGCGCTTCAGCGTTGCGACCGAACCAGGGGCAAGATGTTTTCCTTCGGGCAGCGCGGAGACGATGATGTCTATCAGCCGGTCCGCGCCGTGGAGGCGGCCCCACAGATAATCATTTTCGCGATAGGCGCGGCTGAAGAAGGCGCCGAAACTGTTGAACTGAATACCCTTCAGCGTGGCGGCGGCGCCCCCAGGCCGGATCGCGGTCGCGTCATCGGGTGAAATGCGGTCGACCTTGATCGGATCGAACTCGTCCAGGCCCTCGCCCTGCAGAAGCGGCAGCGTGGCGATGTCGTAGAAAGGATAGCCGAGGTAAGCGAGGATCAGGATGCGCCGGTCCGGCTTTGGAAACAGGCCGAAGATTTCGGAAAGGCGTTGATC
This sequence comes from Sphingosinicella sp., assembly GCA_013816585.1. GTDB lineage: Bacteria > Pseudomonadota > Alphaproteobacteria > Sphingomonadales > Sphingomonadaceae > Allosphingosinicella. Next base: position 54,365 of record JACDEE010000007.1, on the reverse strand, counting down.
CGATTCCTCGTCAATCGATTTGAGGTTCAGGATATCCGCGAACGCCGCCAGGGCCGCGTCGGGATCCTTCTCCACCGCCTCCAACCTCGCTCTGGCGATTGGATCAAGCTCCCGTTCTTCCGCGACCAGGCGATATTGGCCGATCAGGTCGTAAACCGCCTGCCGCGCCTGTTCGATTGCCCGACGAGGCGCATTGCCCGCTTCATCGACCTCGCTGATCCGTCGTGCGACGAAGCGAAGGCGGCGGGTACGAAAGGAAATGTCAAAATTGCGCAGGAAGTCGATGACCTCGGGCTTCGCCCCCGCCGCGGTCATGGCATCGTCGGCATTGATCCCCCGGGCCCTGACTGTTTTCCATAAGACCCGCTGGATGTTGGCCCGCCGCGGCCGCGCTCCACGGCCGCTCAGCCGATAGATGAGGCGGGTGCTTTCCTCGATCACCGCCGAGAGCTTCAGGTGACCATAAGCGGCAAAACCATAGCCCGCTTCCCGCGCCGCCGCATTTTGCGCCCTGGAGCGCCAGCCGACCAGCCGTCTGGGCGTCGGCCGGGCCAGCAGAAAGGTCGAACCCAGATTCCGCTCAATGGCGGCTTCCACCTCCGGTCGCATCGCCTCCAATATTCGCCTCAGGCCGCGAATGCGCGACGACCTTTTTTCGATCGCCTCCAGATTGTCGCGGATCGGCTGTTCGCGCGGAATGTCGGAAAGCGCCCCGAACAAGGTGGCGAAAAATCCTGGAACTTCGTGCTCGCCCGATGAGGTCAGGCGCGCGCTTCGGATGCCTGGCTTGGGATCGATATAGACGAAGCGCCGATCCACCTCGCGCCGCGCCGGCCGGCTCTGGAGCGCGTCGATGGCGGGCCGAAAGGGAGCGTTTGCAAGCACCGACCCGTCGATCAGCACGGTATTTTCGGCTTCACCGATCGCCGCCTGACGCGGCAAAGCACGCTTCAGGAAGGCCGCGCGTCCCGGCCAGGGGCGCTTCCGCTGTTCGAGTACCTGATCAAGCTCTGAAACACGAAAGGGAGGAAAGGCGCCGGGAAAGCTCGCAGTGGCCCGGGCGGCGAAGGCAAGCTCTGTGGGATCGGCGAACTCGCGTTCGACGCCGCCGGCGTCGCGGAAGGCAAGGGTCAGGCGATGCTCGGTCTCGGTGACTTCAGCGGGCGAATGGAGACGCAGCCGCTGGGGGTGACCGCGAAAATCGGTAACCGTGACGAACAGGTCCAGCGGCTGATAATGCGGCAGCAGCGGCGGTCCTGGGGCGGCAGCCTTCATCGCGTCGAGCGCGTCGATGAGAAGAGTGGTGAAGCGGGCCCCGCCAAAGGGCGGATCGAACCAACGACCGCGCACGAAATTGGCGAGTTTCCCCCGAATCTCGCTGCGATGTTCTGGCTCGACCGTCTGCGCGACCGATCCGCTATGCCGGGCCGAATAAGCCCAGGCAAAGGGCACTGCCGCTGCCTTGGCGATACGCGATACGGCGCTGACGTCGCGATCGATCAGATTGTCGACGTCCGCCTCTGCCAGCCAAAGGTCGGTCAGCGGGTCCAGCGAATGACCGTTGGAAATCGCGTCGGCTAGGAAGATGGCGTTGATACCGCCGGCACTTGCCCCGGCGAGGATGTCCACCAGGATGCGGATTTCGATCCCGCATTCGTCGGACATCGCCTTCAATAGCCGGAAATATACGTCGCGGGCGGCCTCAGCCGTACCGCCCCCGTAAAAGGCTTGGCTCGCCTGCGCGGCTTTCCAGATCTCCTTGGTGATGCCGTGCATATAGACGGCGAGGCTGATGCCTCCGTAACAGACAAGGGCCAGCCGCAATTCTTTCTCACGCATGGCTGCAAGGTGGCAGATGTGAACCGCAAAAGTAAGTTCCGGAGAAAATCATGAAACAGGGGTCGTTCGTCCCGGTGAGGAAACGATTCAACGCTCTATCGAAGACTCGAGCGATCGTTGCGGCTACCGGACCCGTAACGAGGCAATCGGGGCTTCCTGTAGATGAGTTTCCACCGTTTCCGCCGCAGCGCGATGTCGCTTGGCATGCTGGCCCTGGCCGGCCTGATGCCAGGCCCGGTGCTGGCCGATGTCGCCGCAAACGGAGCCATTCCCGCTGAGATCCCCGCCATTGTGGAACCGACACTCACCCCGATCCCCGAAACCGTTGCCGCGCCGCCGCTGGTTGAGGAAACGATCGAGGAAGTGGTGCCCACGGAGTTCGAAAAGCGCCCGTTCCTTTTTGGTGAGGGTGTAGCGAGCTATTATGGCGCCGAACTTGCCGGAAACCGCACCGCCAATGGCGAGCGATTCAACCCCAGCGCACTGACCGCGGCACACCGCACTCTACCCATGGGAACCCGGCTACGCGTCACCAACAAGGCCAATGGGAAGAGCGTCGTGGTTCGAATCAACGACCGTGGGCCTTTTACCAAGAACCGTATCATCGACGTTTCCCGCGCCGCAGCGGAAAAGATCTCAATGATCGGTTCCGGTACCGCACGCGTCACGCTTGAGCATGTGAGCTAATTTATCCCCATTGTTCTTCGGCCGATTCGCCCGAAAATCCTGCCAAATTAAGCTAAAGTCGCTTTGACAGGCAGAGCCGGCGCTCTATGTCCGGCGCTCATCAATTCAGCCCCATAGCAGGAGGGGTCGCTGGCCAAACGCTTTTACGTGCCCCTCGGGGCACTTTTGTTGCTTTTGTTTGCCGTCTGGGCCGTCACCCACGTGTCGTTCAGCTGGAGCAGTGCGGAATCAAGGGCGGATCGGCGCCTCGACGCCCGCCGAGCCGCTATTGCAGAGGCGCAGCAAGGCGCCACCAGCGTTATCGACTATCGCCGCCTCGACAGCCGGCTCCAGCTTCTCAGCGCCGACAATGCGATGGTCGGCCTCGCCGTGGGCATCGTCGAAAACGGAGAGATCACGTTCCTCAAAGGCTATGGGGAAACAATCGCGGGAAGCGGTGACCCGATCACTCCGGAAACGATATTCCGCTGGGCTTCGGTCTCCAAGGGCGTGGCCGGGGTGATGACCGTCAAGCTTGCCCATGAAGGCAAGCTTTCGCTGTCGGACCCGATCGCCAAGTATTCTGCCTCGCTAAGGCTTCCGGGTGGGAGGGAGCATCAGGCCACCGTGGCGGATGTGCTGACCCATACTCTTGGCATTTTCGGCCATGCCAATGATTCGAAACTGGAGGATGGGGTCGATCCGCGTCTGCTCCGCGGGGAGCTTGCTTCGCTCAACCAGATCTGTCCGATCGGTCAATGCCATAGCTATCAGAATGTCGCCTATGATGCGGCCAGCGACGTGGTCGAACGGGTCACGGGGACGTCCTATCAGGAAGCGGTGCGCAATCGGCTTTTCCTTCCACTAGGCATGAATTCGGCGACGCTCACGCGAGACGGTCTGGTGACCGCGCCAAGCTGGGCGCGCCCGCATCGCGGGGGTAAGAATTCCAAGCCGGTCGAGGTTACCCAGCCTTATTACAGCGTGCCGGCGGCCGGCGGGGTCAACAGTTCGATCAAGGATATGGCGGTCTGGATGCAGGCCCAGATGGGGCTCGACCCCGCGATAGTTTCGCCTGCGGTCCTGAGGGAAGTCCAGATGCCGCGCATCGCGACGCCGGGAGAAAGGCGCCGAATGCGCGACTTTGCCGAGCGGCTGAAAAGCGCCAGCTATGGCCTCGGCTGGCGCATCTACGATTATGCGGGGCATACCATAATCGCCCATCGCGGGGGCGTGACCGGCTATCGCTCGCTGATCATGTTCGATCCGGCAAAGAAGAGCGGCGTGGTCGCCTTGTGGAATTCATCGACCAACAAGCCTGGTGGCCTCGAATTCGAGGTCATGGACATGATTTACCGGCTGGAGCCCCGCGACTGGCTCGAACTGGGAGAAACGAATCCTGCGACCGGCCCAGAGGCTGCTACGCCGGCGATAAGCGATTCAGGCTCCTGAAGCCGGAGTGACCCGCGCCCAGATCGGCAGGTGATCCGACGCCTTGCGGGACGCGGGGCTTCGATGCGCTCCGCTTTCCAGAATCTCCAATGCCTCGCTGACCATGATCCGGTCGAGCTGGGCGATGGGCCTGCGGGCATGAAAACTTCGCCCGCAATCGGCGAACCGATGATGATGGGCGAAATCGCGCAGGCACCCGCCGCGCACGCTCCATTCGTTCAGATCACCCATCAAAATGCTAGCAGGGTCGCCCTGCCGCGCGGCCAGGTGCGCAAGCACGGCATGCGCCTGACGGCGTCTCCACAGGCCCGAAAGATCCAGATGCATGCCGACCACGCGTATTTCGGTACCCCCAACACGCAGATCGGCGAGCACCGCGCCGCGCGGCTCCAGCGAAGGCAGATGAACCAGATCGAATCCCAATATCTCTACATTCTTTTTCACCAGCAAGGCGTTGCCATGCCAACCCAGGCTTCCGCTCCGGGTTTCGAATGGGACGGGCTTATAATCGCTATGCTCATCGATCATGTGCAGCGGCAGCGCGCTGACCCGCGCGCCGAACCTGCGGTCTGCCTCCTGCAGCGCGACCACATCGGCACCGATTTCGTTCAGAACCTCGATAGTGCGCTCGGGCCGGCGCTTTCGGTCGGTGCCGATCGCCTTGCGCATGTTATAACTGGCAACGAGGATCATCCGGGCCCGTATTGAAGCGGGTGCCCCGCGCACGCAATGATCAATGGCCTTTGCGATCGGTAAGCTTGCCAAGCTGATGATCCAAAGCGCGCACGGCCTTCTTCGCCGCGCTCATTACCGCTCGGTCGACGGTCGGTCCGTGTTCGGCGACCGCCACGGGTTGGACCCCGTTCACCCGCGCTTCCAGCGTGCAACGCAGGTCTGCGGCGCCGCCACGCGGTCCGTTGACGTCCGAAACGTGGATTTCGACGTCGGTTATGCGTTCTTCGAATCGTGCCAGGCGCTGGCGGATTTGTCCTTCCAGGCGGGCGTCCCGCTCATGGTCGCTTTCGACCTGATTGTCGGTATTGATCTGGATGAACAAGCTCGCCTCCACTTAAAACTAGGTAGTTTGAACAATGCCGCGGAAGCCAAGCCGTTCCCGCTTTAATTTACTGGTCGTCTTTTGCTGCGGCGGCTAGTTCTGAGGCGATGGCAAAAGCGCGTAAAAGATATGTCTGTCAGGCTTGCGGCTCGATCAGCAATAGGTGGCAGGGCCAATGCGGCGACTGTTCCGAATGGAATAGTCTGGTCGAGGATATGGGCGGAGTAGTGACGCCGTTCTCGGCGCGCCACGATTTGCGTTCCGGCGGTCGCGCGGTTGAGCTGGTGGGGCTCGACAGTGAGATCGCGCTTCCCGAGCGGCTCAGCAGCGGCATCAAGGAATTCGACCGTGCGATTGGCGGCGGATTCGTTACCGGGTCCGCGACCCTGATCGGCGGCGATCCCGGAATTGGGAAGTCGACCTTATTGCTTCAGGCGGCGGCCAATATGGCGTCGCGCGGCCTTCCCGTCGCTTATATTTCCGGGGAGGAGGCTTCGGACCAGATCCGGCTTCGGGCGCGCCGGCTTGGCCTGGGCAAGGCTCCGGTCCAGCTCGCCTCGGCGACTTCGGTGCGCGATATCCTGACTACGTTGGGCGACGGCGCCCCGCCGGCGTTGCTGGTGATAGATTCGATCCAGACCATGCATTCGGACTTAATCGAAGGCGCTCCGGGCACGGTCAGTCAGGTTCGCGCGTCGGCGCAGGAATTGATCCGCTTTGCCAAGGAAACGGGAACCGCGCTGGTGCTGGTCGGCCACGTTACAAAAGACGGTTCGATTGCCGGGCCACGCGTGCTGGAACATATGGTCGATACGGTGCTGAGTTTCGAGGGTGAGCGCAGTCACCAATATCGGATCCTGAGGGCGGCCAAGAACCGCTATGGCGGCACCGACGAGATCGGCGTTTTCTCGATGCAGGAGGAGGGGCTGGAGGAAGTCGCCAACCCTTCGGCCCTATTCCTGACGGACCGGGGCGAATCGGTGTCGGGCGCGATCGTATTCCCTGCCCTGGAGGGCACGCGTCCGGTGCTGGTCGAGATCCAGGCTTTGGTGGTCCGGCTCGCCAGCGGAGCGACCCCAAGGAGAGCGGTAGTTGGCTGGGATTCGGGCCGCCTGGCGATGATTTTGGCCGTGCTTGAGGCACGCTGCGGACTCAGTTTCTCCACGGCCGAGGTCTATCTCAACATTGCCGGGGGCTACAGGGTCAGCGATCCGGCCGCGGATATGGCGGTGGCAGCTGCGCTTGTTTCGGCCTTGTCGGAACGACCGGTTCCGGCCGAGACGGTGGCGTTTGGCGAGGTGGCTTTGTCGGGAGAATTGCGGCCGGTAGCGCACGGAGCTTTGCGGCTGAAGGAGGCCGCAAAGCTCGGCTTTGAGCGGGCCATGGTGCCGGCTTCGCTGGCCAGCGACAAAAGCGGCATGAAGCTCAATGGGTTCAAAGGGCTTGGCCAGCTCGTTGACCATCTGCTGGCCCGCCAGTAGCGAATTGGCGATGGGATCCTTGACTGCTCTCGACATCATCGTGCTACTGCTGGTCGGCGGCGGGCTCGTCTTTGGTTTCCTGCGCGGCTTCGTCTGCGAGATATTGTCTTTGCTCGCCTGGGTAGCGGCGGTGATCGCGCTCAAATTTCTCCACGAGCCGCTGACCGCCTGGCTGGTAGCGCCGGTCGGGACCTATGCAGGCGCCGCAGTGCTGGCCTTCGCCCTGATTTTCGGTTTCGTGTTCATTGTCGGAAAACTGATCGCCAAGAAATTGGGCGGGGCGGCGAGAAATTCCGTCGTAGGCCCGATTGATCGAGTGCTGGGGGCGGGGTTCGGAGCGCTGAAAGGCCTGATCGGCGCCACCTTGCTCTACCTTGGCGCGAATCTGCTTTATGATACTTTTTACGGTCGCATAGCCGAACGTCCGGAATGGATGGTGGGATCGCGTACTTATCCGCTTCTTAACGCGAGCGGCAGGGCGATCGTGGATTTCGTGGAAACGAGGCGGGCAAAACCGGCCTCTTCGGAAGAAGCCCAGGACTGATCATGGCCGCGATCCGCCTTTACGACACGATGGCGCGGGAAAAGCGAGTCTTCGAACCCGCGGATTCCCGCCGCGTGACACTCTATGTCTGCGGCCCGACCGTCTATAACCGCGCGCATATCGGCAATGCGAGGCCTGCAGTGGTGTTCGACGTGCTCGCCCGGCTGATACGCCATGTCCACGGCGCGGACAGCCTCGCTTATGCGCGCAACGTCACCGACATAGACGACAAGATCATCGAGGCGGCGCGGCAGGAAAAGGTCGATCCGTCCGTCATTACCGAGCGCTACGAGGGATATTATCTGGAAGATATGGGTACGCTGGGTGTGGAGCCGCCGTCGATCGCGCCAAAGGCAACCCAGAATGTCGGCGAGATGATCGCTATGATAGAGCAACTCATTGCCAGGGGGCATGCCTACGAAGCGGACGGGCATGTCCTGTTCAACGTTCCGTCCGATACCGATTACGGAGCGCTGGGGCGCCGTGACCGCGACGCCATGATTGCCGGAGCGCGGGTGGAAATCGCATCCTATAAAAAGGACCCGGCCGATTTCGTCCTGTGGAAGCCATCGGATCCGGACGTCATAGGCTGGGACAGTCCGTGGGGCAGGGGACGGCCCGGCTGGCATATCGAATGTTCCGCGATGATCGAGCGGCATCTGGGACGGACGATCGACATTCATGGCGGTGGCCTCGACCTCATATTTCCGCACCATGAAAATGAGATCGCTCAGAGTCGTTGCGCCCATGGCGCGCCGCTCGCCCGATATTGGCTCCATAACGGCTTCGTTTCGATGGCCGGATCAGAAAAGATGTCCAAGTCGCTGGGCAACGTGGTCACGGTGGCCGATTTGCTGGAGCAGGGACATAAAGGCGAAATCCTGCGGTTCGCGCTCCTTTCTGCCCATTACCGGCAGCCGCTGGAATGGTCCGATACCTTGCTTGCCCAGAGCCGGTCGACGCTCGATCGGCTTTATCGTGCCGTTGCCGACGCGGAGGTGGGCGAGGTGGATCCAAAGTTCGTCGATGCCCTGGCCGATGATCTCAATACCCCGCTCGCCATCTCGCGCCTGTCGGCGATCGAGGATGCTCCGACGCTGAAAGCGAGCGGAATCCTGATGGGCCTGTTCGGGCAAAGCTCTTCCGGCTGGTTCCAGGGTTCGGGCGATAGCCGGATCGACGATCTGATAGCTGCACGAACCCGGGCCAAGAAGGACCGCGACTTCATCGAGGCCGACCGCATCCGCGACGATCTCGTCGCGGAAGGGGTCCTGCTTGAAGATGGACCCGCCGGGACAATCTGGCGGCGCGCCTGATCTGGTGATGGCGCCGGGGCGTTGGGCTCTTTATATCCAGCGCATGACGTCAAAAGCCATGACAGGCGCGCTTTATAACCGCGATATCCTGCGCCTTGCCGCCTCCATTCCCCATCAGGGACGGCTTCCGAATGCCGAGGCCAGTGTCGAGAAACGATCGCCTGTCTGCGGGAGCCGGATAATCGTCGATGTGATGGTAGACGAACGGGGCCGTGTTTCCCGACTGGGTCAGGAAGTGAAGGCGTGCGCCCTGGGCCAGGCGTCCGCTTCGCTGATGGGTGCGCACGCGGTCGGGCGCGATGCCGCGGAACTCGCTATTGCTCGCGATGCCCTTTCCGCTTTCCTCGCCGGGGAAACCGATCATCCAGGAGATTGGCCGGGACTGGAACTGCTACGCGAAGCGCGGCCGTTCAAGGCGCGCCATCCCTCGATCCTGCTCGCCTTTGAAGCGGTTGCTCAGGCGGCGTCGGAAGCGCGCCAATAATGGTGGAGGGCATGGAAGCGGCCGAGGCGGCGAGTCTGGTCCTGCGCGACGGCGTCATCCTGTTGGGTGGCGCCTTGCTCTTCGTAACTCTGTTCCGACGTCTGGGGCTCGGCGCCGTGCTGGGTTATCTGGTCTGCGGCGCGTTGCTGGGACCGGACGGGTTAGGGTTGGTGGGCCGCGGCGAAGAAATTTTGAGCATCGCCGATTTCGGAATCATCCTGCTCTTGTTCCTGGTTGGCCTCGAACTCCATCCAAGCCGTCTTTGGCGGTTGAAGCAGGACATATTCGGCCTTGGCGTCATGCAGGTTACCCTGAGCGGCCTGGCGATAACCTCCCTCGTTTATTTCGCGACCGGCTTCTCGCTCGCGGCCTCGCTCGCGATCGGGCTGCCGCTGGCTTTGTCCTCGACCGCCCAGGTTCTTCCGAGCCTTCGCGCCTCCGGCGAAATCAATACGCCCCCGGGCGAACGCGCCTTTTCGATCCTGCTGCTGCAGGATCTGTCGATCGTACCTCTGATCACGATCATCGCGGCGATGTCTCGCGCACCACCCGACCCATCGGTTCCGCCGGGATGGCAACTTGGCCTCTATACCGTCGCCGCGATCGTAGGGCTCGTGCTTGCGGGCCGCTACCTCATCAATCCTTTATTCCGCCTGATCGGACGGGTCAGCGAACGCGAACTGTTCGTGGTCGCGGGGCTGTTCACGGTGCTGGCGAGCGCCGCCGTGATGGAAGCGTTGCACCTGTCGACCGCCCTAGGCGCCTTCATCGCGGGAGTGATGCTGGCCGATTCGCCTTATCGCCACGAACTGGAAACGGACATCGACCCGTTCCGGTCGATCCTGCTCGGCCTGTTCTTCATCGCGGTGGGCATGATGCTGGATCTGGATGCGATCGCCAACCGGCCATTCTTCGTGGTCGGGATGGCGTTCGCTCTGATCGCGCTCAAGGCCGCGACCTTGTTCGGCATTGCGAAATTGTTCGGCATGCCGACTCGGCGGGCGCTGAAGCTTGGCCTGCTGCTGAGCCAGGGCGGTGAATTCGCCTTCGTGCTCCTCGCCCAGGCACAAGATGCCTTGCTGATCGCCCCGGAGGCTGCAAGCCTGTTTGGCGCGATCGTGACCGTTTCCATGGCAAGCACGCCCTTCCTCATGAAGTTCAACGAATGGATAGACCGGCGGCGGCCAAAGGCTGACGATTCGCATCTGGACGGCCCCGAAACGTCGCACGTCACCAGCGCTATCATCATTGGCTACGGCCGCTTCGGCCAGGCGGTCGCGCAGATGCTGATGGCCAAGGATATCAGCGTCACCTTGATCGATTCGAAGCCCAGCCAGATCGAAATCAGCGGCACCTTCGGAATGAAGGTCTATTATGGCGATGGCATCCGGCTCGACCTTTTGCGCAGCGCCGGCGCGGGCGAAGCCGAAGCCCTGCTTTTCTGCATTGATGGCGCCGCCCTTAATGCGAAGAAGCTCAAACCTATTCTCGAAGCCTTCCCGCAAGCCGCTATATTCGTTCGCGCTTTCGACCGGCTCCAGGTCATGCGGCTCGACGGAATCGACCTTGCCGGAATTTATCGCGAAGTCTTCGATTCGGCCGTAACGATGGGGCGGGATGCGTTGGTCACGCTGGGTGTCCCCAAAAAGGAAGCGGCCCGCGTCGAACGTGAATACCGGCAGATCGACATCGAGCGCTTGCAGCGCCAGAGCCAGTCGGGTGATTTGCACGATTCAAAAGATATGATGTTTCGGCCGGGTTCTTCGCTAGCCGACGAAACCCCCGTCTAGGGCGCTTGGCCTGGACCGGCGACGATCATCGACAGGGCCTCATTGCTTCCGCTGCCATTCCGTCACGGCTTCGACAATCCGCTCCACCGCGCCCTCGTGCGGCATCGGGTGACTTCGAACATGGATCGGCGCCAGAGCGTAGACCCGATTTCGGATTCCGGCCAGTTCGCGAAGGATCAGAAGGGGGTCCTTGTCCTTGAGCAGCGGCCGCGTATCCCGACGGGTGACCCGCTCCGCCAGCGTTTCCACGTCGGCGTCGAGCCAGACCGCGATGCATCGCTCCAGGATCAAAGTGCGGGTGCGCTCATTGACGAAGGCGCCTCCGCCGGTAGCAATTACCTTGGGCGGCCCGTCGATCAGCCGTTCGATCACTCTACGCTCGCCGTCACGGAAGCTTTCTTCGCCGAATCGGGCAAAGATTTCGGCGATGCTGTGCGCGGCGGCAATCTCTATCTCACTGTCGGAATCGGTGAAATCCAAGTCCAGCCGCCGTGCCAGCCGCTTGCCGACCGTGGATTTGCCCGCCCCCATCAATCCAACGAGCACAATCGAACGATCGAGGATGGGATGTGTGACCGACATGCGAGCAGGGGCTATACATATAGCTGCCTCGTGGGGCAAAAGGCTGGCCATGCGTAGGACATTGATAACCCCCACCCAGCGGCGCAGGTCGCCGCTTCCCATCATATTTTCGCTCCTGGTGCTTCTGCTGGTCGGCGGCGCGATCTACCTGTCGACCGTCGACAACGAGGTCGCCGTGCAGCGGATCGAGCAGGATGTGACTAATGAAGCGCTGGCGCAGTAAGTTACTCCTTCTCGGCGGGGTAACGTCGCTCGGGCTTGCGATCCCGGCGTTGAGCCAGGATTCGGACGCTCCTGAATCTTTGCTCCCGCCAGGCTTCGAGGATCCTCAGCCGCCCCAGGATGAAGCCCAGAACCAGCAGGTTCCGGTCCCTCCGGCGCGGCCCACGGCGGAGCCGCAAATTCAGGTGATCGACGCGGCGGAAGAAGATTTGCCCCCGCTCGAAGACCTGGATGTCGCGCCAGCGGTCGAAATTCCAGATTTCGCGCGCCGCTCCACCGATATCGTCGGGACAATGGGACCTGCCAATTGGGGTCTTGGCGAAGGGGCCTTTGGCGGCGCGGACGGGCGCTTACTTTCGACCCTGATGCGGCGGCTCGATGCGCCGCTCCCCTCACGCTGGACCTCTATCCTGCTTCGCAGGGCCCTGCTTTCGCGAGTACCTGCACCGCCGAACGTGCATCCGGTGGACTGGGTCGCCGAGCGCGCTTGGCTGCTCCTCAGGATGGGCGAGGCGGATGGCGCGCGCATGCTCGTTCAGTCCGTGGACGTAGGCCAATTCACCCCGAAAATGTTCTCGGTAGCGGTGCAGACCGCACTCGCTACCGCGGACCCGGCGGCTCTTTGCCCGCTGGTCGAATCGGGCCGAAAGACCTCGGACGAGCCGGTATGGCCGCTCTCTGATGCGATCTGCGCAGCGCTTGCCGGCCAGGCCTCCAAGGCCAGCACCTTGATCGATCAGGCTCGCCGTCGCGGCACCGCACGCGGCATAGATCTTTTGCTCACCGAGAAGATGGTGGGGGCCGGGGCTAACACTCGCCGCGCCGTCACCCTCCAATGGGACGACGTGAATGAACTCAGCACGTGGCGGTTCGGCTTGGCGGCGGCGACCGGGGCGGAGATACCCGCGCGGCTGATCGGTGCCGCGCCTCCGCAGATGCGCGCCTGGCACGCGCGGGCGCCGATGGTGCCGATCGATCAGCGCATCGACGCAGCGGAATCGGCGGCGACGCTCGGCGTCTTTTCAAATGCTTCGCTGATCGAAATGTACAGCCAGATAGCCGATGCCGCGGATGTGACCGAAATTGCGGGCAGCGTCGGCGGAACGCTGAGGATCGCCTATGCCGGGCGCACGACCAACGCACGCGTCGAAGCGATCCGGAAATTGTGGGACCAGGCGGAAAATCCTTCGGATCGCTATGCCCGGCAAATCCTGACCGCGGTCGCGGCATCGCGTATCGTGCCGGACGAGAAATTGGTCGGCGACGTGCCCGACTTGCTTGCTTCGATGTTTGCCGCGGGCGTGGATCGCGATTCCGCTCGCTGGGCCAATATGATCGGGGAACTGGATGGGCGCGCGCAAGCTCGGGCCTGGGCGCTCCTTGCGGTTGGCTCGCCGCGGCCGGCCGTGGATATTACCGGCGGCTGGGTCGGCGGCTATCGGGAGAATGATGACAGTCCTGGAAATTATAAATCGAAGCTTTTGGTAGCGGCCCTGGCAGGGCTCGGCCGCGTCGATGAAGCGGAAGCGGCGGATCTTGCCGGCGATATGGAGGTCGACTTGCTGCGCGAGGACCGGTGGACACGGATGCTCGATTCGGCCGCGCACGCGCGTCAACCGGGAACGGTCGCCTTGCTCGCCGCCGCCGCCATGCAAACGCCGCATTGGCGCGGCGTCCCGCCCCGGCATTTCTATCGCATCATCCGCGCCTTGCGGCAGGTCGGCCTCGAATATGAAGCGCGCATGATCGCGGCCGAGGCATTGAGCAGGGCGTGACGCAGTCTGGCGAGGACCGGCAGCTTATCGCGGCCTTCCTCGAAATGATGGCCGCGGAAGCCGGTGCGGCGCACAATACCTTGCTTGCCTACGAGCGTGATCTGCGCGGAGCCTCCGAAACGATGGGCGGCGCGCTGGCATCGGCGCCGTCCGACAAGCTCAAGCAACTCGGCGCGGCGTGGTTGCCGTTGAAGCGAACGAGCGTGGCCCGCAAGGCGGCGGCGTTGAGGCGGTTTTTCGCTTTCCTGGCCGATGAGGGCTTCCGCGCCGACGACCCATCGGACGCGCTTCCGCGGCCGACCAGCGAACGGCCGCTGCCCAAGATTCTGGATCATGCGGCTATCGAGAAATTGTTCCAGGAAATCGAGCGGCGCAAAAACGAGGGCGGCGGTCTCAGGATCGCCGCCCTGCTGGAGCTGCTTTACGGTTCCGGGCTTCGCGCTACCGAGCTGGTTTCGCTGTCTCGCAATGCAATATCAATCGACAAGCCGTTTCTTATCCTCAAAGGCAAAGGCGGACGGGAGCGGCTTGTGCCGATATCCGACCGCGCGCGCGCCGCGGTGGCTTCTTGGTCGGCAACTTTGCCCAAGGATTCGCTCTGGCTATTCCCCTCAGGCAGGAAGCATCTCAGCCGCGTTCGGCTTTATCAGCTCTTGAAAGAGCTCGCCGCCAATTCCGGCGTGCCGCCCGAGCGCGTTAGTCCGCACGTCCTGCGTCACGCCTTTGCTACCCATTTGCTGGAAGGCGGGGCGGACCTCCGCGCGCTGCAGTTGTTGCTAGGCCATGCGGACATCGCCACGACCCAAATCTACACCCATGTCGACAGCCGGCGCCTGGTCGACCTGGTCAATAGCCGCCATCCGCTCGTTGACGCGCGGGCCAAGGCGCCGTAACCGCCGCACCCAATATGGCCACCTTTCTCGACTTCGAAAAACCTATTGCCGAACTGGAGGCACGCGTTGCCGACCTTCGTGCGACCGCGCAGGCCGGCGAGCTCAACATCGACGCCGAAATCGAAAAGCTCGAAGCCAAGTCGGCCAAGATGCTGCGGGAAACGTACGGCCGCCTTACACCGTGGCAAAAGACGCAAGTGGCGAGACATCCGGATCGGCCGCATTTCAAGGATTATGTGGCGGCCTTGGTGGAGGATTTCGTTCCGCTGGCCGGCGACCGCGCCTTTGGCGACGATCAGGCGATCATGGGGGGGCTGGGGCGTCTCGACGGTCGACGGGTCATGTTGATCGGTCACGAAAAAGGCGGGGATACGGCAAGCCGCCTCAAACATAATTTCGGAATGGCGAAGCCGGAAGGTTATCGCAAGGCGATCCGGCTTATGCGCCTCGCTGATCGCTTCGGCCTGCCGGTCATCACCCTGATCGATACTCCAGGCGCCTTCCCGGGCGTGCAAGCCGAAGAGCGTGGTCAGGCCGAGGCGATTGCCAGATCCACCGAAGAATGCCTTTCCCTTTCGGTGCCGCTAATCGCGGCGATCGTTGGAGAAGGTGGGTCAGGCGGCGCGATCGCTCTTGCCGCAGCCAATCGCGTGTTGATGCTCGAACATTCCGTCTACGCCGTAATTTCTCCCGAAGGCTGCGCCTCGATCCTCTGGCGTACGGCCGAAAAGGCGTCCGAAGCGGCGGAGGCGATGCGGGTAACCGCCGAAGATCTGAAGCGGCTTGGTGTAATCGAGCGGGTCGTCCCGGAACCACTGGGCGGAGCGCATCGCGCACCGGAGGAAGCTATCGCGACTTTGGGGGAGGCAGTGGCCGAGGAACTGGATCGCTATGCCGCCATGTCCGGCGCTGAAATCCGGACCGAGCGGCGGCAGAAATTCCTGGCGATCGGCTGACAAGGAACATCCCACCGCCTCCTGTGTTCATTTCGGAACGATATCGTTCGAATTACAGGAGTTCTGGTTCCATGAAAATCAAGGCAATCATTGCATTGTCGGCGTCCGTCGCTGCCATCGGCTGCGCGTCCGGAGGCTTGCAAGGAACAGGCGCCAACCGAACCATCGCTCCGGGCGTCGCCCAGCAGGCATCGCAGCAGCATCCCCAGATCATCGCTGAATTCGGCGGCGCGCTGGACGGCAACCGCAATGCCTATGTCTCGACGGTAGGGCGAAAGGTCGGGGCGCAATCCGGTATACGCAGCGCCTACACCTTCACCGCGCTCAATTCCCCCGTGATGAACGCGTTCGCCGTACCGGGCGGCTATGTCTACGTGACCCGGCAGCTGATGGGCCTGATGAACGACGAAGCGGAACTTGCCTCGGTTCTGGGCCATGAAGCCGGCCATATTGCCGCCGACCACAGTGCAGGGCGACAGAATCGCGGCCTTTTGAGCCAGATACTGGCCGCCGGGGCCGCTATCGTGACCGGATCCAGCCAGCTTGGCCAGATCGTGGGGCAGGTGGCCCAGCTCAACCAGCTCAGTTATTCACGGAACCAGGAATTCGAAGCCGACACGCTGGGTATCCGCTACATGACGGGGGCCGGCTACGATCCCAATGCGGCCACCAGCCTGCTCGCTTCGCTGGGCGCTGCGACTGCCCTGGAAGCCCGCGCGGCGGGAAGGAATGACGAGCGTTCCGCGCCGGCATGGGCACAGACCCACCCCCTCAGCGCCGACCGCGTGGCCCGCGCCGCCAAACAGGCGCAGGCAACGGGAATGGCCGGGCGCGGCATCCGCAACCGCGACCAATATCTCGCCATGCTGGACGGCGTGATCGTAGACGACGATCCCCGACAGGGGGTGGTTGAAGGCCGGAGCTTCCGACACCCGGATCTCAGACTGCAATTCACGGTGCCGCAGGGCTACGGAATCCAAAACGGCGTGCGGGCGGTGTCGATTACCGGATCCAACGGCCAGGCCCAATTTTCGGGGGGAAGCTTCAATGGCAACCTCGGCACCTATATCGGCCAGGTCTTCCAGGCGCTGGGCGGGCAGCAGACGAATATTCAATATGCGCAGCCGCGCTCGACCAATGTGAACGGGATCCCGGCGGCCTATTCGACCGCTCGAGTCGCGACGCAGCAGGGGCAGGTCGACGTGACCGTGTTCGCCTATCAATGGGATTCCAACACCGCTTATCATTTCGTGACGATGACTCGCGCGGGCGCCGGAAATCCGTTCGAATCCATGTTCGGATCGCTCGGCCGGCTGACCGCGGCCCAGGCCGCGGCGATCAGGCCCAGAATTATCGACGTGGTGACGGTCAGGGCGGGAGATACCGTACAGAGCCTTGCCAATCGAATGGCCTATAATGATATGAAGACGGAGCGCTTCCTCACGCTCAACGGGCTTCAGTCGAACAGCCGCCTCAGTCCTGGACAGAAGGTGAAGGTGGTCGTCTACGGAACCCGCACCTGATCCCAGCGGGCAGACAAACAAAGGGCGGCGGAACCGATGTTCCGCCGCCCTTCCTGTCAGCTAAGGCTGGATTAGGTCGAGGATGCGTCCTTGAGCGAATTGCTGACCGACGTGAAAGTGGTGTTCAGCTGGTTGCCCACGGCCGTCATTGCGCCAATGGCAGCAACAGCGATAAGAGCAGCAATCAGGCCGTATTCGATGGCGGTTGCGCCCTTCTTATTCTTCAAAAGCTTGCGAAACATTTCCGGTCTCCTTGTTCCAACGTCGAGTGGCTTGAGCCCCCCGATCGCCCCCTAATTGAGCGAGGCAAGGCCGGTTCTACGGGCGAGAAGTTGCCAAATATTTAATGGCAGAATCGGCTAATACCCGGTCGGCGGGTTCCCCGCGGCGCTATGTCTTTCAGGGGCGGTGAAAAGATGTTGACGTTCCGATCCCAGCAAGTGTGAGGATTTGTCATGAACAAAGATCCCATTCTGATGGTGGTTGCGGCCGCGTTGGTCGATGGTAATTCCCGCGTCTTGCTTCAGCAACGCTCGCCCGGTCGGCAAATGGCCGGCCTTTGGGAGTTTCCGGGAGGGAAGGTGGAAAAAGGCGAATCGCCCGAGGCCGCCCTCATTCGCGAACTGAGGGAAGAGTTGGGAATTGACGTCGATCATTCCCGCATTTCGCCCGCTACGTTTGCCAGCGCGGATCTGGAGGGACGGCATTTGCTGCTTCTTCTTTATATTTGCCGCGAATGGCGGGGAGAGCCGGAAGCTCTTGATGCGAGCGGATTGCAGTGGGTGCGTCCCCAGGAAATGCACGCGCTCCCTATGCCTCCTCCCGACAGACCGCTGGTCGATCTGCTGGGCGCGCTGCTTTAGATCTTTGGGCCCAGGATAGAGGCCAGCGACTGGGCCCCGCTTCCCCTACGTGCCGGCAGAGGCTGATCGGGGGAGGGCGCCCAGCCGATCATGTAGATAATTTCGAACGTCTCCGCAGTCTTGCCGTCCTGGTCCGCGGCGCTCGCGAAATCCGCCTTGGCTGCCGAGAGCCCGAATCGGCGGACCGGAAGCCGGGACCGTGCGGAGAGGGTGTTGGTGGCGCCCATCGATCGAAGGTCGGCGACCAGGGTTTGAAGATTCGGAAAACGGATAATGATCGCGTCCGAATCCACGACCGGGAGCGCGAAGCCGGCGCGCGTGAGTAGGTCTCCGGCGGTTCGGATATCGATCTGCGGATGGATGCGCGGCGCGGCGCCGCCTTCAAACGCGTCGGCGGCAAGCATCGCGCTCTTGAGACGAGGAAGGCTGCCAGCGCCGGCAAATGCAGCCAGAAACAACCCGTCGGGTTTGAGTGCGCGCCTGATGAGGGCGAGCGCGCCGGGCAGATCGTTGACACTGTCTAGCAGCCCGATGCTGAGCACCAGGTCAAAGGCTTCATCCGCAATCGGAAGGCGGTCTTCGTCGCATTGGATTCCCGCTGCCGTCCCGAATTTCGCTCCCGGGTCGGCCGCGGTCACCTCAACCCCCTTTTGCTGAAGGCTGGCTTCCAGATATTGATCCGGTGCGCCGAGAATGAAGGCCTTGCGGAATGTACGGGTGACGAGCGAAAGTCTTTCCATCAACTCGTTGGCGATCAAATGGTGAAGATAGTCCGCCCTTGCGAATTTATTCGCCGCCTGATCGCGCCGCTGACGGCGGAGCCGGCGATCAAAGGGGGTTTCGCTGTCCACGAGCGGGCTTGTGCCGCTACATGGCTTCGGGAACAAGGGCGGGATGAACGGTGCAGCAGCAGTGGCGCTGAGCGGCGCCCGTCATATCCTGAATTTCGCGCTTGCGCGGGTTGCGGCACGGTAACCGATGCGCCCCACCGATTCTGTCTCCCATGCTGGCAGTCTTTATCCTTCCTTGGCGAGCCTTGTTGCCACCGCTGCGGCTTGCCGTTCGAATATGATCATGGTGCCGGTGCCGAATGTGGCGCCTGCCTCGCCGACCCGCCTGCTTATGATAGCCTGCGGGCCGCAGTCGCTTATGGCGAAACGGCGCGGAAGATTGCCCTGAAGCTCAAATATGGCGGCCGACCCGGGGTTGCCGAAACGCTAGGCCATTTTATGCGGCGCCATCTCGAAGGACCGGACGGACAAGCGATCATCGCTCCCGTGCCGCTCCACCGTTGGCGCATCTGGCAGCGCGGCTACAACCAGGCGGCCCTGATCGCCGCGGCGCTGGCGAGGCGCAGCGGCATCGACCTTGAGGTGGATCTGCTTCGCCGTGCCAGACATACCCCGCCTCTCAAAGGCATGGATCGACGTGCCAGAGCGCTGGCGGTACGCGGCGCGTTCGATCTCAAGGCTTCTTCCAGGGAGCGGGTCCGCGGCCGCACGATCATATTGATCGATGACGTCCATACGACGGGGGCGACCGCCAACGCCTGTGCTCTATTGCTCAAACGGTCCGGTGCCGCCGCGGTGAACATTATTTGCTGGGCGCGAGTTGTGAGGAACGAGCATGATTGACAAGCGCGCCGCCGCGAACGATCCGGCGGTCCGAGGAGAATCCATGGCACGCGTTGAAATCTATACCAAAGCCTTCTGCCCTTATTGCGCCCGGGCGAAGAAACTCCTCCAGGAAAAGGGCGTCCGATATGAGGAATATGAAATCAGCATGGATGCGCAGAAGCGAGCCGAGATGATGCAGCGCGCCCATGGCCGCCACACCGTGCCGCAAATCTTCATCGACGACCGGCATGTCGGCGGATCCGACGACCTTTCTGCGCTCGACCGCGAAGGCCAGCTCGACCCGTTGCTCGCGGCCTGAAGCGGCATAGTCTCCGCATGATCGTTTTCGACCTTATCTGCCGCCCCGTTGGCCATGTCTTCGAAGCCTGGTTCGGCTCGAGCGAGGATTATGAAGGGCAGCGCAACTGCGGGTTGGTGGAATGCCCGCTGTGCGGGGCTCCAGACGTGGAGAAAGCGGTTACCGCGCCGCGCGTCGGCATCAAGGCCAACAGGAAGGCAGCGGATCCCGGTTCGGCATCGCAAATGGTTTCTTCCGACCCAGAGGGCGTGAAGCAGTTGCTGGCGGCGATGGCAGCCGCGCAGAAGAAGATCCTGGTAGGGTCGGAATATGTCGGCGACCGCTTCACCGATGAAGCCCGCGCGATCCATGTCGGCGAGGCCGACGACCGCCCTATTTACGGCCGCGCCACGCCAGCGCAATCCGAAAGCCTGATGGACGATGGAATAATGGTGGGTCGGCTACCCTTTCCGGTAATGGAACCCGGCAAGGAGAATTGACCCGGGCCGGGCCGCAGCTTAACCAGCGGGCGGCTGGCCCCGTAGCTCAGCAGGATAGAGCATCAGATTCCTAATCTGAGGGCCACAGGTTCGAATCCTGTCGGGGTCACCACAATTTTATCGGCCTTCCGCCGCTGGTTGTTTGATGGGGCGCGTTCCTTGCAAGAAAGCGCCGCCCCTGCGAAAGTAGCGAAAAGACATGTCGACTGAACGTGGAAAAGTGTTCCGTCGACGCTTGAATACAACAGAATAACGATCATACCCATCACAAAGGGTAATGTTTCGCCATCATCTGTACGCGCATCCCGCACCACACATCTCCCGAGTTTAACGGCGATGGGTAGCAGTAGGATCGTGCCGACTACTCCCCAAGCCAAAAGTGTCTGCAGCGCAAGATTGTGCGGATGAGTCACACCGGAAAAGTCGGGTGACTGTATGACCTCGGTGACTTGGCCTTCGCCGTAACCGAAAAACGGTCTTTCGCGTATCGCGGCCCAAGTTTCCGACCATAATCGAGTACGGCCTGAGGTCAGGTCACCCGTCCGATGCAGGCTCATATTGGCAGCGGGTTGAGGAAAAAAGGAAGACAACAAGAAGCCCGCCAAAGCCGCGGCGCCTAGCGCTCCCCATCTTTGTGCGTTCCGGAGAGACGGAAATAAGACCAGGCCCACGAGCGAAGAAGCAAGTATGGCGGCGACGGCGCCGCGCGTTCCGGTCCAGAAGATAAGAGCGAAAGCGAATGAAACCACGATCAGCGTAAAGGCCCAACGGCGGCGGCCTTGCACACGGGGGAGGCTGCCAATGCAAAGCCCTATGATTGGTGCAGCATAATAGCCTGTCCGCCGGAAATTATCGAAGCCCGGAAGTCCGTTCACCCAGTTAAAAGCGGCAGGATCGCGGACCGTTTGGGCAAAGACGGCAAGGGCGACCGTGACAGCGGTAAGCCCTCCCATCAGGCAGTTTGTAAGATGCTGCCTTTTGACGATCCCCTTTTCGCACAAATTAAAAATGGCCCAAGCGAAGGAGATGTGAATAAGTAATATAGAGGTACGCATCCAACTGATGACGGGCTCGGGGGCGATCCAGGTCGCGGTTGCGATGGCCACGCCCAGCCACGCCGCTGCGCAACACAAGACAAACCCGGGCGGAGATTTGGGGCTTCCGCGCAAACATAGTCTCATGACCAAGGCAGTGGTTATGACGATCAACTCGACCGCCAGAGTTGGGACCGAGAGGGTCTTCACGAATAAGGTAAGGAGTGTCCCGGATTGCCCGTCCGGCGTCCAAGATAGAATTACGGCGAGGAATGGCGCCATCCCGATTATTAGTGGCACAGCGAAACGCTTCGCCAGGTGCACGATCGGAGCGGAGGCAATCGGGTGGTAGGGCAAAATTGAAGACCTTCGTTTTAGACGCCGATCAAGAAGCTAAGGGATCTCGCTGAAAGAATGGTTAATAGAATTGTGAGCACCGGCGTTCCGCCAGCGGGTGTCACAGCCTCTTCATTTTCAACGGAATTGGCGTTTTTCACGAAAACTGGTGCAAGCCGATTGATTAGAGTCCGGCGAATCCGCCCTCAAGACTTATCGGATCATCCTTGGTCAGTCGCCAAATAGGCCGCGAATGTGTATCCAGCGCCCATGAGCGACATATCAGAAGATGGCGACGTCCGTTCCAAGATCGAGGTTCCTCAGAACGTTCAGGAGGCAATCCGCACCCTCATTCGCTGGGCAGGTGACGATCCGACACGTGAAGGATTGCTGGATACGCCGGCCCGCGTCGCCAAAGCGTGGCGCGAATATGCGCAGGGTTATGGCGAAAACCCGGCCCGTCATCTGAGCCGCACCTTCGATGAGGTTGGCGGCTATGACGAGATCGTGCTGCTGAAGGACATACCTTTCCAGTCGCATTGCGAGCATCACATGGCGCCGATCATCGGCAAGGCGGCTATCGCCTATCTTCCCAGCCATCGGGTGGTCGGTATCTCCAAGCTTGCGCGCGTACTCCACGGATTTGCACGCCGCCTGCAGGTGCAGGAACGGTTGACGGCCCAAGTCGCCGACTGCATCTGGGAGCATCTTGAGCCTCAGGGCGTCGCCGTAGTGATCGAGGCGAGCCACGCCTGCATGACCGCGCGCGGCGTCAACACGCCGGGCGTTATGATGACCACCAGCCGGATGATGGGCACTTTCCGGAAGGACGAACGAAGCCGCCGCGAAGTGCTCGCCCTGATGGGCTATTGAAGGGCCCGAACTTAAACCTTGAGCGTCAGGGACTGTCGCCCCAATAGCGAAGCAATTGGTGCTGAACGAGCTGGAGCCGGGTGAAGTTTTCAGGGGCCATGTTCAGGCCCTCGTGCGCGGCTACCTCATTCAACTCGTAAAGCAATTCCCGGCGGAATGGGTCGGCAATGCGGCTCTGGATAAAGGTTATGGCCACCAGCCGCTCCCCCTTGATGACCGGCTCGACCTCGTGGAGCATATCCGAAGGGTAGAGAATTGCCGTTCCGGCTTCCCCGCGGAAACGAATGTCGCTGGTGCCAAGCACGATGCGCAATGCGCCGCCCTCATAGCTTGCCGGATCACTGAGGAATATGGTGCAGCTAAGGTCGGAACGCAGTGGACCGTTGGCGAGTTGGAGGAAGGCCGCGTCGGTATGCGCTCCATAACGCATGCCGGGCGTATAGCGGGTCATCAGAGGGGGCGCGACATTGACGGGGAAGGCGAAGTTCCGGAAATCCTCATTCACCGAAAGAGCCTGGCCGATTATCTTCGCCGATTTCTGATACGAGGCGGGATCGTGCAATTGCTGGTTCTGTTTGGCCTGGTTGTGCGGATTGGTAATCCGGCCGTCTACGAATTCGGCCGATGCCGCGATTTTCCGAAGGTCCTCGAGCTGCTGGTCCGAAAGAAGGCTGATTTCCTTGAACATTCTGGTTCCTTAACTCGCCCGGCCGATCGCGGCGGCCAGCAAAGAGCAGTTCCTTGACCCTGCGGCCAACCACTCAATGGCTTCGTCGATCGCAGGCCCGTGCCTTCGCCGGGCATCGGCCAGGACCTCCCGTCTCAATCCCGGACTATATTCATATTCCAGGGCTTTCGAATAGCGCTGCATCAGGGTTCCCGAGCAGATAGCGGTCGAGGCCTGCGCGCCGAGCGGTACGTCAAAAAAATCGGCGATGTCGGCCAGATGTCGGGCCGGATCTTCCAGGAAGCGATCGAAATCTAGCCACATCACGCTGGCCGAGGGGAGCCTTGCCGACTGACCTTCCAGGGAAGTCATTTCGCACGCCCACGCCACTGCCGCCTGAATCGCCTCGGATCGCGCAGGACCAAGCTCGCGGCAGCGGCCAGCAAGCCTTTGCTGGCGGCTTGGAGCCAATATTTTCAGTTCCTGCCGTGAGGTGTCGCCCGCCAATATGCCCTCGATGTAGTGACGGGCTGTCGCGTAGAGGAAAAGCGCCCGGGATCCATCGGGCACGAGTTCGGAAGCAATCTCGCTGGTAAAGCTGGTTGCCTTGACGATGGATCGCTGTTGCGGACGGAAGGTCCGGGCGAGCAGTCTTTGCAGGACCTTCATCCTGCTGGCGCGCTCGACCGGTGAAATCTCGGCAAAGGCCCGAATGATCAGCGGCTCGCGCAAGGCCAGGACCGTCTCTGCCTCGCCCAGCAGGCGAGATATCAGGGTCGAACCGACATGGCCGATATGAAAGATGAAATGGGCATCGGCGCGTGATTCTCCGGGGATGGCACCTTCCAGATCCTCCCAGGAGACGATCATCCGCTCATTATTGGGGCCCAGCGAGCGCTGGTCGAGGAAGCTCGCGGCGCGATAATCCCGCTCATTCTTCCGAACCAGCAAGACACGGTTCGACGCCGGATCGAATGCCTGCGGGAACCATCGCGGGTCCGCCGCCAGTTCGGCCAACATATCCCCGCTCAATTGCTCAGGCGCCATGCATCCCCACTCCGCCTGCCTTGCTAATGCGGGGACTGCCCCGCGGCCACAAAAAAGGCCGCCGGCTCCCAGAGCCAGCGGCCTATTCGCGGGAAGGAGAAGAAACCTAAGCTTCTTCGTCCGCTTCCACTTCTTCGCTGGCTTCGGCCGGCGCGGCGGCTTCCGGCTCATCGGTCGGAATTTCGCCAGGCTCAGCATTCGGATCGAAATCCTCGGTGAAGCCTGCCGTGTCCTTTTCGAACATGTCGGCCATGACATCGACGCCCTTCGCCTGGAGCTCGGCCTCTTCGGGCGAACGCGCGACGTTGACGTGGATCGTGACCGAGACTTCCGGGTGAAGCGAAACCCTCACGTCCTGAACGCCGATCGCCTTGATCGGACGATCGAGGATGATCTGGTTTTTGGCGACTTTGTGGCCATCCGCTTCCAGCGCTTCGGCGAGATCACGGGCCGAAACCGAACCGTAAAGCTGGCCCGTATTGGAAGCTTGACGGATCAGCTGGATCGTCACGCCTTCAACGGTCTTGGAATCCTTTTCCGCTGCCGAGCGACGCTCGGCATTGTCGGACTCGATCTTCTCGCGATTGGCTTCGAAGACCTTGCGGTTGGATTCGTTGGCACGAAGCGCCTTGCCGTTGGGAAGCAGGAAGTTGCGGGCATAGCCGTTCTTCACTTTGACGACATCGCCGATGGCGCCGAGCTTCTCGATACGTTCGAGCAGAATAACATCCATGATACTGCTCCTTATTTCACGACATAGGGAAGCAGGCCCAGGTGACGGGCACGCTTGATCGCCTTGGCGAGTTCGCGCTGCTTCTTTGCCGAAACGGCGGTTATACGGGAAGGAACGATCTTGCCGCGTTCGGACACGAAGCCCTGCAGCAGACGAACATCCTTATAATCGATCGCGGGGGCATCCTTGCCCGAGAAGGGGCAGCTTTTGCGGCGGCGGAAAAATGGGCGTCCCATGTGTCTGTCCTTATCGCTTAGCTGTCAAAGCCGTCATCGTCGCGGTCGCGACGAGGGCCACGATCGCCGCCACGGTCACCGCCGCGACCACCACGGTCGCCACGATCGCCGCGTTCGCTGCGCTCGTTGCGGCGCATCATGGCGGAAGGGCCGGCCTCGTGGCCATCGACCTTGATCGTCATGTAGCGGATGACATCTTCGTTGATCTGAGTTTGGCGCTCGAGTTCGGCGACCACGCCCGGAGGCGCATCGACGTCCAGCAGCACATAATGGGCCTTGCGGTTCTTGGCGATCCGGTAGGCGAGGCTGCGAAGGCCCCAGGTCTCGGTCTTTACGACCGTGCCGCCATTGTCGGTGATGATTTTGGTGGCGTTTTCCGCCAACGCGTCGACCTGGGCTTGAGCCAGATCCTGACGCGCGAGAAATACATGCTCATAGAGCGGCATGTCGCGCATTCCTTGTCCTTGGCCGATCGCTGACGCCGCCCACTGCGAACGCCCCTCCGGCTGTCGTCTAAAAATAAACCGGGGCTGGAAAGTCACGCCTTCCGCCCCGGATGGCCGGCTGATGGCCGAAAACCCCGGAAAAGGCAAGCCCCGCTTGCGCTTTTGCCCAGGGCTGGCTTACCAGCCCGCAACAAATGGTGTGGCTGGCTTACCAGCCGCGCAACAGGAGGGCCACATGCGCGCATTTATTTTTCCGGGCCAGGGAAGTCAGTCGGTCGGTATGGGCCAGGCACTTGCCGAGGCCGACGCCGTCGCTCGCGCCGTGTTCCAGGAAGTGGACGAGGCCTTGGGGCAGAATCTGGCGCGCCTGATGGCGCAGGGCCCGCCAGAGGAGCTAATGCTGACCGAAAACGCGCAGCCGGCGATCATGGCCAATGCGCTCGCAACCTTCCGCGTTTCGGGCGTTGCGATCGAGAAAGCGGATTTCGTGGCGGGACACAGCCTTGGCGAATATTCGGCCCTTTGCGCTGCCGAGGCCTTCGACCTCACCATCACGTCCCGATTGCTGAAGCTTCGCGGCCGCGCCATGCAGGCGGCCGTACCGGTGGGGCAGGGCGCAATGGCCGCCTTGCTGGGCCTTGGGCTGGAGGCGGCGCAGGAGGTGGCCGCAGAAGCCGCGCAGGGCGAAGTCTGTACCGTCGCCAACGATAATGATCCGGGGCAGGTCGTTGTTTCCGGCCACAAAGATGCCGTCGAGCGATCGCTGGAGATCGCCAAGGCCAAGGGGGCTAAGCGCGCTTTGCTGTTGCCGGTTTCGGCGCCGTTTCATTGTCCGCTGATGCAACCTGCTGCCGAAGCGATGGCGAAAGCCCTTGGAGAAACCGACATCCGGCCCCCCGCGATCCCGATTTATGCCAATGTTGTCGCTGCCCCCGTCGAGGATCCGAACGAGATAAGGCGCCTGCTGGTCGAACAGGTCACTGGCATGGTGCGCTGGCGCGAAAGCATCGTGGCAATGAGCGAGGCGGGGGTCACGCACTTCATCGAATTTGGGGGCAAGGTGTTGGGCCCGATGGTGAAGCGCATCGCGCCTGATGCGAGGATCACGAGCGTCGTGACGATGCAGGATATAGAAGCTCTGGTGAAGGAGATCTGAGCCCATGTTCGATTTGACTGGAATGACGGCTTTAGTCACCGGCGCGTCCGGCGGGTTGGGATCGGCGATCGCCGGGGCGCTGGCGCAACAGGGCGCGCGGGTCGCACTTTCGGGCACGCGCGAGGACAAGCTGCGCGAAGTACAGGCCGATCTTGGCGGCGAGGCCATCATCCTTCCTTGCAATCTTTCGGACTCGGCTGCGGTCGATGCGCTGGTGCCGCAGGCCTTGGAGGCGCTGGGGCAGCTGGATATCCTCGTCAACAATGCCGGTGTTACGCGCGACAACCTTGCCATGCGGATGAAGGATGAGGAGTGGACTGACGTCATTCGGATCAATCTGGAGGCAGCCTTCCGTCTCGCGCGCGCCGCGCTGAAACCCATGATGCGCGCGCGCCATGGCCGTATCATCTCCATAACCTCCGTCGTAGGCGTCACTGGAAACCCGGGCCAGGCCAATTACGCCGCCTCCAAGGCGGGCTTGATCGGGATGTCCAAGGCATTGGCACAGGAAGTCGCGAGCCGGGGCATTACCGTCAATTGCATCGCGCCCGGATTTATCGCCTCGCCGATGACGGATGTTCTGCCAGACGTGCAGAAGGAAGCGTTGCTCGGCCGGATCCCGATCGGCAAGCTTGGCGAAGGAAGCGACATTGCGGCCGCGGCGGTTTATCTCTCCAGCCGCGAAGCATCCTATGTCACCGGCCAGACGCTGCACGTAAATGGCGGGATGGCGATGTTGTAAATTCAGGGAAAAGGCCCACTTGCTTCGCGCCACTTGCCAGCGGGCGCCGGGAGCGGCTAGTGCGAAAGTCAAACAAACCTAGGGAAGGTTCGAATATGAGCGAGACCGCCGAACGCGTTAAGAAAATCGTTGTCGAGCATCTGGGCGTGGAGGCCGAAAAGGTCACCGAAGAAGCCAGTTTCATCGACGATCTGGGCGCAGACAGCCTCGACATTGTCGAGCTGGTAATGGCGTTTGAAGAAGAGTTCGGCGTGGAAATCCCCGATGATGCCGCCGAGAAGATCGGCACCGTCAAGGACGCTATCGACTATATCGAAGCCAATAAGGCCTAAGCCCAATCATCTTGGCTCCGGCCCGGCGATGATCGAGCCGCTTTGTTAAAACGGCTCCCCGTCCCAGGCCGGGGGGCCGTTTTTGTCTGAGTTTCGTGAGGAGTTACCCAATGCGTCGCGTAGTCGTCACCGGTCTCGGGCTTGTCACGCCACTTGGCGCCGACGTCGAGACGAGCTGGAAGAACATCCTCGCCTCCAAAAGCGGAGCGGCCCGGATCACTCGCTTCGATCCGACCGATTATGCGTGCCAGATCGCCTGCGAGATCAAGCCGCCCGAGCATGAATTTGGATTCGACCCGAACAAAAGGGTGGATCACAAGGTGCAGCGGCAGGTGGATCCGTTCATCATCTATGGCATAGATGCTGCCGGCCAAGCCCTCGAGGATGCGGGCCTCACCGACATGACCGAGGAACAGCGCCTGCGCACGGGCGTCTCGATCGGTTCCGGCATCGGCGGCCTTCCGGGTATCGAAAAGGAATCGATCGTCCTTCACGAAAAGGGCCCGCGCCGCGTCAGCCCGCATTTCGTCCATGGTCGTCTGATCAACCTCATTTCAGGTCAAGTTTCGATCAAATTTGGCCTGATGGGTCCCAATCACGCGGTGGTGACCGCCTGTTCGACCGGAGCGCATTCGATCGGCGATGCCGCGCGGATGATCATGTTGGACGATGCGGACGTGATGCTTGCCGGCGGCGCCGAAAGCGCGCTCTGCCCCCTCGGCATCGCCGGATTTTCGCAAGCGAGGGCGCTTTCCACCAATTTCAACGACCAGCCCGAACGCGCTTCGCGTCCTTACGACAAGGACCGCGACGGATTCGTGATGGGCGAGGGTGCCGGCGTGGTCGTGTTGGAGGAATATGAAAGAGCCAAGGCCCGCGGCGCCAAGATTTATGCTGAGCTGATCGGTTATGGCATGTCCGGCGACGCCTATCATGTCACCGCGCCGCATCCCGAGGGCGTTGGCGGCTATCGTGCGATGGAGGTCGCGATGAAAAGGTCGGGCCTCGCGTTGACCGATATCGATTATATCAACGCGCACGGCACGTCGACGCCCTTGGGCGATGAACTGGAACTGGGCGCCGTGCGTCGACTGTTCGGCGATGCGGTCGGCCAATTGTCGATGAGCTCGACCAAATCCGCCATCGGCCATTTGCTGGGCGGGGCCGGCGCGGTGGAGGCGATTTTCTGCATGCTCGCGATCCGCGACCAGATCGTGCCGCCAACGCTCAACCTCGACAATCCAAGCGAGGGTACGGTCGGCGTCGATCTGGTGCCGCATGTAGCCAAGGAAAGGCGCGTAAAGGCGGTGCTCAACAACAGCTTCGGCTTTGGCGGCACCAATGCAAGCCTGGTGATGCGCGCGGTTTGACGCGCGTCCGATGAAAAGACTGCTTCTGATCCTGATGGGCCTGGCGGCGCTGGCCGCGGTCTTCGCCTATTGGCAGCTTTGGGCAAGTTCCGGCCCGGCCGACGGGCCGCACAACTTAATCGTCGAGGAAGGTTCGAGCCTCGGCAGCGTCGCGGGCCAACTGGAGTCGCAGGCAATGATCCCGGGCACCGCTCAGACCTACAAGGCCATGGCTCGTATCTTCGGCTCGAACGATCCGGTCCAGGCTGGCGAATTCGAGATCCCGGCTGGCGCGAGCGGGTCGGAAATCCTGGACTTGCTGCAGCGCGGCCAACCGGTGCAGCGGCTCGTTACCATCCCCGAAGGCACGCCCTCGATCCTGGTCTACGAGAAACTGATGCAGCAAAAGTTGCTTACCGGCTCGATTCCGGTGCCCGAGGAAGGATCGGTGCTTCCCAATTCCTACAGCTTCAAGCGCGGCGAAGGCCGGGCTGCCGTGCTGAAACGGATGCAGGATGCCATGACCAAAGAGCTCGACGGCTTATGGGCCAAGCGGCAGCCGCACAGCGTGGTGACGAGCAAAGAAGAGGCCATCATCCTGGCCTCGGTCGTGGAAAAGGAAACAGGCAAGGCGTCCGAACGACCAATGGTTGCAGGAGTTTACAGCAATCGTGTGAGAATTGGCATGAAGCTTGATGCCGACCCCACTGTCATCTACCCGATTACCAAGGGCAAGCCGCTCGGTCGCCGTATCCTTCGATCGGAACTTAATGCTGACAACGGGTATAATACTTATGCCAGGGCTGGGCTTCCGATCGGTCCGATCGCCAATCCCGGCAAGGAATCGATCGGGGCCGTACTGAATCCAGCGAGAACGCAGGCGCTTTATTTCGTCGCGGACGGGACCGGCGGCCATGTGTTCGCCAACACTTTGGCCGAGCACAACGCCAATGTCCGTAAATGGTATGCCCTTCGCCGCGCTCGCGGGGAAATGTGAAGCCGGCTCACGCCGCTGAAGACGGCTGGTTTGGTGAGCCTCAGGCCCCTTCGGCAGCCGCGAGATCGCTCGCGCGCAGATAGCCAACCAGATGATCGGACATCCTGTACCCCCAGGCCCAGCCGGCGGTGATATCGAGCAATCCGAACGATTCGCCAGGCTGGAGTTCCGCCATTGTGTCGGCGGAAGTCGCCGGCTGCGAGTAGAGAGGAGCGGGATCAGGGCCGCAAATCCGAGGCGCCGCCTCGGCATAATGCGGCGCGAATAATTTGCTGGCCAACTCTACGTCCGCCAGGTCCGCCCGATAGGCATGGTGAAAGGGATCGAAGTCCGATGACGGGCCGCTCAGCGTGAATCGCTCAATGCTGGAGGAGGATTCCCTTTTCCTTGACTGAGCGTCGGGATTGGCCGTCCTGCTCGATATTACGTTCGAAGCTTTCAAGGAATTCCTGTCCCGTGCTGGTCTGCGCGACGAATACGTTGCGCCGGTCCGCCTCATCGCGGACCCGCCGCAGATAGCCGAGCGAGCCAAGCGTATTCAAGGCGCGTGTTATGACGGGTTTGGAAACGCCCAGCATATTGGCCAGCCCTCGCACCGTGTGCGGCCCGGGAGTGAGGTAAACCAGCAGCATGAGCGCCATTTGCCGGTTGGTGAGATCCGGCTGACCCGAACGGACATAACCGATCAGGGTTTGCATCCAGCTTTTGAGGGAGCGGTCAGACACTGCGGCCTTCTCCGAAAATCTTTGGAGTTACGTTTCGGAGCTACAACCAGTCAGGACCTGATTCGTTTCGCTATCCCTTGAAAAATCGACGCAAAAGAGACGAACCGAGTCTCAGGCCGGATAACGGGACCGCAGCAATTGCCACGCGGCGCGTAGCCCGATCGCGTCTCCGCCCTTCGGTCGGCCCGGCCTGGATGTCGATCGCCAGGCGAAGGTATCGAAATGCGCCCAGTTCATTCCGTCGGGCACGAACGCCTGGAGGAAGAGAGCTGCGGTTACCGATCCCGCCATCGGGCTGTCGGCCGCGTTGCCAAGGTCGGCAATGTCGGATTTGAGCATGTCTTCATATTGTTTCCAGAGCGGCATTCGCCAGGCGGGATCGGAAACGGCCTCTCCCGCTTGAAGCAGATCTTGCGCCAGCAGGTCGTTATTGGAGAATAAGGCAGGAAGGTCCGGGCCGAGCGCTACACGAGCAGCCCCAGTCAATGTCGCGAAATCGATCATCAGCTCAGGCTTGTCTTCCGCGGCCCGGGTGAGCGCATCGCCCAGCACCAGCCGCCCTTCGGCGTCGGTGTTGCCGATTTCGACGGTCAGGCCCTTGCGGCTCCTGATCACGTCGCCGGGACGGAAAGCGTTGCCCGAGATAGCATTCTCCACCGCGGGGATGATCAAGTGAAGCCGGACCGGAAGCCGGCTCTTCATTATCAAAAGAGCCAAGGCGAGCGCATGGGCGGCGCCGCCCATATCCTTTTTCATCAGCCGCATGCCGGACGCGTTCTTGATATCCAGCCCGCCCGAGTCGAAGCAGACGCCCTTGCCGATAATCGCGATCCGGGGGTGTCGTTGATCGCCCCATTCAAGCTCGATAAGACGCGGTCCGCGATCACACGAAGCGGCACGGCCGACCGCGGCAACCATTGGATATTCCGCGTCGAGCGTCGGTCCAGAGGTCGATGACAGGGTAGCCGAACAATCTTTGGCGACTTCAGCCACCGCGGCTTCCAATTCCAGGGGGCCCAGATCGCCAGCGGGAATGTTTACCAGATCGCGAACGAGAGCGGTCGCCTCGGCCTGCAAGAGTGTCTCCGCGATCCGCGAAGGATCGTCGGTGAGGAGTATCCTCGGGCCTTTTTTCGAAGGCTCCTTCTTGTATCGGTCGAAGCGATATTGGCCGAGCAGCCAGCCAAGCATCGCCGGCCCTGGGCCACGACCGGCGACGCGATAAAGGCCTTCCGGCAGCGCCTCCGCCGCCTTGGAAAGGCACCAGACGCTCAGGTCATCGACTTTGGCTACACCGAGGACTGCCGACCATAAGCTGGAGGTTTCGCCCGGCAGGGTAGCGATTTGATAGCCTTCTGCCTTGAACCCCTGTGCTCCGACCGCCTGCCTGACCCGTTCCGGCTGATCCTTCAGCCATGGCTCGAAAGTCTTTTTATCGACCAGGTGTATCGGAATGGCCGCCTCATTCTTGTCGGCGCGGAGCAAAGCGGAAAGATTGGTCATGCAGCGACTGGAACTCCGAACAAATCATGCTCGTCGGCATCTTCGATGAGGACCGAGATGATGTCGCCCTCTTTGACGAAGGCGTCGCGAAGATGGACTTCGCCATCTATCTCCGGCGCGTCGGCCTGGCTGCGGCCCGTGGCACCCCCTTCGCCGTCGGCCACATCGATGATCACGTCGAGAGTCCCCCCGACCTTGGCGGCGAGCTTGGCGGTCGAAATGGCCGCGGTGCATTCCATCAGGCGGGTGTAGCGTTCTTCCTTCACTTCTTCCGGAACCGCGCCGGGAAGACTGTTGGCGGCCGCGCCTTGGACGGGTTCGAATCGGAAGGCGCCGACGCGGTCGAGCCTCGCTTCGTCCAGCCATTGCAGAAGATATTCAAAATCGGCCTCGGTCTCACCCGGGAAGCCCACGACGAAGGTCGAACGGATGGCGATGTCAGGGCAGATTTCACGCCAGCCACGGATTCGCTCGAGTACCTTGGCCTCGTTTGCCGGACGCTTCATCGCCTTCAGCACCGAAGGTGCGGCATGCTGGAATGGGATATCGAGATAAGGGAGGACCAGGCCTTCGGCCATAAGCGGGATCACCCGGTCTACATGCGGATAGGGGTAGACGTAATGGAGGCGGACCCAGGCGCCCAATTTGCCCAGCTCCCGCGCAAGATCGGTCATGTGTGCGCGAACCTCACCGCCCTTCCACGGCCAGGACGCGTGCTTCACGTCGATGCCGTAGGCGGAAGTATCCTGGCTGATCACCAGCAATTCCTTCGTCCCCGCGGCGACGAGTTTCTCGGCCTCACGAAGGATCGCATCGGGGCGGCGGCTGACCAGATCGCCACGGATCGAAGGAATGATGCAGAAACTGCAGCGATGGTTGCAGCCTTCTGAAATCTTCAGATAGGAATAATGGCGCGGCGTGAGCTTGAGGCCACTGTCAGGCACCAGGTTAAGATAGGCGGAAGGCGGCATCGGGGCGGCCTGGTGGACGGCGCCAACCACATCTTCATATTGGGCCGCGCCGGTAATCGCGAGCACTTGCGGGAAGCGCGCGCGAATGAGCTCGGCCTCCCGTCCCATGCAGCCAGTGACGATCACGCGGCCATTCTCGGCGATCGCCTCGCCGATCGCGGCCAAGCTCTCTTCTTTCGCCGAATCGAGAAACCCGCACGTATTGACCAGCACCACGTCCGCCTGTTCGTAATCGGGCGAAAGCTGGTAGCCGTCGCTCCTGAGCTTGGTCAGGATGCGTTCGCTATCGACCAGCGCCTTGGGGCAGCCGAGCGAGACCATGCCGACCTTGGGCGGTGAGGGGAGTATCGTTGCCATGGGAGGCGCCCCCATAGGGGGAAAAGCCGGATTTTCCTAGGGGAAATAGGCGCGGGTAAGGCCGGGGGCGAGCGGTATCCGCGTGAAACCGGGCGGATAACCCGGCATTGACAGGGAGGCTGTGGCACGACAAGCAAAGGGTGATGAAGGATTTGAAGCTCTTCAGGATCGACCTTTCGACCGGCTTGCGCGTTGCGCAGGGCCCGGTTCCTGCCGCCCTTTATTATTATCGCGCATCTGCCCGGGCGGCACCGATCTGACGCGCTGATTTCAGTTAAAAACGTCATATCGACCCCGTCCGGACCCTCCGGGCGGGGTTTTTCTTTGCCAAGGAAACCCAGCCATGTTCACAGATTTCACTGCCGAGACGGCCCCGACGCAGACGCCTCGCGCCGCAAGCCCTCCGCCGGGCGCTGCGGCCGACTGGACCATCGATCAGGATTGGGGCCGGTTCACGCCCGAGGACCACCGCGTCTGGGATCTCCTGTTCGCGCGCCAGCAGGAAATGCTGTCCGGACGGGCCGTGCGGGCCTTTGCCGAGGGGCTCGACCTTCTCCGGCTTTCCCGTCCCGGGATCCCTGAATTGAACGAACTGAACGAGCGGCTGCTGGCCCGTACCGGCTGGACGGTGGTCTCAGTGCCGGGACTGGTACCCGACGAAATCTTCTTCCGGCATCTGAGCGAGCGTCGTTTTCCGGCCGGCAATTTCATCCGTTCCGCCGCGCAGCTCGACTATCTGGAGGAGCCCGACGTCTTTCACGACGTATTCGGCCATGTGCCTTTGCTCGCGCAGCCCGCTTTTGCCGATTTTATGCAGGCCTTGGGTCGCGAGGGGTTGAGAGCGCTGGAGCTGGGCCAAATGCACCGGCTCGCGCGCCTCTACTGGTACAGCGTGGAATTCGGCCTGGCCCTCGAAGAGGGCGAACTCAAAATATTCGGCGCCGGCATCCTGTCGAGCTTCGGGGAGTCACGCTTCTCGCTGGAAAGCGAAATCCCGCATCGCTCGTCCTTCGATATCCGCCGAGTGCTGCGCACCCGCTACCGTTCCGACGCCTTCCAGGCCTGTTATTTCGTAGCCGACAGCTTAGGGCATTTGCTGGATGATCTGCTCACAGCCGATCTTCTCTATCTGTATCGCGAATTGGAGAATTTGCCTGATCTCAGCCCTGCTGAATCCCTTGTTTCGGCCAGTTCGGTGAGGCGGAAGAATTCCTGACGCCAAAGTCGCGGCCTTCTAGTACGAACATGACATCTCACTTGCGATCTGGCCACGTCCGGCCTCGTTGGATCGGTTGCGCCCAATGCCGCGCCGGCCTCGCCTCATCCAAGGATCGCGGGCCTGGCTTTGGCATTTTGATGTGTAGGCGGAGGCGTAGCCGTACAATAAAGATGACGTTCAGCCTCGATCCAGCAGAGGGCCGTCGGGGCGTGCAGTGTTTTAAGGCGTAAGGCTCCCTTCCATGTCATTCAAAAAATCCCTGATCCTCGGACTTCTAGCGAGCGCCATGCCGGCCGCCCTTCAGGCGCAGGTCGTGGCTCCCGCCGGCACCGAATTGCCCGCTCCTGATGATGCCCCGGAGGTCGTGCCTGCCAATGAGGATCCGGACGAAGAATTTTATGACGAGGAGGCGGACGGCGAAGAGATCGTCGTAACCGGCCAGCGCGAACGCGGCGCGGTGATCGGGGACATCGAGCCCGAAATCCAGCTCGATCGACGCGACATTCGGGCCTATGGCGCGGGCAGCATCACCGAGCTGCTTGATGCGCTCGCCCCGCAGACCCAAAGCGGCCAGGGCCGTGGGGGAGGGCGGCCGATCACCTTGGTGAACGGTCGCCGCATTTCGGGCTTTTCGGAAATAAGGGACCTGCCGCCCGAAGCGATCGAGCGGGTCGATATCCTCCCGGAAGAGGCCGCTTTGGCGTATGGCTATCGCGCCGACCAGCGCGTGGTGAACTTCGTGCTTCGCCGCCGCTTCAGGGCGACCACCGCCGAAGTCGAGGCCGGATTTCCGACCGCCGGGGGCCGCGAGATGCTGGAAGGCGACGTCAATATATTGCGGCTGAACCGAAATGGTCGCTGGAGCCTCGATGCGGAATATCAGCGCAGCTCCGCGTTGCTGGAAAGCGAACGGGACCTGATCGGCAATGAGCTTGGCGAATATCGAAGCCTGTTGCCTCAAAGCGACCAGCTTTCGCTAGCGGGAACGTTCAACCGCACCATTTTGAACGACATAAGCTCCACCGTGAATGCGCGTTATGACGAAAGCGGTAGTGAAACCCGGCTCGGTCTGGCGCAAGCCGGCGGTGGCCGGGTCCTGATACGCGAGGGGAAAATCCGTATCGGTCACCTGGGGGTCGCACTGAACGGCGACATCCTTCCCTGGCGCTGGTCCTTCACCGGCAATTACGATCGGGGTTCGTCGCTTTCACTCACCGATCGCCAGCGCGAGGCGGTATCTTTGGTCGAACGGGACCGGGCGCTGATCCGGACCGAAACCGCCAATGCGGAATTGGTGGTGAACGGATCGCTGTTCGACCTTCCCGCGGGCCACGTTTCGACCAGTTTCCGCGTCGGGGCGGAACGGCTTGTCCTTGCCGGCGAGTCGATCCGTTCGGGCGTAGAGCAGGATCGGGAGGTCGCGCGCGGGCGCGGCACTGTGCAGGCCAATGTGGATGTGCCCATCGCCAGCCGGCGACGCGGCGTGCTTTCGGCGATCGGGGACCTGTCCCTGAACGCCAATGCCGAGATGGAGAGGCTGTCCGATTTCGGGGCGCTGACCACCTTGGGCGGCGGGCTCCGCTGGTCGCCGATTGCCCAAGTGGATTTGATTGCGTCGGCTACCGACGAGGATGGCGCGCCGAGCGTGCAGCAGCTTGGCGATCCAACTGTCTTCACGCCCAATGTCCGCGTTTTCGATTTCCTGCGCGGGGAGACGGTCGACATCATTCGCATCGATGGCGGCAATGGCGATTTGCTGGCCGACAACCGCCGGGTGATGAAGTTGGGGCTTACGGTAAAGCCGCTGTCGGAAACCAATTTGTCGCTGACCGCCAATTATATCAGCAGCCGGATCCGCAATCCGATCGCTTCCTTTCCGACCGCGACCCCTGAAATCGAGGCGGCTTTCCCAGACCGTTTCCAGCGCGATACCGACGGCCGATTGCTTCGGATCGATAATCGCCCGGTCAATTTCGCGCGTGCGGACCGCAAGGAATTCCGCTGGGGCGTCAATTTCTCCAAACCGATCGCATCGGCCCCGCCGGTGCGTGACGGACGCTGGCGCCAGCGGGCCGAAGCGGTAGGCCCCGGCGCGGCTGGCGCGACGCCTGCCGAAGGCACTCGGCCCGCCCGGCAGGCGGGTTCCGTGGAGCAGGCGGCGCCCGGATCAACCCCGCCCGCAACTGACGCTCCGGCCGCGCAAGATGATCGGCCGCGCGGCCGCCGTGAAGGAGGCGGCGCGGGCGGGCGATTCGGCGGAGGCCGTTTTGGCGGCGGTCCGGGCGGTGGACGGGGTGGCCGCCTGCAGCTGGCTTTCTACCACACCTGGCATCTCCAAAATGAAATCCTGATCCGCCAAGGCGTGCCCGAACTCGATCTGCTCAATGGATCGGCCACCGGTAATCGCGGCGGCCAGCCCAGGCATGAGGTCGAATTCCAGGCGGGCTTGTTCAAGAACGGCCTGGGCGCGCGGGCCAATGCGAATTGGAAGAGCGGCACGAATGTCCGCGGCGGACCTTTGGGCGGGGAAAGCGATCTTCGCTTCTCCGATCTGGCGACGATCAACCTGCGGTTGTTCGCCGATCTCGGGCAGCAAAGATCGCTTGTGGAGAAATATCCTGTCTTCCGTCGGACCAGGATCAGCCTGTCGGTTGACAATATTTTCGACGGCCGGCTGAAGGTGCGCGATGCGGCGGGCCTGACGCCGATAAGCTACCAGCCCGATTTAATCGACCCGCTCGGCCGCTCGATCCGGCTCAGCATCCGCAAACAATTCTTCTAGGGGAGGTTGGCGGCCTCGGTGGTCGAAGTCGGCAGGATTTCGACTATGCAATCGCCAGGCATCAGGGATCCGGCCTCCGGTTCCCAGAAGCCATAGGGCCGCCCATCCCGATAGACCCGGACGCCCATGCCGTTGGAGATGGCGGACAGGGGCTTTCCGCATTCCTCGGCCGTAACCTCCCGCTCGGCCAATTGCACCCGTCCGCTGCTGGAGGCGAGGTCAGCGATATAATCGGCGATATGCGCCCCGTTGGTAGAGCCCGCCAGCAGGAGGCCGGCGAAGCTTACCGGGTTTATCACGGTGGTCGCGCCGGCCTGGCGAGCGAGCAATTCATTATCCTCGTTGCGCACCGCCACGCTGATCGCAAGGTCAGGGGCCAAGTGGCGGGCGGTCAGCGCCATCAGGATCGAAGTGTCGTCGCGCCCAGCGGAAATAACCATGGCCCGGGCCTCGGCGATCCGCGCGGCCTGGAGCGTCTTGTCCCGGGTGGCGTCCGCATTCATCACGATGCAGCCGATCGACTTGGCCCTATCCAGCGCTTCATCATCGGTATCGATGACGACGATGTCATCCGCCTTGGTCCCTCGGGCGATGAGTTCGTCAGCGGTTTCCGACCCGGTGGTGCCGAAGCCCGCCAGGACGATGTGATTGCAAAGATTTTTCTGAATGCGGGCCATGTGCCATTTATCCCATGTTCGCCGAAGGACGAAAGAATAAGCCGTGCCCAAGAATATCAGGACGACGAAGATCCGGATCGGAGTGACGATTATCGCATCGAACAAGCGGGCCTGGTTGCTGACCGGTACGATGTCGCCATAGCCGGTCGTGGTGACGCTGATCATCGTGAAATAGATGACGTCCAGGAAGCTGATATGGCCATCGGCAGTGTCTTTGAGGCCGTCCCGTTCGAACCAATGTACCGCGATGGCGATCCCGATCAGGCCCACCACGGACAAGGCGCGCCAAGTGATCGACAGCCAGACCGGCAGGCGGCCCTTGCGCTGGAGGGTCGAATAATCCGGACCTCTTCTGAGTTCGCGCATCAGCTATAGAGGATCGCCAGGGGCCCGAGCGAGGGTCCGTGGGTCAGATCAAGGTGGAGTGGGGTCACCGATACATATCCGTCCGCGATCGCCTCCAGATCGGTCGAATGGCTCGGCGTTTCCAGCATGGGTCCCAGGCCGAACCAGAAATATTGATAGCCGCGGGGGTCAGTTCGCTCGACGATGCGCAGGCGGCCATAGTCGCGAAGGCCTTGCTGCGTCACGCGAACGCCCTTCACTTCATCGGCGGGGAGCGCCGGGAAGTTCACATTGACCAGGGTACGGGGCTCCATCAGCGTCTCCACCAGCGGGCGAAGCACTTGTTCCGCCCAGGCCTCGGCCGCTCCGAATGGCACGCCGTCGCCCATTCCTTCGCGGGCATAGCTCTGGCTGAGCGCGATCGACGGTATTCCGGCCAGCGCGCCTTCCATGGCCGCCGAAACCGTTCCCGAATAAGTGACATCCTCGCCCAGATTGGCGCCGCGATTGACGCCCGAAAGCACCAGATCGGGTGGATTGTCCTTCATGATATGGGCAATCGCCATCATCACCGAATCGGTCGGCGTGCCGGTAACGCAGAAACGCCGTTCGCCCAGTTTCCGAAGCCGAACAGGCTGGGTCAGCGTCAGCGAATGTCCGGCCCCCGATTGTTCTTCCGTGGGCGCCACGACCCAGATGTCGTCCGAAAAGCGGGACGCGATCTTTTCTAGTATCTTGAGGCCTGACGCGTTCACGCCGTCATCGTTGGTAAGGAGTATCCGCATCGCCAAATCTATGGCGCTCGCGCGCCAGACAGGCAAGCGGCAGCGCGCTTTTGGTTTGCCCTTCTTCGTCCAAAGCACGCGGCAACTATCGGCGCATTTGCGGCGTTGGTCGGGTGGGTAAGAAGGAGATTGATATGCAGGTTCCTCACAAAAGCTTCGTGGTTGTCGCCGATGGGGAGAAGATGCTGTTCTTCCGCAATGAAGGCGACGGAGAATTCCTGAAGCTGGAAGTGGAGCGCAAGCGCGTGCAGGACAATCCGCCGGA
The DNA here is from genome assembly GCA_013816585.1 of Sphingosinicella sp. Taxonomy (GTDB): domain Bacteria; phylum Pseudomonadota; class Alphaproteobacteria; order Sphingomonadales; family Sphingomonadaceae; genus Allosphingosinicella. The sequence goes on along the minus strand of JACDEE010000007.1, from coordinate 14,931 downwards.
CCGGGATCAGAAGAGTGATCAGGCGGGTAGGATGTCCAATTCGGCGGGCCCCGGAGGCAGTTCCTATGAGGAAACCGATTATCACCAGCTGGAGGAAAACCGCTTCGCCGCCGAGACGGCCGAAATGCTGAAGAAGCGCGCGCTGCGCAACGAATTTGAAAATCTCATCATAATCGCTCCGCCGCGTACCCTGGGCGAGCTTCGCAAACATTATCATAAAGAGGTCGAAAAGCGCCTCGCCGGTGAAATCGCCAAGGATCTGACCGGACATCCGGTGGAACAGATCGAAAGAATCATCATGGCCGAATAGGGTCGATACGAAACGCAAAAAGGTGGCCGCGCCTGGTCAAGGGCGCGGCCTTTTCATATCGCGCCAACCAATTGAACGGTCGACAAATATGTCACGCGAAGGGGGAAAATAGTCCCCCCATTTCCGCCATCATTTGAGTGACTTGTGAAAGGGTTCACGTGTCGGTATAGGCGCGGTCGGGGCAGGTGCCAAATCTCCGCCAGAGGGATTGGTACCGAGTGAGTAGGCCGGCTGTATTAGCCGGAATGCGTAGGAGTGGAGGGTTTATGGCTACGGCTCTAAACGACATATACGACTTGAAATTCGGCAAGGGTTCTGGATCAAATTCCTCGGAATATAGACCCAGCGCCAACGAAGAATTCATGAACGAAGCGCAGCTCGCTTATTTCAAACAGAAACTGCTCGACTGGAAAGATTCCATCATCAAGGAATCACTCGCCACGATGGCGTCCCTGAAGAGCGGCCCGCTTCAGGAAGCGGATGCTACCGACCGTGCATCGAGCGAGACCGACTGGTCGATCGAGCTTCGGACCCGGGACCGTCAGCGCAAGCTCATTTCCAAGATCGACGCCGCGCTTCGCCGAATCCAGCAGGGCGAATATGGTTTTTGCGAAGTAACCGGTGAACCGATTTCACTGGCTCGGCTGGAATGCCGCCCAATCGCGACCATGACCGTAGAGGCGCAGGAGCGCCACGAACGGAACGAACGGGTTTCGCGCGACGATTGATTTAAAAAGAGGCCCGCAATTGCGGGCCTCTTTTTTAAAGGTCAGAGGCCTTGAATGGCTTCCTTGATCCTCAGCTTTTCCTTTTTGAGACGGGAGAGCACGGCCATGTCCGGCAACGGTCGATGGACCTCCTCGCTGATACGAGCGTCAAGGCCAGCATGCTTGTTTTCCAATGCCGAGATATGCGCGTGTTGCATTCCTATCTCCTTTTGTTGCGATGGGATGGTTAGAGCATTGAAGCCGGATCGTGTCTCCCGCTGAGCGGTCATCGCCAACCTACGTGCGACGACTCGTTGAGGAGGGCGACTATATCCCGTTCGGGCGAGGTCCGTTAGTCAGGTTATGATGAACCATAGCAATGATCCCGACCAGAATGTACGGCTCGCCATATTGCGGTTGGAGCATCGCGATCTGGACGTCGCGATCGAGGCGCTGCGCAGTCTTGCGGCCCCCGACCAGCTCCAGCTCGCCCGGCTGAAGAAGCGCAAATTGCGGCTCCGCGACGAAATCGCCTTGATCGAGGATCAGCTGATCCCCGACATCATCGCCTGAAGCCGGGTGCCCGGAACCCGTTTACCATGATTGGCAATTCCGCCTGAACGGCAGCTGTGCCATCATGACCTGGATGGACGATAGAAGCACACATCTGACGCCGAAGCTGGTCGACACGCTTTATATCGAGGCGATGCTGCTGGCCGACGAGGCCCGCGCCTATTTCGACAGGCATGGCCGGGACGATCGGATGGCGCTGGATCCCATCGTCCGGGTCGGCTTTTCGTGCGAGTCGCTGAAGGTCACGACTCGGTTGATGCACATCATCGCGTGGCTTCTGACCCAGCGCGCGGTCGAGGCTGGCGAACTGACTCCGGCCCAGGCCAGCAAGCCCGAACGTCAATTGGGCGAGGCGGTGGAAAGTGACCAGGATGTGCTGGACCAGCTTCCCGAAAGCGCGCTGGCGCTGATCCAGACAAGCCGCGACCTGTACGAGCGGGTCCGGCGCGTTGCCGAGGGCGGCGCGGCCGAGAACATGACGCAAAGTCCTGCCCGAAGCTTGCTGAGCCGGCTGGAGCGTTCGCTTTAAAGAAACGCTGGTGAGCCAAGTCTGTATTGCCCCAAAGTTGATGACGCCGCGCGTGCGCCTTCCTATCATGGCCGCATGAAGGCTTACGAATTCCATTACGGGCCGACCTTGATCGCTGGCTCCGGCGCCGCGTCCCGGCTTGGCGAAACGCTCCCCACGGGGCGGTGCTTGTTCGTGACCGACGCGACCGTCAGGAAGCTGGGCCTCGCCGATGCGGCGCTGGACGCATTGGGCCAGGCGGGGATCGAATGCATGATCTTCGATGCGGTCGAGGCCGATCCTTCGCTCGAAACCTTGCTCGCCGCGGTCGCGGCGGGACGCGCGGCAAGTTCGGTAATCGGCTTTGGCGGTGGAAGCCCGATGGATGTGGCCAAGCTCGCCGCTTATCTGATCGGCAGCGGCGACGTGCTGGACGAAATCTGGGGCGTCGGGAAAGCGAAAGGGCAGGGGCTTCCTCTGGCTCTGGTCCCGACCACTGCGGGCACCGGTTCCGAAGCCACTTCGGTCAGCGTCATCACCACCGGCGGCAGTACCAAGAATGCGGTCAACAGCGTCGCCTTGCTCGCCGATTGGGCGGTGCTGGACGCCGACCTTACCGCCGGCTTGCCGCGCGAAGTGACCGCGGCGACCGGGCTCGACGCCATGGTCCACGCGATCGAGGCTTATACTTCGGCCCGGAGAAAGAACCCGCTCTCCGACTTCATGGCCCGCGAGGCCTTGCGGCTCCTGTCGGCCAATCTGGAACGAGCCTGCGAACGGCCGGATGATCTGGAGGCGCGGGGCTCGATGCTGCTTGGTGCGCATCTGGCCGGAATCGCATTCGAGAACGCCCCGGTCGCCGGCGTCCACGCTCTGGCTTATCCTTTGGGCGGCCATTTCCATGTGCCGCACGGCCTCTCCAACTCGCTGATGCTGTGCCATGTGCTCAGCTATAATATGCAGGCCGCCATGCCCCTTTATGCGGAGCTTGGGGCGATGCTCGATCCGGCGCTCGGATTGCTGGGCACGCAGGGGCAGGCGCAGGGCTTTGTCGAATATATGGCCAGGCTCGCGCGATCCACCGGCCTTCCGCAATGCCTTTCCGAAGTGGGTGTGACCGCCGGCCATCTGGACCTTCTGGCGAGCGAGGCGATGAAGCAGGAAAGGCTACTGGTGAACAATCCCTGCCCGATCAGCGAGGCCGATGCACGCCGGCTTTACGAGGCCGCGCTTTGAGTTCCGCACGATGAGGCGCGAGCCGTTGAAGGGGCGGGGGGATTACAAGGTCTGGCGGGATATCGGCACCCGCTGGAGCGACAATGACGCTTATGGTCACGTCAACAACACCATATATTATCAATGGTTCGACACGGCGGTTAATACCTGGCTGATCGAACGAGGGTTGCTGGACGTTGCGGCGGGCGATCCGATCGGGCTGGTGGTGGAAACGGGCTGCCGCTATGCGCGCCCGCTTTCCTATCCCGACCCGGTCGAGCTTGGCCTGGCCGTCCAGAAAATAGGCAGCAGCAGCGTCACCTACCTATTGAGCGTGTTCGCCAAGGGTTCAGGGGAGGCCGCCGCCGAGGGACACTTCGTCCATGTCTATGTCGACCGGCAGAGCCGCAAGCCCGTGCCGATCCCGGGGGAATGGCGGCGCGCTCTGGAATCGATCCGCCTCGCTTAAAAAGCGGTCTTGCTCGCCAGTTCGGCTTTGGCTTCTTCATATTGCGCCGCGAGAACGGCAACATAATCGCCGGCCGGCTGAACCTTGTCCACCGCGCCGATCCCCTGGCCCGATCCCCATATATCGCGCCAGGCCTTGGCGCTTCCGCCCGACCCGAAATCCATCGTCTTCAGATCGCCCTCGGCCAGATTGTCGGGATCCAGTCCCGCAGCCTCGATCGATTGGCGCAGATAATTTCCGTGCACGCCGGTGAACAGGCTGGAATAGACGATGTCCGACGCGCGGCCTTCGACAATGCCCTGCTTGTAAGAGGGCGCGGCATGCGCCTCTTCCGTAGCGATGAAGGGCGACCCGATATAAGCGAGGTCCGCGCCCATCGCCTGCGCGGCGAGGATCGAACGGCCGTTGGCGATGGCGCCGGACAGGATCAGCGGCCCGTCGAACCAGTCGCGTATTTCCTGTACCAAGGCGAAAGGCGACAGCCGCCCGGCATGTCCGCCCGCGCCAGCCGCGACCGCGATCAGCCCGTCCGCGCCCTTTTCCACCGCCTTGTGCGCGAAGCGGTCGTTGATGATGTCGTGCAAGGTGATCCCGCCCCAGCCATGGACGGCTTCGTTCACCTCCACGAGGGCACCAAGCGAGGTGATGACGATCGGCACCTTCCATTTGCCGCAGGTCGCCATGTCGGCCTGCAGCCGGTCGTTGGATTTATGGACGATCTGATTGACCGCGAACGGCGCCGCCGGCCGATCCGGATGGGCCCGATCCCAGGCCGCAAGCTCTTCGGTGATCCGGTGCAGCCATTCGTCGAGCTGGCTCTGTGGCCGTGCATTCAGCGCCGGAAAGGACCCGACTATTCCCGCCTTGCACTGGGCGATCACCAGTTCGGGACCGGAAACGATGAAGAGCGGCGCGCCTATAACTGGCAGCCGCAAGCGATCCAGCGGAGGGATGAGCGTCATTGCCTTCCCTTAACGTAAAGTGGTGGATGGTCAACGAGGGGCAGGTGTTTGCGTCGTGACAGGCTCAGGCCCGATGGTCGCCCATCCGTTCGCCGAGCCGGACGCTGCGTTCCGGCGCCCAGTCTTCGTTGAACATGATCGTATCTTGTCGGAACAGCATCACGATCGTCGATCCGAGCAGGAAGCGGCCCATTTCCTCACCCTTTTTCAACACTATGTCCTGATCGGCATAGGTCCATTCGGAGACTTTGCCCGTCCGCTTTGGATTGACGACGCCGTGCCAGACAGTGGCCATGCTGCCGACGATGGTGGCGCCGACCAGCACCATCACGAACGGGCCATATTCCGGCGATTCAAACACGCAGACCACCCGCTCGTTGCGCCCGAACAGGTTCGGCACGCCGCGCGCCGTGACGGGATTTACCGAAAAGAGCGCGCCCGGCACGTAGATCATTCGCGTTAGCCTGCCGTCGCAGGGCATGTGCAGGCGGTGATAATCCTTAGGCGACAAATACAGATTGGCGAAGCCGCCGTGGCGGAACTGGGCCGCCAGATCCGTGTCCCCACCGATCAATTCGGTGGTGGTGAAACGATGGCCCTTGGCCTGAACGATATGATGATCGTCGATGGCGCCGAACTGGCTGATCGCGCCGTCCACGGGGCAGACGAAATCCGCCGCCGCCAGGGGACGAACACCGGCCCTGAGTGGCCGGGTGAAGAAATCGTTGAAGCTCTTATAGCTTCCGACGTCGGGATTTTCGGCCTCCTCCATGGCCACCCCATATTTGCCCACGAACCAGCGGATGAGCCGCGTCGTGAACCGGCCCCGCTCGGCCCCGGCGACGCGGCCCGCGAAAACGGTCAGACCTTGCTTGGGCAGCAAATATTGAAGCAGGACTTTTAGACGGTCGGACATCATGAACCTCGAAATGCAGAGCCCCGCAGTTATAGCGTGATGAGTCTCGGGTCGACCTCTCAGAAAAATGTGCCGTCACCCATTCGGGCCCCGACGATTTTAATTCAGGCGTTCCTGGTGAATGTCAGTCCCAGGCGATCGCGAACCAAAGTCGGGTACTGACCCTTTGTAAGTCCATCATTTCCGCAAACTTATTTGCATGTCCGCGGCAGGGTAAGGATATTCGGGCAGGTCGGCTCGTTGGCTAGTTCCAAATCCGAGGAACAATTTCATGCCCAGCCCGCCCAAATCATCGAAATCCCCAAACTCGTCCGCTCCCGCCCAGGGAATTGGCGAGGGCGGCGAGACTCACCAGTCCGGCGGCGCGGCGCTGACGACCAATTTCGGAACGCCCATCAGCGACAATCAGAACAGTCTCAAAGCCGGGCCGCGCGGCCCGTCTTTGCTTGAGGACTTCGTTCTTCGCGAAAAGATCTTCCATTTCGACCATGAGCGAATCCCCGAGCGCATTGTTCATGCCCGAGGCTCGGGCGCTCACGGCCTGTTCGAAGCGACCGCTGACATTAGCGAACTCACCAAGGCCGCGGTTTTCAAAAAGGGCGCAAAGACCGAGACCTTCGTCCGCCTGTCGACCGTCGCTGGCGGCGCGGGATCGGTCGATACCCCGCGCGACGTGCGGGGCTTCGCGGTGAAATTCTATACGCCCGAGGGCAATTGGGACCTCGTCGGCAACAACATCCCCGTCTTCTTCATCCAGGACGCGATCAAGTTTCCAGACCTTATTCATGCGGTGAAGATGGAGGCCGACAAAGGCTATCCGCAGGCCGCCTCGGCGCACGACACATTCTGGGATTTCATCGGCCTGATGCCAGAGGCCACCCACATGATCATGTGGGCGATGAGCGATCGCACCATCCCGCGCTCGCTGCGGATGATGGAAGGGTTCGGCGTTCATACTTTCCGCCTCGTCAACGAGGCGGGCAAATCGTCGTTCGTCAAATTTCTGTGGAAGCCGGTGCTGGGCCTGCAATCGACCTGCTGGGACGAAGCGGTCAAGATTGCCGGCGCCGATCCCGATTATCACCGCCGCGACCTTTACGAGGCGATCGATAGCGGCGCCTTTCCGCAATGGGACCTTGCCATCCAGACCTTCGACGAGAAATTCGCCGCTGCCCAGCCCTACGATGTGCTGGATGCGACCAAGCTCATCCCCGAAGAAGTGCTGCCGCCGCGGATCATCGGCCGGATGACGCTTAACCGCAATGTCGACAATTTCTTCGCCGAGACCGAACAGGCCGCGTTCCTTCCCAGCAACGCCCCGCCGGGAATTGATTTTTCCAACGACCCGCTGCTGCAGGGCCGCTTATTCTCCTACCTCGACACGCAGAAATCGCGATTGGGAACGACCAATTTCCACCAGATCCCGATCAATGCCCCACGCTGCCCCTTCGGCAATTTCCAGCGCGACGGAATGATGCAGACGATGGTGCCGAAGGGTCGCGCCAATTACGAACCGAACAGCTTGGCCGAAAATGGCGAGGATGGCGGGCCACGCGAAAGCGAACAGGGCTTTGCCACGGTCGCAATCAATGACGAACGTAACGACGCCTCGGAAAAGCTCCGCATTCGCCCGGACAGCTTCGCCGACCATTACAGCCAGGCGCGATTATTCTACCGTTCCCAGACGGAGATCGAGCAGGCGCATATTGCCTCTGCGTTTGTGTTCGAACTGTCGAAGGTCGATATTCCCGCGATCCGATCGCGCGTGGTCGGCAACCTCCGCAACGTGGACCAGGATCTGGCGAAGCGCGTTGCGGCCGGTCTAGCGATCGATCTGCCGGCGGCCAACAAGGCAGCCAGGGCGCCGATCGACATGAAAGCGTCGGACGCCTTGTCGATCGTCAAGCAGGGCGACGTGCCGATGATAGGCCGCAAGATCGCGATCCTGTTCGCCGAAGGATCGGACAAGGCGGAGATTGACCGCCTCAAGGGTGCAGTCGAAAAGGCTGGCGGTTCGGTATTCCTGGTCGCTCCCAAGGTCGGCGGCCTCGCCGTCAAAGGCGGCACGCTGACGGCCGACGGCCAGCTAGCGGGCTCTCCTTCGGTACTGTTCGACGCAATTACCATGGTGCTGATGCCCGACCAGGTCGAAAAGCTGATCAACGACAGCGCCGCGTTAGGATGGCTGATGGACGCTTATGCCCATTGCAAGACGATCGGCCATTGCAAGGGATCGATGAAGTTGATCGAGCGCCTGGGCCTCGCCGTCGATGCGGGCGTGGTCGGCAACGACACTTTCACGGCGGTCGCTCCCAAACGTCATTGGGATCGGGAGCCAAAGGTAAGGATGCTGGCATGATGCCGCCAGGAAGTCGCATCCGCGCTGAATGCGTACTCGCGGCTTCCCGGGGCAGTGGACGATGCATCTGCCGAATATCCCTAATCTGCCTTAATCGTTGAAATCATCACCAAAGCTAAGGAGAGAATTGATGAACGCCCAGGATATCATGACCAAAGCCCCTGCTTGCTGCGCACCGGAAGCCAGCGTCGGCGACGCGGCCAAATTGATGGTGGAAAATGATTGCGGACAAATACCCGTCGTCGACAATAATGGTGTTCTGGTGGGCATCATCACGGATCGCGACATAGCCTGTCGGTGCGTTGCCGAAGGCAAGCAATCCGACACCCCGGTGTCGGAAGTGATGTCCAAATCCGCGATCACCGTGACCCAGGACGCAAGCCTCGATGAGTGCTGCAAGAAAATGGAAGACAATCAGATCCGCCGGCTCCCTGTGGTGGACGAAGCGGGCAAATGTTGCGGGATCGTGTCGCAGGCCGATATCGCCCAAAGCGCCCGAAAAGAAGAAACCGGCGACCTTGTTCGGTCGGTTTCCAAGCCCAGCGAATAATAGGTGGTACCGGCGGTTGCCGAACATGGGTGAGGCAACCGCCCGAAGGATTCTCACTGACGCCGAACCGGCTGACCGCTCCGTCCACGGCCGGCGCCCTGATGGCGGCGCGGCCGAACGTGGCGGTCGATTAAAATAGGCTGATTTAATCGCCATCAAAAGCTAAGTATCTGTAATATAATGAAAATCACTGCTCTGAATTTAAGTGATATTGTCGTCAAGTGACAAGGCCGACCTTCTATTTATCCGCTACCAACGTATGAGCGACGATGGCATTGGCGTGACCGTGGCCCATGCCGTGGTCATTCTTCAACATGGCGACCAATTCCATATGCCTTGCGGGAAGGTGCCGGCGCACCAGATCCTGCCACTCGGTGATCGGACGTCCATATTTCTTCTCGATGGAGGGGAAGTAGGAGGCGGGTCCCTTGATGGGTTCAGTGGTCACTTCGGTCTTGCTCCGGATGGTTTCGGCCTTCGGCGTTCGCCAATAGCGGATGTCAGAGCGAAATGAAGTGGTCGCCCATTCCCGGAAATCCGCAGCGTCGTCACGACGGTCCCGGAGTCGGGCGGCGGGAGCTCACGAGCTTAGCCATCGCAATCAGCCAATGCCTGCGTCGGAACAGGCGGCGGCAGATATGAATATTTCTAATGCCAGTGCCCAAATATGATCAATTGCCCGGCGAGGAAGGAACAAGCAAAAACGGCCGGAAGGGGATCGAAGGATGTTTGTGAAAATTGGTTTGTCGGTTGTAGTTTTGCTTAGCGCGGGGGCGAGCGCCTCGGCGCCCGTGGACCCGCTGACCGTTCCGATCGTGGGCGAGCGAACCGCGGAATGGCTGGCCCCGACGCCGCCGGAAAAACTGTACGGCAATACTTATCTTGTGGGCTTCGGAGGGCTGAGCAACGCCCTGATCGACACGGGCCGGGGATTGATCCTCATCGATGGCGCTCTGCCGCAAGCGGCGCCGATGATCATGGCGAATGTAAAGCGGCTGGGCTTCAAGCCATCCGACATCAAATATATTCTCAGCACGGAACCGCATTTCGACCATGCCGGGGGGATTGCTGCGCTGACCCGAGATACAGGTGCCACGGTCATCGCGAGCCCTCGCGGAGCGCAAGGTCTGCGCTCCGGCAGACTTGCCGATGACGATCCCCAGCGCGCTTACGCTCATAGTTTTCCCGGGCTCGCCCGCGTTCGCGAGATACGCGATGGCCAGAAGCTACGCCTTGGAAACACGGTCGTAACCGCGGTTGCGACACCGGGGCACACGATGGGCAGCATGAGCTGGAGCTGGCAGGCATGCGAAGCGCGCCGCTGCCGCAATATCGTTTTTGCCTCCAGCCTCAATCCCGTCTCCGCCGAGGGATATCGATATAGCGCGCGGACAAGCGCGGGCATCGTTGCCGGCTTCAAGCGCAGCTACGCGGCGATGCAGCTGATTCCGTGCGACGTGCTTATCACCGCCCATCCCAGTCAATCGGGCAGCAACTCGCGATATGTCGAGGGTCCCGGAGCGTGCAAAGCCTATGCCGAGGCGTCGGAGCGCGCGCTCGCCGATCGCCTGGCAAAGGAGCGGGGGCGCTAGGTTTTATCGACCAGCGGTAATTAGGCGATCGGACGGCTATCTCTACGAGATTTTCGCGTGCCTGGAGATCATGCGGGAGAAGTGATTCTATCGAGCCGAACGGCCGATTTGGGCTCGCAGCGACTTCCACGAGCGGTCCGGCCGAAAATTTGCCAACCAGGTGAGCGGGTTACCCGTCGCTTCGCCCTTGAGAGAGAAGGTTGAGAATTCGGCCCTTCCGCCGATACTCTCGATGGGAACCGCTCCACCCAGTCCCCCGAACCTTGCGGGAACCCGGCTGTCCGCGCTGTTGTCGCGATTGTCGCCAAGAAGGAAGAGATGACCGGATGGTATTGTATAAACCGGCGTGTCATCCGTGTCCGCCGCGCCGAAGTCGAGCGTCTCGTACGAGCGACCGCCCGGCAGCGTCTCACGGAATGTCGGAAGGCGACAATAAAGCTTCCCATCCTTGCCCGTCACCCGGGCGGCGGCGAAACCGGGAAAGGCTCTCGACCCATCGGGGTCATTCGCGTCACAATGGAAATTGCCATCGACAGGCAACAAACGATCGCCCACGCGCCGCGTCGTTACCGGCTTTCCGTTAAGCCAAAGCCGGCCACCGACCATCTGCACTTTGTCTCCGGGGAGGCCGATCAGCCGCTTGATAAGATCCTCGCTCCGGCCCTCCCGATCCTCGCGCGCGACGATCACGATGTCCCCTCGCTCCGGGGATCGGCCAAAAAGCCGGCCGCGCATGAAGGGCAGGAGGTGGAAGCTCGCGGACGCATAGGACCAGCCATAGGGGTATTTGCTGACGACCAGGCGGTCGCCGCCCTGCAATGTCGGCATCATCGATTCCGATGGGATGTAAAATGGCTTTGCGACGGCGGTGTGGAAGCCGAACACAAGAAGCAGAAGGCCGAGCCAGTTGGCAATTTCGGAAGGCCAGCGGGCGGTTGCGGCCCAGCGGCTGTTTGCAGATTTCGCGGGTGATGGGGTTCGAGCTTGTCGCATAGGCCGGACCAAAGCCGGTTCGGACGGCACAATTCCAGCGACTTCGTGTCCGGACACTATTCCAATCGCGTCCGGACAAATTAAACGGGTCGCGGATCAGGGGTCAGCTTGAGCGAAACTCATTATAGGTCAGAGCCCCGTCGCCATCGCGGTCCAATCGTTCAAATGCCGGGCGGGTCGGCTCGCCAGAACTGGCGATCGATGGTGCCGCCACTCCCAGCCCGAATGCCGCTCCGGCCAGCCCCGCAAGCGCGATGCGCCAGTTCGAGCGTGCCTGCTTACGAGCATCCCGCGAAGGCGCCATCTGCTCATCGATCAAAGACCGCACGACATCGCTTGCCGTCCGGCCTTCGCGCTGACAACGTTCCATGAAAACCGCCTTGGTCTGGTCCGGCAACCGAATTTCGATGGAGCTATTCTTCTTTAGCGGGATATTGGAGCGCATCGATAAAGTCCCTTTCGTCTGCGGACCTTATCCCAAGGAACGTGGATGCGGCAAGCGGGAGCCGGCGTCTGGGCGCACTTCACAGGCGCAAGGCTCGTGCCGATTGGACGGCCTGCAGGAGCAGCTTTTTCGCGTCTGAATCAGCAAGAAAATGAACGCCGTTGTCGGACTGCCACAGCGTGTCCGCTAGAAGGGTGAGGGTTCGTTTTCCCCCCGGGGCGTGCACAATCATCTGGGCCGTCGGGGCCGCGGGATAGCCGCCGTTCGTCCCTAAATTTTCGGAACTCAGAACCGCAGTGTAGATTGATCGAGCGGCTTGCCCGGTCAATTGGCCCGCGATGATCCTTCCGTTGTCAACGACCTCAATGTCGATGCGGGAAACCTCCGGCAAAATGGTTTTCAGCGACCGCGCGATGAAATTTTCGATCGCGGGAAGGTCGACCGGGCTTTTATAAGTGGGCGCTGAAATCGCAGGCGGCGGGGCAGTCATTTCGGGCGTTGCTGATTGCCACTTACCGCCCCTTTGAAGTCGGATAGTAGGGTCACGTCCCCCTGTCACTGACATCAGCCCCGTGAACGCGCGTACACGCCGGTTCGCGGCCTTTCCAAAGAGCCAGACGAAGGCGGCGCCATAATCTTCGGCGCCCGTGCAGCAACTGTAGATGGTGATGTCGCCGGAATATCCGCGCCCGAGGCGGCGGATCCCGTCGGTCGGAAAATCCAGTCCGGCCAAAATCGCCGTTTGCGTATCCCAGCCCCAGCCCTGCCCGATACCGATATCAAGAAAGCCAGGAGAACCATGGCCTCCGATGTTAATCGGCCGTGCCTCCAGCGGAACCACCGTACTTCCTTGCCGCTCCGGCCAGATCGACTCCCGGCCTTCGCCCTCGAAGACCGTATTTGGAAACGGCAAAGGCCGCGCTGTAATTTCAGCCAGTTCGTTGAGGTTACAATGCCGACGACGCTCCGCAAATGCAGCCGCAAACAAATTGCTTACCCCGTTGTCGGGGCCGGCCGAGATGGAATTGATCGCGCCCCGGCCATAGAGTTTTGGGGGAGAGGGCGGAACGGGGTCTCGACGTTGCTCACCTTGCGGGCCGCTCGGCCCTTCGGGATTGAAGAATGGTGCGTCACGGGGCCTGAAGAGGGAGAAATGTCGGTTGGCGCAGCCACCGACCGACATTGCAAGAAGGCCAAGACCGACCTCGCGCCTCGAAAGGCGCATCACGCGTCCCTTCTACAGCGCGGCAATGCCTCCAAATTCGGGTCGGGATCCGCGCATATTAATTCCCAACTGGTCAGGTCGTCGCTTGGGCCGTCCTGCCGGCAACCGATATAATGACCTTGCGGTTGATTTGCCGGGACTCGAAATTGGTGGAATGTCGGTTGGCTATAAGGAATGGGTCTTCTGGTCAGCCGCAGCTTCACATAAAGATCCTGAGAATATGTATTGATCACATAAGCTTGCTGCGTCCCGTTGGGCTGCATCGTGCCGCATTTTCCGCGATACTCAATTTTGATAAACCCCTCATCAAGATCGAGATAGCTCTCCGATTTGTCATCGGTGACACATGCGCTCAGCAGGACGCTAAGCAATAGGACTAAACGTTTTTCATTAGACCCCCCGGCTCCACGAAGTCTTTTCAATCCGGACCCGGAACGATGTCAAGGGAAGGCATTAATCCTGAGGAAGTTCGCATGCGCCGAACGGGCGCTTGATCGATTTGATTGGCCGCCTAGTCCCGGAGGCCCAAAGACAGGTACGCAACGGTAGGAAGGCGTTGGTTCCGGCGTCGGCGCGGACAAAGTTACCTTAGCCCTCGCAGATCCGTCTCGCAGATTATACGTCACCTTGGGCGAGTTTTGTCACGCCACCCGATTAGCTGCGAAGGCAAGGTGCCGGAGCACCAGATCCTGCCATTTGGCTATTCGGGCGCTCGTATTTCTTCTCGATTGACGGAAAGTAAGAGGCGGGTCCCTTGATGGGTTCAATGGTCACTGCGATCGTGCTCCGGTGGTTTCAGTGCTCGGCTTTCGCGAAGAACGGACGTCATAGCGTAATGAAATGGAGCGTCCATTCCCACAAACCCGCAGCATGGGACGGCGGTCTGGGGCGTGGTTGGCGAGAAGCTCGCACGTTTGGCTTGGCAATTAAGTATTGTGTTGTCTAATTGATTTCACCCTGTGAGCCTTAGGCTATGGTTGTCTACGCGGTCGCGGACTGGCGTTGTGCGCCGATTGTATCCGTGCCGACATGATTGCGGTCAGGCGGTTTTGGGCGAAGGATGTCTCTAATGTCCCCGACGTGGTCTGGGCCACGACACAATAAGCGAGATCATCCGCTTGGCGTTCCGGTCAGCGTCCTGGCGGGAGCATCAGACCCATTGGAAGCTGGTTTCGGACTGCCAAAGCTTGTGGAGGAGAGCGGCGAGCTTGCGGGCGACGGCGACGCGGGCGCGCTTGGCGCCTTTGCTTTGCGCCAGCGCGAGGCCCCATGTCCGGAGCGCGCATGATCGCTTGACCCTGGCGAGCAGGCTGTTGGCCGCCTCGTAGAGCGCATGGCGCAACATCGCATCGCCGGCCTTGGAGATGCGGCCCTTGGTGTCGCGCTCGCCCGACTGGAAGCGCCTCGGGACGAGCCCGGCAAAAGCGCCAACGTCAGCGCCCCTGGCGAAGCGGGCCGGATCCTCGACGCTGCTCTTGAAGGTGAGCGCGGCCACCGGCCCGACGCCCGGCACGCTCATCAGCCGGGAGCAGACTGGATCGGCCGCGGCGCGCTGCTTGAGCGCGCGGGTTGCCCTGGCGATCTGCTCCTCCAGCGCAGCCAGGCTGGCGACGAGCGGCGCCATGATCACTCGCAGCTCCGGCTTCTGGTCGAAAAGGCAAGCAAGGCGGGCCGCGCGCCGGGCGGGCGTGGTCACCACCCCGAGCCTGAGCCCGAACAGCTTCAAAAGGCCGCGAAGCTGCCCCAGCATCGAGCGATGCGCCTTGACCATCTGCTCGCGCACCCGAAGCTGCGCCCGGTCGGGATGGGTCGCTGTGTCCTTGATGTGGACCGCCTTGAACCAGCCCGTGCGCGCGAGCTGCGCCAGGCCTTCGGCGTCATGCGGATCGCTCTTGTTCACACGAACCGATAACACCCCTTTGGCGTGCCGAGCGCAGATGCAGACCACCGGCACACCGCGCTCGGCAAGGCCATCATAGAGAAAAGCCGACAGCGGGCCTGTCTCGAGCACGACACGGGCAAGCCCGGGGGCGTGCTTCCGCAACGTGCCCGCAATAAGCTCGGGATCAGTCGCGCATACACCGTGCCACCCGACACCGCCTTCATC
>JACDEE010000024.1 GCA_013816585.1 Sphingosinicella sp. | reverse complement strand
GCAAGGTGCTGCGCGCGACGAACGCGCGCTCCGCCATGAGCGTCATCGTAATGCGACGGCGCAAGCGCGCAGCTTTGATGTCCGCGCCCAGCTTGGCGAGGATGCGCTTGACCGGCAGCGGCATGGGTGGAGTTGTTCGCATATCGACCTCTTTGACCGTTACTATAGGCACAAAGCGGCTTAATGTCCATTAAAACGGTCAAGTTTTTGCTGGAGAACCGAAAACTCCGAGCGGCGAATTGCTTGGCTGGTCATATCACACCCCGCCTGAGACAGCCCATCCTACAATTTGGGAAGGCGTCGAACGACCGTTGATGATTGGATGATGGCCGTGTCGGTCGAAGAGAACGGCAGGAAGCGATCGATCACGGTTTCAAGTTCATGCACGTCGCTGACCAGGAATTTCGCCAGAAAACAGTCCTCCCCGGTGACGCGATCCGCCTCGACAACCTCGGGCGTGTCGATAAGCATCTGCGCCAGTCGCTTCACTTCTCCGGGCATGGCGCGCATCCGCACATGGGCCGCGATGACAAGACCAAAGACTGTGGGATCGACCGCAATGGTATATCCCCGGATCGCGCCCGTATCCTCCAACTTGTGGATACGGTCAGTGACACTGGGGCTGGACAGCCCGATCTGTGCCGCAAGTTCGCGGACGGTCATGCGGCCGTTCTCGGTCAACGCTGCGATGATGGCTCGATCGGTCGAGTCGAGAGGCCGGGTTACATATCGGCTCCGGTTCATAGTTCGCCTCTAGCTGGATGACACCGGCGAGGCCTTGAGATTGCGAAGGCGATTGTTCGATTTCGCCTTACTTATCCAAATCCGGACAGTGGCTTGGGCTGACAGCGAACCTATCCCGCGACGGAACACACAGTCCGCAGGGTCAAGATTGAAGGTTAAAGGCTGTCAGGGGCTTCGATAGAAACCTTGAAACACCGTCACGCCTTCTTGAATCCATAGCCGAGGTGTCGGCCTGCCAGCTACCAATAGTCTGATCGTCGAACAGGGCTTTCTTGTTTGCGTATAGTGGGTTGGGGGCATTGTCCGATGAGTTGTAGCGTACAATTTCGATCGGTTATGAAGATTGCAGGGGGCCACAGCTGATGGCCTATTCTGCTGCTGCTATCATGGCCCTGGCGTCGCAATGCGCCCCGAATGTCGCGCCGCAGACCGTCTTGGCGATCGTGCAGACCGAAAGTCGCGGCCGTTCTTTCGCGCTCAATGTCAACGGCGCGTCGCAACCACCTGCGCCGACCAGCGCCGCCAGCGCGGTTGCGACCGCGAAGCGCTACATCGCGGGCGGCTATTCCGTCGATCTGGGCCTCGGGCAAATCAACTCGCGCAACATGCGCTGGCTCGGTCTGACGTGGGACACGGTGTTCGATCCCTGCACCAACATCGCGGCGCTGGGGACGGTTCTCACCTCGAACTTCAATTCGGTGAAGTCAGGACGCGATCCGCAAACTGCCCTGCGGGTCGCACTCTCGATGTATAATACGGGAAGCCAGACGCGCGGTTTTCGGAACGGCTATGTCGCCAAGGTCGTCGGTAACGCGGGGGTCGCCGACACGAGCCCGGCAGCCTTGATAACGGCCTCTGGCAGCGGCGATCTGCGTGAAATGGTCGCGGCAGAGACCGCCACGCCCCAGGCGCTTAGCCCGCCTCCCCGCCCGTTGCCGCCTCCCAAGTGGAACGTCTTCGAGCGCGCGGGCTACGACCGCGAAACCCTTCTCCTCGCCGAAAATGAAAGGGGCCGCACATGAACATTGTCCTGAGGGCTGGCCGAAGCATCGGAGCATCGCGCGCGCGCTGTGTCGCCCGGTTCGAGGCCATGCCGAAGTCACGGCAATCCGCCCTCCTTTGGAGTTCAGCCTTGGCGATCACAGTGATTGCCTCGCTGGCCATCCCGGATCCGGCCTACGCGCAGAATCTGGAAAGCTTTGCGAGCAAGGTGCGCGGGCTGCTGTCATCGACGCTGCTCCGCACCTTGGCGGTCATCGCCGTGATTGTGACCGGATTGCTGTGGTTCACGGGACGGGCTTCGACGGCAGTGCTGGTGACGGTCATCATCGGGATCGCCATTGTCTTCTCAGCTGACGCCATCGTCGGCGCCATTGCGGGATAGGCCGGTGATCGACGACACCGAAACCCCGCTCAAGAACACGCTGTTCCTCGCGGTGACACGTCCGGCGCTCTGGGCCGGCATCCCGATCGAGGCCGCCGTGCTGCTTTTGATTTCCAGCGCCTCGGTGTTGATATGGAGCAGCAGCCCGATCTATGCCGCCCTGGTCGTGGCGTTCGGTTATTCGATCTCGCGGCTGATCGTGCGCCACGACGTCAATGCCTTCCGTCTGCTGTTCCTATGGGGCCGGACCAAGGCCGGCAACCGCAACCGGGCCTTCTGGGGTGGAAGCAGCTACTCGCCGCTGCCGCTCAGTGGCTTGCGGCGCAAGGGCTTCGGTCGTCATGGCTAGGCTGCCCGCCTCAACCAATGCCGTCCCATTCAAGGTGGCGCAGCGCGAGGTGACACCGGCAAGATTCCTGCCATATGCGCGCCATGTCAACGACGACATGGTGGTGCTCGATTCCGGCGACATCATGCTGACCTTCGAGCTGCAAGGCCGCGCGTTCGAGACCGCCGACGTGCGCGACTTGAACGACTGGCACACCAAGCTCAACGGATTGCTCCGCAACCTGCACGACGAACGGCTGTCGATCTGGACGCATTTGATTAGGATGCGCGTCGATCAATATCCAGGCGGGCAGTTCAAGTCAGGTTTCGCAGTCGATCTCGACCGCGCCTATTTCGCCCGGATCAACCGCGAGCGGATGTTCGTCAACCGCTTCTTCGTCACGCTCGTCATCCGCCCCGCCGCCACAGGCGGCGACAAGATCATCCAGCTTTTCAAACGCAAGGTTTCTAACGGCACGACCCAAGGGCCGATGATCGACGAGGCGCTGGTCGAGCTGCTCGATGACAAGGCGCGCGATTTCGAGAAGCTGATGGCGCGCTGCGAGCCGCGCCGCTGCGCTGTCTACGAACATCGCGGGTTGATGTTTTCCGAAACGATGGAAGTGGCGGACATGGTGATGACGGGTCGCCACCGCCGCGTTCCCGTCGTGCGCGGCCATCTCGGCGGCGCGCTTTATCGCTCGCGCACGATCTTCGGCGCTGAAACAATCGAGGTTCGCGATGCCGATGCGTCCGCCTTCGGCGGCATCTTCGGCATCCGCGAATATCCCGCGCAGACAACGCCGCGCCAGTTCGAGGCGCTATTGTCGGTCGATTTCGGCTTCGTGCTGACGCAATCCTTCACCTTCCTCGGGCGTGCGGCGGCGACCGAGAAGTTCCGCCTTCGCATGACGCAGATGGAGAATGCCGGCGACCGCGCAGTCAGCCAGGCCGACGCTCTGATCGATGCGGGCGATGACCTGATGTCGAACCGCTTCGTGCTGGGTGATCATCATTTCACGCTCGCGGTCTATGCCAATTCGATGAAAGCCCTGCGCGACCATATGTCGGTGGCGCGGGCGGCGCTTGCCGATACCGGCATGGTGGCCGCGCGCGAGGGCGCGGCGCTCGAGGCGGCCTATTGGTCGCAACTCGTCGGCAATTTTGCGTGGCGCGCCCGGCCGGCGCCGATCACCTCGCTCAATTTCGCGGCGTTCTCGCCGTTCCATACGTTTCCAGCGGGGAGTGCCAGCGGCAACCACTGGGGCGATGCGGTCGCGCTGCTCAAGACCAATGCGCGCAGCCCGTATTTCTTCAATTTCCACAAAGGCGATCTCGGCCATACGCTGATCATCGGCCCGTCGGGCGGCGGCAAGACCGTGCTGCTCAACTTCCTGATGGCGCAGGCCGAAAAGACCGGCGCGCGGCAAATCTTCATCGACAAAGACCGCGGCGCACAGATCTTCGTGCAGGCAAGCGGCGGGACATATCTTGCCCTGCACAACGGCATCGCCACCGGCTTCTCACCGCTCAAGGCGCTTGCCGACGCCCCCGAAGACAAGAGCTTTCTGTCGATCTTTATCCGCCAGCTCGTTCGCGCGGACGGCAAGCCGATCTCGGTTCAGGAGGAACGAAGAATCGAAGACGGCATCAATGCCGTGATGAAACTCCCGGTCGCCGACCGCTCGCTCAGCGCGCTCCGCTCGATGCTCGGCATGAAGGATTCGAGCGGAGTCGGTGCGCGGCTGGAGAAATGGACATCGGAGGGATCGCTTGGCTGGGTGTTCGATAATCCGGCTGACTCAATGACCTTCGACGCGCGGTTCATCGGCTTCGACATGACCGATTTTCTTGACAATGCCGACATTCGCACGCCGGTCATGCTGTATCTGTTCCACAGGATCGACCGGCTTCTCACCGGCGAGCGGATGATTATCTGCATCGACGAATTCTGGAAGGCGCTCGGCGACGATGCCTTCCGGCGCTTCGCACAGGACGGCCTCAAAACTTACCGCAAGCGCAATGCGGTGCTGGTGTTCGCCACCCAGTCGCCCGCCGATGCGCTCAAAAGCGACATCAGCCATTCGATCCTTGAACAGGTCGCGACAAAGATCATGCTGCCCAACCCCTTCGGCGCGCGCCGTGATTATGTCGAAGGGTTCGCGCTGTCCGACGCCGAATTCAAGCTGGTCCGCGAAGACCTCGCCCCTGAAAGCCACAAGTTCCTGGTCAAGCAGGGCCATGACAGCGTTGTGGTCGAGCTCGACCTGTCCGGCCTCGACGACCACCTGGCGGTCCTGTCGGGTCGCGCTGAAACCACCGCCCAGGCCGACGAAATCATCGCCGAAGTGGGGACCGACCCCGCCGTCTGGCTCCCCCTTTTCCACAAGCGGAGGCGTCCCAGCTGAACCGAACAAAGGCGCCGAACTGAACAGAAAGGTAAGACCATGAAGAGATTGACCAAAGCGCTTTGCGCCACGTTGCTGTTTGCAGCCCCGTTACCGGCATCGGCGCAAGGGATGCCCGTCCACGACAGCGCCAGCCTCGTCCAGCAGATCAACGCTGTCCGGCAGGCGCTTCAGATCGTCGCCCAAGGCAAAGCGCAGATCGCCGAGGCGCAAAAGTTATACCAGGATTTGAACAAGCTCACTGATATTCCGAGGCTCGCGGAACAGCTCAAATCCGACGCGCTGCGCGACCTCGATATTTCGGGCGGCTCGCTCCAGGGCTTCGGCAACGGCAATCTCGATGTCGTCGGCGCGGGCCGCGCCAAGGCCGATGCCGTTTATCGCGATCTGCTTAAGCAATTGGGCCTTTCCGGGTCTGAACAATCCCGCGCCGCCTTCGATCTCAACGCGCGCAACATCGGTATCCAAGCCGGGCTTGCCGAAAACATCGGCAACGCCGTCACGTCGCGCGGCGAGGGCTTGGGCCAGTTGCGCAGCCGCTTGGCCACTGCATCGACCGCCAAGGAAGTCGCCGATCTGACTGCGCGGCTCGGGTTGGAATCCGCCGCGATGCAGAATGACCAACTCCGCTTGCAGGCTATCGCCTTGCAGCAGCAGGTGCAGGAGCGCGAGCGGGCGGCAGCGGGACAGGCCGCGCTGGCCCAAAAGCTCGATGCGGCGTCGCGCTATTACCGGGGGCAATAACCATGCGATCGGTGATGCCGGGTATCGCGTTGCTGATGGCGGGATGCGGCACGCCTGCCCCCCCGGCCAACATGCCTGCCCGGACATGGCAGCATTTCGTCGCGCATCCCGCCGATATCGAACCGATGCAGAAGATCTGCCGCGAATGGGCGGGGTCGGGCGGACCCGCGGGATCTGAACCCGCCGTCGTCACAACGAACTGCCGCGCCGCAGCCTTCGCCAAGTCGCAACTCCAACTGAGCAAGTGACAGCCACGCCAAGGAACCGAATGCCGTATGGATTTCAGCGATCATGTTTTCACCACGATGTTCGAGGCGCTCAGCAACGCCTTGGCCGCCATCGTCGGTAAATATGCCGCTGTGATTGGGATCGTTTCGCCGGCGCTCCGCATCGGCATCGTGATCTACATCTCGCTGCTCGGTTACGCGATCATGCGCGGCGCGGTGCAATATCCATTCCGCGAATACGTCTATCGCGGCTGCCAGCTCGCCTTTCTCTATTTCGCCGTGATCTCTCTCTACGGCACCCAGATCGGCATGTTTGCGCTCGGCGGACTGCCGGGCCAGTTCGCGAGCGCGCTTGGCGGCGCGGATGTTGGCGGGCTTGGCGGCTTCTACGACAAGCTCGCTGGAACCGGCTTCGAGACCGCCAACACGATGCGCAAGATCGCCGCCGATTACCAGCAAACTCAAGGGACGCTCCCCGATATCGGCTATGCCGTCTTTGCCGGGTTCCTCGTGGTAATGGTCATAGTTGCCACTCTGCTGTGCGCTGCGATCGGCTTTGTCATCAGCGCCTTCGGCCTGTTCGCATTGGCTATGCTCTCGGTGGTCGGGCCGCTGTTCGTCGCCGCTTTGCTGTTCGAGTCCACGCGCGGCTATTTTTTCGCCTGGCTCGGGGCGTGTATTAACTATCTGATGCTGATCGTCTTCGCGCTCGTGCTGACGCTGTTCCTGACGCAAACCGGCGACGCGATCATCGCCACTATCTCGGAAAATGACGAGATCGGCATGGCGGCGATCAAGGCCTTGGCCTTCTACGCGCTCGGCTTCTTCTTTTTCCTGCAAATCCCGATGCTCGCCGCTTCGCTCGGCGGCGGCGGCCCGGCGCTCGCGAACCAGTTCGCGTCGGCAATCGCGGCGGCGGGCGGGTTCGTCGTCGGCAAAAGCGCGAGCGGCGCATCGGCAACCAGTCGGGCCATCGAGCGCGGCTTCGCGCGGGGCATCGCAAGAATGCGGACATCGGGTTCGATCAGCCGCGGAGCCACATAAGGGATTAGCGTATGCGTCAACATGTAGTGAGCATCTTCGTAGCGCTGGCGCTGATCGTGCCGGTCAACGCAGCAACCGCAGCGTCAAAATCGCCAAAGCTCGCGAAGTGCGACGGCAAGCAGCGGCGCCCTGCAAACCCCTATGGTTCGATCCTGCCGACCGTGGATCCGCTGGCCGGAACGTCAACCTCGGCCGATCAAGGGTCGGCCCGTGCGGGCGTTCATGTCTTCCCCGAACCGGCAGCGGCTTCGCCAAGGCCAGCCCAAGAGGAGGGTAAGCCTTCCACGCAGGTGCCACCCATAAGCAGCGCCAACCCGCCAACCGCTTACCGGAGTTGCTGAGCATCATGGTCGGCGGTGTCACCGACAGGGCTGATCTCAAAGCCTATTTCGAGGAAGCCGCGAGCTGGGATCGCGACCGGCTGATCGCGGCCAATCGCTCGAAGCGGCTGGCCTGGACGGTTGCGGCGATCGCGGGCGGCCTTGCGATCACGGGCGTTGCGGCGGTGGCGATGCTTACCCCGCTGAAGACGGTCGCACCCTATGTGATCACCGTCGATAAGGCGACCGGCGCGAGCGAGATTACCTCGCCGATGACCGGCGACCGACAGATCACCTATAACGAGGCGGTCGCTAAATACTTCCTAGCCGACTACGTCCGCAACCGCGAAGGATGGATTCCGCAAGCGCGCAAGGAATTCTTCGAAGGTGTGCTGGCGATGTCGTCGCGCGACGAACAGGCGCGCTGGACAGCCTTTTACAGCAAGGACAATCCCAATTCGCCGCAGTCGGTCTTCACCGATCTCGACACAGTGTTCATCGCGATCAAATCGGTGACGTTCGTTTCGAAGAACGTCGCTCAAATTCGCTTCACCAAGTCGCTCCAGCGTGGCGCGGTCGCGACGGACACCCCGGCCATCGCGACCGTGACCTTTGACACCACCGACACGCCGACGACCGAACAGCAACGGTTCAAAAATCCGCTTGGCCTCGAAGTGCAAACCTACCGCGCCGATCTGGAGGTGACGCAATGAAAACAGCACACCGCATTGCGGCCATCGCCATAATGATCGCAGCCAGCCCCTTGGCTGCAAACGAGACGCCGCACCCGACCGCGCAGGACAGCCGTATCCGCGACGTGATCTACAGCGAAACCCAGGTCTTCCGCATCGTCGGTGTGTTCCGCTCGGCAACGCAGATCGTCTTTTCGGCAGGCGAGCGCGTCGAGCATGTCGCGCTTGGCGACACCGTATCGTGGGAAGTCGCCCCGGCCGAAAATTCACTTTTCATCAAGCCACGCGAACTCGCGGGGGCAACCAATCTGATCGTGATGACCCGTTCCGGTGCGGGAAGCCGGACCTACACGTTCGAACTATCGGCGCGGCGTGGAGGCATTGGTGCCCGCTCGGTCGATACATTCTTCAAGGTCGTGTTCCGCTATCCGCGTGAGGAAGCCGCGGCAGCGCAGGCGGCGGCAACGCAGGCGGCTTACGCCAAGGCGGTCGCGCTCCAAGCGGGAGCGATCCGCTCGGCGCTCGATCTGGCGGTCCTCGAAGGCAAGCGGAACCTTCGCTATGCCGTGCAGGGATCATCGGCGATCCAGCCGTCCGAAATTACCGATAACGGTCAATTTACCGCGCTGCGCTTTCCGAACAGACAAGAGCTTCCGGCCTTTTTCGCGGTCAACCCCGATGGCAGCGAAAGCATCGTCCCATTCGATGTCCGCGACGAATTCGTCGTGATCCACGGCGTATTTGGCCAGCTGCGTTTGCGGCGCGGCAAGGAAGTGTTGTGCGTCTTCAACGAAGCGCAGGATTTCTACGGTCGCGATCCCAAGACCGGCACGGCGTCAAGCATTGTCGAACGCACCGGGGAGACAAAGTGATGACCGATACCGCCCAAGACCGCGCCACGGTCGATCGCATCCCTGATCCCGATGAAATAGACCGCACCCCGGTCAGCGAGCGCGCCAGCAAGATGCCGTCAATGCCCGGCACGACAATGGACCCGAAAAAGATGATTGGCTTGGCTGCCGCCGCCGGCGCGGTGATGTTCACCGTGCTGGCCCTGGGAACGGGCCTGACGGGCAATTCGGCGCTGCCTCCGGTCAAGCCTAAGCCCGCGCTCGAACCCGCGCAATATGATCCGGCGACGGTCATCGCGCCGACGCTCGCCGGGGCACCCACCGACCCCAATGCCCCGATCTCATTGGGTTCCCCGCAAGTCCCCGCCATCGGTCAACAAGCTCTCCCGCCACAGGGGCAGGCAATACCAGCCCAGCAACAGCGCCAGCCGTCCCCAGCCGAGGCACTGCGCGAAGCGGCGCGCCGCTCATCACTGATCGCTTATGGCGGCGAGCGCGAAAGTGGCAGCGCTGGAACTCGCTATGTCGAGACCAATGATAGACCCGTCGTTGGCCGCGAGCCTTCCGCGCCTACCAATCTCGACACGCTCCGGCGCGCCTCGGCCATCGGACAGGCGCAAGCCCGTCCGTTACCCGATCGCAATTTCCTGATCACGGCCGGGAGCTTCATTCCATGCGTGCTGCAATCGGCGATGGACTCAAGCCAGCCGGGCTATGTGAGCTGTATCGTCCCGCGCCATGTCTATTCGGACAATGGCCGTGTCGTGCTGATGGAAAAAGGCACCAAGATCGTCGGCGAATATCAAGGCGGCCTCGATCGCGGTCAACACCGGCTCTTTGTCTTGTGGACGCGCGCCGTCACACCGCGCGGGATCGCAATCGATGTCGCGTCGCCCGCAACCGACGCGCTCGGACGCGGCGGGATGGACGGACGGGTCAATAATTTCTTCTGGCAGCGCTTCGGCACGGCGCTGTTGTTCAGCCTTGTCGAGGACGCAGCAACTGTCGGCGCAGAAGCCATCGGCAACAACAGGTCCAACACCACGCGCGTCCCGTCCGACGCCGCTTCGACGATCCTGCAACAGAATGCCCAGATCAGGCCGGTGCTGCGCAAGAATCAGGGCGAGGATGTGGGGATCACCGTCGCCCAGGATTTCGACTTCTCGACTGTTTTCGGTCTCGCGCTCAGGTAATGGCCGCGCCGGGCAAAAACACCGCTGTTCTCCACAGCGTGACGGCACCTATGCGTAAATATCTGGATGACGCGAGCGTCACCGAACTGGTCATCAACCTACCCGGCGAAGTTGGCATCGAACGGCGCGGGCGCTGGACATGGGAGAATGAGCCGTCGCTCGATTTTAATACGCTCATGGCGCTCGCGACCGCCGCCGCCGCCTTCACCTCGCAGGACATCACGCGCGAAAACCCTATCGTCTCGACCATTTTCCCGACCGGCGAGCGGGTGCAAATCGTCGTGCCGCCCGTCGTTCCCGATGAAACGGTCTCGATCACGGTGCGCAAGCCATCGACCGTGACGATGACACTCGCCGATTTCGAGGCAGCGGGCCTGTTCCGGGATACGCGGATCGCCGAAAAGGAGGTCAGCGAGCAGGAACGCGATTTACTCGCATTGCTCCGTGAGGGCCGCCATGTCGCGTTCTTCGACCAAGCGGTGAAGGCGAGGCTCAATATCCTCATCTCGGGCGCAACCGGATCGGGCAAGACCACGCTGTCCAAAGGCCTGATCCAGCTTATTCCCTCCGAAGAGCGCTTGCTGACGATCGAGGATACGCGCGAGCTGATCGTGCAGCAAAAGAATGTCGTCCACATGCTCTACGCCAAGGACGGGCAAGGCACCGCCAACGTCACCGCCAAGCATTTGCTCGAAAGCGCGCTCAGGATGCGCCCCGACCGCATCCTGCTCCAGGAGCTACGCGACGGGACGGCCTTTTTCTATTTGCGCAACGTCAATTCAGGCCATCCCGGCTCGATCACCACAATCCATGCCGATTCCGCCGAACTGGCGTTCGAGCAGCTAACGCTGCTGGTCAAGGAAAGCGAAGGCGGCTCCGATCTGGCGCGCGGCGATATTCGCGCGCTGCTCAAGATGCTGGTCGATGTCGTGGTGCAAACCAAAAAGACCGACGGCGAATTTCGCGTGACGGAGATCTATTATGACCCAGAAGGCAGGCACGCCGCCTGACGGCGGGGCGGCAAGATTGCTGATCGTCATCCCGCTCGGGCTGCTCATTGCGCTCGCCATTGCCAGCATGATCGGCTGGCTGATCCTTGGCCTGCCCGTCGCCGCCTACGACCCGCTCAAAATGCCGCAGTTCGTCTGGTATTATCGCGGCGACCCGCGTGTGGTCCGCGCGATGGCGGGCGGACTGATCGGCGGCGGTCTGCTTTTGGCAGGGCTGATCTACGCGCTTTGGGCGCGCGGCACACCGCTCCACGGGGCCGCGCGCTTCGCCCGTGAAAGCGAAATCAAGCGCCACGGATTTCGTAGCACCGTGGGCATTGTTCTTGGCCGCAAAGGCGGGCGCTTCCTAACCTTCAGTGGCAGCGAGCATGTCATTGTCGAAGCCCCGACCCGCTCGGGCAAAGGCACCGGCATCGTCATTCCAAACCTGCTGACGTGGGCTGGCTCAGTCGTCGTCCTCGATGTGAAGCGCGAGAATTACGATGCGAGCGCGGGGTTTCGCGCCCATTACGGGCAGGCCGTCTATCTGTTCAATCCGACCGACCGCGAGGGCCGTACCGCCCGTTACAATCCGCTGGCCTATATCGACCGTCACGATGTGGATGATGTCATCATCGAATTGCAAAAGATCGCGACGATGCTGTTTGTTGCGCCCGACCACGGCGAAGCCTTTTGGGCCAATGGCGCGCGCACCGGATTTGCGGGGGTTGGTGCCTGGCTCGCCGAAACCAGCGACGAACTGCTGACGATGGGTGCGATCTATCGCTACCTGAACGAAGGCGATGCGCGCAGCTTTTTCAGAAAGGAACTTGCCAATCCCAGGCTGAACCTGTCGGTCGGGTGCCGGACGGCGCTTGCTGATTTTGCGGGTGGCTCAGACAACAGCTTTGCCGACGTCAAGAAAACCATCACCAACGTCCTCGGCCTTTGGCTCAATCCCCTGGTCGATGCCGCGACAGCCACGAGCGACTTTGATCTTCGCCAGCTTCGCAAACGTCCCATGTCAATCTATCTCGGCGTGTCGCCCGATGAACTCGACCGGATCGCGCCGCTCTATAATCTGCTGTTCCAGCAGCTCATCGACCTCAATGTGCGGGAATTGCCCGACGAACATACGCCAGTGCCGGTGCTGGTCATTCTCGATGAATTTGCCCGGCTCGGCCGGGCATCGGTGATCGCGAGCGCCTTTTCCTATGTCGCGGGCTACGGCATCAGACTCCTCCCCGTCATCCAGTCGCGCTCGCAACTGCGCGGCGTTTACGGCGAGCATGTCGCCGATGAAATCGTCGCCAATTGCGGGGTCGAAGTCGCGTTCACGCCCAAGGAATTGCGCGTCGCCAACGACCTGTCTGAACGTATCGGCTATGTCGGACAGGATAGCGTCACGAGATCGCTGACGATCAACGGGCTGCTCGCCAACCGATCAAAATCCATATCAGAGCAGCGCCGCGCGCTGCTGTTGCCGCAGGAACTCATGCAATTCCCGACCGATAAACTGATCCTGTTGCGCGGCGGCATTCCGCCGATCATCGGCACGAAGATTACCTATTTCAGCAGCCGCTTCTTCAAGAGCCGCGCCTTTCCAGCGCCGCAAGTGCCAGTCGCGCCCAAGCGAACACCCACCACGGCACGGCCTGCCGCTTTCCGCGACATGACCGACGACGAGGCTGCCGGACACGAAACCCGGCCACTGTCACAGGATGATGTCTTCACCGAAGATTGCCCAAGTTTCTTCGCCGATATGCTGACGCTGGATCACAACGGCAATGTGTCCGGGCTCATTGAGGAAGGTGACGAAAATGGCTGAGAAACAAGAAGGCACCGCCCCTTCGGGAAGAAGCCGCACGGCTACACCAAAGCCGGATGCGACCAAGCCGGTAACGGCGAAGCCGAAGCGCAAAGCCGAGACGCCTATCCTCACCGACGACCTTACCGGCAAATTCCTCCGCATCGGCAACCAGATCTATCGAACCTCGGACGACAAGAAGCCGATTGTCCGGCTCGAACCCGACCGGCTCAAGACCAGTAACATAGACGCCCTTCCCGACATCGTGCGGATCGCAAAGGCCAACGGCTGGACGTCGATCAGAATCAATGGCGGCGACACGTTCAAGAAAGCCGCGTATCTTGCTGCCGCCGCTCAAGGGCTGACGGTCGAGAATTACACGCCGTCAAAAGTCGTCCAGGCCGAAGCTGATCGCCTGCAAGCGCGGCTCGCCGAACGCGAGCAGCGTCGTGAAGCCAAAATCACAGCGAGCAGATCACGCCGATCGCCCGATGAGACAATCACGCTCAAGGCTCTGTCGGAACGGTTCCTGAGCCAGACCCACGAGCAAAACGCCCGCGATCCCGAACTGCGCCGCGCCCAGAGCCTTGTCGCCCAAACCATCTCGATCACGCGCGCGAAATACCCCGATGATCCGGTCAAGGCATCAAAGGAAGTCGAGGTCAGACGTCAGGAGGTAGCGCGCCGCATCGCGGGCGGAGACAGGATCGCTGCAATTCAGGTGCGCAACCAACAGGCGCGGCGCGTGCGCGAGATCACACAGGATCAGGCATTGAGCCGGGAGAGACGGACCCGATGAGATCGCCCAAGAGGATCGCAGACTCGGCGCAACCCAATACGCATCGCCGCCGATCGGCACAATGCACCGGCATCAATCGCGCGCACGACGCGCTCACGAAGATCGGTCGAACAGGCTCTCGGCATAGTTGCTGACCCCCCACCCAGAACTTACGCCGAATCAGGAAATCACTCCCTCTGAATCCCTCACGGCTTCAAACCAGCCTCAGGGCGCTCTAACGGCGCGTTAGCAGGAAACGTGCGTCGCCGACTGGACGATTTGCGCTGTTGGTCGAATTTCCTCTCTGCCTTTGCTTTTGCTGCCCATCATACGTGAATGGGAGATGCCCGGTTCTCCATTGATATGTGAGGAGCGTGAGTTTGGATCATCGACGATACCGACAGCCCAGCCGCCATCGTGCCCCAAGGCACCTCATCGGCGCGGGGGCCACATTCCGCGAGGCTGTGCGATACATCGCGGTTTGCAGCCATGCATGCAATTCTGTGAAGTCGATCGCGCGCAAGTTCAGGGTCGAGAAGGTAGGATCGTATGCGGCGCTAATGCTGTCAATGACAGGCGGACAAATCTCCGTAGCTCACGCTCAGCGCGCGGACGATAATGCCATTACCTCGGCGGACGACGCCTTCGGAACGAGCGTCGGCAATTATGGTGTCGGCCTTTACAATCCGTTTGACGTTCGTGGCTTCAGTGCGGTCGATGCCGGAAATATCAGGTTGGAAGGCCTCTACATTGATAGCCAAACGGCGTTCACGTCGCATTTGGTCGCAGGCTCCACTATTCGCGTCGGCCTCTCTGCCCAAGGTTATCCATTTCCCGCGCCGACCGGCATCGCCGATTTCCGAATTCGCAAAGCCGGTAAAAGTGCGATTCTAAGCCCGGCAATCAATCTTGGACCCTTCAACGGCGTTGACGTCGAATTTGATGCTCAACTGCCGGTCGCGGAGGGTCTTGCGATCGCGACCGGAGCCGGCTTGTATTGGTCAAAATTCGAGACAGGTTCGGGGCAATTTGCATGGTCGGCCGCGCTCGTGCCCCGATGGCAGCCCAACGATGCTATCGAAATCATGCCGTTCATAAGCAAGATTCACTATGATAATTCCGAAGCGTTTCCCTTGGTGTTCAGCGGCGGCAACTACCTTCCCCCAACATTTAAACGTGGCCGCTTTTACGGACAGGACTGGGCGGACGGCTCGGGAAACAACTACAATACCGGCCTCATTTCCAGGTTCGCGCTATCGACCACCACGGAGCTTCGAGTTGGGGCGTTTCGCTCGATCGCGGAAGTCGCAACGAGCTTTGCCGATATATTTGATGACACTCAGCCTGACGGCACCGCCCATCACTTCATCGTGGCAAATCCTGATCAGAAATTTGCCTCGTCCTCGGGTGAAATCCGGCTTTCGCGGATCGTTACGGAAGGCCCCCGGCGCCACGTCATCCATCTGTCTGCGCGTGGTAGAGAGCAAAAGCGGCGTTATGGGGGCGGCGATATAGTGGATTTGGGATTCGCCGCGATAGGAGTGCCACGGCCATTGCCGCGACCACAATTCAGTTTCGGGCCTCAAACATTTACCCGAGTTGGCCAGCTCACGGGGGGCATCGCCTACGAGGGCCGCTGGCGCGAAATTGGCGAACTCATTCTGGGTATTCAAAAATCCGTCTACGAAAAAATGGTGCGACCACCGGCGCCAGCGGCGGGCACGAAGAACAAGGATTCCCCCATCCTCTTCAATGTCGGCGGAGCTGCTTACGTCAGTGACCAATTATCAGTCTATGCGGGCCACACTCGGGGCCTCGAAGAGGGGGGCGTAGCTCCTCCGAATGCGTCCAATAGGAATTCTGCGGCTCCTGCCATCCGCACTCAGCAAACAGAGGCGGGCATGAAGTACGAAATCAAACGAGGCCTGAATTTTGTTGCTGGCGTCTTCGACGTCCGGAAACCATACTTCAACGTCGATGAAAACAACTTTTATCGACAACTTGGGCAGGTGCGAAATCAAGGTATCGAACTTTCGCTTGCCGGAACGCTCATGCCAGGTCTCAATACGGTGATCGGCTCGGTGCTTTTGAGACCCAGAGTCAGCGGGGAAGAGGTTGATGCCGGTCGAATTGGCCCCGCTCCGATCGGCAGTGCTGCCCGAACGGTTATCCTCAACGCTGACTATCGCCCGCCTTGGGCACCGGCCTTTTCCGTCGACGCGACAATAACTAACCTCAGCAGGCGCATTGCCAGCGCCGACAATCAGCTCGCCATTCCCGGCCGGACCGTCCTCGACGTTGGAGGACGTTACCGGTTCGAAGTCGGGAAGGCGCCTGTGACTCTACGGGTAGCAGTTGGAAACGTGTTCGATAACTTTGGCTGGCGAGTGGATCGTTCAGGTATTTTCTTCCACAATGCGCAGCGTCGCTTCAGTTTAAACTTGGCTGCTGATCTCTAATTCCATGGAGACCAAATGAAAAGTCAGCCAGTGTCGGCGTGACTCGGTTCCCGCCGACTTTTACCGCGTCGCCGCATCGCTTCAGTCGTGTCGGCCCTCACTACGCAGCTGCTGATCTTCCTGCCTGACTTCTATTTGGCCACCGAAGCATTCGAGAGCAGGATGCGACGCGTCAACGAATCCGCCTAAGTCGTGCGCGCCTGGTCTTATCTCCTCCACCCCCTCCTCGTCCTGGCTGTCGCAGTCGCGGTCGCGATGCGGCTCCGACGCCACGCCGCCTGGATGCTGCCCGGCCTTATTGGTTTCGGCGCCTGGGCGGTGACTGAGGCGGGGCAGCAGACGATGACCTTATTCATGTCGACCGCTGGCGGCGCGCCTGGCTGGCGGGAGACGAAGTGGTCCGCGCGACCATGGTGGTCCGCGCCGCAATCTATGACGGGCTGTGCGACGCGAGCTACAATCTGATCCTGGTCGGCTTCCTGGGCGCCTGCTACTGCCGCGCTGAGCCACTGAATTGCCGGTTTACCGCCAGCGCTTCGCTCCTACGGTTTGCAGCACGGCTACGGCGTAAGTGGGACCCACCTCGACCTGGATCCCGGAAGTGAGAACTACCGCAAGCCCCCGCTTGCCTCGCCGTTTGATGCTCCTGATGCGCTCCGTGTTGACGATTTTGGAGCGATGGACACGAAGCAGAGTTTGGGGATCAAATCTTGCTTGAAGCGCGCTAATGGACTCTGTGAGGAGGTGCGTAACATTGCCGACGTGTGCAAGCACGTAGTCCCCAGCGGCTTCAAAGAGGTCGATGGATTCCACCGGAATACGTGTGACACCCGTCCGCTCTCGCACCCATAATTCTCGCTCATATTGTTTGACGCCAGAGCCGTTTGCGGCGGCGGTCAACCCTGCGATCACCTCTTGAAGCTCCGAAAACCGCCTGTCCGCTTGCCTTGCATCCATGCGCGCCTTGGCCCGTCGCAATGCGTCCCGGAAGCGATCGAAGGCCACCGGCTTCAACAGATAGTCAACGGCGTGGAGTTCAAAGGCACGAATGGCGTGTTGCTCGAACGCAGTGACAAATATGACCTCGGGATGAAACTCATTTGGCCTTAGCGCTGATACGACTCCCAGCCCGTTGCAACCCGGCATCTGCACATCAAGGATTGCGACGTCGGGCTTTACCTCGCGGATTAGCGACAATGCTTCGGTGCCGGACTTCGCGACGGCCACCAGCACTGCCTCTGGAATACACTGGCAGGCATGCTCGAGTTTCTGACGGGCGATTGGCTCGTCGTCGGCGATGAGAATCCGCATCAGGACGACGCTTCCACCCACGGAATAGCTAAGATGCTTCGCCAGCCCGCGCTGTCTGTCGTGCCGGTGCGAAGACATGCATCGCCGGAATAAAGCACGCGCAGTCGCCGCTTGACGTTCTCCAAACCAATACCGAGCCCGCACGTCGGCTCTTTGCCGGAAATCTCAACCGGTCCATGCTCGACCCACAAGCGGAGTTTTCCATCCTTCCGCTCCGCTCCCAGTGACAGCGTCACTTCCCCTTCTGATGGCGCGACCGCATGCTTGATCGCGTTCTCGACGAGAGGCTGCAAAATCAAACTCGGCACCAAGCCACGTTCGCAGCCTGGGGAAATACGATAGTCGATTTTCACCCGGTCACCGAAACGCGTCTTCTCTATTGCTAGATACATTTGTTGTGCCTCGATCTCCTGTTCCAAAGGTACGAAACTCGTCAATGAATCAGCAAGCGAATAGCGAAGGAACGAAGAGAGGTTGAGGATAAACTCCTCAGCGTCGGCGCGGCGATCGAGCCCGACGAGGCCAGATAGTGTGTTGAGCGTGTTAAACAGGAAGTGTGGGCTGATTTGCAATCGAAGCGCCATCAGCTGGGCCTGATGGGCGGCGCTCTCTGCTTCCAACAGGCGCCGCTCCCGCTGGCGCATTGCCGCTGCATTCACCGTGGCGGCGAAGAGCGCTGACCAAGCGATGAATATCCACGCCAGAACGCTTACCGTGAATGCCAGCTCGTTAGCTTCCAAGAATGGAATGCGCATTTCGCGGTACGCTGCCGACAGGCTCCAGAACGCCGCTTCGTTGACCACGCTGACGAGGACGCAGGCAGGCGCAGACAATAACACCGCCCGTGCGAACAGGCGGATTGAGCTCGTCGTATCCCGGCGTCTTAGCACGCAGTAGATCGCGTACACCGCCAAGGCACCGGCGAGCGAAGTGATGGCGCGAGCAGCGGTCGTGCCCATGTCGGTTAGATGACCGACAAACAGCGATCGGGTGACAACGATCGCGAAGTGCAGCGACCAAACCACGAGGCTGAGCAGGATGATCTCTCGCTCGACCCGAGCGCTTTCCGAGGGCGGTCGGTCTTCCGAGGTGGTGGAATCCGGTACCGAATATGGTCGATGATTTGGCGGGTTATGGTTCAACCTTTATCCCTTTTCCGGCCGGCAGGAAAATGCATGCTTGGCTAACACTGGTTGCATCAGTCTGTCGCTCCGATTCACCTTGCCATTTGGCTGATCGACAGGGATGAGTCCCGCGCGCATCGTCGGCCTCCACAAAGACATTTGTTAGCGCGGGCCATTGGCGCCCGATCCGATGATGGCCGTCGCTCTAATCTCAACCTTCAGTGATGGCTCCACAAGACCGGGGGTGGAGATTGCAGTCCACGCCGGGAAGTTCTTGGTGAACCATCGCGCCTTTTCGCGCTTGAAACCTTCGATGTGGGACATCGAAGTGTGATAAGTGACGAGTTCGACGACATCGCTCATCGACGCTCCTGCCGCCTCCACAACTTGTTTTAGGTTCTGAAAGGCAAGTGCGGCCTGTTGGTCGGCATCTGCCGGGATCCGACCGTCTTGGAGGCTAATCCCCACCTGCCCCGACACGAAGACGAAGCAGCCCACCGCAACCGCTTGGGAAAACCGCCATTCTCTTGAAATGGACGCTGTGCCGGCAGGATTTATGGAGGCGCGCGGCCGGCTGGCGCATTCCCGCTCAGCGGAGTGAACAGAATTGGCATGCCCGTTTGACGGCAGCGCGAGAGCGCACAATGTGGCGTACGCAAATGGACTGATTCGATTCACTTTACTTTCCTTTCTGAGCAGTGGCACGTCCGGCAAAGACAGCTCCATAATGCGAAAAGCATGGACAGGCGTTTGCTTGGCGGCTTCGAACTTTCTTGATCAATCGCCGCCCCCGCTTCCCGCTTCGCCAGCTAGCCCTTTGAGCTTGATAAGTCCGGAATACGGCCCGCTAGACGCACATTAACTCGCCAAGTCCATCCGTTTTTCGCTGAACGACGCGATCAATGCCGCAGCTCGTCACGGGGAGCTGCTAGCCCTGTCTGGGCTGATTTCGGCGGAACATAGGCCCGAAGCACCGGCGTGGGGGGGGGATCGCGGAGGAATAGGATGAACCGGCTTATCTGCGCTCTTCTCTGTGTCTCGGCGTTTGTCCTCCATTCGGCTGCCTGCTCGGCAGCTCAGGTCGCCGATTCCGCCGCGGAAAGGATGGCGGTCTCCGTGCGGGAAAGGGCTTTGCGCGGAACCGTCGCCTACTCCTTTGTGGAAGAGATCACGGCCCGCTTTGGACCCAGGCCGGCGGGCTCACCAGCTGAACGCAAGGCCGGCGAATGGATCGCCGACGAGTGGCGGAAATTTGGCTTCGGGAATGTTAGGGTCGAGCCCTTTCGCTTGGCGGTCTGGTCGCGAAACCGGGATCACGGATCGATCGTTGCGCCCTTCGGCCAGCCATTGGCGGTCGCGGCGCTGGGGGGCTCCCCGGCAACCGGGGCGGCTGGAGTGGAGGGCGACGTCGTCCTGTTCAATACGCTGGACGACCTGCAGGCCGCGGCTGCAAATTCCCTTCGCGGCAAGGTTGCCATGCTCAATTATCGGATGCCCCGAACCCAGTCGGGGATTGGCTATGGGCTCGCGACCGCTGGCCGGAGCCAAGGTCCGACGATGGCGGCAAAGGCTGGAGCGATCGCATTTATCATGCGGTCGGCCGGCACGGACAACGAACGTTATCCCCACGCCGGCTTGACGCGCTATGCAGGTCGATCCGCGCCCTTGCCGTCATTTGCCCTTTCGGCGATCGATGCCAATCAAATCGAGCGACTGGCGACCAGAGGATCGGTGCGAGTTCGGCTCGCGTCCGCAGCAACACTCGACATGTCCGGGCAGTCACAAAATGTGGTGGCGGAGATTGCGGGAAGCGAACTGCCGCAGGAAATCGTGATAATCGGTGCCCATCTCGATTCTTGGGATCTCGGGACAGGTGCGGTCGACGACGCCGCCGGCATAGGGATCGTAACTGCGGTAGCCAAGTTGATCCTGGATAGTCCAAGGCGACCCAAACGGACCCTCCGAATCGTTCTGTTCGGAGCTGAGGAAGCTAGTCAGCCTACCGACCCGTTTGGTTTGTTCGGCGCTCATGCCTACGCAACTAGATACAAGTCGGAGATCACTCGCCACGTGATTGGCAGCGAGAGTGACCTTGGGTCGGGTCGCATTTTCGGGCTCGATCTCCCCGATGGGTTTGCAGCGAGTGATTTCGGGGCGCAGGTCTCGCGTGTCCTCCTTCCGCTTGGCGTACTGGTCGAGCTCGAGGTGCCGCCTCATGGCGGCGCCGATCTGTTACCCTTGCAGGCGGCGGGCATGCCCGTATTCCTGCTGAAGCAGGACGCCACCACTTACTTTGACCTGCACCACACGGCGGCAGACACGTTCGATAAGATCGACAGGAAGGATTTGGAGCAAAACGTTGCGGCTTGGTCGGCGCTGCTGTGGCTGATCGCAGACAGTGAGATCAACTTCCGTGCGCCACCAGCGACCTTGGCTCGCTAGGTCCTGACTTTTAGGCTGCGAGGTCAAGCCTCAACGGCCGGGCTGGAGCTTGAAGCCAGCGAAAAGGAGACCCTTCTTGCTGCCTCGCAGATGTTCCTCAGATCAAAATGGGCGGGCGCCCAAATCGCTGAAGCAGCGATCGGTCGAACGGCCCGCAGCCCTCCGAGGAACGTATCCGATTCGCCGAACCGATCCGCTTCACCGTCCTATCCTACTTCTTCACCGAGAAGCCCGTGGTTCGATAGGCTGGATGTGCATTTCAGGGCGATCAAGCTGTAGCGGACTCGTGGATTGAGCCATGCCTGTGGTCGGTGAGAGCGGAGTCAGAACTTGAAAAACGCGATATCACTCCTCGATCTGTTGGGCAGGGTCCTCGTCGGCTTCACCTTTGTTTACTGGGGCGGCCTCAAGGCTTTTGACAGCCTCGCCGCTATATTCGGCTTCGCGCCTCTCCGGGGCGGCTGGGAAGCATATATGCAAGCCAACCACGTACCCTACCTACTAATGCCTCTGGTAATTCTGACCGAATTGGGCGGGGGCCTAATGCTGGCGGCGGGCTTCAAAACACGCGCCGCCGCCTTTGCCCTGGCAGGCTTTTGCATCCTTGCGAACCTCGCCTTCCATACTGCCTGGGATCATCCACAAATGGGCCAGACGATGTGGACGATATTCATCAAGAATCTCGCCTTGGCGGGAGCGCTGATGGCGATTGCGGCGCGCGGAGCCGGCAAGTTCAGTCTTGACCACCGTGGGAATGAGCGCACGCATCGCGGTGCGTACTAATGACCTTCGCGGGTATATTGGCGGCCGCTTTTCTGGCGTTGTCTCCGCCTGCCGCGGTCACGGCAGCCGTGCCGGGGATCGAGCAGCTGGAAACCTACCATGCCGACGACACAAGCTATCAGGCATTCATCGAAAAATGGTCTCAACAGGATCAGCGCGCGACGTTCATGCGCGACAATTCGGAGCGCGATTGGTCGGAACTAAAGCGGGCCGGTGCGCTTCGAGCGCAAACCTTTGTCTACCGCGCCGACGGACTGAGGATTAAGGGCTTCGTCGTGAGGCAAGCCGCAGCTGGCGAGGCGGCTCCCATCTTGATCTGGGCGGGGGGCGGAGTCGGGCGCGTGCGCCTATACCCGCCCGAGTTCGTGCAAATGGCCAGTTGGGCTCGGCGCGGTTACATCGTGATTGCGAGCGGCTATCGAGGCTCTGAGGGAAGCGAGGGTTCCGATGAGTTTGCCGGGCGCGACGTCAACGACCTCCACGCACTTTCGGCGATCGCGAGGCAGATGTTCGGCCCGCGCCGGGAGTTCGCCATCGGCTTTTCGCGGGGCGGGCTGATGCTTCACAAGGCAATCGCCGAAGGCCTTCCGACCGCCGCCTATGCGACTATCGGCTCGCCGACCGAACTTAAATCGCTGGCGGCCAACCGTAAGGATCTCGCTGAGCGGTTCAGGGAGATGATGCCCGACTTCGAACAAGAGCGAAGGACAGGCTATTGCCGCAGGTCGCCGGTTTGCTGGCCCGAGCGAATTGGTGCGCCCATATTCATCGTCCATGGCGGTGGTGACGGTTCGATCGAACCTGCCCAATCATGGATTCTGACCAAACGCCTGGAAGAAGTGGCCAAACCATACAGGCTGCTTGTGATCAGCCAGGCAGATCATGGCCTAAGCGGCCATAAAGCTGACGCCTATGAACGGATCCATTCCTTCTTTGTTGAAAACTCGGCCACCAGGCCACGGCCCGCCGGCCATATCAAAATCACAGCTCACTAGCGCCGGTAGGTTCAATTCCGGCGCCAAATAGCGGAGAAAGCAATGGCTTGGAAAGTGCTGGCAATCGCGTCGGTGGCAATTGCGTCGGTAGCAGTCGCGGCACCGGTTTCGCGGCCTGGTTCAAGCGATCACCTGCAATTGCTGAGGATCGAGCAGCGATGGAATGATGCGGTCGTCGCCAGAAACGCACCAGAGCTCGATCGCATTCTGGCCGACGACTTTCTGCTGATCTGGGTCAATGGTGCGATCTCGACGAAGGCGGAGCTGATCGCCGCGGCGGTCGGGCGCAAGGCTGAGATTGAGCCCTTCCGGACCGAGGACGTGCTGGTGAGGGTGTACGGCAATGTCGCGGTCCTGACCGGACGCTTCAGGCAGACCGCTCGGCTCGGAGCCCGGAGCGAAATCAACAGCTTTCGCTACACCGACGTTTACCGCCGGTCAAAGCGCGGGTGGCAGGCGGTCTCCGCCCACGCCTCGCTCCTTCCTCCTCCGAAGTGAACATGTCGCGCGACCTGCTCTCGGCGCCCGGTTCGATTCTTGGTCTAGACTGACACGCCGGGAAAGCGACGATGGCCGCAAACATTACTTGGCGAGGCACAACCGCGCGACCAACGTTTGCAGCCGGTTTGGTTCGGGTGAGCTCCATTTGTCCCATGGCGTGCGCGCCACGAAAACCACGTCTCCTCCCGCCAAAGTCCCCAACGTCGGCTCGATCACGTCAAGTCCTTCGCGGCTTTCAAATTCCGCGAGCACCGAAACGGCCTCGATACGTGAATAGGACGGGTTCATCCTGAGACGGAGAATGCGGAAGGGCGAGAGGCCATTTTGAAGCGCGATGATATCTCTGCCCGCCGCAACGATTCCATCGATGCCTTGCAGTTTCGCATCCGGTGGTGCGGGAATTGCCGATGCCGTCGATCGTTTCAGATCGAGGACCATCAATCCCGAGCGGTAATCCGCGATAAACAAGCGCTTGCCGTCGGGATGAGCGAACATCCCTTGCGGACTCTGGACAAGGCCGGACACGATCATCAGTTCGGCGCGCTTGGCGCCGGGGCGGATCACATACAGCCTCCCCGTCCGAGGATTTCCCACATAAACGGAGCCGTTCGCGGCGACCGCGAGATCGCCATACCATTGATCCGTGCCCGGGAGTGCGTATTCCGCAAGAAGTCGGCCACCCTTGCGCGACATGCTGATCACCGCCGACTGGCCGATCTTGTCGCGTAACACGTTCGGCGTCTGGGGGGTCGCCGAGGCAATCGCCCAGACTTTATCCCGCCCAGGATCGAGCGAGAGCCCCAAGACAGCCCGGCCATTCAACTGGGCCAGTGACAGTCGCGCCACGCGGCCGCCGGGCTCCATGGAGAATATTCCTTGAATCCCGGACACGAGATACCGGGATCGGGCAGAATCCCATAAAATGCCTTCCGCCAGCAGTGTCGATCCTGGAATGGACGCTTCGATAGCAAGGCTCACCCCGTGGAGGCGGATGTGCGCCCGCGCGCCGTCCACAGCGTACGTGGTGGGCCAGCAGCGTCGGGGCGCTACGGCTTCGGGACCGGCAGAAGCGCCAGCCAATAATCCCAGGAAGGGTATCAGAAATTGCGTCACGGCAGTGTCCACCCCCATGTTCCCACGCATGCTCCCTAGGACTCCATCGGTCTCGTCGATTTTCGATCAACGGCGACTTTGGGCTGACGAAACATGCTGGCATCGCCCGATCGGGTGTTCGCGGCGCCCAAAAGACTCGAACCGGTCCTAAGCGCAACTGCCGTGCCGGCTTAAAGGTATCTCGCGAGGGAGGATAAATGAAACAGGCCCATTACCGGGCACCTTTACTGATCGCGCTTTGTCTTGCGGGAGAGGCGTGCGCCGGACCTGCGCAACAGCGTAAGGACCGGGCCGCGGCCACTCGGCCTGCGTCGTACGCCGAGCAGGATCTGATGAATGCCGACCGCGCGTTCGCCGCCGATGCCCGCGCAAGGGGCGTCGCGATCGCTTTCGCGGAGCGCTATCATCCGAACGGAAAGCTCATCAGCCCCGGCGTTTCAGTGCTGACCGGTCCGGATGCAATCAAGGCCGCGCTCGCGGATGATCGCTCCGATTGGGTGTGGGCCCCCGAGGAAGCGCAGGTTTCCGGCGATTTGGGGGTCACCTGGGGTCGGGCGACGATTAGCTACAGGGACAGCAAGAATAATCCGGTGGTGGCCCGAACTCGTTATGTCACCGTGTGGCGCCGCGACCTTCAGGGCCAGTGGAAAATCTGGCTCGACATCGGAAACCGCGGGCCAGCCGACGAATAAGCGTAGTGCCCCGCTCGTGTTTGAATGCCCTATAAATCAAGCGTCGGAAGGGCTGCGGCTACCATCACGCGGCAAAGTCTGATCGTGCGCCTCGGTGTCGTTCGCCCCGTGTGCCCAGTGACGCAGAAATGGGCTCGCGACCAGGAAAGCGCAGCCCGCCCCGACGCCAAGCCAGCCGAGCATTGCGAAGACGTCGATCGAGGTCTGCAACGCGAGACGCCCGTCCAGGACCTGTCCCCCGACCGTCTCGGTGCCCGCGAGCTGCGCGATGAGGGCGCCCACCCATTGCGCCCAGGAGCTTGCCAGAAACCAGGTTGCCATCAATGTCGCGACGACCAACGGCGGGGACAGCTTCGTGATCTGGGATAGGCCGACAGGCGAAAGGCACAATTCGCCCGTAGTGTGAAACAAGTAAGTGACCGCCAGGAAAAGGAGCGGAACCCTGAAGCTGGCGTCGGCGAACGAGGCTCCCCAAACGAGCACAAAAAACCCGAGCCCAACTTGGATCAATCCGAGGCCAAACTTCTTGAGCGGGTCGGGATCGCGCCCGCGCTGGGCAAGATAGGCCCAACCGAAGGAAAACAGCGGAGCGAAGAGCAGAATGAAGCCAGCATTGAATGATTGCACCTGAGCCGCTGTAACGGTCATGAATCCGTCGTTCGGGAGCTGCGTATTGCGGTTTGCAAAGAGGTTGAGCGAGGACCCTGCCTGCTCGAAGAGCGTGAAGAATACCACGGCCCCCGCCACAAGCAGCAACGCGAGCATCATCTGCTGGCGTTCGGCCTTCGTGCATTTTTGAACCATGAACCAGGCAAGGTAGGTCATGACGACCGCCGAACCCGCCGCCAGTATCGAACCGACAACCGCATAGCGCTGGACCAGCACCCAGACCACGCCCACGCCCATCAGCGCGCATACATAGATGAAGACCTCACGGTTGAGCGGGCCGAAAAACGGCTCTGTTAGATGCTGCGGATCGGGCGGCTCGCCATGCCCTTCGAGCAGCGGTCGTCCCCATATGAACACGAGATAGCCGAGCAACATGCCGATACCGGCGAGCCCGAACCCCGCCCACCAGCCGACGGTCTGGCCGAGGAGCCCGCACAGCACGGCCGCCCAGAAGGAGCCCAGATTGATGC
Organism: Sphingosinicella sp.; assembly: GCA_013816585.1. Lineage (GTDB taxonomy): Bacteria > Pseudomonadota > Alphaproteobacteria > Sphingomonadales > Sphingomonadaceae > Allosphingosinicella. Next base: position 6,143 of record JACDEE010000024.1, on the reverse strand, counting down.
CATAATAATAGAGGGTGAAGCCGGGGTCGCGACGCGGATCGCCCTTCGAGTATAGCTGACCGACAAGGCTTGAAATATTGGGTTTGAGAAACCCCACGCCCATGATGATCAATGACAGGGCGAAATAGAAAATGCCCTTGAAAAACTCGTCGCGCACCTCGACCGTTTGATAGCTTCCCGCTGGCAACTGGTTGGGTATCGGCGCGCCGGCGGGAATGCCCTTGATTTCGAGGCCGCCGGCGGTCCCCGGGCCGAATTCATAAGCCTTCCCCGCAACCAGCAATCGCGCCTGTCGGTTGTCCGCCCTTCCCTCGAGCTGAAATTCAAAGCGTTGGCCGCCATGGTCGAGAAATTGTCGTGCCGGTCGACCCTCGACCGCCATCGTTAAATGACCGGCGACGAGAAGCAGCGCACCGAAGGCGATGGCTTTGCGGGTGCCGAGGTAGCGATCGGCAAGGAAGCCGCCGATCAGCGGCAGCAGATAGACCAGTGACGTGTACGCACCATACTGGCCGTTGGCGAAGGTGTCGTCGAACAGAAGATGCTGCGTAAGGTAGAAGATCAGGAGGCCGCGCATTCCATAATAGGAGAAGCGCTCCCACATTTCCGCAAAGAAGAGGACGAAAAGCCCCCGTGGGTGGTGCCTTAGCTGTCGGATGACGGGAATGGCGGTGAGAAGAGTGATGAAGACGCCAGCAATGACAACCACATTGAAAAGCATCAGCACAACCTCACCAGAGGATAGTCGCTAATGATAGGGTGTCGGCGAGAGCTTTGGGCGATCTCACCGTACGGTTTGGCGATCACTGCCCGGTCTAGCTATCCGCTTGCGCGATTCGGCGGGTACCCAACTTCTGGGCAGATGATCAGCCAGCCAGAACGGCAGCGGTCCCGACCCACCTTTCCATTTCGAGATCTGGCGGGGGCCGCAGTTGGAGTTCGGCGATGAGCGATAGGCGATCACGATGTTGAGAACGACCACGGCCAAAGCAGGCATGGCGCCCTCGCTCGACTTCGAGAGGGCGTCTAACGCGCTGCTCACGACGTACCGCGAGAGCCAGCTCAGCAACTGGACGGCGCCAAGCGGACTTTTATTTAAAGTCTGCAATGGCGTTGGCGGCGGACATTCACAACCTACGCTCGGCCATGTCCGCTTTTGCCGCGATCGAGCCCAGATGCCGATGTTCCGCTCTCGGCCAAGTCGCGCCAAAGACGGGTGGGTCGAGGGTCAAAAGGGCGGGGCTGAAACGTTGTCCAAGGCGGACGCTGCCGACGATAGTTAGAAGCGGTCCTTTTAAGGGGAAAGTATGCGTACGCCTCGCTGCGGCTTGGTCTTGGCGTTAGGAATGATATGTTCGGTAATGGCGGGCGATGTCGTGGGGGCCCCGCCAGCATCCCGAATAACTAAGCCAATCCCCGTACCGCCCTCGAAATTGCCCCCGCTTCCGCCCGCGATGATCGACAATACGCTCGCCATTGGCGGAGACGAAATCAACGCCCGCAAGGTTCGCACGCGCATGACCGTCGAGGTGCTTGTGAATGGCCGCGGCCCTTTCCGCTTCCTGGTCGACAGCGGCGCCGACAGTTCGGTCGTTGGCCTGCGCATCGCCCGTGATTTGCAGCTTCCGGCTGGCACACCGGCGATTTTGAACAGCATGACTGGCAGCGCCCGCGTGGACCGCGTCTTGGTCGACGAGCTTTCGCTCGGGCCGAGCACGATCAGGAACCTGGAGCTTCCTGCGCTGCTCGAACGGGATTTGGGCGGCGAGGGGATAATCGGAATCGACGCCCTCGGCGAGCAGCGCCTGATGATGGATTTCGAGAAGCGCGTGATTAAGGTCGAAGACGCGCGACGGCCCGCGAAAATGATCGGAGGCGAAATCGTGGTGACGGCGCGGCGCCGGCGCGGCCAATTGATACTTACACAGGTCAGTGCCGCTGGCTTGCCTGTCGAAGCGGTCATCGATACCGGTTCGGAGATTACGATCGGCAATCTCGCCCTTCGTGACAAGCTTATCCGCGGGAATCTGGACAAGTTCACCACGGTCGCCGCGACCGGCGTCACGGGAGTGACCATGAACTTGCAGCTGGCGCACATTGGCGAACTTCGGCTGGGTAGGGTGACCTTGCGCAATGTGCCGATGGCTTTCGCGGACGTGCCGCCATTTCAAGTGTTCAGCCTCTCGAACCAGCCCGCCTTGCTGCTCGGGACCGACCTGCTGGAGACGTTTCGCCGGGTGTCGCTCGACTTTCGGGCGCGCAAGGTCCGCTTCCAGCTACGGCGATGCGGGTCAACCGGGATCGTGATCAACACATCGTCCTCTTCCATCGTGCGCCTATCGTCGAGCGACAGCGGCGAAGTGTGTCGAAGGTAGCCGATGTGCTGCGGCGTCCTCAAACATCCGCAACGGGTCGCTTGCGGACATCGAGCGACTTCCTGAATGAACGACCGATTGTTCCGAGCGCGAGCAGCACGACCGCGACGTAAGCGCCGAGGAGGAGCAGCAATTCCCACCCGAACACCGCCGCGAGGTTGAACATAAAGCAGGCAACCGCGATCGGCGCGAAGCGGATGATAAGGGACATCAGGCGCATCGAAGCATGGAAAATGCCCTTAATTACCGACTGCAGCGCGTCGGCCGACTTGGTCGGGGTGATAAGAAGTCCGATCCCGAAGATCAATGCAAACACAATCACCGCGAGGATGTCGTTATCGGCGGCGGCGGCAACGATATTGTTCGGGATGATCGCGAGCACCGTGGCGACCCCCTGTGGCTTTTCGGACTGACCCAACAGGAACGCCCCGGCGAATTCGCGCGCGTCGGTCAGCAGGCGCTGAGTGAGTGCCGGATCGACTCCCGAGCCGGGCAGGATCCAGTAAGTGAACGCGAGCGCGAGCACGACGGCGATCCCCGACACGGTGATGGTGAATACGAGTGTGCGCAGCCCTACCCGCTGGAGCGAACGGACATCGCCCATCTCGGCGATCCCGACGACCAGGGCCGAGAACAGCAAGGGAATCACGAGCATGAACAGCAGGCGCAGAAAAATCTGGGCGATCGGGCCGGTGACGTATGTGCTCACCGCATCGACCCAGCCCGGGTCGCTCGATGTGACGTTGGCGATCAGTCCGGCAGTGAACCCGACGATGAATCCAACCAAGATCTGCAATTGCAGGCCGAAGCCGCGCGTCTTGTCCTCGGTCATCGAGCCTCCCTGTACGATGTGACCGACGCCGAGGTCAACAAGACGCGCCACGGCATTTGCGCTTAGGTCCGGTTCGACTCTTTTCGGCGCCGCGAACACCCGATCGGGCGATGCCAGCATGTTTCGTCCGCCCAAAGCCGCCGTTGATCGAAAATCAACGCGACCGATGGAGTTTGTGGGCGCATGAGTGGGAGCCCGGGGGTGCGGCGGGCGCGCGCCCGCGCGGAGTGATGGGACGACGAGATGAAAAGGCTGTCCATTCGGAAAACGGAAAGCTCCCAGCAGGCGCCGCAACATTTGCGATGGCTGCAATGCCTAATGTGGGCCATGCTTTTGACGATATCGGCGCCTGCCGGAGCGCAGGACATAGGCCAGATACAAGGGACTGGCTCTCCGAGAGATCGGATAGCCATTCTTGCGGTGGCGCAAGCATATTTGCGGGTCACCGATGAGCGCGACCAACTCAGCGTTTCCCGCGCCTTTCACCCACTCGCGACGCTTATGTCAGTGACATCTCAGGGCGGATTGAATGTGATGTCTCAGGACGTCTGGTGGGAGCGGGTATCTCGCATACCGCCTGGAAACTTGCGGCGAGCAAGCCGCGTCGCGCTGATCGATATAACAGGTTCGGCCGCGGTGGTTCGCATCGACATCAGCTCCGGAGAAACCAGCTCCACCGATTATTTGAGCCTTCTCAAGACACGGGCAGGATGGCGTGTGGTGAGCAAAATATTGTCCTCGCCACTCTGATAACGAATGCGTTGAGTTTCACGAAGATGATCCGGACATTTCCCCACAATTGGGGATACGGCCGGCCGGGTAACGGTCACTTGGCTGCGAAGGTCTGCTTCTGAGACACCGGTTGGCAGGGTTGAACGTCCGGGATGGGTGCGAAGCGGACATCGCACGAACGTCTCAAAAGGCCCAACTGCGGTCATAAATCCATGAAACCAATACACCCTTATCGGCCCCGCCCGCGATCACGAGGTGAGGGCTCGTGTGGCAGTTCCGGCTTAGGCCGATACACTTTCAGATGCCGAGCATGACGCGCGGCAAAGATTTCGGGCGTGGCGCTTATGTCTTGATGCTTGTCAAGGAATCCGCGAACGTCACTCGCGAGCGTTCGGTCTTCGGCTTGCCCGGTGGCGTTGAGCGCGGCGGCGGCTTGCTCGTATGCTTGGCGTATCTCCTGCCAGCGCGTTTTGCCTTTGGCGATAAAGGGTGGAAGCTCGGCTTGGCCGCGCGCGACCGCGACTGCCTGTTCGTTCGTGCGCCGGTCGGCATTCGTCATCACGCGACTTGCCCCGCTCGCCAAGCGAGCGCGGAGTTTGACCAGCGCCATGCTCGATCCGGCAATACCACGGCCCCGCGCACGCCTCGGCGTGGCTTCGGCTGCGACACCGCGCTCGCGCAGTTCGCGGGCGAACCGCTCGCGAAAGCGGTGGAGCTGAACCGGCCGGGGATTGAACCGTGTCCGGTCAAGCCCTTCAGCCTGCACTGTTAAATGCACATGGGGGCGCGGCGTGTCGGTATGGAGCGCCAGGACATAATCGTGATTGTCGCTCAGTTCGGCGTGGGCCAGCGCACGGACGGCTCCCAGCACCTTTTCAGGGTCGGTGCCTTCGGGCATCGAGAAGATCAGCGACACCGATGACACCGTTGGGCGCGACCGCCATTCGACCGTGTCACTCCACTCGGCGGCACGCTCGGCAATATCTTCCTTGGCGGTCAATGTTTCACCGTCGCGGGTTTCGATGTCCACGGCCCCCTTGCGCCCGATATAGTCGAGATGGGCTTTGACATGGCTGCCGCCCCGCTGACGGCCCGTGACCTTGACCACCACCTCGGGCGCACCGCGCACGATCCGCGCCAGCTTGGCGCGCGCCGTCCTGGGATTGGCGACGCCGTAACTGGCATAGAGCGGGATGAGCGGCGGGCCAGTGGGATCATGGATATAGCGCACCCGAAACGTCGGGCGGCTCGCTTCCCACAAGGCCGATTCCAGACCCATCAATCTGCCACCGCCCAGTAGCTCGCATCACCGCGCATGGCTTCGCCCACGGCTGTCACCTGTTCGGAAATCTCCATCCGCATATCGGCAATCCGTTGCAGCTCGGGTTCAATCTGCCTGTCGCCGGTTTCGAGCATGGCCGCATTGGCGGCCTTCATCGCCTGATTGAGATTGCGACCAATACGGAGCAACTGCATCCTGATCGGCGCGAGCTCGGCCAGCAGGCCGTCATCGACCCGCGATTTCAAGGCAAGGTGGCGGCGCACCAATGCCTTGATCCATCCGGCGCGATCGGTCGAACGCTGCGACGCGCGGTATGCGATCACGGCAATCTCGACATCGGTAAACCGCAGCGAAACCCGATTGCGCGCCTCGCCCTCGGGGCGGTCAATGAAGGGACGGCCGGCACTCTCTTGCAGCGTCCGTTCGATCATCTGCCGCACCAGCGCGCTCCGACCCCCACGACCCACCGCGAAGCTGTCAAACGCAGCGAGCGCTTGCGTCTCGACGCGCACGCTCAACATCGCAGTGGCCGGTCGGGAATTTGTCGCCATCAATCATGCCCGGTGAAGCAACGCTGAAATCATGGGGCAATGTAAGACAACACGCGCCGCTAGGCATATCCTGCAATCAAGACAAGAACCGACAAATTCACAAACTAACGAAGGCAGAATCGCCCAACCATCGCTCCGATCCTCGGCAGCTCGACGCGGCGATAGCCCATCACGATCAGCCTGCACTCACGCCGCTCGCGTCGCTGGCCGTTCGACCGAGCCGCCAGCGTTTAGGCAAAGCCCCCGGATACCGCTGCCAGGGCGAGACGCTTTTCATAGCGCTATCCGGCCAGAGCGACCAACCGACCTGCCCTTTTCCTCCTGACATCAACCATCAAAAAGGCGGCGCGCGACACCAACCCCGTTGGTGC
>JACDEE010000058.1 GCA_013816585.1 Sphingosinicella sp. | reverse complement strand
AATTACTAGCCCACCCTCTGGCCACCTCTGAGTTCCACTTTGGAATACCAAAAAATAGCTGTTAGTTTGGGAATTTTGCCCAACTAACGGACTGGTTAAACATGAGGATAAAAAGAATGGCAGAAATCAGAGAGGTTCTTTATCAGCACCACCATGGTGTTACGCAACGCTGTATCGAGAAATCACTGGGTATTTCCCGGATGAGCATACGCAAATATATTTCAATGGCGAATGGGTTTGGCTATACCTCTGACAGCAGCACCGAGGAACTGGAAGGCATTGCCATAAAAGTGCACAATGAAATCATTACGCTATCAGCAGCCAATAGACCCAGCAAATCAAAACAAGAGCTTAAGCTCTATCACGAAAAAATAGAATCGTTACTCAGTGAGCGCTGGATCACCCATCAGCAAATTTATCGTATTTTAACAGCCCAAGGCCTTGCTACGAGTAGAAGAAGCCTTAGCCGTTATATTGCGCATTGTTTTCCAACCTTACCCAAAGCCACGGTGCATCTGCTAACAAAACCTGGACATGAGGCCCAGGTTGATTACGCCTACGTTGGACTTATCAATAATAAAAAGACCTATGCATTTATCATGACCCTATCCCATAGTCGCTACCGCTATGTTGAATTTGTGCATTCGCAAGACCATCTGTCCTGGGCACAAAGCCATATTAATGCCTTTCATTTTTTTGGAGGAGTCCCCCATTGCGTGCTTCTCGATAACTTAAAATCAGGAGTACTTAAGGCAGATATTTACGACCCCACCCTTAATGAAACTTATTCTGAATTAGCCCGATTTTATGGGTTTATTGCCGACCCTGCAAAGGCGCGCACGCCAGAGCACAAGGGAAAAGTTGAGCGAAGTGTTCAATTGGTTAAAGAGCAGGTTATTGCCGGCATGCACTACGATAACCTGGCTGCCCTGAATGCCTTTGGGCGTGATTGGTGCACCAATAAAGTAGCTCATGTTGTCTGTAGCACGACTGGCGAAAAACCGGTTGATGTTTTTAATAATGAGGAAATTGCTCGATTAAAACCACTACCATCCAGCGCATTTGATATGCCAATATGGACGGAAGGTCAAGTGCATCGAGACCATCATTTCGTCATATCAGGCAATTTTTATTCTGTTCCAACCCAGTATATTGGCAGCCAGATTCAAATAAGAGTGGGATTAAAGACAGTCAAAGCTTATGCAAACCATGCACTTATCAAGACCCATGTGCGTCAGCAAGGTAAGGGCCAGTGGGCAACCGATCCTGGTGACTACCATAAATCAGCCCGATTTTATCTTGAAAACTCGGCCGAGGTTTGTATTGCAAACGCCAACGCTATTGGTCAGGCAACTGAACATATGACAACAGTCTTGCTAGCTGATGGCTCACGGCTAGCCTTAAGAAAAGCCCAGGCCATCCTGCGGTTAGCAGGGATTTATGGCAATGAACGCCTTGAGGAGGCTTGCCTGAGAGCTCTTTTGTTTGACAATTACTCTCAGAAGTCATTGAAAAAAATTCTAGAGGAAGGTCTGGATAAAAAAAACACATCAACCTTTTCCACCAGGCGAGAAATAGAGTCCAATACAGGGGCTTATCTGCGTCCTGCCAGTGAGTATACCTCAACAATGGAGGCACATTATGTCTGAAATTGACGTGTTGGAACTTGCAAAAAAACTGCGTTTGACCGGGATCCCCAGCACCTTAATCGCAAGGCTTGATCAGGCTAAGGCCTCGTCGCTTCCCTATGAAGAACTGCTTTCCATGCTATTTCAGGATGAAGACGAAGCGCGCCAACAACAACTGCTCTTGAGGCGAATAAAGCAGGCGCGTTTCGAAGAGCCTAAGTGCTTTGAAAACTTTGAGCTTAAGCCTTACTCCACAGAAGTCATTCAGGCCATTCGAACATTGATGACCGGTAAGTTTATAAAAGAGAAGAACCACATTATCATCATGGGCCCAGTAGGTACGGGGAAAACTCATTTGGCTCAAGCATTAGGTCTGCTGGCTTGTCAAAGACAGAAAAAAGTAGGCTTTGTGAGGACAAATGAATTGTTAAATCAGTTCCACCAATCCAAGGCAGATGAAACATGGGGGGAAATTTTTAAACGCTATACAAAATACGATGTACTGATTTTAGATGACTTTGGGCTTAAGGCTCTCTCTCCTGAACAATCCTCTGACCTGTATGATTTAATAGCAGCAGTTCATATCAATTCTATGCTCATTATAACAACGAATCGTAAAATAGAGGGCTGGATGGAAATATTTTATGATCAAGTTATGGCGAATGCCGCCCTGGATCGCGTGGTCAATAAAGCCTACAAAATAGTTCTTGATGGGCAGTCGTATAGAAAAAAATTTATACCAAAATTTAAAGTGGAGGATGACAAATGATGTAAAAAAATTTACCCTAAGTGGGCTACTTTGAGTGGCCAGAGGGTGGGCTAGTAATTGTGGCCGGTGACAATAGTGACATAAAGATAAGCTATAAAT
>JACDEE010000057.1 GCA_013816585.1 Sphingosinicella sp. | reverse complement strand
GTCGTGATACTCACGCAGAGGGCAGCCACAACGCTCACGGTCATTCTCGAAAGTGTCAGGCGCCAGCGCGCCAGTTCGGTCTCCACTATCGCCGCTCTCTCGGGTTGTCCGGGGTCGGGCCACGGTCTCGCTCGCGTCCCCGCGGCTCATCATCTGAGCCGCCTTCTGGGGGTGGCGGCGTCGCGTCGGGCACGTCGCCAAGCTGCCAGGTGACGGTTCTGGTGAGCGAACCGTTGGTGTCGAACGGTCTGGCCCACCCGATCTCGGTGAACCTTCCGTTCGATCGCGGTAGGGACCGCCCTTGCGAGCGGCCCCCCGCGCAGATCCCAGCGTGCGCTGCTAACGCACTGGGCTCCTGCCTCGGGTTCTGGCGTCGAAGCGCACGTTCGGGAAGGGATGCTTCACGCGGGCAGGTGGCAACCATCGTTTCGCGATCCGGTTCATCCGTTCCCAGGTGAGGCGCGTGCGCTGGCTGCGGCGCCGCAGCGCCTTGTACCAGTGCCGCGTCGCCTGGGTGCGGAAGGCCGCCACCGCGTCGGTGTTGCCGGGCACGGCGTAGTAGGCGAGGTGTCCTCGCACCACGGCTGCCAGCCATTGCCCCTGCATCGGGATGGGTTGATGCCGACGTCGCTTGAGCTGGTCGTTAACCTCGCGTAGCTTCGCCCGCATCCGCTTCGAGATCGTGATACGCCTCAACCAGAACCGCCCGGTCTTGGTCTTCCCGCACAAGTGCGTGAAGCCGAGGAAGTCGAACGTTTCCGGCTTCCCAACTCCCCGTGCTGCCCGTCGCCAGGCGGCGTGCCGCCCGAACTCCAGCAGCCGGGTCTTGTCGGGGTGCAGCTCCAACCCGAACTTCGCAAACCGCTCACGAAGATCGACCAGGAACTGCCGCGCATCGTCCTCATACTCGAACCCCGCGACGAAGTCGTCAGCGAACCGCACGATGATCACATCCCCGTGCGCATGCCGACTTCTCCACCACGCAACCCACAAGTCGAAGACGTAGTGCAGGTACACGTTAGCCAGCAACGGCGACGCCGATGCCCCCTGCGGTGCCCCTTCCACGGTCTGCGACCATTCCCCGTTCTCGATGACCCCTGCGCTCAACCATTTACCGATGAGCCGCAGGACCCGTTGGTCCGCGATCCGGTGCTCAAGAAACTTCATCAGCCAGCGATGGTCAAGGCTGGTGAAGAACTCGCGGATGTCCGCGTCGAGCACCCAGTTCACATTCTTCCGCTCGATCCCGACCGCGAGCGCATCCAACGCGTGATGCGGGCCGCGTCCCGGCCGGAACCCGTAGGAGAAACCCAGGAAATCCACCTCATAGATGGCGTTGAGCACCTCAACGACGGCCCGCTGAACGATCTTGTCCTCCAGCGAGGCAATGCCGAGCGGTCGTTGCCGCCCGTCCGCCTTCGGGATGTACGCCCGCCGAGATGGTCTTGCCCGGTAGCGTCCTGTGTGCAGCCGTGTGTGCAGGTCCTGGAGGTTCGCCCCCAGGTTCTGCCCGTAGACCTCCCACGTCACCCCGTCCACCCCCGGAGCAGCCTTCGGACTGATCGCCCAATAGGCCGCCCGCAGACGTGCCCGGTCAACGTGATGCAGCAACGCCGTGAACCGTGCTTCGTTGTCCTGTCGTGCTACTTGACGCACACGATCCAGCGCATGTGACGCGTCGGACCCGGCTCTGTGTCCGGGACGCGGTTTGCTGACCGTGTTCCCCTTGGCCAGCCCCCTTTCCTCCACCACCTCCGCGACCGAAGTCTTGTTCGGCGGCTTCGCAGGTACTACGGGGCTGTCAGACTTCCCACGCTCGTTCATCTCAGGCTTACCGCCTCAGCGTTCCCTGAGCGGCCCGGCCAGCCATCAACCGGACGGGCGATCGTGGGATCTCCCGGTTCTCGCGCATGAAGATTCCGTACATGCACAGGTTCTCCGACCGCGCGGGGTCCGCTGACGACTCGCGCATAGCGCCGCCCGCGATGTTGCCTTCCGACCTGTTTAACGGCGTCGGCACCCCGACCTCCTTGATTTCGCGGCTCAATAGCCCAGCCTGCACGTACCCCTGTCAACGCTTCGCCGTTGCCCTCACGGACACCGACGCATGACTCGGGGCCATCGTGGATCGCTACTCCTTCGATGTAGAGCTCTCTCATCTCCTTCTCCATGCCGGTTTATCCCGGCGCTCTAAACATTCACGTCGTCGGCCTGTCAAGGGCCAGTAGACGGGCTCATGGGCTGCACGAGAGGTTGTGAGCGGGGCCGATCACGGTCGGGTGAGGTCCTTCGTCGGTGGGCGTGTCGTGTTGATCTCGGGCCGGGTTGTGTGATCATGGCGCGGTGATCGAGCCGCTGCCACCCGCGTTGGAGTGCGGCTCGTGCGCAGCTCGGGACGTGGTGATCGAGGAGTTGACGGCGGCGAACGCCCGGCTGGTCGAGCGGGTCAGTGCCCTGGAGCGGGCCGCGGGGCGTAACAGCGGGAACTCCTCGATGCCGCCCTCCACTGATGATCTCCCGGGGCGCAGGAAGCC
>JACDEE010000056.1 GCA_013816585.1 Sphingosinicella sp. | reverse complement strand
AGAGCTGGTCCCGGTTGTCTGAACAGATTTTCCGTCTCGATAAGTGGAGCCTCTGCCGGGGTTAGGCCGCCAGACGGAATGGCGGCTGGTTGAAGTAGGCTTGATCCGGGGTGGCGTCGTCAAGGCTCTGGTGCGGTCGGCGGCCGTTGTAGAAATCGAGGTATCGGCCGATTGAGGAGCGAGCCTCGCTGACGTTGTCGTAGGCCCGCAGGTATACCTCCTCGTATTTGACGCTGCGCCACAGCCGCTCGACGAACACGTTGTCGCGCCAGGCGCCCTTGCCGTCCATGCTGATGGCTATGCCATTGCTGGTGAGCAGGCCAGTGAAGGCCGAGCCGGTGAACTGCGAGCCTTGGTCCGTGTTGAAGATTTCTGGCTTGCCGTAGCGGGCCAGGGCATCCTCCAGCGTCTCGACGCAGAAGGCAGCTTCCATCGTTATGGACAATCGCCACGACAGAACCCGGCGTGTCGCCCAATCGAGCACGACGGCGAGATAAACGAAGCCGCGCGCCATCGGGATATACGTAATGTCCATGGCCCAGACCTGGTTCGGCCGCGTGATCTCCATGCCGCGCAGCAGATACGGATAGATCTTGTGGCCAGGTTCCGGCTTCGTCGTGCGCGGACGGCGATAGAGCGCCTCTATCCCCATCCGCTTCATCAGCGTCTTTACATGCCGGCGGCCGATCTTGCACCCCTGCAAAGCCAGCAGGCCGCGCAACATACGCGAACCGGCGAAAGGATACTCCAGATGCAGCCGATCGAGACGTTGCATGATAGCCAGATCGGCTTCCGGTACCGGGCGCGGCAGGTAATAGACGCTACCCCGGCTGATCCGCAGAACCTCAGCCTGCCTGGTAATCGACAGGTCGTGCTCACGGTCGATCATCGCTTTGCGCTCAGCAATCCCGCCTTGGTGAGCGCTCCTTCTAAAAAACTTTGCGCGGCGCTGTGCTCCCCCTGTGGGATAGAAACGGGTTGCGCTAGATTGCCGACCGGAAGGGAGCGGCCGATACGATTTTGGTGGCACGTGACCCCGTTAAAAAACACGGTCCATGGGTTGTTGCGCACTTGAGAGTGGTGACGCCATCCGGCGATCCCGTTTAGGAATCTGAACAATAGCGCAGCCCAGCCCTTCCGCCGCCGTCAGCAGGAGGATTGAAGATGACCCCCAAAAGATCGAAGTCGAGGAACGATGGTAAGATGCCGATGGTGCACCCGAACGCGGCTGCCATCGACGTCGGAGCGACTATGCACATGGCTGCCGTGAGGGCAGATCGTGCACCGGAACCAGTCCGCAGCTTCGGTACCTTCACGGCCGATCTGCATCGGCTGGTCGACTGGTTTACTGAATGCGGCGTCGAGACCGTCGTCATGGAATCGACCAGTGTCTACTGGATTCCGATTTTCGAGCTTCTCGATGCCCGGGGATTTACCGTGTTTCTTGTCAACGCGCGCGATGCCAAGCACGTGCCGGGACGAAAGACCGATGTCAGCGATGCGCAGTGGCTGCAGCGGCTCCATTCATTTGGGTTGCTGCGGGCCAGCTTTCGGCCCAAAGGGCAGATTGCCGAGCTGCGAGCCTACGTGCGTCAGCGCGAACGTCTGCTGGAGTACGCGGCCTCACACATCCAACATATGCAGAAGGCCTTGACGGAGATGAATCTTCAGCTGCACCACGTCGTCGCCGACATCACCGGTGCGACCGGCCTGCGTATCATACGCGCGATCCTTGCCGGCGAGCGCGATCCTGAGGCGCTGGCGTGCTTGCGCCATTACAGCTGCCACTCCAGCGCCGAGACGATCGCGAAGGCGCTCACCGGAAGCTACCGCGCCGAGCATCTGTTTGCGCTCGAGCAGGCACTCGCGCTTTACGACGCCTACCACGAGAAGGCATCTGCCTGCGACGCCCGGATCGAGGCTGTATTGAAGGAACTCATTATCCATAGGGGGCATGATCATGGATCAGCGCCGCCGGTCTCGCGGCGTCGGAATCGAACCGATCAGGCGAACGCTCTGGCGTTCGACGTCCGCGCGTCGTTGTTTGGGCTGCTTGGAAAGGACGTCACCACCATCGACGGCCTCGGTCCTTACCTCTCGCTGAAGCTGATCGCTGAATGCGGCGACGACCTCTCCTCGTGGCCAAGTGCAAAGCATTTTGCCTCCTGGCTGGGACTGGCGCCGAGCAACAAGATCTCCGGCGGCAAAATGCTCTCGTCCCGAACGCGCCGATCCGGCGGCAGAGCGGCGGCACTTCTGCGCCTTGCGGCCGTGACCGTGGGTCGTACTGACACCGCGCTCGGCGCCTTTTATAGACGGCTTTCAGCGCGCATCGGCAAGGCCAAGGCCGTGACCGCCACGGCCCGCAAGATCGCAGTTCTGTTCTACAATGCCGTGCGATACGGAATGGACTATGTTGATCCCGGGGCCTCGTCCTACGAGGCGCGTTACCGGACGCGAGTGGTCGACAATTTGCATCGGCGTGCCAAGGCATTCGGCTTTGTTCTTCAACCCTTGGAGCCAAAAGTAGGTGTTGCCGTTTCTTAGGAATCGTTCTC
>JACDEE010000055.1 GCA_013816585.1 Sphingosinicella sp. | reverse complement strand
TTCAGCAAATTGAAGCACTTCCGCCGGATCTCCACGCGCTACGACAAGCTCGCCGACAACTTCCTCGCCATGGTCAAGCTCGCCTCAATGCGCCTGTGGTTGCGCGCTTATGAGTCTATGGCCTAATTTGCCGCGCGACCGATCTTTCGCCCGGTTGCTACCCGACTTCGCTGCCTCCAACATCAAAATGGAGACTCCCAAGACTTTTTGTTGCAGCGCTAACGGAAGCGTCGTTGTTCCGTCGAAACCCTCGTTTACATATTGAGCGCAAACCAGCGAATGATTCTTTCGCAGGGCCCTTAGCAAGTTCATCTGGCTCTGGGTTATCGCTGCTAACTCCGGCGCCGGCGCATTGATTATGCCGGGCATTCTGCGCTTGAAAAACGCTGTCATCGTGGCGCTAACGACGCGAAGCAGTTCCGCTCGATTGCCCAAATGGGGCGCCGCCGCTTCAGCGCTTTTATTGATCAAACCTTATATTCGGCAGGAAAAAGCGCCTTATCGTCTGATACACCGGCCCGTTGGGTGAATCCAATAACCCCGCCTCAAAATTGCGACGATCCTGCACACTCACCGCACCGGCCAAAGCTGCGGCCGGCTGAGCAGCTGCAAGGATGGCGGCAACAATATTGATCGACAACAATCGCCGCATAGTTTTTCCTCCCGCTTTCCGCGTTGATAGATGCCGAACAGTCCACTCAGCGAGGGGCGGAAGTCGTCGAAAGCCTGAGCTCTGTTGTGGCTTTCTTGGAGGTCCCGCAAGGTCGCATTTATGCAAACTCCACTTGCGCAAAATGGGCAGGGACAGTCGCGGGCAGTGACGTATTCGGCTTGTGTCGACCTATGCCAAGCGCAATGCTTGCTTTGCCGCGGGCTTTTGACCTCACCCCCTGGAGTCCGGCGAGACGGGTTTGCGTTTTTGGGGGAGGCTGTCCACCGCGGCATAAAATAGAAGGCGGCCTCGTAGGTTGCGGCGAAGCAAAATCGTTAAGTAGAATCTCCGATGCCTAGGCCTGAGGCAGGAGGAAGCACGCATGTTATGTGTGGCGCCGGTGATGGCCCTGAGGAGCTGCGTTGAGTCGCCGGCCCTCAAAGCCGCTCCAAACGCCTCGGTGCATTCGTCCCTCTTTATCGCGCGGCGCGTGGTATGTACTTCGTTCACACAGCCTGCCCCGCGTGGAGGCTGTCGTTCTGTCCATTCGCTGCACAGATTGCAGGTCTGCAGCTGCAGAGCGCGCCGTGTCTATTTGCGGTGCAGAGCCATCTGCTCGGGCGAGAGCCGCAAAAACCGAACTGCATTCTCATAAAGAATATTGCGTTTTTGTCTGGGGCTGAGGAACGCCGCGCTCTCAATTGCGTCAATCGCCGCTTCGATTGCTTCGGGCCACACTAGCTGGTCGGAGCCGAACATGATGCGCTTTTCGAATCCTGCATCAACGAGGCGCTTCAAGTAAGCGTGGTAATCGGCTCGGGGAAACATATAGCCGATTGCTGCAGTATCCACGTAAACTTGAGGGTGCGCGTAGAGTAGAGCGATCATTTGTTCGGCAAGTGGCCAGCCCGCATGCATCACATACAGGCGGAGCCGGGGATGACGGGCAAGCACTTCTTCAAGGAGCAGCGCATTCGAATGCGCCATTCGAAATTTTGGCGTGGCCGAATAGATGCCGCCAGGTACACCTGTGCCTAAGTGGATACCGAGCGGGATATCGAGTTCTTCCGCAAGCGCATAATAGGGCTCGAGCTCCGGACTGTCTGGCGGAATACCAGCGTGCTGCGCGGCGATTTCGCCAATAACCTGGAGACGCCCCGCCGCGTGCAGCAGCCGTAACTCCGCGACAGTCGGAAGTTTGCCTGCTCCAAAGAGCAAAGCTGGAATTATACGATCTGGGGCCTTAAGCCGCCACTCTTGAACACGATCCGCACTGCCGCTCGTTACCGCGAATACATTGCGCTTACGCAAGATCTCCAAGCTGCCGTCACGAAGTTCCGCGTCTGTGTTCGGACCCTTGAAGCGCTGGCGGCAGTCCGGCGAGCCAGTCAGGTCTTTCGAATACACGCCGATTGGTTCGCGAGGATCGCGAGTAGGCCAATAATCATAGGGCGCACACACATATTGGCCGGGAAGCCCAACCCCATTCGCGCCCGCAGCATGCAGGTGCATATCTATGATTGGTTCAGGACGCGCTGCAAAACCTGGCGTCGAAAGCGCGGTTAAAATTAAGGTAAGCGCAAAGCGGCGCATCAGCTCTCCTTATATCTAGAGTTCGGGCGTGTGGGCGTGATTCCTCCCAAGACAACTGCTTATCCGCAATGGCCACTTTCGACCCAAATGGGTGACCACTTCGGCCTCCCTATATTGAAATTCAACGCAATGTAGACATCCCAACAACTTTCCATCTCCTGGCAACTAAGAAGCCGGGCGCGACCAAACGTCCCGGCGGCGATTAGGCCATAGACTCATAAGCGCGCAACCACAGGCGCATTGAGGCGAGCTTGACCATGGCGAGGAAGTTGTCGGCGAGCTTGTCGTAGCGCGTGGAGATCCGGCGGAAGTGCTTCAATTTGCTGAA
>JACDEE010000054.1 GCA_013816585.1 Sphingosinicella sp. | reverse complement strand
CCTAGTAGATCATCACGATGAACGCGATGGATAAAGTCGTTTCAGTTTTTCACGCGCATCCGTGATGGAAAAGCGCCAGTCAATCGTCGCCTGTTGTTCGTTACGCTGCTTCTCCCACGCGGCGATTTCATGGACGAGAGTTGCTTCGTCCGGGAGACGGCGACCCAGACATTGTCGCTGCAACACGCTCAGTTCAATCTCGGCCATGTTGAGCCACGAGCCATGCTTCGGCGTGTAGTGGAACTCCAGCTTTTTGACAATCCGTCTGGCTTCCGCCGGGGCGAACGCTTCATACAAAGAAGCGGCCTTGTGCTCGGTTCAGGTTGTCCATCACGAGGCGAATCACTTCCGCCTCCGGGTATGCAACGTCCACCAGCCATTTCATCTGGTGGGCAAAGTCAATCATCGTGCGCTGTTCGGTGACGTTGACATGTCTGAAGCCCGCTTGCGGCTCAGTGAAGAGGAACAGGTTGCGCGTGCCGCCTCTCTCATATTCATAGTCGTAGCGCGGCGGCTGTCCCGGTCGCACGGGCAGCGGTTGGCGCGACTCTTTGATGAGTTGTTTGCTGCTCTCATCAAAGTTGACTTTCGGGCGTTTTGCATCATATGGCTCGGCATAGAGTTCCAGTACGTCCTCCATCGCCGCGACGAACTCAGTCGAGACTTCCGGGATGCACCACTGCTCTTTCAACCACGGCTTGAGTCTGTTTTTTTGAGCACCCGGCGGACAGCCTCGTATGAATAGGAGTCGGCCAACTGCAACTGCACCACGCGGTCTGCCAGCAAGGCCAGCGTCCAGCGCTCGCGCCCCTCTGGAGCCGTGCTGCACGCTTCGGCGATCAGGCGGGCTTCGGCCTTGGCATCTAACTTCGGCTTGTTGCCGGGGCGCGGGCGTTCATCGAGCGCGGCGAGGTTCTCTTCGACGAAGCGTTGGCGTGTGCGCTCCACCGTGGCGCGTCCAACATTGAGCGCTTCGGCGATGCGAGAATCCTGCCAGCCCTCCGAAGCTTTGAGGAGGATGCGGGCGCGGGTCGCTTTGCGCGTGGCGACTGTCCCGCCCCGCAGCAGTTGTTCCAGTTCGGTGCGTTCTTCGTCACTCAACGTGACCAGGTATTTCTTTTTCGGCATGATTGGTCTGGCTCCTATGTGGATAATGTCACCAGACTTTACCGGTTCAAAGAACATCCATCAACGTTATCGTGATGATCTACTACCCTGTCAGCTAAAGGTAAGGGTCATTCTGTTATGGATTAAACCGCGCCACCACAGAATGGCGCGGTTTAATTTGTGCAACTCTGAATTGTTGCTTATGTGAGTCGTCTCACCTGCTATAGCTTTCAAGAAAAAGGAAATCTGCAATAGCGCGCTTCAGGCGGCCCACGCCAGTTCTTCCGGCAGGCTGCACAGCGCCAGTATCTCTTGCGGCGTGTTCTCGAATTTAATCAGCGCCTGCTCGACTTTCTCCGACAGCGCGTCGAAGGTCGGAAAGTAATGCAGGTGCGTGTCCTGTTGTTTGAGCTTCTTCCACAGCTTCTCAATCGGATTGTAGTCCGGCGAATAACTCGGCAGTTGCGTGACCGTCAACCGCTCACTGTGCGCGGCGAAGAACCGCTTGGTTTCCGCACTCGTGTGGTAGCGCGCGCCATCCTGAATCAGCATGATGTGCCCGGTCGTCTGCTGAAGCACACGAGCGAGAAAGGCCGTGTAGGTCGCCGAGGTGAAGCGGCCTTCCAGTCCCTGATGAAAGAAGCGTCCGGTGAAGTAATCAATCAGCCCGAAGACCTTCCAGCCACGCCGCCGGCCACTGGTCTTCACCACGGGCTGGTGTCCGCGTCGCGCCCAGGTGTAGGTGAGCGTGCCCCACTGCGGAAAACTCGCTTCATCGCCGAACAGCAAGAGGGCTTTTTTCTCCCGCGCCAGCCGCAGGATGTCAGGCCACTCGCGCGTGCGGAAGCGGCGGCGCGCCACTTCGTCGAGATGATCCGCGACGAACGCGGCTTTCTGATAACTGAAGCCGAGGTTCTTCAGAAGTTGCGCAATGTAGAAGACATTGTAGCTGATCCCGAACTGATCTGTGATTAACTGCTGAATCATCGGTGAGCGCCAACACGCCCCACTGAAGCCACATTCCTGTGGCCCGGCGTCGATCAGGCGTGAGAGTTGGCGGTGCTGTTCTTTCGTCAGTTTCGGACGCCGACCCGGCGACTTTTTGAAGGCCATGCCTTTAACGCCGTAGCAGAGAAACTTATGGACATACGCTTCGACCTGTGCGACCGACAGTTGGAGGACGCATGCCGCCTGCTCTGTTTCCTGATAGTGAACGACGGCGAAGATGGTCAGCATGAATTTAACGAGACGCAGATCACCAAGTTGCTGCGCTGACTTGAGTTGGCGGTCGAGGGCTTGGCGTTGCTCAGCGGTTATGGTAAGACGAAAGTTCAGCATCTGGAGGCTCCTTTTGTTTGTGGACTAGAGACCTGCAAAACAGAGAGAGCATTTCCAGATGCTGGCCGCGCGTCAAGCGCCGCCGCTTTCTTCAGATTTTCAAAGATTCTTTTTCTTGAAGTCTATAGCAAATGTGTGATGTGCATATTC
>JACDEE010000053.1 GCA_013816585.1 Sphingosinicella sp. | reverse complement strand
TGGATATTCTCATCTAATATAGGCCACCCATTCTCATTTATATTAGGCCAGTCATTCTCATCCAAAATAGGCCAGTCGTTCTCATTTTAATTAGGCCACTTTTTTGGGTTGTTTTGTAAAGCAAAAGTATAAACTATGTTGTTAATTCCGGTTTTTTATTTTTGGCTTCTTTTTTTCGCATAGATTCACCTTGTAATTCGATTCTGTTTGATGTGTGGATAATGCGGTCAAGTATAGCATCAGCGATAGTTTGTTCACCTAATAGCTCATGCCATTTGTTCACCGGAACTTGTGATGCGATGATGGTGGATGATTTACCATGCCTGTCCTCGATAATCTCCAGTAAAGCTATACGAGTAGAGGGATCAATAGGATGTAAGCCAAAATCATCAAGGATAAGCACATCCTGTTTTTCTATCCGGTTAATTTCTTTCAGATAAGAGTTATCTGCCTTGCTCATTTTTAAAGAAGAGAAGAGTTTGCTCATGTTGTAATAACGCACCTTGTATCCCATTATGCAAGCCTGATGCCCTAAAGCGGACGCAAGATAACTTTTACCGACTCCGGTTAAACCGGTAATAATAACATTCTCTTTTTTTTCTATAAATGAACAATTTGCCAAACGTATAAAATTATTTTTATTCAGGTTCCTGCTTTGACTGAAGTTTATTTCTTCTATGCTGGCCGGGTATCGGAACTTGGCTCTTTGGATAGCTCCTTTAATACGGATGGTTTGCCTAAAGTCATACTCGGCCTGCACCAATGCTGTCAGAAGTTCATCTGCCGTTACGTATGCATGTTCGCTTGTTTGCAGGGAATCGGCAAAAGCTTTTTGCATTCCCCAGAGCTTAAGCTCTTTCATTTTTTCTAAGGTACTTTGATTGTTCATGTTGTTTTGTTTTTAGGTTTGTGATTATTTATTTACTGGTGTTTTTTTATTGATAATAGCTTTGTCCCCGCACATTCTCGTGCACAGGTATAGTACAGGCGATTTCTAACTGCACAGGTTCTTTATCAAGACCTTTGTCCAGTATTTTTTTAATGATGTGATAGCCATAACTTTGGTAATACACCGCTCTGCTACACGCATTGTTTAACCTGTCATTGCCCACTTTTTTCGCGAAGCCCAGTACGCCTAAACAGGCTTTGTAGGCTTGTTCGGGGTGGGATTTGTTGTCCAGTATTTTTTCAACGATATGCCTTGTCGGTTCTCCTATGCTCTTTGCCCATGATAAAAAGCGTTCGGGATTCCATTCGCTTACAAAGCGATGAGTAGAAGGCATGTGATCTTTTTCGGTGGTATATCCATAAGACTTTCTATCTCTTCGGTGTGCCGCTATGCGGCTGTGATGGGCGTAAATTTCAACATATGCGCCTGAGTAAACCACTTTTACCTTTTGGCTGATGTGCTTAAAGGGCACGCTGTAATAATGTTTATCTTCAGTAAGGAAAATGTGAGAGTTCTTATGAACGGTTTGCCAGTTGTAGCTCCGTAGTTCAAATCGCTCTAAAGGCAAGGCATCCAGCTCATTCTTTTCTACTTGTTCAAAAAGTATTTTCCGGCTATGGTCTTTTCCTTTAAAGTTAATGCTGTTATATTTTTCTATCTGTTCTTTTATTGCCGCATTTAATTCTCTTAGGCTGAAGAACGTTATATCCCTTAACGGAGCGAAGATGCGTCTGTAAACAATATTTACCGCTCCCTCTACAATGGCTTTGTCTTTTGGCTTATACGCTCTGGTTGGAAGTATGGTGGTGGCATAATGCAGGGCGAAGCTCTCAAAGGTTTCATTAAGCTGCGGTTCATATTTGCAACTTCTGGTTACCGCTGATTTTAGATTATCTGTTACGATTGCTTTGGGTACTCCTTGAAAATAATGCAGGGCATTCTCAA
Organism: Sphingosinicella sp.; assembly: GCA_013816585.1. Classification (GTDB taxonomy): domain Bacteria; phylum Pseudomonadota; class Alphaproteobacteria; order Sphingomonadales; family Sphingomonadaceae; genus Allosphingosinicella. The sequence goes on along the minus strand of JACDEE010000053.1, from coordinate 747 downwards.
TGGCTGTGATAAAATCTTCTTTCTTTTGTGAGAGGGTTGCTTCAACATAAGTATAATGGCTATGGCCCAGCACCGCTACCAGTACTTCCACCGCCTTTATTTCTCCGGTGTGTTTATCAACGATGTGAAGTTTACTGCCTGTATAATCCACATACAGCTTATCTCCGGACTTTTGTTCAAAATGAGCGCTTACCTGTTGCTTTTGATTATAGAAGTTGTATGCGCGGCAAAAATGACTGTAAGCGTAACCATCTGCTTCTAATTCTTTATACTCAGACCACAGGTTCCACTTATCCACACCAACTCTTGAGAGTTCTTTTTCCATCTTCGGGAAAAAATCATGAAGTCGCTCTAACCTGTCTTTATTGGGTTTTGGGAACTTGTGCTTCTCAAAAATATTTTCTAATACACTGTCATCTTCTTTTAACAGAAGCTCATAACTCATCCCAAGCTCTACCACCTGGTTAACATACTTGCGCACTGTTTCCCGATGTAAACCAAGCATCAGTCCTGTCTTTCGGTTACTTGTTCCTTCCTGCTTTAAACGTAGGATCTGTCTTATTTTCTGCATAGTGATCGTTTTATTGGCCATAGTTCTTCTGTATATTTTTACAGAAGGTATGCTCTTAAAACAACCCTTTTTAAAGTGGCCTATTTTGAATGAGAATCAATGGTACACTTTGGTGAGAATGAGTGGCCTATTTTGGATGAGTACAGGTGGCCTATTATGATGAGAATCTACAAATG
>JACDEE010000023.1 GCA_013816585.1 Sphingosinicella sp. | reverse complement strand
CACTCCGCTGTATCGCTCGACGGACTGCCTCAGTCGTCGTGGCGCTGCCGTGTAGAATCTGGCCCATAGCTCCTCCCGCCAAATATGATGATCAATCGTACCACCATACAACGGGACTAAACACCTAAAGCCCGCTGATTTCCGATACCGGCCAAGAGGGTCAATCGCTTTCGCGCCGATTTTAAGCGGCTGGCGGAAGCTGCCGCAGACCGGATCGGAATTACGGGTTTCGTGCGCGTCCCCACCAGCCCCAGTAGGAGCAGGACTGGCATGAGCCATACAAGTTCGACCGCCACACGCCTGAAATCACGGGTGATCGGGGGCCTGGTCAGGGCAGAGCGGAGGCGCCGGGCAGGTTCACTGGCATGCCCTTGGCGATACAGCCGGGATGGTACCTCGCAAGGGGCCCAATATCTGGTCCATAACCCAGTCCGTTCGCGCGGCGCTCGCCCCAAGCGAAGGATGCACGAATTCTCCCCGAAGGTGCAGGATCATGTTTTCGACGTGGTTCAGCTGTATCGGGTCGGGATTGGCTATTACGGTCGCGGTGTTCCCCGCCTTGGTTTCCCGATCCAGGGGGCTATCCTCGAACACCGAGAAGGCTATCCGACCGAGCGATCCGGTGATTTGCACCTTGTCTGATCGCCCCGGAGCGGCGAAATTCCACATGCCCGAACCAGTGCCCCCCCCTGGTGACTCCAGGAAGCTGAGACGGCATCCGGGGCGTCGTACAAGCCCAGCTGGTTCCGACTGATCCCACCGGCCTGATCGATCGGCCCGACCAGGAAGTCAAAAAGATCGAGCCCGTGGCAAGCAAGGTCTTCGAAATATCCGCCCGGCGCTTCCTTGTTATTGGTTCTCCACCCCAGATCCCCCGCCAGATCCGCCGCGGTCGGTGAGCGCGTCAATTCCCAATGGACATGACGGATGCTCCCGATCATCCCATCGTCGATCCAGCGCTTGACCTGCAGGAAGAGAGGAAGCGAACGGCGATAGTAAGCAACGAAGAGAGGTGCCCCGGCGGCGTGGAAGGCGGTCACTAGTTCGAGCGAGGCGGCATGTGATGTGGACAGCGGCTTTTCCAGGCAGCACGGCTTACCTGCGGCTGCCACCTGCAGGGCGAGTGTCACGTGCGATGAGGGCGGCGTCGCGATATACACCGCATCCACCAAATTTGAATCTATCAGGTCACCGATTTCTCCAAAGACGTGATCGATGCCGTGTCTTAACGCATATTCGTTCGCCGCGCTTTGGCGCCGGGCTGCGACAGCAACAAGTTTCGATTCGGCCACCATGGAATAAGCCGGCGCGCTTTTTCTTTCCGTTACAGCCCCGCAGCCGATCATTCCCCATCGCACCAATTTCACGCGCGTTCGGCCCTCCCCAGGTGATTCGATCATTAGGCCACTCACCGGAGTGCCCGCAATGGGTCGAAGCAGACATGGCTTCAGCTTGATCCATGCATTTCCACATTGGGCACAATCTCCTAGGCTAGGACAATGCCCCATCTTTCCCTCCGGCTGTCCGATTTGGAGCGCTTCCGCGCCAACCTTGAGCGGTTGGTTGGGGCCACTCCCGCAAAGCTTGGAATTGCCGTGTCGGGCGGACCCGACAGCCTGGCGCTTTTGCTGCTCGCTTGCGCGGCTTTCCCAGCCGGGGTCGAGGCGGCGACGGTCGATCATGGCCTGCGCGCGGAAAGCGCTGGCGAGGCTGATCTGGTGGCGGTCATTTGCGATCGGATCGGCTGTCCTCATTCCATCCTGCCGGTGCGGGTCGAACCGGGCGGCGAGGGAATCCAAGGCGAGGCGCGGCGGGCGCGCTATGCGGCGCTGGAGGATTGGGCGGACCGATGCGGCATCGGGCTGGTCGCGACCGCGCACCATGCCGATGATCAGGCCGAAACGATCCTCATGCGCCTCCAGCGCGGATCGGGCCTAAGCGGCCTTGCCGGAATCCGCTCGGCCCGGCCGCTCGGCTCTGCTCTCCTGATTCGCCCTTTGCTCGACTGGACCCGCGACGAATTGAGCGAAATCGTCCGCGCCGCGCGCGTCGAGGCCGCGGATGATCCGTCCAATCGCGATGTCCGGTTCGATCGGGTCGCGATGCGGAACTTCCTTGCCGAGAATCCTCAATTCGACCCCCGGCGCCTTGCCCGCAGCGCCTCCTCGCTCGCCGAAGCGAATGAAGCCCTCGACTGGGCTGCGGGCCAATTGTTCGACGACCGGGTGAGGCGCGATGGCGAGGCTTTAATTCTTGATCCAGCGGCACTTCCGCCAGAATTGGCAAGGCGATTGCTGCTGCGCCTTCTTGCCGAAACTGTCCCCCAATCCACGTCGCCACGAGGCGAAGAGGTCCAGCGTCTCGCGCGGAAGCTCCAGTCCGGCGCCACCCTCACGCTGGCCGGAGTGAAATGTATTGGCGGCACGTTTTGGAGGTTCGAAACGGAAGCGCCAAGGCGGGCAAAGCGTCCTTGAGACGCCCGTTTCAGCGAAGCCGGTGAAATAAAGCTGATATTCAGGCTTGAAGCTTACATTGTCATGAAGCCCGAAATCCCTATCTAGGGCAGGAAGTTCAGCCAGGAAAAAATTGATGCCGGAAGACCAGAAGGAACCCCAGGGCAACCCGTGGATGAAGAGCCTCTTCATCTGGGCCGGCATTTTGCTGGCCCTAGTGCTGTTCGTGCAGGTCGTCGATGGCGGCGGCCGAAGCGCTACCGGCGAAGGCCTGGCCTATTCGGACTTCCTTGGCCGCGTCGATGAAGGCAGCGTCAAGAATGTCGTGATCGGCGAGAAGCGCGTCAGCGGCACGCTCACCAATGGCGAACCTTTCTACTCCAACGCGCCGCAGGATACGCAGCTGGTCGACCGGCTGAAGGAGAAGGGCGTCGCCTTTTCGGCCGAGCCTGAACAGACAACCAGCGTCTGGTTGATCCTGCTTTATCAGTCTTTGCCCTTCCTCCTGATCCTCGGCATCGCCTTCTTCGTGATGCGCCAGATGCAGAAGAATGCTGGCTCGGGTGCAATGGGTTTCGGGAAGTCCAAAGCCAAGTTGCTGACCGAGAAGCACGGCCGCGTTACCTTCGACGATGTCGCAGGCATCGACGAGGCGCGCGAAGAGCTTGAAGAAATCGTCGACTTCCTGAAAGACCCCACCCGGTTCGCCCGTCTTGGGGGCAAGATTCCCAAGGGCGCGTTGCTGGTGGGTTCGCCCGGCACCGGCAAGACCCTGCTCGCGCGCGCTATTGCGGGTGAAGCGAACGTCCCCTTCTTCACGATTTCAGGCTCTGATTTCGTCGAGATGTTCGTCGGCGTCGGCGCGAGCCGCGTCCGCGACATGTTCGAACAGGCCAAGAAGAACGCGCCCTGCATCGTCTTCATCGATGAAATCGACGCGGTCGGCCGCCATCGCGGCGCCGGCCTTGGCAACGGCAATGACGAGCGCGAACAGACGCTCAACCAGTTGCTGGTCGAGATGGACGGTTTCGAGGCCAATGAAGGCATCATCATCATCGCCGCGACCAACCGCCCGGACGTGCTCGATCCCGCGCTGCTTCGCCCGGGCCGCTTCGACCGCCAGGTGGTAGTTCCCCGCCCGGACATTGTCGGCCGCGAGAAGATTCTGGCCGTCCATATGAAGAAGGTGCCGCTGGCCCCCGACGTGGACCCGCGCACCATCGCGCGGGGGACGCCGGGCTTTTCGGGCGCCGATCTCGCCAATCTCGTCAACGAAGCCGCGCTTCTGGCGGCCCGGATGGGCAAGCGCCTGGTCGCCATGAACGAATTCGAACTCGCCAAGGACAAGGTGATGATGGGCGCGGAGCGCAAGTCCATGGTCATGACCGAGGATGAGAAGAAATCGACCGCCTATCACGAGGCCGGCCACGCGCTCGTCTCACTCCACGTTCCGGGCTGCGATCCGCTGCACAAGGTGACCATCATTCCCCGCGGCCGCGCACTGGGCGTGACCTGGAATTTGCCCGAACGCGACCGGTATTCGATGTCCATGAAGCAGATGAAGGCGCGCCTCGCGCTCTGCTTTGGCGGTCGCATCGCGGAACAGATCATCTATGGCCAGGACGAGCTCAATACCGGCGCTTCGAACGACATCCAGCAGGCGACCGAAATGGCCCGTTCGATGGTGATGGAATATGGAATGAGCGAGAAGCTCGGCTGGCTTCGCTACCGCGACAATCAGGACGAGGTATTCCTGGGTCACAGCGTCGCCCGGACACAGTCCATATCCGCCGATACGGCCAAGCTGATCGACGACGAGGTCCGCCGCCTGATCGAGGAAGCGGAGGCCACCGCGCGCAAGGTGCTGACCGAGAATCTGGACGAGCTGCACAAGCTCGCCGCCGCTTTGCTCGAATTTGAAACGCTGAACGGCGAGGAGGCCCAGAAGGCGATCAAGGGCGAGGATATCGGCCGCGAGGATCCCAACAATCGGCGGCCGGTTCTGCCGACGGCCGGCTCCTCCATCCCCAATACGCGCAAGCCGCGTGGCGGGATTGGCGATCCGGCTCCGCAAGGCGCGTGATCCCGCCATCTTGGCTTCGTCAGCAGGCGTTCATCGGCGCTCCCCAAAATCGACGGTAGAATTGGGTGGGGAGAAACATTGATGAAGAAATTGCTGCTGGCCGCGTCTCTTGCGGTTTTTCCGATGACCGCGCTCTCGGCGCAGAACATGCCGCTCAATCAGTTCCTGGTCCGGGCGACCGCGCTCGAAAAAAAGGGCCCTCTGGCGCTTTTATCCAGCGACATGAATCTTTTGAAAAAGGAAATAACTGAATCGGCCAAGGCTCTTCGCGCGGAGCGGCTGGCGGCGCGGGCAGCCGGCAAGAAGCCGGCTTATTGCCCTCCGGAAAAATCCGGCGGCGTCGGCGTCGAGGAAATACTCGGCCATCTTCGCTCTATCCCGGAACCCCAACGGGCGCGGATGAGCAGCAAGGACGGTTTCAAAAGCCTGCTCGTGCGTAAATATCCTTGCCGCGGTTGATCAGCCGAGTACCCCCAGCGTCAGCAGCAGCAGCAGGAAGAGCAAAGCTGCGATGAACGCGAAAATGAGCAACACGAACGCTCGCCAGCCGGCGCTCCAGCGCGAAAGCCGGTAGGCGCCGCGAAGCTGCCTGTACATGTGAATAGGCGGCACCAGACCGATGGCGAGGCCGATCAGGTCCGCGCCAAGCTCCAGCGGCCGCAACAGGCTGAGCACGATCAGGCCGAGGCTCATGAACGCGATCGAATAGGTCACGAACACGATGTGGTCATAGGCCCGATATTGCCAGTAGCGCCGCCGGTGCAGGAAAAGCAGCCACAGGAAAGGAACCGAGATAGGGATCAGCGCCCAGGAAAATTTATAGGCGTTGGTCTGAAGCTTGTAGAGGAGCAGAGAGGGGTTCTCATTCGCCTTGTCGAGACCCGCATCGACGAACGGAATTCCGGTCCGAAAATTGACCCGGTCGTTCGAGATGCCGGGCATGGCGCCTTCCACGGGTTCACCGGCGGCAGCCCTCCTGCTATTTTCGTCAGCCTGTTGCTGCTGAACCCGAACCAGCCCGATGGTACGGTCGATCGCGCTGTTCGGCTTGCCCCGCTTTATCGCCGCCAGCTTTTCCTGCTCTAGGGTGCGGATCCGCGTCTTGGAAAGGTCGGCGCTCTCGCTCAGTTCACGGACGACCTCGGCTCTTGCCTCCTCGGCGCTCGACACGTCGAAGGGTCCGCCAGTCGCGCTGAAGACTCCGAACATCAGGAACACCGAGAAAAGAAACAGCGCCATGGGCGAGACGAAGCGGGCGCGCTCCCCCTCGACATAGCGGCGCGTCAATTCCCCGGGGCGCCAGGCCAGCAAAGGCAATGTGCGCCAGATCTTGCCATCGAAATGAAGCACCGAATGGGCAATGTCGTGCCCGAAGGCGCCGAGCGTCCGATGGACGTGCCCGGCCTGCCCGCAGGCATGGCAATGTTTGCCAACCAGGGGCGTGGCGCAATTGAGGCATTGCGACCCCTCCACGGCCGTCTCGCCAGCCCCCGGTTCGACCGCGCGCGCGATCATCCCGCCAGTCACGACCTCGCCGACGCTTTCGATTCCGTGGACCATTTCTTCCCCCCGTCCGCCTTTCGATCATGCCCCAAGCTTTGGGCAGCGTCGAGAGCGTTCGCTTCCCCGAAACGACATGCTATCGCGTCCCCCATGACCATGACCGGCCTTCTTGGCGGCTCCTTCAATCCCGGCCACCGGGGGCACCGGCAGATCAGCCGACAGGCGATCGACGCGCTCGGTCTGACCGAAATCTGGTGGCTGGTTTCGCCTGGGAACCCGCTGAAGGACGAAAAGGGCATGGCCCCGCTCGCGGCCCGCTTCGCTTCGGCGCGCAAGGCGGCTCGGGGCCTCCCGATCCGGGTCACCGCAATCGAACGCGAATTGAACACGCGCTATACGATCGACACGCTGCGGGCGCTTCGTCGCCTTTACCCGGAACGGCAGTTCATCTGGCTGATGGGAGGCGACAATCTGGCGCAGTTTCACCTCTGGAAGGATTGGCGGGAGATCGCCCGGCTGGTTCCGATTGCGGTCGTTGCGCGTCCGGGCTATGATCGCCTCGCCCGTTCGGCAATTGCCATGGGCTGGCTGCGCGGTTTCGTCCGGCCCGCAGGTCAGGCTAGAAACTGGACGGAGTGGAGAACGCCGGCGCTCGTGCTGCTCAAACTGCCGCCCGATCCGACCTCTGCCACCGGCATCCGCGCTGCCGACCCCGATTGGCACCAAAATATAGCGAATGTGTTTAACCCCAAGGCACTCCGAGACGGAGTGACGCGGCGGCCATTGAAATGAGGAGGCATTTTGCCCGCACCATCCACCGTTCCGCATAAAGACGGAGATTTCGAGTCGGTCGAAGCCCTGCACGATCTGGTGCTTCGTTCGCTTGACGACGATCAGGCCCAGGAAGTCGTCACCATACCGCTCACGGGCAAGTCGAACATCGCCGATCATATGGTGATCGCCACCGGCCGTTCGACCCGGCAAGTCGCGTCGATGGCCCAAAAGCTTAGCCAGCGGATCAAGCAGGAACTCGGCCGCAACGTGCGGATCGAGGGCCTTCCGGTCGCCGATTGGGTCCTGATCGATGCCGAGGATGTGATCGTGCACCTGTTCCGGCCCGAAGTCCGCACCTTCTACAATCTGGAAAGGATGTGGGCGTTTGAAGGCGATGCGGGGGCCACCTCCAGTCCGGCCGGCGGCTGAAGGCGATCAAATTGCTTCCCGCTTTCGCCTATGACGAAGCCTGATTGACATGCTCCTTCATATCGTTGCGCGCGGGCGGATCGGCCGTGGCCCCGAAGCCGATCTGGTCGAACGCTATCTGAAGCGCGTCCCCTGGCCCACCAGGATCACCGAGCTCCCCGAAAGCGGCGGCAAGCTTCCTGCGCCATCCGATAATAAAGTCACCATCCTGCTGGACGAGAAGGGCGACCAACTGGGCTCCGCCGCCTTGGCTCAAAAGCTCGAATTCTGGCGCGACAATGGCAAGCGCGAGGCCCGCTTCATGATAGGTGGTGCGGACGGGTTTGACGACCGCGACCGCGCCGGCGCGGACCTTCTCATCGCCTTCGGCAAGGCAACCTGGCCGCATCTCCTCGCCCGGGCCATGCTGGCCGAGCAATTGTGGCGCGCGACCAGCATTCTTGCCAATCATCCCTATCATCGGGAAGGGTGAAGCGGTGACCCGCCGGCTGCTCCTTCCCCTGGTCCTGATCTGCTTCCTGGGTGGAGGGCTGGCCCTCGCCCAGACAGCGCCGCAGACGATCGCCGAGGCCCAACGACAATCGGCCGAGGCCGCAAGGCGCTACGAGCTCCTGAACCGGAAGGCGGCAGAGGCGGTCGGAGAAGCGGCACGCGCCCGCGCCCGGTCCGAGGTATTGGTAGCCGATATCGAAAAGGTCGAGGCGGATATCAGCGTAGCCGAGGCTCGAATCGCGCTCGCCGGGGCCGCAAGGGCCGCCCGTCGCGCCCGCCTGGCGGAGCGCCAACGGCCGGTCGTGCAGCTGGCGTCGGCGCTCCAGACGATGGCGCGGCGCCCCCCTGCTCTGGCGCTTGTTCAACCGGGTTCGATCGGCGAGATCGTACGGGTGCGCGCGCTGCTCGCCTCGACCCTGCCTTCGGTAAGGAAACGGACCGCAGCCCTCCGGGCCGATCTTGCCGCCGCCGAACGGATGAAGGCGAATGAGGCAAGGAACGCCGCGGCGCTTGGCGTCAGCCGCAATGTCCTCCGAAGCAAAAGGGTTGAGCTGGCGCGGATGGAGGAAAAAGAGCGCCGGCGCTCTCAAGCTCTGGCCGGGGCCGCCTTGTTCGAAACCGACCGCGCGCTTGCCTTTGATGAGGAGGCGCGCGCGCTGGCGGAGCAAATGAACACCCGCAGCCACCAAGCGCAGGTCCAACGGAAGCTAACCGCGCTTCCCGCGCCCCTGCCGCGGCCGACTGATCGGCCTTCGATCCGGGACCGCAGCCAGGTTCCATCTTACCGAATTCCCGTCGAGGGCCGGTTGGTCACGGGGACCGGCGAGCTGTCGGATGCCGGCGTCCATGCACGCGGCCTGACGTTCAGCACCGCCGCCAATGCTCCGGTACTGGCGCCGCGCGGCGGACATATTGTCTATGCAGGGCGGTTCCGAACCTATGGCGAGATCGTCATCATCGACCATGGCGGCGGCTGGATTAGCACGATCACCGATCTCGCCGCTCTTCGCGTGCGGCGGGATGATCGGGTCGAGGCGGGTGACCCGATCGGCCGCGCGCGTGGGAAGCTGACAGTCGAATTGCGCCATGACGGGCGCCCGATGGTAATTTCCGGGGTGATCGCGCCCGTGAACCGTTAACCCTGCGTTGCTTTTCGCGGGCGTAAAAAGCCTGTACCTTGTCACCACCTCGTTCACACAGGATTCTCACATGGCCAACAACTTCCTCCGCTCTCTCGGCCTGGTCAGTGCGGTAGCCCTTATTCCCGCGGCGACGGCGGCGTTGGCAGCGGTGGACGTGGACACCTATAAAGAGCTCGATCAGTTCATGAGCGTGTTCGAGCGCGTCCGATCCGAATATGTCGAACAGGTGGACGACAAGACGCTGCTTCGCGGCGCGATCGACGGAATGCTGGCCAGCCTCGACCCCCATTCATCCTATCTCGACGAACGTGGTTATGAGAGCCTGATGACCTCCACCGAGGGCGAATATGGCGGGCTCGGCCTCAGCGTCACGATGGAAGATGAAGTCGTGAAAGTAATCGCCGCGACCGAAGACACGCCGGCCGACCGCGCGGGCATCAAGGCGGGCGATTACCTGACCCATCTGGATGGCAAGCTCATTTATGGCGGCACGCTGGACGAGGCGGTCGACCAGATGCGCGGAAAGCCCGGATCCACCATCAAGGTGACGATCGTAAGGCCGGGGCGCGACAAGCCGTTCGACGTGCAGCTGACCCGCGCGATCATCGAAGTTCCCGCAGTGAAGTGGGAGGTCAAGGATCGGGTGGGGATCATCAACGTCAATAGTTTCAGCCGCTCCACGACCGAGGCGACGCTGGCGGCGATCAGTTCAATCGAAAAGTCGCTGGGTGGCCAGCCGCTGGGCTATATCCTCGACCTGCGCTCCAACCCGGGCGGATTGCTCGACCAGGCAATCGGTCTTTCGGACGTGTTCCTCGAACGCGGCGAGGTCGTTTCCCAGCGCGGCCGTAAAAAGAGCGATATCGAACGCTTCTATGCCAAGCCCGGCGACGCAGCGGACGGCCTGCCGGTGATCGTGCTGGTCGATGCGGGAAGCGCTTCGGCGGCCGAAATCGTCGCTGCCGCTCTCCAGGAACATCACCGCGCGATCGTCATGGGCGAACGGACATTCGGCAAAGGATCGGTCCAGACCCTGTTACCCTTGAGCCAGCAGACGGCGCTCCGCCTCACCACCGCCCGTTATTATACGCCATCGGGCCGTTCGGTGCAGGAGGGCGGGATCACTCCCGACATTGCCGTGCCGCAGCTCACCGACCCGGATCTTGCCCTTCGCCGGGTGGTGCGCGAATCCGATCTTCGCCGCCACTTGATCAACGAGGCGAAAGTGGACGATTCGATCATCCAGAATGACGGCAAGCCCGATCCGCGCTTCAGCGCCACGCCCGACGAGCTGAAAAAAAAGGGTATCAAGGATTTCCAGCTTCACTACGCGCTGCAGGCGATCACCCGACTCGGGCGGTCCGCATCGGCCGCTTCCACTCCCCGCAGCCGCTAGAAAAAGCGGGGGGATAAGCAAATGACATCGCTCCAGCAGGCCCGCTGGCTCTCTCTCCTGGTGCCGTCGGCATTGCTGGCCGGGGCCTATGGTTCGCAATTTTGGGGCGGCCTCCACCCGTGCGAGATGTGCTATTGGCAGCGCTGGCCTCATTTCGCCGCCATTGCGCTCGCCTTGCTGTCGTTCGCCGCGCGCGGGGCGCCTGACAAGGGCCGAAGCTTCGTCTGGCTGGCCGCGCTGGCCATATTGGCGAGCGGCCTCACCGGTTTTTACCACGCCGGGGTCGAACTGGGGATCTTCGAGGGCCTTACCCAATGCACTGCGGACGGCGGCGGCGGTTCGGGCGCGGAACTCATCGCCGACATCCTGGCGAGGCCCATTGTCCGGTGCGACGAAATCCAATTCTCGTTCCTCGGCATTTCGATGGCCGGATGGAACGCTGTGCTTTCGACCGGGTTCGCATTGTTGATATCATGGCTGAGCCTCAGACGCCCCAGGGCCCGCGCGTGAGCGCCGAAGGCACGCAAGCCGCCAGACCGGGCTGGAAACCCGGCGACGGCCGCGCGGATACCGAATCGATGCTGCGCGTCGATCAGGCGGGTGAATATGGCGCGACCCGAATCTATGCCGGCCAGCTCGCGGTCCTGGGCAACCGCCATCCCGCCTCCCGGACGATCGCTCGCATGGCGATCCAGGAGCAGCGCCATCTCAATCATTTCGATCAGATGCTCGCGGAACGCGGAATCCGTCCCACCCTGCTCCAGCCCTTCTGGAACGTGGCGGGACATGCGTTGGGCGCGGTCACGGCGCTGATCGGCCCGGACGCGGCCATGGCCTGCACCGCGGCGGTGGAGACCGAGATTGACGAACATTATGCCGATCAGCTTCGGCAGTTGGCCGGAGACGATCCCGATCTGTCAGCGACCATCGCCGAATTCCAGGCGGAGGAACTGGAACATCGCGATGCCGCCATCGCCGCCGGTGCCGAAAACGCGCTTGGCTATCCCCTGCTTTCCGCTTTCATCCGCGCCGGCTGCCGAGCCGCGATCGCGCTTTCCAAAAGGATTTAGGTTGAAATCCTTCATCCTTGCCGCCGGCAGCCTGGCCGCCGCCTTGATGTCCGTTCCGCCCGCTTTCGCCCAATCAGCGGAGCCGAAGATCAATCAGCTGATCGTCTATGGCGACGATCCCTGCCCGGCCGGAACCGCGGACGAGATCGTCGTGTGCGCGCGCAAACCCGATAGCGACCGATACCGGATTCCTGAGGCGTTACGCGATAATCCCAACGATCCGCGCAACGAAAGCTGGGCCAATCGAGCGCTGGAACTCAGCTATCTGGGCCGCAGCGGCATCGGCAGCTGTTCCACGGTGGGCCCTGGCGGGATGATCGGCTGTTATGACCAATTGGTCCGCGCGGCTCGGGCCGAGCAAGCGGGCAATGACGAAATCAACTGGAACCGTCTGGTCGGCGACGCCCGTCAGGAACGGCTTGACCGCATCGATGCCGAAGCGGAGGCCGTCGAACGGGAGCTTTCGGACGACGAATGAGGGAACAGTCGCGGCGCTCGACCGCTATTCCCGCAAGGGATCGCAAGATCGGAGAAAAGTCATGAAAACCACCTTCATCCTGATGGCTGCGGCGGCCGGAATAGCCGGCCTCGCCGGCATGGCCAGTGCGCAAAGCGGCTCCAGCGATCGAGTGAAAAAGGTAATTGTCTTTGGCAATGACCCTTGCCCGGCCGGCTCCAACGGCGAAATCGTCGTTTGCGCTCGCCGCCCCGATAATGACCGTTATCGCATCCCCGAGGAATTCCGCGGAGAAGGCCGCGCCGAAAGCGAAAGCTGGGCGGCCCGCGCCGAGAGCCTCGAGACCGTCGGTGCTACCGGTATCCAGAGCTGCTCGACCGTTGGGCCGGGTGGCTTCACCGGCTGCTGGGCGGAAATGATGCGCCAGGCCAAACGAGATCGGCGACGGAACCCCCAGCCTTAACCCCGTAGCCCTGGGCGGGCCTTTTCAACCGCGATCCACTCGACGATCTGCGTTTCGAGAACATCGAGCGGAACCGATCCCTGCAACAGAACGGCGTCGTGGAAACGGCGCAGGTCGAACTTGCCACCAAGCTCCGCCTCTGCCTTTGCGCGAAGATCCCTGATCTTGATGTTCCCCAGCATGTAGCCCAGCGCCTGCCCGGGCCAGCTGATATATCGGTTCACCTCCGCCTCGATATTGGCGTCGGTCAGCGCCGTATTATCCTTCATGAAGGCGATCGCGCGCGCTTTGTCCCAGCCCTTTGAATGGATGCCCGTATCGACCACCAGCCGCGAGGCGCGCCACATCTGGTAGCTTAGCTGTCCCATCTTTTTGGCGGGGGTGTCGTACAGCCCCATCTCTTTTCCGAGGCTTTCCGAATAGAGCCCCCAGCCTTCGGTAAAGGCCGTGAAGCTCACGAAATTTCGACGGAAGGGCGCCAGGTCGATTTCCTGCTGCAAGGCTATCTGATGGTGATGCCCCGGAACCGCCTCGTGCAGCGACAAGGCCGGTATTTCCCATAGGGGCCGCTGATCCAGCTTTGACGTATTCACATAATAAGTGCCGGCCAGACCGCTTTCGGGCGAACCCTGACCGTAATAGGCGGTGGTCGTTCCTTCGGCAATTTCGGCCGGTATCTCCCTGATACCGTAAGGGAGCCTTGGCAGCGTCTTGAACAGCCCCGGCATCTTGCCGTCGATCGTCTTGGCGATGCGCGCGCTTGCCTGCATCAATTCCTCCGGCGTCCTGGCGAAATATTTGGGATCGGTGCGCAGATGCTGAATATAGGCTTCGCGGCTGGCAAAGCCCGCGTCCTTGGCGACCTTCTCCATGTCAGCCCGGATACGCCGGGCCTCGGCAAGGCCGATTTCGTGGATCTGATCGGGGGTCAGATTGGTGGTGGTCTCCGTCCGCACGCGGAAGGCATAATATTCCCGCCCCCCTTTCTGTGCCGAAATGCTGTCCGCCTTCGCGCATTTGGGCGCGTAGCTCATCAGGTAGAAATCGCGATGCTTGGCATAAGCCGGGTTCACCACTTCGGTGATCACGATGCGCGCCTGGCGCTGCATCGCCTCCCATTCCTGCTCGCCGACGTCCCCCGGACGCGCGCGCGTGAAGGGTTCGTAGAAACGCGACTGGGTAACCTTCGGCGTGATCACACCCCCGATCGTCTTGTCGTAGCCGGCGAGTACCGAGCAAGGGAGGACATAACCTTCCTCGACGGCCTCCGACGTCACCTTTAGATTGGCGTCATTCATCCGGGGATATTGGCCAAGCCGGGTCAGATAACTTCGGTAATCGGCGGCGGTGTGCAGCGGCACATTGTCGGCGAGACCCGCAAAGCCCTGATGCCAGCCATAATAAGTGGTGAACAGCATCTTGCGCTGGCCGTAGCGCTCAGCCTCCAGCGTTTCTTCCAGCATGCGCTTCAATATCGCCCGGTTGGTGCGGTCGGGCGCGCTCAGCTGCGCGGGCCGAATCGTGTTCAGCCGGGCCAAGAACGCGTTGCTTTCCTTCAGTCGCTGGGCATTCGCCGCTTCGCCAAAATCGCCGATACTATCGTCATAATCGCGAACCCCGAGTGCGGTGGCGCTGATCGGGTTCTGCTTCAGCAGCCAGGCATAATGTTCATCCAGCAAACGCCGGAAATCGTCCTGGGGCGCAGCGGCAGCAGGCGCCGCGATCAGAAGGGCGGCGGCAATAAGGATCGATCGGCGCATCAAGCGTGGCTCCATCAAATAGGGTCTGTCACACCCTATCGAGGAAGACGCCGTGCGCAAGCAGCCCCTGCCAGACAGTGACCGCCAAAACCGTAAACAGGGAGAGCAAGAAATATTGGAAAAACATGCCTGAGACGGCGTTGATCGGCGAACTGATTGCAGGCGCCCAGGCACGAGAGGAATATGGTCGAAACATCGAGAGGCCGCGTGGAATGCCATCCGGGCCGAGGCGATGGACTGTACCCGTTGCGACCTTTACCGTTGCGGAACCCAGACCGTTTTCGGGGAAGGTCCGTTAAAGGCCCAAATCATGTTCGTTGGTGAACAGCCGGGGGATCAGGAGGACCTCGCCGGAAGGCCTTTCGTCGGCCCGGCGGGGCAATTATTCGAACGAGCGCTGGAGCAGGCAGGAGTCGATCGATCCGCCACTTACGTCACCAACGCGGTCAAGCATTTCAAGTTCGAGCAAAACGGCAAGCGCCGTATCCATGCCAAGCCCAATGGCGCTGAAATCGCCGCCTGCCGTTGGTGGATCGAACAGGAATTGGCTTTGATCCGGCCTCCGATCATCGTCGCTCTGGGAGCGACGGCCGCCCGGTCTCTGTTCGGCAAGATCGTCACCATTTCCTCGATGCGCGGCAGCGCGCAGAAACTGGAAGATGGAGCGAGGCCTGGGTGACGGTCCATCCAAGCTTTCTGCTGCGGGTTCGCGACAATCGCGAAGAGGAATATGCGCGCTTCGTGGAAGATTTGACGACGATCGGGAAACGCGCCGATACCCTCGCTAGAGCCTGACCAGCATCTTGCCAATATTGCCGCCGGAAAACAGGCCCAGGAAGGCTTCCGGCGCCGAATCCAGGCCTTCGTGAATCGTTTCACGCGACTGCATCTGGCCGCCGGCTATCCAGCCGCCCATGTCACGGTAGAAATCGCTCATTTCGGGAAGGTAGTCGGTGTAGATGAAGCCCTTCATCGCGATCCGCGCGGAGATCATCCGCATCATGTAACGAAAGGACGGCGGCGGTCCGGCATTGTAATTGTCGATCATGCCGCAAATGGCGAAGCGCGCATTGTTGCGGGCGAGCGCGAAGGCGGCGTCCAGATGCTCGCCGCCGACATTGTCGAAATAGACGTCGATCCCCTTGGGCGCCGCTTCCGACAATAACTTCACCACTGGGCTCGATTTGTAATCGATCGCGGCGTCGGCGCCCAATTCCCGGACCCATTGGCATTTGTCCGCGCCGCCCGCCGACCCGATGACCGTCATTCCCCGGGCCTTGGCGATCTGGACCACGGCGGATCCGACCGCGCCGCCCGCCGCGGAAACAAAGACGATATCGCCCTCCTTGGCCTCGGCCACGCGCAGCAAGCCGAAATAAGCAGTGGCACCGGTGAGGCCGAGATTGCCCAGCCATTGTTCGTCCGCGACGTCCAAAGGCGGCACCTTGTTAAGCTTTTCAGCCGGCGCGACCACGCTCTCGCGCCAGCCATACATGTGAAAAACCGTGTCGCCCTCCTGGAAGTTGGGCGAGCGGCTTTCGATTACCTTGCCGACCGCGCCACCTTCCATCGGTTCCCCCACCTGGAAAGGCGGCACGTAGCTTTTCACATCGTTCATCCGGCCGCGCATGTAGGGATCGACCGACAGCCAGCGATTTTCGACGCGCACCATCCCTTCGCCCAACTCAGCGAGCGACGCCTCCTTCAATTCGAAATTGTCCGGGGTGGGAAGTCCGTCGGGACGCGACTTCAAATGCCAGGCGCGCGTATTGGTCATGACCCTCTCCCTTGTTCGGTGCCAGCCTAGCAGAGCCTTACCGCAAAAAAAGGCCCGGTCGATGAAGACCGGGCCAGTTTGGGTTGGTTCTTATCAAAGGTTGCGGATCAATAGGTTCCGGAGAAGCTCCGGTTCAGGACGTGCGGTCCGGAACTTCCCGAATCCTCGCGCTCGAACAAAGCGCGGTTGCGCTCCTCATCGCGCCAGGCGTTCATCGCCTCCTCTTGGCTCTTGTTCACGATCACCTTGTCCTCGACCTTTTCGACCCAGGAACAGGGGATTGAATGGTGGTGGCCACCAGCATTTTCATCATTCTTGGTCAGGACGATGCGATCCCCGCGGACCTTGTCCACGGTGCCGATCTTTTCGCCGTCCGAACCGATCACTTCCATTTGTTCGGTGACCTTGCTCATCGACTGGCGCTGTTCGCCGCGTCTGGATCGCCAATTGCCGAAATCCTGTTCGAACTTCGACTGATGCTCGCGGCGATATTCGTCATAATCGCTGTCCAGCGACTGGATCTGGCGGTTGCGCCATTCCGAATAATGCGGATCATGCAGATCGCCGCCGCGCGCACCACCGGATCGGCCGCCGGATTGATCGGCCTGCCCGGCATAACGGGCCGAACTTCCAGCCGACCCCGAAGCGCCTATGCCATATCCGCCGCCTACCGGGGATAACATGGGATGGGCACCCTGGCTCCCGACATGGCCGGGATCGACCCGGTCGAAGCGCCGTCCGTGATCCGGATAGCCGCCAAAGCCTGAAATTCCGCCCTGGCCGGGCTCGCCAAACACGTCCGGGCCGCTGCCGCCACCAGCGGAGGTGAAGTCGCCGTGACGCTCTTCCGTGCGGCCCTGCCTCCCGCGGTCAAAGTCCGATCCTCCATAAGCTCCGTAGGACCCGCCGGCACCGGGACGCTCGCGATTCCAGCTGTCACCGGACTGGTTTCCCCAGCCTCCGGCGGTTCCACCATAGCCGGTGGATCCACCCGACTGACTGTCACGGCGGCCACTCATTCCGCGTTCGCGTTCCCATCGGCGCTCATCGGCTTCCCGACGGCGTTCGGCGTCATCGTCCCCGAACCAGGAACGGACTTCGTCGCCCGCGCGATCCAGAAATCCGCGATCGTCGCGGCCGCCCTGGTTTTGTGGTTGGCCGCGCTCGTTGAAGCGCTCGCTCCGCCGACCGCGTTCGCTGCCGTAGCGATTGTCACCATATCGATTGTTCATGAAACTCTCCTCTTCGATGTCTCAGGTCGCTGGGCGGGCATAAAGCCTATGCGCGTCGGCGATCGGCATCAGAACGAAGGGCAAATCGGGCACGTTCCGCTTGGTAGGCCAGCACGTTCAGGCTTGGCGTCGAAACGATTTGGCGCATTGCAAGCGCGGGGACGCGGGGTTATTGGGGCGCTCTTCGCCCAAGGGCGCGGGGCCGTAGCTCAGATGGGAGAGCGCTGCAATCGCACTGCAGAGGTCAGGGGTTCGATTCCCCTCGGCTCCACCATTAAAAACCGCCGAAAACCGTCATTTCTCCGACGAATTCTGGCTTAGCTGCCGGTAATCCCGGCACTCGGGATCGCGTTGATATCGCAACGGTCTCGCTGCGCGGGAATGTCCACAACTGGCCGTTAGCGAAACGGCTGCGGTCGCGCTCGATGAGCCGGAAATCGGCCCTTCGTTCACAAACACCTAGATAGTCGATTCAGACTCATTGCAGACATGAGGATCGCGCCTGGAAGCGCAGGGGCACCTGGCCAAATTCTACCGCGCGCGGCGAACCTGTCACCCAAATGCCCAGGTCCACATCGTGCGCCCCGGCAGGAAGCTGAAGGCCCCGGAAATAAGCAGCGCGCCCACGAAAAGCGTAACAAGGTGAGACTTGTGGCGAGCAATCTGTCCCCGCCTCGCCGTTAGTATCGCTTTCGGGATTGCAATCAGGGTGAGCACTGAAAACAGATGGATCCAGCTAAATCCGCCGTTTTCGATGTTCCGAACAAACAGCGTGGCAATCGCTGTTATGCCCATGAGCGCCAACCATATCTTTCCAAGCAACTTGTGGCGGGCTCCGCCCTTACGATTAAGGAAGATATAGAGACCCAATGGTATAGCCGGTATCACGGTGGATAGATGAAGAAGGAGCGCGAAGTCCCTCACCCAGGGCGTCGGAGGCGCCATTCCAAAGGCCGAACGTGCAACTCCATAGGCAGCGAGGGAGAATAGCAAGGTGCCGGCGATCAGCAGCATTGCGCGCGCAGGAATAGAAAGGTCGAACCCGGAGTTCGACTGAACGGCTGCTTGTGGCACCGGCTAATTGTCCTTTGACGTGTTCGAGTGGATGTGTGCACCGGACATGCCCACGCGATAACCGGCGGGAAAGTCGAGTTACGTCACGCGACACCCCGTTTCGCATAATGGCGCGACCGACCCCGTTTATCCCGTTCACGAAACGTGAAATGGCAGCCATAGGAGGGAGAGGGAGAGCAGCGTGCGAAGTTTTCGGAGCTTCATTGTCGATATGGCTGTGATGCTGGCGGTTGGAATCGCGCTAGCAGCGATCGGACCGTTTGGGAGCTTCGGTCTTGGCTCCTTCGCTACTCGTCTGGCATACTGGTTGCCGGCGGCCGTGGCCGGCTATCTTTTCGTCCGCCCGACCCTGATCCTTGCGACATTTGTCGGCCATAAACTCCACATCTCGGAACCTCCCGTGATCGGAGCCGGCGTTCTCCTCGCCAGCATACCGATGACCAGCTTCATTCTTTGGCTCAACGGCAACCCGCTGGTTTACTTTCCGTCGTTTGAGGGCTGGTTCCAGATATACGTTCAAGTTGGTCTGATTGGTGGCCTCGTCACGTTGCTCTTCTGGCTGCTCGAACGTCGGACGCGTAAAGACGTATCGGCGGCCGTGTTTGAGGCTCCGGCACCCACTGCCAGGGTGTCGCCGGCATCGATCTTCTTGTCTCGTTTGCCACCTCATCTGAGGGGTCAACTGATCGCGCTTGAAATGGAAGACCATTATGTCCGCGCCCACACCATCCTTGGAAGCGGCCTCATTCTAATGCGAATGCGCGACGCAGTTTCTGAAGTAACGGATATCGAAGGAATGCAGGTCCATCGAAGCTGGTGGGTCGCCCGCGGCGCGGTCGAGAAAGCGCACTTGAGCGGCAGAACTTTGAAGCTAACTCTTACTGGCGGCCTTGAGGCGTCAGTGGCCCGCAGCAGCGTTCGCGCACTGCGCGAAGCCGGTTGGCTGTCGCCGTTTTTCTTGGGTAACGTGCGTCTGCCCCGATGATGCACAGTACCGGCGGGACGGCAGCGATGGGGAGGATGACATAATCGCGACCAGGCATCGCATTGCCATTATCGGCGCCGGCCACGTGGGAGCGACGGCGGCCTATGCGCTTATGCTACGGGCGTTGGTGCGCGAGATCGTCCTTATCGACCGCGATAGCGCGCTCGCCAAAGCCGAGGCCGCCGATCTTGCCGACGCGAACGCATTGGCGCGGCCCACGAAGATTTGGGCTGGCAGCTACGCCGACGCAGCTCAAGCGAGTATCGCAGTCATTACGGCAGGCGCTGCCACTCATGGCGGAGAAACTCGTCTATCGGTTGCTGCGAGCAGCGCTGGGATCGTAGCGCAATGCGTCCATGATCTTATGAAGGCCGGTTTTGACGGCATCTTGATCGTCGCAGCCAACCCGGTCGATCTCATGACCCTTGTCGCGCTCCGCCGGTCAGGCCTGGCGTCGGCGCGGGTGATCGGTACGGGCACGCTTTTGGATACCAGCCGCCTGCGCCAGGAGTTGGCCGCGCGCACCGGGGTCGCCCCTGTTTCAATTGACGGTTTTGTCCTTGGTGAACATGGTGACAGCGAAGTTGCGGCATATTCGACTGTCCGGATCGGCGGGATGCCGCTAAAATCTTTTGAACAACCCGATCGTCCAATCGACCGCGAAGCTCTGTCCGCCGAGGTGCGCGACGCGGCCTATCGGATCATCTCGGGCAAAGGCTACACCTCGTTCGGGGTCGCGACCGCGATCGTGCGGATAAGCGAGGCGATCCTGCGCGACGAGGGCGCAGCGCTGCCCGTCTCGACACTGCTTTCCGGGCAGTTTGGTATCGAGGATATCTGTCTTAGCCTGCCGTGCATCCTGGGCGCCGGGGGCATTGCGCGGGTGCTGCTACCGACACTGAACGCAGCGGAGGTCGCAGGGCTGCAAGCTTCCGCCGCGGCGTTACGAGCCGCACGGGACATGCTGCCTCCAGATTATTTCGAGGGTGGCGGAGCTGATGGGGCGGGCTAAGTTTTTGGCGCATTTCCAAGCGTGACTTTGACCGTGTGAACACCTCCGTCATCCTTCAAGGGAATCCGCAGCGGAGATCCGGGGACGGCGATCCCGTCATATTCTGCATGGACGATGCCCTTGCTGACGGCATGCGGATTCTCGACACTAATCTCGTAACCGGTTGAACCGCGTTTCAACGTCATCTCGTAACTAGGCCAGTGTTTTGGAACGCAGGGATTGAGGATCAGGAACTCGCCCTCGATCCGCAGGCCAAGTACATGTTCCATGCCCGCCTGGTACATCCAGCCGGCAGCGCCGGTATACCAGCTCCAGCCACCCCGCCCGACATGGGGCGCTTGGGAATAGATGTCGGCGGCGACTGCATAGGGTTCCAGCTTGTACCGGTGCGCTTCCGGCCGACTGCGGCTGTGATTGATCGGGTTGAGCATCGACAGCAGGCCCGCCGCCTTGTCGCCCTCGCCGAGCAGAGTGAAGGCGATGACCGACCACAAGGCAGCATGCGTATACTGGCCGCCATTTTCGCGGACGCCGGGCGGGTAACCCTTTATATATCCCGGATCGACCGGCGCCCGATCAAAGGGCGGCGCAAACAGCATCGCGAGACCGGTATCGGGCACAATCAGCTCCCGATCTACGGCGGACATCGCGCGTTCCACCTTCTGCGGATCGCCCGCGCCGGAGATTGCTGCCCACGATTGCGCGATCGAATCGATGCGGCATTCCGCGCTTGCCGCGGAACCCAGCGGCGTGCCGTCGTCAAACCAGCCGCGCTTATACCAGTCCCCGTCCCAGGCCTCGTCGTTGAGCACGACCCGAAGCGCCGCTGTGTGCGCTTCCCAGGCAGCGACCCTGGCCGTGTCGCCGCGCTCCCGGGCGATGGGAATGAACTTGGTCAGCGTCGCAAACAGGAACCAGCCGAGCCAAACGCTTTCGCCCGAGCCGCCCGCGCCAACCCGGTTGAATCCATCGTTCCAGTCGCCGCCACCGATTAAGGGCAAGCCATGGTCGCCGACCTTCAGGCTGGTATCGAGTGCGAGCGCACAATGTTCGTAGAGGCTGGCCGACTGCGCCGAGGTTGCCGGCTGGAAGAAATTCTCCATCTCGCCCGGCATCAGCGGGGTCCCTTCCAGGAAGGGCAGCTGTTCCTCCAGGATCGCGGCGTCGCCGGTAGTGACGACATAGTGGGAAGCGACCAGCGCCAACCAGATGCGATCGTCGGCAAAGCGCGTCCGGACGCCTTGCCCGCTTTGCGGAAGCCACCAATGCTGGACGTCGCCTTCAAGGAACTGGCGCCCGCCCGCCCGGAGCAGATGCTCCTTCGCAAAATCGGGACGGATCGTGGCGAGCGCCATCACGTCCTGCAACTGGTCGCGAAACCCATATGCGCCGCTCGACTGATAGAAGGCCGAACGCGCCCACACCCGGCAGGCGATCGTCTGGTAGAGCAGCCAGCCGTTGAGCATGATGTCCAGCGCCCGATCCGGGGTCCTCACCTGCACGGTTCCCAGCAGATCGTCCCAATGCCGCTCGACATCGGCGAACACCGCGCCAAGATCGGCGGAACGATAGCGCTCGATCAGCGTGCGAGCCTCATCCGCGTTTTTGCCCTCGCCAAGGAAGAAAGCGACTTCGATACTTTCGTTGGGGGCAAGCTCGATCTGGGTCTGCAGGGCACCGCACGGGTCCAGGCCGGCGCCGGTGCGGTTGGACAGTTTTTCCCGGCTCGAAAGCGCCGCAGGGTTGGCAAGCGCGCCGTTCCGGCCGATAAATTCACGGCGGTCGCCGGTCCAGCTGGTCTGGCGACCATCCATGTCGATGAAGGCGACCCGGTCCGCAAAGGCTTCGCTCCAGCGGTTGCGGGCGAACATCGCGCCGCTGGCCTGGTCGATCTCGGTTATTGTAAAGGGCGCGGCGGCTGTGCGCGTCGGGCCCAGCACCCATGCGACATAGCCGGTTACGGTGAACCGCCGTGTTCCACGGCCAGTGTTCCGGATCGTCAGGCGCGAGATCTTGATCGGATCGTCCAGCGGGACATATTCGAGCAATTCCAGTGTCAGGTCGTGGGCGACATGTTCGAAGCGGCTATAACCGCGGCCGTGCCGAATTATGTATCCACCCTCGTCGTCACGAAGTGGCGCGGCGGTCGGACTCAGCAGCTCACCCGTATCGTCGTCGCGCACATAAAAGGCCTGGCCCGGCGGGTCGCGAATGGGGTCATTCGACCAGGGCGTGATCTGATGTTCGCGGCTGTTGGAAGCCCAAGTATAGCCTGCGCCCTCGGCGGAAACCTGGAATCCGAAATTCGGGTTGGCGACGACGTTGATCCACGGCGCCGGCGTCTGCTGGCCCGGACCCAGCACGATGACATATTCACGACCCTCGTCGGCGAAACCGCCAAGCCCGTTGAAATATTCGAGGTCTGGCGCGCGCGTGGGGACAGGCACCAGGCCCGTCGATGCGGCGGGCTTGCGTATCCGGGTCGCCTTCGTGTCGGGTGCCAGCGAGGCATCGAGCTGGCTGGCCAGCCGTCCATAGCGGCCGCGCAGCACAGCGCGCGCGATGGAGAGGAGCAGGCCGCGCGCCTGTTGGGGAATAAGGTCGGCCCGCAGTACGAATATTCCGCCCGGCGACCGTTCACCGAATTGCGCACGGGAATTGCTTGTACGTACCATCGCCTCGAGTTCGTTCTGGAGATCCTGAACATAGGATGCGCCACGCTCGTTGAGGATGACCACGTCGAAAGCGAGGCGTTTCATCCGCCAGTAATCGGTGGCCTGCAGCAGGTCGCGCGCGATGCCGAGATGCTCGACGTCGGTGACACGAAGAACGATGATCGGCAAATCGCCTGAAATCCCCAGCGACCATAAGCCAGGCTGCGACCCCGCGCCCTGCTCGATCACGTCCGAAGGCATGCGCAGCGCGGGCGAGGCATAAAGGATGTGGCCAGCGAGGCGCTGGAACTCGCCAGCATCTCCCGGGCTCAGGCGCAAATGGTGAAGCTGCACCTGGGCCTGGGTCCAGGCGAGGGCGGCGGCGCGCTTGTATCTCGCCACCATCCTGTTTTTGTCTACCAGGTCGAGCACTGCTTCCCGGCTCGATCCGATCATCGTCCAGAAACTGACATGGGTCGAAGCGCCAGGGGCGAGTGAAACGCGCGTGCGGATAGCGAACATCGGATCCAGGACAGTGCCTGTGGTTCCACTGAGCGACCGCCCCTCGACAATTGCGCGCGGTGCCCGCGACGAGCTGCCGCGCCCAAGAAACTGCGCCCGATCGGTCTCGAATTCCAGACTGCCGATCGACTCTCCCTCCATCACCGCCAGATGCGCAGCCCACACCTCCTCTTCGTGCGGCTCGCGCCGTCGTCGATGCGCCAGCAGCGCGCCGCTGCCCGGCAATCGTTCGGTCTGGACGAACAGTTTTGAAAAGCTTGGATGCGCAACATCGGCGGCCTGCGGGGCCAGCGACAGTTCTGCGAACGACGTTATCTCGATCTCACGAACCCTGCGCCCACTATTAGTAAGAGTGACCCGCCGCACTTCGGAATCATCTTCCGCCGACACCAATACGGTCATCGACGTGATCAAGTCGCCATCGGATCGGGTATATTCCGCGCGATCTTCATGGAACACGACTCCATATCGGTCGGGATCCTTGCCGGTCGGCTGGTAGGCTGCGGACCACACCTCGTTGCTGGCGACATCCCTGAGGAATATATACGAACCCCAATCGTCGCAGGTGGCGTCTTCGCGCCAGCGTGTCACCGCCAGATCGCGCCAGCGACTCTGGCCCGATCCAGCCGCGGTAAGCATGACGGTATAGCGTCCGTTGGACAGCAGATGCGTCGCGGGCGCCGCGCCGCCGACGCTGGCGAACCGCCGGCCGGCGGGGGGTGCAATTTCATTGACCCGTGTGGCGGCCTTGCTTTCATCCGCGGCGGCCTGGAAAGCCACTGGCACCTGACGCGGTATGCGTTCCTGCAGCAGCAGCTCGGCCGACCTGATCATAGGTTCGGCGTGGAAGCGATCGCGCATCACTCCGTCCAGAAGCGTATTGGCAAGCGCCACGATGGTCATGCCCTGGTGGTGCGCCATGAAAGTGCGCACGATTGCGACATTCCGGTCGGCGGGGACCCGGCTGGGGGTGTAATCCAGGGCCTCGTAGAATCCGTAGACGCCAAGCCCGCCCTCGGCTTCGATACGTTGAAAATTGCGCAATGCGGCGTGCGGCTCGATCATCGCACCAAGCGCCGTCGCATAAGGTGCAATCACGCTGTTTTCGCCCAACCCGCGTTTCAACCCCAGACCGGGCACTCCGAAATTGGAATATTGATAGGTGAATTCCAGGTCGCGGGCGTTGAAGGCGGATTCGGAAATACCCCAGGGCAAATCTCGCTGCCGGCCATATTCGATCTGGCGCCTGACAATGCGGCGTTCGGTGGATTCCAGCAGGCTTCCTCCCGGAGAACGCATCACCAGGGTCGGCATCAGATATTCGAACATCGATCCGGACCAGGAAATCAGGGCCGATCCGCCGGGGACCGGCGTGACGGCGTGGCCAAGCAGGAACCAGTGCCGGGCAGGCACTTCGCCCTTGGCGATCGCAAGGAAACTGGCGAGCCGTGCCTCAGACGCAAGCAGATCGTAGCAATTGGGGTCATGCGTCCCGTCCGACGTGAGATAGCCGATCGACAGCAATTTGCGATCTTCATCGAGCAGGAACGCGAACTCCATCTCCAGCGCTATTTCGCGGCAAGTCTGCGCGGCCGCTTCCAGGCGCGCGCGCAGGGTGTCGGAATCGGCGTCACGATCAAGATCGCGCTGGTGGCATTCGATCGTCGAACGGGTCGCCTCAAGCCAGAATTCAGCGTCGCCGGTAAGGGCATCCGCCGCGTGGATCGACGTGCCGGCAGCATCGTGGACGATCGCGCTGGCCGCTTTTGCTAGATCCTGAAGCTCCGGTCCGGCAACAAGGGTATCGTCGGCGATGATGCGGCCAAGACGCTCCGAAAGCGACGTGACCGCAGCATCGATCGCCAGCCACCCTGCGGGTATTGCAGTGCCTTTATGGTCAAGCGCCTGGATCGCCGCTTGTGCCAGTCCGAGCGAGTCGGCGGCGCCGGCAAGGTCCGCCGCACGGCCCGCTTGAATATCTGCCCATTGCGCGCAGGCATTGGCCAGTACGATCAAATGCCCCGCCAGATTTCCGCTATCGACCGACGACACATAGGGCGGATCGAGCACGCGCAGATCGCGCGTGTCGTACCAATTGTAAAAATGTCCCCGAAACCGGGCCATTCGCGACATGGTAGCCAGCGTTTCCTCGATGCGATCGACGGCCTCGCAGGTTCCGATCCAGCCAAAGTCGCGGGCGCTTGCGACCGACAGCAGGTACATACCGATATTGGTGGGCGAGGTCCGGTGGGCCAGGATAGGGGTCGGGTCCTCCTGGAAATTGTCCGGCGGCAGCATGTTATCGGCCGGCGTCACGGTCGCCTCGAAAAACCGCCAGGTCCGGCGCGCAATTTGCCGCAGCCTGCGGGTTTCGTCCGGTGTGATCTGAAGCCGGCGCGGAGCGGCGGGCGCGGCACTGATCCGCCACGCAATCGCCGGCGAGGCCGTCCACAATAGTCCGAACGCCAGGGCGAACGGCCATGTGCCTTCACCCCAAAAATAGGCGATACCCAGCCCGGCCGCCGCGATAACCAGCGCGCCGGCCATTCGCCGGTAGAAATCCGACAGAGTGGGTTCGGGCCCGCTTTCAAGCTGCGCCGCTGTCACCCATTGCAACAGGTGGCGACGGGTCACCATTATCCGCACGAGCGTTCGGGCGATCGCATCGCCCATCATCCAGCCTTGTTCGGCAAGAAAGGCGACCAGCAGGATCCACCGTGCGAGCGCCATTTTGAGATCGGTGCCAAGAGCGTTCAGGCGGCTTCTAATTGTAGTTCCCGGCTGCCGGTGGAGCAGGCCATCGACGAAAGGAATCAGGGCAGGCGCCGCCAGCGCGACCACCAGGAAGCTGGACCAGATCAGCGCAATTTCCCCGGTGAGCGACCAACCCGCGATCAATCCCAGCACGCATGACGGCGCCGTCAGGCTGCGACGCAGATTGTCGAACATTTTGGCGCGTCCCACGATGGGGAGCGATGCTCCGACCCCGCTTATCGCAAAAACCCAGGGCAGCAGCTGCCAGTCGCCGCGCGCCCAGCGGTGATGCCGGCGAACCGAAACGTCGTGCCGCGCAGGATAATCTTCGATCACTTCGACGTCCGACGCCAGGCCGGCGCGCGCGAATATCCCCTCGAACAGATCGTGGCTCAACAAGGTCGAATCGGGCACCCTTCCGCCGAGCGCGGCCTCGAAGGCGTCCACATCATAAATGCCCTTTCCGGCGTATGATCCTTCGCCGAACAAATCCTGGTAAACGTCCGAAACGGCCGCGGCATAGGGGTCGATGCCGCTCGCGTTCGCAAAGATGCGCTGGAACAGCGTTCCTTCCTGGCTCGACGGCAGGGAAATGGTAATTCGCGGCTGCAACACGCCGTGGCCTTCAACCACGCGCCCGGATTTCGGATCGAACCGGGGCCGGTTGAGCGGATGCGCCAATTTGCCGATCAGCCGACGGACCGTGTCGCGCGGTAATTTGGTATCTGCATCGAGGGTTATCACGAACCGCACGTCGGCCGGCACGAACGGCGGCTGCCCGCCGGCGGTGATGAAATTGGTGTCGGTGGCGCCCCGCAACAGGCGGTTCAGCTCATGCAGCTTGCCCCGCTTGCGCTCCCATCCGATCCACCGCCTTTCGCTCTCGTTCCACACGCGGCGGCGATGCAGCAGCAGGAAGCGGTCGCCGCCCGACGCCCCGGGATAAAGGGAATTGAGCCGCGCAATGCCCGCACTGGCCAAGGCCAGCAATTCGTTGTCGCTTTCGACATGCTCCCCGTCCGCGTCCGCCCAATCCGAAAGCAGCGCGAAGTGCACGTCTCCTTCAAGGCTGGCGAGATGGTGGACTTCCAGCTCCTCAATCTGCTTCTCGACGTTTGCGGGCGAGGTCAGCAGGGTCGGCACCGCCACGATCGTCCGCAAGCTGGCCGGGACGCCGTCCTTAAGCTCCAGCGCAGGCAGGAGGGTGCTGCTTATGGCGCGTGTTACGCTGGCATTGACCAGTCCGACGGCCGCATCGAGTGCGGGGATGGCACCAAGGAGGCCTAGCGCGATGAGCCAGCCAGAACCCAGCCCCATCGCCGACAAGGCAAGCAGGGGAATAAGCAAAAGGAGCGCACCGACACAGACTATGCCGGCAGCATATCCGCCGATGCCGAGTGCGGTGGTGATCCGCTGCGGCCAGGCACGGACCGGAATCCGGTATCCGATACGGGCTTCGAAATCGGTACGTCCGGAAGATACCAGATGATAGCCGACGTCGGATTGCCGCGGGTCGCCGGGAACATTCGGATCCTGGCTGGCATCCGCCGCCTGCTGCGCAATCTCGATCTCGGAGAGCGGCGAGCTCCTCGCCAGCTCCTCAATGGCGTTGCGATAGAGATTTCGGCTGGCGAAATCCATTTCACTGTAGACACCGTTACCAGCAAGGACGTCGTCCACCGGGCTGATCCGTTCGAACAGGGTCATCCAGTCGATTTCCGAGATCATGCGCATGCTGGTGATGATGTTGCGGACGGTAACGGTCGCCCTGACCTGGCGCTCCTGCTCGTAGGTGATGGCCATGTCGGTGGTCGTTCCCCGTTCCGACAGCCGATCGTCGAGCCAGGCCAGCGCGGGCACTACGCCGGAATGCTGATCGCGCAGCATGTGTACGAACTCCACGGCGAACGCATCGGGTATCGGGCCGGCGGGCGCGTCCTCCAGCACATGCTGGGCGGCCTCCGGAGCCTTGTCGCCCACCCCGAGAAGGCGTTCGGCGAGCGCGTCCGCCTCCAGCCGAGCTTCCAGGCTCCGCTCGATCCTGACGGCGACGCGACGTAGATTTTCAATCAACACGAAACGCAGCGTGATCGCTACCGCCCAAAGCTCGCCGATCGTCAGCGGCTGGACCTCCTGATAGGCACGGACGTAGCGGCGGAGAAGCTCGGCATCGAAATGGCTGTCAGTGTGGGCGACATAGGCCCAGGCCAGCCCGAGCACGCGGGGATGGCCGGCAAAGGGGCCCGAAACCAGCTTGGGAAGCTGGCGATAATAGCCCGGCGGCAGATCGGCCCGGACTTCGCGAATCTGGCTTTCGACGATATGATAATTGTCCGACAGCCACTCGGCGGCCGGCGTTATCGCTATCCCGGCGTCAACTGCGCTGATCGTGCGGCGGAAGGCGCCCCGCAACGCGGACTCATTCTCGTTCAGCCGCGATGACAAGGGCTGGCGGCGCATCCGTTTGGTGGCGACCGGCTGCGCGCCGGCAAGGCTTCGGGCATGTTCCTCAAGCCGCTCGGCACTGAACAATTCTTCGCGGATCGGCTTGTCTTCGCTCCACGCAGACGAGTCGGCCATGCCCAAATTTCGCAAGATCGCCTGCAAATGTCGCGATTGTTGACCCGAAATCATGGTCGGCCAGCGCCCCATTGCTGGCAGAAAAAAATAGGCTGACGTCGCATCGAAGACTCCTGCTGCTTAGCCAGCGACCATGGCATGCTGATCGACTGACCGTGAACACTTTCGCTTGAATTGCAGCGTTTCGACGATGAATCGCAGCTTTTGAATAAAGATGTTTTAAATGCATGGCTCTGGCGTCCCTTCGATGACAACGCATTCGATGCCCTGGACCTGACTATCGGCCTGCCTTTGCGAGACGTAGCGCGTGGAACGCCGTTGCGAACATTCCCCGAATGCACAAAAGCGCGGTCGCAGATAGGCGGTCGCTTCGCGGCCGGTCATACTGCGCGCACGGGGTCTCCGTCCGGATGGTCGCTATTGCCCGCTTTGCTGGAAATTGCCTGCGAACCCACTCCTGCCACCCCCTCAATCGCTTGACTTCAAAGGCATCCTGGCATCTTTTCTCCTGGGGACCGGCTCGCATTGGGCCGGACAGCGGAAAACTTGGCCGATGCATCAAGGGGGAAATCTACATGAGCTCAATCAAATCTGCCGCCTGCCTTTTGCAGCAGGAATTCTTGCCGCTCAGCCTTGTGCCGCGGCAGATAGCACGCAAGCGCGGCGGGCCTCCGCCTTCGCTGGCCTGAACCTCAGTATGCCGCTCAGCGGCGCCACAAAGGTAAAGCCCTCCGCACGGCTGCAATTCACTACCGGATATGACGTGCTCGACACCCGGACCGGCTCCGTGCAATCGTTCAAGGCTCGTGGTCTGGAAATAGGCACCGCCAGGAACGGTAAGCCGACTTTCTTCCTGAACGGACAAGATTCGGCCGGAATGCAGGAGAAATTACAGCTTAACGGTTCGACCGGATCAACATTGTTGATCGTCGGCGGCGTGTTGTTGGTCCTGGCCGTCGTCGCGGTAGCGGCCGGCGGCGCTGGATTGGGCGACACTTGTCCGGAATTTGGAGGATCACGCGATCATTGCATCAATCCGTAGCCTGGCGGATTGACGAATTTGGAGGCGAGCCTTCGTAATTGCGCTCGTCTAATCTGCTTCCGGCCAAAGCTGCTTTTAGCGGCCCGTGCCTTCGCCCTCAATCGTACCCTCAGGCTGCTTGGCCGCCTGCTCTTGGGTCAGCACCGGCTCGTTCTCGGCTTTGCCCCCGGCTGGCGCGTCGGCAGCCTCGGCCGCATTTTCCGCAGGCGACGCCGCCGGTGGCGGCGGCAGCGGAATATTGCTTCCCTGCGCGTTCAGATAAGCCATCAAATTGGCGCGATCTTCAGGCTTGGAAAGGCCGGCAAAGGTCATCTTGGTGCCGGGCGCAAAGGATTTGGGCGATTTCAGCCATTCGCTCATCGTGTCCCAGGTCCAGGTTCCGCCATGGGACTTGAGCGCGTCTGAATAAGGGAAGCCCGGAACATGGGCGACCGGCTTGCCCATAGCAGCCCAAAGGTTGGGACCAAGTGCGTTGGGCCCACCCTGCGCCGCATTGTGGCAGGCGCCGCATTTCTTGAATACCTGCTCGCCCGCGGCGGCATCGGCGGAGGCCAGATAAAATGCGATCGGCTGCTCGGCGGCGGCACCCTTTTCGCCTTCCACTTCGACGCCCTCGATCGGATAGCCCATTTTGTCGGGCCGCTCCGGCTTGTACATCTCACCGGTCACGATTGCGGCGCCCAGCGCCACGATTCCTGCGCCGAGGGCCCAGCCCGCAATGGTGTTCGTCCGGTCGTCCATGCCGATTATAACCTCCAGGACGCGGGCGCATTAGGCGCACGCGTATAAGCAATGAAATCGGCAGTTCCTTTAGGGGGCGAAACCCTTCGCCGCAAGCCAGTGGAGCAGCAGGCTGTGGGCAATCGCGAAAGGCGGAGGCGGGGCGAACGGCGCCCCCTCCTCTCCCGCAAGCGCGGACCGGACACCGTCGGCGTCAACCCACATCGCGCTTTCGAGTTCGTTGGTATCGAGATTGAGGATATCCGAGGCCGCGTCCGCAAGGCAGCCGATCATGAGGGACCCCGGAAAGGGCCAGGGCTGGCTGGCGGCATACCGTATGTTGGTGACGGCGATTCCCGCTTCTTCGTAAAGCTCGCGGGCGACCGCTTCCTCGATCGATTCGCCGGGCTCGACGAAACCTGCCAGGGCCGAATAGCGCCCCGCCGGATATTGAGGCTGGCGGCCCAGCAATATGCGCCCGTCATGTTCGGCGAGCATGATCACGACGGGATCGACCCTGGGGAAATGTTCGGCGCCGCAGCCGCCGCATTTGCGGCCCCATCCGGCGCGAAACACCGCGGTCGGGGATCCGCACTGGCCGCAAAATCCGTGGCGGTTATGCCATTCGATCAGGCTTCGAGCGGTGCCCCAGATCGCCGCATCGGACGGCGACATGAGGCCCAAGGTCTGGAATATCGCCCAGGCCCGCTGGCCGATCTCGATCCGCGGCAAGGGTGCGAACAAAGGTACTTCGCCCTCAAACCCAAGGAAGATGATTTCGGAATCCGCCTCGGCGGTCGAGGTCCAGCGCAGACGCCCTGCCTCGTCCAGCAAAGGGTCGAGCCCGGAAAATGTCAGGAGGCGAGCCTGGAGGCTGCTAGCGAGTTCGGCGATCCGCGCAGCGTCGAGGCGGAGCTGGTCGGCGCGGTCGAGGAAGGAGCCGGTAAAGCCCGGACGGTGCTGGTTCATGCGCCTTTATAGCGCCTTCTCTCCGCAGGCATAAGGGCGGGAGGATGAGGGGGCGGCCGCATGGGCCGCCCCGCCCATTTTAGGCAGCCGAGAGGTTGACGGCGGCAGGCTTGCCGCGCTTGTCATTCTCGAGCTCGTAATTGACGCGCTGATCCTTATCGAGGGTGCGCATGCCGGCGGCTTCAACCGCGGAAATGTGGACGAAGGCGTCGTTGCCGCCGCCTTCCGGTTGAATGAAGCCATAGCCCTTGTCGGCGTTGAAGAATTTCACGATGCCAATCGGCATAATATTTTCCTTAGATAGTTAGTCGTTAGACGGGCCCGTATGACCGCGTCATGCCGTAGAAGCGTGTAGAGAAGGAAAATGTGCCCTAAGAGGCTAAGATCCGTCGCATGCGACCGTAGCAAAAGCCTCTATCGCCTATTTCCACGCTTTTGGCAAATATGTCCGAAGGCCGAGCGGAAATGTTCTGCATTTTCAAGCGCGGAGGGGCGGAAATATATTCGAATACTTCCGCCCCGATCGATCAGAGCGCCAATTGTCCGCGTACCGCGCCATTGGGATAGGCAGCGTTATGGACGTTGACATAGAAAGCGGCCGGATTGCCTTCGATCTCGTCGGCGATAGCACCGGGCACGCTCACGCAACCTTTCGAATCGCCATCGGTCGGCGCTTCCAGCGTGACCACAGGCGGGCCTGCGACGCCCGGGCCTCCGCGATGGATATGCGCTGCCGTAGCCATATCGATATTACGCACCTTGATGTCGTAACAAATCTGGTCGGTCGAATCGAGACTGGTGATCTCAGCGGATCCGCTGCCGTCGGGATCGCCGGGACCGGGGACTTCCTGCGAGCCGGTAAGGCTCGCGGTCACGCCCTTTTCAACCGCGTCGGCGACCGTTTCGCAGCCCGCCAGGCCCAGACCCGCGCAAGCGAGTACCGGGGCCAGCATGAAATGGATTTTCATATCTTCTCTCCTGTCAGGAACGCTCCATCTTTTGAACGGCGTGGAGCCTGATCCTTAAACCACTGCCGATCGCCCTATGTTCCGCAGCCGTCACGAAACGCGCCAGCCGGCTTTTCGCCAATCGGGTCCCGGTCTGCGATGGAACCCCGCATTCCGCCTTCAGGTGCGGGAACGCGCTCCCGCTCCGCGCGTTTTTATATCGTGCCGGCTTTCGGCTCGAAGAGGATGTGAGGACCTGAAAAATGGCCAATCAAAACAACGACAACAGCCAGAACAACAACCAGGATCGCCAGCCGCAACAACAGCAGGGCGGTGGTGGTGATGACCCCCAGCAGGACGAGCAGCAGGAAGGCCAGGACCGTCAACAAGGCGGCGAAAAGGATCGCCAGCAGGGCGATATGGGCCAGCATAGCCGCGAACAGCAGCAGGGTGGCCAGAGCGGCCAGCAGGACCGCCAGCAAGGCGGCCAGAGCGAGTTCGAGCGCGATCAGCAGCAAGGCAATGATCGAGGCCAGAATCAGCAGGACGGCGACGGTAGCGAGCGCGACCAATAGCGCTAAAACGTCAACTCTGAACCCTCAGGCGGGTCGCCCCAAAGGCGGCCCGCCTTTCTTTTAACTTCAAGGCGCCAGTTCGGGCAAAACCGCCGGCGACGCCAATCTACATCGACAGCAAATGCAGGATATTGCCGTCCGGATCCTTGAGCCAGACCAGCTTTGCTTCCCCGGCCACATGCACATTGCCTTCCAGCCTGCCAATGTCCGGATAATGTTCAAAAGCCACATTCCTTGCTTCCAGATCGGAGACGATCGCATCGATCTCGTCGCCGCAATCCCAGGTCACCGCATTGGCCCGGTTGGTCCCGGCAAATTCGGAGACATAGGCGGTAAGGAACGTGGCGCCGGTGCGGAACGTGAGCACATCGCCCATGCTTTCGTCGGTGATTTCCAGCCCCAGCTTTCCTTCGTAAAACTCCCGGGCCCGGGCGATATCGCTTACCGCGACGATCGCGGATGAATTCTTGTCTTTCAGCAATTGCCTGCTCCTTCAGCTTGGCGGAAAAGCCGCCCCTTCAATACGCCCCGCTCCTCTCAATGTTCATTGTGCGCCCTGCGCATGCTCCCTCGGGATCGCCCATCGGTAATGGAATTGATTTGTATTCGGACGACGCAAAGCTAGGCTCGCGCGGAAATGGGGGCCGGCATGTTCAAAAAAATTCTCGCAGCTTCGGTCCTGTCGGGCCTTGCCATGGCCTCGCCTGTGCAGGCTCAACCCGTTCCGGCCGCTCCAGCGTCTATGAACGCCAAGGAATTACAGCTCTTTGAAAATGGTCTGCTCGCCGCGCCGACTGGGCCATTATTTGCGGCCCTGAAGCAGCTTTATCCCCGGGAATATGGTACGCTCCTGGACGAAATGGGCGCCTTGACCCTTGCCAGACTGGGCGATCCCGCAAAGCTCCGCGCGATCGGCCCGGACGCGATGGCGAAAGTCTTCCAACGCAAGACGCCGGACGTGATCAATGCGCCGCCCTTAATGCTGGCGAAGATCAATCAGGGCCAGCTCGATCTGATCCGCGCCTTGAAGGCCGGCCACCCCCGGGAATGTGCCCAATTCGTGATGACCGGTTTCGACGCTCAGACCGTCCTTCCTCCGACACTGCACGCCAAGGCAGTCGGGGTTTCGGTAGCGACGCTGGAAGCGGCAAAGGCGGGCAGAGAGCTTCCCCGCGACCCGAGCCGCGGGTCGCTGAATGAACAAGCTCGTCGCGCCTGGCTCGCCAAGATGAAGGAAGTGGCGCCCTCGGCTCGCATTGGGCAAATCATCATGGACGATGCTGCGCAGCAAAGCGCCACGGCGGAAGAGAAATGCCAGGTTGGCGAGGCCATCTATACCGCGATAGAAAAACTTCCCCCCGAACAGGCAGCCAATATTGGCGCTTTCATGCTGGCGCAGAGCCTCGCTCGGGATTGATAATGACCAGATCCAGGAGACCCCGCCTCAACCGCCGCTGAAACTTATCTCCAGCGTGATTTCGGCGTTGAGCAGTTTCGAAACCGGACAGCCGGCTTTGGCTCCTTCGGCGATTTCGCGGAAACGGGTCTCGTCGATCCCGGCCACGGTGGCGGCAAGCGACAGGTCCGACCGGCTGATCTCGAAGCCGTCGCCATCCTGGTCGAGTTTCACCTTTGCGGTCGTTTCCAGCGTGCCCCCGCTCAGCCCTTCCTTGGCCAGCGCGAAGGACAAGGCCATGGTGAAGCAAGCGGCATGGGCGGCCGCGATCAGTTCCTCAGGATTAGTGCCGATACCCTGATCGAAGCGCGATCCGAAACCATATTGCTGATCGGAAAGCACGCCCGACTGGGTCGTGATCTGCCCCTTCCCTTCCTTGCCAAAACCTTCGTAGCGGGCGGAAGCGGTGCGGGTGATCATGAGGTGTCTCCTTCGAATGATCCCTGCGCCGGAGAGCGAAAATTGGCAAGATCGGCAAGCCGGTAAGCGCATACAACGTGTCCGGGAAAGCAGTCCGGAGCGACCCATGCTACGAAGATGCAAGACCTGTCACCGATGGAGTCGCCCATGCGCCGTTTGTTGATCGCCGTTCCCGCTCTTTTGCTGCTGGGAGCCAGTGCCGCCCCGCAGACCGACTGATCCGCGGCTCCCCGCATTGAGGTGAGGCTCGCCAATTTCAAATGTACGCCGAAGGCCATACGCCTACAGGCTGGACGACCGGCCGTGCTGCGGCTCGTCAACACGGCCGGGGGCAGTCATGATTTCACCGCCCCGGAATTCTTCGCCGCGGCCCACATCAAGGCCGATCATCGCGGCTTCATCCGGAACGGGAGCGTCGAAATTCCCAGCGGCCAGGCGCGCGAGATCGCGCTCCTGCCCAAAGCAGGCCGCTACAAGGTCAAATGTACGCACACGATGCACAAGATGCTCGGAATGAGCGGCGAAATCCTGGTTCGATAAGGCCACGAAAACGGGCCGCGGTCGGTTATCCGCGTTAATGCCGAAGCGCGAGCCAAAGTCATATTTTTGATTGCAAAGAACACCCAGCTGGGTCGTAATCGGCCAATTTCCTTCCTTGCCAACAGCTTCATAGCGGGCGGAACCGGCGCGCGAGATCATGGCAATCTGATATGTCGCCCAGATCGCCCATTCATTCTGCAGCGTCCAGTGGCAGGTCGAACTGCTTAGCGTTCGAGTACTTCACGAGGAGCCGCTTTGTCAGGGAACTCCTGAATATCCGGTAAGCCGCCTTGTTCGGATTGTTTTTTACGAACTCGTCTATGTCTTCTTTAACGCTACTGTAGTGCTTGAGCACCTCATCAGCATCGAAAAGGTCAGTGCCTCCCTGATCGCACTTGACCGAGAGGAGATAAAGTATGTGAAATATGCCCTCGACGATCCATGACTCTTCGTAAGAGCGCGACATCGAAGATGTCATACTTTTAATCGCAATTTGTCTATCGCTTTCAATTGCCCGGTAAATCTTCCACATCGAGAGCACGTTTTCAGCGGAAAGAAACGCTTCATCGAATACAAGATGATAAAGCTCTCCAAATATCCGGTTAGAAGATGTTTTTGCTCGGTCCGGTTCTCGCAGCACGTAAGCTAGGTGTTTGATCCCGCAGTGTGGTGGTACGATTGATCATCATATTTGGCGGGAGGAGCTATGGGCCAGATTCTACACGGCAGCGCCACGACGACTGAGGCAGTCCGTCGAGCGATACAGCGGAGTGAAGAGAGCGTA
>JACDEE010000052.1 GCA_013816585.1 Sphingosinicella sp. | reverse complement strand
TGTAAAGGGCGGAGCAAAATTAGGCCAGTCGGCGGAGCAAAATTAGGCCAGTGGGGCGGCGTAGCCGCCGGGTGCTGATCCTGGGTGGAATCAGGGTTCGCTTGCGGTTTTGGTTGTCGGTTTGTCCTGCTTGGCGCGCCGGCGTTTGGCGTCGGCGAGGCGGTAGGAGTCGCCGTTGCAGGTGAGGACGTGGGCGTGGTGGGTGAGGCGGTCGAGGAGTGCGCCGGTTAGGCGCTGGCTGCCGAAGACCTCGGTCCATTCGTCGAAGGGGAGGTTGCTGGTGACGAGGGTGGCGCCGCGTTCGTGGCGCTGGGAGAAGACTTCGAAGAGGAGTTCGGCTCCGGTCTTCGACAGCGGCACGAAGCCGAGTTCGTCGACAATCAGGAGCTGGACCTTGGCGAGTGCCTTCTGATAGCGCAGGAGGTGCTTCTCGTCGCGCGCTTCGATGAGTTCGTTCACCAGGGTGGCGGCCGGTTTCCACAGCACACTGTAGCCGCGTTGGCAGGCGACGAGGCCAAGACCGAGCGCGAGGTGCGTTTTGCCGGTGCCGGAGTTACCGACGGCAATGACGTTCTCGCGGCGATCGATGAAGCCGCCGCGGGCGAGGTCCATGACCAGCGGCTTGTTGAGCGTGGGCATGGCGAGGAAGTCGAAGGCGTCGAGGCTCTTGGTCACCGGAAAGCGGGCGGCTTTGATGCGACGTTCGACCAGGCGGCGTTCGCGGTCGATGAGTTCGAGTTCGACCAAGCGCAGGAGGTAGCGCACGTGGTCGACGCCTTCGCTGGCGCATTGGCGGGCGAGGCGGTCGTACTCGCGCAGGCAGGTCGGCAGGCGCAATTCCTTCAGGTGGTGCGCGAGCAGAACGGCCGGTGGCGCTGGCGTGGGATCGGTGGCCGGTGCAGCGATGACCGTGGTGGGCGTGGCGGTGCTCATGGCGCCATCTCCACCAACAGATCGTTGTAGGCAGCGGGATCTGTGCAGGCGACCTCCGCCTGCGGCAGGTGTGGGTAGTGGACCAGATCCAGTTTCGCCGGCCGGCCCTCCAGCGCGGCGAGCAGGCAGTGCTTCACGGCGTCGTAGCTGATGGTGCCCAGCTTCAGCGCCGCGCAGACCGCTGCGTGGACCTGATCCGCGCGGAAGGCTTCATGCAGGCGTAAGACACTGATGTAGTCGCGTGCGCCCTGCTTGGCCAAGCGGCTGGCCAACAGACGACGCAGCGTAGCGAACTCCTCCGGCAGGTGCCATCCCGCGAGCGGCGCAGCCTGGTCCAGGCAGCCGGGTTTGCGCTCGATCAGCGGCAGGTAGTGCAGCGGATCGAAGACCATCACCTCGCGCTCATAGCTGCGTGGATGTCGGGCGATGACCTCAGAGCCGTGGCAGAGGATCACCTCGTGCACGTACGCTTTGATCAGCACTTCGCGGTATCCATGTGCCACTGGGGCGGAGTAGTCGTTGCGCGCAAAACGCACCAGCGACTGACTGCTGACGCGGCCGGGAATGACCTGGCAGCACTCGAACGGTGCCGCCGACAGCGGCAGCAGCGCGGCCTGATCCGCGACCAGACGTGCACCGATGGTCAGTTCGCTGCCACGTACGCGATCCGCACGGCGCGCCATGCAGCGTTCGCGTATCATTGCATTCAGCGCCTCCCAAGTCGGCGCGTGCGGAATCGGCGTCAGGATCGTCCGCTGGGTGTACTTCACCAAGCCTTCGACGTTCCCTTTGTCGTTGCCCTTAGCGACACGCGCGAAGCGATCGCGGAACAGGTAATGACTGACCAACTGATCGAACACGCGCGTGCGCTTCCGTTCGCCGTCGGCCAGAATCTTCGCCACGGCGATCACCGAATTGTCGTAGAGGATCGAGCGCGGCACGCCGCCGAAGAACGCGAACGCATCGACGTGACCCTGGCAGAACGCCTCGGTGGTTTCCTGTGGGAAGATCTCGACGAACGGCGCATCGCTGTGCGGCAGATCCATCGCCAGAAAGTGACCTTTCTGCTCGACGCCGCCCACGACCACCACCGCTTCGCCGAAATCGACCTGCGCATCACCAGGCGGATGGATCAACGGCACGAACAATTCTCGCGTCCGGCGCTCGTACTCTCGCACCACGTCCTTCACCACCGTGTAGCCACCGGTGTAGCCGTGTTCCGCTTTCAGGCGGTCGAAGATCTTCTTCGCTGAATGCCGCTGTTTGCGGTGCACCGCTTTGTCCGCGGTCAAGGTCGCCTCGATCCATCCCAGGAAGGGTTCCAGTTTCGGTCGCGTCGCCGGCGCCGACCGCCGGTACCCCGGCGGCAGCGCGTGCCGCAACATCTTCTTCACCATCTCCCGGCTGATCCCGAATTGGCGGGCGACCGCCCGTTGGCTGACGCCATCCACCATCACCTGACGACGGACGTGAGCGTAGAGTTCCACAGTATGCATCCCTCACCCTGGTTCCCGGGCTCTCGCCTGGGAATGGGTTCCATGGAATCCACCACCCGCCGCATCCAGACCACCACGCCGTTTCTGCTCCCACCTGCCGTGCTTCGCACGGAACTCCGGCAACCGCTCGTTTTCACCCTCCGGGACGAACCCTACGGGAGAAAACGAGCGGTCACCGGAGTCGTTTCTCAGACAAGAACCATCACTGGCCTGATTTCACTCCGCCACAGCCGGCCATGGGCTCCGGTTTCGTGGCCTCATTTTACGCCGGCGGATACA
>JACDEE010000051.1 GCA_013816585.1 Sphingosinicella sp. | reverse complement strand
GTCACGAGCCACAAACATGTTGACCAGAGTTGACCAATTTCGCCTTTTTCGCCTGTGCGGTACGGTAACTCGTTTTTGCAGTGCGGTAACTGCCGCGGGCTTGCGGTAAGTGCGGTAAGTACAGAAAAACATCTTTATTTTGTATTTGAGAGTAAGTACATGTTTCGTGAGCAGAAAATGCGCTGACTGATGACATCTGCTGACATTTTTGAGGTTTTATCAGTGCAAAGGTCACCACAGACACTGAATAAGCGCTCAACTTCTGCAGCAGACGATGATACAATAAAGATTTGCTCAGCTATGTCAGCGATATGTGGATATTCTGTGCGTTTTGCAGTCCAAAAATCGCGAGGGGTACGAGTGAGCCGATTTTTGTCGTCCACAGCCCATTTCCAATCGATTGGAATGCTCATGAATCGTGTGACTTCATCAGTTGCAGTGTCACAAGTGCGTTCTGAGGTAACTTTAAGTGCTCTCTCTGAGAGGAAGCAATTTGAATAATCAGGAAGCTCTGAATCAAGTACTTCCTCTTCGATAATTGCAGGTTGCTGTTGAGCAGGATCCACTGGGTGCAATTGTACACGAATACACTCGATAAGAAGCTGTTTGATGTACTCTTCAGGGGATAACACTGTCGATATCATCTCTGTACGAATAAATTCAGCAACAAGACTAGCCCAAGAACCAGTGCAAACCATGCGAGGGTCGAGGCGAGATGCTAAAGCAATTATACTACATGCCGATGCGATTCCAGGCGGCCAATAGAGTAAATTCTTCTGTTTCGATGCAAACCAGGAGGTTCGTGAGAAGAAGTAACGATTTAACTGGTCGATAAGCGCACAAAGTAGCGCATATTCATCTCTTTGACATCGGTGCATCGAAACTGCGTCGGGTGCATGCACTTGCACAACTTTTGAGAACTTTAGATTAAGGGACGAGACATCAGAGTATAGAACTGCAAGATTAGAAGCATCGCCTTGCGCGAGTGTAATAAGCGAATCGAGTTTTTCGAGTGGCTGAAGAATGCGAGTGATTGTGTTACTGTCGTCATTTTTGAAAGGAAACATATCTTTCTCGAGCGGATGATTCTAAAAATAGAAAAAGAAGTTAATATTAATATAGTGAATGGTATTATCGTGAAATAATACGCGATTCCACGCTTTTTTCCATTCGTCAACTTCTTGAAGTCGCCACACTGGCTTCCAGAGGACCAATAATCGTCGCAGCGCCTTAACATACGAGCTCCAACGCGTCTTGACAGGCTTGATCAACGAAACAGGTAGCTGTTTTGTCAGATTTCGATCGGGTTTCCAGTGTTTCAAAACAGCTGCGACCTCAGCTGAAAGTGCAGGCTCGGATACTAATAATCGAAGCTTTTCTGACAGAATTGGTGACTTTCGTAACAACTTTGTAAGCCGGGAAAGACTTGTCAGAAGTTGCTTCACTTCGTTGACCTCAGTTATTGCATGCTGAAGGACGAGATTGAGCTGGTGCGCAAAGCATGGCATGTAGAGCAGCCTGAGCCGCTCAGCAGCCGCGCGACCATTTGCTGCCATGTCAATTGTAGCAATTGAAATGATTGGAGATACTGAATGTTGAGCTAAAATGATTCCAAACGATCCAAGTACGCCTTTTGCCCATTCCGCAATGTTATCAGCAGTATGGCTCTTCGAAAGCGGTACCAAACCAAGTAAGATATGCTGCAGACTGTTATCAGAACTGGGAACACGCGCGATGAGTGCACCAAACTGCTTCCCACTCGACTTGCACGACCAGAAATCGAACTGTATCGAAGCAAATTTAGCAGCCCGCAGAAGGTGCAATACCACATCCTTAATGGGAGCATATAGCGAAGGAAGTTGTCGAGCAAACGTCTTGCGATCTTGCAATTCACAGTTCGTGATTTGTCGAAAGAAGCTTCGAACAGCAGGAGACTGGACAAAGTTAAAGGGAATATTCTCAGAGACCATGAGACGAAGGAGTTGTGAGTTCACGACCTCTGGCGTAACTGGACGTTTGCCCATTAGAGAACGAATATCACCAGTATTTGTAGTTGAAGACTTAACCAATTTGATTGAGTAATTCTGAGCAATCCAAGTAGCAGCTGGTACGAGGAAGTCACGTTTGATTTTGTGGAAATTCTCAAGATGTGAGAGAAGCCCGGAAGTTGCCCGCTCACCTCCACGAGAAATTGTCTGAGAACATAATTGGCATGTCAAAGACAAATCTTCAGTCTGGGGCCACCAGTACCAAACCGGTGATTGTCCACTGGAAATGATGAAATGAGCATGGAAAAAAATTATATCATATGTGTATTTTACTTACTCTTTCTCAGAGTCCAGCTTTGCTTTCTTTGCAGACATTCCAGTGCTCTCATCCGTAGTAGATTTGAGCATTTTCAAAGGTGTATTACCGCACTACGGTAACTCAGCCAGCCAGTGCGGTAACGGTAACTGAATTTTGCCCGACCTGCGCGCGGTAACGCGGTAACTTACCGCAGTGGTCAACTCTGATACACAATACGGTTAAGCGATTAATTTTATACATATATTAAATTTTTCAAGAGGCAACCAGCCACGCTGACCACTAATGCTCAAAAAGTAAGATTTTTGACTTAGTATTTTTTTGAAGAAGCTATTTGTTAACTTTCCATCGGTATATTTTACCATGAGGTACCTGGGTTTTTGTCATTGTTTTCATGTAATTTATTTTTTAAGGT
>JACDEE010000034.1 GCA_013816585.1 Sphingosinicella sp. | reverse complement strand
CAGCAAATTGAAGCACTTCCGCCGGATCTCCACGCGCTACGACAAGCTCGCCGACAACTTCCTCGCCATGGTCAAGCTCGCCTCAATGCGCCTGTGGTTGCGCGCTTATGAGTCTATGGCCTAGTCACTCACATGCCTGACGCGGTAGTTCATCGGTTCTTGTCTGCCGTGGCGACCACTTCAAAAGTGCCCGGGCGGTTGGAGTCAAATGGGGGCCTGCGAAAGGTCGCTCTTCGTAATTCTTCAGTTGCGCACTGAGTCCCTTTCG
The DNA here is from genome assembly GCA_013816585.1 of Sphingosinicella sp. Lineage (GTDB taxonomy): Bacteria > Pseudomonadota > Alphaproteobacteria > Sphingomonadales > Sphingomonadaceae > Allosphingosinicella. Next base: position 8,432 of record JACDEE010000034.1, on the reverse strand, counting down.
CCAACCTGCCAGCATTTCCAATCGTCTGAAGCGATGTTGGTAGACAACGTCACTGGGCGCACGGGTGAACCGTACGAATATCTTTTCGCCTTTCCTCACCGGCACCCTCGGAAAGGTGTTTTCCGAGGTCTCAGAATCATACGATCCAAGTATAGAGATGCCGGTCTCCAGGGAGGCCGGGAATTCGTACCCACCAGCTCTACCGGCGAGCCTTTCCTTCAGTTTGGGATGAGTGACGCGCCACCGGCCGTGAAGGAAATCAAACCCGCCCATTGCTGACGAAGGCCCAGGCGGCTGCGAAGCACCTCGTCGCCCAGCCCGTGGTGGAAAGAGCTCGGCTATCTTTAATTCCAATCTCGAAGCCTCGCTGAAAATTCACCAAGCCTGATTTGGAATAAAGGCCGGTCATCCTGTTTGTCAATTGACGAGAGCCTGCGGTCTCGCTTATCTTCACTTTCAACTCTCGGGAGAACTTAGTTGCGTAATTTAGCTGCGGCGGCGATTGCGGCATTCCTGGCGGGATGCGTCGCAACTCCGGTTAACGACGAAGGCGCCAACTCGGACCGCTTGGGGATGCAACCCGGAGACGACACTTGCGGGGCCAAGAACTACGCTTCGCTATTGGGTTCAACCCCGCAGCTATGCTCCTCAACCCGACGTGCGCAAGGGCTATCGCATTGCCGCGATTGGCCAGCCGATTACTGCGGACTACAGCCCACAGCGCCTCAATATCTTCTATGATGAACGCAGCGATCTTATTGTCGGAATTAGGTGCGGTTAGGCTGTCTTTAGACCACGATGATCCTCTCAGGCAGCTAGCAATTTCTCAAGTTCGTCCGCTACTTTTCGCAACGGACCACCGGATTGTTCAGCTTTAGCCATGGACATTGCTCCAGAGTAAGCCGCAATTACTAAATTCGCGGTGGCGTCGTTGTTCTTCGCGTTTTTCGACAAAGTGCCCCTTTCTTCCGATAAGGCCGAGCTCAATTGCACTCGCCACTCATCAAAAAGCATTCGAAGCGGTTCTCGGAAAATCGAATTCATGGAACCCAACTCCAGAGTTAAATTATTAATTGGGCAGCCCCGAACGTAACCTTGGCTATCAAACTCTTTGGCCAGTTTTCGGAAGACTTTCAGCGTGACCGCTAAAGCGGATGTTTCGGCCGCTAGCGGCTCCAGCCAAAGCTCGCGGAAGGCGGAACTCACGTCTGCTTCAATAACGGCCAACCCAATAGCTTCTTTCGTTGGAAAATGATGGTGGATCGCCCCTGACGTGACACCCGCGGCACCGGCGATTGCCTGCATACTGGTTCCCGCATATCCATGTTCCTGAAATAGATCGTATGCCGAGCGGGTGATGCGTTCTCGCATTGCCCGCGGGTCGTTTTTTCGTTTGTTCGGCAATGGAACGGCCTCGTTGGCTGTACTGAAGGTTTCCTTCTAGATCTTGAGGGGCTCTTGCACAATCGAGGGTGCAGAGCGTGCCAGGCTGGGGGCTCCTTCGCAGCGAACGGGAAGCCGAGAATCGCTTCAAGTGACACTCAGCCTCTGGAATGAAAAGACCAGAATTGTTTCAAGTTTTATCACAGTCAGTTCCAGCGTTTGGTAGGATGATCGTGCATCGATACAACGCTGGTAGTACAAACTTGCGCCTCATCCGCCGACAGTGCGCCGCTTCATTCTCGCTGTTGGCGACGAAGGGGGAAGGAGGGAGGGCGGCCTTAACGTCCTGCTCAGTGCGCTGGAATTCAGCGCGGCAGGACTTCGGAGCGACGATAATCACTTGGGGTTAGTCCGAAAGCTTTCTTGAAGGTGAAGCTAAAATGGCTGTGGCTTGAGAAACCCAAGTCCAACGCCAGGACTGTAATGTCGTTACAGTCTCGAAGCTCCATCAAGGCCCGGCTGAGTCGTAGATTCAATTGATACCGATACAGTGGAACGCCCTCGGCACGTGAAAACTCTTGGGTAAGATATATTGGCGATACGCCGACCTCCCTCGCTACCTCACCAAGGGAAATGCGTTCGCACCCGCGGGCGTGGAGGGCCTGTTTTGCTCGATCTACGACTTTTGAAGAGGTCACTTCACGTCGGTGGTCTCGGTCGAGTGCCTCGCGCAGTGCCCGGATCGTCCATTCATCACGTTGAAGTACGGTATGTTCGCCGTCGGCAAGCCTTCGCAAGCGATGTGTGAGAAGTTGCAATTCTCGACTAGCTGCGCGGGCGCCCTGCCTGAACGCCGAGTGTTCGCGCGCGCCGCCCGTCCCGCAAATTTCGTCGAGGATTTCTACGCGCGGCGTAATGATGATGCTTGCGTGGCCCAAGTCAGCAATTGGATGGCTATCCCTGAACTCGCGATTGGGAGCGACAAATAGTGTTCGATTTGAATCGAACAGCTGCGTCCGATTGCCGAGGGAATATCCGAACAGGCCGAGGTAGGGCAGTACAATTTGATGGTTTAGCTCATAACCCGAAACGGGCGCGTGCAAAGGCGAAGCTGCAACGTCTTCCACCAGCAAGAGCGAGCTTGCATGTGTGGTTATCCGGTGATGACCGGCCTCCCGAAGGCCAGTAGATAAATTCAGGGGATGTGCATCGGTGCATTCCCGAACCAAGCCGCTCAAGGATGTAGCTAGCACTCGACACCCCAGGCGTATTCCAGCACCGGTAGGATTAAAGTGATCATCGTGTTTGGTCCCATACCGCAAGGTACGTTCATACCGACCGGTATGTCTTCGTCAAGATAGAAAAATGTTTGCATCGAATTGAAACTGCGGTTGAACTTGAACGATTGGGTCCCGCAGCGGGATGGCGGCACCTTCTTCTGCGCATCGGCGACTATCAAAAATGGAGCGCACCAAAATACTTGACACCTCCATACCCATCAGTATGTCGCAGCGGACCTTGAGGGTACCACGCAATGACTAGTGCCAGGATCAGGCTTTTGGATGCCACCATCGACGTGGTTAGGGCGAAAGGCTATACCGCCACTCGGATTGATGACATTGCGGCTGCTGCTGGCGTTACAAAGGGCAGCTTTTTCCACCATTTTCCTACGAAAGAAGCTTGCGCTAGGGCCGCTGCCGATCATTGGGGGGAGCGAAGCGAGGCAGTGTTTGTCGCCTCGGGCCACAGGAATGCACCGACGGCCGCGGCGCGCGTTCTTGCTTATATCGATTTTCGGATTGCGATCCTTGAAGGGCCGGTCGTCAATTACACCTGCTATGTCGGCACCGTACTGGAGGAGGTACACAATACCATGCCGGACCTAGCGGCTGATTGCGCCGGCGTAATGTTTCAGCACGCCAAGACATTGGAGCCCGATCTCCGAACCGCACTGGGTGATGAAGGCGAGGAGGCTCCTGATCTAGCGGTACATATTCAGGGGGTCATCCAGGGTGCGCTCCTTATCGCAAAGGCAGAGGGCGCCAACAACAAGGCTCGTGCAAGCCTTAATCACTTGAGGCGGTATCTTGAAGCTCGTCTTAAGGAGAGGCTTCAGTGATTGACGAAAGCGAACGGACAGCATCGTACACTATCTCTCATTAAACGGACGCGCCCGAGAGACAATTGACGCATGGCGGCGCGTTCGATGCCTCAGAAGTTATGGCCGTTCCTGAGGGTGGCGGAGCCTCATGGTGGACGCGCGGAAGGGGTCGCGGGGCGGCAGGCTGCCGCCTCATGACGCCTTGGCAGCATACGCGTTTCGGGGGATTTGGACGCACGATGACCCTTTCGGCATAGTAGATCGATCGACTCCCCACTCGGTACATAGAAACCAAGGTGCACTTTGTTGGAACGCACATGCTGAAGAATTGAATCCGCGCTTTCCGTAGAGGAGAAGAAACCATGCCAATTGATCCTGACGCAGCTATTACAATTTCAGGATTTGCATGGGTGCCCGATTTCGCGCGTGGACAAGTCCGTGACCTTCGGGTTCGTTGGATCCTTGAGGAAGTCGGTCTTTTTTACCGTACCAGACTTCTCAAGCAGGGAGATCAGGATACGCCTGAGTACCGCGCGCTGCAGCCGTTCGGCCAAGTCCCCATCTTTGAGGAGAACGGTTTTGTTCTTTTTGAAACCGGTGCAATTGTTCTGCATATTGCCGAGCGGAGCGAAGATCTTTTACCGGCAGATCCAGCTGCTCGCGCGCGCGTTGTGCAATGGGTGATAGCTGCACTTAATTCGATAGAGCCTTTCGCGATGAACGTCGCGAACATCGATTTCTTCTATTCCGACCAGGAATGGGCCAGACTGCGTCGTCCTGGAGCAGTTGAGCTGATGCGGCGGCGCCTGGCGGGGCTCTCCAATGCGCTACGAGATCAAGCATATTTCGAAGGTGAGCGATTCACTGCGGCCGACCTGATTATGACAGGTGTGCTGCGAGTTCTCGAGCATACGAAATTGATCGACGGGTATACCAACCTCTCTGACTTCAAGGCTCGATGCGAGGGGAGGCCAGCTTTTGCAAAGGCCTTAGCTTCCCAAATTGCGGACTTTGAAGAGCGTTAGGCAGCTTGAGCCATGGCTTTCCAAGGGCGAAGCATAGGCTCGCTGCGCCGGACCTATCCTGCATTTTGCGAAAGAAGCGATCTGCAGGCGGTCGACTGCGGGAGCTTTCTACCTTAGGAAGCTTGTCCGAAAACTGACACAATCCAAAGCAACTAATTTCTTTTGTCCATTGCCGGCTGGATGCTTCCCGGAGCGTTTCTTGGAACTGTGAATTTGAACGTAGTGGGACCGCCTGTCTCATCTAACCAAATGCGGCCGCCGTGTTGCTCGACGATCGTTCGGCATATCGATAAGCCGATACCGAGGCCGTTTCCCCGCGTGCTTTTGAAGGGCGAGAAAATATCCGTGCGTATTTCTTCAGGAACCCCACTCCCGCTATCGCTAACCGATATCTCTACAAAGCTCCCCTCTCCAGTTGCCAAGATTTTGATAAAGGGGTCATCCTGATCGTGGATAGCCTCGCTCGCGTTGCGGATGAGATTGAGTAGCACCTGTTCAATTTGCACCGTCTGAACGCAGATGGAGTCGGCTCGCGATTCAATTTCGATGGTGGGTTTGGTAGTGAGCGACGACGACAGCAGTCGAATGGAGTCTTCGACGAGCACTTGAACCTGTGTCTTCTGCCTTCTTCCCGACTTGCCGCTCACCATCTGTCGAATGCTTGTAATTGTCAGGCCGGCTCGAAGGATGGCCTGCTGCGCAGCTTCAATGCCCTCAATGGACAGGATGATGTCCGCCGGCGTCTCCAAAAGTTTTTTTGCTCCAGCGAGGTAATTTGCTGCAGCAGTAAGAGGTTGATTCAGCTCATGCGCCAGCATTCCAGCCATTGTGTCCATCGCATTTACCCGGGAGGTATGGATGAGCTGGTCCTCAAGGCTCTTTACTTCGCGGCTCATGCGATCCCAGGCCTTGCGCTCCTCATCGATTCCGATCGAGGCCACCACGCCGCCAACCAAGTTTCCCGCGCTGTCCGTTACGGCGCGAGCGATGAATCGGACCCACGAGAGCGTCCCATCATCTCGCCGATAATTCACGTCGATGCTTGGACTTTCTTCGCCCCTTGCGATCCGAGCGAGTGGGTATTCGGATTCCTCTACCAAGGTTCCGTCGGCATGATAGGACACGCATTCGTCAAAAGAATACCCTTCAAGAGAGTATTGCATTGATCGGCCCAGCACCTGTTCCAGATGCTTATTGCCGCCAACAATCTTACCCGAGGGGATTTCAGCAAAAACAATGCCCACCGGCACCGCGTCCACTGCGGTGCGCATGTGAGCTTCTTCCTCGGGCCTCTCGACCTCGAAGCTCCTGGCGGCGTCTATTTTCTCGCCAACAGCAATGAAGAAATCGGGCTTGCCTTGCGCGCCTCTCTCCAAAGCGACGGTCAGGTTGATCCAAACGATCGATCGGTCGTTGCAGATTAAACGCCTAGCAATAGACTTATGAGGCGCAAGATCCAGGACTCGACTTTCTTGATTTAAAAGAAGGTTTAGATCGTCGGGGTGCACTAGTTGTTGGAGCCCACTCGCTAAGAGCTCCTCACCGGAATACCCGGTAAGGTCACTGAAGCCCTCGTTCACAATCAAGAAAGAACCATCCAGGCCAAGCTGGGCTAACGGTATGTCGCAGCCAAAAAATATCCTCTCGAACACAGAGGCATCCGGGGCTTGCGCAGACCTCAGTTCGGAGAAAATTCCCACCTTTGGTCCTTCCAATGATTAAGGGTAGCGTTGACTTGCCTCTCCCTACGTCAGGGAAATCCCCTGCGGTATCGGCTCTCGGCGGTGACCCGGTTTGCAATTATGCAAAGCTCTTCTCTCAAAGCACGCAGCCTGAGCCATGGGTCAGTTTAGTGGGTTGCGAGACGACGCCGATTGAACTGAGCCAATCAGCGTATTGTGGGACCGACGTCTCCATAATCTTGAGCGGCATCTCGTCGGCTAAAATAAAGAAGGATAACTGAAATGCTTTCGACCGATATTTCAAACTCTGGGTTCATTTGGAAATCTCGGAGCTTAATGTCTCTAGGGCATAATTATTTGAAAGCTTGGTAAACGTGATATCCTCAAAAAGCGGGCTCAGCCCGGTCTCCAAGCAGGTGGGTAGTCAGAATTTTCTAGCCACTCAGGCATGCCTTTCTCGAAAACTCCCATAACGGTGGGTGCGAGCGAGTCATGCTTCCGAAGCTAACTTTCTGTTGAGGGCCAAGGTATCGACTGGAGGGAATCGCGTGGAAGAAGTACGCCCGAGTGGCCTGTGCATAATGTTGTGCGGGGCAGCAGCAGGAGCCCTTCACTTTGCCGTGATGGGCCTATTTAACGCCGTCATCCTCAGGGATGATCTGCTTGCATGGACGTTACAAGCCGGGAGCATGCTGCATCCCCTCACGCCGCCGGCCGCCATGGCTCTGTGGGCGACAATGAGCGTGTGCTTCGGCCTGGTTGGTATTGGGTATTACGCAGCTGCGAGTGCCCGTAGGGGTGGTGGACTGCGCACTGCGCTCCTGGTTGGCTCATCATTGTGGTTGGTCACGAAGGTGACTGTCGCACTTGATCTGTTCGCTCTGGGAATTATGCCGACCAGAGTTATCATCGGCCAATCGATTGGCGGCTTCGTCGCGATCGTGGCCGCAGTACTAGTCGGCGCAACGCTGCTCAACCGATGGGGTAACCGTAAGCCTTAGCTGGTCCGACACGTCACCGGCTCAGGGCCACGAACGTGAGATCGGTCAGAGATAAGACGTCACCTTGAAAAGGGAAGTTAAATGAAGCCCATGATAGTTTTGGCTTTGATTGTTTCGCAGCTTTCGTTTGCTGTAGCGCCCGCTTCGGGCGCTACTATCAACGATGATCAGATGGCTGGTAGGCAGAACACTGCAGCCTTCGCAGGAGCGCGATTAATAATGCCGCTCGGGTCAGGACAGAAGCAACCACATGTTGGATTGGCTCTTACCTCCCTTCAGCGGAACAGCTCGACCGGGACACTACGTTTCGCACCAGGGTTGGAGCTAGGGGCCTCGGGCAATGGCCTAGCGCGTTTGACGATATCTGGGCAGCGGCTAGGTGAACAACTGCCGGGGCTTACTTCGCGCAAAGGCCAGGTGCTGACCGGTCGGAAAGCGGGCGTCTCCACCGTAGGATGGGTTCTCATCGGCGTTGGAACGGTAGCTGCATTGGCCATTGCCGCCTTGGCGATCTGCCAGGAAACCTACTGCACCGATGGGGATTCCTAAGTTCTCCCGCACCGAGAACCACCTCGTTTTACGGCCGAATTCATTTTACGTTCCTTACTTTGCGCCCATAAGACGCTTAAACGTCCGGGCGAAAATCGCTCGACACTGTTGTTTCTGTGCAAAGTGCTTAGAGGGAACCTGAGGCGCATAGCCAATGCGGAGTGGTAACTTTGAATGAGCTTAGTTGGGATGATCTTCGGCTGGTCCTCGCCATTGGCCGCAGCGGCTCACTGACCGGAGCTGCTGCCGAACTAGGTGTCAATGTTTCGACCTGTTCTCGGCGACTGACTCAACTTGAAATCGCGTTACAGATCGTCTGCTTCGCACGTCGCCCCACCGGGGTGGAGTTAACGCCAGCCGGGCAGGTGGTTTTCTCTCACTCGGAGAGGATTGAACAGCAAACCATCGCTCTTGGACGTTCGCTTGCCTCTTTAGCCAGTTCGGTACGCCCTCGCGTTACGGTTACGTGTCCGGATTCCCTGGCAGCTGCCTTAGTAATCCCTGCCATGAGGGTGGCCTCCAACAAGGAGGAGGGCCCGACAGTTGTACTGATAACAGATAACCGACTAGGCCATAGACTCATAAGCGCGCAACCACAGGCGCATTGAGGCGAGCTTGACCATGGCGAGGAAGTTGTCGGCGAGCTTGTCGTAGCGCGTGGAGATCCGGCGGAAGTGCTTCAATTTGCTGA
>JACDEE010000050.1 GCA_013816585.1 Sphingosinicella sp. | reverse complement strand
CATAGCAATCTTTCTGCCTGTACAATTTCTGTAAGGGAAAAATTTTCCACATGGGCAACTTCCTGTGGTAAGCTTCCTACATGATTTCTCTTTTCCTGTGGCGAATTTACTGTGGTAATTTTGTCACCATAGAGGTTGGTCGGAAGTGATCACAGTAAATTCGCCACAGGAATTCACCACATGACTCTCGAACATCACTGTCAATTTCCCCTTCTCAGCACAGCACAACACTCCACTACACTACTGCACACCTCACTCCTCGACCTCAAGCGGCATGGACCTCTATATATATGTATTTTCAATTAAGCTAGTTTTTTTTTTCGTTGTGCAAGGGAAAAATTTTCCACATGGGCAACTTCCTGTAGGAAGATTCCTACATGTGGAAAATTTTCCTGTGGCGAATTTACTGTGGTAATTTTGTCACCACCTATGTTGGTCCGATTTTATCACAGTAAATTCGCCACAGGAATTCACCACATGACTCTCGAACATCACTGTCAATTTCCCCTTCATAGCGATTTTTCTGCCTGTACAATTTCTGTAAGGGAAAAATTTTCCACATGGGCAACTTCCTGTGGGAAGCTTCCTACATGTGGAAAATTTTCCTGTGGCGAATTTACTGTGGTAATTTTGTCACCACCTATGTTGGTCCGAAATTATCACAGTAAATTCGCCACAGGAATTCACCACATGACTCTCGAACATCACTGTCAATTTCCCCTTCATAACGATTTTTCTGCCTGTACAATTTCTGTAAGGGAAAAATTTTCCACATGGGCAACTTCCTGTGGGAGGGTTCCTACATGTGGAAAATTTTCCTGTGGCAAATTTACTGTGATAATTTTGTCACCACCTATGTTGGTCCGATTTTATCACAGTAAATTCGCCACAGGAATTCACCACATGACTCTAGAAGATCACTGTTAATTCGCCTGTACTTTTCTCGAAATTGCCCACAGAACATCTTATCACTGTAAAAACGGCTAAGTTAATGCACCCTAAATTTTTCCCCTCCCTATATATGTATTTTTAATTAAGCTAGTTTTTTCTTTCGTTGTGCAAGGGAAAAATTTTCCTTCCACAGGGAGAACAAAAACGCGTCACATCGCCCGTAAAATTTCTTCGCGGGCGAAAAGTAACTATACTACCAGATGCACCTCAGCGTCCTCTATCTATCCATCTCGCGCAAGGGGTGTCGGTTCCGGCTCTTTGGGTCCGAAAAATTCGAATTATTGAAAAACGATGGTTCGTGAGTCGAAAATCTGGCAAATGGATAATCACGGGCGATATCCAAGGATACCATTGGATAGCCCTTTGAATTCTCTATATTTCTATGCTATCAGATATACAGGAACGCCAGCTCATTTTTGAGTTATTCCTCATATAATATAAATTTTCGTATAAATCGCCCTCCAGATCAAAAATGAAGAGGTATTCTGTATATCTGATAGCATAGGAAGATAGAGCATTCAAAGGGCTATCCACTGGTATACTTGGTCGTTCATGGATATAGCCCACATGAGGATTTTTTCGGTATTACGATCGATTTCTTATCAATTGGAGGAAATTCCTAATTTATATGTCGAAAATCTGGCATATGGATAATCACGGGCGACATATAAGGATACCACCAGATAGCCCTTTAAATTCTCTATCTCCCTATGCTATTAGATAGACAGGAACGCCAGTTCATTTTTGATCTGGAGGTCGATTTATACGAAAATCTAATATATATGAGGAATAACTCAAATATGAGCTTGCGTTCCTGTCTATCTGAGACCATATTCGGATAGCCCTTTAAATTCTCTATCTTGTGGTATCCTTAGATGTTCATCAATATTGCCCCCATGAGGATTTTTTCGGTATTACGATGTTTGTTCGAAGAATTGATGATTTTATAAAAAAATCGTATACTCCACTACGACCGAATTGGCCGATACCCTTGACGACATAGGTAGGACAATCTAATACTCTCTCATATTCCATCGTTTATCATCTGCTAGAGGCTCTGTTATACCCTCAAATATATCAATTTTTGTCGACGAAAATTACATATGAAACGACAACTTATTGACCTCGGATCTAGCCACCTAGTGATCCCAGCAACTTGCCCTTTTACCAGTAGCTACACCACCACGTATACAACCTACGTTCCAAAAATCAGATCGGTCCAATTGTAATTCATATGATAATCGAAACTCGAGAGTAAATTTTACTCTTAGTACTTAAACCAATATCTTAAATGTTATGAATCCAACCTTTCCACCTCAGAATGAAACGAAATTCTAAACTTAAGCTCTAGGTGAATATCTAAGACCACTGGTAAAAATTCATACATGGGAAATGATGGGGTGGCTAGATCCGAGGTCAAAAACATTACGTTTTTCCCGATCAGTTGGAAAATCTATCGTAATACCGAAAAAATCCTCATGTGGGCTATTACGGGCGACATATGAGGATACCACCAGATAGCCCTTTGAAAGCTCTATCTCCCTATGCTATCAGGTATACAGGAATACATTAAATTTCTTGATCTCGAGGTCGATTTATACGAAAATCTAATATATATGAGATCTAACTCAAAAATGAGCTGGCGTTCCTGTGTACCTGAGACCATAGGGGGATAGAGAATTCAAAGGGCTATCTAGTGGTATCCTTATATGTCGCCCGTGATTATCCATATGCCAGATTTTCGACCTATAAGTTAGGAATTTCGTTCCAATTGATAAGAAAATCGATCGTAATACCGAAAAAATCCTCATGTGGAGCATCACGGGCGACAT
>JACDEE010000033.1 GCA_013816585.1 Sphingosinicella sp. | reverse complement strand
CGTGGCCTTGTCACTCACGTCCAACCCTGCAAATATCGTCATCGGTCATCCTCCTCCTTGGGGCGCTAACACGACCCCGCCATAGCAGGAGGATGACTACCTCAATTACGCCATGTCCCCGGAATTGCCGGAATTGCCTGGAATTGCTCCGCGCTACAAAGCCACCGAGGCGGCAGGGACCGAACTTCTTCTCGTTCTAGGCCGAAAGTCCGCAATGGGTGGAAAGCGACATTGGCGCGAGCCCCGAAAGGCTTGATGGTGCTACCTTGAAGTCGGCGGCAATTTGCGTAAACCGTTTGGCCATGCCCCATGTCGACGAACCATCCCAGCAACAAAAGGCCGCTGAAGCCGATGTCGAAGCCGTTCGCGACGATCTTGGCCCATTTGTAGTCGCTGCAGACGCCACACGAATGGCGATGGTGTTCACGAACGCGAAGGAGGTCGCCAACCCCGTCGTTTACGCCAATAAGGCATATCTAAAACTGACGGGCTGGAGCCGCGATGAGGTGCTTGGTGAGAGTTTCAATTCGCTGATGGCACGCGGCGCAAGTCCGGAAGCCTTGAAGGAAATTGAGAAAGCAGTCGGTGGCAGCCACGATGACGATCTTGAAATCTGTTACCGCCGCAAGGACGGCAGCCAGTTCTGGGCATCAGTTTCGGTTAGTCCTGTAAAGGACAAACAGGGCGAAATCGTCCAGCATTTTGCCTCGTTTGTCGATCTCACCAGCTTCAAGACGGAGCAAGCTACGTGCAAATTGCTCATCGACGAGCTGAATCACCGGGTTAAAAACACGCTGGCGACGGTGCAATCCATTATTCGACAAGGGTTGAGAACCTCAACCGACCCCCTAATCCGGGAGTGGATCGAGTCTCGCATCTTTGCGCTTTCCCGCTCGCATAACATTCTGAGTCGGGAGAATTGGAAGGACGCAGGGCTCCACGATTTGATTGACGCGTCGCTGGAACCGTTTGCGAATGACGGTCGGGTGGACCGCTTCAACGTGGAGGGGGTCAACCTGCGGCTCCCACCAAAGTCAGCACTTGCATTGGGCATCGCCATCCACGAACTCGCGACTAACGCATTCAAATATGGTGCATTATCGACTGAAATCGGAAAGGTCTCGATCACTTGGGCAATCGCGCCCTCACCCTCGGGGGAACGGCTAATCCTGCACTGGCGAGAAAAGAATGGGCCAGAAGTGACGCCTCCGACTCGAAAGGGGTTTGGCTCGCAGGTGCTTGAAAGAGGCTTGGCCCACGAACTCGATGGCGAGGTTCAAATGGATTATCCGCCCACTGGAGTTGTATGCACAATCAACGTTCCAGTTCCGAAAATCGCCGAGGATAATTAGCTTGTTGCAAGGGAGCAGCATTCTTGTCGTCGAGGACGAAATGCTCGTGCTGATGAACATCGAAGCCGTCCTAACAGATCACGGATGTACCCGCATCACTGCGGCAGCAACGGTTGAGCAGGCACTCGCCGCTCTTAGCACCCAGTCGTTCGACGTCGCTGTTCTGGATGTAAATCTCGGCGGCGAAACGAGCCAACCCGTTGCCGAGGATTTATGCGCCCGAGCCATCCCGTTTGTCGTTTCAAGTGGCTATGGACAACTCGACGGAAACTACAAGAATCAGCCCGTGCTGATGAAGCCATACCCAGATGAGGCACTCTTGAAGGCCCTTACCCACTTGCTGGGCAGATGACGCCACGGCCCGACAGGCGGCCCTATCGAGCATTGCCGGGTGGTCACAATCAAAGTTCGCTGACAGCAAAACAGCGAAGGGGAACGGGACGCTCTGTTAGGCAGGTATCTCACCCGCTGCGGCGTCCGAATTTCCTGTCAATGAACAGCTCGGTGCCGGCATGCCGGTCTTGCCGGCGTCGCTCAGTAATTGGTTCAGCTAGTAGATTGAGGCGACTTTCTTGCCCTCGCGCAACACTTCGCACACCGGACAGTCGGCATCCTCTCGGGCCGCCTTCACTGCCAGGCGATCGTTGGGCGCAAGCATGTCCTTTTTCTTGACGACCGTGCCATCAGGCCGCGTCAGCTTATTCACTCTATAATGTTTCAACGCGTCCCCTCCCGGCCCACAGCATTCGATTTACCCTTCAAAAATGCAAGGGACAACCTGAATTGCGCGAAGACGGAAACACATGAAAAGAGGCGTAAAAACGCTATCAGTTTACCGCACTGAGACGGCTGCCCACCGAAACTGAACATTTGTTCAGTTACTTTTATTCCGCCGTTGGCGTTTTTGCCGGGACCTCTCGAACGGAGAGGCTCGGCGACTGCGAAGGATCGTGGCGCCCCCGGAAAACCAAGGAGTAATGTTATGCGTAAATTCATGATTGCTGCCGCCCTCGCGGTTACCAGCACCGCCGCCGTCGTACCCGCTGCAGCGCAAATCAGCGTCGCGCCGGGCCTGGTGACCGTCAATGTCCAGGATGTTTCCGCCCTCAACAACTTCCTCAACGACACCCAGATCGCCGCGCTGAACAACCTCAACGTGCCGGTTACCGTTCAGGCACCGATCAGTGTGGCTGCCAATGTTTGCGGCACGACCGTCGCACTGCTTTCTGCTGCCCGGAAGACTGGCGACGCAGTCTGCACCGCAACCAGCGGATCGCGGGCTCTAGCGAGCATCGTGAACCGTCAGATGCTTCGTCAGAAAAAATAATCTGCCGGCTCTGCCGTGACGACAAGGGAGCTCAGCCAGATCTGGCTGGGCTCCTTTTTTACGCGGCCGAAAATTCCTTGGTTCGATGAGGTTCGATGGATGGAAACCTGCCACGCCGGACGCGATATTTCCAGTGTGATCTGGTGGTGCCGTGAACCGCAGCCGGCGCTCGCGGGCCGGGCATCTCGCCGGCTAATCGATACGGTCCTGGAGGAGTGATATCCATCGCCGAGTAAGGGCCGCGGTGTCATCGGGGAGCTTGTCGAGGCCCGCTTCGGTTACTTCCTCGATCTCCAGTGACCAGCGCGGCCGATATTCGACATCGCTCACCACGAACAGCGACGCCGTGTCACGCTTGAAGTCCGGCTCGTCCATCAGCTCCGCCGCGAGCCTGATCGATCCATAGCGTATGAGTCCGATTTCCTCTCTCAGTTCGCGGATTATTGCCTCCTGAGGGTCCTCCGTTTCGCGCCTGCCGCCACCCGGAAGTCGCCACCCGCGCGCATATCTCAGCTTGACGAGGATCAATGACCGGTCGCGCGTGAGCGCTACCGCGTGCACGCCGAAGGTGACGGGCCGCCGAACACGCCAGACGATCCGCCTTAGCTTTTGAAAACCACCGACGAGCAGACGCAGCGGTTTTCGTGTCAGTCGTTCAATCAAATCCTCTGCTTCCTTCCAACATCTGGCGTGGCATGGACCATCATACCACCACGCAACGAAGGCGGCTTGTGACGGATTTGGATGGAAGGAAGTTCAGCGCCCGATCTTCTCGTTGACCTGAATCGAGGGGCGGACATTGGTGAAGTTGGCGATGTCGCCCACGATTTCGGCGGCATGCTCGCCCGCGAACGCCTCACGGAACCTATCGAAGGATTCGAACCGGATCAAGGCGACGGCGAAGAAGGCTGCCTCTTTTCCGTCCAGGGTGCTGACCCCCCGCATGGCTTCCGCGCCGGACACGCCTGCGTCGCGCCATCTTCTCATCACCAGGGGAAGATGGGTCTTTTCATAATAGTCATAATCGAATGTGGCGCCTTCGCTGCGCGCATAGGCGATGCTGACAATCGTCATTTGTGGAGCTCCCCTCATCAGCCAGCCTCTCACACGGGCCCAAAGTCGGCAATGGGCGAAGCACGGAGATTCAGTTTCGTGCGGGCACTTCCCTCAGATGCTCCTGCTTCACTTTTTCCTCCTTGGCGCGGCTTTCGCGTATCGCCTTTGCGCGGGCCCGGGCCTGTTCGTGATCGACCTTTGCGAGATAGGCTTTGACCTCGGCGGGAGTGGGTTGCGGATCCGCATCATTGGCGCCGCCGCAGCCCGATAGGAGGGCGATCCCCATGATAAAGGGTGCGAAGGACAGCCGGAGGCGGTAGAAATTGAGTTCACCTTTTTTCATAGGCGCTTAACTGACGGGAGGGATGGAAGTGCCATCAGACCCGCGGGGCCGGCGCGGGGCCGACCGGATGCCCGTAATTGCGTAGAACCAGGGGAGGGCGGGCCCAAATGATCGGGCTGAACCGCCAAGGGCCGGGTTCGCCCGCCTTCGGATGAAACGCCGTTCACTTCGGGTCCGTGAAGCGCTTCACCTTGACGGGAAGGTCCTTGCCCTTGGTGCGCCTCGACGGGATCTGGACCGGATGCTTCTTCTTCCATTGCGCCCAGGTCATCGGACCGTCGGGAGTGTCGATAAGCTCGTCGTCCAGGCTCATTGGCTCACTCCCTCAGGCTGGCGCAGTTACCGGCTTTCCTAGCGGCCCGACCAGGCAGGTTTGCGCCAGCCCGTTCATTCCTTGGGAAAGCGATAAAGGGCGCACAGCTTGTTTCCGGCGGGATCGCGCAGATAAGCGAGGTACAATTTGCCGAGCGATCCTTCCCGGATTCCGGGCGGGTCTTCGCAAGCGTTGCCGCCGCTGGCGAGGCCGGCCGAATGCCAGGCATCCGCCACTTCCGGAGAGGTTGCGGCAAAACCGATCGTGGAGCCATTCGCGCAAGAGGCGGGCTGGCCGTCGATCGGCCTGGAAATCGCGAACGATCCCGCCCGAGTCATGTAGAAAATCCTTCCGCGGTCGTCCTCACGGCCCGGCGGCACGCCAAGGGCGCTCAGCGTCGCGTCGTAAAATCGCCTTGAGGTTGCAACATCATCGGCACCGACCATCACGTGGCTGAACATCTTTGGGCCTCCCATCTGCCTGCCCGCATGAGGTGCCATGAAGGCCATTTGGGCGCAATGGCTGAAAGCGCGACCTACCAGACAAGACCCGGCGACCGCCGTAATCTGATTGTCACTTCGATGTTACTAATCTCTCGCGGCCGCTTCCTAAACCTCGTGACGTCCGGGTGACCGTTTAATTACGGTCTGTCAGGCGCACCGCCTGTTCGAAACTTACTTGCTGAACGCAATACGCCTTGGGTCGGACAGGATGTCCGCCGCACCGTCCGCGCTGCTGCCCGAATCTCGTTTCACTGTCCGCGCAATTCAGTTGGGCGTAATGGCCGCTCCGGACGCCATGTTGGATGATCGAACGAGGCAGGCGTTCGGCCCAAGGGCCTACCCGAGGAGGGCTGAAAAGGCGATTGGGTCGAAAGCGGGCGTTGGACTAGTCGAGCACGCCCGCGGCAAGAGCTGCGCCAATCACCAGCATCAGAGCGGCAACGCCATAGCGCACCGCGCCGATCGTGAGCTTGTCCAGACGGCGTGAAGCGACGTAGGCACCGAGGAAAGCAGAGAGCGCGCCAACCAATACCAGCAGCCCTTCTCGCCCGGGCAAATTCAGCCCCACTGTCGAGAACGAAGCCGCGTAGGTTGTGAGGCGGGATAGATCTACCAGAACAGCAATCATGACGCCTGTTGCGATGAAGCGCTCCGGGGGCAGACCGGACCGCAGAAGGAAGATCGAGCGTAAGGCCCCCTGTTGTCCGGTAAGCCCGCCGAAAAAGCCGGTGAGCAGGCCGCCGACGGGCATGAACTTGGCTGGAGCCCTGAGCGCTTGAAACCACCGCTGAAATTCAAGAATAGCAAAGAGCATCATCAGGAGCCCGATGGCCAGGCCGGCTCCCGTAGGTCCAAAGCGTCGGTCGAAGGCGGTCCATTCAAACAGGCGCGGAGTATCTCCGAGGAGGGCGAGAAGCCACGCGCCCGCAACGGCTGCTGGAATTGCGGGGATGCCGAACTTCAGCACAGTCCTCCAGTCTGCTCGGTTCCACAGCAGAGTGCCTTTGAAGAGATTATTGAGGAGGTGAACGATGCCCGTGGCCACCACCGCAATCGGTGCTGGAACGAACAACGCGAAGGCCGGTAAGAGGAGGGTGCCCAGCCCGAACCCGGAATAGAGGGTGAGCGCAGAGGCCAAAGCTGCCACGACCGCGATGAGAACGATGTCCATCCGCAATGTTCTAGCCGAACACCTCATGAATGTCCGCAATGAGTGGGAAGTGGGCACTTATGCAGGCTCGTCGAACGACCGATAATGGGGGAAATCGGAAGGTCTACTTCAATTAAACACCGCAAGAATCGGACGTTTTCGGTCGACTTGGGAATGCGGTTACCGCTGGTTAAAGCTTGCGGCGGATTCCGGTTTATAGACGATCACACCTGTTGCGACATCTGACAAGTGCGGCTAACTGATGCAACAGGTGTTTCATGCAGTCAAACGAGCAGCAATGGATAATGCTTCTGGCGCAGCTTCCGGCCGCGCCGTCCAGCGCGCGTGTGGCGATGTGGCGTCGCCTTCGAGCGGCGGGGGCGGCAAGCCTTTTGACAGGCGCGTGGGCGCTCCCCGCAGAACCGAAGCACGCAGCGCTGTTTCAGCAACTTGCGGAGTCCGCACGCTCCCAAGGAGGGCAGGCCGCCGTGGTGACGGCGCAGTCTGCCGATGGCGACGATGACGCGATCATGGAGCGCTTTCGATCGGACCGCGCGCGCGAATATGGCGAGTTCGATCAGCGTTGCGCCGCCTTTCTCGCCGAAATCGCGAAAGAGCAGCGGCTGGAGAAGTTCACCTTTGCCGAATTGGAAGAGATCGAGGACGACTTTGAGAAGCTCGCGGCATGGCTGGCGAAGATTGAAGCGCGCGACTTTTTCCCGGGCGAGCAACGGACGCTCGCCCACCAAACCCTGACACGATGCGTGAGCGCTCGGGTCCAATTTGCGGGGAACGTCTATGCCCATGAAGGCCTTGAGCATCCTGATGAGGAAATATCATAGATGGGTGAGCGCGGTGGCTGCGCTCTTCCTGCTGATTGTCTCCGTCACCGGGGTAGTTATGCAAGTCCAGAAACTGACCGGGAGCGATGGCGAGGCCGAGTCCGAGGGCCGGGGCAGCGTGCCAGCCGCGCTGACAAGTGCGATGGAGTCACCGATTTATGCTGCGTTGGCCACCCGAACACTCGATACCGCGCGGCGCCGCGCTCCAAATGCCCCGATCACGTCCGTGACGCTTCGCAGCGCAGACGAGGGTATCGAGGGTGTCGTTAGCATTCCCGGCGAGCCACCACGGGAAATCGTCGTCGATGCACGTTCAGGCCGGGTAATCAGCGACGAGGAACATGAAGAATCGCTGGTCCGCCGGATTCATAGCGGGTCCATTCTTGGCGAGCCCGGCACGGTCCTCGGTATTCTGTGGGGCTTAGCCTTGGTCATTCTCTCGATCACTGGAGCGTGGGTCTATCTCGACATGTATCGCAAACGCCGCAGGAACAGCGACAAGACGGGGTTGTTCTGGTGATCCGGACCGGTCCGGCGCGGCGCCGCCGGCCAAACTACTCTTGGCCACTCGCCGTCGCCGTCGTGGCCGGAAGCCTTGGCTGGCCGGCATTTGCTCAAGGCTCCTTGGGACCGCCCGCGCCAACAACGTCCGAGCCGCCACCGGCACAAGACCAAGCATCCGCGCCCAGGCAGGGTCTCTCCTTCAACCCCGACGCGGGGATTGTTTATCAATCTGGCGATTTCCGCGTCACGGCATGGGGCTTCGCCGAGCGCGCCATCGACTTTAGCGGCCCTGATTATTTCCGCCGCGTCCGCCAAGGTGCCGAGATCGACTTGCCGCGCTTGTCAGACAGCGTGCGCCCCGCGTTTGTCTACGAGGTCGATTTGACCAACACCAACTTCTTTGGGGACGCAGGCGGCGGCGGCAACCTTAGCCGACGCAACTTCGAGAACCTGTTTTTCGCGCTTCAAGACCCCAACGATCCGGGCAAGTTCCGGGTGCTGATCGGTGAAAACACCCACGTCCTGTCACGCGACGACAACCTCTCATCGGGCAATCTACCGACGATCAACCGCTCGCTGATCCTCGAAGAGCATGGTTCGGTAAACAGTTTCGGGACGCAGTTCGGAGTCCAGTTTCAGAAGGCGCTTTCCGATAAGCTGACGATCCAGCTCGCTGCGCAGGACAACCGCGGTTCGCTCAACGCCGCCGACGCGCGCTATGAGATCGGCAATTCGCTTTCGGGCAAGGTCATCCTCGTGCCGCTGAACACGGGCGGGCGTAAGCTCACCATCGGAGCGGCGGTCGATCATACCAGCGACATACGCGACCGCGCATTCACACTCGCCACCGCCATCGGGGCAATGCCGATTGGTGGCGTCGCGGCGACCGGCGACAAGATCACCGGCGAAGCCGACATTGCCTATACTTTCCTGCTTCTCGGCCATGCCGCGACACTCGAGGCCGAGGGCCTCTATTCGGATTTTTCGGAAAGCCATAGCGACGTGGGCGGCGGCTACGCGATGGCCCAAGTCTCGCTGTTCGACGCGCCCGGGACCGGCGATCTCGACCTTTTCGTTCGCTATGATGTGGTGAGTCTCGGCATCGAGGGCATCGACGGTCGCGCGACCCAACATGCGCTCCGCACGGGCATCAACTACAATTTGCCGCACACCAACAAGCTCGCCAGCCTGCACGTCGAATATGGGCACAACACGCTCGACGGACCCGCTGCAATTGTGACCGACCGTAACCCCGGAGACGAGTTCCGGATCGTGTTGAGGGCCAGCCTGCAACGCTACGTGCGGCACTAGGAGCGGGTCGGCGTTCGATCGCCTGGTCGAGCTGCTTGGACAAGCTGGGTATCTCGGCATCGCCGACTTGGTGTTCCTCGAAAACCTGTTGCCCCCGATTCCCTCAGAGGTCATCATGCCTTTGGCGACGTTCAGCGGGGTCAGGGGAAATTTAATCTTGCCGGCGTCACCGGGGCGGGAACAAGCAGTTCGGTCACGGGCGCGATGTTCTGGTATTATGTCCGCAAGTGGATCGACGCGCTTGAAGCATTGGGCGCATAATTCCGGGTAATTCCGGGGACATGGCGTAATTGAGGTAGTCATCCTCCTGCTATGGCGGGGTCGTGTTAGCGCCCCAAGGAGGAGGATGACCGATGACGATATTTGCAGGGTTGGACGTGAGTGACAAGGCCACGC
>JACDEE010000006.1 GCA_013816585.1 Sphingosinicella sp. | reverse complement strand
GTTTGTTGGGCAACAGCGGCTGGATCACCCGCCACTCGAAATCGGTCAGATCATATCGGCTCATGCTCGAGCCTGAATCAGAAAACCCGCGCCAAGGGAATCCTGTTTATGGGTTCACGACCTAATTCGGGCGATCTGAGCAGTCCAATGTTCGCAATGGGTGGAAAGCGGACATGCGCACTCAAGTTCTTGTGCGGGCGACCGAAGCGTCGAACTTCACCAACCCGACCCTCCGCCGCCTCCCCCACCACCACCGGACGAGCCACCGCCGGAGGATCCGCTGCTGCTTCCGGGTTTGGCGGACGCGGAAGATATGGTGCTCGACAGCGATGATCCTACACGGGCCACAAACCCGTCAGTATCGCGCCAAGGGTCGCTTTGGCCGTCATACCAGCTAAGCGTCTGACCATTGCTGGCGGCCGCGGCTGTCGCCAATATGCGCGTGAAGCGCGAGGCCCATTCATTCTCAACCTCCAGCGCAATCGCATAAGGTAGGTAGCGCTCGAAAAGCTCAGGGGTTTTTTCGGGTGGATGCATCGTCTCAAGCCGATCTTCCTCGGCGATCGAGAGATAGTGGTGAAATCCTGCGATGCGGTCCAACAGGGCGCGACCTTTACGGGTCGGTGCGGCCATCCACCAAAAGGCCGATATCGCTACCGGCAGCGCCAGGAGCGGTACGAGCAAGGGCAGGATGCGGCCGTCCTCCAGGGCTGTTCCCACCGTCGAGACCCCTCCCGCCACGCCAACGCATCCCAGCAATATTGCCGCCATTTTTCCCAAAACGGTCCAGACGGAATTGGCAGGACTGGAGGCGCGATACAGGATCGCGGCGATCGCAAATGCGGCCAGTGCGCCAATTGTGCCCCCCATTCTCGATGAAGCGCCTGCCCCGGCGAAGATCAACGCCGCTGCGACGAGCCAGACCGCCAGGCCCATGATCAAGGCTCCACGCACGGACCACATCCAGTTACGGATGAAGAGACTTGTTTCATATTGCTTCTTAAGCCCGCTCTCGAGGGCAGATCGTGCGGCGCTGAAGATCGCATGATTCTCGTTGTCCATCAGGACACTATCTTCACCAGCAAAGAGCCTGGTCACCATATCGGCCTCAGGCGCTGGCAGCTCGCCGTCTCCCTCCACTTTCCGGATTGTGGTTTTCGATCGAGTGAAGAAGCCTTTTTCTCCCTCGATCAGCTTCAGCCTGCCTCGCACCCCCATGTCGATAATGGCTGCCGCAAAGGCCCGGTTGTCGAGGGAGCCCATTTCCGACACGTAGCGCACCCCAGCGGCGGACATTCCGTCTGGCGGCGAGAAAATCGGCACCAAGGTGCCCGCGGGCGGTCCACGACCGGCTCGGCGCCAGGCATGGAAATAATAGTATAGGGTTCCGAACAAACCGAGCAAGGCCAGGCCAAGCGGTCCGTTATCCTGCAACCACCAGCCGAGCTTTGTTCGTGGCTCGGGGACAGCGACGACGCCTTTCGGCCAGGCGACCGCCACTGTCAGGCCCTCATGGGCCCCAAGCGGTGCGGTCGTGCGAAAAGCGATGTTGCCCGGTCGCTCGGCTGAAACGGCAGCAAATGCCTGAGTGGAGCCTTGCGGACCCGTATAGACAGCGCGTTTCCCGAACGGAGCTTCCTCCGGAAGGCTAATTCGCGCTTCCGCAACGTCGATGGGGAATGTCCACTCCGTCCCGGTGGCATTCCAGTAAAGCTCGTCGAATCCTTGGAAATAACCAATCTGCCGATTTGTGCGGTATCGAATAAGGTAGGTGTGCTCGCCCGGCGGCAGCATCACATCGGCATCGCCAATCCGAACCCTGACTCCCGTGCCGAGTGGCATCGAGGTCCACGGCTCGGGCTGTCCATCTCGCCGCACTTCCTCGACTTCGAAGCCGACATTCGCCGTCCGCCCGTAACTGCTCTTGTACCGGGTGGGGAAATCACGCTGAATGCCGCGCTTGATGGTATCCCCTTGCGACCGGATCCGGATCGTCTCGCTTACGGAGAGGGAGCCGTCGCGTTGAACGGAGACATCGCTCAGGAAATAAAGGATGCGCTCATCGGCTTGCGCTGCGCTCGGCAACCAAAGCGCCAGCGCCGCGAGCAGCGCCAGCCAGACACTCCGCATGCCTAAGCTCTGGCGCCGAACCGCACCGGCGGGGCGGTCTGTATTGATGCATCCTGATCGTCGTAGAAAGGCTCGCTGGAGAAGCCCAGCGGCTTTGCCACCAGCACATCCGGAAACGATTCTACCCGCGTGTTGAGGTCCCGCACCGTGGCGTTGTAATAGCGCCGGGCGCCCTGAAGCCGCTCTTCGATTTCCGATAGCTCGTCCTGCAACTGGCGGAAATTCTCGTCGGCCTTGAGGTCGGGATAATCCTCCGCCACGGCGATGAGTCGCCCAAGCATGGCGCTGAAGGCCGTATCGGCCTCAGCCGTCGCATTCACGCCTCGCGCCGAAACAGGGTCGGTGCGGTGGGCAGTCACTTCATTCAACGTACCTCGTTCATGCTCCGCATAACCTTCCACAACACTGACCAGATTCGGGACCAGATCGGCGCGGCGCCGGAGCTGGACGGTAATTCCGCTCCAGCCCTCCTTCATGAGCGCCCGGAGACGGACGAGGCGGTTGTAGACAAGAATCAAATAAATCGCGGCAAGAACAAGTATCCCGATCGCGATCCAACCGACTACGCCCATGCCGCCCTCCTCCAGTTATGGTCATAATAGGGCACCCTCGTTGCGGAGTCGACATGAAGAGCTCGGCCATGTGGCTCACGTCGGTCGTTATCCTTCCGGATCCGGTACGCCGCCGCAATAGGTTGAAAGCGACATTGCCCATAAGTCAGGGTTGGGCGACAAGTGGCCCGATTGTGATGATATGAACGAGCCGGCGCGTTAGCCGATGTGACAAACCAAGGGATATGATGGACAAGGTTTCATTCTTAGTGGCATTTCTTTCGTGCGCGACCCTCGGTTCGGCGGCGATGGCCGCCCAGCCCTCACCGGCCAGGAATTTGATGGAGCAAGTCTCCCCTGTCACCCCTGCTGTCTTGCCGCTTCGCGAACGAGCGAAGCTGGAAGACAAATGGCTCGCCGATCGCCTCGACCATATCCTGCCGGCTTTGATGCGCGAACAGGGGATCGACATGTGGGTGCTGATCGCCCGCGAATATGTCGAGGATCCGGTAGTTGCCACGATGCTGGATGCGGAGAATATGCACGCCCGGCGGCGCACGATCCTGTTATTCTTCGACCCCGGCGGCGGCCCGCCGCTGGAGCGTCTCACCGTCAGCCGCTGGCCTGGCCGGCTTGTTTCAGCCCGCCTGGAATCCCGATCAGGAACCCGATCAATGGAAGCAGTTGGGAAAGCTGATCGCGGAACGGGACCCCAAACGGATCGGGATCAACAGTTCGGCGCTCAGCCAGTTTTCCGATGGTTTGACTCTCAGCCAATATGAGGGGCTGGTTTCCGCTCTATCCCCGCAGATGCGGTCGCACATCGTGAAGGATCATGATCTGGCAGTCCGGTGGCTGGAAACCCGTTCCGCCGGGGAGATGAAGACATACCCTCAGGTCGTTCGCATGGCCCATTCGATCATCGCCGAAGCCTTCAGCAATGCGGTGATCGAACCGGACAAGACATCGGCTGACGATGTCGTCTGGTGGCTTCGCGAGAAAGTCAGCAGCCTCGGCCTGCAAGTCTGGTTTCAGCCCTCGATCGGGATCATTCGGCAGGGCAGCAAGACCATGCTGGAGGGGGACGAGATCATCCGGAAAGGCGATTTGCTCTGGACCGATTTCGGGATCACTTATTTAGGCCTCAACACGGACACGCAGCATCTGGCCTACGTTCTAAAGGACGGAGAACAAGACGCGCCGCAAGGGTTGAAGGCCGGGTTGCTGGCCGCCAATCAAGTGCAGGATGCGCTGACCTCGTCCTTCAAGCCGGGCCTCACCGGTAATCAGATGCTGGCCGAGGCTCGGGCGAAAGCGATCGCCAAGGGCCTGAAGCCCAGCATCTATTCCCACCCGATCGGCTTTCACGGCCATGGCGCGGGGAGCAGCATCGGTTTCTGGGACAATCAGAAGGCCGATCCCAAAGGCGAATATCGGCTTCGCGCCAACACCGCCTGGTCGATCGAGCTCAACGCGAAATCGATCGTGCCGGAATGGAACGGCCAGGAAGTCGAATTCCGGCTGGAAGAAGATGCCTATTTCGACGGCACCGACGTGACCTATCTTGACGACCGGCAGAGCCAGTTTGACCTGATCGGGAAATGATTCTGCACGGCCCTGAAGCGGCTAGCTGCCTGGGTTGGCCGGTCGCTTAGCCATCAAGCTTGCGACCCCGCCAGCCAGACGCGCCGTAGCCTCTGGCACCGCACCCAAGGGACGGCCACCGCCATCTGGCGGGGCCGCTTATCCTTCATCGAATGGCGCCTACCAGACGCGGACCCGTTTCTCAGGCGCCACATAGAGCGTGTCGTCGGTCGCGACCTTGTAAGCCGCGTACCAGGGATCGAGATTGCGGACGACCGCGGTCCGCTGCTCGGAGGGCGAATGCGGGTCGGTCAGGAGCCGCTGGCGGAGGTTCGCCTCCCGGTAATTGCGCCGCCAGACCTGTGCCCATCCAAGATAGAAACGCTGGTCGCCGGTGAACCCGTCAATGATCGGCGCTGGCGTTCCGCCGATCGCCTGCTTGTAGGCGTCATAAGCCACGGTCAGGCCGGCCAGGTCGGCGACATTCTCGCCCATGGTCAGCTTGCCCTGCACGTGCATTCCAGGAAGCGGTTCGTACAGATCATATTGGGAGCCAAGGCTGCCGAGCTTCGATTCAAAGTTTCGCACGTCCTGCGGGGTCCACCAATCGACCAGGCGTCCCTCGCGATTATATTTGGCGCCCTGATCGTCGAAATGATGGCTCAGCTCGTGGCCGATGACCGCGCCGATCCCGCCATAATTTACCGCCGGATCGGCGTTGGGATCGAAGAAGGGCGGCTGCAGGATGGCGGCGGGAAATACGATCTCCACCATTCCGAAATTGGCATAGGCGTTCACCGTCATCGGCGTCATGCCCCATTCCCAGCGATAGATTGGCTGGCCGAGCTTCCCGACATTATATTCATGGGCGAAATTGTTGGAGCGAAGGGCGTTTCCGAACAAATCGCCGCGGTCGATCTTGAGGCCCGAAAGGTCGCGCCACCGGTCGGGATAGCCGATCTTGGGGGTAAAGGCCGCGAGCTTGGCATGCGCCGCCGTCTTCGTATCGGGTGCCATCCATTCGAGCTGGTCGATGCGCCGGTCCATGGCCGCGATCACGTTCTTGACCAGCTGATCCGCGGCGGCCTTGGTTTCGGGCGGGAAGTAACGGGCGACATATTCCTTGCTGACTTCGTCGCCGAGTGAGCCCGTCGTGAAATCGACCGCCCGCTTCCAGCGCACTTGCTGTTCCGGGGTGCCGGAAAGGACGGTGCCGTAGAAAGCGAAATGCTCCTTGTCGATCGCCGCCGGCAGATAATCCGAATAATCGTCGAGCGAGCGGACGAGCAGCTGGTCCTTCAATACCGAAAGCGGGGCCTTCGCGATTGCTGCGGCGATACCCTTTACCGCGCTCGGCTGGCCGACGATCACGTCGGAGACGTTGACGCCGATGCCGTCGTAATAATTGGAGAAGTCGAAACCGGGCGCCATACGCTCCAGCTCCGCTACCGACATCTTGTTATAGGTCTTGGTCGCGTCGCGGCTTTCCACCTGAGTCCAATGGGCCCTCGCGATCTGGGTTTCGAAGTCGAGAATCGCCTTCGCCCGGGTCGCCGCATTGGCCTCGCCCGCAAGGTTCAGCACGTTGGTGAGATGCTTCAAATAAGCGGCGCGGGTCTCCGCGAGCTTGGCCTCGGTGCTCAGATAATAATCCCGGTCCGGCATTCCGAGGCCCGCCTGGAACATGGTCAGGGCATAGGCTTCGGGATTCTTGTCATCCTGTCCGACAAAGGCGCCGACAGGTCCGGAAATACCGTTGCGGTCCGCCGCGGCAGCGAGCGCGGGATAACCGGCCTTGCTGCTTAGTCCCTTGATCCGGTCCAGCCATGGCTTGATCGGCGCCAGCCCTTTCGCTTCCACCGACGCTTCATCGAGGAAGCTCGCATAGGCCGTGCCGATCTTGCTTCCCGGGTCGTTCTTGGCTTCTTCCAATATCTCCTGCGTTCGCTGACGCGAAAGGTCGTCGAGCACGCTGAACATTCCGTAATTGGATTTGTCCGCGGGAATGGCGGTGTTCTTCGCCCAGGTGCCATTGGCATATTGGTAGAAATTGTCGCCCGGATCGACACTGCGATCCATTCCGGCCTCGTCGAACCCGAAGGTTCCGATCTGCGGCTTGGCAATATTGGCGGGCGCCGCCGGGGCAGCCGACCCCTCGGCCACAGTCTCGATGACCACATCGGAACCGCCGGAGCCGGTGGCGGCGCAGGCGGTCAGCGAAGTGGAGGCGGCTAGCATAAGCATGAAATTTCGCATGAACGAATCTCTCCCAGACGATAACTTATTGCCACGATAGCATTTCGAGAGCTTGGATCGAAAGGCTGGCATTTGTCCATTCGACCTGATCGCCAGCGAGGGAGCAAGTCGGCTGTCGGAGTTGACTGATAGAAACAGAGATTCCGCTTCCGGCTTGAAACGGTCACGTGGGCGAAGTTAATTTTAAGACGATAGCCGCGGATGGCCATCGAAACGCGGCGAATGATGGAGAAGGCGCCAATGACGATCGACCAACGCGAAAGGGCGATGACTGAGAGCAAGGTTCCGGCTGTCACGCTCGGCTTTTGGGTCATCAAGATTCTCGCCACGACGCTCGGCGAGACCGGCGGGGACAGCGTCTCGATGAGCTGGCTGGGCGAGACCACGCCGGAAGCCGGCGCATCGGCCCTGAACGGCTATTTGATCGGTACCGCCATATTCCTGACGATCTTCCTAATCCTTGCGGCATGGCAGATGAAGAGCCGCCGTTTCCATCCGCTGCTTTATTGGGCAACGATCATTGCCTCGACCACCGCCGGAACGACCATGGCGGATTTCGCCACGCGATCGATGGGCATTGGCTATGCCGGAGGATCGGCGTTGCTATTGGCGCTGGTGATCGCTTCGCTGGCGGCCTGGAAGCTCACGACCGGTACGATAAGGGTCGAGTCAGTCAGCGAGCCGAGAAGCGAAGCCTTCTATTGGCTGACCATCACCTTTTCCCAGACTCTCGGCACCGCACTGGGCGACTGGGTGGCAGACACGAACGGGGTCGGATTCGGAGGCGGCGCGATTTTCTTCGGTGCGCTGCTGGCGCTGATAGCCGGGCTCTATTCCTGGACCGGCATCAACCGGGTCTTCCTGTTCTGGGCAGCGTTCATATTGACGCGGCCGCTTGGTGCCACCGTCGGCGACCTGCTCGACAAGCCCACAGCGAGCGGCGGCCTTAGCTTTAGCCGTCCGCTGGCGAGCGCAGTGCTCGCAATGGTGATCCTCGCTTTGATCTTGCTGTTACCCCAAAGGCCAGGCCGTCATCCGGCGGCGCGCGACGCTTCGATCTAGGGATGTCGGGCCAACGCAAAACGGGTTCGTTGAGCAACATTCCCTTTGCCGGGCTGGCAAGTTGAGGCTCGTTTGGCTCCCCGCTGCCAGACGTTGCGATGGTATAGGGAATGACAATTCGGGCGCCCGCGCGCCCTATCCCCGCAGCAGCGACCAGCCCTGGGGAAGATAGTCCATCGACATGTAATAATAGAAATTGCAGGTGCCATCGCGGCTGTAATTGCCGCCTTTGACGATGCCGAAAGCGATGGTCCCACTGAATATGGGGCCGCCGCTGTCACCGCTTTTGCACGACGGGCCTGTCACGGTCACCCATACCGCGTCGCACGGGCCGCCGCAAAGGTCGCCGGGCGGCGCGTAATCGGTCAGCTCGACTTCGGAACAGCTATAGCCGCTGGTCTCACCGCGGCGGCATATCGCCTCGCCCGCGCGCGTGCTGTTCCGGGCGCGCGAGCTCGTGACCGGGCGGAGCACGCTCTTGCCCGTATCGGCATAGAATAATGGCTGCTGCGCGCGCTCGGTGACGTGGAGCTGCACATCCTGGTAGCTCCAGCCCCACTGCCCTCCGAAGTCGAGCTTTATCCGCTCCCCGGCCGGGTCATAATAAGTGAGGCTGTCGGGGCAATGGGCGGCGGTGACGATCCCCGTGCGCGCGCCGTCGGTCACGACGAAACCGGCGGTGCATGAATAACGCTTGCCGTTCGCCGGATCGACGCCCACCAGCCGCGCTCCACCCTCGATATTCGAATTGACATCAGGCCGGTCGAGCACCCGGATACGCGCCGGGACGCCGGCCAGCGCCTTCAGTTTCTCCTCCATGGAGCTCACGCCGTAGCGAGCCGCGGCGGGCGCACTGACCATCATCACCAGCTCGCCGGTCCGCTGATCGACACCCATGCCCTGCGCGGGCAACGCGGCCTTGATCGCCGCCTGATGCTGCCGGATCGCCGCGACGATCTGCTCGCGCGTTGCCGGGGCGCCGGTGCGAAACAGGATCGGCACATGCATTCCGCCGGCAAATATCGTCCGATCAGGGACAGGATCGGTGCCGGTCAGCAGCACGACGATCCGGAAATCGGGCCGATGCTCGATCGTGATGCCGGCCAGCCTCTCTCTATAGACTTCCTGGATGCTGTCGGTAGCCGCGACGCTGCTTTCCTGCGCGCGCAGCCGCCGCATCGCTTCGGTCAGGCTGACGCCGTTCGCGGTCGCATATTGCGCCGAATCCTGCGCCAGCGCCTCGATCGCCGACTGCACGCGTGGTGGCCCGGCCGCCGCGGCGCCGGACGGGATGCCTAAGGCAGCCGCAATCAGTGAAAGACAATATCGGAATTTGGCCACCGGGGTCCGCTAGGCCATCCCACATTGATCAAAGCTGACCGTCGGAAGCTTCACGATTGGAAATGGCCGATGCAGACCTCAAATCGCTCATCAGCGCGATGCACGCTTTTCACCCATTGCGGACATTCGACCCGGCCTAGGAACGCGTTAGCCCCTGCTTCCCAAAGCGTAACCGCCCTGCCCGAAACCAAGCGAGCATTTGGACCGAATTTCGAATTCCGGTGCGTGCGGCCGAGCGGGCGGATGGGGCCGCCCGCAATTTGGGTACCGCTTTCCAGCATCCTCAAAAAAAGCGGGGGGCGAATGTGATCGCCCCCCGTTGAGGTGATTTAGAAACGGATGGAGGCTTCGACGCCAAAAGTTCGGGGGGCGTTGAAATTGCCGTAGTCGCCCAGCACTCCGCTATAGCTCGGGATCCCGGTGATCGAGTCAATGACCGGGGACGAATTGGCGGCGGACCGGCGATAGATATGGGCCTCGTTGAACAGGTTGCGGGCCCACAAGGCGACTTGCAGTTTCGCATCGCCGTCGTTCATCGCGATGTCGGTCAGCGCCAGGCGGCCGTTGACTATGAAGCTGGAGTCCGTCTTCACCGGTTCCGACTGGAAGCTGTACTGGCGGCCGGCATAATTGGCATCAAAATGCAGGCGAAGCGCGGCATCGCCGATGCTGACCGGGACTTCATAATCAATCGCGCCCGACGCGGCATGCTTTGGTGTGAACACCGTATAGACCTGAAACAGGGGGCTGCCCGGCAGGAACGGGTTCGCCGTCGGGGGCACGTTGATATCGGTATAGGCGTAGCTTGCCGAGAGCTGGAGGTCATCGGTTGCGCGCACCGTCAGATCCGCCTCGAGCCCGTTGATCTTCGACGTGCCCGGCGCGTTGGCCGTTTCTTCATAGTGGCGATTGAAGTTCGGGTTGGGCAATCCGTTGTCCAGCGTGCGACGCACGTCGACGAAGTCGAAGTCGGTCTGGGTTGCCTTGCGCCGCATCATGTAAGCCGCGACGTTGAAGCGAACCATGTCGAAAAACTCGGTCTTGGCGCCGATCTCGTACGATTTGACCGATTCCGGTCCAAATGCGGTGAAGGTCTGAGACCGGCTGTTAGCGCCGCCGGCCCGGAAGCCGGTGGCATATTTGGCGTAGAGATTTACGTCCCGGCTCGCTTCGAACGCAAGGGTCAGCATCGGATCGATGCGATCTTCGCGATATCGGAAGGGGAAATTGACGATCGTGTTGTTGAACATCGTCAACGCGCCGTCACGCTTGTCCTTGGTATAGCGGGCGCCAGCGGTGATGTGCAGGGCGTCGAAGCTTGGCGGGGTGTAGGTTGCCTGGCCGAAGGCGGCGTAGCTTTTGGCAGTGGCATGGCTGTCGCGAGCGACAAACCAGTCTTCGCGCTGCCAGCCCTGGTTGGCCGAGCTAATGGGTGGCATGACGTCGGCGCTGTTGATCGTGTATCCGGTACCCGTAGCATTCCACCGGTTGGTGGTCGGCGTTGCGGCGGTTTCGCGGGCGTCTTCGGTGAAATAATAAAGGCCAAGCACGTAATCGAGCGACGGCAGGCTGCCGACCGCCTGGAATTCCTGGCTCCACTGGTCCTGGCGAAGTTCGGAAAGGCTGTAGCGGCTGAAATTAGCGTTCGGTACGAAAGTGTTTCGATGAGCGCCGCCTGAATTGTCGAACTGGTGCGCGCTCACTTTGCGCCACCCGGAGATCGACCGCAGTTCCAGATTGTCCGAGACTTCATATCGAAGTGATGCGGTGAAGCCCTGGCTACGATCGACGCTGGCTTGTTGCGGAACACCGATTTCGGCGACTTTCTGGCGTTCGTCGCCGCTGACGACAACCAGTGGGGCAAGCGGCGCTATGCACGGATTGGTCAACGTGCCGGCAACAACGACATTGCAGTTGGCGTTGTTGAACCGAAGCGTGGCTCCCGTCGCGCCACCATAGGTGCCGACATTAAAACCGTTCGGATTGTAGCTGAGCAACTGGCTATAAAAAGGCGTATTTTCGTCCTTTGCCTTGTCATAGGAAAGGTCGGCCGTAAATCCGGCGATCGGGGTCCAGCGCGCGGCAATCCGCCCGCCGACGCGATGATAGGCATTCCAGCCTTGCTGACCAGTCAGCGGGTTCTTGGTGGTGGGGCCTTGGTGCTGGACCAGCCCATCCGCCTTGACCGCCAGATTTGCGAAAGCGGGCAGA
The DNA here is from genome assembly GCA_013816585.1 of Sphingosinicella sp. Taxonomy (GTDB): domain Bacteria; phylum Pseudomonadota; class Alphaproteobacteria; order Sphingomonadales; family Sphingomonadaceae; genus Allosphingosinicella. Next base: position 142,853 of record JACDEE010000006.1, on the reverse strand, counting down.
TCGAGGTGCAATTCGCCATTATAGCTGCCGAAATTTCCGACGCCGGCGACCACTCGTCCGCCAAATTCGCCGGTGGGCGCCTTCGTGACGATGTTCAGCGCCCCGCCTTCGGTATTGCGGCCGAACAGGGTACCTTGCGGCCCGCGTAAAACTTCGACCCGCTCGATGTCGAACAATGCTGAATTGAGCCCTTGCTGTCGGCCAAGGTAGATGCCGTCAATGTAAACACCAACGCCCTGGTCCCGTGCCGTCTGGTTGGCATCGAACGGAACGATGCCGCGAATGCCAACTGTCAAAGCCGACTGGCGGGATTCAAAGGTAGCGACGCGAAGCGATGGGATCGCATCGCTAAGGTCGAGCAGGCTTTGTGCGTGGCGATCGCGCATCATTTCTTCGCCGATCACGGTGATGGCAATCGGCGTTTCCTGAAGATCGGTAGTCCGCTTGGTCGCCGTGACCACGATTTCCTCGAGTTCCGGCTTGGCCTCGGCGTCTTCGGCGCTGGTCTCCAGCGAAGCCAGCTGGATTGGCGGAGTTTCGGTGGCCACTTGGGCCAGGGCCGGTGTTCCGGCAGACGTCAGCAGCAGGGCCAAGAGGGCCGCGCGGGATCGCGCTGCGGAAGAGCTGGTGTTGCAGGTGAACGAGGGCGCAGCGGCAGCCGCGCCAAGGTCGTACGAAAACATTCTGATTCCCCTATGCTGCCGGCAGAGTCGCGCCGGGACGAGCCATCAATTAGGGGCCGGTGGGGACAGTTAGATTACGTTATCGTGGCAATTGAAACGCGCATTTACTTCAGTTCAATGACGGCGTCGCCAAACGGTAAAGGGAGCGTCTTCTAAAAATTGCCATCGCCGTCGAGTGAGTATCCGATCCCGCGGATCGTTCGCAATAATTCGCGTTCTCCTGGACCATTCAGTTCCTTGCGCAGGCGCCGGATCTGGGCATCGACCGAACGCTCGTCGACATCCTTGCGGGAGGCCCACAGCGTCTCGAGCAATTCTTTCCGCGAGAAGGCGCGCCCGGGATTTTCCATGAAATGGCGAAGCAATCGGAACTGGGACGGGCTGACCGGCACCGCCCGGCTATCGCGTTTCACCTTGTAGTTGGTCGCATCCATTTCCAGCCCGGCGTAGCTTAGCCGGCCGCGGACCATCCCGTTTTGAGCCCGGCGGAGCAGGGCGTAAACCTTGGCGATGAATTCCCGCGTCCCGAAGGGCCTGACGATAAAATCATCGACCCCGATGTCGAGCGCCGCGGCGCGATCGGACTCGCCTGCGCTGGACGCGATCATGATTAAGGGGACGGTGAGGGTCGGTGGATCTTCCCGCAACCGGCGGGAAATGTTTATTCCAGGCGCGTCATCCAGTTCGAAATCGATCAGTACGAGGTCCGGTGGCCAGTTGTTCGCGATGGATAGTCCCTCCGATCCGGTGCCGGCGACCAAAACTTCGAATCCTTCCCGTTTGAATAGCCATGTCAGGAGGTCGGCCGAACGCGCATCGCTGTCGATGATAAGCGCCTTTGTCGCCGCGACCTCGGCGCCGTAGGCATTGAAGCCGACGCCCGTCCCGTCGCCCCTTTTATTTACTGGCCGTACCTCCACAGCTGCCGACTTGCTCCTCGCCTAAACTCGAAGGCGCACAATCGAGCGCAGGGAGGTCAACCTCGTGACGGCTGAATGACCGTTTAGTGACGGCTGACCAGCTTCGTGGAAGTGCTGGCGAGCCCATTCTGGCGGGTCCCACGCCCGGCCTCAGCAAACGGGCCACCTCGCCGGGCGATTTTGGCAGAGGAGGGCTAGCGACACTAACAGTCACTGGCACGGCGAAAGCACTGCCCGAAAACTGCCGTTCGTCGGCTGCCGTCTCCACAGTTTGGAGAACAAGGCCGCAGGCGTTAGCATCCCGGCGGTGAATCGCATCGCCATACTAGCCCTGCTCCTCGCCGCCGCATCCAGCGCTGGTGCGCAACCGGCAACGATCGCGCCGGGCGACGGATTCGAGGTCGAGCGCTACGCCGTAGCCCTTCGTCCCGACCTGGCGACGACGGCTGTTTCCGGCACGGAAACGATCGGGGTGCGTGGCACATCTGATCGGGTGGCGCAGCTGTCGTTCACGGGCAACGCCCTACGGATCACCGAAGCGACGGTAGACGCCACGCCAGTCCAGGTCTCGTCGAGCAAGGATGCGATCGTCTTCACCCTGCCGCGCTCCTTGCGCAAAGGCGACAAGGCTACGCTGCGCTTCCGAATTGATGGCAAACCGGCTCGAGGCGTCACTTCGGTGGCAGGAGGCATCTACACCAGCTACTTCGCATGCGACTGGATGGTCTGCCTTCAGGACGCTCCGGGAGACAAAGCGCATCTGGCGCTTGACCTGTTTCTTCCTGTCGGCACAGACTCGGTGGGAGTGGGGCGCGCGGGGCCGACGACGAGACTGTCCAATGCTATGGTTCTCCATCGTTGGCGATCCAGCCGGCCCTACTCGTCTTATCTGTACGCCTTCGCTGCTGGCCAGTTCACGCGCCAGGCTGCCCGCACAGGTTTGGGCGAGCTCGTCTATCTTGATGGAACGACGAGCAAGGCCGACCTTGCCAGACTGTTCGCGCAGACGCCCGAGTTGGTGGCTTTTCTCGCCGACAAAGCGGGGATGGCGCTGCCGGATCGCCGCTACGTGCAGCTGTTGGTGCCTGGTCGAGAAGCACAGGAGTCGGCCGGTTTCTCGCTGATCGGCGAGGCCGAACTGGACCGGGAGCGCGATAATCCGTCATCCGCCTGGATCATCGCGCATGAAATGGCGCATCAGTGGTGGGGCAACCTCGTTTCCTGCGCGACCTGGCAGGATTTCTGGCTGAACGAGGGTATCGCCACTTTCATGGTCGCGGCGTGGAAGCAGCATAGCTCGGGCGAGGCCGCTTATCGGCAGGAACTCGATGTCGCGCGTCGCAGGCTCGAGCGGGTTCGCGAAACGGGTTTCGACAAACCTCTCGCATGGGCCGGCAAGTACCCGTCGCTGAGCGCGAGACGGGCGGTGCAGTATAGCAAGGGCGCACTGTTCCTCGCCCATCTACGGGAATCGATCGGCGACGCTGCCTTCTGGGCCGCACTGCGGGGCTTCACGCGTCAGCATGCAGGTGGAACGGTGACGAGCAAAGACTTCCAGAATGCGATGGAGAAGGCGAGCAAGCGCGATCTTTCGCCGATGTTCGCCGAGTGGGTCTACGGTGGATAGCTAACCACGATCGCGAACGGCAGCTCACGTCGCTAGCCGTCCATAAGCCACGGTTCCGCTTTTCACCCATTGCGGACGTTCACTATCATTGCCGCCCTTGTCCGACATGAGTGGCGCTGATCATTTCAGGACTACCAAGTTCCGCGAGTCCGAGATGACGGGACTCAACAAAGTCTGCCGATAGAGTCTGACGATTCAGCCCGGCACACTCTGTTCATCAATCGGGATCTCAGAGGGATTGCTTAGCGGACGGCCGGGGAATTGTGGCTTGTGACCGTAGCGGGACAGTAGGTGGCTCTAACTGATGAAGGAGGCGCGGATTGCAGACGACTGATCCGCCGATTGTACGCCATCGCCGGCCAACTTCCGCTTTCATTTTCTGAGGATATTAGAGGTTAGGTCCGCTTTCGACCAACTGCCGACATCCCACTTTCGACTGTTGTCGAGGTCCGGCCCCTCTGCCAAGCTGTGGTTCGGAGGTGGAGACAGTTCATGAAACCTGTTCAAAGGCCAGAGAAGTTCAGCGGTGCCCATGAAGAGCGGTTCAAGGATGGGTCTCTCAGTTGCACGGGCGCTTTTCTTGATGGGCGCAAAACCGGTGAATGGCTTTATTTCCTGAAAGACGGCAAGCTGAAGGCCCGGGGTCGTTGGCGGGATGACCTCATGGAAGGACCATGGATATGGTTTCGTGCCAATGGCCAAAAATTGCAGGAGGGGAGCTTTGAGGGAGGCGCTCAGGCTGGGCTCTGGCGGCGCTGGCATGCAAACGGACAACTGCTGGATGAGGGACGCTACCTGGGCGGCAAAAAGAAGGGACTGTGGAGAAGGTGGAACACGGACGGCAAACTGTCTTCCGAGAAGACCCACAAGGGCTGATCCCAGCGCCTTAAGAAATGTCCGCTTTCCACGCATGGCGGACATTGGGGGACGATGCGAAGACCCGCCTGCTCAGTCCGCCAAGAGGCCGCAGATGACAGTGGGTATCACATGTTCGAAGTAACCGTCTGATGCCGCTCGCCGTACAGGCCGGGCTCTGGGGTCTGCTCAGCGGATCGGCGTTGCTCATCGGCGCATTGATCGGCTGGTTCGCGCCTCTGCCCCGCCGCGTCATTGCGGGGATCATGGCTTTCGGTGCGGGTGTCCTCATCTCCGCTTTGTCGTTCGAACTGATGGAGGAGGCCTGGAAGCAAGGCGGGTTCGGGCCCGTCGCCGGCGGCTTTATCGCGGGGGCGCTCACCTTCACCTTATGCAATTTCGCCCTCGCTGTGTGGGGCGCTCGCCATCGCAAGCGATCGACTGCCGAGCATCGCGGCGAGAACGTGGCGAATACCCCAATAATGGCGGGGCCCTTGCCATTGGCGCCCTGCTCGACGGCATCCCGGAATCGATCGTGATCGGGGTAAGCCTCCTCCAGGGCCGCGGCGTCGCGCTGGTCGCGGTCGTCGCCATATTTCTGTCCAATCTTCCCGAAGGCCTGTCGAGCGCGGCGGGCATGCGACACGAGGGGAAAAAGGCTGGCTTCGTCTTCCTGTTATGGGGCGGCATAGCCCTGATCGCAGGCCTCTCCGCCTGGCTCGGCTACACCCTGTTTGCCGGCGCGGACCCCGGCCTGGTGGCCGCGGTGCAGGCCGTAGCCGCGGGCGCGATATTGGCGATGGTGGTCGATACGATGGTGCCCGAGGCTTTCGAGGGAACGCAGGATTTCGCCGGACTAATCGCCGTCTCCGGCTTCCTCGTAGCCTTCACCCTTTCGAAAGCAGGCAGCTAGAACAGGGCTAGGGCGCGAGCCCCCGATCGGTGCCGAATTTGGATCCGGCATGTTCGTGGGGCCGGACATAGATGCGGTAGATTGCCGGAAACTCGCTCTGCAATGCCCGTTCGATCTCGTCGACGATCCTCTCGACATCGGCGGCGCTCAGCCCGTTGTCGAAGTCGACATTCACCGCCGCGACGATTTGCTCGGGTGCGTTGTGAAGCGTCATGATCTCACCAACCCCGCGCACTCCCTCGCGCGATGCGACGCGGCGAATACCGGCCTCAAGTTCTGGATCAGCGGCCTCTCCGATCAGCAAGCCTTTGGCCTCTCGTGCGAGGAAGATCGCGACGGCGGCCAGCAGCAGCCCGATCACGATCGAAGCCATCCCGTCGAAGCGAGCATCGCCCGTCACCTGGGATAATGCCAGGCCGGCGGCCGCCAACAAAAGCCCCGCCATCGCCGCTCCATTTTCCAGCAGCACAATGACTGTGGTCGCGTCCTTGGTGGACACCAAGGCGTGCCACCAATTTTTCTTCCCGCGTGCCCGGTCGAATTCGCGGAACGCCGCCAGGGTCGATCCGCCCTCCAGAACGAACGCCACCCCCAGCACACCATAAGCGATCAGCGGCGAAACGGCGGGCTCGGGCTTCAGGACATGATGGATGCCCTCATAGACAGAGATGCCGGCGCCAAGCGCAAACACCAGCAACGCCACGACGAAGCTCCAGAAATATAATTCCCGGCCATAGCCACCAGGATGCGTGGCATCGGCTGGCTTGGCCGCGCGTTTCTGGCCGTACATCAGCAAAAGCTGGTTGCTTGAATCGACCAGGCTGTGCACGCCTTCCGTCAACATCGCCGAAGAGCCGGTGATCCCCGCGGCGACGAACTTGGCTATGGCAATACCCAGATTCGCGCCCAGCGCGAGGATCAACACCCTGTTGCTTCCTGTTTTCATGCCCGCGCCATAGCATGCGTTTCGACGATTACCGTCCTAAAACCAACCGCCCAAATGGTGACGCGCCGTGGCCGCTTCATCGCCCCATCAGCTTCGCCATTTCGTAGCGCCCGGACCAAGTGGCGCAATGGAGATCCCACACTTTCCCATCGCCTTACGGTAAATGTGACGAATATTATTTGTAGGAGACCAGGCTTCCGGCGGGCCAGGCCGTTGGACGCAACTTCCGCACTTCCATATGGAATGTCCGCCTGGGTTTGCCGGAAGGGCCAACATATTCGCCCACTTCGGTCCAGACTCCGTTTTCGACCACGGCCTTGAAATGCATTTTCGCTTGTGGGCCTGCCGGTATTTCCCATTCGAACCCGTGGCCGGACACCTTCATCTGGGTGCTGATCGCATAGCCACTGGCGTGAGAGGTGATGAGATAATGGCCCGTGCGGACGTCATATGAAATGACCGCGAAGGCATTGAACAACGTCTTCCCCGCGCCGTCATACGATCGGCCCTCGACCAATCTGATCGTTCCATCCAGAAGCGTTCCCGAACGCTCGGTCTGCGTCATCTTGATAAGGCCGCTTGGCTCCTGGGCTTCGGCGGGCCCGGCCCATTCGCCGTCGAGAAAGGCCAGGGCCGCCATCGCTTCTTTCTGCTTCCGCAAGAGCGCCCGGTCGGGTGCTTGCGCCGCAACCGGAGTGGCGGCGATGGCGAGCATGAGACCCGTGGCGGCAAGAATAGATTTCAGTCGTAGCATTGTTCGTCCCCCTTTGGTCGCAGGTCTCGCACCGAAGGCCAATGGAGGCCATGGGTAGAATTCAAGGCGCGGCCTCAGGCTTAAAGCCAGGGCTATTCCCTTGACTCCTTTTGATAAACCGGGTGTCTGGCGGCTCTCAGGGGGGATACTTATGAATCGACAGATCGTTTTGGTGACGGGGCTTGCCGTCAGTCTGGCCGGATGTTCGTCGCGGCCGCGGCAGTTCGCGCCGGAGATGAAAGTCGCCGTATCCGACCCTGCCAAATATGCTGCGGATTATGAGACTTGCCGGACGCTGGTGGCCAATGGCCAGCGCAGCGGGTTCGCGGGTCAAGTCGCCTCTGGCGGCGCGGGCGTCGCCGCGGGGGTCGGGGCGGGCGCCGTGGTAATGGGCGGAACCGGCGGAACCCTGGCCGGGGCCGCCGCCGCGGCAAGCGCGGCGATGGTGATGATGCCGATCGTCGGAATCGCGGCCGCTTGGGGCCTGGCCAAAAACCGCCGACTCAAGAAGGAAAAAGAGATCAAGCAGGCGACCGCGCTTTGCCTTAGCGAGGCCGGCTACATGGTCACCGGCTGGGAGCGCGACAAGCATCAGAAACCGATAAAGGTGCCGAAGAAAAAGGCGGCGGAGCCCAGCCCCGCAGCTTAGCCGGCGATCCCCTATTTCCCGTGTTCGCACTGCTTCCGTTGCAACAACCGGGTCGAAGTGGGGCGGCACCCTTCCGTCCTCGATGTCTAGCGATCGACCATTTGGTCAGGCGAATTGACGCCCTTCCGAAAAGGCGGCTAGCTTTCCGCAATGCGTCCAGGCCCGGCGGGTCCAGAATGGGGAAAACACACCAATGAAGCGCCTTATCGCTTGCGCCCTCCTGCTCGGCTGCAGCCCCCTCCCCTTGCTGGCCGCCCCGGCCGACGGGCCCTCCCGCCTGTTCGAAGGGCGCGATCTGTTTTCGCTCGAGGCCGCCTCCGACCCGCAGATCAGCCCGGACGGCAGCCGGATCGCCTATGTTCGCCGCTCGGGCGACATCATGACCGACCGAATGCGCCCCACGATCTGGCTGGTCGATACCAAGACGGCGCAGCAAATGCCGTTGGCCGCAGGTTCCGGCGCGCACAGCCAGCCGCGCTGGTCGCCGGACGGAAAGCGCCTCGCTTATGTCTCGACCGCGGAAGGCGGCGCCCCGCAACTCTTCGTCCGCTGGATGGAAAGCGGGGAGTCGGTTCGGATCACCGGCCTTCCCGATTCCCCAAGCAGCATCGCCTGGTCTCCCAATGGCCGGCAGATCGCTTATTCGATGTTCGTGCCCGATGACGGAATGAGGCTTGGCGCCCCGCCGGCCAAGCCGGAAGGCGCCAAATGGGCCGATCCGCTGGAGGTGCACAATGCGGTCAATTATCGCTCCGATTCCGAAGGTTATTCCAAGCCCGGTTTCATCCACCTCTTCCTTGTTTCGGCCGATGGCGGCGCTCCGCGTCAGCTCACCTTCGGCGCGCGCAATCACGACGGTCCGATCTCCTGGTCTCCCGATGGGGCCACCTTGTTGTTCTCCGGCAACCGCCGCGACGATTGGGAGCGCGAGCCGTTCGACAGCGAAATCTATTCTCTCTCGGTTACGAACGGAGCCATCCGCGCCCTGACCGATCGTCGCGGACCGGATCAGGAACCCAAATGGTCTCCCGACGGACGCCTCATTGCTTTTGTCGGCTATGATGATCAGCGGCTAAACTATCATAATGCTCGCCTGACCGTGATGAACGCCGACGGTTCCAATCCGCGCATCCTCACCGGGTCGCTCGACCGCAGCGTCGATAGCCCGAACTGGGCCGCGGACGGCCGTTCCATCTACGTGTCCTACGAAGATCATGGCCGCACCAACGTCGCTCGGGTCGAGCTGGACGGATCGATCCGGACCGTGACGGATGATCTGGGCGGCGGCTCGCTCGACCGGCCTTATGCCGGCGGCTCCTATAGCGTGGCGAAGAATGGCAGCCTCGCCATCACCGCCGGTGGCCCCGATCGCCCGGCCGAAGTGGCGTTGGTCCGCGGAAGTGGCGAACCTGCCAAGCTGACGCGCCTCAACCAGGAATTGCTCGGATCGAAGACGCTGGGCGAGGTCCGCAAGATCCCGGTGACAGCTTTCGACGGCCGGCCGATCGACGCCTGGCTCACGCTTCCGCCCACCTGGACCGAGGGCAGCCGGGTGCCACTGATCCTGGAAATCCATGGCGGCCCGGTCGCCGCCTACGGACCCTATTTCGCTACGGACAATCAGCTCTATGCAGCCGCTGGCTACGCGGTGCTGTCGGTCAATCCGCGCGGATCATCTTCCTACGGCGCCGAATTCGCGCAGCTCATCCACCATGCCTATCCAAGCCGCGATTATGACGATTTGATGAGCGCGGTCGATGCCGCCATCGCGCAAGGTTTCGTTGATCCGGACAAGCTATTCGTCACCGGCGGTTCGGGCGGCGGCGTACTCACTTCGTGGATCGTCGGAAAGACCAACCGCTTCAAGGCGGCGGCGACGCAGAAGCCGGTGATCAACTGGTCTAGCGAGGCGCTGACCATGGACAATACGCTCTTCACCTCGCGTTACTGGTTTGCGAAAAAGCCGTGGGAAGATCCCGAAACCTATTGGAAATATTCGCCGCTCTCGCTGGTGGGCAATGTGAAGACACCGACTTTGGTCGTGGTCGGCAGCGAAGATTACCGAACCCCGGCGAGCGAAGCCGAACAATATTATGCCGCGTTGCAGATCCAGGGAGTGCCGACCGCTTTGGTGAAGGTGCCCGGCGCCAGCCACGGCGGCATTGCCGCGCGGCCGTCCCAGGCCGCTGCCAAGGCCGCCGCGATCATCGCCTGGTTCGAAAAATATAAGAATGGTGCGCCAGCGAGGCCCTGATTCCGGCCATCCCGCTAAATAACCGCCCAGCGCAGATAGCGACCAAGCTCCGCAACGGATGGAAAGCGGACATTGCTCTGAGGAGCCATCTTAGGTCTGCTCCGTCCAATTTTCAGCGGGGCACTCCCGGCAGTCAGCTTTGATCAATCTGGGATGAGCCAGGCCCGCAGGGTGTCCAAGTTCCGTTATCGTCTTTCACTGTTTGCCGCTGCCTTTAGCATCCCGACCGCCGCCGCCGGAGCGGCAGGTGGTCCGCCGCGTGCGCAATCGGCGATCGAGGCGCAGGCGCAGGATTCGGCGCAATATTCGCGCGCGAACGGCGTCAGTCTGGCACATGCACTCTCTTTGTCCCATTCAGTCTTAGGCCAGTGCGGCGGACCAACGACAGCTATTGCTTCGAATTGTAACAAAACTGTCAAAAATCTTGAATGCGGTCGGATCCCGTCATAGGCGGTAACCATCGGACCAGGTTTATTGGGTCCACGACGGGGGCGATCATCAGACAAATTGCTGCTCTTCCCTACCGTTCCTCGGGTCCGGCGCTCGATTCCCCGGTTTCGGTGCTGCTCGTTACCACACGAGAGACAAAACGCTGGGTGATTCCAAAAGGCAATTTGACGAGCGGTATCGCCCCTCATACCGGAGCTGCCGACGAGGCGTTGGAGGAAGCCGGCGTGGTGGGCGCGGTTTGCCCGGTGCCGCTTGGCACATTTCGTTATCGCAAACGCAAAGGCAGCGGCGCGTCGTTAAAGATAGACGTCGAAGTTTTCCCGCTCGCGGTCAGTCGCGAGCTCGACGACTGGCCAGAAAAGGCCGAGCGGGAGCGGCGATGGTTTAGCCTCGCTGATGCCGCCGCAATGGTTGATGAGCCCGACCTGGCTGACCTGATCCGATCATTCGGGGCGAGTGAATTCAACAAGGCAGCGCAACGGACAGGAATGCTTTCCGTGGTTGCCGAGAAATCGAAAGTAGGTCCGATGTTTGCATGGTTTCAGCGGCTCCTGCCCAAGACGGGCGGATTTTTCGAATTGTTCGAAGCCCATGCCTTGGCAGTCTCTGCCGCCGCCGATGCTACTGGACGATTATTTCAGGGCGGTTCGAAATGCCATGAGCATATACGCGAAATTCGCGAGCGCGAGCATGACGCCGACGAGATTGTCCGCGAAATGCTCAAGACCACTCGGCAAACATTCCTGACCCCGTTCGATCGCGGTGCGATCACTTCGCTGATCGGATCGATGGACGATGCGATCGATGAGATGCAATCGGCTGCCTCCGCTGTAGACGTTTACGAGATGACCGAGTTCGATGCTCCGATGCGCGACATGGCGGCGATCGCGGTCGATGCGGCTCGGCTGGTCGCGGAAGCAATGCCGCTAATGCGCGACGTCGGCAAGAATGGCCCCCGCCTGCACGAGCTGACCGAACGTCTGGTGCGGATGGAAAGTCATGGTGACGAAATCCACACCGCCGGGCTGAAAACCGCATTTCAGGCCTATCGCGACACAAGCCCGATCAGTTTCGCCGTCCATCGGGAGATCTATAAGCATCTGGAGCGCATTATCGACGCGTTCGAAGACGTCGCCAACCAGATCGACAGCATCGTTATTGACCACGCCTGAGGCGAGAGGGCCTTAAGATGCACGAGCTTGCGTTTCCATTGCTTGTCGGCCTGGTCATCCTGGCGCTGGCATTCGATTTCCTTAATGGCCTACATGACGCGGCCAATTCGATCGCTACGGTCGTTGCCACAAAATTGCTGCGCCCGGTTCAGGCCGTTCTCTTCGCCGCCTTTTTCAACTTCGCGGCTTATTTCCTGATCCTGTGGGTACCGGAATTGCACAAGGTCGCTGACACAATCGGCAAGGGTCTGATCGACAAGGACATGGTTTCGCCGGCGGTCGTCTTCGCCGCATTGGTCGGTGCTATGTTCTGGAACGTCGTTACGTGGCTCAAGGGGATTCCATCCTCTTCCAGCCATGCCCTGGTCGGCGGTATCGTCGGGGCCGGGGTCGCGGCCGCGGGCTTCGGCACGATCCAGTGGAATGGCCTCACCAAGACCTTGCTGTTTATCCCGCTCGCACCCTTGACCGGAATGGCGGTGGCACTGCTGGTGATGCTGATCTCGAGCTGGCTTGCCCGGTGGGCGAGCGCGCGAGGCGCGGACCGGCTGTTCCGCTCTCTGCATCTTGTTTCTTCGGCCGGCTATTCGCTCGGCCACGGCCTAAACGATGCCCAAAAAACGATGGGGATCATAACGGTCCTCTTATACTCCACCGGCTACTTGTCGGGTGAATTCCATGTGCCCCATTGGGTGGCCATCAGCTGCTACATAGCGATCGGCCTCGGCACTCTGATGGGTGGTTGGAAGATCATCGAGACGATGGGTAGCAGAATCACGAAATTGTCCCAGCATCAGGGCTTTGCCGCATCGACCGGTGGATCGATTATGCTGTTCAGTGCCAGCTGGGCGGGGATTCCGGTATCTACCACACATACCATCACGGGCGCGATCATCGGCGCGGGGGTTGCTAGGCGCACCTCCGCAGTACGCTGGGGCGTCGCGAAGAGTGTAGTATTCGCCTGGCTGATCACAATCCCCTCCTCTGCCGCGGTCGCGGCACTGTTCTATGCGCTGACTAGGCTATTCTGAGGGATGGTCGGGTCTTCACCCTCGGCGGCGCGTGGTCGAATAACCGCTTTGGGCAAATAGCCCGGTGGTTTGAATGTCGGCTAATGGCGGATTGTGTTGAAGAACTCGGTCATTGGCGCGCGCTTGGGGCCGAGTGAGCTCGGCGCGAGCTGGGCTTTACCGCTTACCCTGCCATTGCTGGTACCGGCATCGGGAGCAGCTTGGCCATTTTGCGGAGGTTCTGGGCGGTGGCGGCGAGGTGGAACTCGTCTTTTGCTCCGTTGGGGCCTCTGAGGCGAAGTCGATCGAGCTTGAGGATGCGTTTGAGGTGCGCGAACAACATTTCGACCTTCTTTCGTTCGCGTCGTGAGGTGAGATAAGCGTCGGTAAGCGAGAGATTGCGGGCGAGGTCGCGGGCGCCTTCGTGGATCGAGCGCAGCACCTTGCGGCCAGCATCGCCCGGACGGCAACGGTCCCGCAGCGCACAGCCGTCACAGTCGGCCTTGCGGGCGCGGTACTTGTCGATGCCGTCGGCCGGTGGCTTCGCCTTGGCGGCGCGCCCCTCCTGCCAGTAGCGGCGTAGCGGCTTGCCGCCGGGACAGGTATAGCTGTCGGTGTCGTGATCGTAGCGGAAGTCGTTACGCCCGAAGCTGCCGTCACTGCGGCCCTTCTCGAACACCGGGATGTGTGGCTCGATGCCGCGTTCGTGGACCAGCCAGGCGAGGTTCGCGGCATCGCCATAGCCAGTGTCGGCGGCGAGCCGCTCGGGCCAGATACCGAACCGCTCCTGGGTTCGATCGAGCATCCGGCGCTGCGCAGTCACTTCGGCCTGGCGCACTGCCGTGGTCGCCTCGACGTCCATGATGACGGCATGCTTCAGGTCGATCAGATAGTTGGTGCAATAAGCGAAGTAGGCGAGACCACCGTGGGCAGCGGTCCAGCGCGACGCCGGATCAGCCACCGAGATGAACTTCGGCGTGACCGGGGTCGCAGCGCCGAACGCTGCCTCGTCTAGCACCGCCAGATACTCGCGCACCGCATGGTTGGCGGCATCGGGTGGCAAGCCCTCGCTGTCCGGCACCGAGTGCTGGCGGTTGGCGTCGGCCTTGATCAAGCTGGCATCGACCGCGAAGCCTTCGCCGCCGACCAGTCCCTCGGCGATGCATCGTGCGACCGTCGTCTCGAACAACTCGCGCAGCAGGTCGCTATCGCGAAAGCGGCCGTGGCGGTTCTTCGAGAAGGTCGAGTGGTCGGGCACCGCGCCATCGAGCCCCAGGCGGCAGAACCAGCGATAGGCGAGGTTGAGATGCACCTCCTCGCACAAGCGCCGCTCCGAGCGGATGCCAAGCGAGTAGCCAACAATCAGCATCCGGATCATCAACTCGGGGTCGATCGAAGGACGGCCGGTCTCGCTGTAAAAGGCTCGCAGATGCTCGCGGATGTTCGACAGATCAACGAACCGGTCGATCGAGCGAAGCAGGTGATCCGCCGGCACATGATCCTCGAGGCTGAAGCCGTAAAACAGCGACTCCTGCATCACTGTCCGCTCGCCCATCATCGGCCCGTCTCCCGCTTCTACACGAGCATTGAATCAGAGCGTCACGACAACTTCAAGCGGGAGTTTTTCAACACAATCGGTGGAAAGCGGACATCGGCAGCGCCCACCTTTTCCCGTCCTTGACCCCCGCTTCCGCGACCCTAAAAGTCGCGCGCGGGAGTTTTCACATAATGGACGATATCGATAGCGCGATCGAGCGCGAAGGCGGTCTTCGCCGGAGCCTGACTGTTGGGCAGCTTTCGATGCTGGCCATCGGCGGCGCGATCGGCACCGGGCTGTTTCTGGGCAGCGCGTTCGCGATCGGCATTGCCGGGCCCGCGGTAATCATCAGCTACGCGATCGGCGCGGTCATCGCCTTGCTGCTGATGGGATGTCTCGCCGAAATGACGGTGGCGCATCCCTCGTCGGGCTCGTTCGGCCTGATCGCCGGAATGTATGTCAGCCCGCTCGCCGGTTTCCTGGTCCGCTACGCCTATCTTGCCGGGAATATCCTGGCGGTGGGAACCGAAGTCACCGCCATCGCCATCTATATGAAATATTGGTTTCCGGCGACGCCCGGCTGGTGGTGGATCATCGGCTTTTCGGGCGCGCTGGTCGCGATCAACGCCTTCAGCGTGAAGACGTTCGGCGCGGTCGAATATCTGTTCTCGCTGATCAAATTGGCGGCGATCGCGATCTTCATCCTGCTCGGCTCCTTTATCGTATTCGGCGCCGAGCCCGGCTCCGCCATCGGCTTTGCCAATTACACGGCGCATGGCGGCTTCCTGCCCAACGGCCTGTGGGGAATGTGGGTCGCGGTGATCATCGCCATCTTCAGCTATTTCAGCATCGAGATGATCGCCGTCGCTGCGGGCGAGGCCAAGGACCCCAAGCGCGCCATCGTCCGCGCCTTTCGAATGACCCTGTTCCGCCTCACCTTCTTCTATCTCGCCACGCTCGCATTGATGCTGGCCATCGTTCCCTGGAACCAGGCCGGAGCCTCGGGCAGTCCGTTCGTCACCGTCATGGCGGCGACCGGCATCACCGGCGCGGCCGGGATCATCAATTTCGTGATCCTTATCGCCGCCCTGTCGGCGATGAACAGCCAGATCTACGCCTCGACCCGAATGATCTTCAGCCTGTCGCGATCGGGCTTCGCGCCAGCCGCTCTGGGCCGAGTAAGCGATCACGGGGTGCCGACCATGGCGCTTGGCATCTCCACCATCGGCATCGCGATTGCCGGGGCGATCTACGCCGCGCGGCCGGAAACGGCCTTCATGTTGATGATCTCGCTCGCTTCCTTCGGCGCGATGTTCGCCTGGGGGATGATCTTCGTCACGCACCTCTTCTTCCGCGCCAAGCGCGGATCGGCAGAGGGAAAGTTCCTGATGTGGGGCTATCCCTATACCAGCCTGGCAGGCGCCCTGCTGATGGCTGCGATCCTGTTCACCACCTTCTTCACCGAAGAGTTCCGGATGACCTTGATCTGCGGCTTGCCTTTCCTCGCCGCGCTGACCGCCCTTTATTATCTCCGATACCGGAACGTCGAAGTCCCGGTGCCGGAGGCTGAGGGCGGATCAGCACCCTAGAGAATCAGGCCGCGCGGGCCGCATCCTGCGCCCCCGCAACGCTCCTGCGCCGTCCATAAGCGAAATAGATGGCCAGACCGATCACGTGCGCGACCAGGAAGAATTTCTGCGTCTGGGAAGGCAGGCTGTAGAGCAGATAGAGGCAGCCAAGGATCGCGAAGATACCGACCGGCCAAGCGAGAGGCGTGCGGAACTTGCGCGGCGCATCGGGCTCGCGGCGGCGCATGATCAGCATGCAGACCGCGACGCCGATAAAGGCGGTAAGCGTTCCCGCATTGGCCAACGCCGCGATCTCGTCCAGCGGGAAGAAACCGGCAATGGCGCCCACAACGACCGCCGTGAACAAGGTGATCCTGACCGGCGAACCCCGGCTCGACACGCGCGCGAGCGAAGGGGGCAGCAAGCGGTCGCGGGCCATCACGAAGAAGATGCGGCTCTGGCCGTAGAAGAACGCCAGGATCACCGTCGGCAGCGCGATCACCGCTGAGACGCCGAGGAAGGTCGCCGCGCCGCCCTGGCCCAGTTCGCGTAAAATAAGCGCCAGTGGTTCCGGACTATTGGCGAAGCGCGTATAGGAAATCGCGCCGATCGCCGCCGCCGCGACCGCCATGTAGATGAACACGCAGACCAGCATCGATCCGACGATACCGATTGAAAGATCGCGCGCTGGATTTTTGGTTTCCTCCGCCGCGGTGGCGATCGCATCGAAGCCGTAGAAAGCGAAGAAGATGATGGCCGCTGCCGCCATTACGCCGACCTCCGCCCCGTCGGGACCCGATTTGGGGAAACCATAAGGGCTGAACGGTTCGAAATTGGCGGCGTGGAAATAGGGAAGCGCGACCGCAACAAACACGATCAAGGCAACCACTTTCACCAGCACCAAAAGGGCATTCAGAGTGGCGCTTTCCTTGGTGCCGAGGATCAGCAGGCCGGCGATTACGGCGATGATGAAGATGGCGGGCAGATTGACGATCCCGCCCGCATGCGGCCCGGCGGCAAGTTCCGCCGAGAAACCGATCCAGGCCTGCAGCAAGGGCGACGCATAGCCCGCCCAGCCGACCGCGACCGCGCTTACCACCAGGCTATATTCCAGGATCAGGCTCCACCCGATCACCCAGGCGACCAGCTCGCCAATCACCACATAGGAATAAGTGTAGGCGCTTCCCGAGGCCGGGATCATGGTCGCCATTTCGGCATAGGCCAGCGCCGCGCAGGCGCAGATGAGGCCAGCAATGGCGAAGGAGAGGATGACGGCGGGGCCGGCCTTGGCCGCGCCGACGCCGATCAGGGTCAGGATGCCGGTGCCGACGATCGCTCCGACCCCCAATGCGATCAGATGCGGCCAGCTCAACGTCCGGTTGAGCCGATGCTCCGGGGCCATGTCCTCGCTCGCGACGATCGTCTTGCGCGGATTCCAGTTCTTCACGGCTTATTCCCCCGATTTTATATTCTAATAATCTTTCGACACGCGCACGTTGACGCTCTCGCGTCCGATTGTCGAGATGCTGCCCAAAAGCGAAAGCCAGCGAGTGATCTGATATTCGATCTGGGTCGCGGAATAACCGCGTCCGTCCGTCACCACTTCGACATAGACGTGCTTGCCAAGATATTTTCCGGCCGCGATCGACGTGCCCTGCCCCGTCACTATGTCAGCAGGAAGGATACGCAGCCGGTCGAGCCCCACCGCGCTTCTGACCGCGTTGATCGGATCGAGCCCGCCGCCCGGATTGTTGAGCGCGGCCACCGCTGCGGCAAGCTGGAAAGCTTCGGGAGCGGACAGGTTGACGATCGACGTTCCGAACAGCAGCCGGCTCAATAACTCGTCTTCGGGAAGCGCCGGAATGCTGGTGAAGGCGATTTCGGGCTTCAGCCCACGCCCGGTTACCCTGATCGTCGCGTTGAGCCCTCGAACGCCCCCCTCGGCGACGATGTCGAGGATCGGGTTGGTCGGATATTCGCCCTGGAAACGGATCACACCGCGTTCGAGGTCGAAACGCCGGCCAGCAAAATCATAGGTGCCGCGCACCAGTTCGGCATCGCCCTGGATCCGCGGAGCGGTCGCGGTGCCACGAAGCTGCAGGTCAGTGCTCCATTCGCTGTTGATGCCCAGGCCCGTGACGATCAATCCGCGCGGCGCCTTGACGCCCAGTTTCAGCGCCCAGGGATCGGCAGCCTCACGGGCCAGGGCCTCGTCGGCGGGCAGGTTCAATTCGCGAACCTTCAGGCGCGGGACCTGGCCGGCCGCGGTCGCGCTGCCGAGGCGGAAGGCGCCGCTTACCAACTGGACATCGCCCGATATCGTTCCGCCCGACCCATCCGACTGGATATTGATTGGCCCGGTAACCTGCGCCTTCAAATCGTCGCGGTCGATCAGCAAAGCCGCCTTGGCCTGAAGCGCCAAATCGATTCCATAGCCGCGCGCGGCGGCCAGATCGAATGCGCCGCGGCCGGTAACCGTCCCGCCTTTGACGGTCGATCCGCTGAAGCTGTCAATCACCAGCCGCGATCCGTCGAACCGCCCGCTGGATTTGATATTCTGGATGACCGTGCCGGTAACCGCGCTTTCCAGCCGCGCCTGTTCGGTCCTTACCGATCCGCGAATTTGCGGGTCTCGAAACGTGCCCCTGGCGTCGGCGCCGACCGCCACCGGACCGCTTATGTCGATCAGTTCGACGCCCGTCAGCCGCCACAAGGTATCCGCCGCGCCATTGTAGCGGAGCTGCGCGAACAGGGGCGCGTTGGACAGGCGGTCGGAAAGGTCGCCGCTGGTCCCGATCGGCGAAATCCGGGCCTGCGCCTGGCCGATCCTCTTCCCTTCGCTGACCGCCACCGCACGCATCGCCGCGCCCCGGCCGTCCAGTTTCGCGACCACGCCTACATCGACCGGCCTGGACGACAGGACGAGCCCCGCGCGGGTAAGGCCCCGGATCCGAAGATTGACGTCGCCGGTGGGGGCGCCGTCGCGAGGGGATCGGTAGTTGAGCGTTCCCGACGCAATTCCGCCAAGCCCCAGGCGCGGCCAGGCGATATCGAGCACCGTCAGCGGCATCTGTTCCATCCGCGCCTGCATTTCGCTGGCATCGCTGCCGAACAGGCCAGACACTCTGGCATTGCCGCCCGAGAAAGTGAGCGCCGTGGGCGCAAGCCGCCAGCCACCGCTTTCGCTGGTGAATATTGCCGGCTCGGTGAGCTGAATCGGCTTGCGGTCGACCGTGCCGCCGCCGGTCAGCTTCACTCGTCCGGGCGCGATTTCGGCCAGGGCCTTGAACACGAAGTCGCGGCCGCGCGATCCGGCGATATCCGCCCTGATCGTCCCCGATCCGCCGCGCATGTTCACCTGCGCATCGACGCTGGCGATGGTGAGGCCCCCGCGCCTGAGACCCCTTGCCGACAAGGTGCCGCGCATCGATGTCCCGGCGGGATCGAGCAGGATGACGCCCTGCATCCGCCCGCTTCGAACGCTGATCGGAGACGATCCGGCAAAGCTTGCTTCGCGCGCGGTCAGATCCGCCTCTATCCGCTGCACGGTGCCAATCGGATTGAATTGCAGCCGCCCGTCCAGGCCGCCCCCGGCCACGTTCAATATTCCGGTGAAGCCGCCCGGATCTGACCGCAAATTGCCCGAGGCGGTGGTGCCCGACACGTTGATCGCTGCCACGCGGATGAGCGCGGGTTGACCCGCGGGCAGCGCGATCGCGCCGTTGGAAGTAAATGGCCCCAGATGCGACATACCCTCGGCGCGATAGGCATAACCTTCGGCAGTCGGGTCGAGGTTTAGCAGCACGTCTGCAAGGCCGAGCGCATCGGCGGGGCGCTTCAGCCGGATGCTGAGCCTTGGCCGGCTGATATTGCCGTCCAGGTTGAGCGCGAACGGGCCATATTGGGCCTGCGTCCCCGACCCTTCGAAATGGAAGCTGCCATCCTTGCGGCGATAGCCGTTGCCATTGATGCTGACCGACGGCGCGATCAGCCGCAGGCCGCGGAAATGAAGCACTCCGTCGGGCCCGCGAAGCAGCCCTGTTTCGATCCGTGGCAATCCGCCGGCCAGCGATCCCAGGAAGCGATTGTCCATCCGCCGCACCCAGGCGCGCCCGGTGCCGGTCACCATCGTGCCCTTGCCGCCCGGGCCGGGCACGACCTTTAATTCGCTGGTGACATCGACGATACCGAGGCCGGGGATCAGATAGCGGGTGAGCCCGCCCGACAGCACGACATTGTAGCGCCCGGTCGCCAGATCGACCAGCAGGCCCAGCTTGCCCTTCAATTTGTCCGATGTGAGGACAAGGCCCTCGCCGCTAAGCTGCTTCCTGGTCAGCTTCAGCACACCCTGGACCCGCAAATTGCTCAATATGCCCCCGGCCACGTCGCCAACGCCGGTCACGCGGCGCGCCATGAACAACAGGGGCAGTTTGACCGGATATTTGGACAATTTGCCGCGGCCTTCGGCCCGGACATCCTCGAAACCGGTCTGGTCGAACGCGACACGCGGCGACGTTAGCCGATAAGCAAAAGCGGCGCGGTCGAACGGGCCGTTCAGCAACATGGTGAGGCGCACCTGCTGGCCGGTCATGTTGGGGAACAAGGCCTGGGGACGAAGCAGATCGGCGCCCACCCGGAGATCGCTGAAGGCGCTTTCCGCCAAGTCGATCGCGCCCCTGGTCTCGACCCGCAGCGCCGCGGAGCGGAGCGAAAGCCGTCCGTCCAAAATCCGGTTCTTCAAAGTGGCGCTGCCATTGACCAGCAACTGGGGCGATGTGAGCCTTTGCTGCTTGCCCTTCAGGAATTGCGCAGGCGCCACGGTGCCGCGAAGGCCGTAGCGGCCCTGCTGCACGGTAAGCGCCAGATTGGCGGCGCGCCGGCCCGAAAGATCCAGCCGCGCCGTCCCGGCCCAGCGCTTCCAGCTCCCGTCGCCCGCCACATCCATCCGGATCGGCCGCTTCGTCCCCAATATCGCGCCGATCACGCTATTTTCGGGCGCCGCAAGCTTCACGTCCAGGTCGAAATGATCGCGGTCCGGCTCGGCATCGATCAGGAAGGTCAATTGGTCGCCGCCGTCGCGTACCTTGGCCCGTAAATTAATCAAAGCGCGGCCGGCACGAACGTCCGCCTCGCCCGAAAGCGACGCCACCCGTTCCTTGCCGGTAACCGCCTTGCCGATCCGCAACTGATCGATTTCCAGCCGGCCGATATGGATGTCGAAGCCTGGGAGGATCGGCTGGGGCTCCGCGCTCGGGATCAATTTGGGCAGGCGGTCGAGATAGACCAGTTTTGAACGCAAATCCCGGATCATCAGCCGGTTGGTGATCCAGGCGAGCGGCTGCCATTCCATTTGAAGATAGGGGATTTCGGCGAACTGCCCCTGACGATCAAACAGCCGAACGTTGCGCAAGGCGGTCTTGCCGTAGATCGAACCTTCGATCCGGCCGATCACGATCTTCAGGCCCGACCGCGGCGCCATGTCGGCAATCTTGTCGGCGATGAAGCGATGCCCGGGGCCGGTGTCGAGAAAGGCCAGGAAGGCCGCGGCGAGCACGAACAGGAAAATGGCGAGGCCGACGAAAGTCTTGGCCAGGCCGGAAAATATGCGTCGCCTCCAGCGCCTTGTGGCGCGGGCCTGAACCGCTTCCGAAGCGACGCCGCCCTTGACCATCAGAATGCCTGGCCAAGCGAAACGTAGACCGCGATTCTGTCATCGCCGCTCCGCCGGTTTAGCGGCGTTCCGACATCGACCCGGACCGGCCCGAAATTGGTGTGATAACGGACGCCGATCCCTGCGCCAAAGCGAAGATCGTCCAGCTTCGGCAGCGACGATGTGTAAATATTCCCCGCGTCGAGGAAGGGCACTATCCCGAAATTGCCGACGCGCACGCGCGCCTCGATTGAAAATTCCGCCAGGCTTCGGCCTCCGATCGGATCGTCGAACACCGGATCGCGTGGTCCCAGACGCTGGAAGCCATAGCCACGCACCGATCCGCCGCCGCCGGCATAGAAGCGGCGGGACGGGGCGATCCGGTCTCTTTGTTCGCCAACTATGCTGCCGATGCGCGCGCGGGCGGCGATCGTTACATTGTCGGATACCGGCTGATAGAAGCTGCCGTCGATCTGCCCCTTGGCATATCCGAAGAAACCGTTCTGCAGCGAGGCTTCGGGCGAGAAGCGGCCTGACAGGCGGAAACCGCTGGTCGGGTCCAGCAAATCGTTCGACCCGTCATAGGCAAGCGTCCCGGGCAGCGCGCCGATGAAGAAAGTGCGGGTGCGTGTCGTCCCGGTATCGATATCGACGTCGCGTTCATCCGTGGCGATCAATTCGGCGCCCAGCGACCAGGTCCATTTTTTCTGCCAGATGATATTGGTCTGGCGCTCGATCCCGGTGCCAAGCTGGAAGGTGTTGGCTTGATAGGCGTCGCGTTCGACATGGCCGGCGGCGATATGGGCGACCAGCACCTGGTCGCGCTTGCGGAAATTGTTGCGGCGAAGGTTGGCGGCGATCGTCTGCTCGCGCGTTCCCAGCACGCCGCGAAAGGTCATCGCGCCTTCCGGCTTGATCAGATTGCGGTGCTGCCAGCTCGCCTCGATCCTGATCCCCTCGCCCGTGCCATAGCCCGCCTCGCCCGCAATGGTCCGCATCGGCGCCGGCTCCAGCGCGACCGCGAGATCCACCAGGTCGCTTCCCGGCCGGGCCACCGGGCGAATATCGACCGACGAAACGAGGCCGGTGGCAATCAGCGCGCGGCGCAGATCCTCGACCATCGGCGTTCGATAGGGCTCTCCTTCGTCGAAACGGGCGATCGTCTCGATATGACCGGCACTGAACAATCGTCCGCCTTCGACGATCACGCGGCCGAAGCGCCGGGCTCCCTGCAGGTTCACCGGCAGGCGCAGTGTCGCAATGCGCTCTTCATGGTCGATCGCGATATCGAGCGTGCCGACATCGGCAAAGGCATATCCCCGCTCCCCGAGTTCGACCCGCAGCGCCGCTTCACCCGCCGTTACCACCGCGGCGTCTACTGGCTGCTCCGCCTTCACGCCGAACGCCTCGCGAAGCGCGGCTTCGTCGGCGCCGGCGGCCTCGATCCCCGGCAAGGCGACTTCGGCAAAGCGATAGAGCTGGCCCGGCTGCGCCTCCAACGTCACCCAAAGGCCCGCCGCGTCGGGCACCGGTTCCACCCGGGTGCGGACGACAGCGTCATAAAATCCATGCGCGCGCAGCAATTCGCTCAGCAGGTCGGCGTCCTCGCGCGCGCGCCGGTCGATCTGGGCGGCATTGGCCGGGTCGGATTTCTGGGCCTCCAGGGTAGACAAGGCCCTGAATTCGGCGATCAGCTTTTCAGCGTCGGCAATCTGAAGCCCCTCAATGCGAACGGCATAGGTTCGTTCGGTCGCGGCATCGGCGATACTGGCATCAGGCGCGACCGCGATCGGATTGGCTTCCGGTTCGTCCATTTCGGGCCAGTCGACACCAAGGTCGGGAAGCGGCTCGAGCGGGGCCGACGGATCGAGCGGTGCCTGCAGCTCGCCAAAAGGCTCGGCGTCCTGCGCCTTGGTATTTTCAGGGCCGAGAAAAAGGGCTGCGGCAGCCAAAGCGGCGGCCACACGCCGCCCCGCAGCGACTTGTAACATCGCCTGAATCTAGCGGCGCAACATGTATCCGGCCAGAACAGAATTTTCGTGCAATCACACGAGACAGCAGTTTAGAGCGTTTCACGGTACCTACACACGGTATACCCCGCCACCATGCTGATCGTATATGACGATCTACATTAGCATACGTACGTTGACCTTTAACTGGCAGTTACAATATACATTCGGGATTAAAGGAGCGCAGCCAATGCTGAAATATGCTGAGAAGCAGATCGTGCGTGCTCCCCTCGCGGCGCGCCCGATGGAAAATCTAGACCGGAAAGTGCTTCGCGAAGCCATTGCTAAGCGTTTCTCGAAAACGTTTGAATATCTCGCAAAGTGAGCCTGTCTGGCTCCAACTGGGCGACGTCCTGGAAATCCATCACGTCCAACTGACTCGCTTTGGCGGGGCTGACGGCATACGCGACGAAGAGCTCATTCAAAGCGCAATCGCCAGACCGCAGCAGCTTTATCACTACGAAGACGAAACTGACATTCTTACACTCGCCATTCGTCTAGGGGTGGGGATCTCTCAAAATCACGGCTTTGTCGATGGAAACAAGAGAGCGGGTGTCGGCGCGACAATCGAGTTCCTGCTGCTCAATGGCTACTTTCTGAATATGCCGAACGACACCACGCTCGGCGCGCTCTTCGAGGCCGCCGTTACGGGAAATATGACAGAAGAGCAGTTGGCTGACGACCTCTATCCCTATATCGAGGCGGCCTGATCGGCTCTACTCCCGGCGAGGAGTCAGCGCACCTCTGGCCTGTTTGGATCCCAAAGCCGCGAACGGCAAAGCGAAGCCTCACCGCATCTAGTGAAGGGTCCCCGCCGGCTGATCGCCCGCCACCATCGCCACGGCGCGTTCGGCCTGCCGCCAGCGGCAGAAATGGAGCACGTTACCTGCCTCGCGGCTCCGTTCCGCGCGCGCCGCCGCTTCCCTGGCCGCATAGGCGCCATAGTCCGAAATGAGGTCGGTGGCGTCAGTGAAGGCGGCGCGATCATGGATTAAGCTGAGGTTGAACAACGGGAAATCCTGTGCGTCGTGGTGAAGGCGCCCTATCCTAAACTGGTTTCCATTTGCCGAAGCGACATGATTAACGGGCCGGACGTCGGGGTAGAAAGACCTTGCCCAAACTGCCATGACGCGGGACATGACAACCCCTTCCACCGATCGCGCCACCAAAGCTGGCGGCTTCCTTCTCGCCGCGTCGATCCTGATCGGGACCCTGGCGGGCGCCTTCGTCCGTCAGACGAGCATCGGCTTTCTCGTCGGGGTCGGCGTCGGAATCGCACTCACCCTCCTGATCTGGCTATCCGACCGAAGGCGCTAATACTTACCGTAGCCGCCTGCCGCACCAGACGACCCGGCCGACAATCTCGATCGAAGCGAGATCGCATTCGGGCCAACTCGGATAGGCGGGATTGTCGCTGCCGATGGCGACCTTGCTCCCGGCCGGATCGGGCGCCAGCCTTTTCACCACCAGGGCATCGTCGCGGCGAAGCACATAGATGCCGTCGCGAAGCCGTTCCGCCGCGTCGCCCCGGTCGACCAATATCTCGTCGCCCTCCGCCAAAGCAGGGACCATCGAATCCCCCTGTACCCGGATGATGGACATCTGCTTCCCGTCGCCGGCACCCACGCTGCGGAGCCATTTACGGTCGAACGCCAGATGCGAAAGGGCGCGCTCGCCATCCGAAAAGGCGCCTCCGCCGGCCGACGCACCCACGTCCAGTTGCGGTACCGCCACATGTTCGCCGTGGGCAGAGACGCTGGATCCGCCAAGCAATTGCTCGGACACCCCGAAATAGCTCGCAAGGATTCGCCGATCCTCCTCGGCCAGGCGCCTCGGAGTCCCGCGCTTGATATATTGCTGCATATAAGCTGCATTGCGGCCGATCAGGCGGGACAGGCCGGCATAATCCTCCCCCCTCTCCTCGATCAATCGTTCCAGCGTCGCCCGCACGTCCATCCTTTTACCCTAGCATAGGAATTTTCCTAGACAAGTAGGAAATCTCCTTAGATCATGGAACATATCGCGAACAAAATGATTCGTCAGGAGCCGATCATGCACCTAGTCCGCCGTATTGAGCGTCATTTGCGAACAAGCAGAACACCGCCCACACGCTTCGGCCGCGAAGTGGTGCACGATCCGCGTTTCGTACTCGATCTTCGTAACGGACGCGAGCCCCGGCCCGCCACCATCAACCGCGTCGTCAAATATCTCGACCGGTTGGAGAGCCTGTTGTGAGCGATCCCACCAGCGCGCTGATCCGGGCACTTCGAGGCGGTTTTTCCAACTTCACCGTCGAGCAGGCGGAAAGCCGAAGCTGGGCCAGCGGCACGTTCGTCGGCACCCGCCACAAGCTCATCTTTCGTACCGAAGGCGACGAAGCCGACGCCTCGGCCGACACCTTTCTTGCCGACCTGACCGAAGCCGAATTCACCCTTCGCGGGCACATATTGGCCGACATCGCCCTGATCTCCGACGCCCGGAGCGAGGGCGAAGCGGGTCCGCTGGCACGTATCAGCCTGGAAGCGCTGACCGTCGAGGACGCCTAAGAGTCCGGGGCGCGCCAAGGCAGCGCTGTGGTCACAATTCGTCGAAAAGCCGCATGTAGCCAAGGTAAACATAGGCCCGATTGCGCTTCTGCCCGGTGATTTCGTCTATTATTCCCGCGGCTTCTAACTGCTGAATGATATTATTGGCTGTGGGGAAGGAGACATCGTGGTCCTTCATGACCTTGGCCTGATAGGTGATCGGTAGTTTGTACAATTGGTCCAATAAGCGGAGTGGTGTCGCGGCAGAGCGCTCGAATCGTTCGATGATTTTCTGACGATCATCCTCACGCAAACGGAGCACCTTAGCCGCCGTTTCAGCCGCTAAATTCGCCACGGAAGCGACGCCCTCCAGAAAGAAAAGCAACCAGGCTTCCCAATCCCCTCTCTCGCGTAACCCTTGCAGGCATTCATAATATTCTGATCGGTGACGTTTGAAATAATATGACAAGTATAGAACTGGCTTTCGGAGTACGGTCTTTTCAACGAGGAATAGAGTAATCAGCAGGCGTCCGACGCGGCCGTTCCCATCGAGGAAAGGGTGAATCGTTTCAAATTGTCCGTGTGCCATTCCAATCCTTACGAGAGGCGGCAACGGTGAATCGTCATGGATGAATTGCTCCAACTGACCCAAGAGCCGGTGCACTTCGGTTGGCGGAGGCGGCACAAACAAAGCGTCGTTTAGGTTACAGCCGGCAGCACCAATCCAGTTTTGGCTGGTTCTGATCTCACCGGGCAGCTGATGTTGCCCCCTCACGTCATTCATCAAAACGCTGTGCAGTTCAGATATCAGGCGTGTGGATATGGGAAGCTTGGCCAGAAGTGCGGCTCCCTTGTCCATGGCACTGATGTAGTTTTGGACTTCTTTGACGTCGGTCGGCCTATTGCGGTCGTGCACGGCGGCCTCAGCCTTGATAACATCACTTAGGGAAGCCTGTGTGCCTTCAATTTGGCTAGAGAGAACCGCTTCCCTCCGAACGAACATCGAAAGGAACAATTCTGGGTGCGGAAGAGTCTCAATGGAGCCGTCCAGCCTGCCAAGCGCGCGATCCGCGCGAGACAGGGCCGTATTCATTTTATCATCCATAACCAAGGGCGGTTTTGGCGGCAAAGGCTCGGGAATGAAGGCTTTATAGCCTTGCGGCTGAAGCACATATGCCCCGCTGTTTCGCTTTAAAGCCATATCAAAAGCTTTCTCCACTAAGAGCCACATAAACTCTTATATTAAACGCAGGCTTTAATATAACTCCACAAATGACTCCATATCAAACCAGGTTTGCATAGCGCAAACGCGCTTGATCAGCAGCTTTGCCCCTTACAGCGCATAATGGCTTAAGCGCCCATCAGGTCGGCAGCGCTGATCGTCAGGAAAAATACCCCTCATTTTCGAAGCATGAACCCACCTTCCAAAGTTGCTGACAGGTAAGAGCCATAATGATTGGCAAGTTTGCCAAATCGGAGGAGGTACCCGCCCGAACAAAGCCTTCACCGGAACGAAGCGGGCGCGCGGGGAGTATCTGCGCTCATGCTTTGTTATGTGGACGACGCCCTTCCCGGGATCACGCGCAAGAAAAACGGCCGTCACTGGCAATATTTCGACGCCGACGGCACGCGGATCACCGACCGCGATGAAATCGACCGATTGAACGGGATCGGCCTTCCGCCCGCTTATCGCGACGCCTGGTTCTGCCCCGCGCCGGAAGGGCATATCCAGGCGATCGGCTATGACGACAAGGGCCGCAAACAATATCGCTATCACGAAGCCTTCCGCGCCCAGCAGGACGCCGCCAAATATGATCTGTGCGCCGCGTTCGGACGCAAGCTTCCCTTGCTTCGATCGCGTGTCGAAGGCGACGTTGCCCGGCACAAATTGGCGCGCGATACCGTGGTGGCCGCGGTGGTCCGGCTGCTCGATCTGGAACGGGTTCGTGTCGGCAACGAACAATATGCGCAGGCCAATAAAAGCTTCGGCGCCACCACCTTGCGCCGCCGCCATGTGAAGATGCTCGGCAAGACGGTGAAGATGCGTTTCGCGGCCAAGGGCGGTGTGGTTCGCGAATTGTCGATCACCGATCGAAACCTCGCCCGGCTGGTCAAACGCTGTCAGGATCTGCCCGGCCAGCATCTGTTCCAATATGTTGATGAATCGGGCGATCCGCAGCCGGTGACCTCCAGCGACGTCAATTCCTATATCAAGGAAGCGATGGGCGACGATTTCACAGCCAAGCATTTCCGCACCTGGGGGGCGAGCGCGATCGCGTTCGAAGCGATGTGCGCAGCCGGCGAAAAGGGCATTAGCCTCAAGGAGATGCTGGAGCCGGTCGCCAAGGCGCTGGGCAACACGCCCGCGATCAGCCGCAAATCCTATGTTCACCCGGCCCTGATCGAAGCGGTCAGGAACCATTCGGCCAATCCGCTGGGTGGCTTGCAATGTCCCCGTGCAACCAAATACCTGTCGGGCGCGGAACGGGGCCTGATCGAATTTCTTGAAAGCAACGCCGCAAGCACAGAGGCTGAAACCAGGGCGGCTTGATGACACAACAGAACCAGGCGGGGGTTGCGGAAAAGTTTTCCGGAAAAATCGCCCATCTCTTCGACGAAGCCGGCCGCTGGCTGACGGGAAATAGCGTGGATATCCTGATCGCTACGGCGATCGGGGTCGCGATCGGCCTGGTCTTGCTCGCCATCCGGGGACTTGGCTGCAAATGGCTGAAGACGGGCGAAGGAAGCACGAAATGGCGAATCATCTTCGCCCGCACGCTGGCCAGGACCTCGATCTTCTTCATCATCATGGCGTCGGCAATGCTGGTCGCCGAAAATGCCGAGACTCCGCCGGCCGTTTTCCGGGTGATCAGCATATTGTTCGTGGTTGCAGCAGCTTTCCAGGCGGCAATCTGGGTTCGCGAACTGATCCTTGGCTATATCGAACATCGCGTCGGGCCGGACGAGGCGCATTCCACTTTGGGCTCCGCGGTCGGGATCATTCGCCTGCTGGTGACGGTCGCCCTGTTCGCCATCGCGATCATCCTCATTTTCGACAATCTGGGGGTGAACGTCACCGGCCTCGTCGCTGGCCTCGGTATTGGCGGCATCGCCATCGGCCTTGCGGCGCAAGGGATCTTTTCCGACCTGTTCGCCGCGCTTTCGATCATCTTCGACAAGCCCTTCCGCCGCGGTGACGGCATAAGGTTTGAAAATACCACGGGCACGGTCGAACAGATCGGCCTCAAGACGACGCGCATCCGGTCGCTCGACGGCCAGGAAGTCATCGTCTCCAACGCCAAATTGCTCGACATGCAGGTGCATAATTTCACCAACCTCGAACATCGCCGCATCGTCCTGACGTTCGGACTGGTCTACCGGACCGACCTTGATCTGCTGGCGCGGGTCCCCTCGCTCGTACGCGATATCGTCGACAGCCATGACCGGACGACGATGGTCCGGTGCGGGATGATCGGCTTTGGGCCTTCAAGCCTCGATTTCGAATTGCTGTTCGACGTTCATTCGGCGGATTTCGAAGATGTGTTCGCCACCCGCGCCGCCATCTGCCTCGAAATCTTGAAGGCGTTCCGCGACAATAAGGTCGAATTCGCCTATCCGACCCAGACGACCTTTACCGCTGCCCCCGACGGAAATCTGGTGATGCCCTATGCCCCGGTGAAAACGGCCGTGGCCGACGCCCCGTCAGATCCCGACATCGTCCAGCGATAACAGGCTGGCATTGCCGCCCGAACTGGTCGTGTCGGTCGATGTCACTCGCTCGGCGCAAAAGCGTGGCAGATAATGCGGGCCGCCCGCCTTGGGACCGGTGCCGCTAAGCCCCTCCCCGCCAAACGGCTGCGACCCGACTATGGCGCCGATCATCGACCGGTTGACGTAGAGATTGCCGACCGTGGCGAGATCTTCGACCTCGTCCGCCGATCGCGCGATCCGGCTGTGGAGCCCCATGGTGAGGCCAAATCCGCTCTTGTTCACTCGGGCGATCGTCTCGGCCAATTGGCCAGCCTTCCAAGTGGTGACATGCAGCAAGGGCCCGAACCATTCGCGGCCGACATCCTCCATTTTCGCGACCTTGATCAGGGTCGGCGGGACGAACAGGCCCTCGTCCGGCGCCTCGATCGTCTTCAGCCAGCTTTTTTGGCTGTCGGCACGATGCTCCATCAGCCGGTCATAGGCGCCCTGGTCGATCACCGGCCCGACATCGGTCCGGGGATCAGATGGATCGCCGACGATCAGCGCGTCCATCGCTCCGGCAAGCATTTCCAGCGTCCGGTCGGCAATTTCCTCCTGCAGCAGCAGCAGGCGCAAGGCCGAGCAACGCTGCCCGGCCGAACGGAAGGCGGATGTGACGACATCCTGCACCACCTGTTCGGGCAAGGCGGTCGAATCCACGATCATCGCGTTGATGCCGCCCGTCTCGGCGATCAGGGGAATGATCGCGCGATCGTCGTCGGCCAGCAAGGTGCGCGCGATGCGCTTGGCGGTCGCGGTCGATCCGGTGAAGGCGACGCCGGCAATCCGGACATCCTCCATCAGCGCCTGGCCAACCTCCGGCCCCCCGGCCGCGAGAATCAAGGCGTCTTCGGGAATTCCTGCGCCATGGGCGAGGCCGACCGCGAAGGCGGCGATTTCGGGCGTCTGCGGCGCGGGCTTGGCGATGACCGTGTTGCCGGCCACCAGAGCCGCCGTGACTTGCCCCAAGAAGATGGCGAGTGGGAAATTCCACGGCGCGATGCAGACCCAGGCGCCGCGCCCTTCCATGCGGAGCAGGTTTCGCTCCCCCGTCGGCCCGGGAAGTTCGACCGGCTGCAGGCCGGCGCGCGCCTGGGCCGCATAATAACGGCAAAAATCCACCGCTTCGCGAACCTCGCCGAGCGCGTCGGGGATGGTCTTCTTTGCCTCCTGGACGGCCAGCGCCATCAACGTGTCGCGTTCGCGCTCCAGCAGGTCGCCAAGCCGTTCCAGGCACGAAGCGCGATGCTCGACGCTGGTCGCGGCCCAATCCGGAAAGGCCTTGAGCGCTCGGGTCATCGCGGGATGCCCCTTGCCGTCGGCAGAGGCCGAGGCCGCCGGCTTTTGCCCGGATTTACTTTGTGCGGAAGCCAAGGGATGGACGGCGACCGCCTGCCTCACACGATTCAGTTCCCGCCGGTCGTTGAGGTCCAATCCAGCGCTGTTGGTGCGTTCGGGCGCGAATAAATCGGCGGGGAGCGGAATCCTGGGGTGCCGCGTTCCACCCACCGCCACGATCTTCGCCACCGGGTCGGCCAGGATATCGGCGTCGGTCAATTTCTCATCGGCCAGCTGGTGCACGAAGCTGGAATTGGCGCCGTTTTCCAGCAAGCGCCGGACCAGATAGGCGAGCAGGTCGCGATGGCCGCCGACCGGCGCGTAGATGCGGGTATGATAGCCTTCTTCGCGCACCAGTTTTTCATACAGCCCCTGGCCCATTCCATGTAGGCGCTGGAATTCGAAATCCTTCGCGGTTCCGGCCCATTCCAGGATGGTGGCGACAGTCAGCGCATTGTGCGTCGCAAAGGCCGGGTAGATGTTCCTGGCCGCCAGCATATCCTTCGCGCAGGCGAGGTAGGAAACATCGGTCGCCGCTTTGCGGGTGAACAGGGGATAATCGGACAACCCCTGTTCCTGCGCATGCTTGATTTCGCTGTCCCAATAAGCGCCCTTCACCAGCCGCGTCGCGATCCGGCGGCCGGTCTGGCGTCCGATCGAATCCGCCCAGGCGATGGTCGGCCGCGCGCGCTTGCCATAGGCCTGGATCGCCATGCCGAGCCCGTCCCAGCCTTTGAGCGCCGGAAGCCCCGCAATTTTTTCAATAATATCCAGGCTCATTTCGAGCCGTTCGGTTTCTTCCGCGTCGATCGTGAACGCGATGCCGAAATTCTTGGCGAGCGTCGCCAGCGCCTCGACCTGCTCGGTCAGCGAGGATACGCAACGATCATATTGCGCGACTTCATAGCGGGGGTGGAGCGCGGACAATTTGACCGAGATCGAATGGCCAAGTTCGGGCGAATTGCCGACCGCCCGGATCGCATCCTCATAGGAACGATAATAACGCTCCGCGTCCGGGAAAGTGCGCGCCGCCTCGCCCAGCATATCGAAGCTGGCGGTGAAGCCGCGATTTTCGCGCTTCTTCATGCGCGTGACCGCTTCCTCGATCGTGCGGCCCATCACGAAGATCTCGCCCATCATCCGCATCGCGGCGCCGACCGCCTGACGTACGAATGGCTCGCCCGCGCGCGCGACCAGTTTTTTGAGGACGCTCGCCTGGCTGCTTTCGCTGACCAAAGCGCGGCCGATCACCAGCCCCCAGGTGGCCGAATTGACCATGGCGGAATGCGATTTGCCTTTATGCGCCTTCCAGTCGGCATCGCCCAGCTTGTCGGCGATCAGCAGGTCTGCGGTTTCCGGATCGGGCACGCGCAGGAACGCCTCGGCCAAGGACAGCAAGGCTATGCCTTCCGACGTGTTCAGCCGATATTCCTGCAGGAACTGGTTCACCCAGCCCGACGATTGCGCGCTTCGAAGCTCCGCCAACATGCCCAGGGCCCGGCGTTCGACCCGCCCCCGCGATTCGGGATCGAGTGCGGCGTCCTTCAAAAGGGGCGCAAGCACGTCTGGTTCGGGCGCCCGGTGCAGCCGCGCAATTTCCGCGCGCGCCGATGCCGTAGCGTTCGCTTGGGCCACCGCCATATTCCCACTCCAAAATACTTGTTTCGCGCCAGAGGCAGGTTCTAGGACCGGCGCACTAGCCGAGCCGGATCGTCCGGACAATTGGGGAAGCGGAAATGCCGATTGCCAGCCTTGATGAAATCCGGTCCCGGCTGGGGACGGAAATCGGCGTTTCGCCCTGGATCGAAATCGGCCAGGCCGACATCGATACCTTCGCCGACGTGACCGGCGACCACCAGTTCATCCATGTCGATCCCGAAGCGGCGGCGCAGACTCCGTTCGGCGGCACGGTCGCGCACGGTTTTCTGACCCTGTCGCTGCTCAGCCAGATGGGCGCGAGCGCCATGCTGATGCCCGACAATCTCACGATGGCGATCAATTACGGCCTGGAGCGGGTCCGCTTCATTGCGCCGGTGCGCGCGGGCAAGCGCGTTCGCGGCCGCTTCACGCTGGAAAGCATGGAGGAGAAAAAGCCCGGCCAGTGGCAATTTCTCCACCAGGTCATCGTCGAAATCGAAGGCGAGGACCGCCCGGCATTGCAGGCCGGCTGGATCGCGCTCATCTTTACCTGAAAATCGAAGGAGTAACCCAATGGCCAACCGCGAAGCCGTCATCGTCTCTACCGCCCGCACGCCGATCGGCCGCGCCTATCGCGGGGCGTTCAACGCCAGCCCCTCCCCTACTCTCGCCGCCCATGCCATTCGCGCGGCGGTCGAACGGGCCGGCGTCAATCCTGCGGAGATAGACGACGTGATCGTCGGCGCGGCGCTGCAGCAGGGCGTGCAGACCACGATCGGCCGCGCTTCCGCGCTTCGCGCCGGCCTTCCCGTCACCGTCGCTGGTATGTCGATCGAGCGCCAATGCGCTTCGGGACTGATGGCGATCGCTTCCGCCGCGCAGCAAGTGATCGTCGATCGCATGGACATTTGCGTCGCCGGCGGCGTTGAAAGTATCTCGCTCGTCCAGACTCCCGAAATGCGCGTGGGATCCGACCCCGAATTGTTGTCGATGCACAACGCCATCTACATTCCGATGCTGCAGACCGCCGAGGTGGTGGGCAAGCGCTATACGGTCAGCCGCGAGCGGCAGGATGATTATGCGCTAAAGTCTCAGCAACGCACCGCCGCCGCGCAGGCCGCCGGAAAATTCGATGATGAGATCATCCCCGTCACCACGACGATGATGGTGAAGGACAAGGAAAGCGGCGAGGTTTCGCAAAAGGAGGTCACGCTCGCAAAAGACGAAGGCAATCGCGCCGACACGACGATCGAGGGGCTCCGCGCCCTGCAGCCCGTCATGGGGCCCGAATCGATGATCACCGCCGGCAACGCCAGCCAGCTTTCGGATGGGGCCTCGGCCTGCGTGGTGATGGAAGCCGGCGTCGCCGCCGAGCGCGGGCTGAAGCCGCTTGGCCGTTATCTGGGTATGGCCGTGGCGGGCGTCGAGCCCGACGAAATGGGCATCGGGCCCGTCTTCGCAGTGCCCAAATTGCTCAAGCGCTTCGGGCTGACGGTCGCCGATATCGATCTGTGGGAATTGAACGAGGCGTTCGCGGTCCAGGTTCTTTACTGCCAGGATCAGCTCGGCATTCCCGACGACCGGTTGAACGTCAATGGCGGCGCGATCTCGATCGGCCATCCCTACGGAATGTCGGGAGCTCGGATGACCGGCCACATCCTGATCGAGGGCAGAAGGCGCGGCGCGAAATATGTAGTCGTCACCATGTGCATCGGCGGCGGCATGGGCGCGGCCGGATTGTTCGAGGTGCTTTGATCCGGCGCCCCAACAGCCTGGTATCGCTGGCGCGTCGTATTCGGGTCGATGCGCACGCGGCCTGGCTGACGGCGCGCGACAAGCGGGCGCCCTGGTATGCCAGGGCATTCGGGCTGCTGATCACCGCATACGCATTGTCCCCGATCGACCTCATCCCGGATTTCATTCCGATACTCGGTCTGCTGGATGACATCATCCTTGTGCCGATCGGCATCTGGCTGTTCGTGAAAATGTTGCCGCCCGGCCTGTTCGCCGAACATCGCGCCATCGCCGCGGCGGCAGCCGAGCGGCCCGGCTCCGCCTGGGGCGCGGCCATCGTGGTAACAGTGTGGATCCTGTCCGCGCTGCTGATCGCTTGGCTGATGGGGTTTGGCTTCGATTAAAAGGCAACCGCTTTTGCCTTTCGCCGTTTACCCCTCGAAACGAGGGAGAGACGAATGCCCGTATCCAACCTAACGCTCGTCGAACGCATCGCCCGAGTGCTGGCGGGGCGTCAGCTCAGCAGCAATGCCGAGGGCGACGACCCATCGGCCGGTCCCAGCGTGGACGAACTCTGGCATGAGCATGTCGACGACGCCCTCGCCATCCTTCGCACGCTACGCGAGCCCGACCGAGTGATGGCGGCGGCCGGCGATGCGGATGTCTGGGAACGGATGGTCGAAGCCGCGCTCAACGTCGAAAAGGCCGTTAGCCAGATCTAGGAAACATTCGGACTGGTGTATTTCCGGTTCCGATCGTGCTGGCCCAGAACAGCGCCGGCCCTGGCCTCGCCCCAGCCTATGCGCGCGCCAGAAGCGACCGGAAGCAAGAGTGCCGTGCGTCACCTATGTTGCGAAAGTGCTGGAGAAGCCAGGGTGCCCCATCTAGAGGAAGCTAGTGCGCGGGGGCGTGTAGCGAGGTGAGAATGACGTCCAGCCCGCCTGAAGGCCTGCTCAGTGAATTTCAGCACCTATATTGGCGCACTGCTACGCCCCTTGATCATAGGCTGCAGCCTCTATCTGCCGATCTGATTCCGGAAGATGAATTCAAGCTAATTGCCGACAACATTCCGGTCCTGTGCTGGATGGCCAATGGCGACGGCTATATCGTCTGGTACAATCGTCGCTGGCACGAATATTCCGGTACCACTCCGGCCGAAATGGAAGGCTGGGGCTGGCAAAAGGTTCACGATCCAGGCGTGCTCCCCGACGTTATGGAACGATGGACCCAGTCCATCGGCACGGGCGAACCGTTTGAAATGACCTTCCCCCTCAGGGGTGCCGACGGAGTTTTCCGTTCGTTTCTTACCCGGGTTCAGCCGGTGCGCGATGCGAGCGGCGATGTGGTTCGCTGGTTTGGAGTCAATACGGAGATTTCGGCGCAGCATTCGGCCGAGCAAGCTCTGCGCGTAAGCGAAGAGCGCATGCGAACCGTTCTGGATGCCGCTCCGGGCGGCTTCTACGCCGTCGATCGGGAAGGCAACACCACCCTGGTCAGCCGAGGGTTTCTGGAAATGCTCGGTTTCGAGGACGAGCAGCAGGTGCTCGGCCGAAAGCTGCACGATTTAATCCATCATACCAAGCCCGACGGCGCGCACTACCCGGTGGAAGAATGCCCCATCTACCGCTGCGCGTCGATCGGGCAGGCCGGCCATGTAGCGGAAGAAAGTTTCTACCGACTGGATGGAACACCGGTCCCCGTGGAATATTGGGCGACGCCGATCATGCGGGCCGACGAGCATATCGGGGCAATCTGCACGATAGTCGACTTGAGGGAGCGGAAGCGAGCTGACGCGGCGCTTTTGGAAGAAAGCCGCATGCTCGAGACGCTCAACAGCACCGGGTCGGCCATTGCAGCGGAATTGGACCTGGATCGGCTGGTTCAGATGGTGACAAACGCCGGCGTTGAACTGACGGGAGCCCAGTTTGGTGCATTCTTCTATAATGTGCTGGATCCCAGCGGCGAAAAATATCTCTTATATTCTCTCGCCGGCGCCGAACGCTCCGACTTCGATCATTTTGGAATGCCTGGGGCGACCGCAATTTTTCACCCTACTTTCATAGGGGAAGGTGTCGTCAGGTCCGATGATATCATGGCCGACGCCAGGTACGGAAAGAGTGATCCCCACAGGGGAATGCCCAAGGGTCACCTGCCGGTGCGAAGCTATTTGGCGGTTTCGGTAACCAGCCGTTCCGGAGAGGTGATAGGCGGGCTCTTCTTTGGGCATCCGGAAGTGGGCCGGTTTTCGGCCCGGCATGAGCGATTGATCACCGGCGTTGCCGCGCAGGCGGCCGTCGGAATCGATAATGCCAGGCTTTACGAAGCAGCCCAAAAGGAACTCACGGAGCGGGTGCGGGCGGAAACCGCGTTGCGCGAGTTGAACGAAACCCTGGAGCAACGCGTCGCAGAAGAGGTCGCGCGGCGATCGGAGGCGGAAGAAGCGCTTCGGCAGTCGCAGAAAATGGAAACGGTAGGACAGCTAACGGGCGGCATCGCTCACGATTTCAACAATCTGCTTCAGGTCGTCAGC
Organism: Sphingosinicella sp.; assembly: GCA_013816585.1. GTDB lineage: Bacteria > Pseudomonadota > Alphaproteobacteria > Sphingomonadales > Sphingomonadaceae > Allosphingosinicella. Next base: position 106,341 of record JACDEE010000006.1, on the reverse strand, counting down.
GGCAATCTGGATATTCTCTGCCGCAAGATGCCGGAAGAGGCGGCTGCTCTCCGCCGCTACGCCGAGCGAGCGATGGAGGGTGCTAAGCGCGCGGCAACGCTCACGCAAAGGTTGCTGGCATTCTCAAGGCGCCAGCCGCTGTCCCCAAAGCCTACCGACGTCAATCGGCTGTTGCCCGGAATGTCCGAGCTGCTTCATCGCACGCTTGGCGAAACGATCGAAGTGGAGGCAGTCCTTCCGCCGCGCATCTGGCTGGTGGAGACCGATCCCAATCAGCTTGAAAATGCGATTTTGAACCTCGCGCTCAATGCGAGAGACGCAATGCCGGAGGGCGGGAAGCTAACGATCGAAACGCAAAATACCCATCTCGACGAGTCCTATGCCGCCCAAAACCCCGGCGTGGCCGTTGGTCAATATGTCGTCATGTGCCTCTCCGACACGGGTGCCGGGATGGACGCGGAAACCATTGCCAAAGCCATCGAGCCCTTTTTCACAACCAAGGAAGTCGGCAAGGGCACCGGCCTTGGGTTGTCGATGGTGTATGGTTTCATCAAGCAGTCGGGCGGCCATTTGAAGATATATTCGGAGCTTGGCGAAGGTACGACTGTCAAGATTTACCTTCCGCGGCTGATCGGGCAGGCCGCGGCGGACCCTCAGGACGAACCCCTGCCCGCGCCGACAGGCATCGGTGAGGAAACGATCCTGGTTTGCGAAGACGACGAGGACGTCCGCGCCTATTCGGCCGAAGTTCTACGCGAACTTGGCTACCGCGTCCTTGAGGCGGCCGACGCCCGGGCGGCGTTGGCGCTGCTCGGCAACAAGGGGACCAAGATCGATCTGCTCTTCACCGACGTGGTCCTGCCTGGAGGAATGAGCGGAGCCGTGCTGGCCAAAGAGGCTTCAAATATCCGCCCCGGCTTAAAAATCCTCTTCACGACCGGCTATGCCCGCAATGCCATCGTCCACCACGGACGCCTGGATCCAGGCGTGGAGCTTATTACGAAACCATTTAGCTACGCTGATCTCGCCGCAAGAATCAGAGATATTTTGGATAAAGCATGATCGCTTGTGATCTTAATCAAGGGCGGTTGAATGCCAATGATGAAGCAACCTCGACCTGCCTTCTGTACGGCATGTCGCTCTCGCGGATAACTGACGCTCCTGATCTAACGTAGCACGCGGAGCGCGAAACAAGCCGTCGTCACCATGGCATCGGTGGCAAATTCAGCCCGTCCGATAGTTTTGACACGTTGATCCGGCGCCGCATGAACCCGGTCTCGCTGGGCCCAGGCCCGCTTGACGTCGCCCGCCCCTTTATTTAAGTGATTACTTAAATAATGATCGGCGCCCCAGATGTTCTCACAGGAAGTTAGCTCGGCTTTCGCCGCTTTGGGTGATCCCACCCGGCTGGCGATTATCAGTCGCCTTGCCGACCAGGGTGAACTGACTGTGCAGGAGATCGCGCAGCCGTTCGCCATGAGTCTGCCGGCGGTATCGCAGCATCTGAAAGTGTTGGAGCATGCCGGGCTCATCCTGCGCCGACGCGACGGACAGCGCCGACCGTGCCAGATCCGGCCGGAACGGCTGGAAGAAGCGATGGTCTGGCTGAACTTCACCCGCCGCGCCTGGGACGCGCGCTTTGATCGCCTTGATCACTTTCTTGCCGCCACAGGTCCGGCCGATGCCCCTTCGGGCCTCGATGCGGCACCCATCGATCCTCCCCAAAACTCCCCCAAACGCTCCGCTGCCGATCGAAAGAATGAATCGTCAATCAAGCCGTAGCTGCGAGGGGATGGTCCGGCTTCGTTTCGTCAAATTTGGGCCTGCTGCTTGCAATTCGAGATCAGTGCACCTAATCCGCAACCACTTGCGTATCGCAATCAGAAAGGTCTTATAATGACGCTGACGCTCTACTCACATCCTTTTTCTTCCTACTGCCAGAAGGTGTTGATCGCATTTTGGGAGAATGACATTCCCTTCGATTATCGGCATCTTGAAGAGCCAGGGGCGATGGAGGAGATGGCGTCACTCTGGTCCATTCGGAAATTTCCCGTGCTGGTCGATGACGGGAGGACGATCGTCGAGTCGAGTGTGATCATCGAATATCTTGACCAGCATCATTCGGGTGCCGTCCGCCTGCTTCCGGAGGACCAAGAGGCGGCGCTGGAGGTTCGGTTCATGGACCGTTTCTTCGACAATCATGTCATGTCGGCGATGCAGGGGCCCGTGTTCGAGGCCATAAAGGCGGACGGAGCCCGCATGAACAACGCCATGTCGGAAGCGAGGCTCGCGCTCGACACTGCCTATGACTGGCTGGAAAAGCGGCTTGCGGGTCGGATCTGGGCAGCCGGCAAGGACTTCACCATGGCGGATTGCGCGGCGGCGCCCTCTCTATTCTACGCCGACTGGGTTCACCAGATTGCGCCCGCTTTCCCGCGGCTGCGGGAATATCGGGCGCAGTTGTTGAGCCGTCCATCCTTTGCCCGCGCAGTCGAGGAAGGCCGGCCTTATCGGGCTTATTTCCCGCTCGGCGCTCCCGACCGGGACTAGCCGGCGGCCGCGGGAGCCGATTACCGCCACAGCACATATCGACCGATCCGAAAAGGCACAAAAGAATGACCCAGAAAAATGATCCCCGCGCCATTGATCCGCGCTCCACCTGGGCGCTGGACCGGGAGATCGTGATCACGCGTGTGGTCGACGCGCCGCGGGAACGAGTGTTCCAGGCGTGGACCGATCCCAACCAGATCACCCAGTGGTTCTCACCGGAGGGATATGAGAGCGAAACCCACGAGATCGACATCCGCCCCGGCGGCCGCTGGCGTTTCGCTTATGTAGCGCCCGACGGCACGCGCTATGAGAACCGCATGGTCTTCCTCCGCGTCGACGCGCCACGGCTGATCGAGATCGAGCATGGATCCGACATTGACGACGATCCAGCCCGCTTTGGAGTGACGGTCACTTTCGATGCACAAAGCAACGGCAAGACGGTGGTGACCTTGCGCCAATTGCATCCGACGGCGGAACTGCGCGACGAGAAGATCGGCTTCGGCGCGGTGGAGATCGGATACACGACTCTCGACAAACTCGCCCAATATCTGGAGTGAATCCATATCGGCAGAGCGCCCTTAATTTGGCGGCAATGACCGAACATGCAAAGGGCCGCCTCCCGGGGGGAGGCGGCCCTCGTACATTGTCAGCCGATAACGGCTTAATCCTTAGGCGCGCGCCCCGCTATCGGAGGCCGAGCCCAAAAGATCCGCCGCTAACGGCATAAGACAATGAGACATCTGACCACCTCCTTTCGATTGTTGAACGATGAGGTGGATGTGGGTTGGGCGAGATATTTTTCAAGTATCTCAAGAGCTTCGTTCGATCATTATGCGCGAGGCGACGGCCCGTTGTGACAAGTGCCCGGGTGAACGACTCTGCCTGGTCAGACGCTCAGCAAGTGTCTGTAGTCTGGCCGCCTTGGGTCTCTTGCGGCCCGCAATAACCACCCTGCCCAGCGGTACGGATATTTGAATGCTCGCGATCCCACTCGCTCTTGGTTTTGCAGATTTTGTAGAATCCCGCGAGCGTCCCTATCTTGGTGAACTTTTTACAGATGAGGCTGTCCCCGGGCGCCGCGGCCGTTGAGGACTTCCGGCCCTCGGCCGCATGGGCAGCGGTAGCGGTCGAAAGCGCCATTGCAAGTGCAGTCGTCACGATAAGACGCATCTCTGTATCTCCAGCTTGCCCCCTTCAGGGAACGGCAAGAAAATGACCTAACAACGTAGCAAAATCAACGCTCCCGTCAACATGGTGGCCTATGGCCAAGCCCCAGGCAGCCTCCCGCAGCATGAGAGATAAGGCCCCATCCATTCGATTACGAACGATGAGGAGACTGTGAGATGGGCGAGAAATGAAGTTTCTTCAATAATTTCGATTAGTCATTATGGGCGGCAATCCATTTTTCGACCACCGGCGCGATCCTGGTGCGCCATTTGCTGCCGTTGAAGATGCCATAATGGCCGACGCCCTTGGCCAGATGATATTTCTTCTCGTCGTCGGGAAGTCTGGTCGAAATATCCAGCGCGGCCCTCGTTTGGCCGACCCCTGAAATATCGTCACGCTCCCCTTCGATGGCGAGAAGCGCGATGTCTTTGATCGCGGCGGGGCTCACGCGCCGGCCCCGGTGCATCATCTCGCCCTTGGGAAGCAGATGGCGCTGGAAGACGACGTCCACCGTCTGCAGATAGAATTCCTCCGTCATGTCGCAGACCGACCGATATTCCTCGTAGAAATCCTTGGTCGCGTCGGCGCTTTCCTCGTCGCCATCCACCAGATGCTTGAACAATTCCCAATGGCTGGTGAGGTGGCTGCCAAGGTTCATGGTCATGAACCCGGCAAGCTGCAGGAAGCCCGGATAAACGCGTCGTCCGGCGCCCGGATAGGAATACGGAATGGTGGCAATCACATTTTTCTGAAACCAGGTATGCGGGCGCTCGGTCGCCAGTAGATTGACCGCGGTCGGCGCCTTGCGTGTGTCGATCGGGCCGCCCATCAGGGTCAGCGTCCTGGGCCGCGCCGGATTCTTGTCTTCGGCCATGATCGCCGCGGCCGCATAGCACGGAACCGACGGCTGGCAGACGGCGAGCATATGGGTATTCCCGCCTTTGCCTTCGGCGGCGATATGCTCCAGGAACTCGATGATATAATCCACATAATCGTCGAGATCGAAGCGGCCTTCGCTGGTCGGGACCAGCTTGGCGTCGCGCCAGTCGGTAATGTAGACGTCGTGACCCGGAAGCATCCGCTCAACCGTGCCGCGAAGCAGGGTCGCATAATGGCCCGACATCGGCGCCACGATCAGCAAGCGGGGTGCATCCTCCACGCCCTCGCGGCGGAAGCGCTTCAGTTGACCGAAAGGCTTGCGAAGCACGATCTCTTCCTGAACCGGGACCGTCTTGCCCTGGACGATGGTCGTAACCAGCCCGAAATCGGGTTTTCCGCGGGGCGCCGCAACATGGGCGAATACGTCCAGCGCCGAGGAAACGATTGGGCCCATGCCGCTATAGGCAAAGGGATTGGCGGGGTTTTGCATCCATCCGGCGCCGATATTGGCAAGCGTGCTCGCTCCCGCAAGCAGCGAGCGCTGCATTTCATAGGCGTCGTAGAGCATTCCACCTCCGGTAACGTTGCTGCACTGCAATAGACGCTATAACCGACCGGTCGGTCAATGGCTGCATTTCGCTTCTTTCCCCGCCTCCTTATATCGTCCAACGGTGGCATTGAGCCGGGCGGCTTGCGCTGCTAGTCGGCTTCCATGGCGACAAAGCGCGACGAACCTCCTCCGGCGAAGAATATCGGTAGCCTCAGGATCATCTGGGGTTATGCCACGCGCTATCCGCTGCAAATTGCCTGCGCCGCCACGGCGCTGCTGGTCGCGGCGCTCGCCACCCTAGCCATTCCAGACGGTTTCCGGCGCGTCATCGACAAGGGGTTTTCCGCGGCGGGCGGCGATATTTCGCAGCATTTCTATTATCTGCTGGGGATCGTCCTGATCCTTGCGATCGCCACGGCGGTCCGATTCTATTTCGTCGCCTGGCTGGGCGAGCGCGTGGTCGCCAATGTTCGGACCGACGTGCACCGCAACCTGTTGCGGATGGAGCCGCGCTTCTTCGAGGAAAATCGTCCTTCCGAAATCGCCTCGCGGCTAACTTCGGACACGGCGTTGATCGAATTGGTGGTAGGATCGACCGTTTCGGTGGCGCTCCGCAACATGGTGATGGGCGTTGGCGGGATTATCTATCTGTTCACCCTGGCTCCGATGCTCACTTTGGCGCTGCTGCTGGGTATCCCGGTCATCATTCTCCCGATCGTGCTGCTTGGACGCAAGCTTCGGAACCTGTCGCGCCACAGCCAGGACCGCATCGCCGATGTCGGCTCGATGGTGTCGGAGACCCTGGGCGCGATGAAGATCGTCCAGGCCTTCGGTCAGGAGGATCGCGAGAGCGACCGCTTCGGCCAGGCCGCCGAAGACGCGTTCAAGACCGCGAAAAAGCGGATCCGCATCCGCGCCATGATGACCGCCACGGTCATGGCGCTGATGCTCGGATCGATCACGATGGTGATGTGGCAGGCGGCGGTGAACGTTTCCGAAGGCGCGCTTTCCGGCGGTGTCGTCACTGCCTTCGTCTTTACCGGGATCATCGTCGCCGGCGCGTTCGGGGCGCTAACCGAAGTCTATGGCGAATTGTTGCGCGGCGCGGGCGCGGCCGAACGCCTGGCCGAATTGCTCGCCCAGGTACCGCAGATCAAGGCGCCGGCCTCGCCCCTAGCGCTGCCCGTCCCGGCCGAAGGCGCCCTGATCTTCGATCATGTGACCTTCCGCTATCCGACCCGACGCGAGGTCAGCGCGCTGGACGATTTCACCCTCACCGTCCGGCCCGGGGAAACGCTGGCGGTTGTAGGCCCGTCGGGCGCGGGCAAAACCACCTTGTTTCAGCTGGCGCAGCGTTTCTACGATCCGGACCAGGGCATGGTCAGCATGGACGGCGTCGACCTTCGCCAGGCCGACCCGGCCGAGATGCGCGCGCGGATCGCGGTGGTGCCCCAGGAAACGATGATCTTTGCCGCGTCGGCCCGCGACAATCTCCGCTACGGCCGCTGGGATGCCGATGATGATGCGCTCTGGGCCGCCGCGGAAGCCGCCAATGCCGCCGAATTCCTGCGCCGGCTACCGGACGGCCTCGACACCTTCATGGGCGAAAGCGGAGCGCGCCTTTCGGGCGGGCAGAGACAGCGCATAGCCATCGCCCGCGCGATCCTTCGCGACGCCCCCTTATTGTTGCTGGACGAGGCGACTTCGGCGCTGGATGCGGAATCGGAACGACTGGTACAGGCCTCGATCGACCGGCTTGTCGAAGGGCGGACGACGATCGTCATCGCCCATCGCCTGGCGACGGTGCGGGCGGCCGACCGGATCATCGTGCTCGACCATGGCCGCATTGTCGAGGAAGGCACGCATGACAGCCTCAATGCGCGGAGCGGCCTATACGCGCGGCTGGCGCGGCTGCAATTTGACGGTCTGGCCGCTTAAGACCTCGGAGTCGCTCTTATTGCTCCTCCAGCGGCTCGGCCGTCCGGGCCTCGACCCATTCATGCTTGCGCTCCGAATAGACCGCAAAGGCGGGTTCGGGAAATTGCGGGTCGGCAAAGGCGCCGACCGGGATCGTCACCATATTCGGCCTCAGCTCGATCTCGTACCAGATCGTCGTCCCGGAGGCGGGGCAGAAATGAAAGCGCGCCCAATGGCCTTCCTCCGAAGTCCGCTCGTAAAACGAAGTTTCACCTGGGGGGCTGACCTGGTCGGCCCCAAAGGTCGCATTGTAGGAAAAGGCGCTGCCAGTTCGACGCTTGCAATTCAGGCAACGGCAGATCGAAATTCGGGCCGGCTCGCCCCGGCAGATCGCCTTCACCGCGCCGCATGCGCATTGAGCCTCCCTTCGCTTCATATCTTCGGAATGAAGTGACGCGGCCCCTCAGCCAAGGAAGACTGCTCTGCCATTTGCGTTCAAGCGATAGGCTTGACTCGGCCGCTGGTCGGGCGGAGCCTTCCTCCGGGGGGACGTTTATGATCTTGCTTGTGGGGGCTACGGGCCGTCTCGGCCGCGCGGTGGCCGAACGCCTGCAGGGCGAGAACATTATCTTTCGGGCCGCCTGCCGCGACCCGGACAAGGCGCAATGGCTTCGCGACAGAGGTGTAGAGGTCGTTGAACTCGACCTCGCCAGCCGCGCGTCTGTCGCTGGCCTGATGGCCCGAACCGACAAAGTCATCACCTGCATCCACGGCCTGCTGGGCAAGTCGCGGCACTCGATCCGAAGGGTTGATATCGAAGGCCACAAGTACCTTATCGACGCCGCAGCGGAAGCCGGAGTGGGCAGGTTCGTCTATCTTTCCGCTGCGGGCGCATCTCCTGGTCACTCTTCCGAATTCTGGAGGGCGAAGGCGAAGACGGAGGCGCATCTCAAAGCCTCCGGGCTGGAATATGTGATCCTTCGACCGAGCTTCTTCATGGACCTCTATGCCCATGATCTGATCGGGGCAGCTGTCCTTCGCGGCCGAACCGCCTTCCTGTTCGGCGACGGCAACAAGAAGCGAAATATGGTGGCGGTTTCGGACGTGGCGAAAGTCGCGGTGAAAGCCCTTTCGGCGCCCGACCTTGGGAGCTGCACCATCGATATAGGAAGCGTCGGCAATCCCACAGATCGGGAAGTGGCCGCGCTTTATGCCGACCTTTCGGGAAAGCCGGGCCGGGTCCGTTCCATCCCCCTGCCAATGTTGAAGATCCTCTCCGCCGCCGCGGCCCCCTTTCACGCTGGCATAAGCCACCTCCTCCGCCTGCCGGTTCAGCTGGCGAGCGAAGATCTGCGCCTCGATACCACCGCGTCGATCGCGCCGCTCGGAATCACGCCTGTCAGCCTTCGCGAATATGCCTGCGGCAGAGTGGAGGCGGAAAGAAGCGCCTGACGACTTACCATCGACACGAGCCGCGACGGCGTCAGAATTTGTGGCAGGATTTTAACCGGCTTGCCCGGCTCATAATAAAGGTAGAGGGGCACGCCCGAGCGGCCGTGCTTTTCCAGGAAGCGGCCGATCGCGGCATCGCCGCGAGTCCAGTCCCCGACCAGTACCGCCACATTTCTCGCGGCGAAGGCCTCTGCGACCTGCTCGCGCTCCAGCGCGGCCTTTTCATTCACCTTGCAGGTCACGCACCAGTCGGCGGTGAAATAGACGAAGGCCGGCCGTCCTTCCTGTTGAAGGGCAGCGAGGCGCGCCTCGGAAAAGGGCTCGGACTTGAGCAGGCTCTGGGAAGTGGCCATTGCCGGCTCGTTGGGGGCATTGGAAACGAGAATTACGGCCGCGATGGCGACAAGTGCGGCCGGCACGAGCGGCAACCATGAGCCCCGGCGCCCCTGCCTTCGTCCCACCCACCACAAAGCGAGGCCCAGTATCGTCGCAGCCGCCAGCCCGAGGGCCATCCCATCCACGCCGGCCTGCCGGCCGAGGATCCAGGCGAGGGCGAGCGCGGTGAGGAACATGGGTACCGACATGGCCCGCCGGAACCCTTCCATCCACGCGCCCGGCTTCGGCAAACGACGCCGCAGCGCGGGGACGAAACCGAGCAGCAGGAAAGGCAAGGCGAGGCCCAGGCCCAGACCCGCGAAGATGGCGAGCGCCATGGGCGTCGGAAGTATGAGGGCGGCTCCGACGGCCGCGCCCATGAAGGGGCCGGTGCAAGGGGTCGCCACGAACGCGGCGAGCGCCCCAGTCCAGAAGGCGCCACTCGTTCCGCGCTGTTGGGCGAGGCGGCCTCCCCCGGCGAGGGCGGGAAGTTCGAACAGGCCAGCCAGATTGAGGGCGACCGCCGTGATGAGCAGGAGCAGCGACAGGATGACCCGCGGGTCCTGGAGCTGGAACGCCCATCCGGCGACGACCCCACCTGCCCGTAGGCCCAGCAACGCCGCCCCAAGCCCAAGGCAGATCAGCACGGCGCCCGCCGTATAGGCGAGGGCCTCCCGCTTCGCCGCGGCTTCATCGCCACCCGCTTTGGCGAGGCTAAGCGCCTTCAGGCTCAATATCGGGAAAACGCAGGGCATGATGTTGAGCAGCAGCCCGCCGACTAGCGCGCCCAGCAAGGCGGCCAATATGGCAGAAGCGCCGGGTGCTCGCCGCTCGCTGGCGAGCTTCAAGGGAATTCCTGCGGCGGGGACATTGCCCGGCACCGCCCTCAGCGACAAGCCGGTCCCATCGCCCAGCTTCAACACGCCCTCAACGGCGGCGAGGCTGCCCGGGTTCGTAGGTGCGTCGCTCTCGACGATCAGGGTATCGCCAACGCGCGAGAAAGCCTGCACCGCTCCGTAGGAAAGGGCGCCGTCGGTCAGGGGATAGAAATAGAGATCGCCCGGCTCCAGCCCGCCCGGGAATGGGATGGCCAGCCGAAACCGGGTTCCGGAGCGCTCGAACCGCGCCTCGCTTCCAAGCGGCTTTGGCAGCGCCTGGCGGAAGCGGTCAAACATGGCATTATTCGTCGGCCCGCCCGTCGCAGACCCTGATTCCAGGTCGACCGCGACATTCGCCGTTTCGGGCACGCAAATCTCGTCGGTGCAGGCGAGATAATCGACGCGCGCGCTTATTGGTAATTTGGTGCCGGACGCCAGGCCAGCGGGTACTTTGACGTCGATCAGCTGCGCATAATCGCCTTCATACACATAGTTCATCAGCCCGGCGACGATCAGCTGTCCGGGTACGGGATATTGAATCGCTCCGGCGGTGAGACCGGAGGGCAGATCCCAGGCAATCCGGGTCTCTATGCCGCTGTCCCCGGGATTTTTCCAATAACCGTGCCAGCCCTTCGAGGGCCGCATCATCAGCGCCAGCGTTACTTTCTTCCCCGGGACCACGACGACGGATTCAGGAATGAGCTTGGCCGCGATCGCGTTCCTGCCCGGCGGCAAGGGCTGAGCATGCCCGGCGGTGCCGAACAGCAAGGCAGCGAGCCACACCGCCAGCATGACGATACCGAAGATCCGGGGATTCTGATGGCTAAGCTGGGCTTTCACGCGACAACGCTGCCACAGAGTGAGCCGCCTTGCCATAGGCCAAAGGCATGCTCCAGGCCGGGGCCGACGGCACTCACGCGGCCCGAACGGGGAATAACATGCTTGCGGAAATCAGGTCCGGCCCATCAGAAACGCGGCGCCAAGAAAAAGGCGGCCCCGAAAGGCCGCCTTGAACTTTTTCACACTTGCCGTGCGAGGCTTAGAAGTTCCCGTAAGCTTCGTTGCCGACAAAGCCCATCTTGGTGATGTTGGCGTGCTTGGTGACGGCCAGCACCTCGTCGACCACTTCGTACGGAGCCTCCGGATCGGGCTGCAAATGCAATTCCGGTTCCGGGGTCATGGTCGTCGTGATGTCGAGATATTGACGCAACGTCACCGTATTAACCGGCGTGCCGTTCCACAATATCGCTCGATTGGGCAAGATGACGATCGAGTTTTTGACCGGATCGATCGGCGGCGGTTCCTGATTCTCGGTATTAACCGGCAAATCGATCTTCACCGCGTGAGTTTGAATCGGGATGGTGATGATGAACATGATGAGGAGCACCAGCATGACGTCGATAAGCGGCGTCGTATTGATGTCCATCATCGGTTCGCCTTCGGCGCCACCAGCTGACATCGACATTACAGAATACTCCTAAACTATCTTAAGCTCAAAGACGCTGCACCGATCCGCCGGGAGGCGGTTCGGAAATGAAGCCGACGCGCGAGAAGCCCGCACGCTGCATCGTGTAGACCGCTCCGCCGATGCATTTATAGGGCGTGTTGACGTCGCCGCGGATATGCGCCTCCGGCATGGTTTCCTCGGTGATGTTCTCGACACCGCCCTGGCGCTTGATCTCGTCCTCGAGTTTCTTGACGGCCATGTCGAGCAGGTCTTCCGAGCTCACCTTTTTCAGGCCCCAATAGACTTCGCATCCACCAGCACCGTCGCCGCGTACGGTAAGCGACACGTTTTCGGGCTTGGTCGTGGTCGCTTCATACCGAACCTTCGGAAGCCCGACCGGAATGGTTTGAATGACGACCGGGACGGTGATGAGGAAGATGATCAGAAGCACCAGCATGACGTCTACGAGCGGAGTCGTGTTGATGTCCGACATCGGGGTATCTTCGCCGCTTTCGGATTCTTGGCCTACGTTCATGGCCATAGCGTGAAATTCCTATCCTGTTCGGTCCGGGCGGATGCCCTTGCCAATGCGCCTGATTGTCGCGGGGAAGGCCGGGAATTGGCCCCGTCCTTCCCCAGGACCGTTAGACCTTCTTGGTCGTGTTGTTGCTGGTGGTGTTGACTGCGCTTCCAGTGGCGGTCGTGCCCGCCGGAACGCTGCTCGTCGTACCGGCAGCGGCAGGGCGACCCTGAACCGTCGGACGAACGGCACCATTGGACATCATGTAGCCATGAAGGTCGTTGGTGAAACGGGCCAGTTCTTCCTGAACCGATTTGTTGCGACGCATCAGCCAGTTATAGCCCATGACCGCCGGAACGGCGACCGCGAGACCGAGCGCGGTCATGATCAAAGCTTCACCGACCGGGCCGGCGACGGCGTCGATCGATGCCTGACCGGCGGCGCCGATCTTGATCAGTGCACGATAGATGCCGATCACGGTACCGAACAGTCCTACGAAGGGAGCGGTGGAGCCAACGGTTGCGAGCAAGGCGAGGCCGGTCGAAAGCTTGGATGCGATTGCACCCTGGCTACGGGCCAGCGAACCGAGCATCCAGTCGTGCTGATCGATGGGATCGGTCAGCTTGTTATGTTGTTCCTGAGCAATGATGCCGTCATCGACGATCTGGCGATAGGCACTGTTCTTTTCCAGCTTGGCGGCGCCTTCGCGAAGGTTGGCCGACTGCCAGAAAGTAGTGCGCGCGCGCTTCCCCTGGTTCAGGATCTTCTGCTGTTCGAACAGCTTCACGAACATGATGTACCAGGAAGCCGCCGACATGATCACGAGGATGCTGAAGGTTGCGATTGCGATCGCCCCGCCCTGTTCGAGCGCGGCCAACAAGCCATAAGGATTTTCGCCAGCTGCTGGGGTAGCCATATTAAAACGTTCCTCTCAATTCTGAATAAATCTACTTGAATGGGAAGGCTTACTCGTCCGGAAGGACCCATCGGATCCTACTGGACACGGTGTCTGTAGTAGTGCTGCCAGTACTATCGGTCGCCGGAGTGAACCGAGCCCGGCTGCGCATCAGCCGGCAGGTCGTACTGTCGAGCGACGATGAACCGCTGGACGAAGTTATTTCGCAATTGGTCACGCGGCCGTTGGGCCCCACGGTCAATCGGAAGCCGGTCGTGCCCTGTTCTTCGGCGCGGACGGCCGAAGGCGGATAATCGTCGTTCGTCACATAGGACGCCAGATTGGTCTTCGCCCTCGCAGGCTCCACCCTTTTCGGCGGCGGCGGCGGCGCGGGTGGCGCAACCGGTGCGGGCGGGGCCGGCGGAGTAGGCATCGGCGCCGGCGGAGGTGCCGGCAACGGATTGGGGCTCGGCATATTCGGCACGACCGAGCGCGGAGCTGCCGGTGGAGGAGGCGCAGCCGGCTGATCGGGCGGAGGGGGGGGAGGTTCTTCCTCGGGGGGCGGTGGCTCCTCGACGTCGAACGTCTTCAAATCTTTCGCGACCTGCTTCACGACATTATAGGCAAGCCCCGTGATAAAGGCGTAGCCGAGAAGAGCGTGCAGCAAGGCGACGATGACAATCGCCGTAATGCGGCCGGAGCTCATCTTTTGATCAGCATATGACATTAAACAGCCACACTCCCTCTCTCGAAAACTCAACTTTGATCGACGCGCCTGCTAAACGCGGCCAATCCTATTCCGGGTCCATGTATACGTTTGAATGTACTATTATGTCATGGACAAGGACGGTGTCTCTATCGTGACACTGTTGGGGACGCAATCCTTCAGTGAAGGTTCAGCTGGCATGCCCCGAAATGGCTCAAAGCGGCAATTCGCGCTGCTAAGCGTATGGAAAATAGGTTCTTAATGGCTATGCTTAACGCGAAGAAATATCCGAAGCCGGAAATTGCCGCACTCGCACTTATGGCGGTGGCGCTCGTTTTTTCGGTGCCTGCCGAATCACAGACGCCCCTCCCGTCGTCGCCATTCACTTATGCCGACATGGCCGATCTCGCCCTGCCGGTACCAGTGGTGGTTCATGTAAGAGTCGCCCGATCGGCACGGCTGAAAGGCGCGGATGCCGCCACCGTTCCCGCGGGAAAGGCGCGTTTCTACGTCGAGGCCGACATCGTCTCGCTGATCAAGGGGCCCAGCGGGTTATCCCCCAAGGTCGTTTATCTTGCCGATCTTCCGGTCGATGCGGCAGCGCGCGCGCCCAAACTTGCCAGGAAAAGCGAGCATATCCTCTTCGCCTCGCCGGTCGCCGGACGGCCGGGCGAATTGCGGCTGGCGGCGCCGGATGCGCAAATTGCCTGGTCTGCGCCAGACGCCGAGCGCGTGCGCGCTATCCTGCGCGACGCCGCGCGGGCCGATGCACCGCCCCGAATCAGCGGTCTCGGCCGGGCCTTCCATGTGCCGGGCACGCTTCCCGGCGAGAGTGAGACCCAGATATTCCTTCAGGCCGCGGACGGACGCCCGGTTTCGCTGAGCGTGCTTCGCCGCCCCGGCGAGCAGCCACGCTGGGCGGTGGCACTGGCGGAGATCGTCGACGATGCGGCGGGTCCGCCCGCCAGGGATAGCCTGCTCTGGTATCGCCTGGCCTGTACCCTGCCCAGTGCGCTTCCTTCGCAAAGCCTGGCTGATGCGGATACCGCACAGGCGAATGCGATCCGCGCCGATTACCGGCTGGTCATCGACAGGCTTGGTCCTTGCGCCCGCAACCGGGCGCTGGGCCGGCTCCCGGGCTAGCCAGAACCGGCTAGAAGGAGGCGAGGTCCACGCCGACTCCGGCACAATCTGGATAAATGTCGGGCTTGCGGCTGGAAACGCGCAAAGCCGTCACTCCCCGGCGCGCCGCCACCAGGTCATAAATCTCCCGGACGAAAGTTTCCTGAAGGTTGAACCGCTTTGACGCGGCGATCCGGCCGATCTCCGAGCGAAGGAAATCGTAATTCCAGGCCACGGCTTCATCGTCGCTTGCCGCAAAGGAGCCTTCGTCCACCCACACCTCGACGGTCACGTACAGCCGCTGGGGATTTCCGACTTCGAATTCATGAAAGCCAATGTCCACCGGCAGGCAATAATCCTCGAGCACGATCTTGCGCGTCTTGGGCGCGAGCCGTTCGGGCACCAGCCCGTCCAGCTTGACGATATTATCGGGCATGAGCCGCTCCGGAAAAAATGACTGAAACTGCCTACAGAAATTGAACGTCGCGGCCGAGGCCGAGGAATCTTTGGCCCCCATCCAATGCAATCGTCTGGCCCGTCAAGGTCGGTGTTGCGATGATGAAGCGCAAAGCGGCGACAATCTCCTCGACGCGGACACCGCGCTCCAGCGCATTCATCTTGTGCACCTTGTCGAAATTCTCGCGGCTTTGCGGCCCGGAAACGAGCGTCACGGAAGGAGCGATCGCGCAAACGCGGATATTCCTCGCCGCATAAGCGCGCGCGGTCAGCTCGGTCAGGCCCGCAAGGCCCATCTTGGATATCGTATAGGTGAAGAAATCGGGATTGGGCTGCGCGAGCTTGGCATCAAGTATATTGACGATCAGCCCCCCCTCTCCCCCGCTCCGGGCAAAGGCCTGCGTCAGCAAGGCCGGCGCTCGAAGATTGATCGCCGCATGCGCATCCCAGGCTTCGACGCTGAAATCGTCGGCGCTGTCATGATCGAAGCGCGACGCATTGTTGATCAGCAGCCGCAACGGAGGAAGGCCGGCGGCTACCTCGACGATCCGCCCGGCAGCGTCCGGGGAGGCCAGCTCCGCCTTCACGACCACGGCATTGCCAAGCTCCGCGGCGAGCGTCTCGGCTTCGGCCAGTGATTCGTTGCAATGGATGACGAGATGCCAACCATCTTCCGCCAAAGCGCGGCAGAGCGCGGCGCCGATCCGCCTGGCGCCGCCGGTGACGATCGCGGTTCGCGGACCTTCAAACTCATTGCTCATGAAGGGATGATTAGGGGAGCCCCTCCCCCGCGACAAGTAAGGGAGCGAGCCCCCTCCTTCCCCTTTGCGCTGCCCGCGCGGATCGCCTAATCCAGCCGCCATGCCCTCGCCCGAGCCGCCGCCGGACCTTTCCACTTTGTCGCTGGCCGAGATTGCGCGCCTCGCCGACGATAAGAAATTGCCCCCGGTCGAAAGCTGGAATCCGACCCATTGCGGGCCAAGCGCGATGCGGATCGCGCGCGACGGCACCTGGTTTCATGAAGGCAGCCCGATCGGCCGGCCCGCCATGGTACGTTTGTTCTCCACCATATTGCGCCGCGAACCCGACGGCGGCTTCGTGCTGGTGACGCCGGTGGAGAAGCTGGACATCGAGGTCGAGGATGCGCCGTTCGTCGCGGTCGAACTCAAGTCCGAAGGCGAAAGCCGTGAACGATCCCTGGCCTTTCGCCTGAATACGGGCGACCTGGTGGTGGCCGGCCCCGATCACCCACTGCGGCTCGGCACGGCCGATGACGGTCCCCATCCTTATGTCGAAGTACGCAAAGGACTCGAAGCTCTGGTCGCGCGTCCGGTTTATTACGAACTGGCCGAACTGGCCCTGGCCGAAGGCGCGGATCCCCTGGGCCTTTGGAGCGGCGGCCGCTTCTTTCCGCTGGATGCCCCCGCATGAGCCTTGCCGAACGGCTTCGCGAGGCGCTGGAACTTGGCCATCGCGGAACGCCGACCCTGCTGGAAGGCGACCCGCACGATCCATTGGTGGACGGCGACCAGCTGGTCACTCCGGCGGCGGTGCTGGTGCCGATCGTCGATCGCCCAGATCCCACGGTGATCCTCACCTTGCGCCCCGACACGCTTCGCCAGCATGCCGGCCAGGTCGCCTTTCCGGGCGGCCGGATCGATCCCGAAGATCATGGACCGGTCGAAGCCGCGCTGCGGGAGGCGAAAGAGGAAATCGGCCTCGACCCGTCGATGGTGAAGATCGTCGGTATCGCCGATCTCTATCGAACGATCACCGGCTATGAAGTCACTCCCGTGATCGGCGTAGTGCCGCCGGACCTTGCACTCACCCCCCAACCCGGCGAGGTCGCGGCGATCTTCGAGGTTCCTCTGCGCCACCTGATGGCGCCGGACCATCATGTCGTCCGCAATGTGGAGTGGCGGGGAAGCCCGAGATCCTATTATGAGATCATGTGGCACGACCGCCGCATCTGGGGAGCGACCGCCGCCATGATCGTCAATCTGAGCCGCCGGCTGAAGTGCGTGTCATGAAATTGCCCAAAGCCTCCTGGCAGACCCGGGAGGGCATGGGCGCCCTGCTGGAGGCGCTTGGCGCCGGTGCGGGCGACACGCGCTATGTGGGAGGCTGCGTCCGCGATACTTTGCTGGACATCGCCGTAAGCGATATCGATCTGGCGACGCGGTTGACGCCCCAGGACGTGATCGAACGGGTGCGCCGGGCGGGACTTAAGCCGGTCCCGACCGGCCTTGCCCATGGAACGATCACTGCCGTGCTGCCCGATGGCGTGGTGGAAATTACCACGCTCCGCCGCGATGTATCGACCGACGGAAGGCGCGCCACCATCGCCTATACCGAAGACTGGAAGGAAGACGCCGCCCGCCGCGATTTCACGATCAACGCCTTGTCCGCCGAACCTTCGACATTCGAAATTTTCGACTATTTCGGCGGGCTCGACGATCTGGAGGCGCGCGAGCTTCGCTTCATCGGAGATCCCCTGACCCGCATTGCCGAGGATCATTTACGGATCCTGCGCTTCTTCCGTTTCCATGCCCGTTTCGGACGGGGCGATCCGGATCCGCACGCGCTCCGCGCCTGCGCTGAGCGAGCCAACGACCTGATGGCGCTTTCGCGCGAACGGATCGCGGACGAATTGCTGAAGCTGCTCGCTTTGCCCGATCCCGCCCCGTCCGTCGGGATCATGGTTCAGGAAAATATCTTTCGGCCGGTATTGCCGGAAATTACACAAGCCTCTGTCGACCGGCTTTCGCAATTGATCGAGACCGAACGGCAAGCCGGCGTGGAGGGGGGTCCTCTTCGCCGCCTTTCCGCCTTGCTCCCGGCAAACCCGGATCTAGCCGCCGCCGTGGCGCCACGCCTCCGCCTGTCCGCCAAGGCGCTGAAGCGCCTCGTTTCCGCCGCGTTCCGGAGCGAATCCGATGCCACCGATCCGAAGGCTCTTGCCTATCGAATTGGCGGCGCCGAAGCGGTCGACCGGTTGCTTCTTCAAAACGAGCCCGAAAAGGCCGCCGACCTCGCCGGCTGGACGCGCCCCCGTTTTCGTTTTGGCGGGGGCGATCTTATCGCAATGGGCTTGAAAGCGGGGCCAATGGTCGCGGCGGCCTTGCAGGCAATCGAGCGTGAATGGGCGGCTATCGGATTTCCCGAGGATGAAATGGCCCAGCGCGATCTCGCGCGGCGGCACGTCGATCAGGCGCTCCGCGACATCCAGTAATCGAGTGCCGCTTCGGCACCAAGAGGCTCGGAAAAATGAAAGCCCTGGCCGTTGGTGCAGCCCATGCGCTTCAGCTCGGCGGCCAGATCGGCGCATTCCACGCCTTCCGCCGCCGTTGCCATCCCCAGCGCGTCGGCAAGCGAGAGGATCGCGCGCACGATGGCCGCGGAATCCGGATCGCCCAGCATGCCGGTTACGAAACGACTGTCGATCTTGAGCAGGTCGATCGGAAGCCGTTGCAGATAAGCGAGCGAGGTATAGCCGGTTCCGAAATCGTCCATCGCCACCTGGACGTTCAAAGCGCGCATTGCTTCCAGCACTTCGGCGGCCCGCTCAGGGTCGTGAACGATCGCGCTTTCGGTCAATTCCAGCATCAGCCTTCCGCCTTCGATGCCGCTCTTCTTCAACGCGACCGCAACCACCGCTGAAACATCGTCGCGCTGGATCTGAACCGCCGACAAATTGACGCCCATATAGATGGGAAGCTTCCGGCCGGCCTGGCGGTCCCAATCGGCGAGCACGTCCAGCGCTGCGGCTAGCGCCCATTGCCCCAGCGGAAGGATCAGCCCCGATTCCTCCGCGACGGGAATGAATTCTGTTGGGGAGACATGGCCGTCCTCCTCGTGGTCCCACCGCGCCAGGGCCTCGAATCCGGAGATGGCGCCGGTGGAAAGATCGATCAGCGGCTGAAAGGCCAGCTCCAGCTGGTCCGCCTCGATCGCGCGGCGAAGGTCGGTTTCGATCCTGAAGCGGCGTCGGGCGGCATGCGCTTCGTCGGGCTCGTAAAGCTGTGTGCGCCCGGCGGTCTTGGCCCGTTTCAGCGCGAACTGGGCGTTGCGCAGCAATTCTTCGGGTAGATTGGAATGGCTGCCGAACAGGGCGCAGCCAATCGAGCAATCGACGCAAATTTCCATTTCGGAAAGGTGAAAGGGCATCGAAAGCTCGGCCTTGATCCGATCGGCAAAGCGAAGCGCGTCCTTCATGCCGCGATCGAGGCGGATCAATATTCCGAATTCGTCACCGCCGGTGCGGGCCAGGAAGTCGCCGGGTCGGAGGACCGAGCAAAGGCGCCGGGCAAAGGTGATCAGCAATTCATCGCCCGCCAGCGCACCCACAGATTCGTTGACGCGGCTGAAACGGGTCACGTCCACGACCAGCACGGCGTGACTGCCCTCCTTGAACAGCGGATCGCCGAAGACCGCGGCCACCCGCTCGTTAAAGGCCAGCCGGTTGGGAAGCCCCGTCAGGCTGTCGCGAAGCATTTCGGCACGCAGATTCTTTTCGGTTTCCACCTGCATTGTCTTGTCGATCAGCGACATCAGGCACCTTTGGGGCGCGTAAGGAGTGGACCGCAGCCGGGACAGCCGGACGGTATAATGGCGCCCGCTTATGCTCTGGCTCTCCTGCCGATCGAACTGAAACGCCTTTTCGCCGCGCTTCAGGAAATCGTCCAGCGCGGGACCGATGCCGGTCGCCTTGAAAAATTCGATCTGGTCGATCCAGATCGGATCCTTGGCAGGATCCCAATCGGCCGCCCCGCAGAATATCTCGTTGCTGATGTCGATGAAGCTTCGGCCTGCTTCATTCTGGCAAAGTACCGACGCCGCCACCGGCAAAGCGTCGAGATAATCCTGGCGCGCCTCATCCATCGCGCCTTCCGAAACCGAATAATAACGCGCTGCCTGCGCCTGTACCGAATAGGCAAGGCCAGCGTCCGGCGTTTCCATGCGCCTGCGCGGAAATGCAACGTGCATAAAGCTGCACTAACGGAGAGCCGTTAATTCTTGATTGAGTTTAGAATCTGTTGGCCCGCGGGAACCCGAGCGGCGGCATACGGCCCGCGGCGCCGCGGGCGGTCCGCCATCCCGAAAGGTCTGCCTCGGTCCGGACGCGCCCGGTGGCACCTCCCATTTCCCAGCTGAGCCCCTCCGCAAAGGAGAAGGTCGTAGCATCGCTGAGACCCCCATCGCGATAGCGCTGCAGCTGGACGCCCTGGCCACGGCCCATTTCGGGCAGTTCCGCGATCGGGAATACCACCATTTTTCGATTCTCGCCGATTGCCGCGACATAATCGTCGCCGGCGCCGATCTGGCGAACGACATTCAGCTTTGAACCTTCGCGCAGATTGACGATCTGCTTGCCCTTGCGCGTTTCCGCCACCGCTCCGCTGGCGGACGTCACGAACCCGCGCCCGTCGGAAGAGGCCAGCAACAATTTGGCCCCCGCCGCGGCCGGCATAAGGGCAATCGCATTACCTTCGCCTTCCAGATCGACGATCAGCCGCACCGGCTCCCCGAAACCACGCCCGCCTGGCAATTTGTCGGCAGCCAGCGTGTAGAATCGACCATTTTCGGCGGCGAGAAGGATCTTGTCGGTCGTCTGGGCATGAAAGGCGAATTTGGGCCCGTCGCCTTCCTTGAATTTCATTGCCTCCGGATTGGCGAGATCGACATGGCCCTTCATCGCCCTGACCCAGCCGCGCAGCGACATGATGACGGTGATCGGTTCGCGCTCGATCATCGCCTCCAGCGGAATCTCCCGCGCCGGGCCGGCTTCCTCGATCGAAGTCCGACGCGCGCCCAACAAAGTGTCGGGGGCATAGCGTTCGCGCAAAGCCGCCAGATTCTTCTTGAGCCGGGTCAACTGGCGCGGCCGGCTTTCGATCAGCCGGGCCAGCTCCTCGCGTTCCTTCTCCAGTGCATCGCGCTCCTTGCGAATCTGCATTTCCTCCAGCTTGCGGAGGCTGCGGAGGCGCATGTTGAGGATCGCTTCGGCCTGGCGGTCGGTCAGACCGAATTCTGCGATCATCACCGGTTTGGGCTCATCCTCCTGGCGGATGATTTCGATCACCCGGTCGAGGTTCAGATAAGCGATCAGATAGCCTTCGAGCAGCTCGGCGCGGTCGACGATCTTCGCCACGCGGTGCTCGGCCCGGCGGACCAATACGATGATCTGGTGGTCGAGCCATTCGGTCAAGACTTCGCGAAGGCTCATTACCCGCGGCGTCCGCTTGGCGTCGAGCACGTTGAGGTTCAAGGATATGCGCACTTCCAGATCGGTCAGCCGGAACAAACTGTCCATCAGCACCTGCGGCTCGACCGTCCGGCTGCGCGGCTCCAGCACGATCCGAATCAGTTCATCCGATTCATCGCGGATATCGGTCAGGATGGGCAACTTCTTGTCGCCGATCAGGCTGGCAATCTGCTCGATCAGCTTCGATTTGGGCACCTGATAGGGGATTTCCGTGATAATCGCGGCCCAGCTTCCCTGCGCCCCTTTTTCAAGCTCCCATCGCGCGCGCACCCGGAAGCCGCCACGGCCGGTCGCATAGGCGCCGGCAATCGCTTCGGCGCTGTCCACCACCACGCCGCCGGTCGGGAAATCGGGGCCGGAAACAAAATCCATCAGGGCCGAATGTTCGGCCTTGGGATTGTCGATCAAATGGACCGCGGCGTCGATGATTTCGGCGGCATTGTGCGGCGGGATCGACGTCGCCATCCCCACCGCGATTCCGCTAGCGCCGTTGGCGAGCAGGTTGGGAAACAGGCCGGGAAATATCTCAGGCTCTTCGTCTTCATTATTATAGGTGGGGCGAAAATCGGCGCTGCCTTCGTCAAGCCCGTCCATCAGCTCGACCGCGGTCGCGGTCAGCCGCGCTTCGGTATAACGATAGGCGGCGGCATTATCGCCGTCGATATTGCCGAAATTACCCTGCCCGTCGACCAGCGGATAGCGAAGCGAAAAGGTCTGAGCGAGACGGACCATCGCGTCATAGACCGACTGATCGCCATGGGGATGATATTTGCCGATCGTGTCGCCGACGACGCGGGCGCATTTCTTGTATCCGGACGCGGGATCGAGGCGAAGCAGCCGCATCGCCCACAAAAGGCGGCGGTGAACGGGCTTCAGACCATCGCGGACGTCGGGAAGCGAACGAGCGGTGATCGTCGACAATGCATAGACGAGATAGCGCTCCGAAAGAGCCTCGTCGAAAGGCGCGTCAACAATCTTGTCGAAGATATCGGTGGGGTCGGACATGAAGCCGGGATAGCGAAGGATCGCGCGCCGCGCGAGCGCCGAGGCCTAGATATCCACAGCTTCTGTAAAAGCAGCGGGAAATCCGTCCACCTGCTCGGCGCGCATTTCCTCCAGCATCCACTCGCGAAATGCCTTCACCTTGGGCGTGTTGCGCCGATATTCTGGGTAGACCAGCCAATAGCGTCCACGGCTATAGGCTATGTGCGGGTGGGACTGCACCAATGTTCCCGACCGGATCTCCTGCCACCACAAAGCCGCGTTGAGGATGGCGATCCCCTGGCCTGCAATCGCGGCATTGCCGTCCAGCACCTGCAAGTCCAGCCGCACGCCGACGCGCGACGCCAGCTTGGCCGGATTACCCCCGGCGGAATTGAGCCACCGCGCCCACCATTGATCGTCAGGCGAAACCCGCGGCGCGCACATGACATCATCGGGCGACTTGAACGGCCCATGCCGTGCGATGAAATCGGCGCTGGCCAACGGCGCGATCGGAACGCGCATCAGGAAATGCGTGTCCAGGCCCGGGGAAGGATTGGCGGAATTACGGATCGCGACATCCGCATCGTCATGGGCGAAATCGACGATCCGATCAGTGGTATCCAGGCGGACGGCGAGGCCCGGCCGCTGCACCTGAAATCTTCCCAGCCGTTTCGCCAGCCAATTGGACGCGAACGTGCTCGAACAGCTGATGGTCAGGACGGTGTCGCTCGCGGCGCGCGCGATGCCGAAAGCATCATCCAGGCCATCGAATGCTCCGGATACCAGGGGGGCGATGCGACGGCCGGTTTCGGTCAGCCTAACCTGTCGTTTGACCCGGTGGAACAAAGGCAGGCCAAGCCGTTCTTCCAGCAGGCGAATTTGATAGCTGACGGCGGCCTGGGTCATGCCCAGTTCGGCGGCAGCCTGCGTGAAATTTTCGTGGCGCGCCGCCGATTCAAACGCCCTGATGGCGCTCAAGGGAGGGATCTGACGCATGGGTGAGATCATAAGGCCTGTTAATCACCTGTGTCGAGCCTTTAGTTGGCGGCAAAGTGCCTTCTTCCTTATTTCAGGGGCCCAGGTCATCGAGCGATCGGGGCTATCAGGAGGATAACATGCGAGACGAAATGGACGGCCGCATCTGGGTCGAGCATCATCACGACTTCTCCGAAGCCATTCACCGGGCGCTTGCGCCGGTTCGGGCCGCCTTCGACAGCCTGCACCGCATCCAGTTCGATGCCCCGTGGAAGAAGAAAAGCTCCTGCTGATGAGCGACGCGGTTAACCCTTATCCTGCCATTGATCGAAAATCGCGGCAGGTATGGCTACGCCTTCGCGTTCATCGTCCCAGATGACATGCATGATCCACCAACGATGTGAATCGTCGTACAGGTGGATCATGTTCATGCCGCGCTTGAGCAGTTTTCCGCCATCCAGCCTGTCATGGGCTTCGTAAGCGGAAAAGACCTGGGCGATATTGCCGAAACGGATCGTTCGCCGCGCAACTTCCCTTTCGTAGAAATCCATTCTCGCCAGCAGCGGTGCCGTGTTTTTCCGATATTCCTCGACCGAAAAGGAAAAGGCCACCGGCCTTCCCGCTTCATCCAGCCGGGTCCGCACCATCCGCGCGTCGGTATGCAATAGCCTCGCGGACAACTCCCAATCCTGCATCCCGGCGGGCCCCGAAATCGAGGCGTAGAAAGCATCCAGCACCTCGTCCAGATCATGGAAATTCATCGGCCCGGTCTCTTCCCTTTGCCCTCGGATCGCTTTGCCATAGCAAATTGTGACCGCTAACGAGGTGGCAGATTAGCGGAGAGTGATTTGCGCCCAACCCTTGCCCTTGCCGCCACGCTCGCGCTAGCCGCTTGTGCGATGACCGATCCGACCCCGCCCGCCGAACCGAAGCCCAAAGCAGCGGACGGCCTTTTGACCTGGCCGGATCTGCTGACCCGGGACCGCCCGGCGGAAAGCACTTCCATCTCTTATGGGCCCGAAGCCTTGCAAAAGGTCGATCTCTGGCTGCCCAAGGGTAAAGGCCCGCATCCGGTGGTGCTGATGGTCCATGGCGGCTGCTGGCAGACCGAAATCGCCGACCGCCGCATCATGAACTGGATCGCGGACGATTTGCGCCAGCGCGGCATCGCGGTCTGGAATATCGACTATCGCGGCGTCGATCGCGATGGTGGCGGCTATCCCGGCACTTTCCTCGATGCGGCGGCGGCGGCGGACGCGCTCCGCGACCATGGTCCGAAACATGGTCTCGATATCACCAACTTGGTCGCCACGGGGCACAGCGCCGGCGGCCATCTCGCCTTGTGGCTGGCCGCCCGGCCGGCGGCGGCGTCGAAGATCGACCCCAAATCACCTTTGCGCGCCGCCAATCCGCTGCGGATCACCCGCGTCGTAAGCCTTGGCGGTCTGCCCGACCTGGAACAGGCGCGCGCCGAAGAGCAAGGCTGCGGATCCGAAGTCATCGACCGGCTCGTGGGGCCGCCCACCCTCTCCAGCCGAGAGGTTTACGCCGATACGTCGGTTCCGCGGCTAGCGCCGCTGGGCGTGCCGCAGATATTGGTCAATGGCGACAAGGACCGGATCATCCCGACCAATTTTGCGGGCGACTATGCCGCAAGGATGCGGGCCAAGGGTGACGAGGTCATCGTCCACATCGTTCCCAATCAGGGCCATATCGAACTGATCGCGCCCGAAAGTGCGGCCTGGGCCGTCGCGGTCGACGAAATAGAGCGCGGGCTGGGTCGGCGATGAGCGAAATACCCGGCCACATCCTGGCGCTTGACGAAGCCGATCCGCTTGCGGGCCTTCGCGACCGCTTCGTGCTCCCCGAAGGCCTCATCTATCTCGACGGCAATTCCCTTGGCGCGCTTCCCAAAAAAAGTATTTTGCGCGCGAATGAGACGGTGCTGCACGAATGGGGCAATTCGCTCATCCGAAGCTGGAATGTCCATGGCTGGATCGAGGCGCCGCAGCGCGTGGGCGCGAAAATTGCCGCGCTGATCGGGGCGAAGCCGAACGAAGTGATCGTCGCCGATTCGGTCTCGGTCAATCTGTTCAAGCTGATCCTCGCCGCGGCGCCGCTGGCGCCGGACCGGCATCAGCTTGTCACTGAATCGGGCAATTTCCACACCGATCTCCACATTGCCAGCGGCGCGGTTGAGCTGGTTCCCGGGATGCGCCTCAGGATCGAGCCGCGCGATGCGGTCGAGCAGGCGATCGGCGACGATACCAACCTCCTCCTTCTCACCCATGTTCATTATAAAAGCGGCGCACGCTTCGACATGGCGGCGATGACCGCAAAGGCCAGGGCCGCGGGCGCGCTGACGCTCTGGGACCTTTCCCACAGCGTCGGCGCCCTGCCGCTGCACCTCAATCGCGACGGGGCCGAGCTGGCGGTTGGCTGCGGCTACAAATATCTGAACGGCGGCCCGGGGGCGCCGGCGTTCCTCTATGTCGCCGAGCATCTTCAAGATCGGCTGATGTCACCCTTGCGCGGCTGGATGGGCCATGCGGCACCCTTTGACTTCACCGACGATTATGTGCCGGCCGCCGGCATTTCCCGCTTCCTGGCCGGCACGCCTCCCGTCCTCAGTCTCGCCGCGCTGGAGGCTGGGGTCGAAAGCTTTGCCGGTGTCGATCTGGAAGCGCTGTGGGCCAAGTCGGTTTCGCTGTTCGACCTGGTTGTGCGAACGGTCGAGGAAAGGTGCGCTGGCTTCGGCCTCGAATGCATCTCGCCGGCCGATCCGGCGCTACGCGGCAGCCACATCTCCTACCGCCATCCCCATGCGTTCGAGATCTGCCAGGCGCTGATCGATGCCGGAGTGATCGGCGATTTCCGGGCGCCCGACGTAGTCCGTTTCGGCCTTACCCCGCTCTACCTCAGCCATGCCGACATCTGGGAAGGAGTCGACCGGATGGTCGCGATCCTCGAAAGCGAAAGCTGGCGCGAGCCCCGCTTTGCGGTTCGCGGCAAGGTAACTTAATCTTGGACCCGGGAGGGATTGCCATGAATATCCGAGCCTGTTTGGCATTTGGCCTGGCCTTGATGGTCGCCGCTTGCGGCCAGCAGGGCGCCCCCACCCAATCCACCACGGCACTGAAAGCTTTTGACGCTGAGGCAGCGGCGCCGGCCAAACCGGATGCCACCGGCGAAGAGGTAAAAACCGCCGTTCCGCAAATTGCCTATACGCACCTCTACACATTCCGGCTGGCTTCCGAGGCCGTTAGCGGCGTGCAGGAAAAGCATGTCGCATTGTGCGAGAAACTAGGCCCGGCCCGCTGCCGCATAGTCGACCTGAAGCGAAGCGCGAGCAGCGGCGATTATGTGAATGGCTCACTGACCTTGCAGGTGGCCGCTCCGATCGCCGCCCAATTTGGCCAGCGAATCGTGGCGGCCGCCACAGAGGCAGGCGCCGAAACGGTCGACCGCGGAATTTCAGGCGAGGATCTTTCCAAGCAGATCGTGGATACCGACGCGCGAATCCGCACCAAAGAAGCGCTGGTTGCGCGCCTCACCCAGATACTCGCCACACGAAGCGGGAATATCGAACAAGCGGTCGCCGCCGAACGCGCCGTCAATGTGGCGCAGGAAGAACTGGAACAAGCCCGTGCGTGGCTGGTGGAAATGCGCGGACGCGTCGCAATGTCCACCTTCGAGATTGGCTATGAATCGGGGGCTCCGCTTGCCGGAGGTTTTAGCGAACCGATCCAGGGCGCCTTCGCCACCGTCGGCGAATTGTTCGGCAAGAGCCTCGGCCTCATCATCCTAGTCGTGGCCGCGCTCTTGCCGTGGGTCCTTATCGCGCTCGGCATCATCCTTGCGATGCGGGCAGCACGTCGGCGCGGCTGGTGGGGACGGAAGGCGGAGCCTGAACCCGAAGCGCTAAGTGAAAATCGGTCGGCGCACTTAGAAGGCCAGGCTTAGCAACGGATCGTAAGTTTGCGTTGGCGGTGAATACAATAAGCGACCCATGCATTGCCGGCGAACACGACGAATATCCCCTTGCCCGGATAGATTTGGGCAAATCCGAAGGCCGCAAGAGCAATGATAGCCGCCACCAGTACGTATACGCGCATCGAAAACATGGCCATCGTCTCCTGCTCAACGGCCCTGCGATACACCTTAAGGCGCGTTGCTTCAATGTTCTCGCGGAGGCGACGCCATAAGCGCGCGCCCGGAATTGCCCCCGCCCTGCCCATTCGCTATAGGCGCTGCATAGCCCCGGCCACGCCCCTTTGGTGCCGCCGGGGCGCCTTTTTTCTTGGCTCCCGAGGAGTGCCCCATGTCCCGCCGCCGCCAGATCTACGAAGGCAAGGCCAAGATCCTTTATGAGGGTCCGGAGCCTGGAACGCTGATTCAATATTTCAAGGATGACGCGACCGCCTTCAACGCCCAGAAAAAGGGCACGATCGCCGGCAAGGGCGTGCTCAACAATCGCATTTCCGAACATATCTTCACGCTTCTGGGCGGCCTTGGCATTCCGCACCATTTCCTTCGCCGGCTGAACATGCGCGAGCAGTTGATCCGCCAGGTGGAAATCATTCCGATCGAGGTGGTGGTCCGCAACGTCGCCGCCGGTTCGATTTCGAAACGGCTTGGAATCGAAGAAGGAACACAGCTCCCGCGGACGATCATCGAATATTATTACAAGGACGATGCGCTTGGCGATCCGATGATCGCCGACGAACATATCGCCTGCTTCGGATGGGCCAGTCAGGAAGAGATGAACGACATTGCCGACATGGCGGTTCGGATCAACGATTTCTTGTCCGGCCTGTTTGCCGGGGTCGGCATTCGCCTGATCGACTTCAAGCTGGAATTCGGACGCATATGGGAAAATGATTTCTCACGCGTCATCCTGGCCGACGAAATCAGCCCGGACGGCTGTCGGTTGTGGGACATGGCGACCAACGAGAAATTGGACAAGGACCGTTTCCGCCGCGACATGGGCGGCGAAGCCGAAGCCTATCAGGACGTCGCCCGCCGCCTCGGCCTGCTTCCCGAAGGGGACGCCAGCAGCGTCCTCGATATGGAATCGCACCGCAAGAAACGCGGTAAATAGGGGCGGCTGCGACCGCCGGGAATTCCACGTCAGCACATCAAGGCTGAAGCTTATTTGGCTCCGCCGGCAGGTCCGCCAAGGGCGACCCGTGTGACGGCGGCGGCACGGGCCTGAACCGACTGGAGATACTCGTTGGACTGCAGGAAGGGGATCGGGTTCACGGCCTTGCCGTCGATCCGCACTTCATAATGAAGGTGGCTGCCGGTGGAACGACCGGTCGATCCCATCATGGCGATCTGGTCGCCGCGCCGGACGCGCTGTCCTGGGCTGACCAGCGACCTGGAAAGGTGGCCGTAACGGGTCTGAATACCTTTGCCATGGTCCAGCTCGACGAGATTACCGTAACCGCCGGCCCAGGCCGAACGGCCGACGACACCATCGGCGGTGGCGTAGATGGGAGTGCCGAGTGGACCGGCCAGATCGATGCCGCCATGCATGGCTGCGCGGCCCTGAAATGGATCGGAACGAACGCCGAAACCACTGGTGAAGCTGGCATTCTTGACGGGCTTCAGCGAAGGAATGGCGATCGTGCCCTGCTCCAGCTGATCCAGTTTTTTCCAGCTGGTGAACAAGGCTTTGAAATTGGCATCGCCGGCCTTGAGCGGCTCGACGGCTTCGAACGGGCCACCGACGCCCTGGACGCGTTGGGGGTCGATCCCAAGCTTGCGCAATTCGGCCGAAGTGGTTTCGTAACGTTGCTGGACCTGGTTCTTGATGACGGCGACATCAGCCTGCATCGCTTCGACCTGCTGCTCCATACGGGCGAGATCGGAATTGGCGGGGGGCTGGGAAGTGACGAGCGACGCGGTAGCAAAAATCGACCAGCAAAGCGTCGACATGGCGGCTGCTGCTGCCGAGAGCTGAAGGGGAATGCTGATCCGGACGCGACGAAGAGCCTTGCCGTTATGAATAAAAATATCACGCGGTTTCAGCAGGCTGCGGAACTTTCCCCGCGACGCAACGTTACCAAATACTACATCAGTCATAACAATCCCCGCCCGACCCGATCTTCGGGTCGAAATGGCCGTCGATGGCCATCTATGAAATGTGGGACATCTCTGCCCCCTTCAAATGTGTCAGGAAGCTGCCCACCCCATGACTGTGGTCGCAGACTGTTAAACATATCTTTCCACGGCAAGCCCGGAGGGGAATATGCGGGGCAGACCGGCTTCATCGCGCGCCGAGTCGTTGAACCGAGGCGATCCCCACCTCTGAAAGTTGGCTCTCTTAACCGCCACCAGACCGAAATCGGCTCCTATCCCTTCGATTCAGCGGTCGATTTAAACCACTTCGCTCCAACCGAAATATGCCTGATTTCATCGCGATAGATGCGCATCAGAATCGCCGCGGAACGATGGTCGCCCGAGGCTGTGAATCTTACCACCGTCGCCGGCGTGACATCGAGGCCACGCGCTTCCAGCACTATCGGAACCACGGCAAGGCGCGCGAGCGGATCTTCTGGGCGGTTTCCCACAGGCAGTCATGCGCGGGAAGCGCTCCATAATAGGATCAGATCGCCTTTAACCGCCGGTCGAGCAACGCGAAATGGATCGCGCCATATTCAATATGCGCCAGCGCACGCAGCATGGCGATCCGCCTCCGCTGCGACCTGCCTCGGCCACGTTTGGGAATCCGATTGGGCGCGAGCAATGAAGGGCGCGCGGGCATCGGTGGGTCGAAACCATGTTCCAACCGGCCGGCCCGCCAATCCCGCGCAACACGCCGCGTGGCCGCCACCTTTCGCGGGGTTCCGAGGAAAGCAGGACGAAGCGCGCGGCCTCGCTAACGCTCCTCACTTGCTGCATGCCCATCTACAGGCATATTGGCCTCACTCAACCAAGCGGGGGATTGATGTCCGACGAAATCCTGGTCTCGATCAGCGGCTCGATAAGCGGGATCCGCTTCAATCGGCCGGAAACGAAGAATGCGATCACGGCAGCGATGTATGCCGCGCTCGCCGAAGCGCTGGACGCCGCCGCCGCCGATCCCAAAATCCGCCTGGTCACGATCGCCGCAGAAGGCGACATTTTCACTTCCGGCAACGATCTCAAGGATTTCATGGCTGCGCCGCCGCTCGGCATGGATCAGCCGGTATTCCGTTTCCTGACCGCCATCTCCAATTTTCCAAAACCGATCGTGGCGGCGGTCGGCGGGGCGGCGATCGGCGTAGGCACAACCCTGCTGCTTCACTGCGATCTGGTCATTGCGGCGCCGGGAGCCTCTTTTTCCCTGCCCTTCGTTGATCTTGCCCTGGTGCCGGAGGCGGCAAGCTCGCTTCTCCTCCCCCGCCTGGTGGGGCCGCAGCGCGCGGCGAAACATCTGATCCTAGGCGATTCTTTTGATGCCGCCACGGCGCTAGCTTATGGTCTTGTTTCGGAAATCGTGCCCGAGGCTGAGCTGGAGGACAGGCTTGCCGCAATCGCCGCCCGGATTGCCGCCAAGCCTCCTGAAGCCGTTAGAATCACCAAGGCCTTGATCAAGGGCCCGGACGAGCCCGTAGCAAATCGTATCGCCCGAGAGGCGGAGGCTTTTGCCGCACGACTTCAGTCCGCCGAAGCGGCCGAGGCGTTCAAGGCCTTCTTCGAACGGCGTTCGCCCAATTTTACCTGAACGATGCGCCGATCTCAAAAGTCGGCCATCAGTCTGAAGCTTAAATGGCGAGGCGCGTTATAGGCATAGGTATTGGGGCCCTGTAGCTGCCAGTCATAGCTGTTGAATAGGTTCATCAGCTGCGCGCGCGCCGTCACGGGCAGTCGCCCCAAGGTCCAACGGTAGCGAACACCCGCCGAATAGGTATCGCTCGGTTCGACGAAAAAGCTGTTGGCGACATTTGCAGCGCGCTCGCCGTTGAATGTGGCGCTCACATCCAGCGCCAGGCCCTTAAGGCTGGGCGGGCGATATTCCGCCGTCAGGAGGATCGTCTTATCCGGGGTTCCGACCGGGCGCGCACCGATGAGGCCTCCGGAAACCGCCTCTCCCCGGACCTTCGCGTCCAGCAAAATAGCGCCCGCTACGATGTTGAGATTGGGAGTGATCTCTCCAACCAGCGACAATTCGGCCCCGCGATGACGCACCTCGCCGAGCCGGCGGTAGACGTTCGCGGCGTCCAGGTTGAAATAGGGCTTCTCGACCGTGAAGAGGCCGGATACCAGCCGCAGCTTAGGTGTAATGGCCCAGCGAAGACCTCCATCATATTGACGCGTGAGCAAGGCAGGCGACGCCTCGTTGCGGTTGACGGCCGTGTCTGGGGCAATTCCGCTTTCCTCCAGTCCGCGCGTAAATCCCCCATACAAAGCAAGGCTGGGGCTGGCATGGACCGCCAAGGCCGCGCCGAACAGCCAGGGTCGCGCCACGGTCACCGGTTCGGCGAGGCCCGGACGTTCGACTTCCTTTCGATATTCGGTTTTCGTCAGGCTCAGCGTCAGTTCGCCCACATCTCGCCAGCGGCCCTCATATCCGGCACCGGCGGAAAATTGGCGGATATCGTCCTGGCTTCGCGGCCCGAATATTGGCGAGACTTCCGGAATCGATACAGGCTCCCCGATCCGCGCAGGCCCGAAATCGAACGAAACCGCGCCGCCATAGAGCCGGCTCTGCTCGCGCGCCCTTGCCGTCAGATGGAGGATATGGCGCCGGTCCCCTTCGGTGAGTTCACGAGACACGCGGAGCTCGGCTGAAGTCGATGCGATCTTCTGGTCAGGGCTGGCGACGATCCGGTGCCGTGCGGAAACGCCCTCTCGCGAAGTATTGAGAAACAGGTCCGAAAAACTCTCCTGCGGCTCCTGGACCGATCGGAAAAGCCCTGCCGACACGGCGAGCGGCCCTGCGGAATAACGCCCCAATATGCCGTAATTGATATCGTCGGCTTCAAATTGGATCCAGGGTTGACTGAAGAATATGCCCCGCTTGATTTTCGGGGGCAGAAATCCGCCGGCCGTCACCACCCGCGGAACAAAATCCTCGTCGCGGTGCACAAGCTTGCTCCAAAAAGGTATGATTTCGACTTCTGGTGCCGGCCGCCAGCGAAGCATTGCCGCGACCGTTCCATGCATCGCCGTTCCTCCGGCGACCATCTCGTCATGAGATGCACCCACTCCGCCTGCAAAGGCGAGGCTCTTACCGATCAGCGGAAGCTGGAGGTCGACTTCGCCATTCACGCTTCCATTACTCGCTCCGCCAAGGATCGCGCTCATCACGGCTTCGTCGCCAGGCAGACGCAACCTAAAGTCTGCGATCCCCGTTGGCGCGCTAAAGGGATAACCCTGAGCCGAAATGCCAACTCGAACGGTCGAACTTCGGAAAAGCCGGGGATTGGGAACCACGACGGCGTCCAGGTAGAGGCCGTCCAATCGAACATTGCCGGCCGTGATCGGGGAGAAGCCTCGCACGCTCGAGGGACCATAAAGGCCGATGGATTCGCGCCCGATGCTCGTGCCGAACGCATCTTCGGCCGATCGGATCGCGTTTTCGTTGGCGCGCTGGGCATGGGCCTCCGGTCCGAAAGCGACGGCAGACAGGAGTATGCCCGCCGGTACAGTTCGGCAGACGAAATTTTTCATTGGACGAATCGGCATACGCATCATGACAAGCAACTCCTACAACTGCTAAGTCAGTTAGCAGTTGTAGGATCACACATCAAGCGGCAGATGAAACGGCGCACCCGCAAGCGACTGCGTAAGCCAGATAGACCTGGAGGGCGGGCAAGGATGAAAGACCGGATTCGAGCAACAAACCTGTCGCAACCAAGACGGGATAACTGCGCATGGCCGGGACCGATTTCTCCTGTCCCAATATGGCCTGCAACCGCCACACATTGCCGCAGGATGACGCCATCATGAAGGTGTGGGCCGGTCGCCTCGATTGTCGTGCGACGGCCAAAAGTGCCGACGCCACGTCGATCGGGCTGGTGCGGCGGACGGCCTCGCTGTCCGCAAATCGCTCGCGCGCCTGACGATAGGCGTTCAGTGCTCGGTCGGAACTCGGCCCGATATCCTTCAGGAAGCTCAGCACGAACAGGAAGGCCGGGTCGTAGCCCGCAGCATGCGCCTGCTCGTGGCAAAGCGCGGCATAGAGTTCCGCGTCGGACAATTTCCCGATCGTCCCTGATGAGACGAAGATTGTCGGCCGCCAGAATCCCGCGACGAAACATTCATAACCGTCGGTCGGAATTTCAGCGACTTGGACGCCCAATTCAGCTGCAGCCGCTTTCAATGCGGGGCCGGCCGGGCTGGACGTCGCCATCAGGCTCATCGTGTCGCGGTGACGACGCCGGGCCCTTAATATTCCGTAACCAAGAATGGCGAACGCCAATGAAGGCAGGCCCTGATATTGAACAATATGGCCAAAACTGCCGCCATGCAGATGGGCCGATGCACGCACGATATTGGTGATGCAGAGAATCAGCATGACGAGACCCGGAAAGCCGGCAAGTGCGGCCGCGACGCGCCAATCGGCCTTTGTCGGGGGTAGCGATCGGGCAGCGAGATCGCTGATGAGGGCCGCGGCGGCGGGCAGCACCAGCATCGATCCGGCGACGACCATCGGATCAAAAGCCAGGAATTCGATCAGGCTGCGCTCGTTCATTTTCCGAGCTCGGCCTTACGCTGCTTGATCAATCTGTCGAACTCATCCAGCGTCTCTTCGTCCACTGCGAGCTGATCGATGAATTGCGCAATGACCGGGGTTCCGTAATTCCGCTTCAGCGATCCTATGACGCTGGTCATCACCAAAGCGTCGAACTCCTCGCGCGACTTGCAAGCGTCGAAATAGGTGACCTTTCCACGCTTTTCCTTTGCCAGCCATCCCTTGTCGGCCAGATTATTCAACACTGCCTTAACCGCCGAATAAGAAATTTCGCGGCCCTTCTCGGTCAGGGTCCGGTGGATGTCGGGAACGCCGAAAAAATCGCCCTGCTCCCAAAGGACATCGAGCACCTGACTTTCGAGCGGGCCCACGGCGACCGCCGCGCCGCTCCTCTCGGTATGGAAGGATTTGGTGGCCATGGCCGGATTATCGGACGCCTACGCTCAAGTGTCAACGCCCTTAACAGTTTGAGCTCCCTGTGGCCACAAGGGGAACTGCACCGTGGCGGAATCAGGGCAGCGCCCGCGTCGCTTCCAGCACTTCCTCGGCATGGCCGGGCACCTTCACCTTGCGCCATAAGCGTTTCACCACGCCATCCCGATCGATCAGGAAGGTAGCGCGGTCGATTCCCATATATTTGCGGCCGTACATCGATTTTTCGGTCCAGGTGCCAAAGGCCTCGCAGCCCGACCCATCGGCGTCGGTCGCCAGCGAAACCTTCAAATCATATCTATCGATGAACTTGCGATGCTTCTTTGCGTCATCCTTGGAAACGCCCAGGATCCAGGTGCCCGCATTTTCGAATTCGGCGGCGAGCGCGGTGAAATCCTGCGCCTCCCGGGTGCAACCGGAGGTATCGTCCTTCGGATAGAAATACAGCACGAGTTTCTGGCCCTTGAAATCGGCCGGGCTGACGGGCTTCCCCTCCATCCCTTCCAGCTTCACATCGGGTACTGGGTCACCTTCGTTCAGCATGGATCTACTCCTTGGGCAAAGCGGCGATGTCGCGCCAGAATGTGAGAATGCTCTGCCGCGCATCGTCATGAGCTGCAAGCAGATCGTCCCAGCTTTCATGGCCGCACGCCTTGGCGACCAGCGGGCGGGACGCCTGCGGAGGCTCCGAGGAATTGGGCGATACCAGCCGGAACGTGACGAGCATCCGGGTGAGCAACCGGTGCGCTTCCTCGATTTCCGCCGGTGCCAATCCCTCGGCGATCAATATCGCAACCGCCGCCTTCAGATTTGGCCGAAGCGCTGTTCGATGCTTCAATTGAAGAATCTGGACGGCGAATTCCAGATCGACCAGCCCACCCGCGCCCAATTTGATGTCGAACGGGCCGCCGGGCGGCTTGTGCGCTGCCATTTCGGCCCGCATACGGACCGCGTCGGTAGCCAGGCGGGCCGGGTCCCGATCCTGCCTTAAGGTCGAACCGACAATCTGTTCCAGATCGGCACGCGCCTCGACCGAGCCGAATACCGGTCTCGCCCGGGTCAGCGCCATATGCTCCCAGGTCCAGGCGCTTTCCCGCTGATATTCCGCGAAGCTCGCGAGCGAAATGGCGAGTAGGCCGTCCGTGCCGGAAGGCCTTAGCCTTGTATCCACTTCATATAATGCGCCTGCCGCCGTCGGCACGCTCAGGGCCGCGGTCACCCGCTGCGCGAGACGATTGAAATATTCGGTGGCGCCGATCGGCCGCGCGCCGTCCGACCGGGCTTCGTGCGTGCCGGTAAAGAGATAGATGAGGTCCAGGTCCGATGCGTGGGTCAGCGCTTCGCCGCCCAATCGCCCGAGCCCCAATATCACCAGTTCCGATCCCGGAACCTTCCCATGCTTCGCCTCGAATTCGGCGATGCTGGCGTCGGCCAGCACGCCCAGGGCGGCCTCGGCGACCCGAGCATAGCCGGCAGCAACTTCCAGAGGATCGCTTCGCGCCGTGATCAATTGCGCACCGAGCGCGAATCGACGTTCGTTCACCCGGCGGCGGACCGTATCGAGCAGGAACTGATAATCCTCGCCGCGCCGGTCGGAACGGCTGAATTCACCTGCCAGGACCTCCAGCGGCGGTGCGGGAGCGAAGGCGGTGTCGTCGATCAATCCATCCAGCAATTCGGGTCTTCGCCCCAATTGCTCGGCGAGCGCCGGGGCGTGGCTGAGCAAGGTCGCCAATATCTGCGTCAGGCCGGGGCGAGCCTGGAGCAGACGGTAGAAATTGACGCCGCTCGGCAACCGCCCGACCATGTCGTCGAACCGGTTCATGGCGCGCATGCTGTCCGGGGAAGCGCCGAAACTGTCGACCAAGGCCGGCAGCATCGCTTCGAACGCCTCGATCGCGGCGGCGATGCGGAGCGACCGCGCCTTGCCGCTGCGCCAGCCTTCGATTCGAAGGCGTCCTTCCGCCGGGTCCTCGAACCCTGCCTCGGCCAGCCTCGCCTCGAGCGCTTCGGGCCCTCGCGGAAGGAGCCCCTCCGCATCGCCCGGCGACAGGCTTCCGTAAATCGCTTCGACCGCACGCACGTGCGGATCGAGCAAGGCGATCAAAGCGGCGCCGTCTGACACCCCGTGCAGCTGCGCCACATTGTCGAGCGCGGCCGGGTCCGAAGGCAGGCTGTGCGTCTGCCGGTCGTCGATCATCTGCAGGCGATGTTCGATCGTGCGGTGGAGCCGATAGGCCTCCCCAAGCTTCGCCGCTGCCGCCGGGGGAATGTGGCCGGCCTCCGTCAGCGCCCGCAACGCGTCGAGCGTTGCTGGAACGCGCAGGGCCGGATCGCGCCCGCCATGGATCAACTGATGGATCTGGGCATAGAATTCGACTTCGCGGATGCCTCCCCGGCCGCGCTTCAGATCGAATCCCGGACCGAAACTCTGCCCCTTTGAATAATGATCGCGGATCCGGCGGGTGATTGACTGCAATTCGCCGATCGCGCCGAAATCGAGCGAACGGCGCCACAAAAAGGGATGGATGGCATCCAGGAAATATTGGCCGAGGTCGCGGTCGCCGGCGACTATGCGCGCCCGGATGAAGGCCGCCCGCTCCCACGGAAGCGCGGTCGATTCATAATAAGAGATGGCGGCATTGGCGGGCAGCGCGATCGGCGTCACTTCGGGAGAGGGCCGGAGACGCAGATCGACGCGGAAGACATAGCCCTCGCCGTCTCTTCTCTGCAGCGTCTCTATGAAGCGCTGGCCGATCCGTACCGCTGCCTGGCCGGGTTCCTCGCGCGGTTTGATAGGAAGCGTTTCCGGGTCGAACAGGAAAAGGAGGTCGACGTCGGAAGAGTAATTGAGCTCCCGGCTGCCATGCTTGCCAAGGGCGAGGATTACAAAACCCTCTGCCTTGCTGCCCGGAACCCGCCAGTCAAAAGCTTCCGCGAGCGCGGCCTCGGCGGCGCGGTCGGCAAGTGACGAGAGCGTGCCCACAACCTGCTCCAGGTTGAGAATTCCGGCCACATCGCCGATGCCCAGCGCCAGCGACAGGGCGCTTCGTTCACGGCGGAGCGCCGAGCCGACGGAATCGGCACCGTCGCCCGCCGCTTGCGCTGTCTTCACGGCGCCACCCATGTCGCCCGCGGCCAGTTGCCCGGCCAGCAGAGGAAACTTTTCGAGCTGCAATTTGAGGAAGGGCGAATGCGCCTTTGCCCGTTTTATTGCATCTCCAAGGGGATGCTGCGGCGCTGTCACCTCCATGCCACAGACCGCAATCTATTGATAAACGCTCGCAACCTCGGGCTCCAACATACGTTATATCTGCGTGAGTACGATGAATCCGAGAAAAGAAGCCATGATCGATGCTTCTGCAAGGCGCTTTGTGAAGGTGGCTCCCCCGTCCGTTCACGCTGGCGTGGGCAATGCCTTGCGCCAGGCGTTTGCGATGGACGGAGAAGTTCGCTCGCTAGATGCTTTCGAAGAGCTTCTCGCGCGCCTCGACTAATGGCTCGGCCTCACCGTCTCAATGCCGGTCGCGGCTCAACTCATCCACCTCGTTCATGATGCTCTGAAGCGCGGTCCTGTTGGGATCGGTTTCATGACTTCGGCGCGACGGAAGATCGCCTTCCGACAGCAGATTTTCCAGGGCGACGCGCCCACGCGCGACGCGGCTTTTGATTGTGCCCACTGCACAGCCGCAGATTTCCGCCGCTTCTTCATAGGCGAAGCCGCCTGCGCCTACCAGGATCAGGGCTTCGCGCTGCGGCTGAGGCAGATGCATCAACGCCCTTTGCATATCGCCCAATTCGACGTGGCGGTCCTGACTGGCCGGAGCCGCGAGCAATTTGGATGCGGTCAATTCATCCCATTCGCCTTTGAAGCGCGCCCGGCGCATCTGGCTGAGGAACAGGTTGCGCAGGATGATGAAGGTCCAGGCCCGCATGTTGGTGCCGGCCTGGAAGCGCTTGCGCGCCGCCCAGGCCTTTAGCAAGGTTTCCTGGACAAGATCGTCGGCGAGGTCCCGGCTGCCCGAAAGCGAACGGCCGAACGCACGCAGGTGCGGAATGACCTGCGCCAATTGGTCCTTGAATTCGGAATCGGGAAGGGGAACGGGTTCGAACCGTTCTGCCTCTTCGTCCCCATCAACCTCGACTGGCTGTTCGGCCGCCATAAGTCCCCGATACTCTAGAAATGTTGATGACTTAAGACACAACGCAGGGCTCGCATGAGGCGCCCTGTACCACAACGAGGTGGTGATTTACCGCCAGACAAACAAGATAAGCGCGAACACTATTACAACCAGCCCAAGCGATATGGGCAGAATGTAGCGCGTCATATGCGGGGTCGTTCCCGCACGCGCCTCCGTCGTCGTAAGATGTTGTTCGCGTTCGTCCATTCGCCTCGGCCCGCTTTATTTTGTTACCGTAATGGTAATCAAACGTCCGCATTCCTGCGCGGTTCCACGGCGCTGCTTGCAGAGCCGTCAGGCCGGCAACGTAGCATTGTCGAAGAACAGGGCCTGGGCGATCGCTGCCTTCACGGTCGAACGTTGGAACGGCTTGGTGATGAGGAAGGTAGGCTCCGGCCTTTCGCCGGTCAGCAGCCGTTCCGGAAAGGCCGTGATGAAGATGACCGGAACCGAAAATTCCTGCAATATGTCCTTCACCGCATCGATACCGGAACTATCATCGGCCAGCTGAATATCGGCCAGCACCAGTCCCGGTCGGCGCGCCATCGCCTGGGCGACCGCCTCGTCACGGGTGACTGCTACACCGGTCACCGTATGACCCAGATCGCGCACGATCGTTTCGATATCCATCGCGATGATCGGCTCGTCTTCGATGATCAGGACTTCGGCGCGGGTCTGCCGCTCGATTTCGGTGAGGGCCTCGGCCACCAGATTGTCGACCTCGGAAGCAGAGGCTTCGATCAGATATCCGGTATCCTCGGGCGTGAATCCCTCCATGGCGGTCAGCAGCAACGCCTGACGGGACAGCGGAGTGATGCGGCCAAGCCGGGCCTGCGCAATACCCTCCGCATCGTCGAAGCCGCTGCTTGCGCCGGGATCTTCTTCGATATTCGCGGATGACCAGATGGCGTGGAAAGTGCGGTAAAGGCCCAGACGCGGATCCACGTCGCGTGGAAAATCGTCGGGAGCGGCCACTATCGCCTCCAGCGTCGCCCGGACGAAATTGTCACCGTGGCCCTGGCTACCGGTAAGGGCGCGCGCATAGCGGCGTAAAAAGGGAAGGTGCGGCGCGAGATCCTGACCAAGCGACATATTCGTTTCGACTCCTGTTTTCCGACTTAGCGGATGTTGTGAGAGGCCGGCTCGCGCTTTGCAAGCCTGCCGAAAGCAGGCCGCCGCCACGAAATGCACGGAAAAACATGCCCGGCCCGCTTCTC
Organism: Sphingosinicella sp.; assembly: GCA_013816585.1. Taxonomy (GTDB): domain Bacteria; phylum Pseudomonadota; class Alphaproteobacteria; order Sphingomonadales; family Sphingomonadaceae; genus Allosphingosinicella. Next base: position 66,689 of record JACDEE010000006.1, on the reverse strand, counting down.
ATGTGGGTGTGGAACCATCGTGTGAGTTTTTTGTTTCCATCGCGGCGCCGGCTAATTTATGCGGCTGGCACGCCATAACAGGCTTGTTCACCAAAATCGCCGGTCATGCGGGGATTTTGGGGCAGGTCGTATATAATAGCTGCGGCGCGGCAATACCGCGAGGGGTGTGGAAATTTTGGCCTTTCAAGACGAAAAGGATGCCGAGCGTCGGCGTAAATCCGGACATGACCAGAAACCCAAGTCTTCGGAAGTGACCAAGTCGGCCAGGAAACGCAGCGCCGCGCCCGAAGTCGGCAGCAGCTTGCGAATGGTCTATCAGCAGACCGTCAATGAAGACATTCCCCCTGAGATGCTCGATCTGCTCGGCAAGCTCGGATAGTTGAAAAAGGCCGCTTCATGGGGCGCGATGTGACCCAGGAACGGGAAGATAGGGGCTGGATCTCCGAAAAATGGGTCGGGCTTTCGACCGGCCTGAAGATGATGCTTATCCTGAGCCTGGGGCTTCTGCCGCTGGGTATCATCGCCATCCTCGCCTCGGTGCAGACCGCGCAGGAAAATAATAGCCGTCGGATCGAGGACACGCGGACCCGCGTGGAGATCAAGGCGCAGCGGCTGAATTCTTCGCTTTCCCGCAGTGCATTGACGATCCGCGCCGCCAGCGCTGCCATCGCGCGGACGCCTGCGGATTCGGACATTTGCGAAACCACCTTGCAGCGGCTTTCCAGCGTGCAGGCGACCGCCGGCCATTATGCCCTGTTCGCCGGCGATGGCACGCTTCGCTGCGCGACCCCTGGATTCGTACCCCCGCCCGAATTGGTCGACTCGAAGGGCGGCCGGACCAATGTTCAGATCAGCCGGGACGGCGAGGCGCTTCGCTTCGCGCTCTACGACAACCGGGGCATGGTCGAGGGCATAGGCGAACTTTCGCGCGAGGGCCTTTCCCAGATCACCTACATTCCCGGCACCAGTCCCGCCTTCAACCTCCTTCTATCCCAGGGCAACCGCCGGATGGTGCTTCGGAACCTGTATAAGGACGGGCCTTTCGTCCAGACCATCTCCGCTCGCGCGCCGGTGGCGGGCGACCGGCTGATGTTGGAAATCGCGGCAGCCGCGACGCCGATCGGCACCACCGAATTCGTGATGATGATCCTGCCCGTATTGATGTGGATATTCTCGGCGGTGATCGGCTGGTTCATCGTCAACGGACTATTGTTGCGGCCGCTCGGCCGAATGCAGCGGGCCATCGCCTCCTATCGCCCGGGGGACCAGAATGTCGATCTGCCCCGTTCGGCCACGCCGGCGCGGGAGATTGGTGAGCTCGGCGAGGCCTTCCACCAGGTGGCCCGAACCGTTGCTAGGCACGAGGCGGACCTGGAAGCCGCCGTGGAACGGCAGAAGAAGCTGGTCCGCGAAGTCCATCATCGGGTCAAGAACAACCTCCAGGTGGTCGCGTCCCTGCTCAACCTTCACTCGCGCGGGTCGAAAAACGAGGACGTCGCGGCCGCTTACGCCTCGATCCAGCGCCGCGTCGATGCGCTCGCCGTGGTCCACCGCAATCATTATGCGGAGCTGGAGGAGAATCGCGGAGTAGCGATGCGCTCCCTGATTTCCGAACTGGGCGCGAACCTGCGCGCGACGGCGCCCGCTTCCGCCTCGTCGATGACGATCCGGCTGGATATCGAGCCTTATTACGCCAATCAGGACGTGGCCGTGTCGGTGGCCTTCCTAATCACCGAGATCGTCGAATATGCGATGTTCTGCGGAGGCCATCCGGTGACAATCTCGCTCAGCGGCGATAATCCGGGACACGCCCGCCTCAGCCTACAATCGGACAGCCTCAAGGCCGGAGTTCCTTGCGACGAGATGCTTACGGATCGTTTCACCCGGATCGTTACCGGCCTTTCCCGCCAGCTCCGTTCGACCATCGAGCACGACGAGGAAAAGGGTCTCTATTCACTCGACGTGGCGGTGGTGAACAAAGGCGAGCGCTGAACGAACAGGCCCCGGCGGCAATCGCTCCCGCCTCATTTCCTGGCCCTTTTCAGCCCGTCCGGTCGTCCCGTTTATTCTTGTCGTCGGAACGAGCGGGCCGTCCGACCGAATGCTTGTCAGCCCGGGCCAGATCGGCACTGTCCTGGCCCGCTTCCTTCGCCGCATCGACAATGTGCCGCTGATCCTCGCGCACGCCGTCCAAGTCGGAATGGGGGGTGGATATTGGGGGTTTGCTCACGCTTGAAGCTCCTTTCCTGCCTCAAACAAAGGGGGCAAGTTTGGGTTGCTCAAAAAAATTTTCCTGACCCCCCATTTTTTGAAGAAAGTTCGGAACCGCAGACGTGCTGTCTCGTTATGCTGTTCGGATAGCGACCTTTTGCCCCCCCGCTCTCGCTATCCAGAACATGAGCCCGGACGCGCCAACCTCCCCCCCGGTGGCGACTCCGGGCTCAACATTTTTGGGCCCTATTTTATTCTGATTTCACGCCTTTCTCGATTCATGACGCGGGTGGAACCAACGCGCGGCTCGACGCATTTAAACCGGGCATCGCACGTCGACTTACGCGATCGTCGCGCGTTGATGTTTGCTTAGGAGAGAAATCATGGTTCGCAAGATTGTTACCCTTATCGCCATTTCCAGCGGCCTGCTTCTGGCCGGCTGCAACACCGTTCGCGGCGTTGGCGAAGATATCCAGTCCGTTCCCGACTGCGTCGAAGGCAAAACCTGCTAAGCCGCATTTCGTTTAGCTTGAGGAAGGCGCCGCCATCATGCGGCGCCTTTTTCACGTTCAGACCAAATCGTCGGGAATGAAGAAATAAGGCTGGGCGTAACGCCGGGCGCGGCCCAGCTGATAAGGAAGGACGAAGCCCTTTCGGTCCTCAGGCTCGGCTTCGCTATTGAACCGGGCGATGTCGCGCCATTCGGCGAGGCCCATATCGGGCGTTACTATGCTTCCGAACAATTGCCCCCAGAGGCGCAGGCGGAAATCGGCAATCGACTTGCCCTCCTCGCGCCAGATAAAGCCCAGCTCGGTATCCCATTCAAAACTTCGCCCGTTAATATTGGCCGATGAAAGCAGGCAAGCCGCGTCATCCGCGATCAGCAATTTGGCGTGAATATGGATCAGGCCCGATCCGTAAGCGGTACCGCGGGTCTTCTCGTATTTCTTTTCGTCGCCCTTGACCGGTTCCTGCTTGGCGAGCGTGAACAGACCGACCCGGTCGGGGCCTGCCTTCCGAAGCAGCCGGCCCAGCGCCCGCGCCTGCAGATATTCGCCGTGGCGGTGAGCAAGATTATCCTCCTGGCCCTCGAACGCGATCTCCTCGGGCGTGTTGGCGACCAATATGATGACTTCCAGCTCCGGGCTGGCCCGAATCGCCTGTTCCACCCAGGAAGCCGCCTCGTCGGACCGGAAGAATTGTGCCTCGATATAAAGCTGCCGGCGGGCGTAGAGGATGATCTCGCGGTGTGCGGCCTTCAATTCCCTGATGCCTTGGGCCGGGCCCTTCGCGAATAGCGCCCCCGATTTGCGCGATTGGGTGCGTGCCAGTTGCACCACGGCCTGGCCCGATTTTGGAGCCTTGCCGGATTTAGACTGGCTGGATTTAGATTGGCTGGCGCCTGAAATACCGGAGCGTCGCGCCTTGGCGATCGGCGTCAGCGGATCAAGCATCAGCTGACGCCCGGCCGGGCTGGTCCATTCCTCCACGATTGCACGGTAACGGGGCATTTCCCTGTTCCAGAGAAAGGCAAAATGGGTGGCTGCGTCTTCGGCCGCCGCTCCTTCGACCAAGGCCGAAATATCGTGCCAGGTCTCGTTCGCGCTCCGACGGTGGCGGCGATCGTCCCAGCGCCTCTCGTCCAGATCCAGTCCGCCGATAATTGCGGTCTTGCGATCGACCGACACGAATTTCTGATGATAGGTGGCGGGCCACAATTTGGGCGGGGGCGCGGCCTTCCACGATCGGGGCTTGCCCCCATCCCAATGGAGGTAGCGCCAGAGCCCCGGCCGCGTGTCCAGCCCGCCATCTTCATGCTTGCGCTTGCTCAGCAATTTTCCGACCAGCTTGCGGACGCGGCTGCGGAGCGAAAGCCGCAGCAATTGCCGCCAAGCCCAACCTATCTCGCCTTCATGCTGGATGATTATCAACTGCAGGCGGCCGCGGTCCGCCTCGTCCAGCTTCTCGACGATCTTGCGAATGCTTTTGTATGTACTCCAGGAACCGGCATGCAAATGATCGGCCAGCACCGGCTCGAAATCCGCAAGCAGAATCCTGATCTCGACGCCGCTTCTAACGACATGATTGATGAGTGCGGCCCAATCCTTCAGGCCAAGTTTCTTGCACCGGTCGGAGCGGGTCTTGGTTTCCGGATCGAATATGCGAAACGAAAGCCAGATGCTCTCCTTGGCATCCAGCAACAGATGCTCCAGCGTCGGAAACATGTCGGCCGCTTCAATCAGCGGCGTCACCTTGCACCCCGTGCGCGGGGGTATCGGACGGGTCCAATCGGGTCCGTCCTTCACCCCGCACATGGCGTTGCTTGCGTCGAGGAATGGCGGCCGGGCTCCCGCCGTCATTCGCCTGCCGCTTTCGCCTGGGCGGCACGGCGGCGCTCTGTGAACCAGATCGCGATCAGCGAAATTTCGTAGAGAAGGATAAGCGGGATCGCGAGCATGAATTGGGAAACCACGTCGGGCGGCGTGGCGACCGCAGCCACAATGAAGGCAACCAGCACGGCATAGCGGCGGCCCCGCTTCAATTGGTCACGGGTCACGAGCCCGGCCCGCTCGATCAGCATCAGCAAGACCGGCAGCAGGAAGGCGATCCCGAACGCCAGAATGAAATGCATCACGAAGGACAGATATTCTCCCATCGCCGGCAGCGCCTCCTGCTGGATGCCGGGTATCTGCCCTTGATAGCCCAAGAAGAAGCGGATCGCGCTTGGCATCACGACATAATAAGCGAGCGCGGCGCCGCCCAGGAAAAGGATCGGAGTGGCGATCAGGAAGGGAAGGAAGGCGCGCCTTTCCTTGGCATAAAGGCCCGGTGCGACGAACGCCCAGATTTGATTGGCTATGATCGGGAAAGCGAGGAAGAAAGCGGCAAAGAAAGCCACCCGCACTTCCACGAAAAACGCCTCGTATAATTTGGTATAGACGAGCCGCCCCTGCCCCTCGCCAAAGCCCGCGATGAGCGGTTGCGCCAGGAAAGCGAAGATCTTGTCGGCGAAATAGAAGCAGACGGCAAAGCACAGCAGCAAGGCACCGAACGACCAGATCAGGCGCCGCCGGAGCTCGATCAGATGGTCCATCAAGGGCGCACGCGTTTCGTCCATGTCGCTCACGGGCGGTCGTTCTGGCCGGGTGACGCGCCACCGTCGAACATGTCGCCGTCCAGCCCGTCACCCTCAGGCGCCGGTGATTCGTCGGTGCCGGGTGCGTCTGCCGCCGGTAGTGACGGCGGCGGAGGCGGGTTATATTCTTCTATTTCAGGCGGCATCGGATGGTCGCGCATGATCCGATCATTTTCGTCGCGCCACTTCTTTTCCATTTCCTCCAGTTCTGCCTCGCGCATCATCGTGTCGATGCCGGATCGGAAATGGCGCGCCATACCGCGCGCGCGGCCGACCCAATTGCCGACGGTGCGCATGACGCGCGGCAAATCCTTAGGGCCAATCACCACCAAGGCGACCAGCGCCACGATCAGCAGCTCAGTTGGGGCTATGTCGAACATCTACGCGCCTTGGGCTGGCAGGCGATCAGGGCTCCCGCCGGTCTTCGGGCGTCAGGTCGACGTCGGCAGTACGACCGCCTTCGGGGGTCTGACTGCGGTCGCTTTCCAGGCGGCGGGGCGGAACGGCTGGCTTATCCTCGTCCTCGCTCATCCCTTTCTTGAAGCTTTTGATGCCTTTGGCGACGTCGCCCATCATGTCCGAAAAGCGGCCCTTGCCGAACAGCAGCAAAATGATGACTCCGACGACGAGCCAATGCCAGAGGCTGAAACCACCCATATCAATTACTCCTTCACCGTGCCGAGCGGCACCGGCCCTTTCCCTGACCCCTAATCCTCATCGCGTTCACTTTCCAGTTCTAGCTCGCCCTCGTCATCCTGTCCGCCAAGCTGTTCCATCGCGGCATCGATCGGATCGAGCAGACCCGCCGCCTTCAGATCATCGATGCCGGGAAGATCGCGGCGGCTCTGCAGCCCGAAATGGGCGAGGAAGGAGGCGGTAGTCGCGTAGGTGAGCGGACGTCCCGGCGCCTCGCGGCGGCCGGCGGGCCGAACCCAGCCGGATTCCATCAGCACGTCCAGCGTACCCTTCGATATCTGGACGCCGCGTATCGCCTCGATCTCGGCGCGGCTGACCGGTTCGTGATAGGCGATTATGGCCAGGGTCTCGACTGCGGCGCGCGACAATTTCCGGCTCTCGTCGCGCTCGCGCCTCAGGAAATGGGCAAGGTCCGGCGCGGTCTGGAAATGCCAGCTTTTGCCCCGCTCGACCAATTCGATGCCTCGCCCCACATAATGGCCGGCGAGTTCGGCAAGGGAGGCCGGTACATCCACATCCTGGCCGACATGATCCCTGATCTCGCCGATGCTCATCGGAACCTCCGACGCGAACAGAACCGCCTCCACGGCGCGGATATCGTCTTCAACCTCCCTCATGCGGCGCGGATCAGCAACGGCGCAAAGGCAGCCTTCTGCTCCATTTGCACCTTGCCCTGCCGCGCCAGCTCAAGCGCCGCGACAAAGCTGGAGGCGAGCGCCGATTTACGAAATTCCGGGTCCTGGGTTTCGGGCAGGAAACTTTCGATCGACGCCCATTCCATCGTGATCCCCAGCAGCCGCTCGACGCGAAGCAGGGCCTCCTCCAGCGTCATCACCGGGCGCCGCCCGACCACGTGAATGGCCGGCTCGCCCCGAGCGCGTATCGATCCGTAGACCGAAATGATGTCGTACAAATCAGCCCGCCAGGCGGCCTTTCGAATGACTCTCAGGCCCTCCGGAGCGCCGCGGGCGAATACGTCGCGGCCCAGCCGGTCGCGCGCCAGAAGGCGAGCGCCGGCCTCGCGCATGGCGTGCAGCCGCTGGAGCCGGAGCTGGAGCCGCATCGCCAGCTCTTCCGGGCTGGGATCGGCCTGCTCGTCCTTGGGCAGCAGCAGGCAGGATTTAAGGTAAGCGAGCCAGGCGGCCATCACCAGATAATCGGCCGCTATCTCCAGCCTGAGCTTCTTTGCATCCGCAATGAACGCCAGATATTGTTCGACCAGCGCCAGGATGGAGATTTTGGCGAGATCGACCTTCTGGTTCCGTGCGAGCGTCAACAGCAGGTCCAGCGGCCCTTCCCAGCCGTCCAGATCCAGGGTCAGCCGTTGGCTTTCCGCCACGGCCGGCTGCTCTTCGAACGAATCTTCAAATTCCATGGAGAGGAGCTTAGCCCCGCCGGCGCAGCCCGAAAAGGCTCCCAGGCTTCATCCTGTGGGTAAAAGGCGGAGCTGCTATTGTGCGTCCCGGCGAAGCAGCTCGGCAAGCTTCTGCTCCACATCCTCGGCGGAAAAGGGCTTCACCAGGCGGGGACGATCCATCAGCTCGGGCGGAAGCGTCCAATCCGCATAGCCGCTGGCCAGCAGGAACGGCACGTCGCGGTCGGCGAGCATGGTCGCCACCGGATAGATTTTTCCGCCCCTGATGTTTATGTCGAGGATCGCGGCGTCGATGTCGTCGCTGGCGGCAAGCTCCAGGGCCACGGCCATATTGCCGGCTGGACCCACCACGACACAGCCAAAATCCTGCAGCATGTCTTCCAGAACCACCGCAATGACCGGCGAATCCTCGACGACCAGAATCCGACGCGACTCCAGCTTGGCATCCGGCATTCAATTCCTCCATCGTGCCAGGACCTTGCCCGGGCAGGCGCCCATAGCCGCATCGAGCTCTGGTTGCCAGCTTCTGTCGTCCGCCTGCTGACAGCGACGGACAGCTGACCTAAGACCTAAAGCAGCAGGCCCGAACTCAGGCTTGCGCCCAAACGAGTTAAAACTATGTCCACTATCCCGCAGGATATTTTCGATCATCCCCGCCAGGGACGAGCATTGGCCGCTTATCTGGCCGTTCCTGTCGAGGATCGTGGCAGAGGGCGAAACCTACACTTACGACCGGGATATTTCGGAGGAGGAAGCGCGCAAGCTTTGGTTACTCGCGCCACCCGGTCATACAATTGTCGCAACTGGTCCCGATGGCCGTGTCCTTGGGACTGCCAAAATGGCCCGCAATCAGGCTGGTCCCGGATCGCATGTGGCCAATGCCAGCTTCATGGTCGATCCATCTACCGGCATGAAGGGAGCCGGAAGAATGCTCGGGCGATACATGCTCGAATGGGCCCGATCCGAAGGTTTCAGCGCCGTCCAGTTCAACGCTGTCGTCGAAACTAACACGCGCGCGGTGAAACTGTGGAAATCCCTGGGGTTCCAGATCATTGGAACGGTACCCGAAGCGTTCGACCATCCGCACCACGGACGGGTCGGCCTCCACATCATGCATCGATATCTGCCGCTAATATAGCCTATTTGGTTACTGATTACTTATGGAAATGACCTAGGGCGTCTTGCGGACGTGAATATAGGGGATCCATATTCCCCCGAACTCGGCCTCCTGATACCAGACGTCCAGCACGTCATAAGATGCCTTGAATCCCTTCTCATCGACCAGACGCACGCCTTCGCCGATTCTGGGAACCGTGACGAATTTGAGCTTCCGCTCGGTCTGGTCGGTTTCGTTCTGAACCTCGACTTCGATCATTCTCATCCTCGTGGCGTCTGGACGGCATCCCCATATGCCGGGCGCTCTTCATGAGGCCATAACAGCAAGAAGTTAAGCAACGGCTGACGCGCAGATCGCTAGGAATCGAGTGCCAGGAATATCAGCCGCTGGCCAAGCTTGGTCCCGCCGCACGAGCCCTGGCGAATAAGCACGGGCTTGCGCGGAATTTTCAACCATAAGAGGCTCAACCCGGCATCAGTGCACTCGGGCGCCACATAAGCTGGTTTCCTCCAGAAGGAGCGGTCGCGCAAAGCGGCCTGCAGCGCCATGGCCCTTTCCGGCGCGAGGGCGACGAACCCCCTTCCGCTCTTGGCCACCATCCACTGACCGTCGCGGCGGATCAGCATGGCGAATGGCGGATCGGGATATCGGTAACTGCCGTTCGGCTCGACGATCGGCGGTAGCGATAGTCCCTGATAATGTTCGATCAGCAGGAAGGCGTCCGATCCCAGCGCCTCGTCGGTCATCTGCGCCCCGAACCTCTCGCGCGCCGTCTTTACCAAGTCCGCCCGTACCCGCGCCGGGTCGAAGCCCGGACGGACCTTTTCGGATCTCCCGGGCGGACGTACCGGGTGCGTCACAGGCGCGCAGCCGGCGAGCAGGGCAACGATAAGGGTCAGGCCATGCTTCACGAGGTATGCAAATCGGACTTCGAAAAATGTTCCGTCGGCGCCCTCGCGTCAGGCAAAAGATTCATAGCCATCCTGCCATTCGCAGGGCAGGCGCGCCGCTTCGGCTGACCGGCACGGCAAGGCCGTCCTCCAGCCGCAATTCGCCGCTGCCTCGGCGCCAGCGGGCATCCTTGATGGCATCCGCAGCCACCCACCAGGACCGATGCACCCTGAAGCCGTGCGCCCCGGCAAGCTCCGCCACCGCGTCGGCGAAGCGGAGCCCGATCAGCTCGACCCCGGCCCCGGTATGGACCCGCACATAATGATCATGGGCCTCGATCGCGATCAGCTTTGCCGCACGCCGCCGGGCCGAAAGGCGGCTGCGCAGCCTGGCTTCGGCGTCGGGAAGCGGCGGAGCGATGATCGTGCGGGATTCAACGATTCGCAATGGCGGGCGATGAACCAGCATCCTAACCGCCATCAAAGCGATGTTTATGACGAACGCCTGCCAGATAAGATTGACGAAAATCGGCCCCGACCAGCCATGGGCGTGGCCGAGCAGGACGACCATTGCGCCAAGCACCAGATACGCCATGGGCAGGGTGATGGCCGCCGAGGCCGCCGCGGTACGCAGCCATTCCGAGCGGATCCGACGCCGGAGGGCGCGTTCAACAATGATGGCGGCCAATCCGCCCGACAAGGTGATCAGCAGCCAGAAAGCATAGCGGGCCAATGCGGGTTCGCGCGCGATCCCATAAGGTCCGATGAGGCCCAGAAAGATGCCGACAACGACGAGCAGCGCGGCGTCGCCCGCCACTTTGACGAAGGTATCGTGGCCTTCCCGACCTTCCAAACCGATGGTCATTCTGCCCAATATTGCACCATTCACGAAACAGAAGCACCGCTTGCGATCCCGGATATAGCGCCGGCTCGCTCAACGCACCAATCCAATCGTCAGGCGTGGACGGAGGCCTTTCGTGACGACGATTTCAGGGCAGGTTAGGCGGCGGTCGATGGGCGGGATGTTAATATGGGGCCTGTTGGTCCTGATCGCGCTTTTCGCGCTGGGAGGGGCGGGATGGATTTTCTCGCTGCCTTCAAGCCCTGCCGCCAGCGCCCTGCCCCCGATCACAGGCGAAGAGACGGATGCCATGCTGGCCGCACTGAAGCCGCCAAAGCGCAAACGGCCTCTGATCGCCATTATCGGCGTCAATGAGGGGACCGAGACCACCGACTACCTTATGCCCTATGGCATCCTCCGGCGGGCCGACGTCGCCGACGTGATGGCGCTTGCGACCCGACCCGGGCCGGTAAGGCTCTATCCGGCGTTAAAGGCCTTGCCGGACGCGACGATCGCCGATTTCGACGCGCGGCACCCGGACGGCGCCGATTATGTGATCGTGCCGGCCATGCACCGCGACGACGATCCGGCCGTATTGCGATGGATCAAGGGCCAGGCAGGCAAAGGCGCGATCATCATCGGTGTTTGTGCTGGGGCCAAAGTCGTCGCCAGCACCGGATTGCTCGACGGCCGGCGCGCCACCACCCACTGGTATTATCTGGATGAGATGCGGGAAAAGCATCCCGCCATCCATTATGTCGCCGACCGGCGCGTTGTGGTCGATCGGGGCGTCGCGACCACAACGGGGGTCAGCGCATCCATGCCGATGTCGCTTACCTTGATCGAGGCGATCACCGGCCGCGAAAAGGCCGCTTCGGTCGCGCGCAATTTGGGCGTCGGCCATTGGGATGTGCGGCACGCCAGCGACCAATTTCGTTTCACGCGACCCTTCGCATTGGCCGTGATCGGCAACCGTCTCGCCTTCTGGAACCACGAGGAGCTCGGCATCCAGATCGAACCCGGCATCGACGAGGTCTCGCTCGCCCTGGTGGCGGACGCCTGGTCGCGCACTTATCGCTCTCGCGCGCTGACCATCGCGCCGGGCAAAATAGTGGAGACCCGTAATGGCATGCGCGTGGTGCCCGACAGGATCTGGGCGAATTGGACCGGTCAGGCGCTCACGCCGATCGGGGACCGGAAGCCGGCGGAGGCGCTGGACCACAGCCTCCGCGAGATCGAGGCTCGTTACGGGCGACGCACAGCTGATCTTGTCGCCATGCAGCTAGAATATCCGCGTGCAAACAGGCCCGGCTCCTGATTTCTCACCCCTCTCGCACGCGCTCACGATTCAGGGTCAGGACAAAATGACTGGAACGCAAAGCGAGTATCTGGGTTGTACCCGTAACGGATGAGCGGCCGGTGGGCGGAACGATATATGGAGCTCCTCGATGCGTAAATCCTTAGCACCCCTTCTTTGCGTTGCGACCCTTGGCCTCGGCGCCTGTGCGACTAATCCTTATGGCGGCATGGGCGGCCCTCTGGAGGCTGTCCTCGGCAGCGTCCTGGGCGGTAGCCAAGGCGGATATGGCGGCAGCCAGGGCGGATACGGCAGCGGAAATTTCCAGCAGGCGGCGGTCAATGCTTGCGGCAATGAGGCCTCTCGCTACGGGCAGGTTTCCGTTAGCGATGTGCGCCAGCAAAGCAGCAGCACGTTGCGAGTTTACGGCACTGTCGGGTCCAATTATGGAAACCGCAATTTCCAATGCAGCTACCGTAGCGACGGCCGGATCACCGACTTCGACATCTAAGGCGCGGCAACGCGTTATTCGGGATCAGCGCCTACTCTGGTGGGGCTGATCCCGATTTCCTTTAATCGCGAGTGCCGTCAGCGCCAGCGCGTCCCCTACATAGGCCGTAAAGGCACGAATACGGGCGCTGTTCCGAAGGTCTGGATGGGTCAACACCCACAAATCGCCTTGCGGTTTTTGACCTATTGTCTTCACCGACGCCCGGCGAAGCCCGGGCAGGGAATCTCCATAATAACAGGGAAGCGCGGCGAGGCCGAGGCCTCCCGCTGCGGCTTCCGCCATATTGGACAGGCTGCTGGCGCGGAACATCACGCATTCATCCGGAACATGTTCGTTCATCCATCGCGCGATATTGGTGGCACGAAGCGCTTCCGACGGGCCGACCCATCGCTCTTTCGCCAGAATATCGATGCCGCGCCGGGGCCGCGCGTCATCCCGTGATTGGTAAATAGCCTGTCCGACCGAAGCGATCCGACGCCCCACCAGATGATCGGGCGGGTTGCTCGACACGCGGATTGCGACATCGGCATCGCGCCTGGCCAGGTTGGCAAGGTCGGTCGAGGTCGTGATTTCAAGCCGTACTGCCGGATGCAGCTCCTGGAATTCGAAGAGTATCCTGGGAAGCAACGACGCCATCAAAGTGTCTGTCGTGGTAATTCTGACCAGCCCTTCCAGGCGCAAATCCTGCCCGGCAAGCCGTCGTTCAAGATCGGTTACGGCATCCGCGACCTCCTGGGCCGCCGCCAGCATCTCCTCCCCGCCGGCCGTCAATTTGTAGCCCGAGGGAAGCCGATCAAACAGCCTCACTCCTTGCGACGTTTCCAGCGCCGCAACCCGCCGCAGGATCGTCGTGTGACTGATCCCCAAAGCACGCGCCGCCGAAGCCAGGCTGCCCCGGCGCGCGAGGACCAGGGCATATTGAAGGTCGGTCCAGTCGATCCTGCTGTGCATGCATGCACATCAATAGTGCAAACCTATCGCCTCCTCAACCGAAGCTGCACAAGCGATATGAGGCGGGAGGAGACAGAAGATGGAAGAAGTACGCAAGACAGCCCTGGTGGTCGGAGCGCAAGGAGTGATCGGCCGGAACCTGGTCGAGCATCTGCAAGGCCTGGGCGATTGGAACGTTTTCGGGATTTCTCGCCGCGGCGGGGCGCCCGCACCGCGCGTGAGGCACATTGCCGTCGACCTACTCGACGTGGCGGCGACGGAAGCCGCGCTTGCCGGATTGAAGGACGTCACGCACATATTCTACGCCGCCTTCCAGGACCGGCCGAGTTGGGCCGAGTTGGTGGAGCCCAATGTGCAGATGCTGGTGAATGTAGTGACGGCCATTGAGGCCGTCGCGCCTGGCCTCAGCCATGTCAGCCTGATGCAGGGGTATAAGGTCTACGGCGCGCATCTGGGACCCTTCAAGACGCCGGCGCGTGAAGAGGATGCAGGGCATATGCCGCCCGAATTCAACGTTGACCAGCAGCAATGGCTGGAAGCGCGACAGGCCGGGAAGGCATGGACATGGTCCGCCATCCGGCCCTCGGTGGTTTGCGGCTACGCGCTCGGTAACCCGATGAACCTGGCGATGGTGATTGCAGTCTACGCCTCCATGTCGAAGGAGTTGGGGGTCCCGCTACGCTTTCCGGGAAAGCCAGGCGCCTATCACAGCCTGGTGGAGATGACCGATGCAGGTCTTCTTGCCCGCGCCACGATCTGGGCGGCGACCGATCCCGGCTGCGCCAACCAGGCCTTCAACATCAACAATGGCGATCTGTTTCGCTGGAGCGAAATGTGGCCGGCCATTGCTGAGGCGTTCGGCCTCGAAGCCGCGCCGCCCCTTCCCATGAATCTGGACGATATCATGTCCGACAAGGAGCCCTTGTGGAATGCCATGGTCGAGCGACACGATCTGGCCAGGAACAGCTATGGCGACGTTTCGTCGTGGCGGTTTGGCGACTTCGTTTTCGCGTGGGATTATGACGTGATTGCCGATGGATCGAAGGCAAGGCGCCACGGCTTTCACGAATACGTCGATACGAGAGAGATGTTCCTGGACATCTTTGCGGACCTCCGCGACCGACGGGTCATTCCCTGAGACCCGAACTGCCGGGCGGGAGCCGCCCGGCAGCCACGTCGTCAGTCCCTCAGTTCGGCCGAAACCTTGCCGCCATTTCCTTCGAGCTTCGTCATCACCGCCTTGTGCAGCCAGATATTCATCTCAGCGCTGCCATCCTTCTCGCCGGAATAGCCGAGTTCCTCGGCCAGTTCCTTGCGATTGGCGAGGCTGGGATCAAGGTCGAGCAGCTTCATCAGGTCAACGATCGAAGTTTTGTAATTGAGCTGCTGGCCCTTTTCAGACGCAAGGTCCGCGAGTATTTGGTCTACGTCCACCGGCGCCGCGGACTGAGCGGCAGGGGTGATTTGTGGCATGGCCTGGGGCTGCGCCCCCGCCTGTGGCTGGGGCGTCGGCGCCGCCTTTGCCTTGCGGCCGAAAATCGCTTCCTTGATCGAACTGAAAATACCCATGTCGCGTCTCCATCCTGTTGTGGAGGCTCAATGATCGGGTGCTGGCTATGGTTGCCGGGGCTCTCACGACATAAGCCAGACCGGTACCCTGGACAGAGGAAGGCGAGGTTCAGGCGTAAGCGAGCAAGGCGTCGCGCTTGGCGGTCAGTTCCACAAAATCCGCGCCGCCGCAAGGCTCCGCAATCGTGGCCATGGCGCTCTGCAGCCGCTCCGTCGCCTTGGCGGTCATTGTGCCGAGACCGGAGGCGGTCGATACCATTTCCACCATGTCACCCGAACAATGCAGCCCCAGGTCGCATCCGGCCTCGATCACGCCGCGCGCCCGCTGCGCGAAATCGCCGCTGAGCGCGTGCATGCACAGATCGTCGGACATGAGCAGGCCGTCAAAGCCGATCCGTCCGCGAATGATGGAATCAATCACGATCGGCGACAGGCTGGCGCAGCGGGCATCATCCCAGGCGGTGTAAACGACATGCGCGGTCATCCCCATCGGCGCGTTGTGAAGCGAGATGAAGGGTTCGAGGTCGATCTCCAGCGCGTCTTCCGACGCATCCACCACCGGGAGTTCCAGATGGCTGTCGCTCATCGAACGGCCGTGGCCCGGCATATGCTTTGCCACGCCGACCACGCCGCCCGCAGCCAGACCTTCGATCACCGCGCGGCCGAGCGCCGCGACCTGCATCGGATCGCTGCCAAGGGCGCGGTCGCCGATGATATCGTTCGCGCCTTCCTGCCGGACATCGAGCAGGGGCAGGCAATTCACGTTCACGCCGGCTTCCTTCAACACCAATGCGATCGCCTGGGCATTGGCGCGCGCGGCTTCGATCGCGCTGGCCGGAGCCTTGCGGTAAAGCCTGGCGAAATTCTGCGCCGCTGGAAATTCGGGCCATTCGGGCGGCTGAAACCGGGCCACGCGCCCGCCTTCCTGGTCGATCAGGATCGGAACATGGTCCCGGCCGGAAAGCGCCCGAAGTTCGTCGGTCAGGGCCCTGACCTGACCTCTGCTCTCGCAATTACGCTTGAACAATATGAAGCCGGCCGGGTCGGCGTCGCGGAAGAAAGCATGCTCGTCTTCGCTAAGGCTGGTGCCCGCCATTCCATAGATTGCCGGCTGCATCTTTCTTCCTCAATTCACGCTTACACAGGATTCCCCGGCCACGCGCAGACGGCCGCACAAGCTGGCGGCATCGGCCCCGCTGGCCCGCAACCGATACAGCGTCTTTTCGCCGTTCTTGACCGCAAATATCGAATGATTGAGCGACGCCAGATAGGCGAAGCGCTCGGCAAGCGTCTTCCAGGCCGAATTGGCGCTGGCCTCGTTGGAAAAGGCGCCGAGCTGGATCGTTCCCGCAGCCCCGGCGGGACCGCGCGGCGCGATCAGGTCGCTAGCTTCTTCGGGTGGAATGGCGGGTTTTTCGCGGGGCTTCGGCGCGACCATCGGCTCTTCCGAAACCGCGCCGGTATCGATCCGGCCCTGGGGCTCCGCGCCTTCGCTTGCCGCAAAGGCCGCATCGCCCTCGCCTTCTACCTCCATTCCACCTGGATCGTCGGGCTTTACTTTGTAGGGGCCGGCCTCGGCAGCGATCAATTCGCCATGGCCTTCCGTCGCGCCGAGCTGCGACCACATATTATAGCCGCCGATGCCCGCGCCGAGCACGACGAGACCAAGGATCACGAGCATGATCATCTTGCCTAAAGAAGGCCCGCCGGAACGCACCTCCTCTTCTTCGACAGGTTCCAGCCAGGGGAGCCGATCTTCGTCGCTGGGTCCGCTCAATTCCTGTCCTCCGCTCCGCTCAATGCATTTCCTCCGCCGCCTTCACGCCCATGATGCCAAGGCCGTTACGGATGACCTGCGCCACCGCCGACGCCAGTTCCAGCCTTGCCCGCGTCAGCTTCGGCTCTTCCGTCAGCAGGAAACGCTTCGTGGGATCGTCATTTCCCTTGTTCCACTGCGCGTGCAGCGCCGCCGCCAGGTCCCCCAGATAGAAGGCGATACGATGCGGCTCGTGCGCGAGCGCCGCTGCCTCCACCAGTCGCGGGAATTGCGCGGCGAATTTAATGAGGCCCAGCTCGTCCTGGTCGAGCAGGCTGAGATCGGCTCCGGCCGAGAGGTCGAAGCCTTCTTCCTGGGCCTTTCGATGCAGCGAACAAATGCGCGCGTGGGCATATTGGACATAAAAGACCGGATTGTCCTTCGACGCTTCAACCACCTTGGCGAAATCGAAGTCGAGCGGAGCGTCGGCCCGGCGAGTGAGCATCATGAACCGGACCACATCCCTGCCGACCTCGCGGACCACATCGGCGAGGGTCACGAAGCTGCCCGAACGTTTCGACATCTTGACCGGCTCTCCTGCGCGAAACAGGCGGACCATGTTGACGATCTTTACGTCCAGTTCCTTCTGGCCATCGGTCAGCGCGGTCACCGCGGACTGGACGCGCTTTACCGTGCCCGCATGGTCGGCGCCCCAGATGTTGATCAGCGCGTCGGCATTTTCGGCTTTTTGCAGATGATAGGCCGCATCGACTCCGAAATAAGTCCAGCTTCCGTCGGACTTCTTCATCGGCCGGTCCTGGTCGTCGCCAAATTGGGTCGACCGGAACAGGGTCAGCTCGACCGGCTCCCAATCCTCGGAAATCTCGCCTTTGGGCGCTTCCAGCAAGCCCTGGTAGATAAGGCCTTTGGACCGGAGCGTTTCGAGCACGCGATTGGCGGCGCCGCTTTCCTGAAGCGCAGCTTCAGAGGCGAAGATGTCATGGTGAATGCCCAGCAAAGCCAAATCGGCGCGGATCAACTCCAGCATCGCCTCGACGGTCTTCTGCTTGAACAGATCCAGCCAATCGCTTTCGGGCGATTCCAGATAGCTTTCGCCATATTCGGCCGCCAGTTTCTCGCCGACGGGCTTCAGATAGTCGCCCGGATAAAGACCTTCGGGAATTTCGCCTATGTCGTGGCCCAAGGCCTCGCGGTAGCGAAGGAAGGCCGAACGGGCGAGCGTATCCACCTGGCTTCCCGCATCGTTCACATAATATTCGCGGGTCACCCGGTATCCGGCGTGTTCGAGCAGGGTTGCGAGGGCATCGCCCACCACCGCGCCGCGGCAATGGCCCATATGCATTGGTCCGGTCGGGTTGGCCGAAACATATTCCACGTTCACGTGGGCGCCCCCGCCAAGGGTCGAGCGGCCATATTCCGCGCCCTTCTCCAGCATTTCGCGTAATTCGTCGGTCCAAAGGTCTGGATTGAGGCGCAGGTTGATGAAGCCCGGACCGGCAATCTCGACACTTTCGACCTCGTCCAGCGCCTGCAGTTTCGGGGCAATGAGGCCGGCCAGGGCCCGGGGATTGGTCTCCGCACGCTTGGCGAGCACCATCGCCGCATTGGTGGCGAGATCGCCGTGCGAAGGGTCGCGCGGCGGCTCCACCGCGACATTGTTTCTCCCGATACCGGGCGCGAGGCTGCCTTCGGCCTCCAGCGTGTCGAGAATGGCGTCGATATGCGCGGAAAAACGGGCGTAAAGGGTCACTTCTAAATCCACCTGATGAAGCCGATGCTGTAGCGGAGTGCGGCGGCGCAGGTCCAGTGGGGCAACGGGGCTTCGAGGCTAAAACCCCTCGGGGAGTTCCACCGGGCCGACATGCTGGCGATATTGAGTGATCGCATAGCGATCGGTCATGCCCGCGATGAAATCCCCGATCCGGCGCGTGACCAAAAGCGGATCGCCGGATTCCACCTGCCAGTAAGCGGGCAGCAGCGCTGGATTGCTTTGATAGGCCTCGAAAAGCCCGGCCAGCACTTCCTGCGCCCTTTCCTTCACGGCGGTCACCGGCGCGGCGTTATACATATGCGCATACAGGAATTGCTTCAGCTGCCGTTCGTCGGCCGCCATAGTTTCCGAAAAGCCCGAGAGCGGCCGGCCCGCGGCGCGCACTTCGTCCGCGCTTGTTACACCCGCATCGACGACCAGGCGCCTGGTTTCCTGCAACAGGTCATTGACCATCCGGCCGATTTGGTCACGTATTAGCTCGGAGACGAGCCGGCCTTGGGCGACCCCTGGATATCGATCCCGGACGTCGCGCCAGCAGCGTTCGACCATCGGCACCGCGAGCAACTGTTCCAGGCTGAACAGCCCGGCCCTCAGGCCATCGTCGATATCGTGATTGTCATAAGCCACGTCGTCGGCGACCGCAGCGACCTGCGCCTCCAGGCTCGGCCAGGTGGCAAGATCAAGCGGGAATTCGGAATCGGCCTCGGTCAGCGCCCAGCCCGGCCGGGCCACCGGGCCATTATGCTTTGCGAGGCCCTCCAGCGTTTCCCAACCGAGGTTGAGGCCGTCAAAGGTCGGATAAGGTGTCTCAAGCCTCGTAAGCAGCCGCAGGGTATGCGCGTTATGATCGAAGCCGCCGGAATTCCGCATAGCCTCCTGCAAGGCATCCTCGCCCGCATGACCAAAGGGCGGATGTCCGATATCGTGGGCAAGGCAAAGCGCTTCCGTCAGATCCTCGTTAAGGCCCAGCGCCCGCGCCAGCGTGCGCCCGATCTGCGCCACCTCCAGACTGTGGGTCAGCCGCACTCGGAAATGATCGCCGTCCGGCGCTACGAAGACCTGCGTCTTGTGCCGGAGGCGGCGAAAGGGGATCGAATGGATGATGCGGTCGCGGTCGCGCTGGAACGCGTCGCGCGGCCCCCGGCTGGCATCGCTGCGTTCGGAATGGCGTCGCCCGCGGGAACGCGCGGGATCGGAAGCGCAAGCGCCGAGATTGCTCACCTGGCGGGCAATTTCTCGATCGTCTGACCCGCCTCGCTGGTCCAGGCGTAACTGGAGATTTTTAGCTTGGAGAGTTCGTTCACGAGATCCCTTGCCTCCTTGTCGGTCTTGAAGGGACCGACGAGAAGCCGGTTAGTCGCCCGGAGCGGCGCCGTCCATGCCGTCTTGTCCGATAGCAATTTTCCGGCCTTGGTCTTCAGCCGCCTATATTCGCCCGGAAAGGCGTTCTTGTCCTGCGCGGCGGCAAGCTGGACCCAGATGCGGCTCGGTTCCCTGGGCTTGGCGGGCTCCGTCTTCTTCGCCGGCACAGGTTTAGGCTTGGCCACCGTCTTGGCTTTGGCGTCAACCGGCGCCGGCGACCGCATTTCCTGGGCCGGGGTGGCGGCTTCATTTACCTGCATCGCGGATATCTCGGCCGCGATGTCAGCAAAATCGATCTCGTCACGCGAAGCCGGCGCGGGCGGGTTGGTCATCGCCACGGGGGAAGCCAGATCGGAGGCTACCTGCGAAGGCGCCAGTTCGGCCAAGGCAATAGTGGACGAAGGGGGCGATGCAGGAACAAGGGAAGCCTCCTGCTGCTGCTTCTGCACCGGCTGGGACGCGATAGTCTGCGTCTCCGCGGTCTGGATCGGGGCTATTTGCGTTTGCCGCGGAGCAATGCCCGTCGAGTCTTGCACCTGGGCAGTTTCGACCGGCCTTGGCCGAATTTGGGGAGGAGCTGTCAACAGAGGCGCAACGCTCGCCGAGGGCGTCGGCGCAGGCCTGTTTTCCTGCTGCGTTGGCGCTGACCGGGTTTGGGTCGCGCTCGAAGACCTTGCCGCCTCGTCGGATCCCCTGTCCCTGCTGGAGGGGAATTCAGATCGGCCCTTTGAGCGCGAAGGCCGGCCGGTCCGGCGTTCGCCGCGACTGTCCGCGGCCGCGCGCGCGCCGGGCTTTCTTGGCGTGGCCGGAGCAACGGCCGCATATTGAGCGCCCGGGCGGGAGGCGGCATTTTGCGGGAAGCGGCCAAAATGTACCGCCATCACTTGCTCGGCCGGGGTGAGCCTCGGCAGCAGCGCCAAAAACGGCTCCATGGCTCCCACTTGCTGTTGCGGCATGACGGCGGCCGCCGCCGTCACCGCTTCTTTAGTGTCGCCGGTCAGGGCCAGAACGAAGGCGCGGGTCCTCCACCCCGCGGTTTCATGGCGGCGCACCTGTGGTTCCAATAGCGCGAGCGCACCCTCGCGGTCGCCAGAAATCGCCTTTGAAAGGGCCAGACGCCGCTCGGTTTCGGGATCGCTGCCCAAGGCGAGGACCAGGGCATAATCCGCCTGGGCGCCCCTCTGGTCGCCAAGCATGTCGTGGGCGAGCCCCCGATCCTTCGCCACCGCATGGATCGGCGCGCCCATCATCATCGCGTCCGCGAAGAATTTGAGCGCGGCCTGTGGCTGTTCTGTCTGGACGAAAGCGGAGCCCATGCCGGCTTTCACCCGGCCGTCACGCGGAGCGACCTCTTCGGCGCGGGCAAAAAAGGTCAGCGCCGCATGCGTGTCGCCAAGCTCCAGCGCCGCATTGGCGGCCCCTAGCAAGGCGGGCAGGCTTCGCGGTGACGCGGCGAGTGAACGCACATGGCGCGCGAGCGCGTTGGAAGCGCTTTCCTCATAGGGCGCAACCCCCGGCCGGGCTATCGGATAGGGTGCCTGCAGGGCAGCAGCGGGCGAAGCCACCAAGATCGCGGCCAAGGCTGCAAGACGGGGAAAGAGCGTCGATCCGGACAAGGTCATGGGACGAGATAGATCGCCCTCAACCTTTACCGGCAATGTCCAACCTTCCCAATTCGCGTTGGAATGGTGCGCACCGACGACGAACCGGCGAGCACGCTTTCCGAACCGCGAAAAAGCCTATTGGTTATTCTGACGGTTGAGGAAGCGTGGAATGTCCAGCGGATCGCGCTCGGTCCGTTCCGGACTATCCTCATCGACCTGCGCCTTGGCGGCGCCCCGGGCGATATTGGACATGCGTTCGAACAAGGTGCCGCCCTCGCGCGCCGGGCGCGGTGCGGGAGCCGGCTCCTGAAGCCACGGCCGCGTGCCGGAGCTGGTCTTGGGCTCTTCTTCCACATCGTCGACGAAGCTTGCAGGCTCCTCGGGATCGGTCATGCCTTCTCCCAGCACCAGTTCGTCGCTCGCTTCGTCTTCCTCGGCATAGGCGTCGAGGCTGAGTTCGTCCTCCGCCGCTTCGATCTCCTCGGGCGCGCTATAATCGTCGGCGCTGGAATCTTCGGCGACTTCGCGGAGCGGCTCGGCTTCGGCCGTGACTTCCTCGTTTACCGGGAGTTCGGGCTCGAGCGGGGCGGGCGCCTCGGCGGCACGGGTCGCGGTCGGGAAGGTGAAAACCTTGGCCGGGACCGGCGGCGCCTGGTGCAGCGCGTCGGCATCGATGCCGGTGGCCACGACCGAAACCCGGATCTTGCCCTCCAGGTCGTTATTGAACGCCGAACCCCAGATGATGTTAGCGTCCTCGTCGACCAGATCCTTGATGTGATTGGCGGCCTCGTCGACCTCCATCAGGCGCATATCCTCGCCGCCGGTGATGGAGATGATGACACCCTTGGCGCCCTTCATGCTGACCCCGTCGAGCAATGGATTGGCGATCGCCTTTTCGGCGGCCTCGATCGCGCGGTTATCGCCCTCGGCTTCGCCGGTACCCATCATCGCCTTGCCCATTTCGCCCATGACGGAGCGGACGTCGGCGAAATCGAGGTTGATGAGGCCAGGCATGACCATCAGGTCGGTGATCCCGCGAACGCCCTGCTGCAGGACTTCATCCGCCATCTGGAACGCTTCCTTGAAGGTCGTGTTCGGATTGGCGATGCGGAACAGATTCTGGTTGGGAATGACGATCAGCGTATCGACATGCTGCTGCAGCTCTTCGATGCCCGCGTCCGCCGAACGCCCACGGCGATTACCCTCGAAGCTGAACGGCTTGGTCACGACGCCGACGGTCAATATGCCCTTTTCGCGGGCGATCTTGGCGATGACCGGGGCTGCGCCGGTGCCGGTGCCGCCGCCCATTCCGGCCGCAATGAAACACATATGCGCGCCTTCCAGCGCCTGTTCGATCTCGGCGATCGTTTCCTCGGCGGCGGCCTTGCCGATTTCAGGGCGGGATCCCGCGCCCAGCCCCTGCGTGATCTTGAGCCCCAGCTGGATGCGCTGGTCGGCGGCCGATGCGTTCAGCGCCTGGGCATCGGTGTTGGCGACGATGAAATCGACACCCTGAACATCGCTGGCGATCATGTTGGCGATGGCGTTGCCGCCCGCTCCGCCGACGCCGATCACGCTGATCCGGGGCCTCAGTTCGTCCACTTCGGGCCGGATGAAATCGATGCTCATGGGTAAATCTCCCCCTGTTGATTCAACGCGTACCGGACGCTTCGAAGACTCTTTTGCACTATGCGATTCGCCGGCTCCAGCGAAAAGTTAACAGCTTGAATCTTTTTCTCTAATATCCGCTTCGAAAGGCCGAAATCATGCGCTGAACGACGCTCCCGCCGGTCGTTCTAAGAGGAGCGGCGCCGGGGGACCGTACTTGCCTTAAGTCCAATTCGTTGGAGGCCGCAAACTGCGCGAGACCGACCAGGGTAGCAAAGGCAGGACCGCCATGGGCTTCGGGAAGCCCCGGAACGCGGGGGCGTCCGACGCGGACGGCGCGGCCCAGCACGCCTTGAGCATAATCCGCCATCCCCTTCAGTTCTGATCCGCCGCCGGTAATCACCACCTGGCGGCCAAACGGCCCTGCAAATCCAAGCTCCTTCAGCGCCGCGGCGATCTCGCCCATCAGATGTTCGAGCCGCTGGCGGATGACATGGATCAATTGGGCGCGGGTGATGCGGGTCGCCTCCGTTGCCTCCTCGCCGCCCGCCATCGGGGCCAGCTCGATCATGTCGTGATTGTCGCGCGGCGAAGTGGTCGCCGACCCGTAGAAGCATTTCATCCGCTCGGCCTCGACCCGGCGGGTGCCGAAGGCGGAGGCGATGTCGTCGGTAATATCGATGCCGCCAATGCCGATCGATATCAGCCCGACCAACATTCCGCCGACGAAAACGGAGACGTTGGTGACGCCGGCGCCAAGTTCGACCAAAGCCACGCCCAGTTCGCGTTCTTCCTCGCTGAGGCAGGCCTTGCCCGCGGCGACCGGGGAGGCGACGATCGCTTCGACCCCGAGGTGCGCGGAGCGAACGCACAGGTCGAGATTGCGGACCGGCGACGGCTCGGCGGCGATGACATGGATGTCGACCGCCAGCTTATCGGCGTGCAGGCCGAGCGGCTTCTTCACCCCCTGCAATCCGTCGAGCGTGTAGAGGGCCGGCATAGCGTGGAGGATCATCCGGCCTTCGGAATCGATCGAATCCCGGCCCACCGTCAGCAATTGATCGATATCGTGCTTTTCGATCCTCTTGCCCCCGATATCGACCTCGACGCTGGCGACGGTGCTGACCAGGCCGCCTGCGGAAAAGCCGACGAAGACCTGCTCGACATTGGTCGCCGCGATCCGTTCGGCCTGCTCGACCGCCTCGCGGATCGCGACTTCGGTCCTTTCCATATCGGCGATGAAGCCGCGGCGGACACCGCGGCTTTCGCGCTGGCCGGTGCCGAGGATGCGGAGTGAGCCGTCTTCGCCCGGCTCGGCGATGAGCGCGGACACTTTTGAGGACCCCACGTCGAGCGCGGTGACCAATTTGCGGGTGGGAGGAGGACCCGGGCGTTTCATCAGATGGTGGTAGCGGGGTCGGGGCTGCCCGGATTGGTGGCCGGATCGATCAACGGAACCACGCTGCCGGGCTCGCGCGATACGCGGACGATGAACTTGCCCGGCACGCGCATGTCGAACCGGACGAGGCCCCGGCCCAGCAATTGGGCGGCCTGATCCATGCGGGCGAAATGCACCAGGGCCTTTTGGGCCGCAATCTGTCCCTCGGGCAGCGCCAGCACTTCACCCGACTGGAAACGAAGATCCCATCGCCGGCCACCGACCCAAGTCGCTCCCGCCAGCATCGGCTTCAGCGCCGGAGCGGCGTCGATCAGCAGAGCGAGCCTTCCCGCCTGGCGATTGGCGGCGCGGCCGATCACCAACGGAAGATCCGGCATCGCTTCCAGTTTGACCTGTTCCAGCATGACTCCTTCATTGTCGATCAAGGTCAATTTCTGTTCATGCTGCCAAATCGCCGTCGGCTGCCGCTCGACGATGTCGACCACCAAAGTATCGGGAAGGCGCCGGGATACCCGCGCCTCCTTGATCCAGCCGAAGCGGAGCAGGCGATCTCGCGTCTCGTCCAGATCCACCAGCGGCATGGCCATGGAATCCTGATCGAGCACGACGGCGTAGACCGGCAGCCGTTGCATCCGGTCGAGCCCTTTTATCTCGACGCGCTTCACCGCAAATCCGGCTTCGCCGATCGATTCCCCGACCGCGGTGCCCACCATTTGCGGAACTCGCATCACGGCGCCCACCGCTATCGCCACCGCCAGGACCATTCCGAACGCGATCCAGCCGCCAAAGCGCCGGATCGATCCGGCGGGCAGCGGCAGCGCATCGAGCATCCCCGGTTGCCTGGCCTTTCGGCCCTTGGTCTTGCTTTTAGGCCGGCCCCGCGCCGGCGATCCACGGGCGATCCTGGCGCTCACAAAGCCTCGACCACGATTTTCTGCACCAGTTCGGCATAGGACATTCCGCGATATTTGGCCTGTTCGGGGACCAGGCTCAGCGGAGTCATTCCGGGCTGGGTGTTCACTTCCAGCAGATAGAGACCATCAAGGCCCTGTTCGTCGTCCCAGCGGAAGTCGGAACGCGACGTGCCCTTGCAGCCGAGCACCTGATGCGCCTTCAACGCCATGGCGAGCGCCGCATCGCGTATCTCGTCGGGGATTTCGGCCGGGCAGACATGTTCGGTCAGTCCGTCCGTATATTTGGCGTCATAATCGTAAAAGCCTGTCTTGGTGTGAAGCTCCGTCACCGCCAGCGCCTCGCCGCCCAGGACCGCGACGGTCAGTTCCCGTCCCTTGATGAAAGGTTCGGCAAGCAGCCGGTCGAAATGCTTCCACGGCCCCTCGACGTCGCGGCCGATGGGATTGCCGTAATTGCCCTCGTCCCAGACGATCGCAACGCCGACCGATGATCCTTCATTGACCGGCTTCAGCACATAAGGCCGCGGCATCGGGTCGCCTGCATGGAGGCTTTCGCTTTCGACAATATGCCCGCCGGGCATCCTTATGCCGTGCGGCAGTAGCGCCTGCTTGGTCAGTTCCTTGTCGATCGCGATCACCGAAGTGACGAGGCCGCTATGGGTATATTTGAGGTCCATCAAATCGAGCATGCCCTGGATGGTGCCATCCTCTCCGGGAGTCCCGTGCAAGGCGTTGAACACCAGATCGGGGCGGATCCCGACCAGGACCTGCGCCACGTTGCGGTCCATGTCGACCCGGCTCACCTGATGGCCGAGGCTCTCCAGTGCCTTGGCCACGCCCTCGCCGCTCATCAGCGATACTTCGCGTTCCGCCGACCAGCCGCCCATCAGCACTGCGACATGAAGCTTACTCATTGAGGCACACCCACGCGTTGAATTTCCCATTCGAGCTCGACACCGCTGTTGGCCAGCACCCGCCGCCTGACCTCTTCCCCCAGCGCCTCGATCTCGGCCGAACTCGCATTGCCGAGATTCAGCAGGAAGTTACAGTGTTTTTCAGAAACTTGTGCATCGCCCATCCGAAGCCCGCGGCAGCCGGCGTCGTCGATTTCCTTCCAGGCCTTGCTGCCGGGGGGATTCTTGAAAGTCGATCCACCGGTGCGGCTCCTCAACGGTTGGCTCGCTTCGCGCTCTTCGGCGATTCGATCCATCTCCGCGCCGATCGTCTTCGGATCCCCGGATGTCCCTTCGAAAACGGCTTCGACGACCACGGCGCCCTCGGGCGTTTCGCTATGACGGTAGGTGAAACCGAACCGCTCCGCCGGCCAGGTTTCGACGCTGCCGTCACGAAGAACCAAAGTGGCCTCGATCAATATATCCGCGACTTCACGGCCATAGGCACCCGCGTTCATCCGCACAGCGCCTCCGGCGGTGCCGGGAATGCCGCGCAGGAATTCCAGGCCGGCGATCCCGGCGTCGCGCGCCTTGCTGGCGACGGTGATGCCCATCGCTCCGGCACCGGCGCGCACCCGGTTGCCGGGCTTTGCCTCGACCTTGGCCAGAGCCTTGGGCAGCCGGACGACCACTCCGGGCACGCCGCCGTCGCGGACGATCAGATTGGAACCAACGCCCACCGGCATCACCGGAATCGTCGGATCGAGGGCCGATAGGAAGCTCGACAGATCGGCGACATTGGCCGGCCGGACCAACCATTCGGCGGGTCCGCCGGTACGAAACCAGATGAAATCGGCCAAAGAGCCGCCCGGTTCGGTATTGCCGTCGAGCCGCGGGAGCTCAAGCGTCCGGAGGCTCATTTGTTGAGCCTCGCATTCTTTATTCCGATGGCAAGGCCCGCCGCCCATTTGGTGATGTCACCCGCGCCGAGGCAAATAACCATGTCGCCGTGCGCGGCAATATCGCGCAGCTGCCGTGCGAGATCCTCGGCGCTCTCCACCGCGCGCACCGCACGATGACCACGCTCCTTGAGGCCACGCGCGAGGGCTTCGGCGTCCACGCCTTCGATAGGCTCTTCCCCCGCCGCGTAAACGGGCGCGACATAAACGATGTCGGCATCGTTGAACGCGGCCTGGAATTCTTCCATCAGGTCACGGAGCCTTGTGTAGCGGTGCGGCTGAACGACGGCGATCACCCTGCCCTTCGCGCCTTCGCGCGCCGCCGAAAGCACGGCCTTTATCTCGACCGGATGGTGGCCATAATCGTCGATGATGGTCACCCCCTCGATCTGGCCGACCGTGGTGAAACGGCGTTTGACCCCGCTGAAATTCGCAAAGCCCTTCGCCACCAGCTGGTCGGAAATTCCAAGCTCCAGCGCGACGCCGATCGCGGCGAGGGAGTTCTGGATATTGTGGCGACCCGGCATCGGCATTTCGACGCCCTTGATCGTCCGAAGCTCGCCGGCGCGGTTGCGCACGATGACATCGAACCGGTTGCCGCCCGGATAGGGCGTGACGTTTTCCGCCCGGATATCGGCCGGAGCGGCGAAGCCATAAGTGATCACCCGCCGGTCCTGCAGGCGCGGGATGATCGCCTGCACTTCGGGATGATCGACGCACAGCAGGGCAGCGCCGTAAAACGGGACATTCTCGACGAATTCGACGAACGCATCCTTGACCGCATCGAAGCTTCCATAATGGTCGAGATGCTCGGGATCGATGTTGGTCACGACGGCGATCTGGCCGTCCAGCCTCAGGAAACTGCCGTCGCTCTCATCAGCTTCAACGACCATCCAGTCGCTGCTGCCGAGCCGGGCGTTGGAGCCGTACGCATTGATGATGCCGCCATTGATGACGGTGGGGTCGATCCCCCCGGCGTCCAGCAAGGCGGCGACCATCGAGGTCGTGGTCGTTTTGCCGTGCGTACCGGCGACCGCGACCGTCGATTTGAGGCGCATCAGCTCGGCCAGCATCTCGGCTCGCTTGACCACCGGGATGCGACGTTCGAGCGCACATTCGACCTCAGGATTGCCGCGCTTGATCGCGGTCGAAGTTACCACCACCGCCGCATCGCCTACATTGTCGGCGCTGTGGCCGATCGCCACCTGGATGCCGAGCTTGCGGAGGGCATCCACCACATAGCCTTCGGCGACGTCGGAGCCCTGCACCCTATAGCCCAGAATGTGCATCACTTCGGCAATACCGGACATGCCGATGCCGCCGATTCCGATGAAATGGATCGTGCCGATATCGGTGCCGACGCCCCTCATGCAAATGCTCCATTGGGGACGGATTCCGTCCTGATTTGGCCCACGGTCAGCGGGTCGGCCGCGGGGGTCCGCCCGATCCGTTCGACCAGATCGGCAAGATCGCGCGAGGCGTCGGGCCGTCCGATCGCCCGCGCATGCGCCGCCGCATTGGCGAGCGCCATCGGGTCGAGGCCCAGATGCTGCATCTGCGCGGCAAGTTCGGACGGGGTGAATTGCGATTGCGGGATCATCCTGGCGCCGCCTTCCCTGGCCATTTCGCGCGCATTGGCGGTTTGATGGTCGTCGGTTGCGATGGGTAGCGGGATGAGGATCGCAGGGCGGCCAGCGGCGGTCAGTTCAGCGATGGTCGAAGCACCCGCCCGCCCGATGAACAGGTGCGACCAGGCCAGGCGGGCCGGGAGGTCAGGCAGATAGGTGGCGAGCTCGGCCGGAATCCCGAATTGGGCATATTGGGCGCGGACGCGCTCGATATCCTCGGCCCGGCATTGCTGCGTCACTTGAAGGCGTCTGCGAAATTCCTGCGGAAGCATAGAGAGGCCCTCAGGCACTACGGTCGAAAGGATCGTCGCGCCCTGGCTACCGCCCGTCACCAGCACTCGAAA
This sequence comes from Sphingosinicella sp., assembly GCA_013816585.1. GTDB lineage: Bacteria > Pseudomonadota > Alphaproteobacteria > Sphingomonadales > Sphingomonadaceae > Allosphingosinicella. Next base: position 37,836 of record JACDEE010000006.1, on the reverse strand, counting down.
AATGCCATCCTCGGTCAGGAGCGGAAACGGCTCGGAACGAAGAGCGAGCACTTGCTCTCGAACCGGATTGCCGACGAGATGCACCTTGCGGCCATATTGGCGTTTCAGCCGTTCGACATTGGGATAGGCAGTGGCGATCGCATCGACTTTTCGGGCGACCAGGCGGTTGACCCGGCCCAGTACGGCATTCTGTTCATGAACAAGGGTCGGGATGCCCATGCTGTGCGCGCCGAGCAAAGCCGGAAGCGCCGGATATCCCCCGAAGCCCACTACAGCCGCCGGGCGGTCGCCGCGATAGAGCCGACGGGCCATGGACCTGCCCGTCCAGATATTCCTGGCTGCGCGGAACCAGCCGACGGGGCCGCCGCTTACCCTGCCCGCAGGCATGATATGGATTTCGGCGCCGTCGAACAGGCAGGGGATGTTGGCGCCCCTCGCATCACTGATCAGCGAAACCTTGTGACCACGGTCGATCAATTCCTCGGCCAGCGCGTGGGCCGGGATCATATGACCGCCGGTCCCTCCGGCGGCGAGCACGAAGTGGCGCGAAATGATGCCGGCGCTCATCCTCGATTGCTCCATTTCACGACATAGGGCGATCGATGGAGATAGGGGTTCTTCCGGGTGAAGGCCAATAACAGCCCCATCCCGATCGACAGCGCCACCATCGACGAACCGCCATAGGAAATGAACGGCAAGGTCATGCCCTTGGACGGGGCGATCTGCACGTTGACCGACATGTTGATCAGCGCCTGAAGCCCGAACTGGCAGACGAGGCCGGCCGTCGCGAAGACGGTGAAGCTGTCTTCTTCGTGCAGCAGTCGGATCAGCACCCGCGCCACGATGAACAGATAAAGCAAGGCGATAGCGAGGCAGGCGATCAGCCCGAATTCCTCCCCAATCACGGAGAAGATATAGTCGGTATGCGGTTCGGGAAGCGAGAATTTGCGCGTGCCGGCGCCCGGCCCCGCCCCGAACAGCCCGCCCGAAGTCAGCGTTCGCAGGGCTGAATCGGTTTGATAAGTGTCGGTGTCGCCGGTGGCGAACAGGAAGGCGTCGATGCGCGTGGTAGCCACCGGGTAGAAGAGGTAGGCCAGGACCACGCCCGCCGCTCCGCCCGCGCCAAGCACGCCCAATATCCGCATCGAAACTCCGGACAGGGTCAGCAGCATGACCCAGGCCGCAACGAAGATGATCGTTTCGCCGAAATTGGGCTGCTTCATCAACAGCAAGGCAACGATTGCCGTCAGCAGTCCAGTGAGCGGCACCACGGGTAAAGTCGTGTCTTTTTCGCGAAGCGAAAGGATCCAGGCGATGGTGACAATGAACATCGGTTTCAGGAATTCGGACGGCTGGAACTGGGCAAAGCCGATGCCGAGCCAGCGGCGGGCACCATTCACTTCATTGCCGAAGATCGGCACGAAGACGAGCAGGATCGTGAAGACGATCGCGCCAGTGATCGAAAGGCGCCGCGCGGTGGTTTTGGGAAGCATGGAGACGCCGATCATCACCGGTATCGCCACCATGATCCACATCATCTGGCGGTAGAAATAATGGAGCGGCGCGAAATTGACGTCGCCGCCCGAATATCGGGTGGCGGCCGCCGGCGACGCCGCCGCGACCGCGATCAGCCCGATCGAGATCAGAACCGCGACCAGCAGCAAAAGAACCCGGTCGATTTCCCAGAACCAGCGGCCAAGCGCGCTTCGGTCAGAGCGGCCGAGGCGCGCCGGTGCCGGCTTGCGGGAAGGCTGCCTTTCCTGCTGGATCGCGTTCATGGTAGCGCCTCGACCGCAGCGCGAAATGCTTCGCCGCGCGCTTCATAGTCGCGGAACTGGTCGAACGAGGCGCAGGCCGGGGAAAGCAATATTGTCTCGCCCGCCTGAGCGGTATCGGACGCACTCTTCACCGCATGTTCGAGCGTGATCGAATGTTCGACCCTGGGTAATTTGTCGGAAAGCAGGCTGGCGAACAGCGGACCCGCCTCGCCGATCGTATAGGCGGCGCGGACATGCCCGAAATAAGGCGCACAAGCGTCGAGATCATCGGACTTGGGCAGGCCGCCGACGATCCAGTGAACCGCCGGATAAGCGGCAAGCGCCGGAGCGGTTGAAGTCGGATTGGTCGCCTTGCTGTCGTTGACGAACAATACGCCTTTTCGCTCCGCGACCCGCTCCATCCGATGGGGCAGCCCGGGATAGGTAATGAGCGCGGAAGCGATTACGTCGTCCGCGATACCCAAAGCGCGGGCGGCCGCGGCCGCGGCGGCGGCATTTTGCGCATTGTGCGGCCCCTGAAGCGATGGCCAGCGCGATTGATCTTTGACGTGGCTTGCCTCGACCAGGATGCGCTTGCCGGTCAACTGCCCGGCGATCGCCCTGGTATAATCATCCTCGGCCGCGACAATCGCTACATGGTCGGGTGATTGCATGGCGAACAGTCGTGCTTTGGACGCCGCATAATCGTCCAGCCCGTCATAGCGATCGAGGTGATCCGGAGTGACATTCAGGAGCAAGGCGACATCGCAGTCGAGGCTGTGGGTCAGGTCGATCTGGTAAGAGGAAAGTTCGAGCACATAGACGCCGCCTTCTGGCAACGGAGCCTGGCTGAGGATCGGAAGGCCGATATTGCCGCCCATCGCCGTCGGGACGCCGGCGACCTTCAATATATGATGGATCAAGGCCGTAGTGGTCGATTTTCCGTTGGTGCCGGTAATCCCCACCACTTTGTGCGAAGGCAGGGATGCACGCGCCTGGGCGAACAATTCGATATCGCCAATGACCGGAACTTTGGCCTGCCGGGCGCGCTCCGCGATCGGGTGGCGGTTGAGCGGCACGCCGGGTGACACCACGATCCCGTCCAGCCCGTAGAGCGCGCTCACCATCGGGTCGGCGATCCGGACGCCATCGCCCTCGACCGCTGCGCGAGCTTCGGCGCGGTCGTCCCACGCCATGACCTTGGCCCCGCTCGCGGCCAGGGCCGCGGCGGTGGCCTGGCCCGAACGGGCAAGCCCCAGCACGGCATAGCTCCTGCCGGCGAAGGCGGGGCTGACGATCATCTGAGCTTGAGGGTGGAGAGGCCCGCAAGCGCGAGCACGAAACTGATGATCCAGAAACGGATGACAACGGTCGGCTCCGACCATCCGATCTGTTCGAAATGGTGGTGGATCGGCGCCATCTTGAAGATGCGCCTTCCGGTCCGTTTGTAGAAAAACACCTGCACGATCACGGACAGTGCCTCGATCACGAACAGGCCGCCGATGATCGCAAGCACGAATTCGTGTCGCGCGGCTACGGCTATGACTCCGAGCGCTCCGCCGAGCGCCAGGCTGCCGGTATCACCCATGAACACCGCGGCGGGTGGCGCATTGAACCAGAGGAAAGCCAGGCCGGCGCCGATTATAGCAGAACATAACACCGTGAGGTCACCCACTCCAAGTACATGTGGAACGCCGAGATACCCGGCAAAAACCGCATTGCCGACCAGATAGGTGATGAGGAGGAAGGCAAGGCTGGCGATGATCACCGGCATGGTCGCAAGGCCATCGAGCCCGTCGGTGAGGTTCACCGCATTGCCGAAGGCGACAATCACGAACGACCCGAAAAGGATATAAGCCACCGGCCCGATGTCCGCGACCGGTCCCTGGACGAAGGGAAGGTACAGATCGGTGCCGGTTCCCTGGATGATGGCCCAGGTGCCGACGCCGGCGACCAGGAACTCCGCGACGAGACGCGTCTTGCCCGGAACGCCCTTGTGGCTCTTCTTGGTGACCTTGTCATAATCGTCGAGGAAACCGATCAGGCCGAAGCCGACGGTGACGAACAGGCAGGCCCAGAGATAAGGGTTCTTGAAGTCCATCCACAAGATCATGGCGATCGAGACCGAGGTCAGGATCATCAGCCCGCCCATGGTCGGCGTGCCGCGCTTGGACAGGTGGGTTTGCGGGCCATCGGCGCGGATCGGTTGGCCGCGGCCCTGGCGCACGCGCAGCCAGCCAATGAATTTAGGCCCGATCAGCAGGCCGATGAACAAAGCGGTGGCGGTCGCCGCGCCCGCACGAAAGGTGATGTAGCGGATAAGGTTCAGGACCCCAGGGAAACCCAGCTGTTCCGCAATCCATAGAAACATCAGTTTTCCCCGCTCGCCAGCGCCTCGACAAGGGCGGCAAGTCCAATGCTGTTTGATCCCTTGACGAGTATGGCGTCTCCTGGACGAGCCGCTTCGCGAACCGCTCCAAGCGCCGACGCCACGTCCGGCACATGCGCCATTTTGATCTTTGGGCCAAGCGCTTTTGCGAGCGCTTCCATTTCCTGGCCGACCAGTATCGCATATTCGACGTCGGCCGCTTCGATGGGTTCCACCAGACCGGCGTGAAAGGCGTCGCTATCCTCGCCCAGCTCGCGCATGGAGCCCAGCACGGCAATGCGGCGTCCGGACACGGATTCCGCGCCCAGCACTTTCAACGTGGCCCGCATTGAGGACGGATTGGCGTTATAGCTTTCGTCGATCAAAAGCGCCTCACCACCCGCGATCTGGATGCAGTGGCGCTCGCCCCTTCCCTTCAGGCCGCCAAGCTCTGCCAAAGCAAGGCCGGCGGCGGCGAGATCGCCGCCCATCGCCTCGACCGCCCCCAGCACCGCCAGCGCGTTCGAAACCCAATGTTCGCCAGGCTGCGACAGGCAGAAATTGAGGTCGCCGTTCGGAAGCAAGGCGGTGACCAGGGTCCCGCCCGGCTGATTGGGTATGATGTCGCGCGCTTGTATGTCGGCGCCGTCGCCAAGCCCGAAGGTCAATATCGTGCCGGCATAAGGCCGTGCAGCCTCGATCAGCCGGTCGCGATGCGGGCTGTCATGGGGGATGAGGGCGGTGCCGCCTTCCTGCAAGCCCTGGAATATCTCGCCCTTCGCAGCGGCAATCTCTTCGTCGCTCTTGAAAAAGGCGCGGTGGGCCGGGGCGATGGCGGTGACGATGGCGACATGGGGCCGAACCAATTGAGTAAGCTCGGCGAGCTCGCCCTTGTGGTTCATGCCCATTTCGAAAATTCCGTAGCGGGCTTCCCTTGGCATGCGCGCCAACGAAAGCGGCACCCCGGTGTGATTGTTATAGCTTTTGACCGACCGATGCGCCTGCCCCGGCGCCGACCGGTCGAGCGCCGCGAACAAGGCCTCCTTGGTACCGGTCTTGCCCACCGATCCGGTTACGCCCACAATTCGCGCATGGCTTCGGGCGCGAGAAGCCCGGCCAAGATCATTCAACGCCTGAAACGTGTCGGCGACGCGCACATTGGGCTGGAAAATCGCTTCACTGACCAACGCGCCGGCCGCGCCCGCGGCAAAGGCCTTATCGAGGAAGGCATGGCCGTCGGCCGCCTCGCCCTTCATCGCAATGAACAGATCGCCTTCGCCGACTTCGCGGGAATCGAACGTGACGCCCTTGGCCTCGAAGACGCCATCCGCATTTCCCCCAACGGCTTGAGCGATCTCTTCGGAGGTCCAGAGCGGGCTCATATAGCGACCCCCTGTCGTTCGTCCCGAGCGAAGTCGAGGGGCGCTCCTGAGAAGCCCGAGCCTGCGTCCCTCGACTTCGCTCGGGACGAGCGTGAGATGCCCCAGATCATGCGGCGCATTCCCGCGCCACCACGACATCGTCGAATGGAAGCACCCGGTCGCCGACGATCTGGCCCTGTTCGTGACCCTTGCCGGCCAGCAGGACGATGTCGTCCGCCTCCGCTTGTTTAATGGCGGCGGCGATAGCCTCGCGGCGGCCGCCAATCTCGATCGCTGACGGAGCGCCTTCAAGCACGTCACGGCGGATAGCCGCCGGGTCTTCGCTTCGGGGATTGTCGTCGGTCACGATCACGACGTCGGAAAGCCGCGCGGCGACTTCGCCCATTAGCGATCTTTTGCCTACATCCCGGTCGCCGCCGGCGCCGAACATGGTGATGAGTCGCCCCCTGACGTGCGGCCGAAGCGCCTCGATCGCCGAGACCAGGGCATCGGGCGTGTGGGCATAATCGACATAGACCGGCGCGCCGGCGGGAGTGATGACGGCGCGTTCCAGCCGGCCGCGCACCGGCTGCAGGCGGGCCAGATTGGCCAAGGTTTGGCCAAGCTCGCCGCCGGTCGCCAGCACGAGCCCGGCGGCGGTCAGCACATTGGCCGCCTGATAGGCCCCGATCAGTGGCAGAGCCACTTTGTGCGCCTTGCCGCTCGCTTCGACGGTCAGCGTCTGGCCGAGCTGGCTCGGCGCGCGGTCCACCAGCTTCAGGGTTTCGCCGCGCCGGCCCACCGTCAGCAGCCTCAGGCCGCTTCCCTCGCAAATCGAAATGACTTCGTCGGACTTGGGATCGTCGGTCCACACGACAGCGGCGCCATCGGGCTCCATCACATCGCGGAACAGGCGCATCTTGGCGTCGAAATATTCTTCCATGCTTGAATGATAATCGAGGTGATCGCGACTGAAATTGGTGAAGGCCGCCGCCTGAACCGGCAGTCCCTCGGTCCGATATTGCGACAGACCATGGCTCGACGCCTCGAACGCCGCATGGGTGATACCCATTCGCTCGAGGCCCGCCATGTTGGAAAGGAAGGTGACGATATCGGGGGTGGTGAGGCCGGTCGTCACCTGTTCGTCGGCGGTGGTGACGCCCAGCGTTCCGATCGATGCGGAAGGATGCCCCGCCATTCGCCAAAGCTGCCGCGTCAGCTCGACGGTGGAGGTCTTGCCATTGGTGCCGGTGACGGCGACGAGGGTTTCGGGAAAGGGCCGGAAGAAATGCGCCGCGAGCCGCGCGAATTCCCGCCGGGGCTCTTCGGCCGCCACATGGGCTACGCCATCCACCCGGGCGTCGGGACGGGCGACGATCGCGACCGCTCCGGCTTTCACCGCCTGATCGATAAAATCTTCACCGTTGAACATGTTGCCCCGGAACGCGCCAAAAACCGTGCCGGGGGCAATCTTCCTGTGGTCGATCGCGAATCCGGTCACTGTCGCGGAATGGTCACCGCCGATCAGCGCTCCCAGCCGCATCAATGCTCCTTCTTCGCCACCAGCGAAAGCATGGAAAGATCCACGTCGCGGCGGTCGTCCGGGATCACCCCGAGCATGGCTCCGCTACGCGAAATCACCTTGGAAACCACCGGAGCGGCGGTCCAGGCAGCGGTGGTGAAACCGAACGTATCTGCGGTACCCTTGGGAGCATCGAGCATCGCGATAACGACGTAACGCGGGGCGTCCATTGGGAATGCCGCCGCGAATGTCGAGACGTTTACTTTTCGCGAATAGCCGCCGCCAGAATTCTTTTCGGCCGTGCCGGTCTTGCCCCCGACACGATAACCCGGGGCGTCCCCCTTCCGGCCTGTCCCTTCCATGACGACCAGACGCAACAGCTGGCGCATCTGGCGGCTGGTATCTTCCGAATAGACCCGCCGCCCCGCGGGAGCCTTGTCGAGCTTCATCAGGGTCGCCGGGCGCCAAACGCCGCCGTTGACCAGGGCGGCATAGGCGCTAGCCAGGTGGAGCGGGGTGACGGCGACGCCATGGCCAAAGCCGCTGGTGAGGACGGTCGCGCGGCTCCATACGCGCGGGAAGAGCGGACGGCCTTTTTCGATTTCGATATGCGCCGGGGCGTCGAAACCCAGGTCCCGGAACGCCGCCTGCATTCGGGCCGCGCCCATCTGGTCGGCAATCTGGGCGGTGACGATGTTCGACGAATGAACCAGGGTTTCGACGATATTGGCCGAACCCGGGATCGGATGGTCGTCGCGAATCCGGAAGCGGCCGATCTGGATCGGTGCCCCGGATTGGTAACGCTGGCTGACGGACTTGATCACTCCCGCCTCCATAGCCGCGGCGACGGTAATCGGCTTGAAGGTCGAACCCAGTTCGTAAACGCCCATGGTGGCGCGGTTGAACTGCGAATCCGGGGCGTATTTGCCGGCCGCATTGGGATTGAAGGTCGGGAAGGATGCCAAAGCGATGATTTCGCCGGTGCGGACGTCCAGCACGATGCCGGTGCCGCCCTCGGCGCTATGCTTGGTCATGGCGGCGCCAAGCTCGCTTTCCATCGCAGCCTGTACTCGGCTGTCGATCGACAGAGCGACCGGGCTGCCGCGCCTGTCCGGGTCGGTCAGCCGGTCGTTCAGGATTTTTTCCATGCCGGTGACGCCCTGGCCGTCGAAATCGGTCCAGCCGAGAATGTGCGCGGCAAGCGCGGTCTGCGGGTAGAGGCGTTCGGGTTCGCGGTCGAACGCGATACCCGGCTCGCCCAGCGCGTTGACCGCCGACACCAGTTCGGGGACCGCGCGGCGGCTCAGATAGACGAAATTCTTGCCCGAATTCAGGATTGCCCGATATTCCTCGGCGCTCCGTTCGGGCATCAATTCGGCCAACTTGCCTGCCAGGACCGCCGGATCGCCGAGCAGTTTATTGGGGTGCACCGCAATCGACCAGGCATCGATCGTACGGGCGAGCGGCACTCCGTTGCGGTCGACCAGATCGCCCCGTGCCGGCAGCAAGGGATTGCCGATCGCGGCCACTGCGCGATCGGTGAAAAGCTGAAGATAGACCAGCCGAAGCGTGATCAAAGCGGTCACGCCGGCGAACAACAACATCACCAGCATCAGCCGGTGATAGATCAAGGCCAGCGACTGTTGCCGCTGGCCTGAAGCTTCCTGTGCGAAGGCGGGGGCCGCGATTGCGGTCATCGAGCGCCTGTGCCTCCGCTTTGCTTTTCGAGTCGCGCCACGGCGCCGATTTCACCAAGCACGTCTTCGTCGATCAACCGGGGTTTCTTAGCCGGGGCGGACTTTGCCGACGCCGCCTTGGCGGGCGCGGGCTTTACCTTGGCCATCGCAGTGCGGATCGGGACGATTGCCACCGGCTGCTTGGCGCCAAGTTGCTTGATGCCCGCCTGCTTGACGTTCGGAACCGGAGGCCGAGGCGAGGCGGCTTGTTCCGCGAAACCGTCATTGGAGGTCACGACCAGGCTTGCCCGCCTTACCAGCGGCTTGACCGATTGAGCATTGCCGATCGCCTCGAAATCCTGAGAGACGGCGGTCCTGGGCCTGGGCTGCTCGGGCTCGATCGAGGCCGATGCCATGCGGACCTGCGCGGCGCTTTCGTCGATCGTCGGCGGGGTCTGGCTGAAGCCCGCCAGGCGGAATTCATTCTGCAGGAACTGCTTGGAGGCCGGGGCGGACAAGGCCAGCACGTCGGCATTCCAATGTTCGAGCTGCGCCAGCCGGCCGCGCGTGCCCAATTCGGTCTGCAGCGCGCGTATGTCCTGCTTGGCGGCAATGATCTGCCGTTCAACCGAGGCCAAATCGGCGCGCTCCGAGGCGACATTCAGCGACAGCATGTAGCAGCCGAGCGCGGCGCCCGCGACGGCCGCGACCCAGCCTACCGGTTTGAAGCCCCTGGCGATCATGATGGAGTTCCTTCAGTCCAAGGAGAAGCAGCGGTCCGGCGCGCCACGCGCAAGGTCGCCGAACGCGCCCGGGGATTGAGCCTGGTTTCGGCCTCTCCGGCGCGAACCGGTTTGGTCACCGCCTCGAACGTCGAAGCGGGACCGGTCGATTTCGCCGCCGGCAGATGGCGCGAACCGGACGGCACGGCGCCGCTGCGGGCTTTCAGGAAACGCTTCACAACCCGATCTTCCAGGCTGTGAAAGGTGACGACGGCAAGCCGGCCGCCCGGCTTTAAAATCTGTTCGGCGGCTTCGAGCCCGCCCTCCAGTTCCTGTAATTCCTGGTTCAAATGGATCCGGATCGCCTGGAAGGTCCGGGTCGCCGGATCCTTCTTCATCCCGGCATGATGGCCCAATGCCTTGCGCACCACGGCGGCAAGTTCCCCGGTACGGGTGATCGGCCGCGCGGCCACGATCGCGCGGGCCACGCGGCGCGACTTCGGCTCCTCGCCATAATGATAGAGTATGTCGGCAATCTCTTCTTCGCCGGCTTCGTTGACGAAATCGGCGGCGCTCTGGCCTTCCTGGCCCATGCGCATGTCGAGCGGTCCGTCGGACTGAAAGGAAAAGCCGCGTTCGGCGCGGTCGAGCTGCATCGAGGAGACGCCGATATCCAGCGCCACGCCGTCTACCTGATCGACGTCGCGGTCGGCCAGCGCCTGACGCATCCGGGAAAAACGCTCCGGCACAAGCGTCAGGCGCTCCCCGCTCTCCGCTACGAGGTTACTTCCCTCGCGGATGGCATCCGGGTCGCGATCGAAGGCAATGACCTTCGCGCCCTTTTCTAAAATGGCTTTGGAATAGCCGCCGGCGCCGAAGGTGCCGTCGATATGGGTTTCGTCCGTTTTGGGATCGAGCCCCGCAATGACTTCGTGGAGAAGCACCGGAACGTGCGGGGCGGCAGCGTTCACAGCCTGATCCCCTTCTCGTCCAGCCGGTAGGCGGCGAGATCGCGCAACTCCTCGTCGCCACTGTCCAGCGCGAGCTTCGGGTTCCAGATTTCGAACGTACCGCCAATGCCGACGAACAGGGCCAGGTCCTCAATCGCGCCCTTGCGCCGCATCATCGGCGGCAGGATGATCCGGCCGCTCGTGTCATAGGGCACGTCCTCGGTCAGGCCGAAAGTGCGGCGAGCCCTGGCGTGATGAACCCCGACGTCCGCGCCGGCATTTTCCTCGACCAGACGGCGGCGCTCATTTTCGGCGTAGAGGATCTTCGCATAGCCGCGGTCATAGGCGTTGAGGCAGGGCGACACCTCGTGCATCCCGATTACGACCGCCTTGGCGTCGGACCGGCGCTCGATCACTCCGCGGATGAACGACGGCACGGACAGACGCCCTTTGGCGTCCACCGCGCTCAGCGCGCTTCCGTTGAAGAGATGTTCCAGCTCCACTTGCCCTGTCCGCTCCTCTCGCAGAGCCTTCCCGTTCACGGACGCGCGCTCGCATCCGCGTGACCATGTCGTCAGCTAGGAAATGCCCCGAAACTTTAGAGGCCAGTGGATAACAGGATGGGGCGTGGGATGAAAGGGGTTTTCATGCCCTCAATGGGGATTTCATGCCATTTCTCGTATATTCGTGGTTTGTTCCGCCATTTGTTCATCGCCCGTTCCGCCATTGCGGCCTGTGGATAAGTTTGGGGAAGGCTTTTGAGCGACTTAGGTCCGGGTTTTGGCGCGCAAAATCAAAATTACCGCGACTCCGAGTATCAGCGGAAGAAGCGCGAGCAGCAAAGCGGCGCCTCGGTCCGCATCCTCGGCAAGCCATTCAACTTCACCGTCAAGTCTTTCTCTTTGGCGGCCGCTCAGCTCGTCCAGCCAGTCGGCGACGATCTGCGGATTGTCGGAGAGCCGGTTATGCCTTTTGTCTCCGTCCCGCCCCGGCGCGACCCACAGATCGTCGCGCATCAGATCCGCATCGGCCACCAGGATCGCTTCGCCCTTGCCGATCCGGCAGCGCGCCACCAGAAGATCGGGAGAAATGCGGCACATACCGGGGCGTGAGGCGAAACGCCCCGGCTGCTCCATGGTCAGCCGGCGCTTTCCGCCCGCGGTCGGCATAGGTGAAGCGCCTGGCCCGCGTCTTTCCGCCGGTTCCAGCCTCAGCCCCCAATGTTCTAGCAAGGGCCCGAGCAATCCGGTCGGCGGCGGCCGCCTCGTGTCGCCCAAGGGAAGGCGCGAGGGCCATGTCAGCGAAGGATCGGTGAGGATCAAGCTACGCCCTCCCCGCCTCACCCAGGCATCGAACGCCGCCAATTCGTGCGGCGCGAGCAAGGGCGGCTGCGCCAGCAGCAGCAATTTCCCCGAACTCAGACTGGCTTCATCCAGCACGTCGAGCGGCCGGACCCGGAATTCCCGTTCAAGGGCTCGATGGGAGGCTGCCGGCCGGCTTTCGGGATCGAACGCACCGCCTTCGCCCCAGATGATCGGAAGCGCCGTCATCAGCATCAGATTGGGGCGTTCGTTCGCCGCCCCGCGCTCGGGGGGAAGGATGATCCTTTCATGGAAAAAGTGCCCGAACGGAGTCAGTAGGAGAATGAACAGGGCCAAGGCCGCGACAATCGCGCCCCACCGGGCGGACAGAAGCCTCGCGCTTTGCAGCGCCAGGTCGATCACCAGGACCATCACCAGGCCGGCCGCAACCCCCCGCAGCATTTCGGCCCAAGGGCTGGAGGCGCCGAGGGCCAGCAGGAGAAATGTCTCGCAAGATGCGGCGAGAATAAGGAAAATGGCATAAGCTGCGATTCTGGAGTGCCACGGCTCGCGGGACAGGAAGGCTGCCAGAATCAAAAGGAGCCAGGGCCGAAAGGCGAAGAATAACAACGCCTCGGCGCGGCCCCACTCGAAATAGCGGCCGGCGATCAGCCCCAGCGCCAATTCCGCCGCGGCGAACGCGAGTGCCGCCGCGCTGAGCTTCATAAAGGGACGCTTTCGACTATCGGGCAGGTGAGGCTTGCTCATTTCCGCTGGCATTGTTGTCGGCATTGCCCGGCGCTACACCCAGTTCGGCCAGCGGTTCCTTGGGCTCCGACTGGGCCTCTCCCGCATCGCCCTCACTAGCCGGAATCATTTGATCCTCAATCATGCCGGGAGTGATCGGCCGCTCGTCGCTTCCCCGGCTGAAGATCGCGCCGAGCAGAACCAGAATGAAAACAAAGGCTAGGCCGGTAAGGCCGATGCGAACGCGCTGCATGTTCTGCAAATTATCCCGCCTCCGCCCAAGCTCGAAAAAGCAAATCTAGCTTAGCCCGCAGAGCTTGTCGAACCCCGAAAAAGCCGAAAGCGACGTTCGCCAACAAAGTGCTTGACGATCGATGCTGCACCCGCGAATTGTCCGCGCCATGCATACATATCGCTCCTTCACCGCCGCAATCGCGGCCTCGCTCTCGCTCATGGCATGCGACACGGAACCTCATACGCTGAACGGCGGCGGCCCCGCCGATCCGCAGGCGGAGCAGCTCTCCAACGCAGCGCCGGTCGAGCTTCCGCCCGCCATCGCCGCCAGCCGGACCTATCGCTGCAAGGATAACAGCCTGGTCTATGCCGACTTCTACACCAACAATAGTGTCACCATACGCCTCGGCAGTCGCGAGAAAACACCGACGCAGCTGACTTCCGAAGGCGAGGGCAAGCCATTTGTCGCCGAAGGCTATTCGCTGAGTTCGAATTCGACGAATATCAGCCTCGCCGCTCCCGGAAAGGGGACGCAGAGCTGCAAAGCCTGAGCCTTTAGGCTTCCGATCAATCCAGGGCCGGCGGACGCAAGTCTCGCCGGCCTTTTCATTTCAAATGCCTGTCCGTCTTGCGCACGCCGCCTTCTTTCGGCCAGCATTTAGACAAGCGGCTCCGGGCTCGTTAGGAGGCGCGCCATGACCCAATCCACGATCAATCCGCAAGTCGTCGCCGAACACGGCTTTTCCCCCGAAGAATATGAGCGTGTGCTGCACGCCATGGGGCGCGAACCCAACCTCACCGAGCTGGGCATCTTCTCGGTCATGTGGTCCGAACATTGTTCCTACAAATCGTCGCGCCTTCATCTGAAGAAGTTTCCAACCACTGGCCCCCAGGTGATTTGCGGACCCGGCGAAAATGCGGGCGTGGTCGATATCGGCGACGGTCAGGCCGCCATCTTCAAGATGGAGAGCCACAACCACCCAAGCTATATCGAACCCTATCAGGGCGCGGCCACCGGGGTCGGCGGCATCTTGCGCGATGTGTTCACCATGGGCGCGCGGCCGATCGCCAATATGAACGCGCTCCGCTTTGGCCGGCCCGACCATCCCAGGATGCGGCATCTGATCGCGGGCGTGGTCGGCGGCATTGGCGGCTATGGCAATTGCGTCGGCGTGCCGACGGTCGGCGGCGAGGTCAATTTCCACAAGGCCTATGACGGCAACATCCTGGTCAACGCTATGACCGTCGGACTCGCCAACCAGGACAAGATTTTCTATTCGGCCGCTTCGGGCCCGGGCAATTCGATCGTTTATGTGGGTTCGAAGACTGGCCGCGACGGCATTCATGGCGCGACCATGGCGTCGGCCGATTTCTCCGAGGATAGCGAGGAAAAGCGTCCCACCGTCCAGGTCGGCGATCCGTTCACCGAGAAACTGCTGATCGAGGCCTGCCTTGAATTGATGGCCTCCGACGCGATCGTCGCGATCCAGGATATGGGCGCGGCGGGCCTTACCTCGTCGAGCGTAGAAATGGCGTCCAAAGGCGGCGTCGGGATCGAACTCGACATGAATGCCGTTCCCTGCCGCGAAGAGGGCATGACTCCTTACGAGATGATGCTTTCGGAATCGCAGGAACGAATGCTGATGGTGCTGAAGCCCGGCCGCGAGGCCGAGGCCGAGGCCATTTTTCAGAAGTGGGAGCTGGATTTCGCGATCATCGGACGAGTCACTGAAACCGGGCATATGGTACTGCGCTGGAACGGCGAGATCGTCTGCGACATCCCGCTCGCCCCGCTGGCCGACGAAGCTCCGCTTTACGACCGCCCGTGGGTCCCTACCCCCAAGCGCGCGCCGCTACCGGTGATGGAGTTCACGACCGACATCGGCAAGGATCTGGTCGCGCTGATGGGCTCGCCCGATCTCGCCAGCCGGCGTTGGATCTGGGAGCAATATGACCATATGGTCGGCGCGGATACGGTCCAGCGCCCGGGCGGAGACTCCGCGGTCGTTCGAGTCCACGGCACCCAAAAGGGGCTGGCGATCAGCACCGACGTTACCCCGCGTTATTGCTTCGCCGACCCGGTCGAAGGCGGCAAGCAGGCGATCGCGGAATGCTATCGTAATTTGACGGCTGTCGGCGCCAAGCCGCTCGCCACCACTGACTGCTTGAATTTCGGCAACCCGCAGCGGCCCGAAATCATGGGACAGTTCGTCGGCTGCATCGAAGGAATGGCCGAGGCCTGCCGCGCGCTGGACATGCCGATCGTCAGCGGCAACGTCTCGCTCTATAACGAAACCAAGAATGACGATGGCACGGGATCTGCGATCCTGCCCACCCCGGCGATTGGCGGCATCGGCCTGCTCGCCGATTATACCCGGTCGGCGACCATCGCATTCAAGGCTGTGGGCGACGATATCTGGCTGGTGGGGGATACCGCCGGCCACCTCGGCCAATCCCTGTGGCTCCGCGAGATTGCGGGCCGCGAGGAAGGCCCACCTCCCCCGGTCTACCTGGAGGCAGAACGCCGCAACGGCGACTGCGTCCGCACCTTGATCGACGAAGGCCTGGTGACTGCGGTTCATGACGTTTCGGACGGCGGACTTTTGGTCGCCGTCGCGGAAATGGCCTTGGCCGGCGGATTGGGCGCCCAGTTGGACAAACTCACTTTTGACCGCGCCGACCTCCACGCCTTCCTGTTCGGCGAGGACCAGGCCCGTTATGTCGTCACGACCGGTAATTCTGACCCGGTCGTGCGCGCCCTGGCCGCGGCCGGAGTGAAGCACAGCTTCCTGGGATCGACGGGAGGCAAGGATATCCGCCTTCCCGGAGGGCCATCGATCGAACTGGGGGAACTCAGACAAGTTCACGAAGCCTTCTTTCCAAACCTGATGCGCGGAGAATTGGCGGCGGCTTGACAGGTTACGCTCCCGCAACGACCCTGCGGTCAAAGGGAGGGCATTCATGCTGAAACCGATTATCGTCGCCACCGCGATTGCGGGCACGCTCGACATCCTCTCCGCATTCGTCTTCGCCGGAATGGCCGGCATGACCGTTTTCGGGGTGCTACGGTTCGTCGCTAGCGGACCGTTTGGCGGCGCCCCGACCGCTACGGCGGGATGGGCTGCAGTCGGCCTTCTGGTCCATTTCGCGATCATGGCCTGCATGGTGACCGTCTATATGCTGGTCGCTCCGCATTTCCCGATGCTGCTGCGCCATCCGATCGTCGCGGGGATCGCTTACGGCTTCCTGCTCTGGATCATCATGTACTGGATCGTGCGCCCGCTCCGGTGGCCGGAAATGCCCCTGCCCCATACGATACGGGGAATCGCCGAGGCTTTGTTTGCCCATTGTATCCTGGTCGGCATCCCGATTGCCCTTGTAGCCTCACGATATCTCGGAAAACAATCCGCTGTCTGACCAAGACTATTGCGAATGTATCGCATTAGCTTTATTTAGGGCGAATGATCGTTTGTATCTGCAACGCGATTCGCGAATCCGACGTACGCAAGGCCGCCAAAAGCGGCGCCTCTTGTCCGTCCAGCGCCTATGCTCAGATGGGCCGGAAACCTCGCTGCGGCCAATGCTTCTCATTCGCACGACAAATCATCTCGTCCGAAAATGCGACTGCCTAGCATAAGCAGAATTTTTCGCAGTTTTCCGCCATTTTTTAAGTTTCATTCGCGCTTGATCCAGCGTATCTGACCTTCCGAACAGGGAGGCCGGAATGAAGGGCGACGACAAGGTAATCGAATTCCTCAACGAGGCGCTCAAGAACGAGCTGACCGCCGTCAATCAATATTGGCTTCACTATCGGATGCTCGACAATTGGGGCGTCGAGCGGCTCGCCAAGTTCGAGCGCGAGGAATCGATCGACGAGATGAAGCATGCCGACCGGCTTGCCGAACGAATTCTATTCCTGGACGGCCTTCCCAATTTCCAGATGCTGGGGCGCCTGCGCATCGGCGAGACGGTCGAGGAAGTCCTGCGCGCCGATCTGGAGCTCGAGCGCGAGGCTTTGGTCCAGCTTCGAAACGCGATCGAATATTGCGAAACCAGCCGCGATTATGTGAGCCGCGACCTGTTCGCCGAAATCCTCGAAAATGAGGAAGAACATGTCGACACGCTGGAAACTCAGTTCGGAATGATCGAACGAATGGGCATCCAGAATTACGTCCAGCTCCAGTCCAAACCGGCGGAGGGGTGAACTTTTAACGAGGGCACGATTAACGCGCGGATTTTGAGGGCCTGGACTGGCCACAACGCCGTACGGCCCTCAGGATTAACCCGCGCGAAGGATTGCGTCGCCAGCGGCAGGAGCGAAGGAACACAAGGGCTTGAGGAAAGCATTGGCAATGGCCGCGTTGGGAGCGTTGCTGACGAGTGCCTGCGGGACGTGGCAAACGGACAGAGCCCATGAGTCGGTGCCGAAAGAAGTCTTGCACCTTTGGTCCGATGCGGCGCCTGAGACCCGCAGCAATTTGGAAACCGAGCTGGACGCTGACTTGCCCGGTGTCGGCAAGGTCCACATCATAACTAATGTCACGACACCCTCTGTCACAATTTACAGACCGTTGAACGGGCGCACGAATGGCACTGCAATGCTGGTGATCCCAGGGGGCTCCTTTCGAGCCTTGGCATGGGATCTGGAGGGCACCGAGGTCGCGGAATGGCTGGCGGCCCGCGGCATTACCGCGTTCGTTCTAAAGTATCGCGTTCACCCTCCAGTTGAGGCGCCGTCCGAGAAACGGGACGCATTGGCGCAGGAAGCGCGGGCGCTCGCAATCGCCGATGCTGCCCAGGCACTGCGCCTCATCCGATCCAGAGCGAGCGAATATAAGCTGGCGTCAGGGCGCGTGGGTGTAATCGGATTTTCTGCCGGAGCCCTGATCACCATGGAATTGGCCGTCGATGCAAGTGCCGCAAGGCGCCCGGATTTCGCCGCTGCAATTTATGGCGGGTTGCCAGCCGACAAGCACCCGCCGGAAGGCGCGCCCGCTTTGTTCCTCGTCGCAACACAAGACGATCGGCAAGTGCCGGCGCAGGAGAGCATCGAGATTCATCGCAAATGGACCAAGGCACAAAGGCCCGCCGAACTGCATATTTACGAGAAGGGAGGGCACGGCTTCGGCATGCGCGCGCGTGGCCTGCCTGTAGATGCTTGGCCGCAATCGCTCGAAGCCTGGCTCGTGGCGCGCGGTGGCGCGGTGGCGCGGTGGCGCGGTGGCGCGGTGGCGCGGCCAAATGCGGGCATTGAGCCGAATAACTTTCAAGGCCCGCTTTCTATTCCTTGCGGACATTCACCCGTATCGGCCGCTTTGCCCGCATCCCCAGATGATGTAGCCTGCCCGTCTATCCAGGGGGAAGCCGAATGACTGCCGTAACCGAAGCGCCGCCGCGCATTGCTACGCTCGACATCGTTCGCGGCATCGCTGTGATGGGAATATTGGCGATGAATATCGTCGCCTTCGCCATGCCTCCCGAGGCCTATATGAATCCGGTCGCTTACGGGATGGAGACCAGCGCCGACTTCATCTCGTGGCTGGTCAGCTTCATCTTCATCGACGGCAAGATGCGCGGGCTTTTCTCGTTCCTGTTCGGGGCGGGGATCCTGCTGGTCATCCTGCGCGCCGACGCCAAGGGCCGATCCGCCAAGGCTATTCATTTCCGGCGCATGGGTTGGCTTCTCCTGTTCGGCCTCCTCCATTATTATTTCATCTGGTTTGGCGACATCCTGACGGGCTACGCGCTGATTGGAATGATCGCCTGGCTGTTCCGCAACAAGCTGCCGCCGGCGCTGATCAAGTGGGGCATTGGCCTCCTCCTCCTCCAGTTCCTGCTGATGGCCCTGATGACCGCGGGGTTCTACGCGGCCAGCGCCGCGGCGGCGGCCCCAGGCGCCGATGCCGACGCGATTCGCCAATGGGGCGAGATGAAGGGAGAATTTGCCATTCCTTCCGCCCAGTCTCTTGCGGAAACCATGGCGCTTTATCGCGGTCCTTATGCCGGGATCGTCGAGCATCAATTTACCGATGGCTTGCTGATGCCCGCGATGATGACGCTCTTCTTTGGGGCGGAGACGCTTGCCTACATGCTGTTTGGAATGGCCGGCCTCAGGAGCGGCTTCTTCAAAGGCGAATGGGAGGCTGCCCGCTATCGCAAGACCGCCCTGATCGGCTTTGGGATCGGCATCCCCGCTTACGCCTTGCTCGCCTGGGCCTTGGTCGAAGCCGATTATAGCGTTCCGATGATCGTCGCCGTGGGAATGGCCGCGACCGTCCTGACCCGGCCGCCGATGATCGTGGCCACGGCCGCCCTCATCATGCTGCTGACGCGCCGGGGCGGATGGCTGGTGGAACGGATCGCCGCCGCCGGGCGGGCGGCCTTTACCAATTATCTCGGCACCAGCATCCTGATGACCAGCCTGTTCTACGGTTATGGCGCCAATCTGTTCGGGGAGTTCAGTCGCGCCGAATTGTGGCTGCTGGTGATAGCGATGTGGGTGCTGATGCTCGCCTGGAGCAAGCCGTGGCTCGAACGGTTTAGCTACGGGCCGTTCGAATGGCTTTGGCGCAGTCTGGCGCGCTGGGAAGTGCAGCCGATGCGAAGGAATTTGGCGGCGGCCTAAAGGCGGCCGAAATTCTGGTTATGGCCGGCGGCCCTGCCGAAGGCTGGCCGGCGCTCGACCAGGGGGTTGATCTCCTTTTCCAGCAGCGCGATCGTCTCGTGATACGCCGGGCGCAGCCGCGCCGCCGTCGGGATCAGATTGTCGGGAAACAGGCGCATTTCGATCGCGCGCCGTGCGGCAAATTCGATTTCCTCGGCGATCTCGCCCAATAGCTCCGCACCGAACTGCCGCGCTTCCGATTTCAGCGTATGCGCCGGAATGACCAGGGCCGTCGCGTCCTTGCGCTGCATCGCGTCCTCGATCTTCGCGATCGATTTTTCGCCATCCTCGCGGAAATAGCCTATGATGCGCACAAAGGCCGGACCAAGTTCGGTCCGCGTGCGCGAAAACATCGCCCAATCAATGATCGTGCCGGGTTCTTCAGTCAAAGCTTCGGTCCTTCCCCAGGGCAATTTAGGCCCGAAGGAGTAAACAGTCGGTTGACGATGCCGGCGCGCCCTCGGGCAAATCTTCGATCAATTGCTGTCGAACGGATTTTTGGAAGCGCGGGCCGCGAGGCGCACCGGAACCGCTCCAAAGCCAAGTTCCTTGCGCATCCCGTTGATCAGATAGCGCATGTAGCTTTCGGGAAGCTGGTCCACTCGCGTCCCGAACAGAACGAACGACGGCGGCCGCGTATTCACCTGCGTGATATAGCGCAACTTGATCCTCTTGCCGCCCGGCGCCGGCGGCGGATTGCGTTCCACCGCATCCTCGAACCAGCGGTTGAGCTGGCCGGTCGTCACCCGCTTGGACCAGATTTCGCGGGCCTCGAACGCCGCGCCCAGCATCACATCAATGCCCTTCCCGGTCTTGCCGGAGACCGTCAGCACGGGAATCCCGCGTGCCTGGCTCAAACCTTCTTCCAGCGCGGCCTTGATCCCGTTGAACAAGGAACTGGCATTTTCGGCCACGTCCCATTTGTTGATGGCGATGATGAGCGCCCTGCCTTCTTGCAGCACATTATCGGCAATCCGGAGGTCCTGGGATTCCAGCCCGCGCGTGCCGTCCAGCAAAAGTACGACGACCTCGGCGAAATCCACCGCCCGGCGCGCGTCGGCGACG
The DNA here is from genome assembly GCA_013816585.1 of Sphingosinicella sp. GTDB lineage: Bacteria > Pseudomonadota > Alphaproteobacteria > Sphingomonadales > Sphingomonadaceae > Allosphingosinicella. The sequence continues at coordinate 17,469 of JACDEE010000006.1, read as the reverse complement.
GCCAGTTTTTCCAGTTTGTCGTCGACCTTGGCCTTCTTGCGCATGCCGGCCGTGTCGATCAGCCGCACCGGGCGGATTTCGCCGTCGGGCGCCTTCCATTCCCAATCGATCGCGATCGAATCCCGCGTAATGCCGGCTTCGGGCCCGGTTATCAGCCGTTCCTGTTGTAGAATGCGGTTGATCAGGGTCGACTTTCCCGCATTGGGCCGGCCGACAATGGCGAGCTTCAGGGTCGGATCGCCCTCCTCGTCTTCTTCCGTCTCGCCTTCTTCGCGCTCGACGAAGGGCCGCAGATGTTCGAACAGGTCGACCACGCCCTCGCCATGTTCGGCGCTCATCGGGATCGGATCGCCAAATCCCAGCGCATAGGCTTCAAATATACCGCTTTCGGACGCGCGCCCTTCCGCCTTGTTGGCGGCCAGCACGACCGGCGTCGTCTCGCTTCGCAGCCAGCGCCCGATTTCCTCGTCCAGCGGCATGATCCCCGCCCGGGCATCGACCAGGAACAAGGCGACGTCCGCTTCCTTCACCGCGGCGATGGTCTGGGCGCGCATCCGGCCCGGAAGGGTTTCGGGATCCTCATCCTCATAGCCGGCGGTGTCGATCACTCGAAAATCGAGGCCCAACAGGTGCGCGTCGCCTTCACGCCGGTCGCGGGTCACCCCGGGCCGATCGTCCACCAGCGCGAGTTTCTTGCCGACCAGCCGGTTGAACAGGGTCGACTTTCCGACATTAGGCCGGCCTACGATGGCTACGATGGGCAGTCTTGGCATGGCACGCGCCCTGCCCCCTCAGCGCCCGAGGGTCAACCACAAGCGCCCTATCGGACGAAAAGCAATCATCGCCAGGCGGTCAACCGCCCGGTATTGCTGAGGATGTAGAGCGTCCCGTTGGCGACGAGCGGCGGCAGCGAGATCGGATTCTTGGTGTTCACCGTCGACTGAACGGCGCCGTCGAAGGGCGAGACATTGACCAGATGGCCCTTCGAATTGCCGAGGATCAGGCGATTGCCGGCCAATACCGGACCAACCCAGCTGATCGGGCCGCTTTTCTTCTTCTCATTCTCATAGCGCGGAAGCTGGGTCATCCAGCGCACCTTGCCGGTGGCACGAGCGATGGCGAAAAGCTGCGCCTGGTCGGTTACGACGAAAATCCATTCGCCGGCCACCCAGGGCGTCGAAATACCCGCCGCGTTGATTTCCCAGATACGCTGGCCGGTGGTCAGCTCCATTGCGACCATGCGTCCGCCCTGGCCGATCGCATAGACGCGGCCCTGATCGATCACGGGGTTCGCGTCGATATCCGAAAGCGATCCCACCGCGGTGGAGATGCTGGTCCGCGCGAGCGCATCCTGCCAGAGGATGCGGCCATTCTCGTAACGATAGGCGTTCAGCTCCCCGGATGAGAAACCGGCCACGATCGTGCCTTGCGCGGCAGCGGGGGTGGCGGAGCCGAACACGCCCGCGAGTTCCAGCGTGCCGATGCCGGTCCAGCGGAGGCTGCCGTCGGCCGGGTTGAGCGCGAACATCTGATTGTCCTGGCTCACCACATAGACATTGTCGTTGGCGATGGTCGGGGCGCCCCGCAACGGTCCACCCGGACGTACCCGCCAAAGCTGTGCGCCGGTATTGGCATCGAACGCCACCGTGTCGCCGAGCCCGTTGGTCGCGTAAAGGCGACCATTGTCGAAACTTACGCCGCCGCCGTACAAAAGGCCGGCATTTCCGGTCCATTCACCCGTCCAGAAGCTTTTGCCGCCGCGAAGATCCTTGGGATCGCCGACCGGCGATTCCCATATCTTCGCACCGGTGGTCGCGTCGAAGGCGCGGAGGGTCGCCGTGGTATCGACGACATACAGGCGGTTACCGGCGACGACGGGCGCGGCGGCCAGCCGCGCACGCGGGCTGCTGCCCACCCCCGCATCGGCCGACCAGGCGGAACCAAGCGCACTGCCCAGCGCCAGATGCCCCATCGACTTGGCCGCATTGCCGCCAGGCTGTGCCCATGCGTCATTGGTCGTGATTTCGGGAAGCGTTACCGCAATCTCGGCGAGCGCCGGATCAACTTCGATGCTCGTCTCGGCTGCCAGCACCGCAATACGTTGACCGATGGTCGGTGTAGTGGGCTTGTCCTTGCCTTTGAAGATGCCGCAGCCACCCAGCAGGCTGAGAACGGACAAGGCTAAAATCATACGCTTCATGGGGTAGCTTCCTTCGCTGCGCCGGCGGCTCCGCTGGAGGCCGGCGCTTCTGTTACTGCATCGACCCCGAGAGCGCCCGCCATCTGGATTGCGCGGGTACGCAGCGTCTGTGGGATCGATTCATCCTTTGCCATTGCGGCGAAAATAGGGGCCGCCCGCTGCGGCTGATTTTGCTTCAGATAGGCCCCGGCCACCATCTCGCCGGCACTTCCGAACCAGGGATTTCCCGGCTGCGCGAGCGGCTGCAGGCGGCGAATGACCTCGCCGGGCGCGATCTTGTCATATTCAATCGCGGTCTGCCGGATCAGCGCCAGGTTGCGATAAGGTTCGGGAATATCGCCATCGTCGGCCACGGACTTGAAACCAGCGATGGCCGCCGTATCATTGCCGGCCTGGATCGCGAGATCGGCCTTGGTAAGGAGGGCCGCGGCGCGATAGCCCGGCGAGCCTTCATTGGCGAGCTGATCGAGCCGGGTGTCGAGCCCCTGGGTCTTGCCGGCCTGGATATCCTTGAAGATCTGCGCCAGCTGCTCACCTCGCTCGCCGGCCTGCTGCCGCTGCTGGTTGTTCCACCAGATCGCTCCGCCGATCACGGCGAACAGGACCAGGATTCCGACGATCGCGGCAATGCCGTAGCGTTGCCACCATCCGCTCAGGCGCTCGCGCCTCAGCTCTTCATCGACCTCGCGATAGAAGGTCTCGTTATCAGCGGGCTTTAACGCCAAGAAAAATCTCCAAAGTAAGCGCGGCCGTTATTCCCGGCTCCGCCTTTCCCTTCAACCAGCTTCGCGCCTTCAAACAGCATCGAAGATGAACGGGGGATTGGCGGCGGAAACAGACGTGGTGGAACCTCTACCGGCTGGGCAGGACAAACGAAAGTCCCTTCACTTGCCGGCGCGGTAAATCTGGTCGTCGGTCGGAAAGCTGCGCGATCGCACCTCTGCCGCGTAGGTAGAGGCGGCCTGGTCGATGCGAACCGCCAGGTCGTCGTAACGCTTCACGAACTTCGCCGTTCGTTCGAACATGCCCAGCATATCTTCGGTCACCAATACCTGGCCGTCGCAATGGACCGACGCGCCGATGCCGATCGTCGGACAGGCTATGTTGCGGGTAATCTCGTTGGCGATTTCCTCCATCACGCCTTCCAGCACCATGGCGAAGCAGCCCGCTTCAGCCACCGTCTTGGCGTCCGCAACGATCTTCTTCGCCTCGGCCTCGTTCCGCCCCCTGGCGCCATAGCCGCCAAGCGCATTCACCGCCTGGGGGGTGAGGCCAACATGGCCGATGACCGGAATGCCGCGCCGGGTCAGGAACGTAACCGTTTCGGCCATCGCCTCCCCGCCCTCAAGCTTGACCGCCGCCGCACCGGTTTCCTTGAGTATTCGCGCCGCATTTTCGAATGCCTGCGCCGGGCTCGCCTCATAGGACCCGAACGGCATGTCGATCGCCACCACCGAATGATAGGATCCGCGAACGACCGCCGCACCGTGGGCGCACATCATTTCGATCGTCACCGGTACGGTCGAGGGCAATCCATAGATGACCTGTCCAAGGCTGTCGCCGACCAGCAATATTTCACAATGCGGATCGAGCAATTGCGCCATGCGGGCGCTGTAGGCGGTCAGCATCACGATCGGATCGCCGCCCTTCATCGCCTGGATCTTGGGGACCGTCAGCCGCTTCATCGGCGATGGCACCGGATGGGCGCGGCTAGTGGATGTGTCGAGCGTGTGGGTCGTGGACATTTCCGCCTTCTAGCGCCCGCCAGGCGGTTTCGCCAGCAAAGCGTCGTGACGCAACATTAAGAAATTTAGGCTAGTGAATTTGGATGGCAAGCAGGACGATCATCACGCGGGAGCCGAAGGCGTCGTTCAGGCCGTTCAGCCGCGATGCTTTGCGCCTTGCCCTTGTTATCGGCGTGCTGCCTAATATCCTGTTCCTTCTCGTCATGCCTTTTTACATCGCCGAGCGAATGCTCGCGCCCTTGCTATATCTGATGGCCGGGCTCGTTTCGCTGCGGCTGCCACGCTGGGCGGCTTATCCCTTATTCCTGATGGCAGCTTTAATCGATCTGGGCCTGATCATCATGACGGCTTTCCACTTGCCCCTCGGGACCGCGCTCCATTCGATCCGCTACATGGCGTCGCTCGATATTGGCGCCTCCGCTTTCTACCTGCTCGTCATCGCCGTGGTGATGGCCACGGCGCTGCTCGCCGCGGGCCTCGTGAACCGGCAGCGGGAAATGCTTCGGGCGGCTTCGCCCAGCCTTGCCACTCTTATCGCTGGATTGTTCGTGCTGATCGACTGGCAGGTGAACTTTCCCTACATCGAAGGCAAGGTCGACGGCCTTCCGTTCGAAAGCGCGCTATCGAAGAGCGGTTTTAACGCACCCGCCATCGCCGGCAGGGGCAATAATCTGCTGATCGTCATGGTCGAAGGGATGGGCGCATTCGCCGAACCTGCCGATCGTGCGCAGCTCGCCGATCCGCTCAAGAAGGTAACCGAAACCTCTCCCTTTTCCTTCGAAAGCGGGACGTCCAGATATTTCGGATCGACGACGGGCGCGGAATCGCGCGAACTTTGCGGACGGTGGGGTGATTATCAGGATTACCTCGGCAAGCGGAAGCATGATTGCCTTCCGCGCCGTCTGGCTGCCCGGGGATATGAAACCATCTCTTATCACGGCTTTTCGGCAACGATGTTCAGCCGGGGCCAATGGTATCCCAATATCGGATTCAATCGGATGCATTTCGCCGCCGACATCGAGCGGGACCGAGGCAATATGGTGCCTTCGCGATGCGGAAGCGTGTTCAGCGGCCTTTGCGACAAGGAACTTGGTTCGGTGGTGAAGCGGGAAATGCTAACGCCCTCCGACAAACCGAAAATGGTCTACTGGCTGACTCTTAATTCCCACGTCCCGTTCGTCCCCAAAAAGAATGGGCAATTCGCCTGCACGGGATCTCAGCCGCGCATCGATAATCGAACGGTATGCCAGCTCGGCGAATATTGGGCCGACGTCATGGACGAAGTCGCATCGATCGCTTCGGACCCGAACCTGCCTCCGACCGACATCCTGGTTGTCGGTGATCATCACACACCGCTTTGGGAACGGACCGCCAAGGACAAGTTCGCTCTGAACAAGGTCGATTGGTTCCTCCTTCGCCATAAGGCACAGCGCGGCTCCGCTGCTCGCCCCGGCTTCGGGGAAGCGGATCCTGCTGGCGAAACTCCGGCGTCCACCCGCTCTGTCGATTGAGATAGAGGCCGCTCGTCCAGGGCGGTAGCAGGTGCATTCTAACATATCATATGGTATTGTTCTCTCACCTTTGAGGGGACCCAAAAAATGTTCAGCTTGGCTCTGATCTTCGTGATGACAAGTTCCGGGCAATCGCCCGCCGGCCAGGTGGCCAGATCTCCTCATTCTGTCGTCGAGGCCAAGTTCGACGCGGTCAATCGCCACTCGATAGAAGATGTCGCGGCTTTCTATTCTACCGACGCCATAATCTCGGCTTCTGATTTTTGCGCGCCGCGTCATGGACGCTCGGACGTAAAACGCACCTATAAAAGGATATTCGAAGCGATTCCGGACGTGATTGCCGATGTTCAGGAATATGTCGTTCAGGGCGACCGCGTCGCCGTCCGGTTCGTGGTTCGGAGCCGCCTGCCGGGCCGCAGCTTCGACCTTACCATCATGAATTTCTTCACGGTCCGCGATGGATTGATCGTCAGCGACGAAGGGGTATTCGACAATGGCGGACGGCCTTGCACGCCCTGACGCGAGGCTGATCAAGATTGCGCCCACAGCGTCGGCCAATCCATAGCCTCGGCATTGTGCGTCAGGCGGTCTGCGCGCGAAGCCGGTCCAGCACCTCGGCAGCTTCTTCCTTCAAGTCGATCGGCACGCCCCAATAATCGAAAATGCCGCCGCGCTGCCTATTCTGACCGCAGACGACAAACACGCCCGTTCCCAATTGCTGCTTCATCGTGGATGCGAGCCAGCCGACGAAGCCGCTATTGTCCATCCCGTCGGGAAAATGGAAAGCGAACAGGCCGAAAGTCTCGGCGGCATTTGGGCCGGCGGGCTTCAGGACGCTCCAAACCTGCTCGTCGCGCACAAAGGCAAGAGCATCTACAATATCCGCGAGCGGAAACCGATCGACCGCACGTTCCTCGAATGCGTAAGCGCTTTCATACCAGACCAGGTCTGAAGCCGCGATCACCGCCCGCAGCCTTTCGTCCGTCTGGTCAGCGGTTTCTTGACTTACATACATGGGCCGATCTCCCTTTAACTCGGATAGCTCCGGCGGCCTGGAATTCTAAAGCCGCGCTAAGCCGCCGTCCGTGGTCCGAACCACTTTGCCAAGGCCTGCTCCAACCCGGAATCCGTCTGCTCGCCCACCCAGGCGACATGGCCGTCGGGACGGATGAGGACCGCGGAGGGGGCGCTGACCGCACCGATCGCGGGAAGCTCCCACGGACCTTCATATCGGGCGTGCACCAGCCGGACCCTGTCCGCCCATGGCGCGATGCCGAAGCCGCTTGGCTCCCCGAGGTTGAGCAAGACCGGCCTGGCGTCATGGAGCAACGTGAAAACGCGCAAGGGTCCTGTGTCCGTGATGAGGTCAAGATCGGGCATACGGCGGCCGAGCAGCGGATGGCCCTCGCCAAGGTCGTAATGAATATCGAGGCCTGTCATCATCGCGGCGAAGCGCTTGTACGGCTCTTCCATGGCAAGCAGCTCCGCGATGATTCCGCCTAGAGCTTTTATACGATCATCCTCGCGGTGGAGCGCGGCCATCGCCATCGTGTTGCGAAGCAACCGGGCGCCTACCGGATGGCGTTCATCATGATAGGTGTCGAGCAACGCGTCGGGCGAAATGCCTCTCACCCGCTGGGCGATCTTCCATCCGAGATTCACCGCATCCTGCACGCCGGTGTTGAGGCCCTGGCCGCCCACGGGGGAGTGGATGTGGGCGGCATCGCCCGCCAGCAGAACGCGGCCCTTGCGATAGGATTCCGCCTGGCGCGACACATCGCTGAACCTTGATATCCAGATCGGATCGCGGACCCCATAGTCCGTTCCGCACATGGCGATCAGTTCGTCGCTCAGATCCTTCAGCGTGGGCTCGCCGTGGCCGACCTGCCTTTCGGTCACCATCACCCCCACCGGCCCTTCATTTTTGTAGATGATTTCGCCGTCGCTTATCTCATATTCGAGCCGCCCGAACGAATAGAGGCCCTGGGGGCCGCGATGGATGCCCAATTCGGGTATTTCATCAAATTCCACCTGGGCGAGCAGGCTGCTTGTCGTCGCATCCCATCCGGGAAAGTCGATGCCAGCGGCCTTGCGAACGAGGCTACGTCCGCCGTCACACCCGACCAGATAATCGGCCCTTAATGCTCGTCCGTTGCCGAGGGCGACGTCGACGCCCTCTTCGTCCTGCGCCAGCCCTGTCACCTCCTCGCGGCGATAGAAGGTAATGGGCAATTGCTCGACCCAGGCGGCCAATATTCGTTCGATATGGTTCTGCCACAGACCCAGGCCGTAAGGATGGCGCGTGGGAAAATCGCTGATATCCAGACGCGTTGTACCGAAGCCCGCGACCTGCGCCTTTTGGCCCTCGGCAAGGAACCGATCTGCGATACCGCGCTGATCCAATATTTCGATGGTGCGTGCGCTCAAGCCGCCGGCGCGAGAACCAGCCAGGCTTTGGTCGGCGCGCCGCTCCACAATCGCGACGTCGATGCCCGCCAGCGCCAATTCTCCCGCCAGCATCAACCCGGTGGGACCTCCCCCGGCGATCACCACTTGATGGTCGTTATTTGGCAATCCAGACATTCGCGCCTCCCATTCGTGATTGAAGAGGCAAAGCTTTTAAGGGGGGTGCGGGGTCTTGAAGCAAGCCCCTAGCAGCCTATATTTAAAAATGGAGGAGAGAGAATATTTTCCCTCCTCGCGGCCTTGCTCGGCTGATCATCATCGTGCGCTGCGCGGCCATTCCCTCATAAATATTTAAAGCTGGCCGGCTGGCCTGAGCATAGCGATTCGCAGCAGACCGCCGCATCGCCGGTTCAAGGCAGTGTCTGCAAGGGCGAAATATTTTTGCGATGCCGATCCGTTTGGACCCCACGAGCCGTCTCTCTGAAAGCGAGGTCACTTCCGGCCTTCCCAAGGAGAAGCCAAATGAACGCCATTATCTGCGATTCGGCCGCGACTACCCTCGTTAACGTGCTCACCTGTGACCCAACGGATCAAGCGACGCTCGTCGATCTGCTGCGCCAGAACATCGACACCGTGATCACGACGCTGGACGGATGGACCTCCACCAACCTGGTCGCCGCCCGGGACGGTTCGCACGTGGTCATCATCTCGAAATGGCGTGATCCGGCGGCGGTCAGCGCGATGCAAACCGACCCGCGCATGATGGCCTACTTTCCCAAGATCGCGGCGCTTGCCGCGTTCGATTCGGTCGTGGGCGCCGTAGCCCATGCGCGTCAGGCCTGAGCGGGAGACAAGCCATGCCCGATCTTGCAAATTCCCGCGTCATCGTCACCGGCGGCAGCGCCGGCCTAGGTCTCGCGATGGTCGAGGCGTTGGCCGAACGTGGGGCCGATGTTACCGCAATCGCTCGCAACGACACAAAGTTCGGCGCTGCTCGTGACGCCGGCGCCCGGACCATCGCCGGCGACGCGACCGATGCCGAGCTGATCAATCGCATCGTTGCTGATATCGATCCGGACGTGCTGATCCTCAATGCTGGCGCACGTGCCCCGATTGCGGAAATAGACCAGCAAGACTGGGCCGGTTTCTCGGCGGTATGGAACACCGACGTGAAGGCGACGCTGATCGGCGTGCAGGCGGCCCTCAGAACACCGATGCGGCCCGGCGCGCGCGCCCCCATCATGTCGAGTGGCGCAGCAATGGTGATGAGCCATCCCGCGATCGATCCCAGCAACTTGAGCATGTCAGGCGGTTACATCGGCGCGAAGCGGATGATTTGGTTCATGGCGCATCAAGCGAATGCTGTCTCGCGCGGCCGCAAGCTGGCGATCAGCTTCCAGGTGCTGGTGCCAAGTCAGTTGATTGCCGGAACCGAGCTCGGCCGGTCTGTCGCCGCCACCTGTGCGCAGGTCGAGGGGCTCGGCGTCGACGAATATGTTCTCAAGCGCTACGATTCGCATCTCCTGCCGTCGCAGATCGGGCGGCAAGTCGCCGAGCTGCTCGCCGAACCGCGCTACGAAACGGGAGTCGCCTACGGCTTCCGAGACAGCGTCGATATCATGCCGCTCGACCAATGAAAGGATCACGATGCCTGCCCATGCGCGCGATTTCGAGACGATGCTGGCGGCAATGCGCCCGACGCTCCATCGCTACTGCGCGCGCATGACCGGCTCGGCGATTGATGGTGAGGACGTCGTCCAGGAGGCAATGCTCAAGGCACACGCCGCAAGGGAATCGGTTGGCCCGCTCAACAATCCTGAAGGCTGGCTTTTCCGTATCGCTCATAACGCTGCGCTCGATTTTCTACGCCGCCGTCGCGAGGTGCCTGAACCGCTGACCGAGGATGAACTCGCCGCGATAGCCGCCCCCGACATGCCAGATCCCGATATTATTACCGCCAGCCTGCGCACCTTCCTGCGGCTGCCGGCGCTCCAACGCAGCACCGTGATTTTGAAAGACGTGCTCGGCCATTCATTGGATGAGATATCGGCGATTACCGGCGCAAGCGCGCCCGCCGCGAAATCGGGCCTGCAGCGCGGCCGCGCCCGCTTGCGCGAAATCGCCGCCGAACCCGACGATACCTCGCCGCCCATCCTGTCCAAGGCAGTTCGCGCGAGGCTTGTGGCTTATGTCGAGGGGTTTAAGGTCGGCGATTTCGACGCAGTCCGCGCCATGCTGGCCGACGACGTGCAGCTCGACCTCGTCACCAAGCTCCAGCGACGGGGCAAATCCGAGGTCGGCGAATATTACGGTGCCTACGCCGCAACCGAACGGTGGGCGTTTGCCGCCGGCACGGTCGACGGCCGCGCTGCGATGCTGGTCTACGATCGCGAAGTCTCGCTCGGGGCGCCAGCCTATTTCGTCTCGATCGACTTTGACGGCGACCGGGTGAGCAGCGTCCGTGATTTCCTGTACGCGCGCTATGCGATGGAGGGGATCACCGTCCTGATGCTCGACCGACCTTGAATGGAAGCGCCGCGAAACGCACTTCATGCCGTTCTTATGACCCTGCGCTAGCGGACGACCTGAATCATCAAAGAAGCAGTCCAGTGGACCATTGCGAGTATTGGGCGGGCCTGCATCACACTCACTCGATATGCCCGGCGGCCCTTAGGTGTAATCGTAACCACCCGGTTCATGCTCTCACCTCATTGATGATCCGCATCGCTACTCAGATCGATACGGCGGCACCCTTCATCCGCCGCGCGTCAGCAAATAGCCCAGAGTGACCAGCGCGCCTTGGGCCAGGCCGCGACCATGATCCACGCGGCGTAGCTCACCATCAACAGGCGGTTGGCCCAGCCCATGATGGTAGGTCCGTCGGGCTGCTTCATGAAATTCATGAGGGCCCAAGCCATGACCGCCAGGCTCACCCAGATCACCGCCGTGAGCAGCAACAATTGCGGGCCGTTCCATCCCGCCTGGCCGCGCAAGGCCAGGGACAGCAGCAGCGCCGCCAGGATCATCCCCGGCACACCGACCATGAAGCCGACACCGTGCATACGTCCGGAAAAGCTCATATTTTCGGGCGATGCGGTTGCCGGATCCATCGGGAACGCTCCGCCCAGAAAGAGGCCGATCGCGGCAGCCGCTAGCGCCGCCAGGCCGAGCCAGCCGACCACATTGTTCACGCTCCCCAACAGGCTGACCAGAAGAGCCGCGCTGGCCACCGCGAATGCGGCAAAGCAGACACCCATGATCCAGCCATTCGCCCCAATTGCATATTCGCTGATCATGTGCCGCGATGGGTGGAGGTCGGCCCGAACGAGATGAAGGACCGCCAGCGCCAGGATCGCCATCGCGGCTGCTGCGATTGCGCCACGGGCGGCGATCGTTGAAAGGTCTGAGCTCACCGCATTAATCGCCACTGATCATTCTCCTCTGGAAATTCCACTGTAGTTAACTACAACGAAAAATGTCAATGTCACGACCTTACATCTCCAGGCAGCGTGCCGACGCGGCAGCGAATTCGAGAGCTCGAGTGATCGAGGCGGCGCGGGCGCTTTTCTCCGCGCGCGGGTTGGAAGCGGTTACAATCGCCGAGATTGCTGAGAAAGCCGGCGTGTCGGCCTCGGGTATCTTTGCGAACTTCAAATCGAAGGAAGGCGTGCTGCGCGCCTTGATGGAGCAGGCGCTGTTCGGTTCGCGCTATCGCGCGGCGATCGCACTCTTCGCCCAGGAGCCGGATCCGGCGCGCCAGATCAGTTCGACTGCCACCATTGCACGGGCGGTGTACGACGGTGAGCGAGAGGAGATCGGCCTGATCCTCGGCGTCTCGGCGCTCTCACCCGCGCTTAGGGCACTCGAGCAAGGCTTCGAGGATTTGCGATACGAATTGCAGCGGGCGCGCATCGAGAATCTGTTTGCCGCTGGCCTGGCCAAAGAAGGCCTGTCGATCGAGGACGCCCGCCGCATCCTATGGATGTATACCAGCCGCCAGATATACAGCTCGCTGGTGCGGGACGCAGGCTGGTCGCCGGAGCGTTACGAAATCTGGTTGTCGCAGACGCTTATCGACGCCTTGGTGAAGCGGACGGCCACCTGATTCACTCCCACTCGATCGTGCCGGGCGGCTTCGACGTGTAATCGTAGACCACACGGTTGATGCCCCTGACCTCGTTGATGATCCGCGTCGCCACCCGGCTGAGGAAGGCTGAATCGAAAGGATAGATGTCGGCAGTCATTCCGTCGGTCGATGTCACGGCGCGCAGCGCGCAGACATATTCGTAGGTGCGATGATCGCCCATCACGCCGACCGTGCGGACCGGAAGCAATACCGCGAAGGCCTGCCAGATCGCGTCATAGAGCCCGGCGTTGCGAATTTCGTCGAGATAGATGACGTCCGCCTTGCGCAATATGTCGCAGCGTTCCTTGGTGACTTCGCCCGGAATGCGGATGGCAAGGCCAGGGCCGGGGAATGGGTGCCGGCCGACGAACGCATCGGGAAGGCCAAGCTCGCGGCCCAGTTCGCGCACCTCGTCCTTGAACAATTCACGCAAGGGTTCGACCAGTTTCATGTCCATCCGCTCGGGCAGACCGCCGACATTATGATGGCTCTTGATCGTCACCGACGGTCCGCCGGTGAAGCTGACGCTTTCGATCACGTCGGGATAAAGCGTTCCCTGCGCCAGGAATTCGGCTCCGCCGATCTTGCGGGCTTCATCCTCGAACACGTCGATGAACGTCTTGCCGATGAACTTGCGCTTGGCCTCCGGATCATTGAGCCCTGCCAGGCCGTCCAGAAACAGGGTTTCGGCATCCACATGGACCAAGGGGATATTATAATGGTTGCGGAACAGGGTGACGACCTGTTCGGCCTCGTTGGCGCGCATCAATCCGTGATCGACGAACACGCAGGTCAATTGGTGGCCGATCGCTTCGTGGATCAGGACGGCGGCAACGGCGCTGTCGACGCCGCCCGACAGGCCGCAGATCACCCGCTTGTCGCCGACCTGGTTACGTATCTCCGCGATCTTGGCTTCGCGAAACTCGGCCATGGTCCAGTCGCCCGCAAGCCCGCAGACATGCCGCACGAAATTGGCCAGCAATTTGCCTCCATCGGGGGTGTGGACGACCTCGGGATGGAACATCAGGCTGTAGAAGCGGCGATCTTCATCAACCGCGATCGCATAAGGCGCTCCCTCGGATCGGGCGACCACCTTGAAGCCTTCGGGCAACGCCTCGACCCGGTCACCGTGGCTCATCCACACCTGATGGAATTCGCCGGGCTTCCACAGGCCGTCGAACAAAGGCGAATCATCCACCACCTCGATGAAAGCGCGACCAAATTCACGGTCGTCGGAAGGCGCCACCCTGCCGCCCAATTGATGCGCCATGGTCTGCTGTCCATAGCAAATGGCCAGGATCGGAAGGCCCGCTGCGAACAGATGCTGGGGCGCGCGGGGACTGTCTTCCCACATAACCGAAGACGGCCCGCCCGAAAGAATGATGCCTTTGGGCTTCAGGCGGTCGAAAGCCTCGGCTGCTTTGTTGAACGGCGCGATCTCGCTGTAAACGCCCGCTTCGCGCACGCGCCGGGCGATCAACTGGGTCACCTGGCTTCCGAAATCGACGATGAGGATGCAGTCGGACGGCTGGACGGTCATGTTTTCTCGCGGGCAAAAAATATGCGCGCGAGCCGTAGGGCCCGCGCGCATTTCTGTCCAGCAAGGGACTATAGACGTTTAGTAGCGATTGGTGTCGAAATCGGTCACCCGGCCATCCTCGCGCGCCGTGCATTTGAACGACCGGCGTTGGCTATAGCGGTCGTTCCGATCATAGCCGTAGCCGCGATTATACCCGCCATTATTGTATCCACCGTTATATCCGGCGGCTTCGATCCAACCCTTCACGCGATATGAACGGTTTCCCTTGCGGTCCACCTCGGTCAGCTGGATGCGGCCGTATCGCTGGGCCTCGCGGGCGCAGGCATCGACGGCATAACGTTCGCCATAGCCCTGATTGCCATAGCCATAGCCCTGGTTCGGATACCCCTGGTTTGGGTAGCCTTGGTTCGGGTAGCCCTGGTTCGGGTAGCCCTGGTTTGGGTAGCCCTGGTTCGGGTAGCCATAATTCCCGCCGCCATAGACGCTTCCGCGAACGGCATTGGTGATTGCGCCAACGGCGGCTGCGGCTGCGCCGGCAATGGCCACGCCGCGGACAATATCGCCGGTACCGGCGCGTCCACGGTCATAGTCATAATCGCGATATTGCGCCTGAGCCGGGGCAGCGGCGGTGAGGGCGACGACAGCGGCAGCAACGGTGCCGGTCGTGAACCTTGTAAATCTTTTCATCGCAAACCTCCTGTAACTGCCCTGATTCGGGCATCTTCCCAGGGTTTGACTTCAGTCGCGATGACGAGCGGCTGAACCACATGTTGGCTGAGGTTCAGGGATCGGCGCCAGTATGACCCGCCGCCGGGGCGAACCGGTGGAACCCACCTACCTTATTCAGCGTGTCTTGAGGCCGGTATGGTGTGCGATGAAGCCGTACATGTCGCTATATTCCTCAATCTGCTTGTCGGTCGGCTTGCCCGAACCATGGCCGGCACGGGTTTCGATCCGGATCAGATGCGGTTTTCCATCGGTATCGGCCGCCTGCAGCGCCGATATATATTTAAAGCTGTGGCCGGGAACGACGCGGTCGTCGGTGTCGGCAGTGGTTACTAACACCGCCGGATAATCCACTTTCGACCGGATGTTGTGGTAGGGCGAATAAGCATAAAGCGTTTTGAAATCGCCTTCGCGACTCGGATAGCCGTAATCGTCCACCCAATAGCGGCCCGCCGTGAAGCGATCGAACCGCAACATGTCCATCACGCCGACGGTGGGAAGCGCGGCGGCGAACAGGTCCGGCCGCTGGTTCAGCGCAGCCCCGACCAGAAGCCCGCCATTGGACCGGCCCTCGATCGCCAGCCGCTGCTTCGATGTGATGCCTTCCCCGATCAGATATTCGCCCGCCGCGATGAAATCGTCGAACACATTCTGCTTGTTGGCGAGGCGGCCGGCATCGTGCCACGCCTTTCCATATTCGCCCCCGCCGCGAAGGTTGGCGACCGCCAGGACACCGCCCTGATCGACCCAGGCCATCCATTTGGGTTGATATCGAGGCAGTTCGTTCGCGTTGAAGCCGCCATAACCGTAAAGCAGGGTCGGCTGGTTCTTCAGCCTCACATCCTTGCGGTGAACCAGGAACAAGGGCACCCGGGTTCCATCCTTGGACCGGTAGAAATGCTGGCTCACCTCATAATCGTCCGGCGATATGGCAAGCTTCGGCTGCGCGAAAACCGACGTGTCACCGGTGGCGCTGTCATAACGATAAATGGCGCCCGGGCTGTTAAAGCTGGCGAAGGAATAAAAGGTCTCATTGTCGCTTGAATCACCGGAAAATCCGCCGGCGGTTCCGATACCGGGAAGCTTGACCGTTCCCGTACGCCGGCCATCCAGCGTGAAGGTCCGGACCTCGGTTTTGGCGTCGGCCAGATAAGACGCGATCAATTGATTGCCGATGATCGACGCGCCGCTGAGCGTGGCCGCGTCCTCCGCGACGATCTCGCGCGCCTCGGTCGCCGGTTTTCTGATGTCGGTGGTGACGATGCGAAGGCGCGGCGCCTGGCTATTGGTGGCCCAGTAGAAGGTGTCGCCTTTGTTGCCGATATATTGCCAATCATGCTCCATCCCGGTGATGAAGCGGCGCGGCGCGACCTGCGGGTCCTGCAGGCTGATCAGCGTGATGTCATAACGCTCGTCAGTTCCTTCGGAACTGGTGACGACCAGCCATTTGCCGTCCTCCGAGACTTGCGCATTGTTGCTGAGCCTGGGGCGATCGATCTGGGCGAAGATCAGCCGGTCCTGGCTCTGCGGCGTACCGATCCTGTGAAAATAGATTGCGTGATTTTCGTTCAGCGACTGGAATTGCTGCGCCGTCTGCGGCTCGGGAAAGCGCGAATAATAGAAACCTGATCCGTCCTTGGCCCAATCAAGCGCCGAAAATTTCACCCATTTGATCTCGTCATCCAGAACCCGGCCGGTATCGACGTCCAGCACGCGCACGACACGCCAGTCGGTGCCGCCCTCCTGGATGCTGTACAGCAATTTTTTGCCGTCGCTGGACGGATCCCATTCGGCCAGCGCCGTGGCGCCGTCCTGCGAGAAAGTGTTGGGATCGATCAGCATTCGTGCCGGGCCATTGATGCTGTCCCGCACGTAAAGAATCGCCTGGTTCTGCAAACCATTGTTGAGCGAATAGAAATAGCGGCCACCGGCCTTTTCGGGGATTCCGTAGCGCTCGAAATTGTAAAGCTCGGTGAGGCGGGCCTTGAAAGCCCCGCGCTCTGGCAAAGTGGCGAGATAGGCGTTGGTCACCGCATTTTGCGCCGTGACCCATTCGCGCACTTCCGGATTTACGCGGACATCATCCTCCAGCCAGCGATAAGGATCGGCGACCGCGACCCCGAACTGGGTTTCTGTGAGCTCCTGCCGCTTCGTATTCGGATACTGAATGGCGGCCGCTCGCGGCGCCGCCGTTTCGACGGGCGGGAAACCCTGCGTGGCGCAGGCTGTGGTGGAAAGAAGCAGGAGGCTGAGGGCAAGGCGCATGAATCACGAGCTTTCAAGGGGGTTGAGGCGGCGGAGCTAAGCCCGCAGCCGCGCCTTTATCAAAGCGCGGCTGAAGTCATTCTGAACGCCCAAGAAGTCAGGCCGACGAGCTCGCTTTTCGAACGATGCGTTTGTTCTGGCGGACACCTTTGCCCTCGAGCGGGTTCACCAATGCCTCGTAGCGGCCGAAGAGATGCTCGATCGCTGGCAAAGGGCGCGAGCCGATAGAGCCTGTCCACGGCCGCATCAAGCGCCGCGTGTCCCTTGCGCAAATTGCCCGGCATTGTGTCAGGGTCGTAGAGGTCGGCGAGGCAGGATGTTGGATGCGCTTCGCGCGCGTCAAGCACGGCCTGAGCGAGGGTTTCGATCTTGGCTTTTTGCGAAGCCGTCGCCTCGGCCCATGGAAAGGTGTTGTACACAATGCCTACGGAATACATGTAATCCGACTTCATTCGTCCAGTGACAGCCCGCATCCACGCCATATGTATTCGGCTCGTAAGAATACCGAATTCCCCCAAGGAAGCGTTGGGCAAAATCCTGAGCTTCTGGTTGGCAATGACATCCGGTCCAAGCCATCCGATCGGAATATACTCGCGACGCTCCGAACTAGTGTTGGAATAACGAGATAGTCGGAAGCCAGGCGCTCATCGACTCCCAAGCGCGTCGGAAAATTAGCTAGGGCAACAGTGCTCGGGCGGCGGCTGTGTGCGCGATATTCCCGCAGCCGGCGCATACGATCCGTGACCCGTGGAAGCTTTCGAAGTAATGCCGGGTCGGCATCTGCGAGGTATAGGATCGCTCGAGAGAAGCCGTTGATATACTCTGACGTGACCCCCGTCTTTCATCCAGCTTCAACCAGAGACCGACCGATATTGTCGCGCATGAGCGCAGGTGAAGCAACGGGCGGGTTTAAACCCGCCCGTTGCTGTTCGAGTTCGGCGGCGAACGCC
>JACDEE010000049.1 GCA_013816585.1 Sphingosinicella sp. | reverse complement strand
TCGCCTAACGGGTGCATGCCATGTGCCCCAGGGCGACACAGGCCCCGTAGTAGTCGCAGGAGTAACGACCTGCCAAGGGGGACGGGAAAGCCGTCCGCAGGGCCAAGCTGCGCCGTCTCACTCGGCGTTGGATCGCTCCCGCAGGGAGCGGAGGTTCGGAAGGAGGAGACCTCTGGGTCACCCGCCTGACCTGGACGCGAAAGCGCGAGGGGACAGCAGCATGGCGGGAAAGCGCGGAACGCAGAGAAGGCGTTTAAAGCGTTGCCGTGCAAGGCCCGTGTGATATGGCGAAGACCACACTGTTTGAAGCCCAGTCCCCAGCGATGGAAATGTGCATCCTCCGACATACAACGCCCGGAGCGGAGCCATCAGCATCAGACGAACCCCCTTTGCTTCGTCCCAACCCTTCCGGCTGATGGGCGGTGGACAACGAGTTCACTTAAGGGGACGGACAGGCCGCCTACGTCACGCTCGACACGTCCAGCGCATGAGGAATTCGGGATTGCCTAAGGGGCGCGAGCCCTAGGGTGACGGAGTGCCAATAGTAGTCGTGGGAGTCACGCCCCACCAGGGAGAGCGGGAAAGCCGCTTACATGGGCGAAGTGGCACAGGTGTTTGAGATCATCTGGAATGGTGAGGTACGCGTAATGCAGAACGCCGAAGCCCTACTGGAGATCATCCACGAACGCGGCAAGAGAGGACTGCCTCTGGAGCGACTGTATCGGCATCTGTTCAATCCGGAGTTGTATCTGCG
This sequence comes from Sphingosinicella sp., assembly GCA_013816585.1. Taxonomy (GTDB): domain Bacteria; phylum Pseudomonadota; class Alphaproteobacteria; order Sphingomonadales; family Sphingomonadaceae; genus Allosphingosinicella. The sequence continues at coordinate 2,094 of JACDEE010000049.1, read as the reverse complement.
CGCCTACGGGAAGATCTACCGCAATGATGGCGCGCTCACCCCCGGTACTACCGGGGAGACCGTGGATGGCATGAGCCTGAGCAAGATTCAGGTGATCATCGACGCGCTGCGGTATGAGCGTTATCGATGGACCCCGGTGCGGCGTGTATACATCGACAAGAAAGGAGCGCCCGGGAAACGCCGCCCGTTGGGCCTGCCGTCGTGGTCGGACAAACTGCTGCAAGAAGTGATCCGCTCCCTGCTGGAAGCGTATTACGAACCGCAGTTCAGTAGCCAATCGCACGGTTTCCGCCCGGGCCGGGGCTGTCACAGCGCGCTAGCGGAGATCTATGAATCCTGGCGTGGGACAACGTGGTTCGTCGAGGGAGACATCTCCCAGTGTTTCGACCGGTTGGATCACTCGATAGTACACTCGATCCTCGCCGAGAAGATTCACGACAACCGGTTCCTCCGGTTGATCGATGGGCTGCTCCAGGCGGGATATCTGGAGGACTGGCGCTACCACGAGACGTTGAGTGGTGCACCGCAAGGGGGAATCCTGAGCCCCCTGCTCTCCAACATCTACCTGGACCGGTTGGACTCCTATATCGAAACAGAACTCCTTCCCGCCCACAACCACGGCAACCAGCGCACGACCCACCGTCCATATATGCGCATGTGGCGCTCCATCGCCCGCTTGGAGCAGAAGGGCCACCGCGAACAAGCAGGGAAACTGCGGCGTGAGTTGCAGCGACTGCCCTCGCGGGACCCCGACGATCCGAGGTTCCGGCGGTTGCGCTACGTCCGCTACGCGGACGATTGGCTGCTCGGGTTCAGTGGGCCTCGGCGGGAGGCCGAGGAGATCAAGGCCCAGGTCGGTAGCTTCCTGCGTGATCACCTCAAGCTGGAGCTGTCCGAACCCAAGACCCTGATCACCCACGCGCGGAGCGAACCCGCGCGATTCCTCGGCTACGAACTCGTGGTGCACCACAACGACACCAAACGCGATCGGCGCGGTCACCGGTCCATCAACGGTCAGATCGGGCTGAAAGTGCCTATGGATGTCGTGCGAGCCAAACGCAAACCCTACCTACGACGCGGCAAACCGGCCGCCCGGCTAGAACGCGTGCACGACTCGGACTTCCGGATCGTCGCGCAATACCAGGCGGAGTACCGGGGCATCGCGGAGTACTACCAGCTGGCCTACAACCGTCACCGGCTCGGTCTGCTGAGGTATGTCACGGAGCGGTCGCTGACCAAGACGCTGGGACACAAGAATAAGATCAGCGTCACCAAAGTCTGGCGTCGCTACAAGGCAACACTTCAGACCCCGACCGGCCCCCGCAAGGGGCTACGGGTCACGATCGAGCGGGACAACGGCCGCAAGCCACTGGTCGCCCACTGGGGCGGGGTCTCACTGGCCCGCAGAACCACGAGGGTGGTCCTCAACGACGAACTCCCTGCGATCTGGAGGAAACCACCCGCGGAACTCGTGAAACGGCTCCGAACCGGAACCTGCGAGCTCTGCGAGTCGCGATCAGACGTCGAAGTCCATCACATCCGACGCCTGAAAGATATCCAGACACGGGATCAGGCCCCACAGCCTGAATGGGTCACGCACATGCTCACACACCACCGCAAGACCCTGATCGTCTGCCGCGACTGCCACGAGAACATCCACACCGGACGTTCACAACAGCAGTACTCGCGGAAAAGAACACTGGAGAGCCCGGTGCCGGGATAACTGGCACGCCGGGTTCGGAGGGGGGCCGCCGGAAAAGGACCCAACCCCGGGTACCTCGCCGGCGGCCTACCCTGCGGGACCAGCAAGTCGGCAGGAAGGACACTGGAATGCCCGGAGATCGCTGGTGAACACTGACGAACGAGAACTCGCCCTGTATCGGGCCGAGCGAAGGGTACGGGAGATCCAGACCAAGCTGCACCGATGGGCAGTCGAGGAACCTCATCGCAGGTTCGATGATCTGTATAACCTTGCTGGCGATCCGGCGTTCCTGTTAGTGGCGTGGGATCGCGTGCGGGGTAACAAGGGTGCACGCACGGCCGGAGTGGACGGGCAGACCGCCTACTATGTCGAGGCTGTGCGTGGTGTTGAGG
>JACDEE010000022.1 GCA_013816585.1 Sphingosinicella sp. | reverse complement strand
GTTTGTTGGGCAACAGCGGCTGGATCACCCGCCACTCGAAATCGGTCAGATCATATCGGCTCATGCTCGAGCCTGAATCAGAAAACCCGCGCCAAGGGAATCCTGTTTATGGGTTCACGACCTAGTTCGTGGTACGCGCCGTCGCCGCTGCCTTGGAGCTTTCCCTGGGCGGCACGGTGCGAATGGTTGACGCATATTCGGCGATAAGCACGAATAGCCAAAATTCGGAGCCGGCCCACTGGCCGGTGGCGGCGCCCCTGGCGAGGTCAATTGCGAGAAAAACCAGGGCAAGCATTCGGAAAAACATGAAGCTGCCCGTCGGGCTGTCCGCTCGCCGCGTCGCGGTGATCATCATGAACAGGCTCATTGCGCCCCACACGATGGACCAGAACAAGGTTTCAGCGCGATAAAACCCGTCCAGCGCCGCCACGAACCAGAAGGTGCGGGACACGGCAAACTGGCTTTGGCGGGTGAGTTGGCAGAGCTTTATTATCGGGGGAATGAACAGGTTTGTCCCGACCCAGCGATCGATCTTGGCGAAGAGCATTCGACCCCCATAGCGGCTGTAAATGATTGGTGCCACTCCAAGTCACGCCCCCCCTATTTCTCACCAAAGCATCACAATTTGCTCATGACGCTCATCTGACGCCCGGCCTAATCATCGCTTTCGATAACAGTTCGAAAGGTAAGCCGATGGCAGCGAATGTGAACATGGATGGCGGGCATAGGAATTTGCCCTGGCGATGGGTGCTCTGGAGCATTCCCTTGCTGCTTTTGTTGCTGCCCCTCGTCGCAATGCGCTTCACCAACGAGGTGAACTGGACCGCGTCGGATTTCGTGTTCGCCGCCTTATTGTTCGGAAGCGTCGGGATCGCGATCGAGCTCGTGTTCCGCAAATCGGGAAGCCTCGCATACCGGCTAGGTGGGACGATCGCGGTCATCGCTGCCTTCCTCACCATCTGGGTCAACGCCGCCGTCGGAATGATCGGGCCCGAAGACAATCCCTATAATCTGTTGTTCGGCGGTGTGTTGCTGATCGCCCTGACCGGCGCGACCCTCGCCCGCTTCCGCCCTTTCGGAATGGCGGCCGCGATGCTCGCCGCCGGGGTCGCGCAAGGCGCTATCAGCGCTTTCGGATTTGTCGCCGACACGCGCGGAGCAATGTTGAGCCTGGCGTTCATGGGATTGTGGCTTTTGTCCGCGGCCCTGCTGCGGAGCTCCGCACAAGAGCGCTGACAAAGGAATTCGTTGTCTAAACAAGACTAAGCGCAAGTCACCGAGGACCGCCCCCGGGCTAGGCAGGAATGCACCGCCCGGGCGCATCTCCTGACCCGTTCATTCCTGTATTTTGCGAATATTCGGCCTCATCGAATCTAGTTGCGGAACAGGAGTGATTCCAAACTGTTGAGCGGCGATGGAAATCAGACTTATCATCGCCTACAGCCTCATCTTGCTTATGGTCATCGCCCTCGCAGGCCTGGGCTATGGCATCCGGCGAAAACAAAAAGCGTCCAAGGCTCGAGCCACTGGCCGGCGGGCGCCCGATCAGCGTTAGACAACTGACCTCATTTGGCCTCGGGATAGGCCGGTATCGCCGGCCCGGCCATCGCTGAGCCCCGCGCCAGGCCGATCCCGACCTATTTGATGCGTTTGGTCTTGAACTTCCTGACGTCGCCATTCTGCCGAACGGTGCAGGTGAAGGTCCGCCGCTGATAAGCCTTGTCGTAACGCGATCCCCAGGCGGACTGGTTGCCCATCGGCTCGATCACGCCGCGTACGACCAGGTCCCGCCGTCCCTTGGGCCTAACATCCAGCACCCTCGCCTGGCCATATCGCGCGGCACGGTACTGGCACGCGCCGACCGAAAGGCTTTCGCGCGTTCCGCGCAGCGCCTGCGCGACCGCGCTCACCGCGTCCGCCGCCGTGGCCGTCCCGCGCTGGATCTCGCCAGCGACACCGCCTTGCCGTGGAGGATAAGGATAATTTTGTGCTCCCGCAGGGGCCGCCCCGGCGATCACCACCGCTACCAAGACGGAGATACCGGCTGGATGAATCTTGATCTTCGTCACTCGATATCTCCAAAACAGGGAGTCTTTACGGTTCAACGAAGTGGAACCGATTCAGAGCCAATAAAGCTTTAAAATATCCCAAAACCGGTTTTAGGACGCGATCCGGAAACGAACTCCGATTGCGGTAAAAGCTGCGGACAATTAGCGCACCATACAGGCGAGTTTGCGGGTCGGACGAAAGGCACATATGCGCACCAGATTGAGCGTCTGCGCCAAAAAGGTGCGTTACCCTTCCGAAGCTGCAGCGATGGCGGCTGCCATCAGCGCGTCTCTACCACTTCGGCCCTATCGATGCGATCGCTGCCGGCAATTTCATGTGACCAGCCGCACCAAGGGCAAATGGCTGCCCGCTAATCGGAAATAGCCACCCTTCTTTTTGTGCCCATCTCGAACGGCGGCTTCATGCTGAGGGCATTCCGATCACCGACGGCGCTGACGCGTAGTGATCCGTCAACGACGTCAGTGCATTTAGCCTTCGTCACCCGATCAGCAACGACTATCCGATGGTCGCAGACGAACTGCGCAAAGCCGCAGGCTATACCGGGCGCCCGAAATAGCTGTCACGCGGCCTTCCGCACGCGATCCCCTTCCACGATCGCCAGCAATGTCACGGCTGCTTTTTCCAGCCTTTCCGCATCTCCCTTGATCGGAAGGCATCCGGGGACTTTCAGCCCCTTCAGCATCAGCCGCTCGTTGATCAGCCGATCGACGAAGGGCGGCAGCGCGTCGCTGTCGAAATAATCGACGCAGAGCGCGTAAAAGGCGTCCCTGTGCGCCGACGGCCGCGCGCTTACGATCCCATCCAACTTGAGAAACCGGCGCTGATCGGGTGTAACCGCGGCGGAGGCGAAGCCCTTCGAATGCCGTTCGAAGCGGCTGGTGCGGACCTGGCTGAGGCCATAATATTCGTACCATAACCGCGCATAATCCCGGCCCGCGTCGCGCAGTGCCTGGGCATCTGCGCCATGCCCTTCCAGCAACCCCGCCGCCCAGGCTTTGCCGATGCAGCAACCAAGCTCGTTTCCCGCCTTTCCGCCCTGGAATACCGAGAATCGCTCGCGCAGCGCCTGCACATGGTCATTGCCATAATCCCGCACCGGGATCAGCCGGCCGGTTTTGGTTCGCTTGCCCGCTTTTTTCGGTCGTCCTCGCATTGCCTTGCCCATATCCTGGCTCCTCACATTTTCGACTGGATCTGGTGGTTCGGAGCTTCGGCGGGAGGCAGGACCCGACCGGCTTTGCGCCGCTGCCCCGAAGGCGCACCGCCTGGTCCCTGAACGCCGCCGCATCCTCAGGCCGGTTAAGCCGGTCCATCAGGGCGGCGCCCTTGTCGTAGCTTGCCAATCTGTCCGCATCGGGCATCGACTGCGCGTCCCCGGTCGGCGCGTTCCCGAATTTCTGGTCGCGCATCACCTGCCCGTGCAGGTCGACCACGCGTCCGGCCCAGGTGAGCCGCCAATCCTTCATCATTCGCCCGCGCGAGCGCCAAAAGCTCACGAATTCCTCGCCGCGTGTCGCGTAGCTGGCGACGGTCCATTGCTCGGCGCAGGCGCGCACCCTGGGCGGGAGATCGGCGACTGCGGGCAAAGCCCAATCATCAGGCAAGACACTTTTCTCGATAGCTCTTGCCCTGGGGGGTTGGGGGGAATCTTCTTTCTTGGATTCTTCCCTTATTTGTTCTGTGCCTTGGCCTCGCCTTGTGCCCGCCTCCGCACCTGCCTGACCAATCGCCTCGGTCCCCGCCTCGACGACCGCCGTGCCCGGCGCCTCGCGCGTTCGATCGGATTGCTGAAAATTGTCATAATTGCAGATGGTAATTACGGCGACGCCCGCCCCGGTCGCGGCGTCGATCATCGCCTCCGACTTCAACCGTTTCCACAGCCGTTCGACCCAGGTCTTGTCGCGATCCAGCGCCCTGGCCATGTCGCGCTGTGAAATGGCGAGCTGTCCTCGTGCAATATCTAGGATCCGATCCTTGTAGCGGACCCGGGACGGCCTCCACGCCGCGCGCATTATCAGCCAGGCAAAGGCCATGGCTTCGGCATCGTTGCGAAAGGCTGGATGACCGATCAGCCCACGGTGGATCCGAACATAGCCGCTCACTCGGCTTCCCTTCCTGCAACAAGCCCAAGGGAATCGAATTCAGGGTGCAGATGAGACATCTCACTTTATGTGTCGGATATATCCGTCATGTCAACCCATTGACGGACATATCCGCTATTGCTCCGGATTAATCCGTCATGCATAAGGTACGGATGGCTACCGATCAGATAGATCTCGACCTGGTGATCAGCGTGTTGGCGAAAGCGACCAGCACGGGCGGATTAAGCCAGCGCGGCCTCTCCAAGGCCGCGACCAACGATACCGACCGATCCGCGGTTTACGACATCATCCAACGCCGTAACCGCAACCCGTCGGTCGGTCTTCTGGCCGCTTTGGCCCGGGAGATGGGCCAGGATATGTCGATCTTCGGCCTGTCCCGCAACATGACCGTCAGTGAAGCGAGGCTGCGCGAGGCGCTTGGCCTGTCGCTGCCGCATATGCCGAAGCGGGCAAGTGTCGCTGAACAAGCCGAATTTCTTGCCGAAGCCGTTGCAGCGCTTCTTGAGCTTCCGAAAACTGACGAAGAAGCTTCTCACATACGACCGGCTGGGCATGACAGGCGCGAAGCAGGCGGAGCTCCCGTTTCTCCCAAAGGTTGAGGTGAATCTTCAGCACCGCGCAATCGCGCAGACAGGGTTCGCATCCCCCGGCACAGCCCGGCTCGCTCAGATAAATTGGCTGATCCACCGGCGGCTCCTGGAGAACAAAATCGGAACATGCCTGTCTCATGCTCCCGAGCTGTAGGAAAGCGCATTCTAGCTTACGACGGATAAATCCGTAAATAACCCTTGACTGACGGACAAATCCGTCGCATAGGTACCAGCTACATTCAGACGACGGTGTCCCCCCAAGTGAACGCATATTCTCCCCACATTTCGGAAACACTTCGCCGCCTCACCCGCGAAGCAGAAGCGGCACAGGATCAGCGCAGCGCGGGCCAGCAATTGAATGAAGCTGTGCAGCGACACATTTCAAATGAGACCCTGCGCGGCGTTTTGGTTGACGATTGCGGTTATCTTACCAACATCGACCCGCTCTCCGCCGCCGAACGCGCCCGCGATTCGTCGGAAGCCGAGCTGATCCGCCTGGGCGAAGACATGCTTCCAGACGCCGACCTGTTCGGCTTTGCGCAGGCAATCATGTCCACCCACACGGGTCGGGCAAAGCTGCGGGAACCAGGGTAGCGCGGATGATCCAGCAAAAGATCACTTCCGTTCCTAAATCCCTTCTCCCCTCGGACCTTATCAATGCCGGCCTGCAATCCGTGCGGGATAAAGACGCCCTGTGGAGCCGGGCCGCATCCTCATTGGCGCGCAGAGATTATCCCGAATTCGACCGGCTGATCGCCACTTTCAGAATGCAGGAGCCTTGATGTCCCCCCGACCGTTTGCAGGCTTTGACGGATTGCGGGACTTCTTGCCGAGGCCTTGCTTGAGCGCCTGGCCAAGGATCCACTTCCTGACACTCTGCGCACGTTGTTCGAGGCACTGCATCATAATGTTGCGGACTACAGCCGTAAAAGCGGCTACTTATTCCAGCGTCGGCCTCAGCGCAGCGGCAGCCGCAATCTCTTATATTGGCATCGCTATCCTCGGCTTGGCGACGATCGGGGGCGGAAGATCAGACCGGAATTCGGGCCGCCTTCCACCCTTAGCGGGCCGCACGACCCTTGAGCGAAATGCCTGGCACAACGGAGCTGGACGTCGGCGGCGTCGACCCGGCCGCACTAGTCGAGCATTGCCACGGCCTCCACCTCGAACAGCATGCCGTCGAGCGCCAGTCTGGAGACGGGGATCAATGTCTGTGCCGGCAGTGCCTCTTGAAACGTTTCCACGACGTGTCTCGTCAAGTCGCCAAGCCTGGATTGGTCATGATCGACCACGAAGACCGTAAGCTTGATGACCTGGTTCGGTTTCGCACCGACGCCTTCAATGGCAGCGCGCAGGTTAGCATATGCCTGCTCCACTTGGGTCGCAAAATCGGGTGACAGCGCCCCGCTACTGTCGGCTCCGCCCTGGCCAGAAATGTAGGCGATCCGACCTCCGCCAGAACCGATCACGGCTTGGCTGTAGCCAAATGCAGCTGGATCAAAAAGACTCTGCGGATTGACGATGGTCAGCACGTTCGCTGTGGTCGGGGCGGGTTCCGTGGTCATGATGAGAAATCCTGTGCCGTTGCAATTGACGTGTCTTCGAGAAGAAGTCTGGTATGTCAGAGCTCTCTGCGATGATCGTTAAGCGCGCCCTAGCAGGCCGCTGTGGCCACCATGGTGTCAGCAGTGTTTGCCCGAAGGGAAAGAAGATCGATGAGACGGGCAGACCGCCTTCTGCAAATCGTCCAGGCGCTGCGCCGCCATCGCGGACCGGTGACCGCCCAGACGCTCGCGGACGAGTTGGAGGTGTCGCGCCGCACAATCTACCGCGACATGCTCGACCTTCAGGCATCGCTTGTACCTATAGAGGGCGAGGCCGGCGTGGGCTATGTTCTGCGGCCCGGCTACGACCTGCCACCGCTCATGTTCACCGTCGAGGAAGTCGAGGCCATCGTGCTCGGCGCGCGCCTCGCGCGGGATCGGGGCGACGCAGGAATCACACGGGCAGCCGACGACGTGTTGGCCAAGGTCTCGGCCGTGCTGCCGTCGCCGCTCGCGGCTGTACTGGAGCGCTCGGCCCTTTTAGTGCCTTCCCGAACGGCCGGTGAAACGGCTTTCGGCCCGCACCTTGCCGCGCTGAGGCGAGCGGTGCGCGAACGGTCGAGGCTTCGCATCAGCTACGCGGACGAGGCCGGCATTGTTACTGATCGGGTGGTTTGGCCGCTGGCGCTGCTCTTCTTCTCCCGCGTGACCCTCCTTGGCGCTTGGTGCGAGATGCGAACAGCCTACCGCTTCTTCCGCACGGACCGGATCAAAGGCCCTGAGAATACGGGCAAGCGTTTCGACGCGCGCAACGGTGCGCTTCTGGAGGAGCTGATGACGAGCGACTGCCCACCCTCTTAAGCTCGACAGGGGTCGGTCCGACGCGCCGACGCTCTACGCCAGTCCCGAGAACCACCGCCCTGGCGATCCTATACTGGCGTAAGCATCGACGTTACCGCCGCAGCGGATTCGGACCAGACGTTCCGCTAACGGCCAGAACAAAACGTTCGAGGCAACTGACAATTCCCGGCGTCCACCTTAGCAGTCCGCACGGCCCTTGGGCGTAATGGCTTGGCACAAGGGCGGCCGCCGTCTCCGAACGACCGCCCAAGGCTCAGCCAGCAGGAATGATCTGGCGAGTGAAATTATTTCGGCATCAGCACTGTGTCGACCACGTGGACGATTCCGTTCGACTGTCGCACGTCGGCCTGGGTGACCGTTGATTTGCCGCCCTTGGCGTCGGTCAGCACAATGTCGGTTCCGTTCATGGAAGCCGTCAACTTGCCTCCAGCGACGGTCATGAGCTCCGCCTTCCCGTTCCCGGACTGAATGGCCGCCTTAAGACCGGCTGAGTCCATGTTACCGGATACAACATGGTAAGTGAGGATGTCGGTCAGCATCTTCTTGGCTTCGGGCTTCACTAGCGACTGAACGGTGCCGTCCGGAAGCTTGTCAAACGCAGCGTTGGTGGGAGCGAACACGGTGAACGGCCCAGGTCCGGAGAGGGTTTCTACCAGCCCGGCCGCCTTGACCGCCGAAACGAGGGTCGTGTGATCGGCCGATTGGGAGGCATTCTCGACGATTGTCTTGCTCGGGAGCATCTCGGCGCCGCCCACCATGACGACACCATTGGCCGGGCCGACGTCATTTTCTTCAACGACGATCTGGTCGACGGCCATTTCCTCGTTTGCGGGTTCGGCTTCGCCACCTCCGCATGCCGCGAGGGCGGCAGTGGCAGATAGCGGAATGATGATGCGCGATATGAAGCTTTTCATGGATATTCTCCCTAGGGACGCTTGTTTGCGTCCCCTTAGATACGGAGCCAGTGGCGTCTTGGACGCAGGCCCGTACAGAATTTCAATTTTCCCCAAGGCGCCTGGCATATTCGGTGGCCAAGACTACATGGGCCGTGGTGGCCGCGACCGTCGATGCACGGATTGCGGCGTTGGTTTCCTGCCGCATTCTTCGCATCAAATAGGGGATGAGTTCTGGATCGACTTCCGCTCGAGAAGCTAGGCGGATCATTGCCCCACCACTGCCGCCGCCATGGCGGCGATTGCTCCTCCGACCAGCAGCCCCAGCTTCGCGAGCGCGGCCCAAATCAGCACCTGCACAGGCAATTTGATTCGGCGGCTAGGTAGACGGCCGCTCTGATAATCCATCCGGAAATACATCCGCATCCTCCTGCCCTTCATACCACGGAGCTACGGGGCGAAAGGAATTCGGGATGCAATTTATCGCTTGTTCGGCCCGCTTGGCGGCGTTGCCCTGCCGCTCGTGATCCTCTCCTTCCGCCGCCTTGCCGACGATCAGGAAACGGCGGGCTCGAGGATGCGGATCGTGCCTGCATCGGCATCGATCTCCGCCTGCACGCCGACCGGCAGGCTGAACTGGTTGTCGATATGGCCGAACAAGGCACCCTGATAGACAGGGATGCCCAGCGGCTCCAGATGCTGCCGCAGCACTTCGGGCAGCGTGAAGCCTCCATAAGAACGGCCCGTCACCCGGCAATTATTGCATTGCCCGAATACGATCCCGGCGACTTTTCCCAATATCCCGGCCAGGCCAAGCTGCGTCAGCATCCGATCGATCCGATATTCGGCCTCGTCCACATCCTCCAGAAACAGGATGGCGCCCTTGAAATCGGGCAGATAGGACGTGCCCATCAACGCCGTCAAAACCGTCAGATTACCGCCGAGCAGCCGGCCCCTGGCCTTGCCCGACCCTATCGTCTCGGTCCGCCATTCGCGCTGGATCAGCCGATCGTCGGTGGCGACGGGATTTTGATAGGCCGGCATCTGCGCGTCGAACACCAGGCTTCGGAACGAATCCCAGGATAATTTTCCCCATGCACTATTGGCATTGGGGCCGTGGATGGTCGTGAACCCTGCCTTGGCCGCAAACGCCATGTGCAGGGCCGTGATGTCGCTGAAGCCGATCAGCAGCTTGGGATTGGCGCGGATCATGTCGAAATCCAGATAGGGCAGGATGCGCGCCGATCCCCAGCCGCCGCGGACGGCAAAGACCGCTTTCACTTCGTCGTCGGCATACATGGCGTTGAGATCGGCCGCGCGTTCCTGGTCCTTGCCGGCAAGATAGCCATAGCGCCCCATCAGATGCGGCGCAGCCTTGGGGACGAGCCCCATTGCGACGATTGTTTCCTTGGTGAGCGACAGGTCGAATTCGTTCGCGATCAGGCCCGCAGGCTCCACCAAACCGACGGTGTCGCCGGGCCGCAACCGCGACGGTTTTTTTACCGCTTTTGGGGCAGCGATGGCGGGGGGTGGGAAGGCCAGCGCGGCCGCGGCGGCTCCCAGGACCTGAAGGGCGCTTCGTCTGTCATGCATGAACAGTTCTTAGCAGGTCGAAGGGCACAGGCCAGCGCAAAGGTCCGCCTGTCCCGGCGAGGGTCGGCGCAAGATAAGCCGCCGGCTCTTCATCTTCCTTTGTGAAGATAAGGGAACTCCGTCGGCCGAGATGGGCCAAAAGATGGTGAGAGCTTCAGAAAATGCTCGCGCGCCCCTCGGATCGCGGGAGGAAATGAAGCGCGATCAGCGCGCGGAAATCACCGCGAAAAATCGATGCAGCGATCGTCAGGCGTCGCAACGAGGGCAAGGTTAACTGACCGGGTCAGGTTGGCAGGGGCTCCCCATGCGCCGCCGACCCGGCGGGCGCTGGCGGGCCGCGCGATTCACGACATCTTTCGCTTCGGCCACTCCGGGCCACCGCTGAAAGCTAGAAAATCAGAAAAATCGCTGCGGCGACCAACGCCCACAATATCGCCCCGAACAGCACGCCAACGGCAATCGCCCGGGCGCTGCGGGCTCCCTCCGGGGTAGGGCCCAGACGGCTTGCCTCACCTTCATCGCTACCCTCGGAAGCCTTGATATCCTCTTTCAGAACATGCTTCGCCACGCGAAATTGCCCTTGATGGTTGCGCTCTCATACTCTTAAATCTTTGCATAATATAGGCAAAAGCGACGGCTGGTTCTGACGCCCTCTTGTACTAAAACGCAAGAGGCGTCGATAACGAGCGCCGTTCGGGCGATGGCTGGAAGCCCGCGCCAGGTTGCCATTGGCACAAAGGGAAAGGTCCGACGGGGCTGATTGAGGTCAGCGTAGCTGACAAAGGTCCAGCCATTCCGCATGCGCTGTTAAGTGAAGCTTTCTCGCCATTGCATACGACAGGGGCCGATCACATCGGACTGGGACTTTCGATCTCGCGCACCATCGTTGAATCCCATGGCGGCAGGATCTGGGGGGAGACTGCGTCCGATTGCTGGACCCCGCAACTCCCCCGGGTTGAGGGCGGGAGGCCTCGCCCCTGTTTTCGATATCTTAGCGCCGGTTCAAGCTTCGCCGCGCGAGGAAGATCGCCCCCGCGACGCAACCGCCGAACAACATACTCTCCATCGCGCTGGTCACCATCCGGCTGACCGGCCCAAACCCGGCTTCGCCGAACAGGGCGCCGATTGGATCGACGGAAAGACGCGAATCCGGGAAGCTTCGGGCCAGCAGGTCGAGGCTCCCGCCAAGCAACCGACCCCCTAGCAAGGCGATAAGAATTCCGGCGACTCCGCCCGACAAACCGGCCATTGCAACGCAGCGCTGGAGCGAGCGGCGCCCGATGTACTGGTCGCCAAGCCAGGCACCAAGGCCCACTGCGCCGCCCAGAAAAACACCTTCGGCCGGCCCCGTTATGTCGCCGGGCGACTGACCGAAGAACAACGTGAAGGCGTCAATGCCGAGCAGCTTTACCAGCGCTCCAACGACCAAGCCGCCTACCGCGCCGCCTACCACTTTCCAATATCCATCCCGATCCTGCGCGAAGCCCGCTGCAGCGATGCCGAAGCCGACGCCTGCGGCGCCGATCAGCGCCAATATTATGGTGACCGACAGCAGGACGAGCAATATGGATGCAGCGCCCATATTGGGCTCCAGCGGCTGGTAGGCCGCGCCTAAGCCATAAAAAAGCCCGCCCGCAATCCCGGCAATCCCGCCGCCCAATGTCGCCGCTCCGCCCAGAAGCAGGAAGTCGCGCCACGAATAAGTGGGGGCCGAACGGGGCGCTTCTGCCGAAGCGGCCGTCACGTTGTTCGTGTCGCTCAACGTGTCGACCGGCGCGATGAAGCGGTAGCCATGTTTGGGGATCGTTTCGATGAACCGCGGATCGGACGCGCTGTCGCCAAGCTGGCGGCGCAAAGTCTTGATACACTGGGTGAGCGCTTCATCGGTCACGGGCACGCCGCGCCAGACTTCGGCCAGGAATTGATCCTTCGAAACCAGCTTGCCGTGCTCGCGCACGAGCAAGGCCAGGGCATCGTAATATCGTCCGCTCAATTCCACCCGGACATCGTCCCGCCGAAGCTGGCGGTTGCCTGGGTCGAGGACGAAATGTTCGAACTGAAAGCTACCGGGCGATTTTTCTTCAGCCTGATTCATAATTGATGGTGCCAAGCCCCTGTTCAACGCCACCCAAGCATGACCGCAAGGCAATGGCAAACCCGGCGTGGGCTCGCCCGTTCACGGCGCTGGCTTCTTGGAAATAGCTGGGGCAGACGGACGAGACTCAATTCAAGGATTTGCGCATGACCTTTTCCATTTACGATGCTTCCGCTCCCTTATTCGTGAACGGACTGGCCGACATGCGGCAATGGCTGGACAAGGCCGCCGCCGAAAAGCCGGAGGCCGAATTGCTGGCGGCGCGGCTGGCGCCCGACATGCTCCCGCTCACCGCGCAATATCAGATCGCCTCGGACAGCGCGAAGAACGCGATTGCCCGTCTTTGCGGCATCGAGCCTCCGGCTATGCCGGACACAGAGGCGAGCTTCGCGGAACTGAAGGAACGCTGCGACAAGACGATCGCCTTCGTGCAGGGCGCAAGCCGTGAAGCGGTCGAAGCTGGCGAGCATCGCGAAGTCACGCTCCGATTTCCAGGCGGCATCGGATTCAAATTCACCGGCCGGGATTATCTGACCGGCTTTGCGCTCCCTAATTTCTTCTTTCACGTAACCACCGCTTATGGCATTCTCCGCGCGTCGGGCGTCGCGATGGGCAAGCCCGATTTCATGCAGCATCTCGGCCCACCCAATCTGTCCGCCGAATGAGGAGGACCGCCCCTTTTGCGGCGCTGAGCGCGTCGGCTCTGCTGGCATCCTGTGCCCCGGTCGTCCCGCCAGGCCCAGTGTCCGCGGCAGCGGCCGAAGCCAGGATCGGCCAAACCGTCCGGCTTGATGGTCGCACCGTCAGCCCCTTGTCGATCGTGGAAGACAGCCGTTGCCCGGCCAGCGTGCAATGCATCCAGGCGGGCACGGTCAGATTGCGGGTGAGGATAAGCGAGGGCGGCAACGAAGACATTGTCGCTATCGGCCTCGCCAAGCCCGTCGCCTTGAATCGAGCATGGCTTCACCTGGTCGATGTCTGCCCCGGGCGCGCAACCCCTGATCAAATAGCCGAAGACGCCTATCTCTTCACCTTCGCCTTGTCCGCTTCGGAAAAGCCACCTTCCGTAAAAAGACGCTGCAGCTGACCGCCGATTTGGGCGATCGCCGCTACCCTGCCCTCGGGATCTGCGCTCACTGATAAAAGCGATCGACCTCGAGTATTTCGATCGCCTCTTCCTCGCCGCCAAAGTCCGCAAAATCTCCGACCGCCGCGCCCATCAGCGCGAGCGGCGCGGAAAAGGCAATCATCCCCGCCGCAGGGTCGGCTTCGTCGTCGCCGACCAGGACGATATTGCGCTTTTTGCCGTTGAGCGCGAAGGTGACGCGGGAACCGAAGGCAACCAGGTCTGTCGGCGGTGCGGGCATCAGCTCCGCCATCGCCAGGCGCGTACGCCAATAACGCAAATCCCGCTGGACCTCCGCAAGCGCCGTTTCTTCCATCTTGCCGGCCACGAGCGCCTCCAGCTCGCTTGTGCGCGCCTCGATCCGGGCCAGGCCCGAGGGAGTAACCAAATTCGGCCCCGCCGGAATTGGCAGTTCGAACCGAGGCTCTCTATGCTCTTCGTCACTGTCCCGTCGAAACGCTACGCTCATCGCTCGCCACCTTCATCGATCGCGGCGCCCAGCGGCGCCAGTCGACCGAATGTAGGAGCCTCGGTCATTTTTCCCAATTCTATTCCGGCCAGATTCTGGGTGCGCTTGATATGCCTGAGGCGGACTCGGCGAAAAACTTGGATCTCGCGCTGATAGGTTTCCAGGCACTCGCGCAGAACCGCGCTTCGGCATTTCTGCCGCCCATTTACCTGATCCACTACGGCCTTTGAATCACCGAGCAATTCGACATCGTCCAACCTTAGCTGCTTCGCGATATCGATTGCGTGCAGCAAGGCGCGCCATTCCGCCTCGTGGCTCGAACCTTCTCCGCAATCGCGGCGGTAATCCGGCCGCCCGCGCACGACCACCATTGTCTCGATCGGCCCTGGATTGGGCCGGCGTCCCCCATCGAAATAGATTTTCATGGGGATATCGGCCTGCCGAGACTGGCCTTCCGCAACGGACGCATCAGAACCTGCATATCCATTCGGGTTCGAAGCGGCCCCACTCTATCGCTGGAAAGTGATTTCGACGCTGGCGGCGGATCTGGTGGCCTCGCCGTGAAAGACCGCTTCGATATTGTTGCCGTCCGGATCGAGGACAAAGCCTGCATAATATCCTGGATGATAAGGCCGTTCGCCCGGAGCGCCATTGTCCTCGCCGCCATTTTCGATCGCCGCTTTGTGGAACGCATCGACCATATCCCGATCGGCGGCCTGGAAGGCAAGATGGTGCCGGCCGGTCAGCTTTCCCCGGGCGGCCTTGCTGTCGGCCGTTGAAATGAACAATTCGTCGGCCCAGAAGAAATCGTCCCCCTCGCCTCCCAAAGGCACGCCAAGTACGTCCAGCACCGCGTCGTAAAAACGCCGGCTGGCGGGCAGGTCCGCGACGACAAGCTGGATATGATCGACCAGCCGGCCGCGATGAAGTGATTGGGTTTCCATAAAGGCTCCGTTTTTTTCCCGCTCATGCCGATGCCGCGGATGTCCCCGGACACGATTCCCTTAAACTGAACCTGCGAAAAGGCACCTCGTTCCCTCCGTACCGGGGAGGGGTGACTCTCAACTTTCCAGCGCTGGGCTGTCTGAGGGAGGATGGTGAAACCACGGATCGGCGCTGGAACAGCATGCACTAGAAAGAGCGGCGGCAGCACCGATTCAGAAAAGATGCCGGACCCAGCTAGTTGCTGGGCCCGGCACCATCCAATCGGGTCGATCGAACCGTTGGAACTACATCTTCACGCTGGCGCGCGCGTAAAAGTATCGCCCGGGAAGATCGTAAGCGGTCGGGTCGAAATTGTTGATGTCGCAGGTGACGCAACCCGGGGCCTTGGTGTTAAACAGATTGTTCGCACCAAGGGCGAAGCCGAATTCGCGGTCGACTCCCGCCATGAAGCGAAGTTGAAGATCGGTGTAGAAACGCGACTTCATTACGTTTCCATCGCTTTCCCGCAGTTTCGAGATGTAGCGGCCGGTGAGAGTAGCCCCGAACGAGGCGAGATCCCAATCCAGGATTCCAACCGACTTGAACTTGGGAAACCCCTGTGATGGGCTGCCCTGTTCAGTGCCCTCGCGGCTGATCACCTGTTCCCCACCGGTGACCGGCACAATGACATTGTAATTGCGAAGGAAGGTGTTGTTCCAAGTGAGACCGAACTTGCCCACCCCAGTTTCGGCGCTGCGATACGACAGGTTTACGTCGACGCCATCGGTCTCGACGCCGGCGATATTCTGCAGGGCACCCGCAACGGTGGTCAATTGACCTCCCACACGTGTCGTCAGCGCGCAGGCGGCTGGATCGTTGCCGACCAGGCAATTGGCCACGATGAAGTCGGCAGCGACGGTCTGGATCGCCCCTTTCAGCCTGATGTCGTAATAATTAGCCTCGATCGAGAACCGTGGAAAGAATGACGGGCTGAATACAGCGCCCGCATTCCAGCTTTTGGAGGTTTCGGGGAGCAGGTTCTGGTTGCCGCCGACCTCGACCGAAATCTGGGGATTGGCCTGCTGGTAGCTTCCATTCGCTGGAACCCCAGCCGCGATGCAATTGGCCCGGACCCCAGCGTCATTCGAGAAACGGCGTGGAGCAGCATTATTGGAGTGCGAAGAGCAGGGATCGTCCAATTGCTGGTCGAAACGTGATGCGGTTCCGAAAAGCTCACCGATTGAAGGGGCGCGGAAACCTTCGGCATAGGAGGCGCGAAGTCGCAGGTCCCTTACCGGCTTCCAATTCACCCCGCCTTTCAGCGTGGTGGTCGATCCCGATCTCGAATAATCCGAGAACCGCGCCGCGCCGCTTAATTCCAGCAAATGGAAGAAAGGCCGGTTGGACAGCAGGGGTGCATTGATTTCCGCATAAGCTTCCTTGACGTCATAACTGCCCCTGGTCGGCAACGCCGGGATATCGGAACTGAAGCCTGCTGCAACGACAGGGTCCGGATCAAACCGGCCTTTCAGCTTTCGATATTCAAGCCCGGCGGCGATGCCCAGCGGGCCGCCTGGAAGATCGAACAAGTCGCCTGCCACGTTGCCCGTGAAATCCAGCGTCGTCTGCTTGCTGCTGTCATTCTGCTCGAACGTAACATAATCCATCATCGCCTGGGTGATCGACCCGGCGCCACCGAACAGGTTGAACGGTACGCAGGGCGCGGTGCAATTTGCGACCGGACCTAATGCGCGGCGCAGCAAGTTGGAATTGATATTGCCGAACATGGTCTGTTCGGCCTTGTTGCGGCCATAAGCAGCATTGACGTCCCAATACCATTCCTTGTCGCCGAGAGCGAATTTCCCATCCAGCGTCGCCACGCCGTAGGCCGTGTCAACCGTCTGGAAGAACTGACGCGGGCCACCTTCGACGAAACGCCGATAGATGAAATCCATATTGCTGGCATCCAGCGTGACACCGAACGGATTGAAGGGATTGGTGACGTCGACGGTAGTGCCATCCAGTACCGGCGTGATCCCCGCCGCTTTGCCGATGCCGAACGGCAAAGGTGCCGCCTGATTTTTCGATTTGCGTTCGTTCCAGAGCCCCTTGACCGAGAAATTGACGGCATCGGACAGCTCGTAGCGAAGATTCCCGAACACGCCGTATCGTTCAAGCGGGATCTGAAGGTAGTTAAAGGGTGCAAAGTTGAAACGGTCGGCCGGGCTCACGAACGGTCTGAAGTCGGCAAGTGTCGAACGCCTGCCGATGACCGGAGCAATAAGGGTCCGGGCCTGCCCCAATACGACATATCGTCCGTTGGGAATAAAGCCCGAGCAGCCGCCTGCGGCGCAGCTATTGGCATACGGAGCCGGGAAGCGAGAAATATCCCGGTCGCCGGCGGAGATGAGGTCCTGTTTCACATAATTGGCGCCGACGACGATCTGCAGCGGGCTGTCGCCGCCATTGCCCCAGCTTAGTTGATAATTTTGCGTCGTGCCGTCGCCATGGTCGGTAATGCCGATCTGCCCGGACGCCAGGATGCCCTGCTGCCTTTTCTTGGTGATGATGTTGACCACGCCGGCGATAGCGTCCGACCCATAAATGGCCGAAGCGCCGTCCTGCAGTACTTCGATCCGTTCGATTGCGCTTTCGGGAATCGAATTGAGATCGGTTGAACCCGGCACACCGCTTGCAGACGCGCCGTTCACATAACGGATGCCGTCGACCAGCACGAGGACGCGCCTGGAACCCAGATAACGAAGGTCGATTTCGGCCGCGCCGGCGCCGACGCCGCCGCCGTCCGGCGGATTACCCAGGCTGCCGCTATTATTGAATTTGCCGTTAAGGCCGCCGCCGGAGCTTGGCAGCCGCTGCAGCACGTCGGTGACCGAATTAAGTCCTGTCTTGGCGATATCTTCCTGATCCACGAACACGATCGGAGCATCCTGCGACAGCGGGTCGCGGCGAATGCGCGATCCTGTGACGACGATCGCTTGGCTATCGTCATCAGCAACCGTCGCTCCGCTTTGCGGGTTTTCGGGCGGGAGGGTCGATTGGGCAAGCGCGGCGGATGGGCCGGCGGCAAGGCCCGCTACAAGTGCCAGTGACGCGCAGCTGTAAAGGAAATGCTTGGACATGCTTGAACCCCTCGAAAGTCCCGATGCCGCGGCAAGCGGCCGCAGCGGAGAGGAAGGTGTAACATCGATGAAAGATGTTTGAACTGCAGGAACATGCTCATTTTGATATTTTGACAGGGTTGTTGCGCAACTGTCACAAATGGACCTGTGCTCCATAGCGAAAGTGGTCTGGAGTTCCGCGTTACTCCATCGTTAAGTACAGAGCTTAAGCAAGCTTAAATTAACAGCGGTCAGCGGGGATCGGGTTTCGATCCCCCGGCTCCGCGCTGCGGGTGGACAGTCTCACCTTTCTTAAGCATTTCAACAAATTGCTCGATCTTCCTCGTTCGCCCCGCTTCCGTTTTCATATTGTGGGTTCGAAACGCCAGCGCGTACCGGTTCTGGGCACTGAGCCTTTCGAGCATGGCCTTGGCCTCCGGCTCGGCGTCGATCGCTGCCTGGAGGTCCGGCGGGATTTTCATATCCTTCCCGCCGTCATAGGCGCGCTCCCATCGCCCATCCGCCTGCGCCGCCCGGACTTGCTTCAATCCAGCTTCCGTCATCCGGCCCTCTTCGATCAGCCGCGCGACATTATCGACGTTGATCTTGCTCCAGATGCTTTTCTTCCGGCGCGGAGTATAGCGCTGCAAATAGCTGGTATCGTCCAGGCCCTTGCGGATCGCGTCTATCCATCCCCAGCATAACGAGACATCGATGGCCTCCTTCGGCGTGATGGAAGGCAGGCCCGACGCGAGTTTGTGGATCTTGATCCACACTTCATCTTCGCTCGCATAATGTTCGGCCAGCCATTGGCAGAAGGCACCGGCATCGATGAATTCGTGAATCTTTGTCGGATCGACTTTTACCGGCGCCATCGGCTGCTTCCTCCTATTTGCGCGACCCGACCCAGGTCAGGCATGAACGGCGTCGCACATCCGCCTTTCGCGCCGTCCTGAAACCCATTCCGCAGCAGCAATGCCAATGCCGGCGAATGCGGCGGTAGACGCTAGGGGCGCCGTCGGCAATTGCGCCACACGCGGATAGAGGTTCTCCCAACAGGCATCGTGTCTACGGATGCGAACGGCAAGACGACAAGTAAAATGGCCTCAGCGGAGCTGGCTGTCCTTGCTGCCCCGGCGATTGATGCCGACGCTGACGATGCTGGCGTCGCGTTCGGACTGGCAGTTGACGCAGGTCCTGGCACTGGGCAGCGCCTTGCGGCGCGCCTTCGGGATCGGCTCTCCGCAATCCTCGCATTCTTCCAGGCCTTCGCCGATCGGGATCCGCGCCCGCGCGGCTTTCACTGCGTCGGACACCGTGTCGTCAATCTGGTCCTGGACTGCGCCGTCCCGGGCCCAACCTCCAGCCATTTTCAATCTCCGGTAAATTCAGCTCTAAAACCTGCAGCGTCCCGATCGGTTGCTAGAATCCGGTTGAAGCCCGCAATGGAATTGAGCGAAGGGCCCACCTGCGAAGCGACGCGGCGAGCCAAGGGAGCAAGGAAAGTGACGGAAAAAAGGGTGCAGTTCGATTTCGACGCCCGATTTGCCAATGGCGGCGGGGTCCAGGGACAGGATTTTCGACTGGATATAGAGGGCAACGACATAAGTGACGACGCGCTCGCTGCTTACGTCATCGGCGATCTTCGGCTGCTTATGGTCAGCGAAATGCGGATCCTGAACAAGAAAATCATCGAGGAACGGCACAAGCGTTCTGCCTCGACCTCTACGATCGAGCCGAACGATACCGCCCACTTCGTCGATCTCAGCCACGATATCGAAAGTGGCATGGTGACCTATAAGGGACTGCCCGCGCCGCTTATCTGCGATCATCTTTCGCGCGAGCAATCGCGCAGTCATTATGCGCCGGGGACCGAATTCCAGATCGGACGCATTGAAATGGTGTCGAATACCGGCACCTATATCGATGCCCCATTTCACCGATATGCTGATGGCGCCGACCTCACCCAGCTAATACTCTCCGGGATCGCCGATCTGCCCGGGACGGTCGTTCGAATAACCGGAAGCGGCGAACGCGCAATCGACTGGACGGCCTTTGCGGCAAGCGAAATTCGTGGGCGGGCCGTACTCGTCAATTGCGGCTGGGACCGGCATTGGCGCACCGATCAATATTTTGAAGAACATCCTCATCTGACAGAAAAAGCCGCACTGTATCTGCGCGATCAGGGTGCGGCCTTGGTAGGCATCGATTCCTTTAACATCGATGACGTTTCGGGGAACACTCGTCCCGTACACAGCGTCCTTCTGGGCGGCGGAATCCCGATCGTCGAACATATGACCAGGCTGGGCGACTTGCCGGTAGATGGCTTCCGCTTTTGGGCTGTACCGCCCAAAATCAGCAAGATGGGCAGCTTCCCGGTTCGGGCCCATGCCCGGATCGACAAGGGCTCCTAATCAGGACGGGGCAATAACTTTACGGCGGTCGCGCATTGCATCGAAGCTGATTGGACCGGGACCTGCGAAAACGAAATAGAGGAATATGAAGCAATAGAGGATCGCCGCATCGCCCATATTATTTACCGGGAAGAAATTCTGGGGGGCGTGGGCGATGAAATAGGCGACCGCCATCGTACCCGAAGCGATGAAAGCCGCAGGCCGCGTGAACAGCCCCAACGCGATCAGCAGTCCGGCAACCAATTCAATGACCCCGGCATAAGCCGGCATGCTGTTGATCGGGATTCCCATCCCGGCCATTTCGCCGGCGGGGAAGGAAAGCAGTTTTTGCGCCCCATGCTCCATGAACAACAGGCCTGCGATGATCCGAAGGACACTCCGAAATGTTGGAGCGTGGCGGCTGAGCTGGGACAGGTCCATCAAGGCTTCTCCTATTGGTTGCCCGCATAGTGAGTGGGATATTGCGAGAAGGCAAATTGGAACTTGAGCGCCGAATAGTCGATGGAGGTGCCCTTACGATCGCATGCAGGGACCGTGGCAGCTTCATCTAAGCGGCATGGCAATCGGCCGGATCGGCGCTCCGCTTGCGCCTTCGATTTTAAGCGGAGTTCCGATGAACGCCATTTCGTAAACACCGTCTCGCGACAGAGCCTCAAGGTCGACATTTTCCATGATCGGGATCCCCTGTTCGCCAAGCAGATAGGTGTGCACTGGCAGGTAATTGTCGTCGAGGCCGGAGGGCATCAGGTCCGGGCTGAACTGGTCCACTCCCACTATCATCGCGCCCTCGCCGGCCAGATATTGCGCAGCCTCGATGGTGAGCCCCGCAGCCTCGGCCGCATAGGCCTTGGCATCGCGGAATTTGGCGCCGCGGCCCGTGCGGATCAGCGCCACATCGCCCTTCGCCAGCCGCACCCGGCCGGCTTTCAGTGCACCCTTCAAATCCTGCGCAGTGATGCGATACCCGTCCGCAAGTTCCGCGAGCCCCTTGTACCTTGCGACATCGATCAGCACGCCGCGCGCGATGATCGGTGGAATCTTGTCGGCGCCGTTGACGTCCCAGCCCTTGTCCCCAAGGTGCCTGGAAGCTTCGAAGCCATTCCACACCTTTCCGTGCAATCCGAAATGGGCGAGCGTGTCGATATGGGTGCCGACATGCGTGTACATGGAAATGGCGTCGCCCGAATAGGTGACGATTTCGTTTGCAGGCCTTCCCGCCTTTAGCGGGTCGTCGTGAAGTGTCCCGCCTGGAGTGTGGGTCATCCAGAACTGGAACGGAGGATCCCCGAAGTCGGTGCAGCAACTCGGCATTCCGGTGAAGAAGTTGAAAGCCAGGTCGTACACCCGATTGCCCTGGGCCTTGGCCAGGATGTCCGATCGGCTCTTCTCGCTCATCATCGATAGGCGGCCCAATTGATCGTCCGGCCCGATGCTGCTCGTGCCGACCCTGGCGCCCTCTCCCCTTTCGGAAGCAAGCAAGGGAGCGGACCCGCCCGCAAGAAGCATGGTGGCGGCGATGGCCGCGAACGTACGAAACTGCATTTTACGGGTCATTTACGAAGCCTCCCTTGGATCATGACAAAGATCGGCTCCCAGCGGAGTTCGGACAATCGACCATTTCACAAAAACTGTTTATGGATATTCTGAACAATGGACCGCCTTCGCCAACTTGAATTGTTCGCCGCCGCTTCCGAACGGCTGAGCTTCTCTGGCGCTGCCCGGGCGCTGGGCGTTTCCCCTGCCTCGGTAAGCGCGGCAATAGCGTCGCTCGAGGCGCGCTGGAACGTCCGCCTATTCGATCGTACCACTCGTAATGTGGCGCTGACCGACACGGGGCGGGCGTTGCTCGAACGGAGCCGGCGCGCACTTCGGGAGGTAGAACTGGCCGAATCAATCGCGCAAAGCGCGGGGCGGCAGGTCCGCGGCCCCCTCCGCGTAAGCGCGCCGGTAAGCTACGGACTCAGGAAGCTTACACCCTTGTTCGTCGATTTCCTGAAACAGAATCCGGCGGTGGACTTGATTCTCGATCTCACCGACCGCCGCGTTGACCTCTTGACCGAGGGCTATGATGTGGCGGTTCGCATCGGCCACAGGCTTGCTCCGGGACTGGTCGCTCGCAAGCTCGCTGGACAACGGCTGGTCCTTTGCGCCGCGCCCGAATATCTTGACCGATATGGGTTCCCGGATCAGCCCCTGGACCTTGCCGACCATCGCTGCCTCATTTTCACGCCTCGCACCCCCGTTGGGCGCTGGTCCTTCGCAGGCCCGAACAGGGCCAGCCGCACCGTCACGGTCACGGGCCCTCTCGCCAGCGACAATGGCGAAGTCCTCCAGGCTGCCGCTCGAGACGGTTTGGGCATTACGCTGGCGCCTGATTTCCTGGTCGAAGATGATCTGGCCAGCGGCGCTCTGGTTGAATTGCTTCCAGAATGGCAGCCGCTGAGGCTAGGGATCTATACCGTCAGGATCGGGGGAGGTCAGGCTCCGCCGAAGGTGCGTCACCTGATCGAACATCTGGGACGCGGGCTTCGCGAACGCGCATAGGCGCCCGCGAGGTCGCAAGAACTATATGATTCAGAAGATTAATTTCCATCGATCCCGAAAACGGCACGGAAATGTACCTATATTCGGATCCGGAAGGCCACTTCCGAGTTGATAAAGTCGCCGGGGACCGAATGGAGATTCCCTTGCCCGATTACCGAATACTCTTCCTCCGAGGCGGCCGCTTGATCCAGGCGCAGAGCCTTGCCGCCGAGAGCGATCTGCTTGCGATCGAGCAGGTGGGCGGAATGAAGAGTTCCGCCGACGTGGAGATATGGCGGGATGACCGAAGGCTTGCGCGCTTCCGGCGCGCGCCCAATGAAGTCGTCGAAGAGGGTCTCCAGCTCGTCAATCGGCCGGTCCTTTAAATATCCCTCATCCGCGGGCGACCGGGACGGTGAAGTAGAATGACGCTCCGCCATCGGGATTGTTGTCGGCCCAGATCTTGCCGCCATGAGCCTCGACGATCGTGCGCGTGATCGAAAGCCCCACACCAAGCCCGCCGGTGCTGGATGTCCCAAACGCGTCGAACAGCTTCTCCGGATCCTCGTCCGGCAGGCCCCTGCCCCAATCGCGGACCCGAATGCGGGCAAGCCCCTCCACCTCCAGCTGCGACGAGATCATCACTTCGCGCTTGTCCGCATCGCGCGCGGCCTCGGCCGCGTTGCGGACGAGGTTGAGAAGGGCCTGTTCGATCTGGATCGTATCGGCCCACAATCTGTCCGCCCCCGAGCTGATCCGCGTACGGATGGAAAAACCGGGGCAGGAATTGCTGGCCTCCAGAACCTTGGCCGCGCGGCCAACCATGCTGGTCAGCGACGCTTCTTCCCGAACGCCCGGACGCTTCGAAACCGTGTTCCGCATTCGCTGGATGATTTCGCCCGCGCGCTGCACTTGGCGGTGGGCGTCATCCAGCCCCTGCTCGGCATTCTGCTTCCCTTGCCCGCTCAGATTCTCGAATATTCGCCGCGTCCCTGCCAGATAATTTGCCGCAGCAGCCAGAGGCTGGTTGAGTTCGTGCGCCAATGTAGTGGCCATGGTGCCCATAGCCGTGGCGCCGGACAAATGGATCAGTTCGGCCTGCAACCGCCGAAGCTTTTCCTCGACCGCTTTCTGCTCGGTAATGTCCATGATGAAACCGATCAAAGCCTCGGCTTCGCCGTCGGCGCCATAGACGGCCTCGCCGCGCTCCAGCACCCATCTTTCACCCATTTCCGGGTCTATGATTCGGTAAGTGAGGCTGAATTGCTCGTGATCGGCCACGCCTTTGGCGACATCGGAAGCGATTTGCGGGGCGTCGTGCGGATGCAGAAGGTCACCCCAGGCTATTGAGCCCGATACCAAATCCGCGGGCGCATAGCTGCACAGATAGCGAACGCCCGCGCTCACATATTCCAACGGCCAAGGGGGCAGAACGGAGCAGCGATAAGCCATTCCGGGGAGGTTATCGAGCAGCAGGTCCTTTTCATGTTCGGAAAGCATGGACAAAGCTAACCTCTTGGTCGTGCTAGTCAAACCTTGATTGTCGATCGCCGAAGTCTCCAGAGTTGGGCCGGTCGCAATATGGCTGTGCCGGGGTCACCCTCCTGGCGGGGGCGGTTAGCCCCCTGGCCATTAGCCGCGATGGCGGCGCCATTCTTCTTTGGTCTGGCCCCACACATCCACGGACAAATGATCGAAGGGAGCGGGCAGTTTTCCCGGCCCCCGATTATAGGAGCCCAGGCGCCGGGCTAGCGCCTGCGAGGCAATATTGGCCGGATCGATCGTGTGGATCACATCGGTCCAGTCCAGATTGTCGAATGCCCAGTCGATCGCGGCCTCAGCGCCTTCCAGCGCGTAACCCTTGCCCCACGCACTCTGGATCAGACCCCAGCCGACTTCGGTCCCGGGCCAACCTTCGGGCTGCCAGGGCCCCAGCCTTCCTATCCAGCGGCCGCTTTCCCGCTCGATCACGCTGAACATGCTGAAGCCCTTCAGCGACCAGGAGCCGGTCATCGTGGCCATGCTTCGCCAGGCACCGGCCCGGGCCTGCGGCCCGCCAATATATTGGGTGGCTTCCGCGTCGCCCAGGAACTCTGCCCATCCTTCGAAATCCTCCGCGATCGGCGGCCGCAAGATCAGCCGATCGGTTTCTAAAGTAGGTCCCAGTTCGCGCATTTCACATCCACCCTCAGTTGCCTGCCGCCGCCAGCAGACTGGTCAGCAATATACGCTTCAGCTTCACATTGGCGGCCTTGTTTGGATCGATCCATTCGTCTGGTGCGTGCGCACGGTCGCCGATGGCGTTTCCGGCCAGGGTCACCGACGGGATGCCGAGGCTCATCGGGATATTGGCGTCGGTCGACGAGATCCCGTCCTTCACCTCAATATTCTGGCTTCGATAGGCGGCCTTGGTGAACTGGACGATGTCCGCGCCCGGCGCATTCTGCCCCGCCGGCCGGTCGCCAATCACCTTGGGCTCGGCGCTGACTGCACCCGCCTTCGTCGATCGGGCCGCATTTTCCTCTTCCACCGACCGCTTCACGATGGCGAGGAATTGCCGCTCCAGCTTGACCAGCTCTTCCGGGCTTTCTGAACGCATGTCGACTTCGATCCACACCTCCTGAGGGATGGCGTTGACCGACGTTCCGCCCCCGACGACGCTGGCGCTATAGGTGGTCTTGGGCCGGGTCGGCGCGCTAATCGCGTAAAGATCGGTCACCATCCGGCCAAGCGCGGCCATCGGATTGACGATCCCGAAGGCGCCATAAGAATGTCCGCCGGGCCCCTTGTACGTGACGCGATATCGTTTCGATCCGAGCGCCTGGGTGGTGATCTCCTCCAGGCCCGTATCGTCGATTGAAAAGAATGCCCTCACCTGGTCCTTATATTTTCCCTTGGCGAACAAATGCCGCACGCCGCGAAGGTCGCCCAGCCCTTCCTCGCCGACCGTGCCGACGAAGATGATGTCGCTGCGCGTCTTCACCCCACCCGCGTTCATCGCATCGATCAGGGCCAGCATGGTGGAAAGGCCGGCGCTGTCATCGCCAATACCCGGCGCGTGCAATTTGTCGCCCTCGCGCCGAACCTGGACGTCGGTGGCTTCCGGAAAAACCGTATCGAGATGCGCGGTGACCATCACCGCCTTGCCCGCCACAGAGCCGGGCCGCCGGCCAAGGACATTGCCTTCTTCGTCAATCTCGACATCGACCAAGCCGCGCTTCCGAAGCATGGCGGCAAACACCCTGGCTCGCGCCGTTTCCTTGAAAGGCGGCGCGGCTATTTCGGTCAGGGTGACCAGGTCCTTCACCCATTGATCATGGCCCGCCTCCAGCGCCGCCGCCGCTTTTCGGAATGGGCCTGAGGAAGCGATCTTCTTGACCATCGCATCGGCGTTCGCAGGCTTCGTCTGCGCATGCGCTACAGCGCCGTTCATCAGGAGCGAAAGGTAAAGAAGAACGGATGTGAGGCGGATCATCGAGCTCCTATAAGATAACGCGCTGGCCGATTACCAGGCCAGGCCGAATATAGCGAAAGCCGGGGCGCCTTTGCTTGTGCGTTGGGGTCACGCGTAGCGGAAAGTGACCATGGCGCTCAGCGCCACGATCAACAGGATGGACGAGATGCGCTGGGCCGAGGCGAACCGCGCTGCTCCGCCTTCCGGATCGCGCCGAAGCGCTGGCCAGGCGACCAGTTGCTGAAGAGCGAAAGCGGTCAGAGCGCACAACGCCCCTGCCCCCAGGACATACTCGGGAGTTCCGGCATCGCCCCTGTGGAGCATTCCCCATAATATCATTCCAAAGATGATCGCTCCCGCGGCCGAACCCGTCTGCGGCGCCCTTAAAGGCAAGGGCAAGGCGATCGTTCCCGGCCGCGCCAGGACGGCCGTGCTCCCTGCCCAGAAAACCGCCGGCACCACATGGAGCACCAGCAAAAGCGGAACCAGCCAGGTCATAATGGTCTCTTTCTCAGTTCGTTTCGGGTCGAGACCTAACTTTCCTGCGGGGCGACTGCAAGCTTTCGAAGTGGGAGGTGCCCCTAATGGTCGCTCCTTGAAGCGACCTTATGGATGTGGCGGCGCTCCAAAAAACCTCAGAGGCGCAGCTCAAGCGCCGCGTCGCGCTGCTGAGCCTTAATTTTGCGCGCTGCCGTCCGCTCCTTTTCCGTCGGCCGGATCGCGGCCTGACACGATCGAGATGGGCGAAGGCCGCGCGGCCGACGCGATAGCGATGTCGCGGATATTGGCAATTCTGTCCCGCGTCGCTGCCCGGCAGCGGCGGACTTCATTCTTGCCCTCCAGATCCGAGTCACTGGCGGTTCCGCAAACCTGCTGAATGGCGATGCGGATGCGATGGTCCAGCCTGGCGCGGCCGGCTTCATTGGATAAATCGAGGTCCGAATAATCCACGCTTTCCGAAATCAGGGCGGATCCATCCTGCTGGGGTAAGGCATTTTGGGCCATTGCCGACTGGGCGAAAATCGCGGCGGTAAAGGCTGCGGCTGCAATCAAATTCTTCATGGTTTGTCTCCGTCTGGTCTCCGGTCGTTTCCGGGTTGCAGCCCTTTTACTCCCCTCTTTTGGTTCCGGACGAACAACGATGTTGCGTTAATGTTCTTCAAAAGTGCAGAATAGGCCATGTTCGATTGGAACGACCTCCGCTCTTTCCTCGCCGTAGCGCGGACCGGCAGCACGCTTGCAGCAGGTAAAAGCCTTCGGGTCAGCCAGACTACGGCCGCCCGCCGCGTCGCCGCGCTTGAGGAAGCGCTGGAACTGACCTTGTTCGAGCGGCGCCAAGCCGGATATCTGCTGACGCCTGCGGGCGAAGCACTGCTCGCCCGCGCCGCGGAGGTCGAAGAAGCGGTCGGAGCCTTTACCGATGCGGCTTCGGCGCAGGTTCGCGATGCGAGCGGGACCGTCCGGCTGACGGCCGAGGCGATCTACGCGGTCACGGTACTCGGGCCGATCCTTCGCGACCTGCATGACGCCCATCCCAACATCCTGATCGAAATCGACACTACAAGCGAGGTGCGCGATCTCGCAGCCGGGGCGGCGGATGTAGCGCTCCGCAGCAGCAAGTCGCTGGACGGGGCCGGGCTGGTTGGGCGGCGCATCGCCGCCGATCCCTGGCGGCTTTATTGCAGCCGCGAATATGCCGCGGCCCATGGCATTGCGCGTTCCCGCAAGGATCTTCGCAAGCATTCGCTGATCGGCGGCGGGGGCGAAAGCGTCTGGCACTATTATCAGCCCTGGCTGAAGCAAAATGGTCTCGAGGACCGGATCACCATGCATCATGGAACGATCCCGGGCCTGCTCGCTGCCGTGCGCTCCGGCGTCGGCATCGCCGCCTTGCCGAGCTTCGTCGCCAATCAGGATCCGGAATTGCTCCCCTGCCTCCCGCCCGCGGCCAATAATGACCGGGAGCTTTGGCTGCTGACGCACGAAAGGTTGCGCCACACGCCTCGGATACGCGTGGTGATGGATTTCCTGGCCGAACGATTGACCCGCCTCGCCCGGGAAGCGGAGCAGGCCGGTGATCGAACTTAATCCGCCTGCAAACGTCCACCGACGATGCTGAAAATCGCCCTGTTCCGCAGCATCCAGATCAATGGCCGCCGCGTGAACATGGCGGATGCAAAGGCCCTGGCGTCTGAAGCGGGCGGCACGGACATCTCGTCCATAGTCTCGACCGGCAATCTGCTGCTGCGATCCCGCAAATCCACCCACGAATTGGAAATCGCCTGCGCCCGATTTTACGGCCGGCCAACGGAAATGGTCGTGAAGACCGCCGACCAATGGTACGAAATTCTCGCCGCCAATCCGTTCGCCGACGAGGCCGAACGAGCTCCGTCGCGCTTGCTTGTCTGGGCCATGCGGGATCCGCTTCCGGATTCGGGCCTTGATCAACTACGCAGGCGCGCGACGGGAGAAGAACGGATCGAAAGGATCGCCAGCGGCGATTTCTATATCTGGTTCGGCCAGGGAGATATCTCTAGATCGAAAATAACCGCCGGATTTGGCCTGAAGGCGCTTGGTGCGGTTGGGACCAACCGTAACTGGAATACGGTGACCAAGGTCGCGGCAGCCCTGAAAATCGCTCGAGGCTGAGCGCCTGCCCTCTCGACCGTAAGCGCGCTTTTGTATAGTCTCTGCGGACGTTCATGACCGAGCACCACCCACTGAAACTTCAGCGCATCGAGGCTGGAAGTGCCCTGTCCTGGCACAGCCACGAAGCGGGTTATGCCGCGGTCGTGATCGGCGGGGATTATGTCGAGGCGGGCGATGGTGGCCGGCATCGTGCCGCAGCGGGCCACGTCATCGTCCACGCACCCTTCACGGGACACGCCAATCGCATCGGGACCCGAGGCGCCGAAGTGGTGAACATAGATTTGAGCGTGGGCGAGGCGCTCTCGCTCGCCGGCGGAACGCTGACTAATCCGATCGAATTCGTTCGGGAATTGCACGGGGACTCCGCCAACAAGGTTTCGATCTTTGCGCACCACGTTTCCCCCGCGGTGCCTGAACGCGAGCTGCCCGACATGCTGGCGCGCGCGCTCGACAGGGATAGCGATATCCGGCTCAGCCGCTGGGCCGATCAACACGGAATGTCCCCCCGAACGATCACTCGGCAGTTCAGCAATCTCTACGGGATTTCGCCCGCTCACTATCGCTGGCGCCAACGTGCCTTGGCGGCGTGGCGGGCGATCATGCTCGGCGACGAGCCGTTGGTCCGCGTCGCCAACGATACCGGTTTTGCCGATCAGGCGCATATGACCCGTTCGGTGCTGGCCCTGACCGGCAGGACGCCTTTCGCGTGGCGATCCCATCCTGTCCGATTTGTTCAAGACTAAGGTCGCGCGCCGCCCGATAATCGGGCGATGAACAAAGCAAACTTTTCCGCGGCCCTGGCCGCGACGCTCGCCTTCGCCGCTCCCCCTGCGGCTGCTGCCACGATCGCCGAGGCCCAGGCGGCTTACGGAATTTACGACGTCAATCAGGCGGAAAAATTATACCGGCTGGTGGCCGAAAACCCTGAGGCGAGCGCCATCGATCGCGGCACCGCCAATCGAGAATTGGCTCGCATCGCCTGGCTGGTCGATGG
The DNA here is from genome assembly GCA_013816585.1 of Sphingosinicella sp. Taxonomy (GTDB): domain Bacteria; phylum Pseudomonadota; class Alphaproteobacteria; order Sphingomonadales; family Sphingomonadaceae; genus Allosphingosinicella. Next base: position 11,838 of record JACDEE010000022.1, on the reverse strand, counting down.
CAAAAGGGAAGCGGCGCTGGCTTTGCTGGAAAACAGTTTTGCCGCCGATCCCGATCTCTGCCCCGCCGCCTTTCTTTACGGCCGCATTCTCAACGACGGGCCGACGGGCGAAGTGAGCGTTGCGAAGCTCGCCCCTTTTACCGATCGATGCCGGGAGACTGAATCGGGGGTGGCGCTGGAGGCCGTTCGGGCCCTGACGCTTGCCGCGGCCGCCTCGGCATCACCTGACCGGGCAGCCACCGCCGCGAGCGCGCGTGCGGCCTGGGAGAGGCTTCCCGATATTGCAAAGGGGGCCGCTGGCGGCACCAGGCTGCAGCTCGCCATCGGGCTGCTTACGCAAGATCGCTCCATGGCCCTTGCCGGGTGGCGTTCATATTTCTGGCTGACCGGCACCCAATCGGCGCCTCAGGCCCTGGCGCAATCCGGCGCCGAGATTGCGACCGCATTCGAACGGGGCCTGTCCGGCTCCGCAAATGCCCGGGATGCCACGCCGTTAGCGGCCCTGCTTTTGCGCGCCGGATTTTACGACGAATTTCGCCAATATGTTCAGGACCGTGCGCTGGGCAGATCCGGTCTGGCCGAATGGAAGCGTTTTGAAATCTATGTCCGCTTCCGCGATAATCTGCTCGCCGACATTCTGGCGCATGACCGGGCTTATGCCAGGGCCGGCGCCGTCGACGAAGAGGGTTATGAGAAGAAATTGACCAATCATTTGACCGATGCGGCCGTCGCTCTCGGCGGCAACAAGGACGATCCGATCGGCGCCCTGCGGACCGCCTACGGAATCTGGGGGACGATGCCGGGCAAAAGCAACGGAGTGTCGGGGGTGCACCTCGGTCATGTGGTCATCGACCAGGTCGAAAATGTCGTACAGGATGGCCGCAATGGGACCATCAGGTCGCTTGCGCTCGACAATATGCTTCACAATAGTTTTTCGTCCTGGCTCATGGACGGGCAATCCGCGACTGGCGGCTGGGCGGCCGACGGAGCGACGATCGTTCAGGTCCGGCCTCGCTATCTGCACAGCATCGATGATCTGGCCCTCGTGGCCATCGGCGGGCCTGCCAAAGCTCGCGCGCTCCAGGAAATCGAACGGCAACGCGTCACCGACCGCGAAATCGCTTCGGCAACGCCGATTTCATACCTTCCGGGAGTTCGAAGCCGCCTTCGCCTTCAGGGAATCGAGCAATTGGCCAAAGACGTGCGCAGCGCCTTGAAGCCGGGCGACAGCTTCGAGCTTAATTTCCGAAAGGGATATTGGGATGCGCTGATCGGCAGCAGCATCATTGCGCATGAGGGCCGCCACGTACTGGACCAGGCCGAGTTCAAGGCATCGCCTTTGTCGGGTGAGGAGCTGGAATATCGCGCCAAGCTTTCCGAAATTCGCTTTGCGCCCCAGCCCCGTCTCGCGCTTTCATCGATCTACAGCCCGCTAATCGGCGGAGAAAGCGGACATGGCATCGCCAACAAGCGGCTCGCGACCGAATTCGCTGCCTGGATCGAAGGGAATGTCTGCGAGATAAAGGGATATGATCCATCGCTAACGGCGCTGGAGCAACTCGACAAACTTTCCGACGACCAACTGGTATCGATCGCCGCCGGCCTCGATGGCGCTGTCAGGACCGGTAAGCCGGTGATCGAAGGCCGCTGCCCAAGCCCCGTTTGACGACGACATCTACCGGCGTCACTGGATGGGTCACCGCTCCCCGGTCCCGTAGCGCTGAATGGTGGCTCCAACGTCATCCACCAGCTGCTCGATCGACATGGCCACAACGGGGGGCAGCTTCAGGACGTATCGGGTCAACGCCAGTCCCAGAATCTGGGTCGCCACCAAACCGGCGCGATTGGCGGCCGTCGCCGGGTCGCCGGCGCGGGCGAGTGCCGGAAGCACTTGTGCCGCGAAAATCTCAGCTAGTTTTTTCGCCGCATCGTCATTCGATGAGGCCGACCGCAAGAGGATCGGCAGCCCTCCGCCGCCTTCACTGCCCTCCCATTGCTCGATGAAGTGGCGCACCAAAGTCTCGCCTATCTTGCCCCGATCGACCTCCCCCAGATCGGGAAGGCGCAGATCCGGCATCGCCACAAGCGCGAACAGCGCATCCTTGCTTCCGAAATAGCGGATGATCATCGAAGCATCGATGCCTGCCACTCGCGCGATTTCCCGGACGGTCGTCCTCTCGAACCCATAGCTTGCAAACAATTCCCTGGCCGCGGATTCGATCGCGAGCCGCGTCCGATCCGACTTTGCCGTGCTTCCTTTTGGTTTGGTCATTCTCACTATTTGCCAACAGTCGTTGACAAAGGCAAGTGACGCATTTAGTCAACGTGCGTTGATAAATACGGAGACCGACCGATGTTGCCTGAAAGGACCGAGATATTGATCGTGGGGGCAGGTCCGACCGGCTTGGCGCTGGCCATCGCTCTACAGGACGCGGGGTTGGGCCACATCCTGATCGACGCCCTTCCGCACGCTCAGGACAATTCGCGCGCCGCGGTTATTCACGCGCACACGCTGGAGGCCCTGAATACGCTGGGCGTGACCGACGCGCTCAAGGAATGCGGCCTTGAGCTTTCGCAATTCACCATCCGTGACCGCGACCAGCCCCTCATGGAAATCGGCTTTGATGGGCTGCCGAGCGAGCATCGGCTGTTGATGATCCCGCAAACGACCACGGAGGCTGTCCTCGCCGATCGCCTGGTTCAGCTCGGCGGCCGAATATACCGCAATGTAACCGCCCTGGGCGCGTGGCAGGATCTCGACGAAGGACTGGTCCGCGTCCCCACCGCCGATGGCGAACAAACCATCCAGGCGCGCTACATCGTCGGCGGTGACGGGATGCACAGCGCCATGCGCAAGGCCGCCGATATTCCGTTTGACGGTGACGCCTATGGGGAATCGTTCGTGCTGGCCGATGTCCGGATGGAATGGCCGCTGGGTGCGACCGAGGTATCCTTGTTCTTCGCGCCTGCGGGCCTGGTCGTCCTCGCGCCGCTTCCGGACGGCAGCTTCCGCATCGTGGCCACGCTGGAAGATGCTCCCGAACTTCCGGCGGCCGGCGACATTCAGAAACTCCTCGACACGCGCGGCCCCTCCAGCGGCGGTTGTCGGGTACGCGAGATCATCTGGAGCTCGCGCTTCCGGGTCCATCACAGGCTGGCCGCTACATATCGCAAGGGCCCGTTCCTGCTGATGGGCGACGCCGCCCATGTGCACAGCCCGGCCGGCGGCCAGGGCATGAATTGCGGCCTCGTCGATGCCGTGGTTCTAGGGAGCGCGCTGAAGGCCGTCATTCAGGATGGAGCCTCCCCAGAAATCCTGGATCATTATGCCGCGATCCGAAGGCCCGCGGCAGAGGGCGTGCTGGCTTTGGCGGGCCGCCTGACGAAGCTGGCCACCATAGAATCCGCTCCGAAGCGGGTGCTTCGCAACTTCATCCTCCGCACCCTGAACAAGAGCAGCCGGTTCAGGGCCTGGGTGGCGATGAACCTTTCCGGGCTAAGCAGGAAGCATCTCAGCGTGCTTCCTGACAGGCATTTCTCCGCTGCCGCCTAGGCGGATCATCAACAACTATGTGCGCCCCGCAGGCCGGCCTGATTTGCATCAGCGGGCGATCAAGGCGCTAACAATTGCCTCGCTTGCCTATTGTAAAACCGGCGCCAAATCGGCAGGTAAGCGCTCGATTTGCGGGTGTAGCTCAATGGTAGAGCTCTTGCTTCCAAGCAGCCGCGAACGGGAGAATTAAGCGAAATTCTCTGTAAAATCGTTGAAAATCATGCCGCTTAAGATCAATAACTTAGCAACCAGCGGTAAAATTATTCCGAGCTGCCCTGACCAGCCGGTACTTTTCGAACGCCGGTCAACCAATCATGCTATCACCCGCCGCACACTTACTTGGTCGAGTGCGACGTCATTCCCACAGGAATCGCATGCAATGGTCTGTTTGATCACGCCGCCGCAACCCTCATGAACATAGTCTACTGGACCTTGCTTTAGCCATCGGTCGCCCCAGTGGTTCAGAGCGATGATGACAGATTTGAGACCTCGTCCCTTTTCGGTTAGGTGGTATTCGCGCATTCCCCCCTGCGTTGCGCCTACAACCATCAAGTCGTCTGCAACGAAATTTTCAAGCCGCTTGGTGAGGATATTCGGCGCGATACCGAGGCTTCGCTCGAACTCAGAGAAACGTGTGTGCCGGCGGAAGAGCGCATCGCGGAGAATCAACAGGCTCCACCGCTCCCCCACCAGTTCTAAGGCGCCCGCAGCGGAGCAAGTCTGGCTAGGATAATGGCGTCCCAACATTCTGCTCTCCTACTATAATGCACTTGCATGATGCAAGTCGCCACACTAGCGTGATACAAGTAGCTAATGCCGCCTGAGTCGGCGAGATAAAACGAAGGGGATGAAAATTGGGCGTTAAACTATTTGGCTTGGCAGGCAGCCCCAACATGCGCGGCGCGATGCTGGGCCTTGCCGAAAAGGGTGTTGACTATGAGTTGGTCGAAGTGCCGCCGCCTTTCAAGGATCCGGAACATATTGCCCGCAACCCTTTCGGGCGCGTTCCTGCGTTCGAACATGAGGGCTTCATGTTCTACGAGACGCAGGCCATCCTGCGCTATGTAGACCAAGTCTTTTCGGGGCCTATCCTTCAGCCGGTGGATGCTCATGAAATAGCTCGCATGAACCAGATTCTTGGCATCATAGACTGTTACCTGGGCCGGTCCTGGAGCAGCACTATCGGCCTAGAGCGGTTACTCGCTACGCGCTTCTTTGGTCGCCAACCTGACTTGGACCAGATCGAGTCGGCCGTGCCCATAGCACGCACTTGCGCCGAAGCGCTCGAGGATTTGATAACAGGGCCCTACCTGACAGGTGAGACTTTCAGCCTAGCCGACATCCGGCTCATGCCGCACTTCGACTGGTTTCGACTGACTCCCGAGGGCGAGGAGATCCTCACCGGGAAGAGCAAGCTTGCCTTGTGGTTTCAGCATGTGAGCGAACGTGCGAGCGCGAAAGAGATTTTACTGCCATTGAATTAGCCACTGTGGGTATCCACAGCCGAAAACCCTGCTCGTCGTTCAAATACGAGGTCCCGAAACTTGGCTAATCGAGAATCTTGAAACCGACTTAAGCGTCGGAGCACTTGCGGCGCGGTGCGGCCTCAGCGAGCGACATTTCGTACGGCGGTTATAGCAGAACACGTTCATTGCCCGCCGCTTGGATCCGCGGCCTACGGCTCGAACATGCCCGGCGCTGCCTTGAACAGGTTGCGTCCAATCTAAAGGAAGTAGCCCGGCGATGCGGATTTGGAGATGAGCAGGCCCTGCGACGTGCATTTGAAAGGCGTCTGGGAATTCTTCCAAGCGATTATGCGGCCCGATTTACCGGTCCTGCTACCGGATATGAGCTGGCCGACCGAGCCGCAATGAATTCGTAGGCATGTCAGGGGTGCGCGAGCTCGGTGAGATTGGGTAGTCATTATCGACTTTGCAAGCTTTCCCAATTAGGGTCACCACTCAGGTCCCATTATGACTTTGAATAATCCGCGACCTGACTTCGCGAAAAGGGCGTCACCCCCGTCCGTGTAACGATCTCAAAGCCTCGCCGGCGAATACTGAAATGATGGGCCAGTGCTGGTCGGATGCTCACCATTCCCCGCAGTTTTGGGAGGTGCAGAAACTTTCACCGTTTTCCGAAGGATGGGGCGCTCGGCGTTGCCCCTTAAGTGGCTCGACCGCCAGAATATGGAGCTCCCTCGTCGCACTGTATGTCCTCGCACATGGTGTAGCCGAGGCGCGATGCGTCCACCAACGCGCAAGTTATCGTCCCCAGCCCGGGTACCAACGCCTAGACTGAGGCTGACCTCGATATGATCGAGCAGTGGTTGCCGCCCCCGCCGAACACGCGCGCTATTGAGTTTTACCAGGTCCGCTGACCGCCTTTCGAGAATCCCTTCACTGTTCAGCATCGCTGCAAAGACGAGGATAAATGGCACGTTGAACCAACCCGCCTCCGCTTGCGCCCGAAGGCGCCCGTCGTAGCCGTGGGGATCTTCAAGCCGAACATAGTTGGCCCAGGCCGGATTGATGTGGAACAGCATGTGCCCAAATAGCGGGCCGAGATGTGGCAACACCCCGTGGCGCAAACGCAAGATCCTACGCGAGCCCGGCGGCGGGAACAGCTCATAGTCAAGGTCGAAGGTGATTACGGCCATCGCGACTTGCGGGGCGCCTTCGTAGTCTTGCCAGAACCCGGTGACCATTCCCGAGCGGCCGTCTGGCGAAGCTTCGATCAAGGCGCCAAGCCGGTGGCCGTCCGGCGATTGAGCATAGTTTTCAGAAAGCCATTCCACCCAGAAATATTCGGCCGGAAGCCTCAGCAACTCGTTCGCCGGGTCCAATATCCCGCTATCGCTGCGGATTAACTCGAAGCATTGCTGAGTTGCCTCTTCGTTGACGATATAGCGAAGGCCGCAGTCTCGCAGGATCGCCGACTTCGACCCCGTTCCTGGCAGAAGGTGATGCTCGCCGCCCCTTCCGAGTACGTTTTGCTCGGAAGGGGAAAGCATGATCTGATCGAGCAATCTCAAGGCAACAGCCCTTGATCAGAATGTCAGGCGGGCACCGACGGCAAACCTGCGGCCAAGCGTGTCATAGGTGGAAGGATAAGTATTTCCGCCGTTGAACGCCGTAGATCCGATAGTGGAGCCAACGATCGGCGGTCCCTTGTCGAACAGGTTCTCCACTGAAACGGTGAGATCGAAATTGTCGCTCACGCCGAAGCGCGTGGAAAGATCGAAATAATCATAAGCTGGAATTCTCCCGAAATCGACCGATTCCCCAGCGAGCGAGCCAGCAGCGATGGTGCCCTTAAACGCGATCACATCGTCTTCCGCCCGCATCTTAGAGATGTGGCGCCACAAAAGAGAGACATCGACTTTGTTCGGGAAACTAAGCGTGGTGCGTTGGTTCCAGTTAAATTCCGGCTGCAACGACCCCGGCGCGGAATTCGGGCCCGCTGAGCCGGGCGAGCCGCAGTTTACCGAGTAACGGCCGACGCACTCTCGCGTATCTGAAGGCGGAACGACCGTGCCGGCACCAGGAAAGCCCGGGGGAATAACGGCGCCAGGCGCGTTGGCTTGGAACAGGGATCGATGTGTCCAATTGCCGTTGAAGCTCAGGTTCAGCTTCGCGAACCCAAGATCTCGGCGATAGTTCAGCCCTACATCAATGCCATCGGTGAGGATCTCACCCGCATTCGAGGTAATGAGCACCAGTCCGCCAGTGGTCGAGACGTCACCAGAGAGGCCTCCCAAGACCGGATTCCGACGGAAAAGCTGGCAGGCGGGATTGTTGATGCTGCTCGCCGTGATAGCACTGCCGTTGTTGTCACCGAAGCAGTTTTTAACCAAGTCCCCTGGTGAAGGCTGCGAGATCGCATCCGTTATTTTGATATGATAGTAGTCAACCGTCAGAGAAAGGCCCGGCACGAAGCGCGGCTGGAACACGGCGCCAATCGTATAGCTATCGGCCTTCTCGGGACGGAGATAGAGACCCCCAGCGGTCGTCGCATTCGGCTGACCCGACGTCGGGTTGGTGATGAAACCGATGGACGGTGCAGGCGCTCCTTGCAACAGACAGACGGCGCGCAGGTTGGCATTATTCACCGGGTTAGAGCCGCGGCAGGGGTCGATCGCGAGGTTTGTCAGGCCTACAAGTGTCGGCTGAAACAGCTCGTTGATGTTGGGTGCGCGAACCGCGCGCTGATAATTTCCTCGAATTTTAAGGCCATCGAACGGTTCCCAGGTGCCTCCGGCCTTCCACGTGGTTGTGTTATACTGCGGGTTGCCAGGTGCCTCGACCGTATAGGCCGAGTATCGGATACCGGCCTCAAGGGTTAGGCTGTTGAGCAAGGGTTTGTCCTGTGCGATAGGCGCGATGAGCTCGCCATATGCTTCGTAGACGTGATAGCCTCCCTCGAAAGCGGGGAAAGCTCCGCCGGCGCCGCCGAGCTCGGCCGCCGTCAGCGCTAGGATGTCGGCTGACTGATTGGCCTTGTAGCCTCGATATTCCCCGCCCACGGCGAATCCGATCGGAGTGTCCGCCCAAGGGGAGGTGATTCCAAGATCACCGTTCATAAGAGCCCGACCCTGCGCGAGCGAGGCAAACCTCGAGTCCGTGCTCGTGGCGGTCAGGTAGGGTATCATCGCAGGAGTGATGGAGCCATCGGCACCGAAGAGATTGACTGGGACGCATCCGCCTCCAGCAGTTGGGCTTGCCCCTCCCGTAGCGAGCGGGGGAAGAAGAGGGTTGGAGTTGGGAATTGTGGGCGATGCGCCAAGATTGCAGCTCGTAGCGCTCGTTGTGTAGGCGGCGGTACGAATCCGCGAAAGAAGCACGAAGCCCGAGCGCGTTCGACGGTTCTCCGACTCACCGTAGGCGCCCGAAACGTCGAGATTGATGCTGTCTGTGATGCCGACGCGCAAGCCGGCTCGTTGGTCGAAATATTGTGTGACAAACGTCTGGTCGCGCACACCCACCTCAGGCGTCCGCCGACCAATCGTGGTCGTAAATACGCGGAAGTTAGGATCGCTTGGGCTCGTTGCCGTCGCGGCCGCTGCGCATTGGGCGGGAGTAAGCGTCTGATTGCCCGGGATGAGCGGATTAAAATCGTTGTTCGCGCAGAATTGATTGCGTGCCGCAGCGGGCAGGAAGGGATTGCTGACGGGGATCGCCAGCACGGACGCGAAGATGCCGGACGGCGCAACGATGGTGACCACCTTGTTTTTCGAGAAGATGCCCCGGGTATAGAGTTCGACGCCGTCCGCCACCTCATATCGACCGGCACCATAGATATTGAATCTCGTGAACGGCGTTTGAAACAAATTGTACGGGTTAAAATTAAAGCCGTCCCGAGAGCCGACGTATGGTCGAAGCGTGCCGTTGTCGGGTTGGATCACATTGTTGACCGTGCCCAGCGAAAAGCGACCTGGCACGGTCGTGCCGGAACCGCCAACCGAGCCAGTTGTTGATGTATAATTGCTTCGCGAAAACCGACGGGCGCCCTGATACACGGCGTCCGCTTCCTGATATCCGACCGAGAGTACAGCATTGCCGCGCCCATCGTCGAAGTTGGCGCCGATTGTCGCATCAACGCGGAAGAGATTTCCGTCGCCTCGTTCAGTAAGCTGCTCGCCCAAAGAGATCTCGGCTCCGGCGAAGTCGTTGCGAGTTATGAAATTGACGACACCGGACACGGCATCGGCGCCATAGGTTGTTGCCGCACCGCCAGTCAGGGTATCGACACGCTCAACAAGCGCCAACGGGATGTTGTTGAGATCGACGCGACCGACAACGGTCGACGGTGTGATGCGGTTGCCGTCGAGCAGGACCACGTTACGAAAATCGCCTAGGCCGCGAAGATCGGCGAAAGATGAACCATTATTGCCGTTGTTCACCGTCGAGCCTATACTTGGAACCGCACCAGGCAAATCCCTAAGGAGCTCATCTGCGCGGCTGGATTGGCGGAGCTGCATTTCCTCTTGGCCGATTATCGAAACCGGGCTGGATGAAACGAGGTTAGGGTCTTTGATGAGAGTGCCCGTTACGACGATTTCGTCTTGAATTGCCCCCTCCGGCGCCGCCCCCGTGTCCTGCGTCTGCACAGCAGCCGAGTCCTGACCATCCGAGCCAGGCGCTGCTGTTACCTGCGCGAAACCCGGAGAACCAGCTAGCGCAGTGCTGCACAGAAGCGCTGAGACGATCAGCTTATGACAATTTTCTCTCAGCATCAGGAAACCCCTCCGTATTAATCTCGGAGCGATCATCCGTATTAAAGGCAATTCTAACTATCGCATTCCTAAGGTTCTTTAGAAAAACATCACCTGTTGCCAAACTACGACACAGAGGTAACACTATCAGAATATTATCCTTAGTATATTGATAGTACCTAAATAATTATGACTATTCTGTAACTTATTTATGCATGATTGCATCTGGAAGTCGTGCTGATATGCTCAATCAGATGCGACGTAGATACTTAATATGTAAAATCCGATTGGAGGCAGTGCATGATTGGCACGGTTGATGGGTCGAAGATTTGGAATTCAAGTGCGGCTGCCCGGATCATCGCGGTTTGCGCGACCCCCTTTGTGATTGTCGCAATCAGTTCGGCCAATGCGCAGGTTCACGCTGACCATTCTCCCGTTCAGGTTTCAACCATTGCCCGGGCTCCAGTATCTATTAATCCCTATGTCTCCATGTTTCCACTGGAAGCCTACCTCGAAAAAAGCGAACTGAGCGAAATCGCTTTGGCACGGTCCGCTGCTCCCGCCTCCATTTCTGGCAACGCCGAGGTCTTGGTGCTGGATGCCACCGGGCATCATCGCGCCTTAACTGGGAAAAATGGCTGGACATGCCTGGTCCAACGCTCGTGGAACGATGCTTACGAAAAGCCCGACTTCTGGAATCCTAGCATTCGTGTGCCGATCTGCTTCAACATGGCCGCCGCGCGAAGCATTCTGCCCGTCTATCTCGAACGGACGAAATGGGTGCTCGCAAAACGCTCCCTAGCGGACGTTCTCGTGGAGGCAAGGGCGCATCCCGTCCCGGATCCAGAGCCAGGATCTTTTGCAATGATGATGTCGAAGCAGGGTTATCTAGCCGACGGGATCGGCCCCGCTTACCCGCACGTAATGGTATACATGTCGAACGTGCCGGAGGCTGCATGGGGAGCAAACCTTCTCGCCTCCCCCGTTGGCGCCACACCAGGGTACAAGCCATCCATTACTGTTTTCTATCTCCCTGCCAAAAAATGGTCGGACGGCACTGATCCTTAGGTCGCAAAAATGATCTTGTTTCCCCGAAATTAGTGAAGATTGTCGGGTCTCTGCCCAACCTGCTGGCAGGTCCCAAAGCGGACCCGTGCTGATCAGTTACGTAGTCTGATCAGCTGCCATACATACCGGAGACCTACAACGTATGATCTCAGTTACCGTTGGCCCGCGCACGTGACGAGCTACGCATCGTGGAAATGCCGGAGGAGGCGGTCCTTGGCGAAGGCTTCGCGAACTTGATCATGCATGCCTGGCTTGAGGTTGGCGATCAGGCGATCATGGGTTGCGATGCTCCGCCTGCTCGAAGCGTTCAACGACAGCGGCGGTGGCAATCCCAGTCTGCAAATGATCGACAGCACAATCATCCGGGCGCACCAGTGTTCAGCCGGCGCTAAAGGGGGACTTCGCGCCAGGGTCTTGGCCGCTCAAAAGGTGGCTTTACGACCAAAATCCATCTCCGCATCAATGCGATGGGCCTGCCCATAGCGTTCGCCCTCACTGGCGGCGAGGTCTCGGATTACAAAGGCTATCAGCCGGCCATGGATGCCGACGGCCCCGCGCCTAAAGTGCTGCTCGCCGACAAAGGCTATGACGCTGACTTCATTCGCGAAGATATGGAAAAGCGCGGCGGCGTCGCGATGATCCCGACCAAGCGCAACCGGCTCATCCAGCTTCCCGTCGATCCTGCAATCTATGCTTTGCGCAATATCGTCGAGCGATGCTTCAACAAGCTCAAAAACGCCCGCCGCCTCGCCACCCGATACGACAAAACCGCCGACAGCTATCTCGGCTTCATCCACATCATCTCAATCCGCCTCTGGATGCGCCAATTTGTCAACGCCCCCTAAGAGCGATGTCAGCCTCTCCACGATGCAGGTCAATTAGGTCGTGAACCCATAAACAGGATTCCCTTGGCGCGGGTTTTCTGATTCAGGCTCGAGCATGAGCCGATATGATCTGACCGATTTCGAGTGGCGGGTGATCCAGCCGCTGTTGCCCAACAAAC
>JACDEE010000021.1 GCA_013816585.1 Sphingosinicella sp. | reverse complement strand
TTCAGCAAATTGAAGCACTTCCGCCGGATCTCCACGCGCTACGACAAGCTCGCCGACAACTTCCTCGCCATGGTCAAGCTCGCCTCAATGCGCCTGTGGTTGCGCGCTTATGAGTCTATGGCCTAGAGCAAGCCGAGCGGCGAGAGCTCATCGTCCATGAAGCAGTTGAGGAACTTCAACGTTACTGGAAACGACTGCGAAAAGCAGGATCGAGCTTCAGGTATCTTGCGACTGTGGAAAGCGGTCGGAACGGCAAGCCTCATGCCCACTTCTTGCTCCATGAGGCAGACCCCAATGAACGAATAACCAAGCGTCAACTGGATGACAGCTGGGGAAGAGGCTTTACAATGATTAAGCTTGCCCGCGACAACACGCCCTACGGAGCCGCTCACTACGTTGTGAAAGGGCTGGGGGAAGCAAACGAACAAAGAGTGCTGGCTTCATTGGGCTATCGGCCAAAATCAGCACTCCAGCCGCAGTCCGCCGAATGACCGCCATGGGTCGAAAGCAGACAATCCCCGAAGATGCGCTCGCTCGGCAAGACCTTAATCAAGCTAACAGCTCAAACAACCTTCCTACGGCATTTTAGCGGCGCTGGGACGCTGATTGCCCACGCCTGTGCAATCGATTTCACAGTCGGCGGGTGAGCATGGAATGACTTGATTGGGCATGCGAGCCCGCTGCGTGCCTGCCACCAGAGCCCGATATGCCCAAATTTGTGCAGTTGATTGCACCGATCCGCCGAACACGGTTTATCAGCTCTCTCCAAGCCTCTTCGAAAACTTTCTCGTGGAGAGCCAGTCAGCTTTGACTTCGATAGTCAGTTCACGTTGAAAAGACGAGGAATTTTCGGCTTTTCTAGCCAAAAGCGAGCAGCGGTCCCTTGTTGGTCAAGCGTGATTGCTGCCGTGTGATTGTGCAGTTAACCGCAGACAAAAATTCAAGCCAAAGAGAGAGCTAAAACTCGTCAGCGGCGCTTAGCGTCTGCTGGTGCAGCTCGACAGCCTCTTCGGCCGCGGCGACCTCCGGTTCCGCCATCGGTACCGTGCGCAGCCCCGGCCCGCCGTCCAGTGACTGCCCGCCGGCCGCGATGAACTCAAGGCCTGCACCCTCAAGAGCCTGCAGCATTGCCTCCACAGACGCCAGCCGAACCATACCGCCAGCTTCGAAGCGTCTGACGGTGGTGATGCCCAGGCCTGCTGCACTGGCGAGTTCGTGCGCCTTCCAGTTGAGCAAAGCCCGGGCAGCGCGGCACATCTCTGGTGTCAAAAGCATAAATACTGATCGCATTGGACGGGTGCTGAAAGCAAGTTGGCTAGAACCCTGAGGCGCGAGGTTGACCAAAAAGCCGTGCAATTGATTTCACAAGTGGCGGGTGAGCATGGACGACTTTATAGGCGGGCATGGGACCTGCATGGCTGCCTGGAGTGCCTGAAATGCTAAATCGGTGCAGTTAATTGCACTCCCGCTGGCTCATCTCACCCCGTCGGAAACTTGCGCTTCGAGAGCCAACTGGCTTACTCTTCGGCGGCCGTAACATACTGCGTCAGTTATGAAATTGTCTCTTTTTCTTCAAAAAGGCAGCAGCGGTCCCACCTTGGTCAAGCGACGTCCAATCTCGCTGCCGTACGAAGGTCCAGGCGGTGCATCAACCGCCGCACGCCCATCGGTGACCAGAGAGCTCCCTCACGAGTGAGCTGACCGCCGCGGTTCAGCTGGTCCGCTACATTCTGCAGGGTCCGAGCCCCCTCCCGCACTGCGTCCAAAACCGGCTCACGCAGCGTCTGCGCGAACTCCATAGCCGCGGCCTTGTGCTGCTCCGCAAGACGCTGGCCGTTCACTCCAAGACGCACTCCCCGCGATTTTGCCACTGCCAGAGCAGCTTTTGTCCGTTCGGAGATCAGCATTCGCTCATGCTCAGCCACGGCCGCCATGATGTGAATGAGTAACTTGTTCGCGGCTGGGAAATCGACCGCGACGAACTCCACACCGGCTTCCATGAGAGCTGAAACGAACGCGACGTTCCTGGCCAGGCGGTCGAGCTTAGCTATCACGAGAGTAGCCCCGGCCTTCTTGGCCTGTGCAATTGATTTCAGCAGGATCGGCCGGTGCCGGTTGGAGCCGCTCTCGACTTCAATATGCTCTTCTAAAAGTGTGCCGCCGATGGTGCCGAGGTATTGATCTACTGCCGTCCTTTGGGCCTCGATGCCCAGTCCGGATTGTCCCTGCCGCTGAGTGGATACTCTCAGATAGGAGACATACACCGCACCCGTCGGTCTGCGCCGAGGGACCATCACCGCATCACCCGCATGCGGGCATGATGCAGGTCATCCCGGTTATGGGCCACCGCCTCCGCCAGATCATAAAACTGTCCCATGGAAAATCCGGCGGCCAGTACCTCGCCCCGCAAGTTCTCCTTGTACAGCTCGGTCGCCCAGGGGCTGCTCAGATACCTGTCAAGGAGGGTGCTATCGACTGTGAATACGGCCAAAGCGATCAGCTTGTTCTGGTTAGCAACATCACCGATGACTTTCCGGATCGGGGCGCAGGCCTTGCCAAAATATGCGAGAGCCCTCCGTCCCTCCTGGGTGTGGCCATCGAAAGTTGCCGCCAACACACCCTCGATCAGGCTTCGTTTGGGAACATCTCCCTGAACAAGCTGGGTCTGCCCCTCTGAAATTAGCTGCCGCCATACGAGTGGCAGGGACACGAACATGCCGTCGCGAGCCATTTTGGCATACTGCCGGCTCAGCCACTGGATGGGATAGGGCACCAGCCCCTCCACTGCCTCCGCTAGCTGATCGGGAGACCCGCCCGATCCGGAGAAAACGTCGCCGCCATAGCGGGGACCGGCCAGGGAGATACCTGCTGCCACCCTCGACCCGAACGGAGTGTGATCGGACCTGTACAAATCCGCTCTTTCGTCTGCCGACATGTCGTCGACCGCCGCCCGCACCTCGGCGAGCTCGGGGTGAAAATAGGGGAGGCAGTAGCTGTCGCAAGACAGCCGGTCCTTCACGGCGCTGCCCATCAATTCGCCCAGGAAGGCTCCGAGCTTATCCAGCCCGTGCCGTGCTCTAAGTTTTGAGAACCTACAGGCGTGCAGGACGAGAGCACAAACCCAAGGGTCGCCGAGCCCCACGTCCTCCAGCGCAATGGTCGGAGCCCTGCGCCAGATATAGGCGGGATCGCAGTTGTTCAGCGCAACCGCCACGGCCGTGACCGAGGGATCATTGCGCCGCACAGCTTTTTGATAGGCCGAGCTGTACCGCCACTTGTAGTTGTGACCCACAGGCCCAGCTAACGTCCGGAAGTCCGGACAGTAGTCTCTGATGACGTTCTCAAGGACCGCGTCGAGGAACTGCCGCATCTCCGTATCGGAGCTGATGCTAGCAGAACCGCCGATCTTCAGAAGCGTGCCAGAGATTACGCTAGGTACGGGGCTCACGAGAGCACGCTGTATTGAGCCTGAAAGGCGTTTTCCTAAATAATCCCAAAGATCGTCTTGCATTAGATGTACCGTGAATTTCTTCACAATACGATATAAGTAGTATCAGCTAGAACAAGTGAATTGCGTCACGTGCTTCAGCGAGAACAGATTAGACAGATAAATGGTGGTTTAAGTGATAATTATGCTGTGGAAGCATTCTGAACATGCCTTCAGCCATGCCCATCTGCCTGGTGTCACTAACGAGGAGGAGCGCGTGACACGAGATCGGCGATACGGACGCCGCAGACGGTGACGGCCACGTCCCGACACGCCGCGCCAGGCCGTGACGCTGGATAGAAGCAGGCCGCTGTAGTCGCACGAGGGGTGGTGCGATGCGCACTGGAAAACACGATTTTTTTCGCCGCGATTACGGTCGTTGCGATCTGCTAAGGTTTCGGCGACACTGCTCGGGCAACGGGGAGCTAGAGCAGGATGCCGAGTGCTATTGGATTTCGAGGGTATTTGATCACCGTTCACGAAAAGGGCGATAGATCGTTGTTGCCGTTTCCTTCGAAGGTGTTTTCCAAGCCTCCAGCGAAATTCTTGCCCGCTTTTTTCAAAAGCCACTTGAACCCCACACGTAATGCCGAGGCGGAGCGAAGTTGGTATTTTGAGGAGAAAGACCGTGACGGCTTCGGAAACAGCGCGGGCTATATCCACTACGGAACATTTGGGTATGCAAGCAAGATTAAGAACCACAAGACAAAGGCGACTAACTACGAACGGCAGGTTGATGACGTCGAAGAAATTCCTTTGTTCTATGAGTTCTGGCTGCCAGAAAAAGCGAACCACGCATTCGTGATGTTCCAGTCGTTCGCCGGGAAGTCCTGCATCAACCTCGTGATCAGCCAACTCCAGGAAGCGTTGCCAAGGCAAATCCAGGATACTCAATGGCTGTTAAGAAACTTCTCCCGACTAACTCAAAGGGAGGATTATACAGCTCCGCGCCCGTTAAAAAGTTAAGACTAGTGAAGCGGAATGCTTCCAAAGACATCACGGATCGTTACCTCGGGAAAGAGGCACCAGAAAGCGTCAATTTCGAGGTGCGCTTGAGTGCGCGGCGGAACAAGACGCTCGGCAGTTTCGGCGATCTAACAAAGTCCCTCACAAAGAACGCTGCGGGCGTCGTTCTGCACGATGGGATTGCGTTCAATGAAGCCGTTGCCGAGGTGCAGATAGGCGGCCGGTATCGCAGCGTCGGAGTGTTCGGCAGCGACGCGGAAGCGGGCGTCATAGATGTGACCGGCGCTGTGAAAAAGGGCAGGAACGGGCATCCGACCTTCAAGTCTCTGCGAGAGCAGGCAGACGAGATTTTAACGGATTTCCATACGGTGCTAGCGAGCAAGAAGACATGAAGATCAACGTCTCGTCCATAATAAGCGATCACCTCGCGACATTACGCGACGCTGACGCAAAACGGGCGTCAACGGGTGACATACTTTTATTCTACGTCCTCCCCGCGTTGGCAAGTGGCGCTTCGATGTTGCTTGGGTTCGAAGAAAGAGCCGACGCCTACGGTGCATCTATTACCGTCTTCGGTATTTTCATCGCTCTTCTCTTGAATATACAAGTCGGCATGTTTGCTATTTTTCAGAGGGAGTGGGATATTTCGACCGACCCGCGCCTGGAGAAAATTCAACGGGGGACATTGGAGGATCGCAGGGTCCTACTTACAGAATTGAATGCGAACATTTCCTACCTAATTCTTGTGTCTTGCACGGCCCTTTTCGCTTCTCTCATATTTTATACAGAAGAATGGGAGCGAGGTCTCGCACCCGCAGTGATGGTACTGCTCTATACGCACTTCCTATTGACGCTCGTCATGGTCGTAAAGCGGGCACATGCTCTCTTCCATAAAGAGTATCGCGACACGAAATTTTGAGCATTGTCCGCCGCCGGTGGCCGGACGACCCACCAGGTTCATCTTCTCTTTTTCTTTTCTAATTCGATAAGTGCCTTCCCGTGCCTCCCTATTGTCCCGACTGGGCTAATTCAGCCCATTTGCCCAGGCCAGTGGCTTTGATCCCATCCTCCCATCGGTCCCAGCAATGAGGATCAATTAGGTCGCCGGTACAGGCTGTGTACGCCTTCGCGAATGTGGCACCCGGTCCGGGCAGCCAGCTAAACAGGGATTTATCAATACCGCCACCAAAGGCAGCAAGGCAGAATTGCCTCCACGCTTTCGAACCGCCGGCGGGTACGGCCGCCGCGTAAGCAACCCTGCGGCCGGCAAAGAGATTGTCGAGCGATGTCACCCCCGCCAGCAGAGGTCGCTTCTTCGTCCATCGCTTTATGACTTCCGCTCGGGTCACTGGGCAAGGCCCGTACGGCGGCTGGAGCGAAAGCTGCAGGTGGTAGTCTCGGCGTTCATACAATGTCAGCCGATGCGGCCCCCTAGTCAGCACACTTAGTCTCGTAGGAGGTGTTTTGAGCGGCTTCTTCAGCTCATAGAAATATACGCTCTCTGGCTTTCCGTGAGCCCCTACGTAAACCACTCGCTTTCCCGGCTTCGGTACGTGCGCGATCAGGTCCAGCGGGGTGGCTCCTATGCAATCAATTGCACTGTCGATCCTCGCCACCTCAAATGCGTGGATGAGCTTTGGGATGCTGACAAACGGCAGGACGGCTTCAAGCCCTGCAGTTAACTTCACGAGCCCCGTCTGGCCGGCTTTCGAAGGACTGAACTCGCAGCGGATGCGCCAGGAGGCGTAGTCAGCGCCTTTGGTCCGGGAGAGGGTGACGCGTGCTTTACTCAATGGCTGAGCGTCATCGTAGGCTATGTAGAACTCGCCTCGGGTCGGGTTATTCGGGTTCACCTTACCTGAAATGTATGGCGGTAAGTTCATCGCTATCTCGACAAGCGCGTCTTGGATTTCCTGATCTAGCTCTGTGTACAGCTGTTTCGCCGACTTGCCGGAGATATCGGGGACCAGCAGGATGTCGTTTGTGACACCCGCCACCAACTCTATGCTGTCAGGGAACGGTACGGTTACAATGATCTCTCTATCCTCATAGGAGACCACCTTGGCTATGAGCTTAGGCTCTGGTGCTGGTATCGGCTTGGGTGGCGGGCTTGTTAGAGGGAAGAGCGGCTTACCTCCTGAAGTTAACTTCACCGCCACATGACACCCCATAATCGACAGCACCGCTATTGAGGGATCAGCCGCCGATCCCACGGCTCTGTTTGACAGCTTCGCCCTTTACCCGATTGACGGCAAGCCCCCGCCTAGGGGCTCCAGAGTTTCGGCAACCGAGCCTTCAGCTTCATTGCCGCCACGGCCCCATACGCGGTTTCCAACGATATTCCGTCACCGTAGCCGGCGCTCGTAGCTCCGTCGCTGTGCCCGATGATCGTGTCGATGACGTACTGCGGCTGGAGCGCGTCACGAAACGCGTCTTCCGCTGAGTGGCGAAAGCTATGGAACACCAGCGCGGGGTCTGTCAGCCCGACGGTATCCATGAACCTAGCAAACCACTTCGACATCACTGTCGATGCTTGACCGTCGGAGCCATACGGAAATTCGGGGAACAGCCGGTCTGTCATCTTCTTTGCCTTCCGCCGCCTTGCTACGAAACTGGCAAAGCCAAGCTCCATCACGTCGGGGTGGAGGGGCACCAGCCGAATGCCGGCTGAGGATTTGACGTGCTTCTTTGGAGCAGACCCGCTGACGCCTTGATTGTCCTCATTGATGCTCAAGTGCGGGATAGGCCCTTCGAGCCGAACGTCAGCAAAGTGAAGCTGAGCCAGCTCCCCCATGCGGCAACCGGTATAATATCCCAAGATCGGTATCCAGTATTTGGCATCCGGGATCACCTTCGGACCAGGTTCGTACCGGCGATGGAGCGATTTGCATCCGGTGAAGATCGGCGCGGTGAAGAGTTGCTTGAGCTCCTCCGCCTCGAACGACCTGCGGGTTTTCTGCCCCTTCGGCTTCAACTGCGCAGTGATCTTGACGTCCTCAGCCGGGTTCATCGAAATCATCCCCTCGGACGACTTCGCCCAGCGGAAGAAAGCCTTGCAGGGTTCAAAAATGAGGCTGGCGGTCTTGTCTGCTATCCTGCTGGTGGAATTGGTCGTCTGCTTCTGAAGAAAGGATTGGGACGGCGAACGCCCGTGGTTTTTGCGAAGGCAGAGGATGGCGTCACGGTACGCCCGCACATCGTGCGATGTGACCGTGCTCAGTGCACGATCTGCTCCCAGAAATTCTCCCAGATAGCGAAGCTGCCAAACGCGAGCGGCATGAGTTTTCCTCACCCACAGCTTTTCGTGCCGGTCGAGATAGGCCTGGAGGGCATGACCAACGGTCGGACCCTGGACTTGCGGCGTGGCCACCACCGGAACGCCTTGAGCTGGCGTGAAAGGTGCCAGCAGCCGCTTAGAGAAAAGCGGGTCGGCCGGCTCGAACTCCTTCAACCGGTCATCTAGCCGAAGGAGGAAGAGACGCTGCTGCTCGATCATGGCTCGCGTAACACCTTCGAACAGGTCGACGCGGCGGCCATGAGGCAACAATGAAGCGTTCTTCCCGTGAGCCGCGAGTGCTGCTTCGGCACGGTTCTTAATGCTTCCTTCGAAGTCGCAACGGATAATCTGCGAACTAAGCTCCGTGATCCGCTCCTTCGTCATCTCACGCTGCTCAGCGTGTTCCAAATCTGGCTCGCTTGTAAGCGGGGTGAACCCGTGGCCCGCTTCGACTTCCTCAACAAGCTCATGAAAACAGGCGGCCACGAGCTGCCGTGTCTCTTCTTTCCCTAGGTCTTCGTGCTTAATCACCTCGAAGGCTCCTCTCAGCCGCGCCACAAAAACGGCAGCGAGAGTTTGCGCTTCACGGGTGGCGTAGGTCCCAAGTGACCGTCGCACCTCGCGCAATCCGACCCGCAGCCGAACGTCGTGCGGAACCCGCATTCGCAGGTGGTAGATACCGTTACGACGTTGAAGGTGCGGGACACGGCTTCCGCTCATGGCGGCGCACCCCAGTCGCGGCCCCACCAATTTTGGGCCGGCTCAACCGATATAATCCCTCGGTTGCACGGGCACCGCCCGGAGGCAATGTGTACCAAGAGTGTGTACCAAAAGAGATGGGAGACAGGAAGCGAAAATCGTAAGTCGCTCGCCCTGTTGGGAAATTTCGAATTATGGTGGACAGGGCTGGATTCGAACCAGCGTACGGGAAACCCGGGCAGATTTACAGTCTGCTGCCTTTAACCACTCGGCCACCTGTCCCCAGGAAAGCGCCTTGGGCGCCTACCGATAGGAAGGCGGCTCAATGGCGAAAGGGTGCACTTCTGTCAACGCGTTGGAAGGAACGAACGCGCCCGATCACCACAAGTTAAGCTAGCCGGCTTGCAACAGGGCGCGGGAGGCGTCATTCACGCGCCCATGCGCCGTAAAGCCCGCCAGGCCGTGAAGCCCGAAAACCGCCCCCGTTTCTGGGGCCGCCATGCGGTTTCGGCCGCGCTCGACAATCCCGAACGCGTGGTGAAGCGTATCTGGGTGACCCGCGACGCCGCGCTCGATTTCGAATTCGACCCGTCGATCGCCCTCTCCTTTGCAGATGTCGCCGACCTCGGCCGGCTCGTCCCCGGGGACGCGCCGCATCAGGGGATCGTGATCGAAATCGAAAAGCTTCCCGATATCTGGCTCGGCGACCTGCTCGACCAGGCCGAAGACAAGCGCCCCCTTCTGGTGCTCGACCAGGTGACCGATCCGCACAATGTGGGCGCGATCCTGCGGTCGGCTGCCGCATTCAACGCGCTTGGCATCGTCACGCAGGACCGTCACGCGCCCGCCGAATCCGGAGCGCTGGCCAAGGCCGCCAGCGGGGCGCTGGAGACAGTCCCTTGGATCCGCGTCGTCAATCTTTCCCGCGCGCTCGACGAAATAGCCGAGGCCGGATTCTGGCGGGTCGGGCTGACGGGCGAGGCCGAAATAACCCTGGCGGAAGCGATGGGCCCGCCGCGCATCGCTCTGGTACTGGGGGCGGAAGGCGAAGGGATGCGGCAGAATACCGAAGCGCATTGCGACGCGCTCGCCCGCCTGCCGATCAGCGACCGGATCGAGAGCCTCAATGTTTCCAATGCCGCCGCGATCGCCTTGTACGCGGCCGTTACCAACTGAGGTCCAGCGGCGCGCAACCGGACTTTAATCCGGAGCGATCCGCAATCTGAGACCGTCCAGGGCTTCGCTAAACCCAACCTGGCAGGAAAGGCGGCTGCCGGCCGTACGGAAGTCGGCAAAGCCCAGCATAAGATCTTCCTCGGCGCTGACCGGCGGAAGGCGATCGATCCATCCCTCATCGACCTCGACATGACAGGTGGCGCAGGAGCAGCAGCCCCCGCACAAGGCCAGCAATTCGTCGATGCCGCCCTCTCGGATCAGCTCCATCACGCTCAAGCCCGGGCGGCCTTCGAGCCTTCTCTCAACGCCGTCGCGCTTGACGACGATCAGCTGCGACATGGCTGGACTTTCAAACGAGGAAACGGGAGAGCGCGTAAGCCGGGCTTATGCTAGGCGCCGTCCGGCAATCAAGCGAAGGAGCGATCAATTGGGGATTTCGGCCGAGGCGCTACGACAGGGGCTGGATGAACTGGCGGCCCGCGAACCCGCTTTCGCCAAGGCCCTAGAGCGTGCCGGCTATCCGGAGCCGCGTATCAGCGAGCGCGGTTACGCCACCCTGCTCCGCACAATTGTCGGCCAGCAGGTCAGCGTCCACGCTGCTCGCGCCGTATGGGACCGGCTGGACACGGCGATCGGCGGCGCCGGCGATCCGAAGAACATGGTCGCGGCAGGCGACGAGGCGCTGCGCGGCGCCGGAATGTCCCGCCAGAAATCGGGCTACGCGCGAAGCCTGGCCGGGCTGGTCCTTTCGGGCGAACTCGACCTTGCAAACCTGCCGTTGGATGATGAGGAAGCGATTGCGCGCCTGACGCTCGTCAAAGGCATCGGCCGCTGGTCGGCGGAAGTATATCTGCTGTTCGCTGAAGGGCGTGCCGACATCTGGCCGGCGGGAGACCTTGCGGTACAGATCGAAGTCGGCCGCATCATCGGCTTGCCCGACCGGCCGAGCGAAAAACATGTGCGCGAACTCGCCGAAGCCTGGCGCCCTTATCGCGGCGCGGCGGCGATCTTCACCTGGCATCATTACAAGACTGCGGTGCTGTAGCGAAGCTGATCACCGAAATGGTCCATCCGAGGCAGGACTAGACGCAGTGATCCCGGTTCAGCACCGATGGAGCGTCGGCACGCAGTTTTAAGCGCGGCGTGAGCTGGACCAGCCGGCGCACATAGGCATCGGTGAACACGGTCGCGCACCGGCGTGAAAGGTGGGACCATTCGGGGAGATTCAGTCCCCGCGCTTCCGGCAGGTCGTCAAAGTGGATGCCGGCGCTTCGCGTATTCCGAAGCAGAACGTCCCAGCCAATCGCCTTTGGTATCTGCGCTTCTTCGTTCACCCGGAGCTCCGCGCTCGACGGCGGGCGCACAAAGACGACTTCGCCGCCGCGCGCCCGGATCTTGTCGACTGCGAGTTTCGCGCGGCTATGCCCCTTCGCCACAAGCCCCGGGCTGAATGGAAATTTCTCCTTGAAACCCTTCCAGGCCCAGCGGGCATGTTCCCGCAGGCGCTCGTCGGTTTCGATCCGCGGCCACATATAGGTCTGACGCTCCTCGCCGACTTCGGCGAGTTTCCATATATCGTGCTTCGGGCCTTCGACGCCTGGGCGGAAATCCGGATCCAGCCGATGAGCAAGGACGCTTAGGCGATAGCTTGAATCAAGGAAGGCAAGGCGCCGCTGAAGCGCGTGATCGATCTCGATCCCGGCGCGTCCCGAAGGCGAAGTGAAGTCGTTGCGGCGCCTGACATATCCGCCATAGCCATCGAAGGGCTGGAAAAACATCGTGTCGGCAAGTCCCACGATCAGCAGCCCACGGAACGCGTCATTACTGGCTGCATCCTCCAGCAAGGTAAGCGCGCTGGTGCCGTGGATCGCGAGCTGGACCGGACGAACGCCGACTAGCGTCTCGAACCGGTCGAGGTCGGTGTCGAACAATATTCGGGAATCGCCGACGATCGCCACCTCCGCCGTATCCGAACGCACCCGCTCCTCGACCCAGGCCACCTCGCTATTGTCGAGATCACCCGCGCGCAGGCCAAGCCGGCGGGCGTTGAGTTCGAGGGCAATTACCCCGATCAGCAAGGCCAGCAGGACGCCGATCATGATGCGGCCCCAGGGCTGCGCGGGAATGTCCCTGGTCGGCACGGGTTGCGCCTCTCCTGGCCGGTCGGATGCGGTCAGGCGAAGCCCGGCCGGAAGCGCCCCTTCGCGCTGCACGATTCCGCGCGGCGGTTCAGAACTGGAAGTAGATGAAGGCACTGCCTTTCCCCTGTTCCGCAACGATGGCTACGCCCATGATCCCGAGCAATGCGCCGACCAGCCAGGCGGGCGCGCGCTCGACCGCGATCTCGACCGTCTTGTCACGCATCGCCCAGTGGGTGCCGACGATGCCGGCCACGATGACCAGCGCGTAGATCATCGGCAGCAGGGCAATCATCGGCACCGGCTTCGACGCGCCGCCGGCCATCGAAATCAGCACGGTCGATGCCACGCCAAAGTCCTTGGCGCGAAAGAATACCCAGGTGATGTTGATCAGCAAATAGGTCAGCAGGCCGAGCACGACGATCGACGCGCGGCCCGGTTTCCAATTCGAAAATCGATTTCGAAGCAGCCGCTCGACGGACAGATAAAGGCCGTGAAGCCCGCCCCAGACAACGAACGTCCAGGCCGCACCGTGCCACAATCCGCCCAGCAGCATCGTGCCCATCAGCGCCATGTAGGTGCGTACCGGCCCATGCCTGTTTCCACCTAGCGGGATGTAGAGATAATCGCGGAGCCAGCTCGAAAGAGTGATGTGCCAGCGTCGCCAAAAATCCGAAAAGCCCACCGCCGCATAGGGGAAGCGAAAATTGTCCGGCATCGCAAATCCAAGGCACAGAGCGACGCCGATGGCGGTCGTCGAATAGCCGGCGAAGTCGCAGAAAATCTGTCCGCTGAAGGCCAATGTCGCGACCCAGGCATCGATCATGGTCGGCACGCCTTCACGGGCGTCGTAAACCCGCTCCACCACCGGACCGAGAAAGCCGTCGGCGAGCACCACTTTCTGGAACAGCCCGAGGATGATCAAAGCAAGGCCAAAATAAAGCTGGTGGAGCGTCGCCCGGCGCGGCTCCGCGAACTGCGGCACAAGCTCGGTCGGGCGCATGATCGGCCCGGCCACCAAATGCGGGAAAAATGTCACGAACAAGGCGTAATCAAGGAAGCTTTTCGCTGGCTTCGCCCGCCGGAGATAGACGTCGAGTGTGTAGGAAAGCGTGGCAAAGGTGTAGAAACTGATGCCTACCGGAAGGACGATATTCCACTCGGGAGGCCGATAAGTCACGCCGGCGGAGGCAGCCAGGGTCACGAAATTCTCAAGCAGGAACTCGCCATATTTGAAATAAGCGAGCATGCCGAGGTTCACGACAACCGAAAGGATCATCCACGTTCGCCGAATGCTCTGGCGTTCGGAACGGACCATCGCCTGCGCGGCCCACCAGTCGACCACAGTGGAAATCCATAGCAGGATGACGAACGGCGGATTCCAGGCCGCGTAGAACAAATAGGACGCGACCAGCAGGTTGATCTTCTTCTGGCGCCAACTGAACGGCGCATTGTGCAGGGCGAGCACAAGCGCGAAGAAGACGACAAACGTCAGCGAATTGAAAATCATCGGCTCGCCTGGCGCGCCGTATTGTGTGGCTGCATCCCCGTCCCCCCGAGTTGCACGCGCGCGACACGAATACTCGGTGCCGGCAATCCAAACTGCCTGATTACTTCAGCGCGCGCAAGTTCCGCTCTCGGAGCGCCTTCTTAGCCGCTGCCCCGCTAGAATTTTCGAGGTCCGGGCCATTCTGGTCGACCCTGCGGGTCCTCTATCGTCATGTTTTCGCCCTCCGTGGCGCGGCGAGGCAGGCTAGCCAAATCGAGGCCCGCAAGAATGAAGGCATTCACCCCGAAATGATCGGGCGCGGCGCGCTTCCGGTGGAAGACGTAGATGCCGCATCTGCTGCAGAAATAGTGCTTCGCCCGCTGCGTATTCCATTGATATAGGGTGAGCACATCCTCCCCCGTCAGCAGCTTCAGTGCGCCCTCGGGTACTTTGACCATGAGCGCATTGCGCGCGACGCAGAGCGAGCAGTCGCAAGTGGTCAGTTCCTCAAAGTCCCACGAGACTCGAAACTTCACAGCTCCGCAATGGCATGCTCCGTCAAAGCTGGTCATGGGTCCGCCAATCCCTCCCTATGGAATATCCGGGCTCGCTGAAGTTGGACAGGCGGCTCCCGGCTGTCGATCATGCACACCTTTTCCATGGGAATGCCCTCCACATTTGCCGCCGCGCACTTAAGCGTATTAGCCGCGATAGAACATCCCTGTGGCACGGGCATCGGCATCAATGCCAGTTGGCGTCGGCCTCCGGCGCTAATTCCTTCGCGGCCTTTATAATGTCTTCCAGATTGACCGCGGTGTTGAACGGATCCTCGTCCAGTTCGGTCACTCGGTTCAAACGGCGCTGCCAGTCGTGCAGGGCCTCGACATAGGGCACGAAGGGCTGCCGCATCAGCGCGCCGCCGGGAAGCTCGACCACGTCGGCAATGCCGTTATGCACCCATTGGCCGGTATGCCAGTCGGGCATGTCCACTGCGGGAAACAGGCAGATTCCATGCAGATCGACACCTCGATTCACGGCGGCCAGGGATTCGGCGACGACATCGTTGAGCCAATCGGGGCGGCCGCCATGTAGCCCTGAAGTCTCGGCGACAATGACCGGGCGCCCGTAGCGCCTCCAGCCTTCCTCGATCAGGTCGCATAAAGGCCGAACGCGCGGGTCGTCCGGCCCCAGCGCTGCATGCGGCCCCTCCTCGCGATATTCCATCTGCCCGAAACTATAATTGTTGAATCCGACTATATCGAGAATCTCCGGGGAACCGCCCGCTTCGGGATGGCGAAGGCCGCCAATCACATCGAAGGCGAAGAAAGCATCGTCGCAAGCTTCGCGCCGCGCCGCTTCGGCGAGATCGGGCCGGTCCCTCGGCGGCACCACATGGATCAGGGGATCGATATGGATCATCCGCGACTCGGGGATCGCCTCCCTGATGGCCCTCACGCCCGCTATGTCTGCCGTAGCGAGCGCCAGGGTGAAGCGGCGGCGAGTCTCGCGATCCTTGCCGAACGGCGCGGCCCAGGCCCATTCGCCCGCCATATATCCGAAAAAGGTGATCTCGTTCATCGGTGTGAAGAAATAGGGCCCGTGCGGCTGACGTTCCTCAACATATTCGGCGGCGGCTTTGGCATAAGCGGCGAAGCGGGGGGCGAATTCCGGCCCGAACGGATCGAGATCCTCGGGATAGCCATAATGGCACAAATCCCAGATGGGGAGGATCTGGTGCCGGCGCTGAGCGGCCAGGAAAGGATCGATAGAAGAGAAATCATACACGCCGCCCTTGTCGACCATCGGCCAGGGAATGCCTTCGCGCGCGACCGCGATTCCGAGCGGCCGGAGCATCGCATAATCCTCGTCGGCATGCTGCCGATGGCGGGTCTCATCGCAAAGGTCGCGGCGTCCGACATCCTTCCACCAGAAGGTCGAACATTCGAAACCGGACAGGAAGAAGGTTGGAAAGATGCCGGCTTTCTCGCTCATCCCGCTTCTACGCTCGGGGAAGCCAAAGGGCTCCTTGAAAGCTGCGCGGAACGCTTTCCAAGCGCAGGCCGTTTGGCGCGCTAGGGAACAGGAGACAGTCTCATGAAACTGAAAGCAAAACTGAAAATCACGGTTGTCGCGGCTGTCATTGCCCTGGCATCGCCCGCGATCGCACAGAACAACGTGAGCGAGACTGCTGTGGTCGATCCGGCCGAGCCGGCCGGACCTACGACCACCGATGTCGCGCTGCCCCCGCCTGCCCCGACTCCCGCCCCGACCACCAGCGAGACGGTCGTGACCACGACGCCCGCGCCGGTCACGGTTCCGCCGCTCGAAGACCCGCTCGATAATCCCTATGCCAACAGCTATAACGAATTGCTTCCGCTGGAAACGGAGGAGGATCGCGGTTTCGACGATTGGGGGCTGCTCGGCCTGTTGGGATTGTTCGGCCTGTTCGGCCTCCGGCGTCGTGAGCGGCTGGTCTATGTCGAGCCCGCGCCTACAATCGTGACCAGGACGCAGACGCATGACCGGACGCCCACGCCGACGGTGGTGCGCGATACACCACCGCCCGGCGGACCTGTACTCTAGCGCGCCTCGACCAGCACGATCTCCGCCTCTTCCAAGGCCCGGACCGTCAGGGCATTTTCGCCCGTAATGGCGACACCATCGCGAGGCTCGGCGCGAACGCCATTCACTTCGATGGCGCCCTTCAACGCGACCAGATAGACGTGCCGGGAAGGATCGAGCTGAAGCTCGGCCTCCTCGCCGGTCTTCAGCGTCGCGCCCATGACCCGGGCGGCGGAATTGATCTTCAGCGCGTCGCTACCTTCCTCATACCCGCTGGCGAGGTTGACGAAGCTTCCCGCCCGCTCATCCTTGGGGAATTGCATGGCGCCCCAGCTGGGCGTCGCGCCGGGTTTGTCGGTCGATATCCAGATTTGGAACAGGGTCGTCTTTTCATCCTCCAGATTGAATTCGGAATGTCGGACGCCGGTGCCGGCCGACATCACCTGGACGTCGCCGGTGCCGGTCCGGCCCTGATTACCAATCGAATCCTGATGGGTGATCGCTCCGGTCCGGACATAGGTGATGATCTCCATGTCCGAATGCGGGTGCGGCGGGAAACCCGATTTTCCGGCAATTTCGTCATCGTTCCAGACGCGGATCGCGCCCCAGCCCATGCGGGAGGGATCATGATAATCGGCGAAGGAAAAGTGATGGCGCGCGTTCAACCAGCCATGGTCGGCATGGCCAAGCGAGGCGAAAGGACGGATATCGATCATCATATTTCTCCGTAAAAAGATGCGGCCGGGAAGAACCCGGCTCGCGCTTTGTTTGAAAATGGGGGCTCGGGTAACGAGGATTCAAGCGGCCTTGGCGACGTCCAGCAAGGCGAGCCATGATTGCTTCGCTCTTACGAACAGTCGAAGTTCCTCCGAATAAGTCTCCGCTACCGCTCCCTGCACGCTCGGCCGCGACGCAAGCGCCCGCCGCCAGGCCCGCAATTTGGGTTTGCCTTCGGTCAAATCGCTTTGGGTGATCCGGTCGAACAGATCGAAATAGCGAAAGACCGGAGCGAAGGCCGCATCGACCAGACCGAATCCGGCGCCCGCAAAGAAGGGGCCATCACCAAGCTGATCTTCCAGCAAGGCAAATTTTGCCTCGATCGCTTCGACCTTCCGGGCGAAAGCCTGCTCGTCGGGCGCCGTATAGTAACCGTAAATATCGGCGAGGATCGACGATGCGAATTCGATCCAGGCGCGATGGCGGGCTTTGGCGAGCGGATCGGCGGGATGGAGTCGAGGCATGAGAACCTCGTCCAGATACTCCGCGATCACTGCGGATTCGAACAATATCTCCCTGCGGCCTTGCTCTTCTACCACCAGCACAGGGACTTTGCCGAGAGGGGATAGGCGGAGGAACCAGTCGGGCTTGTTCGAAAGGTCGATGTCCACCCGTTCGAACTCCACGCATTTTTCCGCAAAGACGATGGCGGCGCGCTGCACATAGGGGCAGAGCCTGTGGCTGATCAGCTGATATTCTGGCATTTCGGTGTCTCCGTCAGCGGGGAATGCGGGCTCAGGCTGCCAGCGCCAGTTCGGTTTCTGTCAGCGCTGCGAGCTGTTGCGCCGCAGCCTCGATCGCGGCCGCAGCGGCATCGGGACCGAATGCGAGCTTCTCCACCCGGACGAAAATGACGTCGGTAATTCCCATGAAGGCCAGCAGGGTCCAAAGATGCGGCTCCTGGCTGTCCTGCGCGCTTCCGGCCCCCTCGCTGTAGAAGCCGGCGCGGCTTACGACCACGACCGCCTTCTTCCCTTTCATCAGGCCTTCGGGACCGTCCTCATTATAACGGAAGGTGAAACCGGCCCGAAGCACATGGTCGAACCAGGCCTTCAGCGTCGATGCCATTCCGAAATTGTACATGGGCGATCCGATCACGAGCAGATCCGCCCGGCGTAGTTCGTCGACCAAAGTGTCGGAAAGCGCCAGCGAAGCGCGGGCGGCGTTGGTCTCCGGATCGGCGCCACGGATCGCGCCGACCGTTTCGGGAGTGAGATGGGGAAGCGGATTGGCGCCGATATCGCGGATATTGATTTCCAGATTGGGGTCCGCGGCCTTGAGCCGATCCGCAAGCTGGCGAGTGAGCTTGCTGGAGACCGATGCGTCCGCCTGGACGCTGCTGTTAATGATGAGTGCGTTGGTCATTGATGCCTCCATGAATTCGCCAAAGCATATGTGGACCCGTCGCATCGTTGCTTGTAGTCAGCGAATTAGCATTATAGTGTTGCTGAATATGGAACGCTCTTCGGTCGATCTGGTGGATGTGCTCGCCTTCGTGCGGGTGGTGGAAACGGGCGCCTTTACGCGGGCGGCCGAACGAATGGGCATTTCCAAATCGATCCTCAGCCGCCGTGTCGCGAGGCTGGAGGAACAGCTTGGCGCCAAATTGCTGATGCGCACGGCCCAGGGCGCCTCCCCTACCGACATCGGCCAGGCGTATTTCGAGCGCGCGTCCAACATATTGGTGGAGCTGGACGCCGCGCAGGAGATCGTCGCCGAACAGGCGACCCAGGTCGCGGGTCCGATCCGGCTCACCGCCCCGTTGAGTTTCGGGACGCAATATCTGGCACCGGCTCTGGCGGAATTCGCCAAGGCGTATCCCAAGGTAGAACTGGATATCTCATTCGAAGACCGGACCGTGGACCTTGTCGGGGGCGGCTATGACCTGGCCGTTCGCATCGGAACCTTGGCGGATTCCGCCCTCGTCGCGCGCAGAATTGCGCCGGTGAGCAAGGTGGCGCTCGCCACTCCCGCCTATCTCGATCAGCACGGGCGGCCCGATCACCCACGCGACCTCGTCCACCACGACATTCTACTTTATTCGGGCGAGCAATGGCGCTTCAGGGTCGGCGATAAATGGGAGTATGTTCGCGGGCGGCCGTTGCTTCGCGCCAATAACGGCGAAATGCTGCGGGAGGCGGCATTGGCGGGCCTCGGCATCTGCATTCTCCCCAACTTCATCGCCGCGCCGAATATCGGGTCGGGCATCCTGGAGCCGATCCTGCTCGATTATCCACTCGAAGAAAGCGGCCTCTATGCCGTGATGCCGCCGGGTCGATCCACCACGGCCAGGGTACGGGCCCTGGTCGAGTTTCTGGCTGCGCGCTTCGGGCCCGATCCTGCCTGGGACCCCTGTTGGGAAGAGGAGAAGCGCTGGGGAGTGGACGGCCCCGCGGGACGCGCTACAAGAACCGCAAAATCATCCTGATCCATGGGGGAATAAGTGAAGCCAATTTTTTCGCTCGCCGTCCTGCTGCTCGCCACCACCGCCTGCACGACGGTGCAACCGGAAATGGCCCCTCCCCCTCCGGCCGCCGCAGCCGCAGCCGCTTCGGCCGCCGAAGAGGATGCCCGCCTCACCGCCTTCCTGGATGCCGCCTTTGACGAGGCGGTCGCCCGCAGCCCGGAAACGCAGACCGCTTTGGGGCTGAAGACCAATTACAACAAGCTCGACGATTATACCGATGCGGGCGCGGCCGGCAATCAGGCGCTGGCCGAAGCGCAATTGCAGCGGCTGAAGCAGGAGTTCGATTTCGCCTCCCTCAGTCCCGCGTCGCAAGTCTCGTATCGATTGTTCGAATATAATGTCCGACAGGGACGCGTCGGGCAGAAATGGCGCAGCAACGCCTATGTCGTCACCAATAATTTCAGCATCGTCGGATCGGTCCCGACCTTCCTTGCCAACCAGCACCGGATCGACAGCGTCGCCGATGCCGAGGCCTATATTGCCCGCATCAGCGAAACCAAACGCGTTTTGGAGGAGGTTTCGGCCCGCTTCGTCGATCGCGCCAAGGCGGGCGTGGTGCCGCCAAAATTTATCTTCGGCCCCGTCCGCGCCGACGCCCGGAGGGTGATTTCGGGAGCGCCGTTCGACGGCGGTGCCGATCACAATCTGCTTGCCGATTTCAAAACCAAGGTCGGGAAACTGGACGCTCCGGCCGGGACCAAGACCCGGCTGGTGGCCGACGCGTCCGCGGCGCTGAAAGGCCCGTTCCTCAGCGGCTACCGAACGATCCTCGCCGCGCTCGACCAGGTCGAACCCATGGCCAAGGGCAATGACGGCGTCTGGAGCCTTCCCAATGGCGCGGCTTATTACAGCGCCATGCTTGGGGTTCAGACGACTACCGACCTCACCGGTGACCAGATCCACCAGATCGGCCTTTCCGAAGTCGCCCGCATCCACAAGGAGATGCAGGCGGTCATGAATCAGGTCGGTTTCAAAGGGACGCTCCAGCAATTCTTTGCGGAGCTGAAGACCAATCCCAAATATCAATATTCGAACGATGCCGCCGGACGAGCCGCTTATCTGAAGGACGCCACCCAGTTCGTCGATCAGGTGATGGCGGTGGCGCCCAAATATTTCCGCCAGCTTCCCAAAGCGCCGCTCGAGGTACGGGCGGTCGAAACCTGGCGGGAGGCCACCGCGCCGATCGCCTTCTACAACCAGCCCGCACCCGATGGGTCCCGGCCGGGCATCTATTATGTGAACCTGTCCGACATGCGGCAGGTGCTGAAGCCTCAGATCGAGGGCATTTCCTACCATGAAGGCGCGCCCGGCCATCATTTCCAGATTGCGCTGGCCCAGGAGCTGGCGGGCCTGCCCAAATTCCGCAAGTTCGGCAATTACGGCGCCTATGCCGAAGGCTGGGGCCTTTATGCCGAGAAATTGGGCGAGGAATTCGGATTCTACCAGGATCCCTATTCGAACTTCGGCCGGCTTTCGACCGAGCTTTGGCGCGCCGTCCGCCTGGTGCTGGACAGCGGCATGCATTCCAAGCGCTGGAGCCGCGAACAAGCGATCGCCTATTTCAAGCAGAATTCGCTGCTGTCGGACCGCGACGTGGTGAAGGAGGTGGAACGCTTCCTGGTCTGGCCGGGCCAGGCGACCAGCTACAAGGTCGGCCAGCTCAGGATATTGGAGCTTCGGGCCAAGGCCCAGAGGGCGCTAGGGGACCGCTTCGACATTCGCGATTTCCATGCCACCATATTGGAGAATGGCGGATTGCCGCTCGACATATTGGAAGAACAAGTCGACGCTTATATCAAACGCGCAGGAAACTAAGGAGAGCCCAGATGGCCAAGAGTCAGAAAAAAAGCAGCAAGGAAGCCCGCAAACCCAAGAAGGAAGTGAAGAAGACGATTGCCGCCAATCCGTCCACCAAGGGCACCCTGGTCAAGGATTGATGGCCGAGCATTTCGTCCGTCACCGCCAGCCGTGGAAGAGCGAGGAAGTCGCCAAGCTGAAGATCCTTGCCGGCAAGGGCATGGGCCTGAAGGCGATCGCCAAGGCCCTCACCCGTAGCGAGGAATCGGTGCAGGATCGTGCCCGGATTGACGGTGTAAAGATCGCCAAGCTGCGCTAAGGGCGCGGCTCGACCATTCATGATGAAAGCCTGTACGTGACCGACACCCCTCCCGATCGCCTCTCGCTCAACCCCCGCAGTCCCCATTTCAATGCCGATCTGCTGCAGCGCGGCGTCGGCATCCGCTTCAAGGGCCAGGAGCGGACCAATGTTGAGGAATATAGTGTCAGCGAGGGCTGGATCCGCGTTGCCGCCGGCAAGAGCCTCGACCGCTTCGGCCAGCCGATGACCGTGAAGCTATCGGGCGCGGTCGAACCCTATTTCCAGGATTCGACTGCCGAGCCTGACGAAGGCGGCGATGATTGAGGGCGGAAACCCGCTAGGTTGGAATTCATCCGTGCTTGTCGCTTCGACCTGACATCGTAATCAAAGCCGGGAGGATGATCCGATGAGTGCCAAGACCTATGCTGGCAGCTGCCATTGCGGCGCGGTTAAATTCGAGGCGGAGATCGACCTTCGCGCCGGGACCGGCAAGTGCAATTGTTCGTTTTGCACCAAGCCCCGGTCCTGGACGGCTTTCGTCAAGCCCGATGCGCTTCGCGTGTTGAGCGGCGAGGATGCATTGCAAGGCTACCGCGCCCATTCTCAGACGCCCAGCGAACATAGTTTCTGTCGGCATTGCGGCGTTCGAACCTACGAACGCGGACATCTGGAGCAGCTCGGGGGCGACTATGTCTGCATCCATGTGGCAAGCCTCGATGACGCCTCGATCGACGAGCAAGTGGCTGGGCCTGTCCGCTATTCGGACGGACGCAACAACAATTGGATGAATCCGCCGAACGACACGCGGAATCTTTGAGGTTTAAGCCGACATGGCCAGCTCATTCGGCAGTCTCTGTGGGACTATCGGGCAACAGAGCTACCGCGCCGGATCAGGTAAAGTTGCCGGGGTGCGCGCGACCTGAGAAAAGTCCACTTTCAAACATGACCCCTTGCCGGCCGGATTAGGGCCTGTGGTCATGCTTCCCCCGAGTTGCTTCGCAAGAGACGTAACCACTTTCATTCCAAGGCCCTTGCTATTGGCCGGATCGAAGCCGGCGGGCAGGCCATCGCCTTCGTCGCAAACGCTGAGCTCGTGCAAGCTGCCCTTTACCCGATATGAAACGATGCTTTTGCCGGAGCCGTGCTTAGACGCATTGGTCACCAGTTCGTTGACGATGAGGCCGATCGGCTGGATCCAGGTCGTTGGAACGTCGCCCTCGTCGCCACTCACCTCGACCGCTTCCCGACAATGCGCGACAGGTCCGCACAAAGCCGGCGGAGAAAGGCGATGCAGGAAACCTCGTCCGCTTCATTCGAGTAAAAATTGCGATGCACCTGCGCGACCGCCGCAACCCGGTTCGCCGCCATCATCAGCTGAGCGGCGGCATCGGCCGAATCCGGCTCGCGACTTTGCATCGTAAGCAGGCCCGAAACGAATTGGAGGCTGTTCATGACGCGGTGGTCGATTTCGCGGGCCATGAGCTGGGCGTGCGAGACGGCGCGGCGTGCCGATAGTCGCAATTCCATCTGATCCATGACCACTGACGCCAGATCCTTGAGATCGTCGATCTGATCCTGATCGACGGGTCGCGGCTCCTTGTCGATGACGCACAAAGTGCCGAGATTATAGCCATCGCTGGTCGTAAGCGGCACGCCGGCATAAAATCGAAGCCCGAAATCACCGGCGACGAGCGGGTTTGCAAGCGAACGAACATCCTTCTTCGCGTCGGTCAGGATGTGGGGCTCGTTCGACAAAATAGCAGACGCGCATAAGCCCGGATCGCGGCCAATTTGATCGACCGCCAATCCATGATGCGATTTGAACCAGATGCGGTCATGATCGACGATGCTGACGATCGCGATCGGAACCTTGAACCGGCGCGCCGCAATAGCGGTAATACGGTCGAAGAACCCGTCGGGCGGCGTATCGAGAATGTCGTAACGCCGTACCGCCGCCATACGCTCCGGTTCATCCACTGGTATGATGTTTGCGACGGAAGCTCTCAAGAATCTGCCTCCTTCTCAATCCAGCGGCGAAACATGATCGGCGGGTTTATCCGTAAAATGCTTTCGCGTCTATTCCGGGATTGCGGCAAATAACGTCAGGTTTCCGTCACTTGCAACATTCGTAACGTGGACCGGACCTGGCAATTCGTCGCCCGCCTGGACGCTCAACCTCGGTCTATCCGCGGTTTAACCCAAGGACGATCCGGCGGCCCGCCGGCCGGGCGCGGCAAGTTCGGCTTCGGCCGGCCAATGGCCTTGCGCGTTTTCGCGGACGATCTCGGTCAGCAGGGCTTTGGCTCCGGGTTCGTCGCCGGCGAAGCGGCGCTCCATCGCAATCGCGAACTTGATCGTGCTGTCCTTGGTCGCACCAGCATCCGCGGGCTTCAGGCGCCCCTGCATGACCTGGACCGCCTGATAGTAGATGTCGTTTTCGATCAATTTCAGGTCGGGCTCAATCGCATCGATGGTCGCCCGCGCCTTTTCATGTTCGCCGAGCTTGCGATAGGCGAGGTAAGTCCAATAGGCCGTCGGCACCCGCATGTCGTCGCGGGCGAAATCGGGCGAAATCGCCAGCGACCTGGCCCAGGGGCGGACATATGCGCGAGGCGCAGAAGGTGCTCGATGGCTATCAGCTGAGCCTGTTCGAAGTGCATCCGGACGGCGGATCGGATACTTATTTCGATGGCCTGCAATTGTTCAAAGGCAACCGCTCCGCCAAATCCTTTTTCAGCGCCGAAGATAGCGGCCGCGCTTTTGCCACCGCGGACGGCGTCGCCGCTTCGACCGCCTACAGCCTGGCCGATTATCATATCCTGAGGGGCGAGGGCGAAAAAGGCGAAGCCCTGGCTGCAGCGTTCGATCGCGGTAGATAGCTGGAGCTTCCTTGCGCGCATCCAGGCCGAAGCGGACTGGCTGCTGCTGTTTCCTGGCGAGCAGCCCTGACCGCTTAAGCCGAAGTCCGGAAGGCGCGTTCACCTTCCGCAGACTTCGGCGCCCCCCGTCGTGGACAGCCGCGTCAGCGGCGTGGAAAGCGACATTTGCGCCGTGCTGATCGTCACCGATTGCCTGCAGCGGCGCAGCTGAAACCGGACCTTGCGCGATTTGAAATCGAGCGACACACGGCGAAAGGTTTCCAGCAAATCGGTCCCGAGGAGCAGGGCGGGCTGATCCGAAAGTCCGAACACTTCGAACGGCGGCACATCCGCGAACGCCATCGGCACATTGTGAAAGGTGATCGGCCCAAGCCGAAGCTCCGGTATCTGCGTGAATTGCAGTTCCACTTCTTTTCCCGTGACGCCGGTAGCGGCGACCGTCTGCATTTTGGCGCGGTTGCGGCGGACGAGTTTGTCGCGAAGGGCCAGATTGCCGATCGTGATCTGGGACCCGGTATCGATCACCGCTTCCAGCGAAAGCCTGCCGGCGCTGACCTGGGTGAGGATCAACTGGCCCCGCCGCCGCCGCGCCGTCACCACGATCTCGCCGTGGAGCGTCTTGACGGGAATGGAGGCGTCTTCGACCTTGATCACGCGCTTTTCGAAATCCATCATCAGGCGCTGGCTGGCGAGCGCGTCGATCCCGATCAGGCCCGCCCCGCCAATATCCTGGTCGCGCAGCGCCGGAAGCTCCAGATACCGGATCTTGCTTGAACCCAGGCTCAGCTCGTCGACCAAGACCCGGTCCACGATGTTGCGGTCGGTCATGTTGTTCAAAAGCACGGGCGTCCCCAGCGGCAATTGAAGCTCGCGCGCCAGGCGAAGACCCACCACCGAAGTGTCGGCGCCGCTATCGACCAGGAATTGATAGGGACCGCGGCCGTTGACTCGAACTTCGACACTCAGCCGCGTCTCCACCTCGCGAGCCTTGATCTCCTCGCCCTCGACCGCGAGTTTATTGTCGATGATTGCAGGCGGAAGCGGAGCCATGGTCGAGGGCGCGGACGGCGCCGGCCTCGGCTTGCCGATCTTCGGTGCTTGCTGCGCCATCCCGACACCGGCGGCCGCCGCCGACCCCGTCAGCGCCAATGCCAGAATGAAACGAGGGACGAACAATCGCTTCCTCCTCAAGCGCACGGCCGAAGCAGTCCCGCGCCAGGTCAGCTTCCCACGCTTCAGTGGCTTTGGCCAGTGCAGCACGGGCCAACGCGCATTCTAAAGGGTTGGGGGGACATTTTGCAAAGATGCTTCTAGCGCGGATCGGTCATGCCGCTTTGTCTCGCCGAGCCAGCTGGGCGCCTGCCGGAGGCTGGGCTGCATTGTGCGCGGCAATTCCAAACCGCAAGATCGGTCGAGCGTGCGAAGGCAGCGAACGCCTAGTTGGTCCGCCACGGAGGAATGAAGAATGAAGGCGGCGCTGCAAAATTATCATGGCCGGATGCAAAGGGTGCTGGATCATATCGACCGGCATCTGGACGGCAATCTGGACCTGGACGCGTTGAGCAGCATCGCGGCATTTTCCAAATATCATTTCCACCGGCAATTCACGGCGACCTTCGGTCTGTCCGTGCATCGCTATGTCCAGCTTGCCCGTATGAAACGTGCGTCGAACCGGCTGGCCTCCAGTGACGCCCAAAGTGTCACTGAAATAGCGATGGATGCCGGTTACTATGCGCCGGATGCCTTTGCCCGCGCCTTTCGGCAACGGTTGGGGCAATCGCCTTCTTCATTCCGGAAGTCTCCGGACTGGGATCCGTGGCTTGCGGCCTTCGGGCCTTACAACAATGCGAGGAGCAAGCTGATGGAGATTATCTTTAGCGAAGATGACGTGACGATCCGCGATGTGGCGCCGACCCCGGTGGCGATCATGGAGCATCGCGGCGATCGGGCCGGGCTGGAGGAGACACTTAACCGGTTCCGCGCCTGGCGCAAGGCGGCCGGCCTGTCGCCCGAAACGAGCCCCACCTTCACAATCTTCCGTTCCGAAAGGACGCCCGCGAACCCGGCCGATTACGCGATGGACGTGTGCGTCGGGACCGACCAGCCGATCGATGCGGATGACGAGCAGATGAAAGCCGGGATTATTCCGGGCGGACGCTGCGCGGTGCTGCGCTACCCCGGCAATACCAGTAATCTGGAGCCCGCTGCGCTCTACCTTTATCGCGAGTGGCTTCCCGCCAGCGGCGAAGAACTCGGCGACTTCCCGATCTATTGCCGACGCCACCTCTCCCTGATCCCGGGGGTGGGGGCACATGAAGTCGCCGTGGAACTGTTTCTGCCGCTGAAATAAAGCTTTGGGGACCGCGGCCTGTCCCGTCCCATCGCGAGGGCGGGACAGGCTGTTTTCTGCGGATCTGAGAAAATGGTGCCCAGAAGAGGACTCGAACCTCCACGCCCTTGCGAGCGCCAGCACCTGAAGCTGGTGCGTCTACCAATTCCGCCATCTGGGCACGGGGTAGGGGGCGCGAGTTAGGGGGCGCGCCAGCGCTTGTCAACGAACATGCGAGCGGGCAATGGGGCGCCACGAATATTCATTCCTGGTGGGACGTGAAATGGACCGAGTGGTCACTTTGTTCGGCGGCGGCGGCTTTGCCGGCCGCTATGTGGCGCAGGCGCTGTACAAGGCCGGCGTCCGCGTGCGCATCGCGCAGCGCGATCCCCGCCAGGCCTTTTTCCTCAAGCCCTTGGGCGCGCTGGGCCAGACCCAGTTCGTCCGCTGCGACATTCGCGACGAGGATCAGGTAGCCGCCGCGCTCAAGGGATCATGGGGCGCGGTCAATCTGGTCGGCATCCTGAAGGGCAATTTCCGCCAGGTGCATGTCGAGGGGGCGCGTAGGATAGCCGAGGCGGCTGCGGCCGCCAGCGTCCAGTCGCTGGCGCATATTTCGGCGCTGGGCGCCGATACCGAGAGCCCGAGCGCCTATGGCCGCAGCAAGGGCCTTGGCGAAGAAGCGGTCCGGGCCGCCTTCCCCCACGCAACCATTATCCGCCCATCGATCTTGTTCGGCCGGGAGGATGCGTTCATCAACCGTTTCGCCGGAATGGCCCGAATGCTGCCAATCCTGCCGGTGCTGCGGGGTCAGGCCAAGTTCCAGCCGCTTTATGCCGCCGATTTCGGACGCGCGGTCTCGGCCGCGGTGACCGATCCCGAAAAATGCGCCGGCAAGACCTATGAGCTTGGCGGGCCGCAGGTCATGACCATGCGCGAGATTTACGAATATGTCTGCGACGCGACCCGCCACGAGCGGAGCATAGTGGACGTGCCGGACACGATTGGAGCGCTCGCCGCCAAATTCACCGGATGGCTGCCCGGAGCGCCCATCACGCAGGATCAATGGCTGATGCTGCAGGCCGACAATGTCACCTCTGCCAACGCGCCCGGCCTCAAGGATCTGGGGGTCACGCCGACGCCATTGGCGGCCGTTTCGGAAGGCTGGCTGACCCGCTATCGCGACCATGGCCGCTTTGCCGGCAAACAGGCCTATTGATTGGGGCCTCTGCTTGGCCGAAATTAGAAAGAGATTATGGACGCCTCCCTCCTCGTCATCATCCTGCTCGGCATCGTCGAAGGGCTGACCGAATTCATCCCCGTCTCCTCGACCGGGCATCTGATCCTGGCGGGCGAATTGCTCGGTTTCAACAGCGAGGCCGCAGGCACGTTTGAAATTGTGATCCAGCTGGGCGCGATCCTGGCCGTGATCG
Source organism: Sphingosinicella sp. (assembly GCA_013816585.1). Classification (GTDB taxonomy): domain Bacteria; phylum Pseudomonadota; class Alphaproteobacteria; order Sphingomonadales; family Sphingomonadaceae; genus Allosphingosinicella. The sequence goes on along the minus strand of JACDEE010000021.1, from coordinate 15,676 downwards.
TCGCTTATCATCGCCGCTTCACCGATGTCATGGTCGGGCTTAGCCGGCGTGATACCGGCGCGATCGCCTTCACCCGCAACATCATTCTGGGCTTCCTTCCGTCGATGGTGATCGGTTTCTTCGTCTATGATCTGGTGAAGGCGATGCTGGACGCGCCGATCCTCGTGGCGGTCGCTTTGATCGTCGGCGGCATCGCGATCCTGGTAATCGAGCGGATGGTGAAGACCCCGCATGTGGAAAGCGTCGAGGCGATGGGATGGAAGACGGCGCTGGGCGTCGGCATGGTCCAATGCCTGTCGATGATCCCCGGGGTCAGCCGTTCCGGCGCGACCATCATGGGTGCGCTCAGCCTCGGCGTCGAACGCAAGACCGCCGCCGAATACAGCTTTTTCCTGGCGGTCCCGACCATGCTCGCCGCTTCGGGCTACGATCTCTACAAGAATGGCGGGGGGCTCGACAGCAGCGCGTGGATCACCATCGCGGTCGGTTTCGTCGTCTCCTTCGTGGTGGCGCTGGTGGTGATCCGCTGGTTCGTCGGAATCGTCTCCCGCTACGGATTTGCGCCCTTCGCCTGGTATCGGATCGCCGCGGGTTCCATCGCATTGGTCTGGCTGCTCGCTCGCTAAACGCCTTAAAGCGCGGCAATCATTGGCCTAAAACGCTACAAATACTGGTTTTACATTCAGGCGAGGCTCATGCTGGGCGGGACAAGGTGAGCAACCGAGTCGCGTGTACCCGCGTTTTAGTGCCGCCAAGTGTTTGACAGGAGGCAAGTTTGCGTAAGATTTCGATGGCCACGGCCGCATTAGCTGCCCTTTCGGTGCCTGCCCTTTCGGCGCCTGCTTTGGCGCAGCAGCCCCAAGCCCCGCAGCAAGCCGCTTCCAGGCCCATCCAACCGGTGGATCTTCCTGCCTCCGCGGCGGCCTCCGTCAACGTGCCCGCCGCCGATAGATCGGCGGATGAGGAATATTCGCCGCTGGATAATCAGGCCGAAAATGCGCGGACCGAGAGCGAGGACGCCAATGAAGAGGGACTGAGGGATACCAGGCGGCCGAGGATGGACCCACGCGACGAAGCCATCGTGCGCTCCATGCCCGACCGCCGCGAGATCGAGGATATGACCGGCGTCGCCGCGCGCGCAGCCGATGCCATTCTCGACACACCAGTTGGCCCGCTGCGCGAAGCGATCGAAGGCCGCAAGCTCAGCCGCCGCGAGCGCCAGGAGACGTTGGGCGACCGCGCGTCGAAGGACGATCCTTATTTCCGCGAACGGATGCGCGACCAGATCGGCGTCGCCAGCGTCGCGGTAGGGGCGCTCGCCGAACAGATGGCGGTGATGGCCCCGGTGCTTCGCCGAACGCTGGAAGATGTCGAACGCCGCGTCGAGGATGCCGCTCGCGGCGTCCCTCCCCGCGAATATGACCGGCGCGACGATCCCAACCGCGACTAAGTTCTAAAAAGATCGATTTGCCCCTTTTGGGCGGTGGACGTGGGCTCAGCCGACGCTAATGCTGCGCGCCCATGTGGCAGCTCTATCAATTTCCCCTTTGTCCCTTTTCCCGCAAGGTCCGGCTGATGCTGGCCGAAAAGGGTATCGCGCATGAACTGGTGCGCGAATCCCCCTGGACCAGCCGTGACGAATTCATGGATCTGAACCCGGCCGGGCAGACGCCGGTGTTGGTCGAGGAATCGCGCGGCATCGTGCTGATCGATTCCGATGCCATTTGCGAATATTTCGAGGAAACGATCGAAAAATCGCCGATGATCCCGGGCACCGCGTCCAATCGGGCGGAGGTCCGCCGACTCGCCGCCTGGTTCGACGAGGGCCTGCACCGCGAAGTGGTGAATCCCCTGATGAACGAGAGGATGCGCAAGCGGTTGATCAGCCGCGACGCGCCGGACACCAAGACACTTCGGGTAGCCATGACGTCGGCCAACGCGCATCTCGATTATATGGATTATCTGCTCGACCATCGCCGCTGGCTCGCCGGCCCGGTGCTGAGCCTCGCGGACCTTACCGCCGCCGCGCATCTTTCGGTCGCGGATTATCTGGGCGGGATCGACTGGCGGGGGCACAAGCAGACCACCGACTGGTATTCGGTGATGAAGTCGAGGCCGAGCTTCCGTCCCTTCCTGACCGAACGGATGGAGGTGATCGCGCCGCCCGCTCATTATGACAAGGTCGATTTCAACTGATCGGGTGGCAGCCCGAACAGAGGCCGAAGCAGGCGCCAACTTTTGGGGAGATAGATTGAGATGCACGGCAGCAACGATTTGATCGCCTTCAGCCTCCTCGCACTCGGCATGGCCCTGACCCCTGGGCCCAACATGATCTATCTGCTGTCGCGGTCGATCACCCAGGGGCGTTTGGCCGGGATGACGTCGCTGGGCGGCGTCGCCTTGGCTTTCCTGTTCTACATGCTGTTCGCAAGCTTCGGAATCACCGCCTTGCTGCTCGCTGTTCCCTACGCCCATGACGCCTTGCGCTTCGGCGGAGCAGCTTACCTTCTCTACCTTGCCTGGCAGGCGGTCCGCCCCGGCGCCAAATCGCCGTTCGAAGTGCAGAAATTGCGCCGCGAAGCCCCGTCGCGCCTGTTCACCATGGGCTTCATCACATCTTTCCTGAACCCCAAGGCCGCGGTCTTCTACCTCTCGCTGCTGCCGCAGTTCATCCACCCCGAAAATGGGAGCATCTTCGGCCAGTCGGTGACCCTGGGGCTGACGCAGATTTCGATCAGCCTCAGCGTCAACGCCATCGTCATCCTGATCGCTGGTTCGATGGCGGGGTTCCTCGCCAGCCGGCCCACCTGGCTGGTGGTGCAGCGTTGGGTGATGGGAACGGTGCTGGCCGGATTGGCGGTAAGGCTCGCTACCGACACACGGCGATAGCGATGGCGCCGGATTCAGGCGAGCCTGATCAATCCGGGCGCTTCGCTGTCACGAAATAATCGAGCGACTTGTTGTCGGACAAAGCGAACCCGCTGGTCACGCTGAAAGCCAGGCCGCTGCAATCGACGATTTCGAGGCCCGCGTCCTTCAGCAAGGCGCACAGCTCCTCCGGAGTGAGGAACTTCTGCCAGTCATGTGTCCCCTTCGGAATTCGGCCCAGCCCTTCGGCGAGAGTGATCATCAGCAGGCGCGACATCGAGGTGCGATTGGGCGTGGAGAGGATCAGCAATCCGTTCGGCTCCATCGCTTGCGCAAGCCCAAGCACGAACCCACGCGGGTCGCGGACATGTTCGATCACTTCCAGCGACGTCACGAGACCATAAGTACCGACGAGCGTCTCGACGCCGCCGGTGCGATAATCGATTTCCAGTCCCTGCCCTTCGGCATGAAGCCGCGCGGCGGCGATATTTTCGGGCGCGGCATCGATTCCCGTCACGTCGGCGCCCAGCCGGGCCAAGGGCTCGGCCAGCAATCCCGCGCCGCAGCCGACATCGGCGGCCTTCCTGCCCGTGAGCGGGCGCCGGTCCGTCTCGTCCGCGCTCCAATGGCGGTCGATCTGGTCGCGGATATAGCCGAGCCGGACCGGATTGAGCTTGTGCAGCATGGCGGAAGAGCCGCGCGGATCCCACCAATCGGCGGCCAACCGCCCGAAATGGGCGGCTTCGCGCGGATCGATGCTGGCCGATTCACTCATTTGAGCTTCCCGTCATTTGAGCCTTCGTTGCCCCTAATGCTGGAATCTCCCTTGCACTTGTTCGCCAGAAAGGAAAAGGCGGGCAGCAAGGTTCCCGGAGAAGAATAAGCCGAATGGCCCGTATCGTCATGAAATTCGGCGGCACTTCGATGGCTGGCATCGAACGCATTCGCCATGTCGCCAATCTGGTGAAGCGCGAAGCGGAACGGGGCAATCAGGTCATCGTGGTCGTATCGGCCATGGCCGGCGAAACCGACCGGCTGATCCACCTTTGCCGCGAAGCCGCCTCCCGCTACGACACCCGCGAATATGATGTGGTGGTCGCCTCGGGCGAACAGGTGACCAGTGGGCTGCTGGCGATCACCTTGCAGGGAATGGGCCTCAACGCGCGGTCCTATATGGGCTGGCAGTTGCCGATCCGAACGACGCAGGCGCATGCCTCCGCCCTGATCGACGGGATCGACGTGGACGTGTTGGAACGCGTGTTCGACGATGACGGGATCGCGGTCATACCGGGTTTCCAGGGCGTAGCGGAGGATGGAAGCGTCGCGACGCTCGGGCGTGGCGGTTCCGACACTTCGGCCGTCGCGATCGCCGCCGCCGCCAGGGCCGACCGCTGCGACATCTATACCGACGTCGACGGAGTCTACACGACCGACCCCAGGATCGTGCCCCGCGCGCGCAAGATCCCGATCATTACGTATGAAGAGATGCTGGAGCTTGCCAGCGTCGGCGCCAAGGTTTTGCAGACTCGATCGGTCGGCCTCGCCATGCGCGAGAATATCCCCCTGCAGGTGCTTTCGTCTTTCGAGGACAAACCGGGCACGATGGTCGTGGCCGACGAACTTATTGAGGATTCCGCCATGGAACGGCAGCTGATCACCGGCATCGCCTATGACAAGAACGAGGCGCGGGTGACCCTGACCGGGCTTCCCGACCGCCCCGGCGCGGTCGCGGCGATCTTCGCGCCGCTGGCTGAAGCCAGCATCAATGTCGACATGATCGTGCAAAGCGTGCCCAGGGCCGGCCAGAAGAGCGACCTGACCTTCACCGTGCCGACCGAGTCCCTCGTCCAGACCAGCGACGTCCTGGAAAAGCTGAAGGAGGAGATCGGGTTCGAGGAAATTCTGACCGACACCGAAGTGGTGAAAGTGAGCGCCGTCGGCGTCGGCATGCGTTCCAATGCCGGCATCGCCGCCCAGATGTTCCAGGCGCTGGCCGGGCGCGGCATCAATATCCTCGCCATCACCACGTCGGAGATCAAGGTGTCGGTGCTGATCCCGGAAGAATATACCGAATTGGCCGTGCGCGTCCTGCACACGGCCTATGGCCTCGACGCGGAAACGCCCGAATGAGGATTTTTCAATGACTGAAGACGCAAGCGCGGTCGGCCATGACCGCCTCCGCCGTCTGATGAAGCGCGGCACCGATTTCCTCGGTTGCGAGGTGGCGGTGCTGGGCGGCGCGATGAGCTGGATTTCGGAACGCAACCTGGTTTCCGCCATTTCCAATGCCGGCGGGTTCGGAGTGATCGCCTGCGGCGCGATGACACCCGATTTGCTCGACATCGAGATTGCCGAGACGAAAAAGCGCGCCGACAAACCGTTCGGCGTCAACCTGATCACCATGCACCCGATGCTGATCGACCTGATCGAAACCTGCAAGAAACATGCGGTCACCCATGTCGTCTTCGCCGGCGGCCTGCCGCCGGCCGGTTCGATCGACCGGGTCAAGGAGGGCGGGGCCAAGTTGATCTGCTTCGCGCCGGCCCTGGCGCTGGCGAAAAAGCTGATCCGGTCAGGGGTCGATGCCCTGGTGATCGAAGGCATGGAAGCCGGCGGCCATATCGGGCCTGTATCCACTTCGGTGCTGGCGCAGGAAATATTGCCGCCGCTCGCCGCCGACATTCCGATCTTCGTCGCGGGCGGCATCGGCCATGGCGGGCTGATCGCCGGTTATCTGGAAATGGGCGCTTCGGGCGTTCAGCTCGGCACGCGTTTCGTCTGCGCCCATGAATGTATCGCGCATCCCAATTTCAAGAAGGCCTTCATCCGCGCATCGGCGCGCGATGCCATACCGTCGGTTCAGATCGATCCGCGGCTGCCGGTCATTCCCGTCCGCGCGCTCAAGAATCGCGAGATGGAGAATTTCTCGGCCAAGCAGATCGAGGTCGCCAAATTGCTGGATGAGGGCCAGGTCGAAATGGCCGAAGCGCAGCTGCAGATCGAACATTATTGGGCAGGCGCGCTTCGCCGCGCGGTGATTGACGGCGACGTCGAAAGCGGTTCAGTCATGGCAGGCCAGTCGGTGGGAATGGTGAAGGAGGAACAATCGGTGGGGGAAATTCTGAAAAGCCTGATGGATCAGGCGGCGTCGGCGCTCGAACGCCGGTCGAACCAGCTGTGAGTGATTTTCCCATCGGCCGCCGCGAACTGATCGCGGGCGCAGCCTTTGCCGCGGCCGCGGGTTGCGCTCCAGTGGCGAAACCCGCGCCCAATTTGTTGCCTTTGAGCGACGCGCCCTTTTACGGGCTCATCGGCCAAATGAGCGCCGTCCCGGGCAAGAGGGACAGATTGATTTATCTGCTGCTGGACGGTGCGAGCAACATGCCTGGCTGCCTCAGTTATATCGTCGCGATCGATCCCAATGATGCCGACGGGATATGGATCACCGAGGCCTGGGACAGCGAAGCCAGTCACAAGGCATCGCTTACTCTTCCAGCGGTCCGCGAAGCGATCGAGAAAGCGCGTCCGATCATTGCCGGTTTCGGCGAAAGCCGTGTCATTACACCGGTAGGAGGCGTCGGGCTCAGGGCCTGACGCGGAACGGCTTACAATTCGGCGGTCAGGACCAGGCGGAAGCGACGGGACGGTGAATATCCCAGGGCCTCCGAAGGATCGACCGTCCAGGCATAATCATTGAAAATATTGAGCGCCTGCAGCCGAACGGTGAAGCCATTGTCCAGCGCGCGGAACCGATAGCGAGCGCCGAGGTCAAAAGTGACGCTCGGCGCGATCTCCATCTGCTTGCCTTCGGGTAAAGCTATCCGGGTCCTTGCGGCCTGCCTCCCGACATATTCACCCGCCAGATCGAGGCTAAGGCCCTCAACCGCCGCAATGTCCTGATCGATGCTGCCGATCAGGCGCCATTGGGGAACGCCGACAGGCCGATCGCCGATTATGCCGGCATCGACTTGCGCCCCGCTCAACCTCGGCTGAAGAAAAACTCCTCCAGCGACGATCGACGTGCCCTTTATGGGCCTTCCGGAAAGCGACGCCTCGATGCCCCGGTGACGCACATCCCCCAGGAAGCGATAGATGTTGGTCTGGGAATCGATCCCAGCATAGGGCTTCCGGGTGTCGAACCCCGCGATCACCGCTTTCAAACCGGGCGCCAGATCGTATTTCAATCCTATTTCGCGCTGGGTGACGATGATCGCGTCGAGCACTGCGTTTCGGTTGGCGGCCGAGGCCGGCGCGATGCCCGACTCCTCCAGCCCGCGGCTATAACTTGCGTAAAGCTCGATGCCGCCGCCCGCGCGCGCTGCACCGCCCAGATTGTAGAGCCAGGGGGCCGATCGCCCGCGTTCCGAAACGCCGCCAGCGGGCGTGAACCGCTTTATGTAGCGGCTCTTCAAAAGCCCTGCATTCAGCAGGAACCGATCGCGCCAGGCCAGCCGATAGGCGGCGCCCGCGCCCCATTGATCGACCGCGGTGCGAAGATCCGCCCGCGCATCGGAAGTATCGGGCGCGGCCATCTGCGCCGGCTTGGCACCCAGCAGCACTTCGCCGATCCCCAGCACCCGATCGCCGCCGAATAAATTGCGCGAGCGGCGCCCGCGGAGGCTGAGTTCCACCGAATGACGCAGCGAAGCGGTTTCTGCGGACCAGCGCCCCCGAATTTCGCCCGACCAGCTGGTTTGGCGCTGCTGAGGCGCCGCCACTATCCGGCTCGTGGCCATTTCGGAGTCGCCATCGACGACGAATAATTGCCGGTAGGCGCGGGTCGGATCTTCCTGCGAAAAGACCAATGTGCCGCCGACCGACCACCGGCCCGCCGGAGTGCTGTCGAACAAGGCGCCGGCAATCCGCCGCTGTCCCCGCTCCCGCGCCCATTCCTGTCCGAGAAATCGGCGGCGCTCGATGCGATGGGGCAATTCATCGCCGACGTTCACGATCCGGAACTGCGAATCCCGCCGATAATCATATTCGCCACCGAAGACCCTCAGGACCGATTGGCTGCCGATGGAAATCCGGCTGGTGCCGCCCACCAGCCACGAGCTTCCGCCCCCACCCTGCAGGTCGCTTTTGTCGAACACAAAGTTCGCGCCCAGCGCCAGCGACAGGCGGTTGTCGCTCGCCCGATGCTTGTAGAGGATATCCATATAGGTTTCGTTGAATTCGCCTAGCCCGAGGGTCACCAGGCTCGGCTCCCCATGCGCCGGATCGCGCAGCTTGAAATCCACCACGCCCGACGGCCCCGGAAGTGAAGCCGCGAGCGTGGCATAGCCTATCTTCACGGCGGTAGATTCCAGGAAGGTGCTGCTGACTCCGGAATTCTTGACGAAATAGGTCCCGTTCACCCGGTAATTTCCCGCGGCCTCCAGATTGAAGCCTCGGACCGAGCTCTGATCGTAAATGCCGATTGATTCTTCGCCGCTGGTGAAACCGAAGGCGTCTTCTGCGCCGGTGACGGCGTTCGAACTCGCCTGAGCTCCGGCACCTGCCAAGCAAAAGACGTTGAGAGCCGCTAGCGTAGTGGCCGACAAAAAACGTGAACGCATTGAAAATCCCCCCTGTCCAAAAAAACAAGGACTCCCATTGGCCAACGCGATCACATCTTCGCTCCGTTTATTGCTTTCGAATTCAGATTTCGAAGGGCGGCCGCGGCGAGAGGCTGGCGCGAGGAATGGAGGATGCCGCCATTGGAACCGGTCTATCTTTCTGTTAGCTCGCCGGCATGCCTGAACGCTCCGCCACCTCCGCCCGCGAGATATTGACCGGACTTCACGACGTGATGGCATCGCGGACCGGCGCGCAGGCGAAGCTCAACCGCGTCGTCAAGATCATCGCCGAGGCGATGTCGAGCGAGGTCTGCTCCATCTATCTGCTGCGCGACGGAGCACTGGAATTGTTCGCCACGATCGGCCTCAACCAGAGCGCGGTGCACGTCACCAAACTGGCCCTGGGCGAAGGGCTGGTCGGAACGATCGCCGAAGAAGTCGAATTGCTGAACCTCGATGAAGCCAGCCATCATCCTGAATTCGCCTATCGCCCCGAAACGGGCGAGGAGCTTTATCACAGCTTTGCCGGAGTCCCGATCGTCCGCAACGAGCGCGCGATCGGAGTCCTTTGCGTGCAACATGCCGATCCCCGTCCCTATGACGATGTCGAGATCGAGGCGTTGCAGACAGTCGCCATGGTGCTGTCCGAACTGATCGCCGGGGCCAAATTGGTCGACAAGACGACCGCTGCCGCCGATGCCCGCCGCGACATGGCGATGGCCCGGTTGCAGGGGTTCAAGCTGGTCACCGGAATGGCCAAGGGCATCGCCGTCTATCATCAGCCGCGCATCCTGATCGAGCATACCGTCGCCGAGGATGTGGAGGCCGAGCGCCAGCGCGTCTATTCCGCCTTCCGCAAGATGCGCGAGCAGATTGACGGGATGACCGCCCAGGCCGAATTCGGAACGGCGGGCGAGCATCAGGAGATACTCGAGACCTACAAGATGTTCGCCTATGACGAAGGCTGGTCCCGGCGGATCAACGAGGCGATCGACAGCGGCCTCACCGCCGAAGCGGCGATCGAACGCGTCCGCCAGCGAACCCAGACGAGGATGCGCCAGATCGACGATCCGCTGCTGGCCGAACGGATGCATGATCTGGACGACCTTTCGAACCGCCTGCTCCGGATCGTCTCGGGCCAGCTCGGCAGCGCCGCCCAGACCGGCCTGCGCGCCGACGCCATCCTGGTCGCTCGCAACCTCGGCCCCGCCGAATTACTGGAATATGACCGCCGCCGGCTGAAGGGCGTGGTGCTGGAGGAAGGTTCGCTCACCGCCCATGTGACGATCGTCGCGCGGGCGATGGGCATACCGGTGATAGGCCGAGCCCGCGACGTTCGCCGGATCATCGGCGAAGGCGACGAATTGCTGGTCGATGGCGACGAGGGTGTAGTCCATGTCCGGCCAACTTCCGCGGTCCACCGTGCCTTCGAGTCCAAATTGCTGGTGAAGCAGAAACAGCGCGCTGAATTCGCGGCCTACAAATCGCTGCCCTCGATCACCCTGGACGGGGTGCGGCTTACCGTCGCGATCAATGCCGGCCTGCAGGACGATGTCGAGGCGCTGAAGGTCACCGGGGCCGATGCCATCGGGCTGTTCCGCACCGAATTCCAGTTCCTCGTTTCCGCCACCCTGCCGCGCCGCGAAATGCAGCAGAAATTGTACAAAGCGGTACTGGATGCGGCGGCCGGCAAACTGGTCGTATTCCGGACGCTCGATATCGGCGGCGACAAGGCCCTGCCCTATCTGCACGCCGAGGAGCAGGAGGAAGAAAATCCAGCGATGGGCTGGCGGGCCCTTCGCCTGTCGCTCGACCGGAGCGCCTTGATGAAGGCTCAAGCCCGGGCCCTGCTGGAGGCCGGCGCGGGCCGCGAAATCCACATCATGTTCCCGATGGTGTCCGAGCCGTGGGAATTCGACGACGCCAAGGCGCTGGTGGAGGAACAGAAACACTGGCTGCAAAGTCGGAAAAAGCAGCTTCCCGCCAAAATCAATTATGGCGCGATGCTGGAAGTTCCCGCGTTGGCCGAAACACTGGACATATTGCTGCCCAAGGTGGATTTCCTGTCGATCGGCACCAACGACCTCACCCAATTCCTGTTCGCGGCCGATCGCGCCCATCCCAAGCTTGCTGAGCGCTATGACTGGCTTTCGCCCGCCATCCTCCGTTTCCTGCGCCGGGTCGTCCGCGAAGCGCAGCAGCACAAGGTCCCGGTCGCGGTCTGCGGCGAAATGGGCGGCCGCCCGCTGGAGGCGATGGCGCTGATCGGCCTGGGCATCCGCCGGCTTTCGATCACGCCTGCGGCGGTCGGGCCGATCAAGGGAATGGTCCGTTCGCTCGACCGGTCGAAGCTGATGCCCTTTGTCGAAGACCTGCTGAACAAGCCTCCCGAGGACATGCGCGCGGCGCTGACCCGCTGGGCGCGCAAGCATCAGGTGGCGATCGGCTGAAAAAGCGCCGATTTTAACGATGATATTGCGGCTGGTGCGTTGACATTGGCGGCTGGCTGCTATGTCATGAGCCAAATCAAGAAAAGCGCGTCAGGGGTCGTTGAATGAGTGAATTTGATCCGGGCAGCGTTCCCACGATCGGGGACAGGCTGAAGGCGGCGCGCGAGGCCAAGAAGCTCAGCCTTGACGAAATTGCGAGCAAGACGCGCATTCCGATCCGGCATCTGCAGCATATCGAGCATGGGGAATGGGACCAGCTTCCCGCCCCCACCTACAGTATCGGTTTCACCCGCGCCTACGCCAATGCGATCGGCCTCAACGGCAATGAAGTCGCGGCCGAATTGCGCGAACAGATCGGCAGAACCCGGCCAACCTATGAAACCCCACAATCCTATTACGAGCCCGCCGATCCGGCGCGCGTTCCGCCAAAGTCGCTCGCCATGGTGGCCGGCGCGATCACCCTGCTGCTGGTCGTGGGCTATATCTTGTGGCGGACCTTGTCGGTTGGTGGATCGGATGTCGATCCTGTGGAAGTCGCGGTCGCCGAAGCGCCACTTGCTGCCCAGCAGCCCGCGGCTGCCGCCGCGATTCCCGCGACCGGCGCGGTGGTGATCACCGCCACCGATGAAGTCTGGCTGCGCATCTATGACGGGGGCGCCGGCACCCAATTATTCGAAGGCATCATGAAAGCCGGCGACCGGTTCGAAATACCGGCGACCGCCCAGGCGCCGCAAATCCGCACGGGCCGGCCGCAGGCGTTGCGCATCACCGTCGGCGGCGCGGAAATCCCCCCTCTGGGCCAGCCGGAACAGACGATCGACAATGTCAGCCTGAAGCCCGCCGATCTTGCCGCGAGGACGCAAAGCGGCGGTGCGGCGCAGCCGGGCGTTGCCGCGCAGCCTTTGGCCGTTCCACCTCCTCCGCCGGCCGAATGAACGCTTAATCCTGGCGACAGGCCCCTTGGCTGATGCTAGGGGGAATTGAGGGCTATTTGCGGGGATATGTCATGCGTTTTCATCTTCTTGGGCTGATTCTGCTCGCCGGGACGGCAGCGCCGGCGCTGGCCCAGAGCAGCGACCGCATCGAACGGCGCGTCGAAAAGCTCGAACGCGACCTGGCCGCGGTGCAACGCCGCTCGTCGGGTACGTATATTCAGCCGGAAATCGCCCCCTCGACTGCGCAGGTTTCTTCCGGAGGCATCCCCGCCAGCGACGCTACGGCCGATCTCACCGCGCGGCTGGATTCGCTGGAAGCGCAGCTCGCTCGGCTGACCGGCGCGTCGGAAGAAAATGCCAATCGTACTCGCCAGCTCGAAGGCGCACTCAGCGACTATCGGCTTTCGGTCGATCGACGCCTTCAGGATCTGGGCCCCGTGGCGGCGCAGCCGGCCCGGCTCGAACCGGCCGGCGCCTCGTCGAACGAATCCAGTTCGACCGGCCAGAATGTGCCGGCCGCATCCGAACCTGCCTCGACCGGGGATCCGGCCGAGGACGCCTATCTGGTCGGTTTCCGCCAGTGGGAGGCCGGACAATTTGCCGCCGCGCAAAAGTCGCTGGAGACGATGGCGAAGAAATATCCCAGGCATCGCCGTGCCAGCTACGCGCTGAACCTTGCCGGCCGCGCCTATCTGGACGCGGGCCAGCCGGCGACCGCGGCCAAGATCCTGCTGTCCAACTATCAGGCCGACGCCAAGGGCGAACGAGCTGCCGACAGCCTCTATTTCCTGGGCCAGGCCCTGATCGCGCTGAAAAAGCCCACAAATGCCTGCAAGGTCTATGACGAGCTTCAATCGGTCTATGGGGACGGCATGCGCGACTGGGTGAAACAGCGCCTTCCGAAGGCGCGGCAGGACGCCAAATGCTTGTAAGCCGGGAATAAGGCCGGCCCAGACGGGCCGCCGAGCGGCTGCCAGAAGGCCGTAAGCAATTGTCTTTGGGTGAGGGATCCGACGGCTGTGCGTCCTGCACTTTCGGGTGTAGCCTGAACGAGCATGACCTTCCTCGTCCATCATCCAGCGGCGCCACTCAATGGTGTCATTGAGCGTCTTTACAGCCCCGCGGCGCCAATGCCGTACCGCCGTGAATATGTCATGCCTGGGCCGAGGATGGATCTGAAGTTCAATTTCGGCGGGACGGTCAGCGCACGACGCGCGGGTGCCAACCGTTGGGAGCCCCAGTCGGGCCAGGGTTGGTGCATGGGCCTGTGGGACGAATATCATTCGGTCTGCTGGCCTGCCGATGTGGACTATATCGGCGTTTCGTTCCGCCCGGGGGGCTTTTTCGCGCTGTTCGGAATCGACGCCCATGAACTCGGCAACGAGACTGTTGCGGTTGATGCCCTACTGGGCCCGTTCGCCCTGGAGCTTCGGGAGCGGCTGGCGGAAGCTCCCAATGTACAGGCACGGTTCGCTTTGCTCGAGAACATGCTCGCGGCACGTTTGCCCCATGCTCGCCGCGTGGACCGGATTGCTCCGGCCCTGGAAATTCTGAACCGTCATCACGGGATGGTCCGGATTGCCGATCTGGCGGCCGCTTCCGACGTCAGCAAGAAGCACCTTGTGACCTTGTTCAACCGCATTGTCGGCATTCCGCCGAAACGGCTTGCGCTGCTGTACCGGGTCCAACATCTACTCGGCGCCATTGAGACCGGCGAACCGCGCTTATGGACAGAGTTCGCACAAGATTTTGATTATTACGATCAGGCGCATTTCAACAAGGACTTCAAGCGCGCTACTGGCCATACTCCCGCTCGGTATGTCGAACGGCGCCGACAGGCGCAGACCGCCAACCCGGACCACGCAAAGCATTTCCGGCTGCTCCCGCAAGGTTAAATAAATACAAGCGCTGTCCGCTGACGGAACTAGGACGAGAGCGCGCCAGCGACCGAGATGCCTCGTGCGGCGCTCGCGGGACGTTTCAATGTATCACGCCAAGGGGATAAGAATGCGCGATCGGCTCTTCCTGGACGCGTTGCCTTATGCTGCCGGCGCCATCCTGCTCGGGCTCATCACCATCGCCGCACGGGACTTTGCCTTCCAATGGCAGCCCGTGCCCGAGGCGTTTTCGGCCCGAGCGCCGATCGCGGTTTTGAGCGGCATCCTTCTCATCCTGGGCGCATTAGCATCATTGTGGCTACGCGCCGGCCTCGGCCGGGCCCTCCTGCCCCTCTCTTATACGATCTGGGTTCTCGCCCTCCATGTACCAAGGGTCGCCGCCAATCCGCATCTGGGCAATTTGCTTGGGCTAGCGGAGATCCTCTCGCTCGCGGCCGCCGGATGGGCCTCCATGGAGTGGGCGCGGAGCCCGCCGATCCGCAGCGTGGCCCGAATCCTGTTTGGAATTTGCCCCCTGGTCTTCGGACTGTCTCACTTCGTCTATGCCGACATCACCGCCTCGATGGTGCCTGATTGGCTGCCCGCAAAATATTTCTGGGCCTATTTCACGGGCGTCGCTCACTTCGCGGCGGGCGCGGCCATTTTGATCGGCGTCGCGGCCCGCATCGCAGCGTCATTGCTTGCCTTGATGTGCGGCCTGTTCGCGCTTCTTCTGCATGTTCCGCGTGTCGCCGCGGCACCGACAAACCGCATGGAGTGGACGATGCTGGGTATCGCTATTTCCATCGCGGGAGCGGCATGGCTGATTCGTAACTTCGTTCCGCGCCAGCAAGCCATCGCGATAGGCCCTCACGCCGGTGATCTCGCCGGGTAAAATAAATACAAGCGAGTGGCCGGCCAGTGGCCTTAGGAGGCGGGACAGGAGCAATCACATGGCACGCAAATCCAAGCGAACCTCTTTTTGCGTTGCACTGACCTTCCTGGCGACCTGCTCCCCGCAGTCGGAACCATCGCACCCGGAAGACTATGTGGAGGCTAAAAAAGGAGCAGCAATGCAACACGTCTCCTCACAAGACGGCACGCAATTAGCGTACGACCGGGTCGGAAGCGGGCCGCCTGTAATATTGGTAGGCGGCGCGCTGAGCGATCGGAATGGGTCGGCAAAGCTGGCGCAACTGCTCGCGCCGCACTTCACCGTGATAAGCTATGACCGGCGAGGGCGTGGAGATAGCGGTGACACGCCACCCTATTCAGTGGACCGGGAGATTGAGGACCTCGCCGCACTGATTGCAAAAATGGGCGGATCAGCGGCGGTGTTCGGAATGTCGTCCGGGGCGGTTCTCGCGCTGAAGGCGGCGGATGCCGGCCTCCCGATTACCTACCTGGCTTTGTATGAGCCGCCCTTCGTGGACGATGGCAGCGGAACTGCGCCCCCGAAGGATGCGGCGACAAAGCTGACCGAGATGGTTGCGGCCGGGCGCCGAGGCGACGCGGTAGAATATTTCATGATAAAGGTGGTGGGCGCCCCACAGGCGGACGTAGCCCGAATGACCAAGTCGCCAATGTGGGCGATGCAGGAGCAGTTGGCGCACACTTTGGCTTATGACGTGATATTGCTCGGCAATTGGGCCGTGCCGAGCGCCGACATCAGCGACGTCGCCGTCCCCGCACTGGTTATGGGCGGGGAAAGCAGTCCACCAAAATTGCGCCACGCGGCTGCGGCCGTCGCCGCGGCCCTGCCGCAGGCGCGTCGTCATATTCTGAAGGGGCAAACCCACGCGGTAGATGAGGCGGTCCTCGCGCCGATGCTGATCGAATTTTTTCAAGGGAACGCCGGGGCCGGCACCGTTTCTAGGTGTTTAGTCCCGTTGTGTGGCGATACGGAGCGATCTTGAATTGAGCCGGGTCTTGTGTCCAGACGCGGGCGACATATTCGTAGGGTGTAAGGCCGCGGAGGGTCTTCAGCC
>JACDEE010000005.1 GCA_013816585.1 Sphingosinicella sp. | reverse complement strand
ACCCGCCTCGGCCTCCTTCAGGAGGCCAATAATCTGCTCTTCCGAAAACTGCTTCCGCTTCATCTGTCCGTCCCTTCAATGGGTCGGACTCTAACTCAAAATGGAGGAAAAAACGGGGGTCACGTCAGGCTTAATAATTGGGAGTGTCCTAGGTGGGATAGCCACGGTTATTCTAGCCCTAGCTTGGTACAGGTGGGCAGGGCGCTGCGATCCGAAGAACCCCAACTTTCGGCCCCCGCTTGTCTCTCGCAACCCTGATTAGTGGTCCTCCATGCCAGCGCTTGTTGTCGAGGTAAGAGTGTTGCGTGAGAGTCTCAGCGTACTGCAAAACGGTATCGACTAAAGGTTAGAGAAATAACAGATTTCCAAATAGCCTGTGGAAAGGTGACATTTATTCCTTGATCCACTCCTTAATCCGTCCCTTAGTAATCGGCAGCCGGAGCCCGCCTCCGGTTTAACGCTAACTACTCAGCGCTCTGAGCGCATCTAATCTCGTAACGATAACGGGTTTGGCCTCATTCCAACCGAGGCCTGTGATGCACTGAGGAGCAAGACATGAGTGAAACCGCGCAAATCATATTAGCCATAGGTGTGGCCAGCTTCCTGATACTGCTTGCTGCGGTAGGCGTAATCTGGTCGATCCGGTGCCATGCACGTAGCGAGAGCTACCGCTTCCCTTTGGCAGTATCCGTTCCGCTTCTCCTAGCGAGTGCAATCGCGCTCCAGCGGCTTCTCTAGTTGCTGTCGCTGCCTAATATGCCACCACCCCGAGCGCTCATTTGCGAGGCGGGATCAAATCGAATACCCCGATAATGTAGAACGCCAGTAGCAGCAGAGAAGCCGCACTTATCAGCACCGATGAGGACAATAGCTTGCTCCCGCTTAGGCCGCTTCCGCCAGCCGTTTCATAGCCCGGTGTAGGTTAGCCAAGTGCCACTTGCCGCCAGCCGGTGAAGGTACGCCACGCTCGTTAAGTGCACCGACCATAGCACGCATGTTCATCCCTGTATTCCGAAGCTCCCGCAATGCGCTGGCGATAGGTCTAAGGCGCTCCACTGCCTCCTCTCGGTTGCGGGCTGCTAGTACCTTGCCGTGCTTGCCTAGTACCTGCCCACGATCTTTAGCAGCAGCGAGTGCGGCCTTAGTCCTTTGCGAGATTACCTCAGCCTCTTTCTCTGCGAGAGCCGCATATAAATGTAGCTGGAAACGATCTGCGTTGGGCATGTCGGCCACTGCGAAGTCCACGCCTGTTTCCATAAGGCCGGATATGAAGTGCACGTTCCTAGCGAGACGATCCAACTTGGCTAAGACCAGCTTGGCCTTAGTCCGCTTCGCCTCTGTTAGCGCGGCAAGTAGCTGAGGGCGCTTCGCCAGAGCATTAGAGCCCTTACCAGTTTCAACCTCTAGGTACTCGCCTGCGATGGTGAGGCCGGAAGCTTGGGCAAATCGTGCCACGGCTTCGCGCTGCGCTTCTAGGCCCAAGCCGCTGCGGCCCTGCTTGTCTGTAGATACGCGAAGGTACGCGATAGCTTTGCCTGCTTGTTCCCGTTTCATCCCTATCTCCTGTTCACATGCATACCTTCGTATATGTGTGAACAGGACTAGGTGCAACAGGTTTTTGAGGCGGAGGCGCGCAATTCCATGAGCCGAGGCCAAGGGACCCCTACGGGGGTAAATCGGCCCTCAGACTGTCGGAGTTGGCCTCTCGCATAAGCTCACTAGTTTCGGGTCGTAGGGCAGTCCCAAACAGCCACTCCCTTGGCATCCTGCCTTAACGCTGTCGCCGCCCGCCCGCGTCCCAGCGTATCCTCAACGATCCTTGCGCTGTCCCAGTAATGGAGCAGCACAGTATGCGCCGTGGGGTCCAGTAAAGCCCGCACATCATTCGGGGCGGTCTTGCCTGCCTCGTACATGTCTGTGCTGGGCCTATAAGTAATTCGAGTTCGAAGGTTCCCACCAAGTCGGAATGACAGATACCCGTCCTGATCTATGTTGAGGGACTTAAAAATGGCCGGGTTATTACTGTCCATGTCGATTTTCGTCACATGCTTCCGGATCGCGGCGGCAAGCTTACAGTAGCGGCGAAATGAGGCCCGGTCCCAAATGGCATTAGTTAGGTCGTTAACGGCGTCAGCATAGCTCTGTCCGGTTTCCGGGGCCGCTGGGTAGCGAGCCCCGGCAAGAATGTGCTGCTGGAGTGTATCAAAGTCCGCTACGCTGTTGGTGGTTAGTGGATAGTCTATTTCCCCGGCGAGCGCAGAGAGCTTGTGTCCAAACCGACGCCGGGCGTCCTTGTCAAAAACTTCCTCCCTGCACCCGTGGTAGGCCCTCGCTAATCCTGCTTTGAGATACATCTCGACAGAATAGCCGAGCAAAAGCATAGAAGCTCTCGGGAGGCCCGTAAGCTCATTCCATGCCCGCGCTGCATTTTTGGGGCGGTTTGTGCTGCGAATGAGGGCGGAAAACCTGCGCCTCTTGAGCAGCCACGTGGCCCTGGTTGTGCGGGCCGAAGCAAGAAGGCCATCTCCCTCTTTTATCCACTCTCGCGCGTCAAAGGTCCCTTCACTACGCGATGACAGCCGAGGTGCCCTCATGTTGGCTCCTCGGCAGCTTGCAGTGCCTCCACGAGCTTGCGTCCAAACTCCTCTTGCCTCCGCTCCATGAGAGCCTGCTTGAAGCATTCTCGATCAGCTTCTGATTGGGTGTTTCGCCAGTCTGCTGCCTCGGCATCATCTAGGTCCATCGCCACGTTGAACGTGGCCCCGTGCGCAGGCAAGGTTACAGCGATGTCGAGGTAATAGGCGGGCTTATAAACCCGGAACTGAATGTCGGCTCCCGTAAGGTCCACGGGCTCAGCGAAACCCTTATCGGGATTGAACCGCTGGAGGACAAAGGACTGTGTGAAATCCAAGCCTTTCAGAGCTTCTAGGCTAAGGCCCCTAGCGTCCCTCCGCGTCACCATTGCGGCGCCGGGCGCGCCTGGAATGGGCCTTGCAGGATAGTCTACCAGCCCCAGGTCTCGCAGGTGGCTGGACCAAAAATTTAGAACCTTCGTCAAAGCAGGGTCTAACGGTCGATTTACCCCATCGGCACACTTGACGAGCACGGCGCTACGAGCATCTGTATACTCCCCGTCTTCGTCCCGGTAGCGGGTCCCGAAGTTCGTTTCCGTTATATCTGCTGCCGATTGGACAAACGCCTTAGCGTCGCTGCGTTGATGATGCTTTGCTGCGTTGGCGACGTTCGCAATTAGGACGAAATCAGGACACGCGCCGTCCATCTGCTTGCGGGTTAGCTTAGCTATCGGCGGCAGATGTTCTAGGAAATGGAACAGGGCAATTGCCGCTTCAATTGCCGTCCGCCTGTGTTTGAATCGGCCCGAACTCGGACTGTCCCGCTCCTGCGCGTACAGATCGTAGGCAGCGACTACATGGTGGTAAAACCACTGCGCTACATCATGGGCCATCCACTCTCCCGTCTTTCCCTGAGGAGCAATACGGCTCATACTGGTTTTTCAAATCCGTTCCTAGGTGAGGGTAGGCCGAAAGTTGATCTGGGAAAGCTGGCCGTGGAAGCAGGACCTACTGCGAGACGCCGACATCTTGGGCCGCTGGGCGGCCAAGCCGCCAACGGAGCGGCGCAGCTACTTAGTCGAAAAGAAGGTGTTCTTCGCAGCGTATTCCATGCGCAAATTGCTGGAGGCCGGAAAGCTCTCTACGGCGACGATGAACCGGAGCATCGGCTGCAAGGTTTATCCGGCATTATCAGCAGCAATCTCGTCGGATAATCGGCATCACTTTGACGAGCTATATGACCTCAACAGTCCGGTTATGCGGCAACTTCCTGCGCGAACCCTTATCAATATGATTATACATAGTCTCGTGTTCGTGGAGGGGCTGGCGGACAACCTTTCCTTGTCGTCATTTTTGATAACTTCCGATCGAACGAAGTTTGACGGCTTGTGGGAGGTGCCCCTTGATGCCTTTATACGAACCATGCGGCGGGTAGGCGCGGATATGCCGAGCACCTATGTTCGGGCTCTTGATCCGGTGAAAGGAAGTTGGTTAATTTGGCCTGGAAACGGCGAGCCGCCCAAGCACGTAGAGGAAGCGTTGGCGGCAATTTCCCGCAACCACGCTCGCTCAAACCCTGCCAATCTTAATAGTCGGAGTGCCCCAGCGCGCGCCTCAGAGAGGAAAGAGTAGAGTGGGGGAGGCAATGCGCAAAAGAGGCCGCTTCCTCGCGGCCCATCCTTGGTGTTGCTTCTGTGGCGGGAACGCCCCTGCTACTACGATAGACCACGTACCGGCCCGCACTTGCTTCCCAGATCGCGTCGGCCCAGAAAACTTTGAGTTTCCAGCATGTGCTTATTGCCAAGCCGCTACTCGGCTCGATGAACTTGCATTTGGATTCTACGTCAAACTCGGCGATCCCTCCGACGAAAATTTCCGAGAGGGGGAGCTGGCGAAGGCTCTAAGCGGTCTTAAAAACAATCTTCCAAATTTATTGCCTGAACTTAATCTGACGCCACGAGATAAACGCAATTCGCTGCGGCTCATGGGCATGGAAAAGCCCGCGCATATTTTGGCAGCAGACTTACCGCTCGCCGGAGTACCGAAGGACGTGCACCCTCACCTCTTACGCTATGCCCACAAGATCGCCTGCGCCATCTATTACAGGGAACAGAGGCGGATAGCTTCCCGCGATCACTACGTCTGGGCGACTTGGACCCAAGGCACGAACAGGAATGGTATTGGAGCTTTAGAAGGTTTCATAAGCATGACCCCGCTCATTGTCCGTGGCACGCGCCGCAACGTCGGCCTAGGTGACCGCTTTGGGTACCGCTGTAACAAGGCAGATGACCCCGACGCTTTAACAGCGGTCGCACAGTTCGGCAGCGGACTCGTGCTGGCGATGCTGGTAGTAAGCCCTGATTGCAAGAAAAAGCTCAGGGATGACGGTGGTTGGGTCAAAGTAGCCGAAATGCTAGTACCACCTGACTAGCGCGGCATGTTGCACAAACGCGCGCTTGCGCCGCAACTAAAATTGTTACATCCGTGTGTACTACTCGTAACACTTGCTCAAATAAAAGTGTTTGTTTTTCAACGGTTAGAGGTCAGGGGTTCGATCCCCCTCGGCTCCACCAATTTTTCCGTTAGAACTTCGTGCCGAATCTCAATCCGATGGTGCGTGGCTGGGTGACGAAGGAATAGACCTTGCCGCCCAACGCAGTATCGCCGCCCGGATCGCCGCAGATCACTTCGATGCACTGGATGCTCTTGCTGGTGATCCCGATCGTGTCGAACAGGTTCTTGACGTAAAGCTCGGCGGTCCAGCCCCTGGATTCCAGGCCGGCGCTGAGATCGACGGTGGTGTAGGAGGGAAGATCCTCCAATATCTCGCGCTCCACCAGGCGAAGATCGGCGGTGCGGCTTCCTTCGTGGACGAGGCCGGTCTGGAAATGGCCTTTCATCACTCCCATCGGGAATTCGTAGCGGGCGAGCGCATTGCCCTTGAACCTGGATGTGATCGGAAGCCGCGTTCCCGCAGGCGCAAGCACTTCGTTGGTATCGCCGCCTGGACCATCGATTGTGCAGTCGTTTGCGTCGTTGGCGAAGAGACAGAAATCGCTGCGGCTCTCCGCGTCATTATAGGCCGCGCCAAAACTCAAGGTGAAGCCGCGGGTCGGACGGATGAACAGGTCCGCTTCCGCTCCGCGGATACGCGCGTCGCCCGCATTGCGGATAACGGTAAGGCCGTTTTCACCCAAGAAGGACAATTGAATGTCCTTCCAATTGAGCTGGTAGATAGCGCCGTTGAAGCGAACCCGGTTGTTCAGCCAGCTGGTTTTGAAGCCCAATTCATAATTGTCTATGAAGTCGGCCGCATAAGGCGCGAAGGTCGATCGCCGATTGATGCCGCCCGGCCGGAAGCCCCGTGATGCGGTGGCATAGGCCAGCGCGTCCTGATTGAATTTATAGGTCGCGTTCAGGCGATGGATGAAGCCTTCGTCGGAAGTCGTCTTGTCGAGGTTGGTACAGGGTGAGCCTTTGACCTTGGCTTCGGCAAAGCAAGCGGCGACGCCGGTCTTGCTGCTGAACCCGTCGCTATAGCCGAAAAAACCGACCAAGGAATTCTTGAACCGATAGCCTCGGCCGCCAAGCGTAACGCTGAGTTTATCGGTCAGATCGGCGGTCAGTTCGCCGAAGATCGCATAGTCGCGATCGACCCGGAATTGCTTAGTGAACCAGATATCGCTGTCGGTGCCGGGCACGGTGATCGAATCGGCAATGTCGTCGATGATGTAATTTTGTTCGATATTGTGGGTCTGGCGCTGGTAGAACAGGCCACCGATCACGCGGACGCGCTTGTCGCCAGGCGAAGCGAGCCGAAGCTCGTGGCTCTGCTTGGTGTAGCGGTCGGTAAACTGGATATACTGGTTCGGATTTACCTGGTTACCGCCATTGTCGTAAAAATACTGGGCGTAGCCGGCGAGCGCGTCGTAGAAATAGGCGTAGTCGACATAATCGACTTCGCCATCCACGCGCCGTTTCAGATAGGACCCGGCATAGGTCGCGTCGAAATTGCCGATCTTGCCCTCGATCGTCAGCGCCGCCTGGAACCAGCGGTCCTTGCTGCGTTCGGGGTTGAACTGCATCGTCTGCAGTTTGCCAAGGCCCCGTTCCTGGGCGAAGGAACCATGGGCGACCTGCTTCTGCCCCATGATCTGGGGCGATATCGTCCAATTGTCATCGAGATCGATCTTCAGCGCGGCGCGGCCGCCATAGGTTTCGACATCATTATAATCATCTTCCGCAAGATCGGCGTTGCTGAAGGTGATGTCGTCGCCGGGAAGATCGATCAAGTCACCGTTCGCGTCGAACTGGTTGATCGGGAAGGTGATCGATCCCGCGATATTGTCGATATAGCCGGCATCTTTCTTATACCATCCGACCACGCGCAGTGCCGCATTGTCGGAAAGCGGCGCGTTGACGAATGCTTCGCCGACATAACCGAAGCCGCCATGGGCGACATTGTTCACCTCGACATCGGCAGCGCCATAGAAACTGGACGTATCCGGCTTGTTGGTAATGATGCGTACCGTACCGGCCTGGCTGGAGGCGCCGTACAGGGTGCCCTGCGGCCCCGCGAGCGCTTCGACGCGGGCGATGTCATAGATATGGATGTCGAGCGCGCCCTGGATCGTGGTGATGGGTTGCTCGTCAAGATAGGTGCCGACGCTTGGGAGCGAGGCCGAATGGTTGGCATTCTCGCCGCTTGCCACGCCGCGGAAATAGACATTGGAAAATCCGGGACCGGAGCTTTGATAGGAAAGGCTCGGCACGTAGCGCGCATAATCGTCAAAGTCGGTAATCTGGAGTTCGTCGAGCTTTTCGGTTCCAAGCGCGGTGATCGCGATCGGAACGTCCTGAAGATTTTCTTCGCGCTTCTGGGCGGTCACGACGATGACGTCGCTATCCTCGATTTCGAGCCCGGTATCGGCCTGGTCGTCGGCACCGCTCGCGTCGCCGCTGGCGGGGGGATTTTGGGCAAATGCCGCGCCGGTTGAACAAAGCATCGTCGTCCCGAGCAAAACCAAAGTGGCCAGCCCCATTCCACGCCGGCTTGGCAATGAAGTCCTGCCCATCATGTTCGCTCCCCCTCGCGACTTTATTTCTTACAGATTGTTCCGCTTTGCTTCGGTCGTCAAACTGACTGTATCGTGTCCGCAACGATTTTGCCCGGATGTTGTCATTATGTAACTAGGCGGGACGATCCTGTTGGCCGAAGTCCGGCACTTCCGGATAAATCGCCAGCACCGGTCCCAGCGCCGACTTGAGAGGCGAGAGGAACGGTTCGAACCCCTTCCATTGGTCGAGGCCCTCGCGGTTTATCGGCCGCCGAACCTGCTCCGAACTCGCCGTGCGGACCGCCCGATCATTTTCATGGAAGCGAAGGCATGCCGCGTCGAATGGGACGCCGACATGGTTCAGCAGGCGGCGTACTTCCGTTTCCGGATCCTCGATCAGCTGTTCGTAGAAAATCCGGTGGATCCGGCCAGGAAGTACCTCGTCGAAATGGCGGAGCAGCTGTACATAGTCGGAATAGAAACGCCCGAGCTCGGCGAGATCGTAGCTAAAGCCCTGGCCCCGCGCGAAATGCTGCTTGAGGTTGGAAAAACAGCAGGCGAGCGGGTGGCGCCGCGCATCGATGATCTTCGCCTTGGGCAGAATGAGGTGGATCAGCCCGACATGCGCCCAATTATTGGGCATCTTGTCGATGAAATAAGGACGGTCGGTCTTTCGCTGGATTCGGGTGCGTTCAAGATATTCGGCGCCGAGCGATTGCAGTTCGTCCGCGCTGAGATCGGCCAGGCATTCGGGATAGGCGCTTTCATCCGACGTGAGCTTGCGGCCGCCCAGCCGCTTTGCCAGCGCAGGAATGTCGGGCAATTCCATCGTGCCTTCGATTTCGGGATGGCTCGCCAATATCTGTTCGACCAGGGTCGAGCCCGCGCGCGGCATTCCAAGGATGAAGATGGGATCGCGTACGTCCGAGCCATGGCCAGCACGTTGATCGAAGAATTGGGGGGTGAACAGAATTTCGCTGCGGCGCACCTGCGCACTGACCTGGTCAGGGTCATAATCAAGCGTCTCGCGCCGAAGCCGGTTGCCTTCGGCATAATGACGGAACGAGCGTTCCCAATCGCCTTCATCCTCCAGAGCCTTGCCGAGCGCGAAATGCAGATGGAAAAGGTCGTCATCGCCGGCCTTCGCACCGTCCAGCGCGGCAATCATCGTTTCCACGTCTGTCTTGCCGAGCTTGACCGTCTTCAGATTGGCGAGGCTCCACCAGGCCTCGCCAAGGCCGGGGGCGATGGCAATCGCCTGGCGATAGGCGGCGATGCTGTCGCTTTGCCGACCCACCGTCTTCAACATGTGGCCGTAGCTCATCCAGACCTTGGGCTGATCGGGGAAGCGCGCCAGTACCTGCTCGTAAATGCCGATTGCTTCCTCGTGTCCGCCTAAACGCCCGAGCGCCGCGGCCTTCAGATTCTGGTGGCTGAGATTCTCCGGTTCCGCGTCCAGCAGGTCGTCGAGCACCCTGATGGCGTCCGCCGGCCGGTTCTGGCGGTACAGGATCGTGGCGAGATTGGCCCGGGCGGCGGAAAAGGCCGGGGCCAGTTCCAGCGCGCGCCGCAGCAGATTTTCCGAATCCTGATAGCGACCCAGCCGCGCGGCCAGTTCGGCCATCATCCGGATCGCGGCGACATCGGTCGGCTTTTCCTTGAGATGCGGGCGCAGGACGCGTTCGGCGACGGCAAGCTGGTTGTCGACCAGCGCCTCTGCCGCCTCCATCAGGCGCGGATCACGGACGGAGGCGGAGATCGCCTGCAATTCCGCCTCCTCGGCTCCCTTGTCGTCGCCGGAGGCCCTCAGCGCCGCGCCCAGCAGCCGATAGGCGTCGGGATGGTGCGGGGAGGCGCGCAATATCTCGCGTGCCTGCATCGCCGCCATCCCTGCGTCCCGGCGCAGAAGCTTCGCCGTGAGGGTCAGCGCTTCGGCGACGCTGGCAGTGGAGTTCAAAATTCGCTTCGCCCCCGCATTTCGCGGCAATTATGCCTGCTTTTGCGTGTCCCGCAAGCGGTTCCCCGCCCTGGTCACCTGTCCCATCGCGGGACGGGCAAACTTAGTTAACGAATCCTTATTGGAACTGGTAAACAAATCGTTAATTATATCGGCATGCAAGGTCCAGCTACCCATATCGGTCGCCGCGCCCGTCAGCTCGTTCCGGGCCTCGCCGTTCAGGCGACGGCTATGACGCTGGCACAATCCGGGTCGCTGTTCGCCGACGATGTGAAGCTTTTCACGACCTCACTGGCCGGCGGCCTCGTCTTCTTCGGGACGTTTTTCAGTTAGTCCTCAGCCGGCGTGATTTCAGCCTTTTGTCAGCTCAGCTGACGGGCCCACATTTCCCATCGTCGCACGCCAGATGAAGTTTCCTGGCGATCCAGGCCGCGCCGATGCTCGCCACCGCGACCAGCAACAATGTCCCTTCGACCGACACGCCGATCTGGACCAGCAAGGTCAGCAGGATCGCGGCCAGCACCATCGCGCCCGAATTGACGATATTGTTAGCCGCCACCGTCCGCGCGGTTTCCGATTTGTGCACCGTGGTGGTGAGGAAGGCATAGAGCGGCACCACGAACATGCCGCCGGCCACCGCCACTCCGAACAGGTCGAACATGATCCATTCGGCCTGGCCGATGCGAACGAAGGTATCGAGGTCCATCAGCTCGCCGGCGGGTGCCGGCCAGCCGAGCGTGTTCCAGTAAAGGTGCAGCACGAACAATCCCATCGCGATCGCTGCGGCGGGGGAATAGACGGCCAGCACCCGACCGGCGAGCAGCCGGTTGATCACGATCGATCCCAGGGCGACCCCGATCGAGAAGATGGCGAGGAAGAGCGTCGCCACCTGTTCGTTGGCGTGGAGGACGTTCTTGACCAAAGGCGGAAATTGGGCGGCAAGGATGGCGCCTTGCGCCCAGAAGAAGCTGATCGACGCGATGGCCAGGAACAGCCGCGGGATATGCAGGGTCGCCGAAACCAGGGTGATCGACGAACGGACGATGTGCCAGTCCATCTTCAGCACCGGCGCGTCGCTTTCGGGCGGGGCGGGGGGCACTTTTCCTCCGGTCAGGCGGCCGATCCCGGCCACGATCAGCACCGCCGCCGCGGCCCATTGAGAAGGAATGAGGCCCCCGGCGATGGTGCCGAGCAGGATCGCGCCATAGGTTCCCGCCTCGACCAGGCCGGTGCCGCCGAGCACTTCGTCCTTTTCCAGATGCTGCGGCAGGATCGCATATTTGATCGGGCCGAAGAAGGTCGAATGGACGCCCATCGCGAACAAGGCGAGCAGCATCAGCGGAATATTGTGCAGCAAAAGCCCGGCCGCACCCGCGACCATGATGAATATCTCGGCGGTCTTGACGATCCGGATGATGCGCGCCTTGTCGGTGGAATCGGCGAGCTGCCCGGAAAGCGCCGAAAGCAGGAAGAAGGGCAGGATGAAGATCGCGCCGGCGAGCGCGTTGAACGTCGCCTCCTGCGTCGGATCGCTATAGATGTGATAGGTGACCAGGATCACCATCGCCGTCTTGAAAAGATTGTCGTTGAACGCGCCCAGGAACTGGGTGGCGAACAAGGGGAGGAAGCGGCGCTTGCTCAGCAGGTTGGTGGAAGCCTTCATGCGGCAAGGCTGTTAGACGCTGGGCGGCGGGTTTGCCAACCCGCAGCGAAATCCTTGGGCCTCCCATTTGTCGTCGTTAGGCGTTAAGGGGTCCCCGATGCTGACGGTTCCGAACATCCTCACCCTGTCGCGCATCTTCGCGGTGCCCTTGCTGGTCTTCCTTTTGTGGAAGCCGAGCTGGTTCGATTACGCGATCATCTTCGTGCTTTATTGCCTGGTCGGGATCACCGATTATTTCGACGGTTATCTGGCGCGCGCGCAGGGCGCGGTTTCCAGGCTGGGCATCTTCCTCGATCCGATTGCCGACAAGATCATGGTGGTCGCGGTAATCGTGATGCTGGTGTCGAGCCGCGCGGCGAGCGGCGAGCCGGTAATCCACGGATTCCACATCATCGCGGCGCTCGTCATCCTGCTGCGCGAGATCACCGTATCGGGCCTCCGGGAATTCCTGGCGACACTCCAGGTGTCGGTGCCGGTCAGCAAGCTCGCCAAATGGAAGACGACGTTTCAGCTGGTCGCGCTCGGCGCCTTGATCCTGGGCGGCGCGGTGCCGCAATGGCCCTGGGTGCACGAAGTGGGGATAGTCAGCCTCTGGGCGGCGGCGATGCTGACCCTGGTTACCGGCTGGGATTATCTTCGCGTCGGCCTTCGGCACATGGACTGACGCGCAAGCTCGAGCAGACGAAGACCCGCGCCCTTCTGGCGTGAAGGAAATTCTAACGGACGGCGGAAACCGCTGGGTCTAAAGCGGCCATTCGCGTCGCATCCCGGTTCATAGCATCGGGTATGGCGAAGCGGACCTTGCGATTGGCGAAATCAACGGAGACCCGGTCGAACACGCCCAGCGCGTCCATTCCCAGCAGCAAGGCCGGCTGGTCGGTAAGACCAAGCTTCCGGAACGGATGCACGTCCGCAAAGGCAATCGGCATGTCAGTCAGGGTCACGCCGCCCATGATGAGGCCGCTAATCTTGGTATAATCGGCCTTCACCACGCCGCCCGTAACGCTGATCAGTTCGATGGGGACGGTGGGGGCCAATCTTTTCTTCTTGGCGAGCTTGCGGCGCAGCGCTTCGTTGCCGATCGACACTTGCGACCCGGTGTCGATGATCACCCATACTTTCTGCCCATCGGCGCGCGCATCGGCCAGGATCAGCCGGCCGAACTTGCTGCGCGCGGTGACGACGATCGTGTCGGGATCGGTTCTTTCCTCGTTGAGGCGCGAAGGCGAGACGGTCATGGTATTCTTGACGAAGTCGAACAGGACGCGCTGCGTTTGCAGGCTGTCCACGCCCAGCATTCCTTCGGCGCCCAGATGATAGCGGGACAAGGCTGGAGCGTTGATGCCCTTCACCGTCCTGGCGCTTACCTTCAGCTTCGGGATGATCACGGTTTCGACAGTACCAACCCCGCTCATAGTATGCATGCGCGCATCGGCGCCGGCCCCCAGCGACAATTCGCGCGCCAACTCCTCCGAAATCACAGTCCGCTCAGCGCCGGTATCGACCAGGAAGCGATAGGGCCCCTTGCCGTCGATGCTGACCGGGACCGTCATCCTGTCGCCCTTCACCTTTTCGAAGGCGAAATTGTCGGCCACATCCTGCGCCGACGCTGGCGCCGTCCCCACCGCGGGCGGATCGCCAACCGACTGTCCGCTCAACGGCGCGCCCGCCGTCAGCGTCAGCGCCGAAGCGCAAATCAGATTTCGGAACAACCGCCTGGTCATGCTATAACTCCTGTCGCGGCAGTCTACCGCAGGGCGGCCGTCGCAGCCAGCAGATTTGCCGGTCGGCGTCAGTGGGGAATGGCTCAACGTATGGATTAACAAATCCAGCACCTGATCGGCCCCCGGAGAGGCCTGCTGCGATTACAAAATTTCGGTGTGATCCTCGGCTCTTTTCCCACCAATTGCGAAGCCTGAATCCAGCTCGAGCACTTCGTCGTCCAGGCTTGCAGCCCCCATGCTTTGAACATTTTCCCATATGATTGGGATGAGCGCCGCCAGCATGACGGCTAGTAAAAGAAAGTCCGGCTCTCCATTTATACAGGAGTGTATGAAAAGGATAATTCCGACCAGGATGATCGCGAGCGAAAGATAGTTTTGTTTCTTGCGGCTCATCGAGCGCCCGAACATAATTCTCGCAGGGTCTTGCCACTAATTCCGACCAGTGGGCCGATGGTCCGCAGAACAGGGGAGGCAGCGCTGCCCGCGATAGTCACAAAATCTCCGGCAATGCCGCATCTGTTGAATCGGAAATCCCGAATCTCTCCCTGATAGACAGGGTTAAGGACGCGCTGCCCGTTTCCGTTTCGGACGTAACGTTGGCTGGGATCCATCGGATCCGTTCGATAACCGGGCGGAATACCATAAAGTGGTAGAGGAATTCTGATCGAGCGTGTTGCAGACAAACTATTCGGCCCCCGACGGCGTGACGCGAAAAGCCCCTCCTTCATCGGAACACTGCAGGCGAGTAAGCGGCATTCATTTGCATATGTCCCCCTTATGGTTGTGGTGGAACATAGTCAGAACATATGAAAGCCTATTATACAAATTATATTTCAGGCGGCCGCCTTCAGTGCGTCGGCGAGCAGCCGAAATTCCTTCTCCCGCGGCGAATTCTTCCGCCACACCAAGGCGATGCGGCGGGCTGGGTGATCGGCGTCCAGCGGGCGGGCGACTATCCGGGTGCCGTCCAGCAGGCCCGCGTCCAGGGCCATCCTGGGCACCATGGTGAGGCCAAGACCATTATCGACCATCTGGATGAGGGTGTGGAGCGATGTGCCCATCATCGTCGCTCCTGCGCGAAGCTCGGGCCGGTTGCAGGCGGCGAGCGCATGGTCCTTCAGACAATGGCCGTCCTCGAGCAGCAGCAATTTGGTTTCGTCGATCGCGGCGGGGGTGACCTTGCCCGGGGGAGGTTCGCCGCCTGGCGGGAAGGCGATGTACAAATGGTCGTCGAACAGCTCCGCACTGTCGACGTCGCCGCAGGCGTAGGGAAGCGCCAGCAACACGCAGTCGGCCTGTCCGCGATGCAGCGAATCGCAGGCCGCTTGGCTCGGCTCTTCGCGGAGGTAGAGTTTGAGGTCAGGCCATTGCTGGCGAAGCTTCGGAAGCAGGCGCGGCAAGAGGAAGGGGGCAATGGTTGGGATGACGCTCATCCTCAATTCGCCGGACAGAGGCTTGCCCGCGGCGCGCGCCATGTCCGCAAGCTCTTCGGCCTCGCTTAATATGCGCTGCGCCTTTTCCGCGATCCGGATGCCGAGCGGCGTGAAGCGGACCACGCGCCGGGTCCGCTCGACCAACGTCACTCCGATCAGCGATTCCAGCTCTCTCAACCCCGCCGACAAAGTGGATTGCGTGACGAAGCAGCTTTCGGCCGCCCTGCCGAAATGTCCGTGGTCTTTCAGCGCCACCAAATATTGAAGCTGCTTCAACGTGGGCGGGTACGTACTCATTGACTCCCTCGATCAATATTCATGATCTAATCAATTTGATCGATGGAAACCAGTCCCTATATGTCCGTTTCGCGGGCATCATCGCCACCAACAATTCAGAACACGAACAGGAGAATCCCATGCTGACCGTAGGCGACAACCTTCCTTCCCTTACCCTCTCCGTCCAGCAGGGCAGCGCGCTCCCCGGCGGCGAGACGATCAACCTGGGCGACACCAACGGCAAGTGGAAGATCCTGTTTTACTGGCCAAAGGATTTCACCTTCGTCTGCCCGACCGAGATTATCGGCTATGGCGACCTGAAGGGCGATTTCGACGATCGCGATGCGGTGCTGATCGGCGCCTCCACCGATACGGATTTCGTGCACCACGCCTGGCGCAAGGCTGACGAGCGCCTCGCCGCCGCGGATTTTCCCTGGATCGCCGATAACAAGAAGGAACTGGCCGATGCGCTCGGCATCATCGCTCCGGACGCAGGTGTTGCCTATCGCGCCACCTTCATCGTCGATCCCGACAATGTGATCCAGCACGTCACCGTCAACGGCCTGAATGTCGGGCGCAACCCGCACGAGACGCTCCGCATATTGGACGCGCTCCAGACCGACGAGCTTTGCCCCTGCAACTGGCAGGAAGGCCAGGAACCTCTGAGACCAGCTGCTTAAGCCCCCAAGCGGTTCGGCAGGGGCGCGGGGAGGGGTGATCCTCCCCGCGCCCCTTTTTTATCGTGGCGTCGTTCCAGCGGCGCAAATCAAAAGGAACATAAGGGATGTCGCTCAAGGAACTTGCAGAGACGCTGCCCGATTATGCGAAGGATCTTCGCCTAAACGTCTCGTCGCTGCTGTCGGATCAGATGCTGGGCGACCAGCGCAAATATGGTCTGTTGCTCGCTTGCGCCCACGGCAGCGGCTACCGCCCAATCGTGGCGGCGGTCGAAGCGGAGGCCGAAGGCAAATTATCGCCAGAGGCGGCCAATGCGGCCCGGGCTGCGGCAGCGATTATGGCGATGAACAACGTCTATTATCGCTTCGTGCATCTGGCCTCCAATCCGGAATATGGCACGCTTCCGGCCAAGCTCAGAATGAACGTGATCGGCAATCCGGGTATCGAAAAGGACGATTTCGAATTGTTCAGCCTGGCTGTGAGCGCGATGAACGGCTGCGGCATGTGCATCGACAGCCACGAACGCATCTTGCAGCAGCATGGGGTGAATGCCGAAACCATCCAAGCCGCCGCCCGCATCGGCGCAGTGGTGAAGGCCGTCGCGACCGTTCACGCGACGCTTTAAGCCCGCTCTTCACGAGACAAAAAGAAAGCGCCCCGGTCTTGTGGCCGGGGCGCTTTCTTTGACGGAGACCGCGAAGACTTGTCCTTAATCGGCGGCCTTGACCTTGCGATAGGGCACAAATTCGCCAAGGAAAACGAGACCCGTCATCATCCGCGACTGCAGGTCGACGGTCTGGACGACGTCGATGCTGCAGAGGCGCGTCGATGGCGTCCGGGTCACCAGGGCGTCCCATTGGTTCAGCGACTCCCGGCCGGAGCGAGGATAGTTCACGTAGACCGTGTTGCCGGCCTTATAGAGGATAGCCGTCCCGTCGATGATCGTGCTGGAACGGATATTATGCAGGTTGACGCAGTCGATCGGTTCTCCCGCGACGCGGCCCTCGAGCGCCTTGGCCAGCTTCGCTTCGGGAGAAGGGCGAGAGGCCGCTCCGACAGGTGAGGAAGTGAGGAGCATTGTCCCCACGATGATGGAAGCAAGATGACGCATGTCGACCTCCTTGCGTCGGGCCTTCGAATGGCTCTCCGGCCAATAAAGGGCATCCTATTAACGTAGACTGACGGTCGAAGTGCCATGAAAAGCGCGCGTTGCGCTGTCAGGATTTTCAGCTTGGGATTATGCCGGGCGGGTCGCGCCCGGGGCGCGGGACGAGAACAGGCTTCGATAATCGCTTGGGCTTTTCCCGACGATCCGCCGGAAATGGTACCTTAGAGTCTCGGTCGCCCCAAAGCCCGATTCCTCTGCGATCTGATCGATCGATTGATCGCTTTCCTCCAGTAGTTCCTTGGCGATCTCCACCCGCTCGCGCGTCAGCCATTCATAAGGCGACATGCCGACCGCGCTTCGGAACTTGCGGAAGAAAGAGCGTGGGCTCATTGCCGCCCGAGCGGCCAGATCTCCGATTTCATGGTCTTCGGCTGGCGAACGGCGAATATAGTCGAGAACACCGGCGAGCCGCGAATCCCGCACGGCAGGAACCGGGCGATCTATAAATTGCGCCTGGCCACCCTCGCGATGTGGCTGCGTGACCAGCCGCCGCGCCACCAGGTTGCAGATTTTGGCGCCGTGATCGCGCCGAATGAGATGCAGCATCATGTCGATTCCAGCCGCTGAGCCCGCCGACGTGATCAGACTTCCCTCGTCCGCATAGAGTATGTCGGGATCGACCTCTATCGCGGGGTAGTTCCGGGCAAGGGCGGCGGCATATCGCCAGTGGGTCGTCGCGCGGCGACCATCGAGCAACCCGGTCGCGGCCAGCACGAAGGCCCCGGAACAGACCGAAGCGATCCTCGCCCCCCGCTCATGGGAGTCGCGCAGTATGGCGATCAGCTCTTCCGGAACGGGGGCATCCACTCCACGCCAACCGGGTATGATGATGGTTCGGGCGCTCGCAAGTTGCTCAAGCCCATGGGGCGCCATCATCGTCATGCCGGCGATCGACCGAAGCGGGCCGGGCTCGATCCCGCACACTTTGAAATCGTACCAGGGGATTTCCAGCTCGGGCCGCGCCAAGCCGAATATCTCCACCGCGCAGCCGAATTCGAAAGCGCACAGGCCGTCATAGGCGAGCAGGGCGACGAGATGATCCTTCATGAACGCTACGATAGATGATATTGGCAGGATTTCAACGGATGATGGCAATCCCGCCACTCACCGACCCTCGGCAGACCCGCTATCTCAGTCCTCGGCAACCAGAGGAGCAGTGATGACCAGCCATGTGACGAAAACAGAAGCGGCGGGGCCGGATGAGGCATTTACCCATTTCAGTAATCGCCTGCGTTTCGAAACCGATTGCTGGGACGTGTTCGACAGCGGCCAGAATGGGACCAGGGATTATGTCCTGATCGATGTTCGCGGGGAAGCGGCCTATGCGCGGGGCCATGTGCCGGGGGCGATCAACCTGCCGCGACGGGATATGGGAGAGGCGAATCTCGGCGGTTTCTCGCTCGACACCTTATTCGTCGTTTATTGCGCGGGACCGCATTGCAACGGCGCCAACAAGGCCGCGGTGCTGCTGGCCGGGCAAGGCCGCCGGGTAAAGGAAATGATTGGCGGCGTGACCGGGTGGCTGGACGAAGGTTTCATCCTGGAAACCGGTGACGGCCGGATGGATCTGACGGGCCTCCCCGACGCTGAAGCGGAAACGCGTAATCTCGCCTCTGCATGATCGCCTCGGCGCCAGGCCGTGATCTCCAGGGGAGGTCATGGCTTGGCCCGATTTCATCGCCGAACCGCCGTCATTCTGGATGAGATGGGCCGAATGGGTGGAAATCTTTATCCGGGGGGCCTATCTTCATTCGGTGGCGGAGAGGGTGGATGCCGTATGAATTCGGGGCTGGTGGATTATCTGGATTCGGTGAAGGCTCGCGACCCGGCCGCGCGGTCCAGATGGGAAATATTGCTTTATCCGGGCGTCCTCGCGCTTGGCCTGCACCGCGTGGCGCATTGGCTCTACAGCGGGAATCTCTATTTTCTCGCCCGCCTGATCAATCATATTTCACGCTTTTTGACCGCGATCGATATTCACCCCGGCGCGAAGATCGGCCGCAATTTCTTCATCGATCATGGCTTCACCGTGGTCGGGGAAAGTGCCGAGATCGGTGACAATGTAACGATCTATCAGAATGTCACGTTGGGCGGGACCAATCCAACCTCGGGCGAACCGGGCAAGCGGCATCCAACGATCCTCGACAATGTCATCATCGGATCGGGCGCGCAGGTGCTGGGGCCCATAACCGTCGGCATCCGCGCCAGGATCGGCGCCAATGCGGTGGTGACGAAAGACGTTCCCGAAGGCGCGACCATGATCGGCACTCCCGCCCGCTCGACCCTGGTGGAGGCGGACCAGTCCTCAGGGTCATTCCTTCCTTATGGAACGCCCTGCAATGAGGCCTGCGATCCCGCCGTCCAGCGAATGGAAAGCCTTAAGGCCGAGGTCGAGCAGCTTCGCAGGCGCCTGGAAGAAATTAGCCACGAACAAACCGAATGGGAGCGCGGCTTTCGCGCCGAGCCGGGCGAGAGAGAGCGCGGCGGCGCCTGATGGGCATTGTCTACCCTTTTCCGGTTCCGGGAAAGGATCCCGGCCAGACCGCTTTCGACCGCGCCGAGCTGAACCGGATCACCGACCTTTACGGTCGCATGGTCGCCGCTGGTCTGTGGAAGGATTATGCGATCGAGTTCACGCCCGATGCCGCATCCTTCTGGGCCTTTCGCCGCTCCGCCGATCGGCCCGAGGTCAGAATCGAAAAGCGCCCCGCCTTGCAATCGAAGCAAGGCGTGTGGGCGCTGATCGGAGAGAATGGGGCGGTGCTCAAACGGGGCCATGAACTGGGCCCCGTTCTCGCACCGGTCGAACGCCGTCTTATGAAGCTGGTTGCGGGCTGACCGCGACGCGGTCCACCGTGGGCAGCCTGGCCTGAAGCGCGTCAGGCAGATTCCGGACCACTCCCCCCCGGGCCGTGTGCCAGAAGGCGGAAAGCAGCAGCAATGCCGATCCAATCACGAAGGCCGTGAGCGCAAAGCTCATTTCCACAGCTCCGAACCGTTCGAACAAATCGGTCAGGGCCCACAATACGTAAGCCAGCGCCGAAACGAGCAAGGCTCGGCGGTCGATCGCCAGGGCGGTCAGGCCAAAGGCGACATAGACGAGCAGCACGATCAGAGCCTCGGCGGTGGTCGCATTGCCGTCGGTAAGGCCAAGCAGCGAAAAGATCGGATGGACGATCAGGGGCGCCGCCAGCAGATGCAGCCAGAAGGCGACGTCGGACCGACGGGTTTCCCGGCGCGGATCGGACGAATCCCACCACATGGCTAACAGGAAAACTCCGATACCCAGCAGCAGGCCAAAGCCCAGCAAGATGTTCTGCAGGCTTTCAGTGTCCCCGACCACATAGGCGATGAGGCCAAGCGCCACCGCAACGATCGCAAGCGCGCCGGCCGCAACAGTGATCGGAACGCGGAACCGGCGCCAGTGGAGCCACGCGGCTCCGGCGGCGATGGCCGCGGCTCCGGCGGCGATCAGGCCGGCGATCCGTTCCTCATTCTCGATCGCGGCTTCGCCCACGGCAAGAACCCCGGTTATGGCCATCGTGGCGAACACGCCGCCGATGAATGCCAGCAGCAATATGATGCTTGGAAGGGCCATCCGCCGCTTGCGGGTGAAGAATTCGGCCAGCCCCCACGCGGTACCCGCCACCAGCAGGCCGCCGAACGGCGAGGGACCGTCATAATCGACATGCGGGGGTATTTCATTGCCCATCCAGGCGACGGCGACGAGCAGGATTACCGCAGCAATGGATACGAAAATGTCGTTGAATCCCGTCAGCAGACGGAAATGCTCCTCGTCGACCGCGGGGGTCGATCGGGTTTCGGATACATACGCCCTGAAGCGCTCGGCTTCCTTGGGGGACAAAGCCCCCGCAGCCACTGCAGCTTCGACATCGCTGTCACTATACATGTTATGGTCTCCTCCCTGGAAAGGAGACCATAAGCTGTATTATTCGCACAATACACTGATAGAAACCCACACCCGGACGCGAACATGTCCGGGGTGAGCAAAGGCTATCGTCTAGCGGGCGCGACCGCGTTCATAGGTCTGGACGCACCCGTCCGTCACGCCCTTGGTGCAGGGGGGGTAGGTCTTGCTGCTGGCCTGCCTTGCGAATACCGCGCTCTGGTTCGGAGCGGGCACAACTTGCGCGCCCGGCTGGACCTCGACCGCGACATT
The DNA here is from genome assembly GCA_013816585.1 of Sphingosinicella sp. Lineage (GTDB taxonomy): Bacteria > Pseudomonadota > Alphaproteobacteria > Sphingomonadales > Sphingomonadaceae > Allosphingosinicella. The sequence continues at coordinate 144,256 of JACDEE010000005.1, read as the reverse complement.
GGCACCGCTGGGGGCCACCGCGGCATCCGATACGACCGCAATGCCGCGGGCATCGGTTTCGGGAGCGTTATTGCTTGGCGCGACAGTTTGCTGGGCCATTCCGGCGCTGGCGGCCGCCAGAGCTGCGGCGGCGAAAATAATGAGTTTCATCAACATCCTCCTGTGGACTTGGGCCGCTCCAGTGGAAGCGGCCCCAAGTCTAAACGAGGACGAAACGATTTTTATCCCTGCAACGGAGAAGCTAGAATCTTCCGTCGCTATCCAAAGCATAACCGGCAGATCGGACGGTGCGGATGATATCGTCCCTGCCGCCCAGGTTGATCGCCTTCCGCAGGCGGCGAATATGGACGTCCACCGTGCGCGGTTCGATGTCGCTGTCGTGGCCCCAGACCGAATCGAGCAGCCGCTCGCGCGAGAAAACGCGCCCAGGATGTTCCAGAAAATGGCGCAAAAGCCGGAATTCGGTCGGGCCCAGAGCGATGCTGGCACCGTCCCGCTTCACCTTGTGGCGGACGACGTCCATTTCGAGATCGGCATAAACCAGCCGTTCTTCGGCCAGTGCCGGCCGGACCCGGCGAAGTACCGCGCTAACGCGCGCGACCAGCTCCCGCGGGCTGAACGGCTTGGTGATATAATCGTCGGCGCCGGTTTCGAGGCCCCGGATGCGGTCGGCCTCCTCGCCGCGCGCGGTAAGCATGATGATCGGGACATTGGCAGTCGCGGGAAGCCGCCGCAGCCGCCGGCAGACCTCGATCCCTGAAATTCCTTCGATCATCCAGTCGAGCAGGACCAGGTCCGGTGCCTTTTCCTGCGCCAGCAGCATCGCATCTTCGCCATCCGAAGTCGCCTGGACCTCGAAATCCTCGCGCTCCAGATTGTAGACGAGCAGTTCCGAAAGAGCCCGATCGTCCTCGACCAGAAGGATGCGTCCTTTAGCCATCGGCCTGTTCCGCATCGCTTGGGTCTTCGCCCTTGGTTCGTTCGGCCATGTGCCGGCCGGTAGCGGCAAAATAGACCATTTCCGCGACGTTGGTCGCGTGATCCCCCATCCTTTCCAGATTCTTGGCGATGAACAGCAAATGGGTCGCCGGAGTGATATTGTTCGGGCTCTCCATCATGAAGGTGAGCAGGGTCCGGAAGATGCTGTTGTAAAAATCGTCCACCGCCCGGTCGCGTTCGCAGACCGCCACCGCCTTGTCAGCGTCGCGAGCGGCGAAGGCGTCCAGCACATCGCGCACCATTTCCGAAACGATCCGTGCCATTTCGGGCAACAGCGAAAGCGGTTCGATCTTGTTCGATCCCTCGATGACATGGACTCGCTTGGCTATATTCTTGGCATAGTCGCCGATCCTCTCGACGACGCCCGCAATCTTGAGCGCAGCCACCACTTCGCGAAGATCATCGGCCATTGGCGCTCGGAGTGCGATCAGCTGGACCGCATTTCGTTCGACCTCGGCCTCCAAAGCGTCGATCTTCCGGTCATTCTCGACCACCCGGGACGCAGCCTCGGTATCGCGTTGGACGAGCGCGCGCATTGATTCCGCGATTGCTGCTTCTGCGAGCCCGCCCATTTCGGCAATGGAGCCACGCAGCTGATCGAGATCCTCGTCAAAGGCTTTAACGGTATGCCCGGTGGCCATTTGCCTGCTCCTTAGCCGTATCGGCCAGTGATATAATCCTTGGTGCGGGTCGCCCGTGGATTGGTGAATATCTCGGACGTGTCGCCATATTCGACGAGATTGCCGAGGTGGAAGAAGGCGGTCCGTTGCGAAACCCGCGCGGCCTGCTGCATATTATGAGTGACGATGACGATCGCATAGCGGCCTCGCAGCTCGTGGATCAATTCCTCGATCTTGGCGGTGGCGATCGGGTCGAGCGCCGAACAGGGTTCGTCCATCAATATGACTTCGGGATCGACCGCGATTGCGCGGGCGATACAGAGGCGTTGCTGCTGGCCGCCCGACAATGCGGTGCCGCTTTCGGCCAGACGGTCCTTCACTTCTTCCCACAGACCCGCGCGCTTCAGCGATTTCTCTACGATCTGGTCCATGTCGGCCTTGCCTGAAGCCAGACCATGGATGCGCGGTCCGTAAGCGACGTTTTCGTAGATCGACTTGGGAAAGGGATTGGGCTTTTGGAACACCATGCCGACCCGGGCGCGCAACTGAACCACGTCCATTCCGGACGAATAGATGTCCTCGCCGTCCAGCTCGATCTTGCCGGTCACCCGCGCACTGGCGATCGTATCGTTCATTCGGTTCAGGGCGCGCAGGAAGGTCGATTTTCCGCAGCCCGAAGGGCCGATGAAGGCGGTGACGTTTTCAAGGGCAATGTCGATCGAAACATTATCGATCGCTTTCTTGTCGCCATAGAAAACGTCGACGTCGCGCGCGATCATCTTGGGGGCGGCCTCGTTCAGCACGCGCTGGCCGGCAGCGATATCGCTCATGCCAGTGTCACTCATATCGGTCATTTGTTCACCAGCGCCGTTCGAATTTGTTGCGAAGATAGATGGCAAGGCCGTTCATCGCGAGGAGGAAGGCCAGGAGGACGATGATCGCGGCCGAAGTCTTTTCGACGAAACCCCGGCTGACCTCGTCCGACCAGAGGAAGATCTGCACCGGAAGTACGGTGGCGGGCTCGGTGAAGCCGCCGGGAGGTGAGGCGATGAAGGCGCGCATCCCGATCATAAGCAGTGGCGCGGTCTCGCCCAGTGCGCGCGCCATCCCGATTATGGTTCCGGTGAGTATGCCTGGAAGGGCGAGCGGCAGGACATGATGGAAGACCACCTGCACCCGGCTCGCCCCGACGCCCAGCGCGGCGTCGCGGATCGATGGGGGGACTGACTTGATCGCGTTCCGTCCCGCTATCACGATCACCGGCATGGTCATAAGGGCGAGTGTAATGCCGCCCACAAGAGGCGCCGAACGGGGCAAGTGCATGAAATTGAGAAACACCGCGAGGCCGAGCAGCCCAAAGATGATCGACGGCACCGCCGCCAGATTATTGATCGAAACTTCGATGAGGTCGGTCCAGCGGTTCCGCGGCGCATATTCCTCCAGATAGATGGCCGAAAGGACACCGATCGGGAAGGCCAGGGCCAAAGTCACCAGCATGGTGAACAGCGAGCCCTTGAATGCGCCCCAGATACCCACGACGGTCGGATCGGTCGCGTCGGCGCCGGTCAGGAAGCCGAGATTGAAGCCGGTCCGAACCGAATCCTGATCATCGAGCTGGCGATATATTTGCTCGTCTGCCGCCGAGCCGTCGCTTTTTGCGGCTTGGTCGAGCCCGCTTCGGGCAGGCAGCCAGAAGGTTTCGCTGCGGTTGAGCAGAGCGGGGTCCTCCAGTATCGCGTCGCGTACCCGAAGCCAGGCTGCATCCGACAACAGGCCATCGGCGCTTTCGCCATATTGGGCCCGCACCGCGGTTTGGACCGCGCCGTCAATATCCGCCCCGGCCAATGCGGCGTCCGCGCCGAAGCCTTCCAGCGCCGCGGGATCGATGAACAAGGCGCTTTTGGCGAAGTCCACTTCAACGCGCACTTCGGTCTGCGTGAAACCGCGGGCGCCGTTGGCGGCCATGGTAACGAGCAGGAAGGCGAGAAAGCCCGCCGAAAGCAAAACGGCGAACAGGCCAAGAAGGCGGAAACGCCGTTCGGATGCGTAGCGGCCACGAATGCGCTCCTGCATCGCCTGGTCGTTCCAATTGGTTGGCGTGCGCCGTGGTTCGGCGTGGGTCGTATTAGTCATAGGCTTCACGATATTTTTTGACGACGCGAAGCGCGACGATATTGAGCAACAAGGTGATGATGAACAATACCAGCCCAAGGGCGAAGGCGGCCAGCGTCTTGGCGCTGTCGAATTCCTGGTCGCCGGTCAGCAACTGGACGATCTGGGTGGTGACCGTTGTCACGCTTTGAAACGGGTTGGCGGTAAGGTTCGCGGCCAGGCCCGCGGCCATCACCACGATCATGGTTTCCCCGATCGCGCGGCTGACGGCCAGCAATACGCCGCCGACTACGCCCGGAAGCGCGGCCGGGACGAGCACGCGCCGGATCGTTTCCGACGTGGTAGCGCCCATGGCGAGCGATCCATCGCGCATCGCCTGGGGTACAGCCGCGATCGAATCGTCCGCCATCGAGGATACGAACGGGATGATCATGATGCCCATCACCAGGCCGGCGGCCAAAGCCGATTCCGAAGAGGCACCCGGAATGCCGATCGTCACCGCGAAATCGCGGATGGCGGGGGCTACCGTCAGCGCCGCGAAATAGCCGTATACCACGGTCGGCACTCCGGCGAGCATTTCCAGCGCCGGCTTCATCCACGCCCGGACTCGCCCACTTGCATATTGGGTGAGGTAGATGGCGCTCATCAATCCCAGCGGAATGGCGACGATCATGGCGATGATCGCGCCGATGAAGATCGTGCCCCAGAAAAGCGGGATGGCCCCAAAGGCGCCGGACGAACCCGCCTGGTCGGCGCGGATCGCCATCTGCGGGCTCCAATTCAGGCCGAACAGGAATTCGACCGGAGACACCATGGAGAAAAAGCGCAGCGATTCGAACAGCAGCGAAAGGACGATGCCAAGCGTGGTAAGGATTGCGATCAGCGAGGCGATCAGCAGGCTGGCCATCACAAGGCGCTCGACGCGGGTTCGGGCGCGGAACGTTGGCGACAGGCGGGTAAAGGCGAAGGCGCCGGCGGCAAAGGCGAGCAGCAAAGCTATGCTGGACCCGATCAGCGAGTAGAAACTGGTCGCCTCGGCGTAGATGGGCGCCAGTGCCTCGGCCTCCGGGTTGAAGGCTGCGTCGATCCTGCCTTCCGCCAGGCGCCGTGCCTCATCCAGAATCGCATCGCGCTGCATTTCCATGGCGGGCAGCGATGCAGCCGCGGGACTTTCAAGGACCGTCTGGGTGACAAGGCCTCCGGACACGGAACTCCAGATTGTGAGGAAAAATAATGCTGGCAAAACTGCCCACAGAGCCACGTACCAGCCGTGATAATTGGGCAGCGAATGCTGGCGCGCCTGTCCTGTCGATCCGAACGACATCGCCTTGGCGCGCGCGGCCACCCAGGCGATGAGGCCTAACCCCAGGATCAACAAGGCAAGCGCGGCGAGCGACAATTCGAACGTTCCGATTCAAGAATAGGCGCCGGGCGAGGCCCGGCGCGACAGATTATTTCAGCCCGTCGGCACTCATGGGGGTGAGCTTGGTAGCGGTCTCGGCAGCGCGGGCCTGGACATCGGCTGGCGACGGGACAAGGCCCCGCTGCGCAAGATAACCGCCGGCTCCCCAGGCACGGGCATATTCGGCGAGGAATTCGCGCATTCCGGGAATGACCTTCAGATGCTCGCCCTTGGCGTAAATGTAGACCATGCGCGCGCCCGGATAGGTCAGGCTTCCGATCGTTTCCGCGGTGGGGGCGATGCCGGCGAGCGGGATGCCGCGAACCTTGTCGGCATTTTCCTCCATGAAACTGTAGCCAAGGATGCCAACGGTTCCGGGATTGGCGGACACTTTCTGGACCAGCAGATTGTCATTCTCACCCGCTTCGACATAGGCGCCATCCTCGCGGATCTTGGTGCAAGTTTCCTTATGCTTGTCGGAATCCTGTTCCTTGAGGGCCTTCATGGCCGGATTGGCGTCGCAGCCCTTTTCCAGGATCAGCTCGGCGAAGCTGTCGCGAGTGCCGGACGTCGGCGGCGGGCCGAACACCTGGATCTTCACGGCCGGGAGCGCGGGGTTCACGTCTTTCCAGGTTTGGGTTTTGTTGGCCTGCCCATAGGGATTGGCGGCCAGCGCCTTGTAGACATCTTCGGCGGTGAGCTTCAGGCCTTGGGTGGCCGATACGGATTCGATCAGCGCGAGGCCGTCTATGCCGATGGGAATCTCGATCACCTGTCTGACGCCGTTCTTGCGGCAATCTTCGAATTCGGATTTCTTGATCCGGCGCGATGCGTTGGTCATATCGGGAAAAGTGTCGCCGACCCCCCCGCAAAACAGCTTCATGCCGGCACCGGTGCCGGTCGATTCCACGATCGGCGCTCCAAACGAGGAGCTGGCCTGCGCGAAGCGCTCGGCCACCGCTTTGGTGAAGGGGTAGACGGTGGAGGATCCGACAATGTGGATCTGCTGGCCCGAAGCGCCGCCGGCTTTGTCGCCCGGTCCGTCACAGGCCGTCAGGCTGAGTGCGGCCAGGCCCGCCATGAGAATCGATTTCTTCAATTTGCCCTCCATGAATCCACATTCTGCGTATTCCGGCGTGACTAATCAGGCCGCGCGTGAATCCTGTGACTCTTTCATGACTCTTTGATGACAGACGTCTCCCCAGCCTTGGGCAAGTAGACCCGTATAGTGGTGCCTTCCCCGACGATGCTCTGAATATCCAGCCGGCCCCGGTGCCGCTCCACGATATGCTTGACGATCGCGAGACCAAGCCCGGTGCCCCCGACTGCGCGGCTTCGCCCCGGATCGGCCCGGTAGAAACGCTCTGTAAGCCGCGGCAGATGTTCGGGCGCTATTCCCTCGCCGCGATCGGTTACTTTTATCGCCAGCATCTCGCCGGCATCTTCGAAACCAACCGTGGCCGGCGTTCCGTTCCGGCCGTATTTCAGCGCGTTGACGATCAGATTCTGCAGCAATTGGGCCAATTGCCTTTCATCGCCGACGACGACCGGCCTGGCGCCCCTCTGTTCGACCAGAATTTCGCTTTGCGTTTCATCGCTCAGGCGATGGCAGCTGCCGCGCACCTCCTCGATCAGTGGAAGCAGATCGACGCTGTCCAATGGCGCCGTAAAGCGTTCGGCTTCGATGCGGGAGAGGGAAATGAGATCGTCGACAAGGCGGTGCATCCGCCGCGCCTCTTCGAACATAATCTGGATGAAGCGGGAGCGGGTTTTTTTGTCGGAGGCGGCTTTCTCATCCTGCAGCGTTTCGAGGAAGCCAAGCAAAGTTGCCAGCGGCGTTCGAAGTTCGTGACTGGCATTGGCGACGAAATCCCCACGCATCCGCTCTGACGCGAAATATTCGCTCCGATCGGTAAGGCGGACAAGCCGGCTTCCGTCGGGCAGAGAAGCGGTCGCCATTTCCCATCGCCGCTCGGCGTCGCCGAGGCCGGTCAGTTCGGTCTTGGCGAAGGGCCCGATCGCCTGGCCTGAATCCGGCCTGGAAAGCCGTTCGGCGGCCGCAGGATGGCGAATGGCGAGCCGGATGTCGACGCCTTCGATATGCGCCCCCAAGATTGTTTTGGCGGATTCATTGGCGAGGATCACCCGTCGGTCGCGCACAATCAGCGCCGGTTCCTCTAGCGCCGCGAGCAGTCCCACAGCATCGGGAAGTGGTTGCTCTTTCGTCTCCGCCTGGTCCTCTGCGATCGGCTGACCTCCGCGCGCCGTCGCCATGGCCATCGCGCCTCCGCCGGCGACGAGGGCCAGCGAAGCAGCGAGTATCGGCGCCCCAAAAAAGATCGCGGCAAGCAAGCCGATCAAGGCGACTGCCGCCCCTACATAGGCTCTCAATTTTCTGTCGGGCGACATGGCCGCCCCTTTAGCCGGGTGGGCCCGCCACCGCTATAGCCGAGCGAGCGCCGGCCCGAGCTCACTATAATGGTCGATCACGATGTCAGCGCCAAGCGCCCCGGCGGGCAGGTCCGAAAAACCGAAGCTTACCGCGATGAACGGAATGCCTGCGGCGCGCGCCGTGTCGGCATCCACGATCGAATCCCCGACGAAGGCCGCGCGCCCGCCCCCGGCGCGGGCAATCGCTTCACGCAATGGAGCCGGGTCGGGCTTTCGTACCGGCAGAGTGTCGCCTCCGACGACGGACCGGAAGCGGGTTTCCCAACCGAGCGCCTTTATCAGCCGGTGGGTCAGGGCTTCGGGTTTGTTGGTACAAATCGAAAGCGAAGCGCCCTGTCGGGCAAGGCCGTCCAACGCCGGTTCCAAGCCTTCATAGATCGTCGTCCCGGCGCAGATATTGGCCGAATAATGATCGATAAAGATCGGAAATACCCGATCGATCAGTGCCTCCGACGAGGTGCCGGTGGCCGTCAGTCCCCGCCGTAAAAGGGCGCGAGCGCCGTGGCCGACGAGATGCCGCACCGAATCGGGCGGCACGATTTCACGGCCGAGAGCCTGCAGCGCATGGTTCAGGGATGCGGCAAGGTCGGGGGAAGTGTCCGCAAGCGTTCCGTCCAGATCGAAAGCCACCGTTTCGAAATCGATCTTTCCCATCGCCGCGGCTTTGGGTGAGCACTCTGGAAATGGCAAGATTTCCGTGCGATGGCCGAATTTACCGGACCCAAGGATCATCATGACTCGCACCAGAGAATTTGCCGCAATCATCCTTGCTGCCGGCAAGGGAACCCGAATGAAATCGGACGTGCACAAGGTGCTGCATCCGATCGCGGGACGGGCGATGCTGGAACATCTGTTGGGAGTGATCGATGGCCTTAGTCCATCGCGCAAGATCGTAGTTTTAGGCAGTGGCCGCGAGCAGGTCCAAACGCTCGTCGACGCACGCGGCGGCGAGATTGTGGTCCAGGAAGATCAGCTCGGCACCGCGCACGCCGTTCGGCAGGCGGAAGCGCCGCTTGGCTCGTTCAAAGGCGACATCCTGATCCTCTACGGCGACACCCCGCTGATCGAGCCCGAAACGATGGCGGGAATGCTCGACCGGCTGAACATACCGGATGCGCCTGCGGTGGTGGTTGTCGGCTTCCGTCCTAAGGATCCGTCAACCTACGGCCGCATCCTCGCGTCAGTCGACGGCACAATCGAAAAGATGGTCGAATATAAGGACGCTTCGCCCGAAGAGCGCGCGGTGGATCTGTGCAATTCGGGCCTGATGGCTGCGCGGGCCGAAACTCTGTTTCCGCTGCTGGCCAAGGTGGGCAACGACAATGCAGCGGGCGAATATTATCTTCCCGACATTGTGATGCTGGCCGCCAGCGAAGGCCGCCGATCGGCAGTGATCGAAGCTGAGCCCTGGGAGATGGCCGGAGTCAACAGCCGCGCGGAACTCTCGCTGGCCGAGGCCGAATGGCAAAGACGCCGGCGGTTGAAGGCGATGGCCGACGGAGTGACCCTGGTGGCGCCGGACACGGTCTGGTTTGCGCATGATACTGTGGTCGGCCGAGACACGGTGATCGAGCCCAATGTGGTGTTCGGTCCGGGGGTCAAGGTTGGCGAGCGCGTAGTCATCAAGGCGTTCAGCCACATTGAAGGCGCGTCGATCGCCGATGGAGCCGAGGTGGGCCCCTATGCCCGGCTGCGGCCGGGCGCGGAAATCGGCGAAAAGGCGAAAGTCGGCAATTTCGTAGAGATTAAGAAGGCGCGTCTGGGCAAGGGCGCCAAGGCGAATCACCTTTCCTATATCGGCGATGCCGACATCGGGGCCGGGGCCAATATCGGCGCGGGCACCATCACCTGCAATTATGACGGTTATTTCAAATATCGGACTGTGATCGGCGAGGGGGCGTTCATCGGGTCCAACAGCGCTTTGGTAGCGCCGGTGACGATCGGGGACGGCGCGATCGTGGGTGCCGGGTCGGTGATTACGGCGGACGTAGCGAAGGATGCGATTGCGCTCGGCCGCGGAACGCAGACGGAAAGGCCGGGCCGCGCGGCCGAATTCAGAGAAAAGATGTCGGCCAAGAAGAAAAGCGAATAGTCGCGGTCTGACTTGGCCCTAAACGGAGGCGTGCGAGCGACCGGCGCCGCCGGGATGCGAGTTTGTGGAGCGTATTTATGTGCGGGATTATCGGAATTATCGGACGCGAAGAGGTCTCGGACCGCTTGATGGGCGGCCTCCGGCGTCTTGAATATCGCGGCTATGACAGCGCGGGCATCTGTACGATTGTCGATGGCCGGCTGGAGCGTCGTCGTGCCGAGGGAAAATTGAACAATCTCGCTGCCATTCTGGCGGAAGATCCGCTGCCCGGTGTGGTCGGCATCGCGCATACGCGCTGGGCGACGCATGGCGCGCCGACTTTGGGCAATGCCCATCCGCATATCGTCGACGGCGTGGCCCTAGTCCATAACGGCATCATCGAGAATTTCCGGCCTCTTCGCGAAGAGATGCGCGCTCTGGGCAGGACCTTCCAGAGCGAAACTGATTCCGAAGTCGTCGCGCATCTGATCGCCAACGAGCTGCAAAAGGGATCGAATCCGGAGGATGCGGTCGCCGCCGTGCTGCCACGCCTCGAAGGCGCCTTTGCCATCAGCATCCTGTTCCGCGACTATCCCGACTTGCTGATTGGCGCCCGCATGGGCGCGCCGTTGACGGTCGGTTATGGAGAGGGAGAGACCTATCTTGGTTCCGACGCCCTGGCGCTGGCGCCGCTCACCCAGCGCATCGCTTATCTGAACGAGGGCGACTGGACAGTGATCACGCGCGAGGGCGCGACCATCTTCGACCGAAACAACCAAATGGTGGAGCGTTCGATCGTCGAATCCGGTGCCTCCAGCGCGGCCGTCGAGAAAGGCAACCACCGCCATTACATGCAGAAGGAGATTTTCGAACAGCCGCTGGTGATCGCACAGACGCTGCAAAGCTATTTGCGGCCGTTCGAACAGCAGGTTGCGCTTCCAGACATGGAATTCAATTTCGCTGACGTGCCTCGCATCACCATCGTTGCCTGCGGAACCTCTTATTACGCCGGAATGGTCGCCAAATATTGGTTGGAGCAATTCGCCCGCGTTCCCGTCGAGCTCGATATCGCGTCCGAATTCCGGTACCGCCAGCCGGTGCTGGAGCCGGGCGGAATGGCCCTTTTCATTTCGCAATCGGGCGAAACCGCCGACACGCTGGCGGCGCTGCGCCACGCCCGCGCCGAGGGTCAGAAGATAGCGGTGGTGGTGAACGTGCCGACCAGTTCCATGGCCCGCGAGGCGGACCTTCTGTTGCCGACGCGCGCGGGGCCGGAAATCGGTGTTGCTTCGACCAAAGCCTTTACCTGCCAGCTCGCCGTGCTGGCCGCGCTGGCCGCCAAGGTCGCGCGCGATAAGGGGCGGATGAGCGAGGAGGAGGAGCGTGAAATCGTCGCCCATCTTTCCGAAGCGCCCGCGGCGATGAACGCCGCTTTGGCCCATGACGAGGATATCGAGGCGATGGCGCCGCTCATCGCCAAGGCCCGCGACGTCCTTTATCTCGGCCGCGGGACCGATTATCCGATGGCGATGGAGGGCGCGCTCAAGCTGAAGGAAATCAGCTACATTCATGCCGAAGGCTATGCGGCGGGCGAGATGAAGCATGGCCCGATCGCGCTGATCGACGAGCATGTCCCGATCATCGTGATCGCTCCGTCAGGGCCCTTGTTCGAAAAGACGGTGTCGAACATGCAGGAAGTGCAGGCGCGGGGCGGACAGGTGGTGTTGATCTCCGATGCCGAAGGTCTCGCCAAGGCGGGCGAGGGCGCCATCGCCACGATCGAGATGCCCAAGGTCCACCCCCTGATCGCGCCGATGGTCTATGCGATCCCGGTACAATTGCTCGCCTATCACGTGGCGGTGTTCAAAGGCACCGATGTCGATCAACCGCGGAATTTGGCGAAGAGCGTCACCGTCGAGTAAAGGTTGCGCGCATCCCGGCGAAGGGCGGTCGTCCATGCCTTATGTGAATGTCCGCCTCACCCACCGGCATGATGCAATCTGATCAGCTTCCATTATATTCCCCGGCGAATGAGGAAGTGATGGACGTTAAAGCAGAAACATCGGGCGCCTCCGCCGACGGCCAGGGCGGCTATGTTGCGGCCTATCGCCGGGACGGGTTCGCAATCGTCCGGGGGCTGTTTACCGCAGAGGAGATTGAGGCGATCGGTGCCGCAGTCGACCGGGTGCATGCGGAGGGCGTGGCCCACGGACGAAGCTTCCGGCACGGCAATCTGTACTATAATGTATCCGATGGATCCGACGGCAGACCCACATTGCGCATGGCGCAGTGGATCTCCTATCATCAGCCGATCCTCAACCAGGTTCGCCTCGACCGGCGGATGGTCGATATCCTGCAGCCACTGATCGGCCCCACGCTGAAGCAGATCATCAACCAGATACATTGGAAGGAGCCGGGCGCCGCCGGCGATTTTGCCTGGCATCAGGATTCCCGGTTCCGGGAGCCTGTGTCGGCTTACCGCAACCTCGGGACTTCCTACGTACAAACCGGCCTCGCAATCGATCCCCATAATCCCGATACCGGCGGCATGCGTTTTATCCCGGGAAGCCATTTGCAGGGCGATCTCGGTCTCGACACATCGGTCGAAGTGCTCGGGACCGCTATGAACGATGCGGTGCTTGAGAAGGCCGGACTGTCGGCGGCGGACGCTGTGGACCTGGTCCTCGAACCGGGCGACCTTGCTCTTTGGAGCCCTTATCTTGTCCATGGCTCGGGCACCAACGGGTCCAGCCATCGCCGCCGCCTGTACATTAACGGCTATGTTCGGGCCGAGGATTGCGACCGCGGAGAATGGGCATTCCAGGAGGGCGAGCCGGTGCCGTTCGGACCGGAGCCGGCGCTGGTCCATTATGACGCGCTCCGCGAGCATGGTGAACCCCATTACGTCTAGCTTGCTTGCTGCCTCCCTCACTGCTTAAGCTCAAAGAAAATTCTGGGGGAGTGAGTTATGGCGACGGCTGCAGCCGGCGACCTTGTCGTCGATCCAAAGCGCGATCGGCTCGTCATCGTGGCATCGACGCTTGGCACCGTTTTCGAATGGTACGACTTCTTCGTCTACGGAACCCTGGCGAGTCTGCTCGCGACCAAATTCTTTCCTTCCGACAATCCGGCGGTCAGCTTCCTGATCTTCCTCGCCAGCTTTGGCGTCGGGTTCGGCATGCGCCCTTTGGGTGCGATCCTGTTCGGCTATCTCGGCGATCGGCTCGGGCGGAAATATACCTTCCTCGTCACTATCACCCTGATGGGGGTCGCGACCGCGGCGGTCGGCTTGCTTCCTACCTACGCCCAGATCGGGGTGGCGGCGCCGATCCTTCTGGTCCTGCTTCGTATACTGCAAGGCCTCGCGCTCGGCGGGGAATATGGCGGCGCGGCGATCTATGTCGCGGAACATGCGCCGAGGAACCGACGTGGCTTCTACACCAGCTTCATCCAGGCCGGCGTGATCGGCGGGTTCCTGCTGAGCGTAACGGTCGTGCTCGTCTCCAACGCCTTCGTCGATCCGGTGGAGTGGGAGGCGTGGGGCTGGCGGGTGCCCTTCCTCTTCTCGCTGCTGCTGCTCGCGGTTTCTTTATGGGTTCGGTTGAAGCTGAAGGAGAGCCCGGTTTTCCAGGCGATGAAGGATGCCGGCGAAACCTGCCGCAATCCGATCAAGGAAAGTTTCGACACCTGGCCGAAGATGAAGCTGGTGCTGGTGGCCTTATTCGGAATCGCCGCCGGCCTCACGGTCATCTGGTATACGGCCCAGTTCCAGGCGCTCTATTTCCTCCAAAACGCGCTGCGGATCGAAGACAATGCGGCGCGGCTGATGATCGGCGTCGGCGCCATCTTCAGCTTGTTCTGGTTCATCCTGTTCGGCTGGCTATCGGACAAGGTCGGGCGCAAGAAGCCAATCGTGATCGGCTATGCGCTGACCATATTGCTGATGTTTCCCCTATTCCATTGGATGGCCGCGGCCGCCAATCCAGAGCTAGCGAGAGCCATGGAGAGCAACCCCGTGGTAGTGACCGGCAGCGATTGCAGCTACGATCCCTTCGCCACCAAAGGCCAGGCGACGGCTTGCGGCAAGATATTGGACATCTTGTCCAAAAAAGGCATCGCTTATTCCACCGCTGAGGGTGCGGCGGGCGCCGAGCCGGCTATCACGATCGGCGGCACCGCGGCTTCCAGCGACCCTGCGGCGCTGGACATCGCGTTGAAGGATGCGGGCTACAAGCTGGAAAAAAGCCGCCCCAGCTTCGAACAGGCAGTGCGGGTCATATTAGCCATCGTGGTGATCGGTTTCCTTTCGGGGATGACCTACGGCCCGGTCGCGGCATTGCTGGTCGAATTGTTTCCGGCCCGGGTGCGATACACCTCGATGTCGGTCCCTTATCATATAGGCACCGGCTATTTTGGCGGATTCCTGCCCTTTATCAGCCAGTATATCGTGGCCAGGACCGGCGATCCGTTCGCCGGTATCTGGTATACGATCGCGGTGGCTGCGATGGCGCTGGTCGTGACCTTGCTCTGGCTGCCCGAAACGGCCGGCAAGGAATTGGACTAAGGCTGATGCCCACGTTATCCGCGCGGCTGTGATCCTTCCCCACTCCCCCCTCCGGCTAACGGCTGATGGCGAAGCGCTGGTCGCAAACTGGCGCTGGCTGCGGAGAATGAGCGGCAATGCGGCCTGCGGAGCTGCGGTGAAGGCCGATGGCTATGGCTTGGGCGCCCGCGACGTTGTGCTTCGTCTGGCCAAGGCCGGGTGCCGCGACTTTTTCGTGGCGACCTGGGCTGAGGCGGAGCCATTGCTATCGCTGATGGGCGACGCTTCGTTATCGGTCCTGCACGGCCTGACCGTCGCCGATATCCAGCATGCGACAGGATCGGCAGCGCGTCCGGTGCTCAATAGCGCCGAACAGGTGAAAAGGTGGCGGGAGCACGGGCAGGGGCGCGCCTGCGATGTGATGCTCGATACCGGCATGAACCGCCTGGGCCTGTCGCCTGCGCAAATTGCCGAAGGCTTGCTCGAAGGCCTCGTCATCGACGTTTTGATGAGCCATCTGGCCTCCGCGGACGAAGATGTCGCCCTGAATGCGCGGCAACGCGATGCGTTCGTGACCATGGCTGCAAAGGTCGGGGCCAGGCGGCTCAGCCTCGCCAATAGCGCGGGCATTTGCCTCGGTCAGGATTACGCTTTCGACCTGACGCGGCCCGGCCTCGCTCTCTATGGCGGCGTGCCGCGCCGGGAGGCGGCCGGCCAAATAAAGCAGGTTGTAAAGATCGAGGCGCAGATCGTGCAGCGGCGGCGGGTCGGGGCGGGGGACAAGGTAGGCTATAACGCGACATTCACTGCCGATCGCGATCACGAGCTTGCGATCCTGAATATCGGTTATGCCGATGGTTATTTGCGGGGCTTCTCCCGAACCGGGCGGGCGCGGATCGCCGCGGATTTTGTCCCGGTGATCGGAAGCGTGTCGATGGATCTGACGGCGATCCTGGTCGATGTGGCGCCGTACCTTCGGGAAGGGGATTGGGTCGAGCTCGACTTCGACTTGCCGAGCGCTTCCGCGCAATCCGGCCTATCGCAATATGAACTGCTGACCACGCTCGGTTCGCGCTATCGGCGGGATTGGCGCTAGGAACCGAGCGTTGCGCCGCCTGTTGGGCATCCATGGCAAATATTGCGCACCTGTCCGACGTCCATTTCGGGCACCACGATCCGGTCGTGGTGGACGCCGTCGAAGCCTTCCTGTTCGAAAAACGGCCCGATCTGGTCGTGATCAGCGGCGATTTCACCCAGCGTGCGCGCGTAAAGCAATATGAAATGGCCTGCGCCTTCATCGACCGGATCGAGGATCAGGGCCTCAAAGTGCTTGCGGTTCCGGGCAATCACGACGTGCCATTATTCGATGTGGTCCGGCGCTTCGTTCGCCCGCTGGATCGTTACAAGCGCTTCATCGACGACGATCTTTGCCCCTATTTTGAAAATGACGAACTGGCGGTGCTGGGTCTCAACACCGCGCGTTCGTTGACGATCAAGGACGGCAGCATTTCGCACGAGCAGATGCAATTGATCCGCGAGACCTTTCATACCGGCCTTGAAGGGAAGACCCGGATCCTGGTGACCCATCACCCGCTTTTCGCGATGCCGATTGGTGACCAAGGCGAACTGAGCAAGGTGGTGAACAGGCATGACGATGCGCTGCAGGCGGCCGCGGATGCAGGCGTTCACATCCTTCTGGCAGGGCACTTCCACCGCAGCTTTTCTAAATCGGCGCGGGAGATGGTGAAGAATTCAGGAGCAGCCTTGGTCGTACAGGCCGGCACCGCCACTTCCACCCGCCTGCGCGGAGACGAGCCGCAAAGCTTCAATTGGATCGAGGCGCATCGGGGCAAGGTGGACATAGAAGTTCATGCATGGGAAGGGGTGAACTTCGCCCCCGGCAAGCCCGCCTCTTACAATTATGACGGCGAGAATTGGCACTTCGCGGGAACGCCTGCCCCGGTGGCGCCCTAGAGGATCTGCCCTCAGGTTTCGAGAAAATCGGCCAGCGGCTCCCACAAAAGGGCCGCCTCGCTGCCGATCACCATACCGACATGACCCTTGTCCAATAGGGTTCCGGGAAGCGAGTGGGCTGCGGAACCGGCCGGCACGATCTGATCGGTTCGGGATATGAAATTGATTCCGGTGACGTTGTCCAGCCGGACCTTGGCACCATCGACCTGCCATTCACCGGCGCCGGGCAAATCGCGTTCGAAGAAATCTTCGAACAATTCGCGAGCAGCTTCCAGGGGAAGCGGGGGACCATCATTCGCCCAATCCTCCAGCCGGACAAAGGCCTGGATCGTTTTGGGCTCCGCATCGGCAATTCGCTCGAACTTGGAAACGGCCGCCGCCGGATTGAGTTGCCAGAATGCGGCCTGAAGGACTTCCGTCGGAAGCACGCCCATGGCGTCGGCGATTGGCTTTGCGCTTCGCCATAGCCCCAGCAGCCTTTCGCGAGATTCGGCCGAGTAAGCCGAAAAATGCCATGGCGTCGCAATGAGGGCGAGGCTTCGCACTGGAACCAAAGCGGCGACAGCGATCGCCATCGTACCTCCGAGGCAATAGCCGACTAGTGCAGGAGGATCGGTCAGGGAGCGGACGAAGGGGAGAAGAATCTCCTCGACATGGCCGGCAACGGAAAGGGTTGCGCGCGCGTCGACATCGGAGCCCCAGTCGACCAGCAGGACATGATGACCCTGTCGGACAAGCCAGCGAAGCAAAGACATTTCCTCGCTCAAGTCTAGAATGTTGGGCGGGTTGATTAGCGAAGGAATGAATAACACCGGCCGTCCTGCGCCGCCATAATCGCGAAGCGTGGCGCCGTGGGCCTCGTTGATAGCGGGCATGAGGGGGAGCGGCTCCGTCCGCGCGGCTTCCTGATACAGCCGCAATCCTTTCAGCGCCCGCGCTAGGCGCTGGGGGTCATTCGCCGTTTCGCGGCGCAGCATTTCCAGGAACAAGGGAAGCGGCCGGGGCTTGTGTTGCGGCGCGGCAAGCTTTGGTGCTAGTGCCGAGCCTTCAGCTTCCAGGGGATCGTGCATGGGTTCGGCTCAACGTGATGATGACGTGGTCATTATCAAGAAGTACGCCAACCGGCGCCTCTATAATACGGAAAGCTCATCCTACATCACGCTCGAGCATCTTGCCGAGATGGTCCGGGCCAAGCGCGAATTCAAAGTAGTCGACGCGAAATCGGGCGATGACATCACGCATAATGTCCTGACCCAGATCATCATGGAAGAGGAAGCGCGCGGAAAGACGATGCTGCCTGTTAATTTCCTACGCCAATTGATCGGCATGTACGGAGATTCGATGCAGTCGATGGTACCGCAATATCTGGAAGCCTCGCTGGAGGCCTTCCAGCACAACCAATCCCAATTCCGCGACGCCATGGCAGGTGTGCTATCGGCAGGTCCCTTCGCCGATATGGCGAAACGAAATATGGAAATGTTCGCCGCCGCCGCCCGGGGCGTTCCGCCAGCCGCGGACGAGCCGGTACGGGATGAGAAAACGGAACTTGCGGACCTCAAGGCCCAGCTCGCCGCGCTTCAGGAAAAGCTCGACAAGCTGGGCGGTTGAATCAGCGCGGCTTCACGAACTTCAGCGTCATCCGGTCGCTCTCGCCGATCGACGCATATTTTGCGCGGTCCTGATCCTTCAGCGCGAATGATGGAGGAAGCGTCCAGACCCCGTTTGCCCAGTCGGTCGTGTCGCGCGGATTGGCGTTGATTTCAGACGAGGCGGCCAGCTTGAAGCCGGCAGCTTCGGCAAGACGGCGAACCGTCGAAACCTTGATGTAGCCGCTGGTCCTTTCCCGCTCGTCGCTTGCGCTTTCAGGAAGCCGGTGATCGACGACGCCGAGCACGCCGCCGGGCTTCAGCATCGCATAGGCTTGGCGGAAGGCTTCGGCGCTATAATCCTGCTTGTCGTCGCGGCGATAGCCCATCCGCCAATTATGGACGTTGCGGAAGGTGAGAACCACGTCCGCACTTCCTGCCGGAACACGAGTGGCGCTGGCGTCGAATGCGGGGAAATCCGCGGTCGCCAAATTGCCGTAGACCGCCGGATTGGATTCCTTGAGCTTCTTGATGCCGCCCAGGCCCCAATCGGCCGCCGCCGCGTAGAGGCGGCCGCCGCCCGCCGCGAGGTAAGGAGCCAGGATTTCGGTATACCAACCGCCGCCCGGCCAGATCTCGACTACGACATCGTCGGGTTCGACACCGAAGAAGGCGAGCGTTTCGGCGGGATGCCGATAGGGGTCGCGCGCGACGTTGGCGGGGGTACGGATCGGACTGGCGATGGTCGCCGCGAGTGCGTCGCTGGCCGCGACCGAGGTGGTTTCATCCGCGACGGTGGAACAGCCGGCGGCCGAAAGCATCAAGGCGCTGGCAAATGCCGCGCGAAACAGGGACTGGCGCATGAAAATCCTCTCCTTACATTGTTGTTCACGGTCATGACGGAAGGGTAAAGATGACGCAAGCCGGGCTATGGATCGGAGCCGGTAGCTCGATGGGGCTGGCTGTCGGGGCGGGGCTGGCCGAGTGGCGGCGAGCGCGAAGGCGCAGCCTTGACCGGGTTGGTTGGGTTCCCTGGACCGGGATACAGGTCGCCGCCTTGTTCGCCGCGGCGATCCTCGCAATCCTGGCCCTGAAGACTTAGAGGCAGGATTCCAGATAGGGCTGGTCGAAACCAAACTGCTTGGCCTTTTCGAGCGTGTACGGCCTCAGACCCATTGATCGGTATTCGCCGATGATCTTGCCGTCCGCGCTTTCGTCCAGATATTCGAATTTGAACAATTCCTGCGTGACGATCACATCGCCTTCCATCCCGATCACTTCGGTGATGTTGGTGGTGCGGCGCGAACCGTCGCGAAGGCGCTTCACCTGGATGATGAGATCGACCGAGTCGGCGATCTGACGCGAGATGGCTTCCTTTGGCACCTTGATGTCCGACATCATCACCATATTCTCCATACGCGCGAGGCATTCGCGCGGCGAGTTGGAGTGAAGCGTGCACATCGATCCGTCATGACCGGTGTTCATGGCCGCGAGCATGTCGAAACATTCGGGGCCACGAATTTCGCCCAGGATGATGCGATCGGGACGCATACGAAGGGCGTTGACCACCAGATCGCGGATGGTGATCGCGCCCTGACCTTCGAGGTTGGGCGGCCGGGTTTCGAGCGGCAGCCAATGCGGCTGCTGCAGCCTTAATTCGGCCGCATCCTCAATGGTGATGACACGCTCGCCAGGGTCGATCAATTTCGACAGGGCATTGAGCATTGTGGTCTTGCCCGAACCGGTACCGCCGGAAATGACGATATTGAAGCGGCAGGCCCCCGCGATCTTGAGGGCAGTCGCCATCTTGTCCGACATGGAGCCGAAGCCCTTCATCATGTCGATCGTGATCGGCTTTTCCGAGAATTTCCGAATCGAGATCGCGGTGCCCTTGAGCGACAAGGGCGGCACGATCACGTTGACGCGGCTGCCATCCATCAAACGGGCGTCGGCCAGCGGCGTGGTCTGATCGACGCGGCGGCCGACCTTGTTGACGATGCGCTGGGCGATCTGGAACAGATGTTCTTCATCGCGAAACTGGATGTGCGCCAGCTCCAGCTTGCCCTTGCGTTCGACAAAGGTCTGGCCGGGGCCGTTGACCATGATGTCGCTGATTTCGGGATCGTTGAGCAACTCTTCCAAGGGGCCAAGCCCCAGCAATTCGTCGACCAGCACTTTCTCCAGCGCGAATTGTTCGCGCCGGTTGAGGTTGATCTTCAGCTCGACCAGCACTTCGCCGATGATCGGGCGGAATTCTTCGGCAAGCTCATCCTTGGACAAGGTTGCGGCAGCCTCGGGATCGACTCTCTCCAGCAGGCGGGGAAGCACTTGCTCTTTGATGCGGTGCACGGCGGCTTCGAAGCCCTCGGCCTTCGACGCCCCCTGTTCGCCTGATTGGGCCTGTCGGTCGGCAAGCCGGGACATGGCCTGGTCGCCCCTCGACTGCGGCTCGGCGCTCGCGCCTGCTTCGGGCTCGCCGGGCAGCGGGAGAGTTTCGATCGGCGGAAATTGTTCACCGCCTTCCGGCTCTTCCGCCTTCGAAACCGGGCCTCCGCCTTTCATCGGCTTGGCAACACCGAAAGACGGCCGGCTTCCCGCCGCTCCGTTTACGCCGCCTCTCCGTCCAAAAGCACTCATACCTAAGCGAACCTCGACTGACCGATGAAATCCCTGCGCGAATGTGGTGAATAAGCTGGAAACTTTGACAATTACCTAATTCGGGCGATGTTTATCGGCAGGGAGGGAAGGGGCTGCACATGTTGGCGAGAACCAGCGCTTTATTTCTGGCCGGCTTTCTGGCCGCCGCAGCCCCGGCGCCGCAGGTCGGCGACCTTGGCTGGCTGGCGGGGGCCTGGGTGTCGGAAAACGATGAAGGATGGGTCGAGGAGCAATGGACCGATGCTCGAGGTGGAACGATGCTGGGCACCAACCGGTCGGGCAAAGGCGAGAAAGCCACCGGATATGAATATATGCGGATCGCCGCCGATGACCGGGGCGCGATCCAGTTTTGGGGATCGCCTTCAGGGGCGCCGCCGGTAGCCTTCCCGCTGGTTTCGATCAAGGACCGCGAAGCGACATTCGAAAATCCGGCACACGATTATCCGACCCGCATCGTCTACCGATTGGAGAAGGACGTTCTGGTCGGGACGGTTTCGGGGCCCGAGGGTAAGAATCCCCTTAGCTGGACCTTCAAACGCCCATCGGTCCGCTAGCTTAGGCGGGAATGTCGGCCTTTTCGGCAAGGACCGTCAGGCCCTTTTCATTCACTTCGGCAAAACCGCCCTCGATCGCGATCCGCTCCGGCTCGCCGCCATTGGTTCGGTAGATCGCAATCTCGCCTTCGCGGATCGACGACATGACCGGTGCGTGGCCGGCGAGCACGCCGAAATCGCCTTCGCTGCCGGGGACGACCACCATGTAGACGTCCTCGGAGCGAATGAGCCGGTCAGGCGTAACGAGTTCGAAATGCAGGTCGGCCATGATTTACGCAGCCTCGGCCGCGAGACGCTGGGCCTTTTCGACCGCTTCCTCGATCCCACCGACCATGTAGAAGGCGCTTTCGGGAAGGTGGTCATATTCGCCATCGACCACTGCCTTGAAGCTGCGGACGGTTTCTTCCAGCTGGACGAACTTGCCGGGAATGCCGGTGAAGACTTCGGCCACGTGGAAAGGCTGCGACAGGAAGCGCTGGATCTTGCGGGCGCGGCTGACGGTCAATTTATCTTCTTCCGAAAGCTCGTCCATGCCCAGGATGGCGATGATGTCCTGCAGCGACTTATACTTCTGCAGCGTTTCCTGGACCGCGCGGGCCGTGTCATAATGTTCCTGGCCCACGGTGCGGGCAGTCAGCACGCGGCTGGTGGAATCGAGCGGATCGACCGCCGGGTAGATGCCCAGCTCTGAAATCGCGCGCGAAAGCACGGTGGTGGCGTCAAGATGGGCAAACGAGGTCGCCGGGGCGGGATCGGTAAGATCGTCCGCGGGAACGTAGATCGCCTGCACCGAAGTGATCGATCCCTTGTTGGTGGACGTAATGCGCTCCTGCAGCGCACCCATGTCGGTCGACAGGGTGGGCTGGTAGCCCACGGCTGAAGGGATGCGGCCCAGCAATGCCGACACTTCCGATCCGGCCTGGGTGAAGCGGAAGATGTTATCGACGAAGAAGAGCACGTCCTGCCCTTCCTGGTCGCGGAAATATTCCGCGATGGTGAGGCCCGACAAGGCGACGCGCGCGCGCGCTCCCGGCGGCTCATTCATCTGGCCGAACACCAAGGCAACCTTGGAGCCTTCAGGAGTCGGATTGCCGTCCTTGTCCTTGGCGATAACGCCGGCGTCCAGGAATTCGTGATAAAGGTCGTTACCCTCGCGGGTACGCTCGCCGACGCCGGCGAAAACGGACGTTCCGCCATGGCCCTTGGCGATGTTGTTGATCAGTTCCTGGATCAGCACGGTCTTGCCTACGCCGGCACCGCCAAAGAGCCCGATCTTGCCGCCCTTCGCGTAAGGCGCGAGCAGGTCGATTACCTTGATGCCGGTAACGAGGACCGAGGTTTCGGTCGACTGATCGACGAACAGGGGAGCGTCGGCGTGGATCGGGGCGGTCTCGGCGGCTCCGATCGGGCCGCGTTCGTCGATCGGCTCGCCGATGACGTTCATGATCCGGCCCAGGGTCATCGGACCCACGGGAACGCGGATCTGCGATCCGGTATCGGTCACGGGCTGGCCGCGGGTCAGGCCTTCGGTCGCGTCCATGGCGATTGTACGGACCGTCTTTTCGCCGAGATGCTGGGCGACTTCCAGCACCAGCCGGTTACCATTATTCTCGGTTTCCAGCGCGGAGAGAATTGCGGGCAGCTCGCCATCGAAGCTCACGTCGACGACAGCGCCGATGACCTGGCTGACGCGGCCGGTATTGGTGGTATTGGTGGCAATTGCCATGGCTTCTTCCCTTGCCTTCTATCTTCGTCATGCCAGCGAAGGCTGGCACCCTGGTGAATATCGTGTCGGGCTCCGTGGGGTGGAGCCCCGGTAGCTAAAGCGCTTCCGCGCCGGAAATGATCTCTACGAGTTCGGTCGTGATCGCGGCCTGACGGGTCCGGTTATACTGGATCGACAGGCGGTTGATCATGTCGCCGGCATTCCGCGTGGCATTGTCCATCGCGGTCATCCGGCTGCCCTGTTCGGACGCCGCATTTTCCAGCAGGGCGCGGTAAATCTGAACACCGACATTGCGCGGAAGCAGATCTGCCAGAATTTCTTCCTCGTCCGGCTCATATTCGGTGGCGCCCGAAACGCCTTCCACCTTCGCGGCGGGGACGATCTCGACAGGGATGATCTGCTGTTGAACGGGCTCCTGCACCAGTGCCGATTGGAACCGCGCGTAGAACAGATGCGCCACATCAAAGGCGCCGCCATTGAACCGTTCGACGATATCGGCCGCGATCGCCTGGGCGTCGCTGAACTTCACCTGCTTGATCTCGCCCGTGTCGAATTGATGCAGGATCTGCTTGGGATAAAGCCGCGCGATCACCGCCCGGCCCTTGCGGCCAACCAGATAGAAATAGACCGTCTTGCCCTGGGCGATCAGAATATCGGCGCTCTTGCGCGCGGCGCGCACGATGTTCGAATTGAAGGCGCCGGCGAGACCTCGGTCGGACGTGCAGATGACGAACAGGTGGACATCGTCCTTGCCCGTGCCGGCCAGCAGCTTCGAGGTTTGCGGACTGATCGAAACGCTCGAAGCAAGGCTCGCGACCATCGCGTCAAGCCGCTCGGCGTAAGGGCGACCGGCTTCCGCGGCCATCTGCGCGCGGCGCAGCTTGGCGGCGGCGACCATCTTCATCGCCTTGGTGATCTTCTGGGTCGATTTGACCGAGGCGATCCGCCCTTTAAGTGCTTTGAGGCTTGTCACCTGCCCTGATCCTTACGCGAACGTCTTCACGAAGTCGCCGATGATGGTCTTCAGACTGTCGGAAGTCTTGTCATCAAGCGCCTTGGTGTCGCGGATCGTGTTCAGGACCGTCGAATGATCGGCGCGGACATGGGCCAGCAGCGAACTTTCGAAGCGGACGACATCGCCCGTCGGGATCGTGTCGATAAAACCGTTCACGCCGGAAAAGATCGACACGACCTGCTCTTCCATCGGCATCGGCTGGAACTGGGGCTGCTTGAGCAACTCCGTCAGACGGGCGCCGCGAGCGAGCAGGCGCTGGGTGGAAGCGTCCAAATCCGAACCGAACTGGGCGAAGGCCGCCATTTCGCGATACTGGGCGAGCTCAAGCTTGATTGAGCCCGACACCTTCTTCATCGCCTTGGTCTGCGCGGCGGAACCGACGCGGCTGACCGAAAGGCCGACGTTGATGGCCGGACGCACGCCCTGATAGAAAAGCTCGGTTTCGAGGAAGATCTGGCCGTCGGTGATCGAAATCACGTTGGTCGGAATATAGGCCGAAACGTCGCCCGCCTGGGTTTCGATGATCGGAAGCGCGGTCAGCGAACCATTGCCATTGGCATCGTTCATCTTGGCCGCACGTTCCAGCAGGCGCGAATGGAGATAGAAAACGTCGCCCGGATAGGCTTCGCGGCCCGGCGGGCGGCGAAGAAGCAGCGACATCTGACGATAGGCGACAGCCTGCTTGGAAAGATCGTCATAAACGATGACTGCGTGCATGCCGTTATCGCGGAAATATTCGCCCATCGTGCAGCCCGTATAAGGGGCAAGGAATTGCAGCGGGGCGGGTTCGGAAGCCGTGGCGGCGACAACGATCGAATATTCCATCGCGCCATTTTCTTCGAGCGCGCGGACGATTTGGGCAACGGTCGAACGCTTCTGACCGACGGCGACATAGATGCAATAGAGCTTCTGGCTCTCATCATCACCCTGGTTGGCTTTCTTCTGGTTGATGAAGGTGTCGAGCGCGACGGCGGTCTTGCCGGTCTGACGATCGCCAATGATCAATTCGCGCTGGCCACGGCCGACGGGCACCAATGCGTCGAGTGCCTTGAGGCCGGTCTGCACGGGCTCATGCACCGACTTGCGCGGGATGATGCCGGGGGCCTTGACCTCGACGCGGCGGCGTTCGGCGCCTTCGATCGGGCCCTTGCCATCGATCGGGTTGCCCAGACCATCGACCACGCGGCCAAGCAGGCCCCGGCCGACGGGAACATCGACGATGGTGCCGGTCCGGCGGACGATATCGCCTTCCTTGATCTGGCTGTCATTGCCGAAGATCACGGCGCCGACATTGTCGGCTTCCAGGTTGAGCGCCATGCCCTTGATGCCGTTCGGGAAGTCGATCATCTCGCCGGCCTGGACGTTGTCGAGGCCGTGGATGCGCGCGACGCCGTCGCCGACCGACAGCACGGTTCCGACTTCCGAAACCTGTGCTTCGGTGCCGAAGCTGGCAATCTGGTCGCGAATGACCTTAGAAATTTCTGCGGCGCGGATATCCATGTTCAGCCTTTCATCGAAGCCCTTACGGGCTTCAACCCTTCATTGCTTGGGCGAGAGAGTTAAGTTTGGTTCGGATGGAGCCGTCGATCATTTGCGAGCCGACCTTGACGACAAGTCCGCCCAGGATGGCGGGGTCGACGGCGAGATCGACCGCGACATCGCGGCCAAGACGGGACTTGAGATTGGTCTTCAATGCCGCGACCTGGTCGTCGGTCAGCGGATGCGCGGAAGTGACTTCGGCAGTGGTCTCGCCGCGATGGGCCGAAAGTAGCATGTCGAAGGCGCGGATGATCGAGCCAAGCTCGGCCAGACGGCGATTGCCAGAAAGCACTCCCAGGAAACTGGTCGTGGTCGTGTCGAGCTTCATCGCCTTGGCCGTTGCCGCGACCGCCCGGGCAGCCTCGTCGCGCGAAATGAGCGGGCTTGCGATCAGCGCCTGGAAATCTTCCGATTCGCCAAGCGCACGCTTCAGGGCGGCGAGACTGGCCGCCACCGTTTCGAGCTGCTTTTCATCGCGGGCGAGGCCAAACAGGGCGGTCGCGTAGCGGCCCGCCAAACTTGCCTGAATGCCGCCGGAATTATCCACGCGCGCCTTAACTCCCAGATCGTGATATTATGAGGCCCATCTTGCCCGCCAGTGGCGGGCGCGGCCCCATAATCCCCATGAAAAAAGGGAGCTGCGGGACTCTCGTGTCCTGCGCCCCCTCATGGGTCGCGCGGGCCCTAGCAGGGGCTTTGGGGCGATGCAAGACGGGCATCGCTTTGATCGCAAGGATCGGGATGCAAGGTCGTCGCCAGAGGCTTATATGGATCAAATGAAACCGCAAAATCTGATCGATGATGAAACCGCCTGGACCGCCGTGCTTCGCCGGGACCGGAATTCGGACGGCCGGTTCGTAACCGGCGTCTTCACGACCGGCATCTATTGCCGGCCGAGCTGCGCCGCGCGGCATCCCAAGCGCGAGAACGTCCGCTTCTTCGCTACGGGAACCGAGGCGGAGGAGGCGGGCCTCAGGCCCTGCCTTCGCTGTAAGCCCAATGACGTCTCTCGCGAGGCGGCGGCTCTGGATCGCGCCCTGAAACTGCTGCACGCGGCGGAATCCCGGCCGTCGCTTGAACAATTGGCCGACGCAGCGGGCTATTCGCCACACCATTTCCACCGCCTGTTCAAGCGCGCCACGGGGGTGACACCGGCGGAGTATGCCCGGGGACGGCGGGCCGAATCGATGGCTGCTAGCCTCCGGGAGACCGAAAAGGTGACCGACGCCATATATGATGCCGGATATTCGGGCCCCGGCCGTTTTTACGCCGACGCCAAAAGCCGGTTGGGGATGACGCCCTCAGCCTGGCGTGACGGAGGCCGAGGCGAGACAATCCGCTGGGCCAGCGCCCAGACCTTTTTGGGCATGATGCTGGTTGCCGCTACCGAAAAAGGGATTTGCCGGCTGTCATTCGACGAAGATGAAGAGGTGTTGCGGCAGCGTTTTCCCAAGGCGATCATCGAACGGGGAGGGGCCGACATGGCCGATCTCCTCCAACTCACCGTGGATGCGGTGAACGCTCCCGAAAAGCCGCATGATCTACCGCTCGATGTCCAAGGCACCGCCTTTCAGGAAGCGGTCTGGCGCGAATTGACCCGGATCCCTGCAGGGGAAAGTCTCACTTATACCGCCTTGGCGGCGAGGGCGGGAAACCCGCAGGCCGTTCGGGCCGCCGGGTCGGCTTGCGGGGCCAACAATGTGGCGGTGCTGATCCCCTGTCATCGGGCGCAGCGTACGGACGGGAGCCTGGGCGGGTTCGCTTACGGACTTGATCGCAAGCGGGATCTTCTGGCCCGGGAATCAGTCTCCAAGCGGGGTTAGTCGGCCTTGTCATCTTTCTTGGGGGCCAAAAGGCTCCAGCCCGAGAGGGCCTCCTCAGCTTTGCCGCCGGAATCTAACTTCTCAATGATCGCCGCGGCGGTTGCGGCTCTCTCTCCACCATGCGGGTCGAAGGCAATCGGCACCAAGGCTGTTCGCGCTTCCCTGGTCTTGCCGTCGATCAGCAGCTGATAGGCCACTTTCATCCTCAGGTCCCCATCTTGGGGCGCGAGTTCCAGCGCTCTCACCAAGCCCATTGTCGCATTGGCCGTCGGCTCGATGCCCTGCTCACGATAACTCGAATAGAAAAGGATGAGGGGCTCGGGATCATCCGGATCGGCACGGTTGGCAGCGACGATCGCCCTCCGCACCTCCTTCCAGGCCGCTTCGCTTCCCGATGGACCGGCCGCCGCAAGAGCCATCTTGGCCCGCGCCTTGTAGATCAATCCGTCCATGGCCTTCGGGTCCAGGGCCAGCGCGCGGTCCGCCGCCGCCTCAGCCTCGAGGAAATTTCCGGCGTCGAACTCGGCTTCTGCCAAGCTCGTCTGGACGGCCGCATCCTTGGGAAACGGGGCGGAGGCACGGCGGATCTCGGGGACCAGGGCCTTCGAACGTTCGGTATTGAGGCCCCGCCGTGACCTGATCTTGAGGTTCATCACGGCATTTTCGCCCGCGCTTAGCTGGCGTATCCTCACCGGCCCTACCGTCACCTTGTCCGGGGAGAGCTGCAGATATTTCAACTTACGCTGCTTCAGATAAGTATCGAGTTCGCGGTCGAGCTTCTTCAGGTCTCCAAACGAAGCCGTGGCCGCGGCAAGCGAGGACTCTCCCTTGTTGAGCCGCCGGATATAATCGTCGAGCTGTCCCGCGCGGGTTCGAAGGTCAAAAAATGGGTCAGGAGCCAGCCACGGCCGTAAAGCGCCTCGCGCTGCTCCGGACTCAGGTCCCGACTGGAATGGGTTACCAGACGTTGGATCGGGATCGGGTCGCCAAGGACGAGGCCATAGGCGCGGTGAAGGGCGGGAGTGCCGATGCCCACGCCGCCATTCTCGTCAAATTTGGCTGTCGAGTAGAATTCGGCGAACCCCTCGATGAACCAGGCTGGAAAGGCCCCGGTGAAATTGGTCATCATGAAATGATGCGCATATTCGTGCAGCAGCACGATCTCCGCATCCATGTCGAATTTAGATGCTGGCCCCGTCCGGCGTGGGGTGATGGCGACAGAGCCCGTCGCTCGCGGCATGTAGAAGCCGGCAATGCTGTAGCCCCGGTTCGATGCTCCCTCGCCGAACAGTTTTTGGACGGTCGCAAGATCGCGAACGGCATATACGGTCAGCCTGTCGGCGGCGCCCAGGGTCTGATCCGCCACGCGCTGTATGTTTCGCATGGCCTTGTCATAGCGTTCGAGCCGGGTTGCGAATTCCCGAAGCGCCGGCTCCTTCTGCTCGGAATAGATCATGAAGTGGTCGGTGCTCGCTTCCAGCCACTCGGCCTGGGCGCCGCTGGCCCAAAGCAGAAAGGTCACAGCCAAAAATCGTCCGAATTTCAAGATCTGCCCCCTGATCTAATAGCTTGGCACCGGCGTAGCCGCTCCGGCCTAACAAGAAAATGACATCGTGGAGTAAAAATGATCCGGATCGGTGTTCGGAACAAAGGTCGGGACCGGGCATTTGCGAGCAGTCTTACTATCAGGAGATGCTCGTGGCAGACATCCGTGAAGGAATGCAGGTTCTGGGCTCGGACGGCGGAATGGTCGGCAGGGTCACCGGGCTGCACGGCGATCATATCCATGTCGAGCCTGATGCGCCGTCGCCGCACGCCGGATCGCATATAGTGCCCCGTAACTGGGTCGCCCGGATCGACGATCATGTTCATCTCAATCGCGAGGCCGCTTTGGTTCGGGATACCTGGACCAGCCATGACCCAAGCTCCCCTGCAACCCCGGTCCGCGGAGAGGCCCATCGAAGCATGGGCAAAAGCTGGATCGTCTGGCTGATCGGCGCAATCCTGTTGCTGATGATCATATTGCTTGGCATCCGGGGTCTTGGCTATGCCGCCGACGAGCCGGACTATCGTGACAATGCCAAGGGCGAGCTTAGCGAGGCCGATCGCGCCGCCTCCGGCGCGTCTTCAGAGCAGAGCGGAACCGATGTTTAGAGAAAGCTGTAGGGGTCGATATCGACCGCGACGCGCACACTTCGCGGCCATTCCAGCTTTCCAAGCCATTCGCGTATCACATCCTGCACATCGAGCGACCGGGCGGCATGGACCAGCAAACGCTGGCGGTGGCGGCCCCTGAGCATCGCCATCGGCGCCGGCGCGGGGCCAAATACCGCCATATTCTCCACGGTCGGCGCCGTGCGGCCGATCAGCCGCGC
Organism: Sphingosinicella sp.; assembly: GCA_013816585.1. GTDB lineage: Bacteria > Pseudomonadota > Alphaproteobacteria > Sphingomonadales > Sphingomonadaceae > Allosphingosinicella. The sequence continues at coordinate 114,808 of JACDEE010000005.1, read as the reverse complement.
AGTCTGCGTGGCTTCGCCAAGATCTTCCGAGGAAACGATGATTCCCGCCAGCCTTCCGAAGGGCGGCATGGCAGCATCCCGGCGGGCTTCGGTTTCTGCGGTATAAAAGCCTTCTGCATCGCCGCTCACCAATGCGCTGATGACCGGGGCCTGGGGTTCGTGCGTCTGGACCAGTACCCGGCCCGGTTTCTCGCCCCGTCCGGCGCGGCCCGAAACCTGCATGATCTGCTGGAAACTTCGCTCGGCGCCGCGGAGGTCGCCGCCCGAAAGGCCGAGATCGGCATCGACCACGCCCACCAGCGTAAGGTTGGGAAAATGATAGCCTTTAGTGACGAGCTGGGTCCCGACTACAATGTCGATGACGCCCGCTTCCATTCGGCCGACAAATTCGGCCGCCTTCGCCGGGGACCAGATCGTGTCGGAAGTCACGATCGCCACGCGCGCTTCCGGAAACAAAGCGGCGACCTCGTCGGCGATGCGCTCCACGCCTGGGCCGCAGGGAACCAGGCTGTCCTCTTCCTTGCATTCGGGACAGGCCCTGGGCGGAGGCATCATATGTCCGCAATGGTGGCAGGCGAGCCGGTGTACCAGCCTGTGTTCGACCATCCAGGCGGTGCAATTCGGGCATTGGAAGCGATGGCCGCAGGTACGGCACAAGGTTAACGGCGCATAGCCGCGGCGGTTGAGGAACAGAAGGGATTGTTCGCCTCGCTCCAGATTGGTTTCGATTTCTTGGACCAGCGCCGGCGCCAGCCAGCGGCCGCGCGGCGGCGGATCCTGGATCAGGTCGATCGCCGCAATATCGGGCATCTCGGCAACCCCGTAGCGGTCGGGCAGCTTCACTTGTTTATAGACGCCAATCTCCGCCATCTGGCGCGTTTCGATCGCGGGCGTCGCCGACGCCAATATTATCGGTACCTGTTCCAGTTTCGCGCGCATCACCGCAACGTCGCGCGCGTGATATTGGACGCCATCTTCCTGTTTGAAGCTTGCCTCATGCGCCTCGTCGACGACGATCAGGCCGAGGTTGCGATAGGGCAGGAACAGCGCCGAGCGAGCGCCGACCACCACCTTGGCATCGCCGGTGGCTATGCCCCGCCATGCGCGCCGACGTTGCGACTGGCGAAGCCCCGAATGCCAGGTCACCGGCTCGCTTCCGAAGCGGGCGGTGAAGCGCTTGAGGAACGGTTCGGTAAGCGCGATTTCGGGAAGCAATATCAGCGTCTGGCGATCCTGCCGCAAAGCCTCCGCAATGGCTTCGAAATAGACTTCCGTCTTGCCGGATCCGGTGACGCCGTCGAGCAGATAGGGCGCGAAATCCCGCGCCTTAACCGCATCGACAAATTCGCCCGAAGCCTCCGCCTGGGCAACTTCCAGCGCGGGCGGGGCATGATCTGGATCGGGGGTGGCAAACGGATCGTCGATCGATACTTCCACCGCTTCGATCGCGCCCGCCTTGACCAGGCCGCGTATCACCCCTTCGGATACGTCGGCGGCCAAGGCGAGCTCGCGGACCAAGCCCTGGCGGTCGGCAATCCTCTCCAGCGCCTGTTCCCGCTGCGGTGTCAGCCGCTCGGGCACGAGGCCCGTGGCCCGATATTCGGTGACGGTGCGGGCACCGTCCAGAGCGCTGGACGAAGCGAGCGCCATTCGAAGTACCGAAGCGATCGGGGCCATATAATAATCCGCTGTCCATTCGATCAGCCGGCGCAACGCCTCGGAAAGCGGCGGCAGATCGTAAATATGGATCAGGGGACGAAGGCGGTTGTCGCCCACTTCTTCGCTTTCCAGCCGGTCGGGCTCCCACACTACACCCGTTAATTGCCTGGGCCCGAGTGGCGCGAGCACGATCGACCCGGGAACGACTTGCGCTTCCTTGGGCACCCGGTAATCGAGCGGGCCGAGGGCAGCATTGAGAAGAAGGACGCGGGCGCGGTTCATTCATTCTCATATCGGTATTTGCTGCGGATCGGAAAGTAGGGAGGCGGAAGATGATCGCACGACGGTGGCATGGAAGGGTACCAAGCTCGAAATCGGAAGAATATCTGAGGCTGATGCGCGAGGTGGCGCTGCCCGATTATGGATCGACGGAGGGCAATCGGGGCGCCTGGTGCCTCCACCGGCAGGAGGGCGACATCATCCATGTAGAAATGTTCACCTTGTGGGAGGGCGAGCGGTCGATCCGCGCCTTCGCGGGTGAGAACATCGCCCTGGCCAAATATTATGATTTCGACGCCGACTTCCTGCTGGAGAAGGAACCGCACGTTACTCATTTCGACGCGGAAGGCGGCCTGGCGAGTTGAACTCTTGTCGTTCCAGCGGCGTTGCGTCTTTCACCTCCAGTTGGAACGAGGATGATCGAATGAACGCCATGATTTCGCGACGGGCTCTGTTGGGCGGCGGCTGCATCCTTCCTCTCCTGGCATTGCCGGGCTGTTCCACGCTGGGCGATTTAGGCGGCTTCGGTTTCGAAGATGCCATCAGACGGCTGCTGACGATTTCATCGCAACGCGCCTTCGCCAATCTGCTTCAGGATGAAGGCTTCTTCCAGGATGATTTGGCGCGAGTGACGCTCCCCCCGCAGTTGGGTGGAAGCGGCGCGGCCTCAATCCTGTCGGCCTTGCTCCGCACCAGCAGCGTGCAGAATCAGTTGCTCCATCTGGTCAACAAGGCGGCCGCCCAGGCCGCGGAGAATGCGGCGCCGATCGTCTATGATTCGATCCGGAACATGACGATCACCGACGCGGTTTCCATCGTGCGCGGTGGGCAAACCGCCGCGACGGCCTATCTGGAGCAAAGCATCGGAGACAGAATCGTCAGTGCCCTGTTCCCGGGCGTGGGCAACGCGCTTAGGGCGTTGGACAGCGGAATAATCAGCCGGGCGCTCGGCGCGGCCACGGGCATCAATTTTTCGGGTCTTCAGCAGGACGTCACGCAGAAGACCGCGCGCGGCATCTGGAACGCGATCGGGCGCGAGGAGGCCTCGATCCGCGCCAATCCTTCCTCCGCCAATGATCCGGTCCTGACGGGAGTGTTCGGCGTTCTCGGCTAAGCTATACGGGCTTCGACTCGCACCGAATCGAAGGACCAGAAGTGAAATTTTTCGTCGACACCGCCGACATCGATGACATCCGGGAGCTCGCCGAAACAGGCCTGCTTGATGGGGTCACCACCAATCCTTCGCTAATCCATAAGTCGGGGCGCGATTTCTTCGAAGTGGTGGCCGAGATTTGCAAGATCGTGCCGGGCCCGGTTTCGGCCGAAGTGGTGGCGACCGCGCATGACGAGATGATGCGCGAGGCCGACATACTCCGGAAGATCGCCAGCAACATTGCGGTGAAGGTGCCTCTCACGATCGACGGGCTCAAGACCTGCAAGAAATTGACCGAAGACGGAACGATGGTGAATGTCACCTTGTGCTTTACAGCCAATCAGGCGCTTTTGGCCGCCAAGGCCGGCGCGAGTTTCATTTCGCCCTTCGTCGGCAGGCACGATGATATCGGTTTCGACGGAATGCAGATCATCGAGGAAATCCGGACCATCTACGACAATTATGATTTCAAGACCGAGATACTGGTCGCGAGCGTCCGTCATCCCATCCATGTCCTTCAATCCGCGCTGATCGGCGCCGATGTGATGACCGCGCCGCCGGCCGTGATCCGCCAGCTTTTCAAGCATCCGCTGACCGACCGCGGGCTGGAGGGTTTCCTCGCCGATTGGCAGAAAACGGGCCAGAAAATCGCCTGATCAATCGGCATTCACTTGGCCATCGCATATTAACCATATCGCGTTTAAACTGCCCTAATGGGTAGGGTAATCAGCTTTGAGGATCATGCGCTGGCGAACCTTCGCGCTCGCGTTGCGGCGGCCGAGGAGGCCAATCAGGACCTGATCGCATTCGCGCGCGGCCATTCGGGCGCGGTCCATTCGATCCATGAGGCAGTGCTGGCCGCGGTCGAGGCCGAGGGCTTCGACCATCTGATCCACATCGTGACCCAGGAATGGCCGCAAATATTGGGACTGGATTCGGTGGCGGTCGCCTTGTTTGCCGGCGAAACCGGCATGCGTGCCGATGCTTCCGGGCTTCAGTTCGTCGATCCCCGGGTCATTCAGAAATCAATCGCGCAATTTGACGGCGTCGTGCTGCGCGGCGTCGAACGCGGCCATCCCCTGTTCGGCCCGGCCTGCGACCTGATCCGTGCCGAGGCTTTGGTCCGGCTCGAAAGCGCGCCGCCGCTCCCGTCCGGCCTGCTCGCTTTGGGTCAGCGTGAAGTGCAGGGGTTCGAGACCCGCCATGGATCCGAATTGCTGGTGTTTCTGGGACGCGTGCTGACGCGCTGCATGGGGCGCTGGCTAATACCCGGTGGCTGATAATCCGAACAACGGGCCTGGGGCACATCCCGCGAGCGCCATTGCGATGCGTTGGCAAGACCATCTCATCCGTGACCGCCGCCGTTCCGAACATACGGTTCGGGCCTATGCCGCGACCGCGCACCGCCTGATCGAATTTCTTGGTGCCCATAAGGGAGAGGAAGTGACCGGGGAGGTTTTGGCTGGACTCCAGGCGACAGATCTTCGCGCCTTCCTGACCAGCCGTCGAGCCGAGGGCCTCGTCAATGTTTCGGCGGCCCGCGAACTTTCGGCGGTTCGGGGGTTCCTGGGCTTCGCCGCGTCGGAGAGCGGAAATACCAGCGCGCTTCCGCGGCTCAAGGGCCCCAAGCGGCCGCGTGGCGTGCCACGTCCCGTGTCGCCGGATGACGTGATTTCGCTTGCGGATGAGGTTGCCGAAAACGGATCGCAGGAATGGATCGCCGCCCGTGATTATGCGGTTCTGCTGCTGCTTTACGGATGCGGGCTCCGCGTTGCCGAGGCTCTGGGGCTGACCGGAAGCATATTACCGCTGGGTGAAGTTCTGAGCGTTACCGGCAAGCGCAACAAGACCCGGATCGTGCCATTGCTGGCCCCGGTGGCGGAGGCCATCCAGGCTTATATCGCCCTTTGCCCCTATCCCGTCGGCCGCGACGAGCCGATTTTCCGCGGCGCTCGTGGAGGTCCGTTGAAAGGAGAGATCGTCCGCCGCGCCGTCCGCAACGCGCGGCGCACCCTGGGGCTCGACGAACGGGCGACACCACATGCGCTGCGGCACAGTTTCGCTACCCATTTGCTAGGGCGCGGCGCAGATCTTCGGTCGCTGCAGGAATTGCTTGGCCATGCCAGCCTGTCTTCCACGCAAATCTACACTTCGGTCGACGCCGCGCATTTGATGGACGTTTACAGGAACGCCCACCCCCGCGCTTAATGTTCGATATTCCAGTGGACCACGCGAAAAATATAATAAGCCAGCAAGGCTATCAATATCCCGATCGACAGCGGCCCGAGATATTGGTCCACATCCTTATATTGAGTTCCAAGCTCCCAGCCTGCGAGGGCCAGCGCCGCGGTCCATCCGGCAGTGCCTATGGTGGATGCGATGAGGAAACGCTTGATCCGCATGTGGAGCAGGCCGGCAGGGACCGAAACGAGGGAGCGTACAGTCGGCAACATGCGGCCGATCAGGACGAACCAGATGCCGTGCCGCTCGAACCAGCGGTCGGATTTCTCGACATCGCGCCAGGTTATGGTGAGCCAGCGCCCCCAGCGCTTTATGAACGGCTTGAAGCGTTCGATACCCAGCGCACGGGCGAGCAGATACCAGAAGAAATTGCCCAGCATCGCGCCGCAGGTCCCGGCGGCGATCACGCCGGGAAGCGTCATGCTTCCCCTTTGTGCCTCCAGCCCCGCCAAGGTCATGATCACTTCCGACGGGATCGGCGGAAAGACCGTTTCGAGGAACATCAGGAAGGCGACGCCGAGATAGCCCGACTGCTCGATCAGATTGGTAATCCATTCGGTCATGTCAGGACAGCTTCGCCTCGATTGCATCCCAGATGATCGCCGGAGTGTCGGTGCCGTTGAAACGGTCGATCGCCACGATGCCAGTGGGTGAAGTAACGTTGATTTCGGTCAGGTGGCCGCCGATCACGTCGATGCCGACGAACAATAGACCACGGAGGGCGAGTTCCGGCCCGAGCGCATCGCAAATCTCGCGCTCGCGCTTCGTAAGTTCGGTCGCCTCGGCGCGGCCGCCCGCGGCAAGGTTGGACCGTATTTCGCCGTCCTTGGGCAAACGATTGATCGCGCCGGTGACCTTTCCATCCACCAGCACGATCCGTTTGTCGCCGGCGGCCACGTCGGGCAGGAACGCCTGGACCATGAACGGCTCGACCCAGACATGGCTGAACAATTCGCTGAGCGCGGCGAGGTTGCGGTCGTCCTTGCCGACGAAGAACACCGCGGTACCGGCATTGCCGTAAAGCGGCTTTACCACGATCTCTCCGTGGCGTGTCTGGAATTCGCGCGTTTCCTCCAGCGACCGGGTGATCAGGGTGGGAGGCATGAACTCCGCATAATCGAGCACGAACAATTTTTCGGGAGCATTCCGGACCGACGCAGGGTCATTCACTACCAGGGTGCTTTTCTGGACTCGTTCGAGCAAATGAGTAGCCGTGATGTAGCTCAGGTCGAACGGCGGGTCCTGCCGCATCAGGACGACGTCCACATCCTCTTCCAGATCGAGATTTTCCCACTCGCCGTACGTGAAATGGTCGCCTGCCTGGCCGCGTACTTCCAGGGGCCGGACACGGGCGCTCACCCGCCCTTCCGAATAGCTCAGATGCGGCGCGAGATAGTGGTAGAGTTGGTGCCCGCGTCTCTGGGCGCCGAGCATGATCGCGAAAGTGGAATCGCCGGCGATGTTGATCCCTTCCATCGGATCCATCTGGACGGCTACGCGCAGGCTCATGCTGTTCTCCAACGACCGGTGAAAAGGCGATTAGGGGAGAGGCCGGCTCCTGTCACTAGCGGCGCCACTCCGCCATGCCCGTGGGTCCATTTCCTGCTGAACCTCCCCTGACAGGCTGGTTCAGCGAACGATCAAGCCGGCTGTGGTCAAAGGGATGGGACGGCAGCGGCTAGTAGCGTTGAGTCGCCGCGGCCGGACAGTGTTTAAAAGGAGTATCCCATGCGTAAGCTCGTTCTGGCCGTTTCGGCCCTTACCCTTACCGTCCCTGCGATGCCGACGGCGGCTGTAGCCCAGTCCTACGGCACCTATCAGGGCAAGACGTGGCGCGGCAGCGACGGCCGCATCTATTGCAAGAAATCAAACGGCACGGTCGGGCTGATCGTAGGCGCCGGCGCCGGCGCCCTAGCCGGGCGCGCGATCGATACGCGCGGCAGCCGCGCAACCGGTACCATTCTTGGCGCCGCTGTCGGAGCGCTCGTCGGACGGCACGTTCAGCGCAATGTAGTCAGCAAGTGCCGCTAAAGTTCTAGCGCAGATTTAAAAGGAAGGGCTCCGGTCGAAAGATCGGCGCCCTTTTCTTATCCGATCCAGACATTGGCCAGGTGGTGGGGCAGGCGGCGCGAAATGACGAAGATCGCGTCGATTCGGATATCATCGCCCGCTTTGGTGTAACGCGATGCCAATGCTTCGGCCGCCGCCGCGACACGTCGGAGCCGATAAGCATCGAGCGCCAAATCCCCATCCCGAGCCGTCGCGCGCGCCTTGACCTCCACAAAGGCAACAATTCTGCCTCGCCTCGCAATCAGATCGACTTCGCCGACCGGAGTTCGAACGCGTCGCCCGATGATCCGCCAACCTTTCAACTGCAGCCAGAGCGCCGCGAAGGCTTCCGCGCGGCGGCCCTTCTGCTCCGCCCGCTGCCGGCTCATTTGAGGGCCAAAGCTCGTTCATAGACATCGCGCCGCCGCAGCCCCAGGGTTTCGGCGACTTCGGCAGCGGCGCGGGAGGCGGAGAGACGGGTCATGGCTTCGCGTAGTGCGTCGTCTATCTGGTCCTCGCCTGCCGGTTCCGCCTCGCCGGGAGGCCCTACGACGATTACGATCTCGCCCTTGGGCGGGGCCTCGGCATAGCGGGCTGCAAGCTCACCAAGCGTGCCGGTCACGGTCTCCTCGAATTTCTTGCTGATTTCGCGTGCCACAGCCCCTTCGCGATCTCCTAGGCCTTTATGCAAGGCGGCAAGCGCGGCGCCCAGGCGCGGCCCGCTTTCATAGAAGATGAGGGTCGCCGTGAGGGTCGCCACCTCGGCAATGGCCGTGGCGCGCGCGGCGGTCTTGGGCGGCAGGAAGCCCATGAAGAAAAAGCGGTCGGTCGGAAGCCCGGCAAGGGTCAGGGCGGCAATGGCCGCGCACGGCCCCGCGACCGTATGGATCGAACGGCCGGCGGCACGCGCGTCGCGGACCAGTTTGAAGCCGGGGTCGGAAATGAGTGGGGTGCCAGCATCGGACACAAGGGCAATCGCCTTTTCCGCCATTTGCGCGATTAGATCGGGCCGGACCCGGTCGGCATTGTGATCGTGATAGGGCGTCATCGGCCGCTTCACGCCGATGTGGTTCATCAATTTTGCAGTAACGCGGCTATCCTCGACCGCAACCAAATCGGCCAAGGAAAGTATTCTTGCTGCATGGGGGCTCAGATCGGCGAGATTGCCGATCGGGGTCGCCACGATGTAGAGGCCCGGCTCAAGTCGTTCGCACATAGGAACAGGTCATGGCAGAGCAAATCCCTTGCCCGCAAGCACGGCGATCATTCATCACGCTTGCGGCGGCCGCCTTTCTGGTTCTGACTGGCTGCGTTCCGCGCGGCGAACGGCCCGTTCCAAGACCGGATCCGATACCCGAAGAAGAGACGAGGCCTATTCCGCTGCCCGGCGATCAAACGCGCAACCGCGTCGCAATTCTAGTGCCGCTTAGCGGGGCCAATGCGGGCGTGGGGCAATCGATCGCCAATGCGGCGACCCTGGCTTTGCTCGACACGGGCGGCGAGGCGGTACGGATCACGGTGTATGACACCGCGAAAGGCGCCGCCACGGCAGCCACCCAGGCGCTGGCCGAGGGCAACGGGCTGATTCTTGGACCCTTGCTTGCCGAAGATGTCGAGGCCGTCGCGCCGATCGCACGGCGCCGGGACGTTCCAATTGTCTCCTTCTCCAACGATGAGGGCATCGCGGGTAACGGCGTCTACATCATGGGTTTCACCCCGGCCCAGTCGATCGAGCGAGTGGTTGGCTACGCCCGGTCGCAGGGCCTGCAACGCTTTGCCGGCCTCATTCCGGACGGTGTGTATGGCCGCCGTGCTAGTCAGGCCCTGATCGCCTCGGTCGAGGGGGCCGGCGGCCGGATGGTGGCGATGCAAAGCTATGATCGTAGCGCTGCGTCGATGAATGCGGCGATCGGGCGCCTCAACACGCAATCCGGATTTGACGCGGTGCTGATTGCGGACAGCGGAAGGATCGCCATGCAGGCCGCGCCGGTGATAAGCCGCGGCGCGTCGGCGAGGGCGAAAATCCTTGGTACCGAGCTTTGGAACACTGAAACCGGCCTCGGCAGCCAAGCGGCCCTGCGCGGAGCGTGGTTTGCGAGCCCATCGGACTCGCGTTTCAATCAGCTTCGCACCCGATATCGCGCGCGCTACAAATCCAATCCCTATCGCCTTGCCAGCCTCGGCTATGATGCGGTGCTGTTGGCAGTCAGGCTGTCGGGCAAGGAATGGAAGATCGGAAGGACCTTTCCGGCAAGCGCGCTGAGGCAATCGGACGGATTTACCGGTGTCGACGGCGCCATCCGCTTCAGGAAGGACGGAACTTCCGAAAGGCAGTTGGAGGTGAAACAGGTTAATGCCGGCGCGTCGGCCACGGTCTCTCCCGCAGCCCAGGGATTTGGCCGCTAGGCCGGAACGAGCACCAATTCACCCAGAATCGCGTCGAGGAGCAACATCCCGGCGGGAGTGGCGCGCAATCTGTCTCCCTCTCGCGCGACGAGCCCTTGCGCCTCATGGCGGGTCAGCGCTCGCTCGTCGATCAGTCCGGCTGGATCCGTTTGGGCAAGCCCGGCAATACGCTCCAGATCCACGCCCTCCCTGAGCCTCAGGCCCATCAGCAGGGCCTCCATACCTTTGTCGCCGCGGCTCAGTGCGTTTTCCTCGACGATGCCGTGCCCGTTGCGCGTCAGGCCTGCGAGCCAATTTTCGGGCTTTTTGTGGCGCTGTGTAACAAAGCCTCCCCGCCGCCCATGCGCTCCTGGGCCGATCCCCAAATAATTGAGGTAGCGCCAGTAAGCGAGATTGTGCCGACTTTCCTCGCCGGGACGGGCATGATTGGAGATCTCGTAGGCAGGTAGCCCCGCGGCCCCGGTCATGGCCTGGGTCATTTCGTAAAGCCCCGCGCCGAAATCGGGATCGGCCGGTTCCAATTCGCCCCTGGCCGCCATCGCGGCAAAACGCGTGCCCGGCTCGATGGTCAATTGATATAGGGAGAGGTGGCCCGTCCCGAATGAAAGCGCGCGCGCAAGTTCGGTGCGCCATGCGCCTTCGCCTTGCCCGGGCAAAGCGTAGATGAGGTCGAAACTTACGCGATCGAACACGCCTTGCGCCGTCGCCAGGGCGGCCAACCCCTCGGCCGCATCATGGGCGCGGCCGAGGAAGCGGAGCGCCGAATCATCCAGCGACTGCAGCCCCAGCGAGACCCGGTTGACCCCGGCCTTGGCGAGATCCGCAAAACGCGCCGCCTCAACTGACGAGGGATTGGCTTCCAGCGTGATCTCGATGTTCGGGGCAAATCCCCAATGGCGCTCCGCGGCCTCGATGATCGCAGCGACGGTGCGGGGCGGCATTAAAGAGGGTGTGCCGCCGCCGAAGAAAATCGATCCAATTTCGCGTCCCGGTTCGATGCCGGCCTCGTAGGCAAGGTCCGCCAGCAATGCCTCGCGCCATCGATCCTGGTCGACGGTTTCACGGACGTGGCTGTTAAAGTCGCAATAGGGGCATTTCGAAATGCAGAAGGGCCAATGGACATAGAGCGCCAAAGGCTGATCCGTTTCCGTCATCCCAGCGTCGGCCGGGATGAGGGAGGGGCGGATGTTCATGCGATCAGGGCCGCCACCAGCTTGCGGAAGGCGTCGGCCCGGTGGCTCATCATATGCTTTTGCGCCGGGTCCATTTCGCCGAATGTGAGATCATGGCCGATCGGCTGGAACATCGGATCATATCCGAAACCGAGATTTCCGCGCGGCGGCCAGACCAATTGGCCATCCACGCGACCTTCGAACAGCTCCCCCTGGCCGTCTTCGGGCCAGCACATTGCGAGCGCGCAGACGAAATGAGCGTTGCGACCCGCTTCGGGCCCCTTCGCCAGCATTTCCTGATGCACGCGTTCCATGGCGAGATCGAAATTTCGATCCTCCCCGCCCTCCGCCGGGCTTCCATCGGCTCTCGCCGACGGAATTTTGTAGCCCGACTGCGCCCATCGCGCCGAATAGATTCCGGGCCGGCCATCGAGCGCGTCTACGCACAGCCCGCTATCGTCGGCCAGAGCGGGAAGGCCGGAAAGGTCCGCGGCCAGCCGCGCCTTCAGCTCCGCATTGTCGATGAAGGTAACACCCGTCTCCTCGGGTTCGGGGAGGTCCAGGTCGGCGGCGGAAACCGGTTCGATACCATAAGGGCCGAGCAGATCCTCGATCTCACGCACCTTGCCCTTATTGTGGCTGGCGATGACCAGCTTGCCGGGTCCCAGACGCCGCATCACCGGCCCGTCGCCTTGTCCTGCGCGGCGAAAATGTCGGTGCAGCCGATCCGGGCGAGGCGCAGCAGGCGCAGCAGGCCTTCTTCATCATAGCATTCGCCTTCAGCCGTCACCTGCGCCTCCACGATATTTCCGTCCGACGTCAGTACGAAATTGCCGTCGCAGCCGGCCGATGAATCCTCGATATAATCAAGGTCGAGCACCGCATTTCCTTGATGGATACCGCAGCTGACGGCAGCGACCTTCTGACGGATCGGATCCTTTTCGATCAATTTCTGCTCGATCAACTTGTCGACGGCGATGCGCAGCGCAACCCAGGAACCGGAAATCGCGGCGGTGCGCGTACCGCCATCGGCCTGGATCACGTCGCAATCCAAAGTGATCTGGCGCTCGCCGAGCAGGCCGAGATCGACCACCGCCCGGAGGCTGCGGCCGATCAGGCGCTGTATCTCCTGCGTGCGGCCGGACTGCTTGCCCTTGGCCGCTTCCCGATTGCCGCGCGTATGGGTGGCACGGGGCAGCATTCCATATTCGGCGGTGACCCAGCCCTGTCCCTTGCCGCGAAGCCAGGGCGGCAGGCGCTCCTCGACCGATGCGGTGCATAATACGCGAGTGTCGCCAAAGCTTATCAGGCAGCTTCCTTCGGCGTGGCGGGTGAATCCCGCTTCCATCACGATATTTCGCATTTGATCGGGGGTGCGGCCGGATGGGCGCATGTCTTTATCTCCAATGATTTGCGGGGGCCTTAGCCACGTCGACTTCCAGATTCCAGCTTTCGCTCGAAGGAGGGATGATTACATAGGGGACTATGGCGACCACCCCCATTGGCGAAATGACCGACCGCGCGCGCGAGGTATTCCGTATATTGGTCGAAAATTATCTAAGCCACGGCCAGCCGGTCGGCTCGCGCACGATTTCGCAACTGCCCGGAATCAATTTGTCGCCGGCGTCGATCCGCAACGTGATGCAGGATCTGGAGGAACTGGGCCTGCTCAGCCATCCCCATATTTCGGCCGGTCGCGTCCCGACCGAAGGCGGTCTTCGCCTGTTCGTCGACGGGATGATGCAGGCGGCGGAGCCGAGCGCCGAGGAACGCGCCGCGATCGAAGGGCGGCTGGACCGTGGCGGACCGATCGAAGAGGCGCTGAGCAATGCCACCGCCGCTTTGTCCGGACTATCCGCCTGTGCAGGGATCGTGCTGGTGCCCAAGCGCGAGCCGGTGCTCAAGCAATTCGGTTTCGTTCAATTATCCCCCGGGCAGGCGCTGGCCGTGATGGTCGGCAATGACGGAAGCGTCGAAAACCGCGTCGTCGAGCTACCTGCCGGAGTCACTCCTTCATCGCTCAGCGAGGCGGGCAATTATGTGAGCGCGCGGCTCAGCGGACTGACGCTCGGAGAGGCGGAGGCGCGGCTTAGGCAGGAGATCGAGGCGGGCGAGGCCGCTTTGGACCAGGCGGCACAGGAACTGGTCACGCGCGGCCTTGCCACCTGGTCGCACGACGGTGCGCAGCGGCCGGAGCTGATCGTGCGCGGTCAGGCGAATCTGATCGATCAAGCCGCCGCTGCCGATCTGGAACGAGTCCGGCAATTACTGGACGAGCTGGAGGGCAAAGAGGAAATTGCCCGCCTGCTCGACAGTGCGGGATCCGGAAAAGGCATGAAAATTTTCATTGGGTCCGAAAACAAGCTTTTCGCGTTGTCGGGTTCATCGGTGATCGCCGCGCCCTATCGCGGCGGCGACGGCAAGGTGGTCGGCGTGGTGGGGGTGATCGGCCCTACGCGGTTGAACTATGCCCGCGTCGTTCCCATGGTGGATTTCACGGCAAAGGCACTATCGAGATTGATGGCATGAACGACGAACAGAAGTTGCACGACGACGATGAAAGCGTTCGCGAGGGACTCGCGGAAGAAACGCCTGAATTGCAAGAGGATGACCGCGTTGCGGAGCTCGAAAAGCAGCTCTCCGACGTGCGTCAGGAAGTGCTTTACGCGCAAGCCGAAACGCAGAATGTGCGCCGCCGGCTGGAGCAGGAAAAACAGAATGCGGCGGCTTATGCGGCGACCGGCTTCGCTCGCGACATGCTTTCGGTGAAGGATAATCTGGACCGCGCGCTCGCCGTCATCCCGGAAGATCTGCGGAGCGACGACAGGATGAAGGGACTGGTTGCGGGGATCGAGGCCACGGGCCGCGAGCTGGAGACCGTGTTCCAGCGCAACGGAATTCTTCGGGTAGAGGCGATGGGCCAGCCGCTGGACCCCAATCGCCACCAGGCCATGGTCGAGATCGCCAGTGACGAGGAACCGGGCATCGTCGTCCAGGAAATGCAGGCGGGCTATATGATCAAGGATCGGCTGCTTCGTCCGGCTTTAGTCGGAGTCGCGAAAAAGGGTTGACCGGCGGCCGCCAACTTTTGGTGGAATGAAGGACGCAAAAGCCGCACATTCGGTCCATTGCAATCGCGCTGCCCTTTCTGTCGACGGGGCGGCCGGGAAATGGGGGCGACATGCGGCTCTTGGCCGGAATCCTGATCATCGTCTTGCTTGCCGGCTGCGTTGGGCGGCCATCCCCTATTCCGGCGACGCCGGCCGGGGTGGCTTATGCCTGGGCCTCGTTCGACGAAAATGGGCTGAGGCGAAAAGGGGCTTCAGGCGTGGCCGACCGGGGCACCGGCCGCGTGCTCACGATCGACGATCCTGTGCGGGTCGCCTCAATCTCCAAGCTGGTGGTGGCGCTGGGCGTGATGCGGCTGGTCGAACAGGGCCGGCTCGATCTGGACGCGGACGTATCGGACCGGCTGGGCTGGCCCCTGCGAAACCCGACTTTCCCCGACCGTGAGATAAGTTTGCGGATGCTTCTTTCGCACACGTCGAGCCTCCGCGATGAAGTGGATTATGTGGTCCCGCTGGGAACTGATCTGCGCGGGACTCTTGCCGATCCAGCCGGTTTCGACCCGCAGCATGCGCCGGGCGCCTATTTCCGATATTCGAACCTCAATTTTCCGGTGATCGCCTCCATGATGGAAAAGGCGACCGGGGAGCGGTTCGACCGGCTGATGGAGCGCCTCGTGTTGAAGCCGCTCGGGCTCGACGCCTGTTTCAACTGGACCACTTGCAGCGATGTCGCGCTTGGGCGCGCGGTCGTCCTCTATGGCGAGGACGGGTCCGCAATCCGCGACGATCTGCACGGGCGTCTGCCCGATTGCCCGGTGGCTCAGGTGGAAGGCGGAAAATGCGACCTGGAAGCTTATAGGTTGGGGACCAATGGCGCCATCTTTTCCCCGCAAGGCGGGCTTCGCGTCTCGGTGCGCGACCTTTCGGTGATTGGGCGCTTATTGCTCAACGAGGGCCGGCATGAAGGTGCCGTCTTCCTGAATCCGGCCAGTATCGAAAGCCAGCTCACTCCGGTCTGGAAATATGACGGCTCCAACGGGGAGACTGATAAGGGTTTCTACTGCGCCTATGGGCTAGCGAGCCAGACTCTGCCTGTTCGTATGGACGGCTGCCACGATGATCTGTTCGGCGACGGCCGATCCGTCACGGGTCACGCGGGCGATGCTTATGGTGTTCGTTCCGGACTGTGGATCGACCGCGAACGCAAAATTGGGATCGCCTATTTCGCGGCCGGCAACGGATCGGAGCCGCCGCGGGGCCGGTCGGCCTATCGAGCGATCGAGGAATGGTTGGCGAGCAAGTTGCGGTAGCGGGCTGACCGGAAACCGAGCCCGATCAAGCCCGGTGGGTGGCACTCGCGGAGGCTTTCTCGCTTTCCTCCCGGAGTACGCGCACCAACCGCATTCGAACGGTGGCCAGCGACCAGACAATCCCGATCCGGCGTGCCATGGTCGGTTTGGGCAGGGCCAGCCGCGCGACGTTGAGGCCCGCCGGCCAAGGGGGCGCCCAATCGGGAACCAGCGATATTCCTAGCCCGCGGTCGACCATCATGGCGATGGCGTTAAGAGCGTTGAGTTCGAACCGTTCGCGCGGGACGATGCCGGCCCCGCGCAGATATTGTTCGGCGCTCCGCCCGCCCCATTGATTGCGGTCGTAACGGATGAATGGCTGCTCGCGAAGCAGGCTGTGCGCATCGACATGGGCGAGCGCCTCCGGCGCCAGCACGATCAGCGGCTCTTCGCGCAGCACCATCCAGTCGCAGGTCTTGGGCAACGGATAGGGAGCTTCGAGCACGAACGCCGCGTCGAGATTGCCCATTTCGACCTCGCGGTAGAGTTGCGACGAATTGCCGGACTGGATGTGGACAGTGATCTGGGGAAATTTTTCGCTTACCCGCGACAGGATTTCAGGAAGCATGCCAATCAGCGGCGTCGTGCAGGCCCCCAGATGAAGCTCGCCGCGCAATTCTCCGTCATTGGCGATGCTTCGAAGGTCGGCCGCGTCCCGCACCACCTGACGCGCATGATCGATGATACGCCCACCTTGCTCGGTCATCCGCATGGTACGGCCGACGCGAACAATCAAAGGCGTTCCGAGTTCGCGTTCCAGCGCATGCAGTTGCTGCGCGATGCCGGAGGGGCTGAGGCCGAGCGAGCGGGCCGCGGCAGCCATCGATCCGTGATCCACCACGGCGAGAAACGTCCTCAGGAAGTTGATGTCGATTGCGCGCGTCTCCCGGTCATGCCCTTTCGTCCGCCGCCGTCCCACAGGGTGAGGCCCGTGAGCGATTCTTCCGGCGGAGGCGCGAAGAAGAAGCTGGCAACATAGCCAATCGCGATCGACATGACGATCGCAATCGCCAGGTAGAAATAAGGATGGACCAGCCCGAATATCCAGCAGACCAAGGTGATGATCGAGGCGCTGACGATACCGATCGCTACCCCCTGCCAGTTGGATCTTCGAGTGAACATGCCCAAAGTGTAGGCGCCGGCGCAGCTTCCGCCCAGCAGACCGAACAGCTCGATCGTTAGGTCCAGCAGCGAATGAATGTCCATCCGCGACAGAATTATCGCGATGCCGATTCCCACGAGTCCCACGACGACGCTCATCCATTCGGCGAAGCGGACGCTCTTCTTCTGCGTCGTCCCTGGCCGGAATTTCTCGTAGAAATCGACCGAGAGCAAAGTGGCGACGCTGTTGATCGTGCCTGACAGCGTTCCCATCGCCGCGGCGAACAGCCCGGCGATGATCATGCCAGTGACTCCGTGCGGCAGCTCGGTTCCGATGAAGGCGGGAAACACGGCGTCGATCGGCAACAAGGGGTCCAGCCGACCGGGATTGGCGCGATAATAAGCGAACAGCATCGTGCCCATGAAATAGAAGATGATCCCGCCCGGCAGCAGGATGGCAGCGAAAACCCAGACCGACCGGCTCGCCTGCTTTTCTGAAGGCGTCGACAGGGCCCGCTGCATCAGCACCTGATCCTTGGGAAAGGTCAGGACCGTGTCGAATAATATGAGGATGATGAAACCCCAGATGGTGGGCTGGGTGAAATCGAAGCTGACGTTGACAAGCTTGGTCTTGTCGAACTGCATCGCCGTTTCGTAAATCGGCGCGGCGCCGACCGAATAGATGATGAACCCGATCGCGAAGAGCGCGCCGCTCATCAGGATGATCACCTGGAAGAAATCGGTCCAGACCACGGCGCGCATCCCGCCCAGGGCGGTGTAGATGATCGTGCATATGCCGATGACCAGGATACAGACCACGACGTTAGTGCCAGTGATCGTGCCGATCGCGAGCGCTGGGAGGAACAGGACGATGCCCATCCGGCCACCGACATGCATCAGGATGGCGAGCGCGCTGGAAAGCATGCGGATAATCGGGTGGAAACGCATTTCCAGGTAATTGAATACCGACACCAGGTTGAGGCGGCGGAAAACCGGTATGATCCAGAAGGCGACGGCCATCAGGCCAAAGACGGTCACCACTTTCGACATCATATATTGCCAGTCGGTCTCGAACGCCTTGGCCGGAATGGCGAGATAGCTGATCGAACTGGTATTGCCGGCGAACATGCTGATGCCCGCTGCCCAGAAGGGGATGGTGCGGCTGCCGAGGAAGAAGTCGCTGGAAGAGCCGTGCTTGGAACGGCGGTAGAAATAGAATCCCACCGACAGCATCGCGACCAGATAGAAGATGATGATGACCCAATCGAGAAAGCCGAGAGGGCGCCGCTGATATTCCAGCTCCGCCGCTGCAAATTGAAGGCGTCCGGCGACTTGCCAGGCGGACAGGATGCCATTGCCGTATCGGACGTTCGCGACGGCACTGTCCGCCTGGTGGTGGCCAAGCTTGGCCCAGGCATCGGTGATCGTGCTGTAGCTGAAAAGGTTCTCGCCGCCGCTTGCGTCTTTGACCAGATAGAGCAGTCCAGCCTGGCTGACCGCCCGTTCGGAACCGGAGACGAGCTTTCCAGGAGCGCGCGTACGAACCTGCCACCCGGATTTCAGGTTCCAGCGCCAAAGGCTTCCATCCTCCAGGGTAGCGAAAAGGGCATTTCCCTGACCGACCAGCCCGGCGAGTTTTACGGCGCCGGGAACGCTCGCCTGTTCGGTCCAGCCGCCGGAACCCAAGATAGACAGGCGGAATATTCTGATACGGCTGCCAGGCGTGGTGCCCGCCACCACAATGTTATCCCCCTGAAAGGTAGCCTTTGTGTCCTTGAGTGCTACCGGCAATGCAGCGAGCCTTCGGGACTTCGGGTTTCCACCTTCTGCCGTCAGCAATATCGCGCGGCCCGCCCCGTCTTGACCCTCGATCAGCAGCAAGGTTTGGGCACCATCGCTGGCGGTGCTTGCGATGGGCTCCGCCAGGCCTAGCTCTCTGGGATCGAGGGCCGTCCAGCTACGTCGGTCGCTCGCGAGTAAATGGAGGCCGGTCCGCTGCAGCACGATCGGCCGGCCACCGACCGCACCCAATATCGGCTGCGACCCGTCACTCAAAAGCGCGGGGAGGCGGATCGTCTTGACCTGGGCCACGCCGTCGGCGGCCTGGGCGGGCATCGTACCCATCACCAGCAAAAACAGGGCGGCGAGCAGCATCCGCACGGCGCGGCCGATCATCGTCCCTCCTCCACGCCGGCGACAACGGACCTGGCCTGCGCGATCGCTGGCCCGTCGATCATCTTTCCGTCGAGCAGGAAGGCCCCATTGCCCTCGGTTGCCGCGGCCCCCGCCGCATCAAGAATACGGTGCGCTTGCGCGATCTCTGCGCCGCGGTCGAATATGTCATTGGCAATCGCCACCTGGCTCGGGTGAACACAGCTCTTGCCCAGGAAACCCATGCTCCGCGCCAGTTCGCCCTCGCGCCGAAACCCGTCAGCATCTTCCAGATTCGGCCAAGCGCCGTCATACGCGAACAACCCGCTCTCCGCGGCGGCCATGCGTATTTGCCATAAGGCCGTTTGCACGTTGAACGGATCGGCTCGATCCATACGGAGCGGCTCGAACAGATCGTTCAGGCCGGCCTGCAGCCCCGCTATCCGCGGATCGGCAGCGGCGATGGTCCTGGCCCGCGCGAGTGCACGAGGCGTTTCGATGTTCACCAGCAGGCGCGCGTCCCCGGCAATTTCGCTGGCTTTCGACGCCGCCGCCCGCATCGCTTCGTCATCCTCCACCTTGGGAAGGTTGATCAGGTGCATGTGCGCCTGCGCAAGGGCCCGAAGATCGTCTTGGAAATGCGGCGTACCGATCGCGTTGACCCGGACGATGATCGTCTTCGCGGTCGAGCGCACGAGGTCGCTGCCAAGGAACTCGGCCAGCCGGGTGCGAGAAGCGGCCTTGGCGCCCTCCGGGACCGAATCTTCAAGGTCGAATGAGATCGCGTCGGCTTCGCCGGCCAGTGCCTTTTCGAAAAAATCCGGGCGCGTGCCGGGCACGAACAGCTTGCTGCGCATCAAACGACCCCTCCGCTCCGGTCACATCGCCGGGTTATGAACATTGATAACGACAGGCGCGTCCGGAACTAGTCGCGGCACACGGGTTCAGAAAACACAAACATGTGGTCTGAACACAGGCTCCTCCCGGTTTCGCTGGTTCTCAAGCCTCCATAGGATGCGCCAAAAATATAGGAGGGGATTATCATGAAAACTTTTGCGCGTTTGACGCTGGCCTCGATGCTGCTCGTTGGCACCAGCCATATTGCTTATGCTCAGGATACCGGGGCGGGCACTGCCGCGGCGGACGGAGCCGAGCTTACCCCCAAAGAAGCGCAGGCGGCGCTCGATGACCCCGACCAGGAAGAAGTCATCGTCACCGGTAGCCGTACGCCCAAGGCGGTGGACAAGATTCCCGGTGCGGTCACGGTGATTTCATCCGCGGAGGTGTCGCGCAATCTGGAGCTGAACGAAGATTCGACCTCGGTGCTCGCGAAGAACGTGCCTGGCTATTCCGAATCGAACCAGACGCTCAACACGCTCGGCGAGACCTTGCGCGGCCGCGCTACGCTCTACCTGTTCGATGGCATTCCGCAATCAACCCCATTGCGCGACGGCAGCCGAAACGCGACTTTCACGGACATGTCGATCATCGAACGGATCGAGGTCATCAGCGGCGCGTCGGCGTCGGAAGGCATCGGCGCCGCCGGCGGCGTCATCAACTACATTACCAAGCGCGCAACGCGCGAAGGCCTTCATGCCCACGTTGGCGGCCGTCTGGGGACGCAGTTTCGCGATGACAGCGGCATCTATGGCATCAAGGGTGACCTGTCCTACAAAAGCGGCAACTTCGACCTGTTCACTGCCGCCGCTTTTGTCGATCGCGGTGCGACCTACGACGCCAGGGGTCGCCGGATCGGGCTAAGCGCGTCCAGTTCGCTCGCCGATACCACGCAAAAGAACTTTTTCCTCAAGACCGGAATTGAATTCGACAGCAACCAGAGGCTCGAGCTGACCGGCAACTTCTTCCGGCTCGCGAGCAAGGGGAACTATCACTACGTTGCGGGTCGCCGGCCACCTCCTGGCACCGACCAGACGACCGGACTCCCCGATACGTCCGAGCCCGGTCCCCTCCTAGACCGCAACGGGCAAGACACGTTGCGCACCGAATTCAATGAATTCAAGCAGGCGGCCCTGAATTACAGCAACACCGATCTGTTCGACGGCAGTCTCTTGGTAACGGCTTATTACGCGCGGCAGGCAATGCGCTTCGGTGGCGAAAACACCGATGATCGCCAAGACCCGTTGATTGCACCGATCGGTACCCTGGTCGACCAATCGGAAATCAATTCGAAGAAGCATGGCTTGCGTACGTCCTACACACTGCCCGAATTCCTCGAGGGCCTGGAAGTGCGCGTCGGCATCGACGCCGTGTACGACAATACCCAGCAGCGCCTGGCAATCACTGATCGTGTGCTGGTACCACCCCTCAAGTACACGAGTTTCGGCCCCTACGCGCAATTGTCTTACGACATCGGTCCGGTGACGGTCACCGGCGGCATCCGGCACGAGGATGGCCGAGTGAAGGTCGACGATTACAGCACCCTCTTCAGGCGTAACCGCGCCTTCGTCACCGGTGGCACGCTCAAATACAAGAACGACTTGTATAACGCTGGGATCATCGCGCGATTGGGTGCCGGCCTTTCCGCTTTCGCGTCCTATAGCGAAGGGTTCACGCTGCCGAACGTGGGCATTCCGCTACGGAACATCAACAAGCCGGGCCAGTCGGTCGATGGGATCGTCGATTTGCAGGCCGTCATCTTCGAGAACAAGGAAATCGGCGCAAATTGGCGTCGCAGTTGGGGCAGCATCGGGGCTTCCTATTACCGGTCCTTTTCGAAACTTGGTGCGAGCCTGTCAGTCGATCCGGCAACGCTCGATTTCGTGTTAAACCGGCGTCCGGTCAAGATCACCGGAGTCGATGCAACTGCGGAGCTCAGACCAACCCCGTGGCTCCGTTTCAACGGCCTCTATAGCCACGTGAAGGGGATGACCACCCGGGCCAACAATGTAATCACACCGCTCGACGTCCAGCTCGGCATCACCAACATCGCGCCGGACAAGCTTAACCTGACCGCGACGGTGCTGCCGACACCTGATTTGTCATTCTCGCTCGGCATGGACCAGACGATGGATCGGACGGTGCGAACCGGAACTGTGGTCACTGAACAGACCAAGGGGCGAACCCTGTTCGACGCGACGGCACGCTACAGGGTCGACGGGCTCGGCACGGTCTCGCTGGGCGCAGAAAATCTTTTCAATAAATTTTATTTCCTCTCCTTCTCGCAGATCGACTTCTTTCAGAACTATTTCGCGGGACGTGGACGCACGGTAACGCTGACACTTAACAGCAATTTCTGACCTCGCGATCCGATGACCGAATCGAAGCCTCACGCCTCGGTACTGGTTGCCGGTTCCGCCAATGTCGACTTCGTCATCCGGGCGCCGCACATTCCGGCACCCGGCGAGACGGTGCTGGGCCGGGATCTCACCATGGTGGCTGGCGGCAAGGGCGCCAACCAGGCGGTGACCGCCGCACGTGCGGGCGGCGCCGACACCGCTATGCTCGTCGCGCTCGGCAATGACGTATTCGCACCTTTGCTTGAAACGTCGCTCACCGGGGCCGGCATCACGCTTCATCGCGTGCGGTCGGGCGCACCCACCGGCGCCGCTTTGATCTGCGTTTCGGACAATGCCGAAAATGCCATCACCGTCGCGCCGGGCGCCAACATGTCGCTTCGGCCGGGGGATCTGCCCGATTTGACCGGGATAGACGGCCTGCTGTTGCAGCTTGAGACCCCACTTCCGACCGTCATTGCCTATGCGCGCGCCGCGCATGCGCATGGAGTGAGGGTGATCCTGAATGCTTCTCCAGCGCAATTGCTTCCCGCCGAATTGCTCGCCGCGATCGACGTGCTGGTCGTGAATGAAGACGAGCTTTCCGCCATTGGCGGGGCGGAAGGGACGATCGCCGAGCAGCTGGCTCGCCTGGATGTGCCCTGCGTTGTTGCGACCCTCGGCGCTCGCGGCGCCTGTGCGCGCTCAGATGGACAATTCTACCTTCAGCCCGCCGTCGCGGTCACTCCGGTCGATACGACCGCCGCAGGCGATACTTTCTGCGGTGTGCTTGCCGCCTCTCTTTGTGCGGGCGAGAGCCTTGCTACGGGCCTCAGCACCGCCTGCGCCGCCGCGGGCCTTGCCGCTACCCGGATGGGCGCGCAGTCCAGTATCCCAACCCGCGCGGAGGTCGAAGCGGTGCCGGACAGGGCCGATGCCGAAACGGCGGCTCTGGCTGGTCTGGCGGCTTATTGCGGCGTAGCGGATATCGGCAGAGAAGCCGCCCAGGACAGAATATGAGCTCGTCCCCCATTCGAACGACCAGCACTTACAAGGTGTCGCATGCGCTGACCGGTCCCTATTTGGCGCCGCCGGGCCGGCTGATGGGATGGCCTTTCCAGGAAATGGGCCGGTGGCGGGTCGACGTCGATGGCGATTGCGACGAATGGGTGCGCGGTTTCACCGAATGGCGGACCGAACATCTGATCCGGATCGGGTTCGACGATAGTCTCTACCGCGATCCCGGGCTCGAATGGGCCCAGCGCAATTTCGTTCATGTGCTGACGATGGTCGAGGACCGTTATTTCTATGACGCTGAATCCGGGCGCTATACGGTCGACCGCTATCTGGACGATCTCGAGGGCCGGTTCGGCCAGGTGGACAGCGTGCTCATCTGGTACATCTATCCCAATATCGGCATTGACGATCGCAGCCAGTTCGACCTCGCCAGGGATCTACCCGGCGGCGTGGAGGGCCTCAAGGGGGTAGTGGACGACTTCCACCGCCGCGGGGTTAAGGTGTTCCTTCCGACCATGCCCTGGGACAATGGCACCCGCCCGGGAAGCAAGCCCGATTGGGAATTGATGGCCGATCTCGTTGCCGCGACCGGGGCCGACGGGGTCAATGGCGATACCTATAGCGGCGTCCCGCGGGCCTTTCACAAGGCTTGCCTGGCACAGGGCCGGCCGGTCGTTCTCCAACCCGAAACCACCTCGCAGGCCGGCGACCACATATTGTCCTGGAACGTGCAGAGCTGGTCGAAGCGCATTCCCGACGAACCCGTGCCGGCCGTGCTCAAGCTGAAATGGCTGGAGCCTCGCCATATCGTCAATATCGAGAATCGCTGGAGCCGCAGCCGCACCAACGATCTGCAGCACGCCTTCTTCAACGGCATCGGCTATGTGGCCTGGGAAAATGTCTTCGGCTTCTGGAACCAGCTGACCGAACGGGATGGCCAGACTCTGCGCCGCGTGGCGGCGATCCAGCGCCATTTCTGGAAGTTGGTCACCAGCCCGGGCTGGCGCCCCTATGAACGCACGCTCCAGTTCGGCATATTTGCCAGCCGCTTTCCCGGCGAGAGACAGATTTTGTGGACGCTGATCAACCGCAACGAATTCGACGTTGCAGGCGAGCAGATCAGCATTCCCCATGTCGAAGGCGCCGAATATTTCGATCCCTGGAACGGCACCGGGCTCGATCCCCGAATCGAAGGGGATCGCGCTGTCATTTCGATGTCCATCGACGCCAAAGGTTTTGGAGCCGTGCTCCAATGCTCCGACGGAGCGCAGGACGACGATCTGAAAACCTTCCTCGATCAAATGCGGGGCCTCGCCAAAAACCCGCTCGATAGCTTCTCTTCGACCTGGCATTCGGCGGCGCAACGCCTGGTACCGATCCAGGCGAATAAGGCGCATGGCAGCGTGCCCGAGGGGATGATCGCTATCCCCGCAACAGACTTCGATTTCGACGTTCACGGCGTGGTGATCGAAGGCTATGCCGCCGAGGGAGTCGACGTCCAATATCCATGGGAAACCGCGCCGCGCCGTCATCATCGCCACCGGATCAGGATCGATCCTTTTGGCATCGATCGCTGCCCGGTGACCAACGGCCAGTATAAGGCCTTCCTCGATGCGAGTGGATACGCGCCCGCCGATGCCCATAATTTCCTCCGCCATTGGAGCGACGGGGCACCGCCCGCGGGTTCGGAGAAGAAACCGGTCATATGGGTCTCGATCGAGGACGCACGCGCTTTTGCCGCCTGGGCGGGCAAGCGGCTGCCGCGCGAGTGGGAATGGCAATATGCCGCGCAGGGCAATGACGGCCGACTCTACCCATGGGGCGGCGAATGGAATCCCGAGGCGGTCCCCGAACCTTCGCTGGATCGAAATATGCCTGATCCTGCGCGCGTCGGCGCGCATCCGCTGGGCGCCAGCCCGTTCGGTGTGATGGATATGGTGGGCAATGTCTGGCAGTGGACCGACGAATATCTGGACGAGCATGTCAGGGCGGCGGTGCTGCGCGGCGGGAGTAATTATCAGCCGCAAACCTCCCATTGGTACTTCCCCCAGGCCTATGCGCTCAATGAACATGGCAAATATCTGCTGATGGCGCCGTCGAAAGACCGCTCCGCCGGCATCGGCTTCCGCTGTGCCGCGGACCTTTGAACAGGCCATGAGTTTCAACTCCTCCGGCCCCGCGCGGCTGGGGGGAGTTCTGGGTGAGGCGCTGGACGCCAATCATCGCGGGCGCCTTTCGCGCTTCGTCGTGGATGAATCCAGCCCGGCCATCGCCCTGTTCGGGCCGGAGGCGGTCGCGGCCAATGAAGGCGGGGACTGGTATGGCGAACATTCCGGTAAATGGCTGGTGGCGGCAACGCGCGCGGCGGTGCGAGCCGGCGATGCCGAACTGATCGCCCGGGCACAACGTGTCGCCGACTGGCTGATCGCACGGCAGGAGACGGGCGGCTATCTGGGCAATTACCCACCCGAGCGGCGCTTCATGGTCAAGCAGCCGCCCAAGCCATTCAACTGGGATGGGGCCCCGGCGCTCCGCACCTGGGACATCTGGACTCACAGCTATCTCATTCTTGGCTTTGTCGAACTCCATCGGGCGACGGAGGCCGCGCGCTATCTGGCCGCCGCGCGCAGGATTGGGGACCTCGCCTTTAAGACGCTGAGTAGCGGCGACATCTCTATTACCGATCTTGGCAACCATTTCGGCCTGTCGGCGACGATCCTGATCGATCCGGCTGTGGAATTGTACGAGGCGACGGGGGAGCAGCATTATCTCGACCTCGCCTTATTGCTCGTCGAGCAGGCGGAGCGCGACCCGCGCAGCGCCTTCCTGTCGGCGGCGCTCGCCGACGCCGATCCGTCGGAAATTGCGACGGGAAAGGCTTATCAATTGCTTTGGAATCTGGTCGGGCTCGCCAAGCTCTACCGGGCGACGAGCGACGAACGCTATCTGACGGCAGTGCGCAATATCTGGGCCCGTATCCGCGCTCACCATTTGACGCTTGGCGGCGGTCCCTGGGGCGGTGTCGCCCATCGCTCACGCGAAATATTCAACCCCGCGGCGGTTTTCGATCCTCATGGCTATGTCGAAACCTGCTCGACGATGGCCTGGATACAACTCAACCGTCAGCTGCTCGAAATTCTGGGTGAGGCCGAATTCGCCCAGGAAATCGAGCGCACGGCCTATAACGACCTTATCGGCGCGCAGGCGCCTGACGGTGAAGATTGGTGCTATTATTCCTTCCCGAACGGCCGGCGGACCCACACCACTTATTGGCGGTGCTGCAAGTCGAGCGGCGCGATGGCCCTGGAGGAACTTCCGGCGATTGCCTACGGCGTGACCCGCGCGGGCGCGCTCAGCGTCAACCTGCTCGGCCCTTCTAAGGCGGTAGTCATTTTACCTGGGGCTGGAGCGGTTAGCGTCCGGCAGGAGGGCGATTATCCCTTTGGCGGCGATGTCAGCCTGGTAATCGAGCCAGAGAGGGAGGCAGAGTTTACCGTTCAGGTCCGCGTCCCCGATTGGGCTGACGGCGGCTCGGTTTCCGTAACCGGCGAGGCGAGCCGCCCAGCCGTAGCCGGCGAGTTTGCGTCGATCACGCGCCGCTGGGCACCCGGTGACCGCATCATTCTTTCGCTCCCCATGACGCCGTCGATCCACCGCGCCGTCAGCCGGAATGTCCAGGAATCGCTGGCTCCGGACGGTTCCCCGGTGGCGCAGGAGGTAATGCGCTACGATTATGTCGCCTTCACCCTGGGGCCATTCACTTATGCCACGGGGCTGATCGACGGCTACCGAACGAGCGACATCCTCCGCGCCGAGCCTGGCCCTGCCGACATTCGCGCAGTGCCGGCCAGCAATGGCCTGCCGGGTTACGATCTGGAGCTACGATCGGATCGCGGCGCGGTGCTGATCTTCGAACCTTATTACCGGGCGGGCGGGCGGCAGCATGGCAGCTGGCGACTTAGCTGGATGGGTCTGGCTCCATCGAGCGGTTCGACGCTATGATCATTACGCGGCGACTTGTCCTGGCGGGGGGAAGTGCCCTGATGGCCGGCCCCGGCTGGGCCCTTGCCCGGAACGGCCCGATCGTCACTTGCGAGGCCGGACAGTATGAGGGGGAATGGCAAGACGGGGTGGCCGTCTTCCGGGGTATTCGCTACGGTCGCGCCGACCGCTTCCGCGCGCCTCGCCCCGTGGCACGGGGCGCCAATCTTGTATCCGCGCGGGAGTTCGGACCTGATTGCCCGCAACCCTTGCGAAAGCGGCCCCAGTCCGAGGATTGCCTGTTCCTCAACATCTGGACGCCGGGCATTGAAGCGACCGCTCGGAAACCGGTCATGGTCTATATCCATGGCGGAGCTTTCGCCTTTGGCAGCGGCGCCGATCCCCAGACCGATGGGCAAATTCTCGCGTCGCGCGGCGACGTGGTGGTCGTCACCCTCAATCATCGTCTCAACGCCTTTGGCTATCTATACCTCGCGGGCCTCGATCCGCGATTTCCAGACAGCGGAAATGCGGGACAGCTGGATATCCTCCTGGCCCTGCGCTGGGTGAAGGCGAATATCGCGCGTTTTGGCGGAGATCCCGATCGAGTGATGCTTTTCGGTCAATCGGGTGGCGGAGGCAAGATCACAAACCTCATGGCGGCCCCGGCGGCAAAGGGCCTCTTCAGCCGCGTCGCCACCATGAGCGGCCAGCAAGTGACCGCCTCCGGCCCCATTCGCGCCGCTGCCCGAACGGAAGCTTTTGCCCGAAAATTGAAGGTCGCCCCGACCGAGCTTCCGGTTCTCCCCGCCGAACGGCTTCTGGAAGGATTGGCAGCGGAAGATCCGGCATATGGAGGCCCGGTCCATATGGGCCCGGTGCTGGACGGCCGATGGATCAGCCGCCATCCTTTCTGGCCGGATGCCCCCAGCATTTCTCACGATGTGAACATGATGATGGGCGGCACGCGAGATGAAACGCGCAACTATTTCTCCCCTGATTCCCCAATGATCCGCCAGATGAATTGGGACAATGTCGGTGCGCAGATCGCCGGCGAGCTTCCAGTGGATGTTCCCCCCGAATTGGTCGTCGCGACCTATCGGCGCCACATGCCCGAGGCATCGCCCAGTGACATTTTCTTCGCGGCGACCACGGACGGCCGCAGCTGGCGCGGGCAGCTCGAAATCTTGGAGGCCCGGGCAAAAGCGGGACGCCCGGTTTTCGCTTATCAGGTGAACTTCTCCTCCCGTGCGGACCCACGTCGCGGCGCCGAACATGCGATCGATGTCCCGCTCGTTTTCGGTACGCTCAGCGCCAAAGGCTCACCAACGGGCGACGCGCCGGACGCGCGCGAGGCTTCGGTGCGGATGCAGGATTGCTTCCTCGCTTTTGCCCGCACAGGGGATCCCAATTGCCGCGCCATACCCCATTGGCCCCGCTACACCCTCAAGGATCGCCCTACGATGATGTTCGACATAAAGGCCCGGCTTGAGCGTGACCCGCGGCGCTGGCAGCGCCTCCTCTTCGCACCTGCACCCTATACCCAGCCCGGAACCTGATTGATGCGCCGCCCACATTTCAATGACATTCCCGAATCTTCCCGGTTCCGCAGTCCGTTGCGGGCGGAGGGGGCCGGTCCGCTTTCCGGGATCAAAGTGGTTGATCTCAGCGCCTATATTGCCGGGCCCTATGGCTGCGCTTTGCTCGCGGATCAGGGCGCCGACGTGATCAAGGTCGAGGCGCCGTCGGGCGACAATCTACGCCATTATCCTTCGACTCTCGAGGGCGAGAATCGCGCGTTCCTCGGCGTCAACCGAAGCAAGCAGGGGATGATGCTCGACCTCAAGCAGCCGGAGGATCTCGCTACGCTCTACGAGCTTGCTGCGGAAGCCGACGTCCTGGTCCATAATTTCCGGCCAGGTGTGCCCGAACGTCTCGAGATCGATCATCCGCGGATGGAAGCGCTCAACCCGCGGCTCATCTACTGCACGGTCACCGGCTATGGCGATGACGGCCCGATGCGCACCAAGGCGGGCTATGATCAGGTGCTTCAGGCGATGACCGGAATGTGCGTGCTCCAGGGCAAGCCGGGTGGGCCTCCCGAACTCACTTACGGTTCGCCGGTCGATTATTACGCCGCGGCAATGGTCGCGGCCGGAGTCGCTTCCGCGCTTTTCGAACGGGAACGGAGCGGAAAGGGGCAATTTGTCGGCGTCTCGCTTCTGCGCAGCGCTCTCACCATGCAATCGGCGCGAATGATAAAGGCCGAATGCGAACTGCACGACATCCCCCGCGACATGCGATCGGGCGGCATAACCGGCCTCCATCCGACCGCCGAAGGTCATCTTTATCTATCGGCCAACACGCCCCATTTCTGGCGGGCCTTGTGCCGTCTTACCGGCCTCGAAGCGCTGGCTGCGGACCCGCGCTACGACACCGTCCGCAAACGCGCCGACCATGCGCCGGAAATCGTCCCCCAATTGCGCGACCGCCTCGCGTCCCGTTCGGCGGTCGAATGGGAGCATCTGTTCGGGGACGAGGTCCCCTGTTCGATCGTTCGTCCGGTCGAGGACATGTTCGACCACCCCCAAATATTGGCGGAAGGGATAACCGCCAATATCGCTCACCCCACGCTGGGCAGCTACCGCGGTGTCGCCGAGCCGATCAGGTTCGGCCGCTCGCGCTCCGCTCCGCCGTTCGCGGCTCCCGCCCTTGGACAGGATACCGAGCGGCTGCGCCGGAAATAATTGACCGCCATTCAGAAAGGACCGGCAAGCTCTAAAACGGCAATATCGTCTCCAGCTGCTCCAATGGTGGCGCTCCGGGGACGGAATATCTGGCTCGAAGCAGAAAAGTATGCCTCACCAATTCGGCCTGTTGCTCCAGCCCGTACCGATCGAGCTCGCAACCGGCTTGATAGTGTAATTGTAGGTGTAAAAGGAGTGCCGCAACAGGGGCAGATAATATTTGCCTCGTTGCTGGGCCTGCCAGATATGGCAAGCTCATGCAGAAGCAACCCGGGCATACCCAGATGCTCCGACTGTCCGTCCCCTTCTCACTTCCATTGCGGCCCCTGAACATGGTGCCCCTCGGCCACCAGCGAGTCGAGAACGCCGCCTCGTCCAGCCAGCGAATGAAGGTCCAATACTGCCACAGTAAGTTGGGGCTCCGTCAACACTCTGGCGATGTTTGAGTGGAAAGCCGCCTTTTCCCTGGCCTCCCTCGCGAGGTCAGCGGGGAAACAACTTTGGTATACTTTTTCGGCAGGAGATCGCAGCACCTCGGCCACGCGCCCCCGCGCCCAGTCCTGCGAACGCAATGCCACAGCTGCCGGTCCGGCCTCCGCCATGGTGATCGCATCCACGAGGCAGGGGACGTGACGCGACGGGGACCCTTCGAACAGTTCGTTCGCTAGCGGTTTGGCAGCGCGCTTCTGTATCGGCAGAAGCCGGAGCTTATATTTGCCGATCGCGCGCATGACGTATTGATCGGGATCCTCGCCATACCCGACACGGCCCTTGGCAGTTGCGCGAAGATTCATGGCCAGGTGCAGCGGATGGGTCTTCTCGCT
The DNA here is from genome assembly GCA_013816585.1 of Sphingosinicella sp. Classification (GTDB taxonomy): domain Bacteria; phylum Pseudomonadota; class Alphaproteobacteria; order Sphingomonadales; family Sphingomonadaceae; genus Allosphingosinicella. The sequence continues at coordinate 84,378 of JACDEE010000005.1, read as the reverse complement.
TCCGCGTTTGGCAATGCCTTTCCTCTGAAGCCGCACGAGCCGCTGGAACTGCTCGGCGGTAAGATAATTCGCCAAGCTCTGCTTTTCTGGAAGTGTTGCCTGGCGGCGCCATTTGGCGAGGTAGCCAAGCATGGCAAGGGGTGAGGCTTTTACTCGCTGCATCTGCGGAAACATTACACGGTCGGCCCGTCGCAGCGCTTCCACAAGCGACGTGGGGTCCCATTTGGTATCCTTAGTCACCCCATTGATCGTGCCAACCAGTACAAGATTGCTCTGGCCACTTTGCACCCGCCAGATCGGTACGCCGCTCCGGCGCCCGACAACGACGATTTCCTCTGCCTCCGCGGCTCTGGCATCCGGGTAACCGGGCGCGACCTTTCCCTGGGCGCCATGCGCGAGGCCAGCCATTGCGAAGGTGAATGTGCCCACGATAAGTGCAGCGAAAAGCTTTGGCATATTGAACATGATCACCCTTTCCAAAAAAACACGAGAGCTGCGACACGCCTTGCCCTTTAATTCGCTCGATACGATTGTCCGTCACCAGCGGCTGCAAGGCGGATAGCTCGAAGTTAAGACTGCGGAAATTCCAGACGAAATATGGCGCCGGGCCCCGTACCGACCAATCTTGCACTGCCCCCATGGGCTTGCATCACCTCGCTGACGAGGTGGAGGCCGAGGCCGCAACCATCCTTGTCCCATCTCTCTCGATGGAAGGGCTCAAAGATGCGCTCGCGCGCTTCATTGGCTACGCCCGGGCCCTGATCGACGACGTCGACCACGCCTTCCTTCCCAATTCGCACCTCGACAGTGCCCGAACCACCCCCATGCGCGACGGCATTGCCAAGTAAATTGGAGAGAGCGCGGGAGATGGCGTAAGGATCGCCCTGGACGGTAACACTGCTTTCTGCAGCAATGACCGCAACGTCGTAGCCGTTTGAGATCGCCAGCGGCGCAATTTCGGCCACCGCTCCGCGCGCGAGCTCAATCAGATCGACTGGCTCTCGCACCCTCGCGGCGAGCAAAAGCCGCTCGGCATCGAGCATCTGTCCCACCATCTGGCTGAGGCGAAACACCGTTCGCTGAAGGTCGGGTTTCTTGCCGCCATCCGGCATGTCTTCCGTGTGCATATTGAGGACTGCCAAAGGAGTTCGCAGTTCGTGGGCAACGTCTGCAATGAAGCGGCGGCGGCGTTCGAGGGCATCTGCGAGGCGATCGAGCGCCGCGTTGAAGGCCGATACGATCGGGCCAAGCTCCTTCACCACGCCATATTCGGGGAGACGCCTGGCGGGGTCGGCCGGATCCAATTCCGCAGCGGCACGCGCCGTGGAATAGACGCTTCTTAAAACGATCGGGATCGCGATCAGCCCGCCTGCCACGTTGAAGATGGCCGTGAAAACGGGGATCCAGAACATGTATGTCCCCCACATATACTCGAGAAACTGCCGAAAGGTGATGGCCGAGGAGATGACGCCGCCGCTGGTCACAAGTATGATCTGGTCGTCGATCTCGACCTCTGCGGTCATTGCATCCCCGGCCGGACCCTTGGCTCCCAGGTCGCGGTATCGGGCCTGAAATGGCCCCTTCGACGGATCAAGCGCGGCCCGGAAGCTGCTGGGGACCGGGCCGAATCTCATCTCTTGAGACCCCTTACGCGCCACAAACCATGTCCCGGGATGCGATTGTGCGAACCGTACAATTTCTGCGTCCGGCCGAATCGAAAGGCTGTCCCTGGTCAACCGCAAATCACTCTCCAGGAGGAGGATCGGCAACTCGGGGCCGACAGGCTCGCTATCCTCCAGCAACGCCCCTGGATACAGAATGACGAGTACGAACAGCAGAGCTGCCAGGGCGTTGCTCACAATGAAGCCGATGGTGAGCCGCCGCACCAGGGATGGGCGAGGGCGCTTCATGCCGCTCTCAGCATATAACCTACGCCGCGGACGCCATGCAGGATAACTCCCGCTTGTGCGTCGGCAAGGCGCTTGCGGAGGCGGGAGATGTGCGCCTCCAGCGCGTTAGAGCTGATGTCATCATCAAAGCCATATACGTTGGCTTCCAAATTTTCGCGCATCACTACGCGTCCGGCGCGGCGCATCAATGCATCCAGGATGGCAAGTTCGCGCCTTGGCAGCGCCAGCGAATGTCCGTCGATAATGGGCTCTCGAGCCGCCAGATCATAAGCGAGGCGTCCTATGGTAATCAGAGGCACATGGGCGCCCACATCGTTGCGGCGGAGCAGCACCCGAAGCCGCGCCAAAAGTTCTTCGAATGCGAAGGGCTTTATCAAATAATCCTCCGCGCCCGCATCGAGGCCCGCGACCCGGTCGGGCACGTCGTCCAGCGCAGTGAGAATGAGGACCGGCGGCGGCGAGGGACGCGTTTTCAGCACCGCGATCAGCGAGAGGCCGTCACCATCGGGTAGCCGCCGGTCGAGCAGGACCGCGCGATATTGCGCGCTCAACACCGCTTCGATCGCATCTCCCAAGCAAGTGAAATGATCGACCACGAAGCCGGCGGCGCTGAGGCGGGCAACGACCGTCGCACCCAGTTCGGGTTCGTCCTCCACCAGTAAGACCCGCATGTCGACTTCTCCTTCAGCTTTCATTTTGCTGAACCTGCATTACGCCAAGCTTACGCGGCCGAAGCTAGGCCCGTAAGCTTCGCACAATCCACCCGCTGCACAAAGAACCGAAGCCGCCAATCGTGCGGCGAGTAGCGGGAGGAAAAAAATGAATAACCGTGGGATCATGGTCGTCACTTCTATCTTCGCAGCGATGCTGGCGGAGGGCGCCAGCGCGCAGACCCGAGGGGGTTTTGAAGTCGGCGCGGAGGTGTTCGATTATAATTACCGGGAGCGCCAGGATGGCCAAGTCGTCGCTAAGGACGATGGGATTTTCGGCGGAGCAAGTGTCGGTTACATCGAGACTGTCGGCGGCGGCGCATTCCTGCGCGCGCGTCTCAACATTGCCTTTGGTTCGGTCGATTATTCCAGTTCCGGGCCGATCCTCGAAGACCCTGAGATCGGCGAAGCTCGCCTCGACAACGTGCCGCAGAGCATCGGCCAGCTGGAATTGCACATCGGCAAGGATTTCATGCTGAGCAACGGCGCTTCCATCACGCCATTTATCGGTATTGGTAGCCGGTACCTCAGCGATAAAAGCGGCGGACGGGAAACGGCCGATGGGCTTGCCGGTTACGACCGGGAAATAAGCTATGCTTACGTCCCGCTCGGAATTGCCGCGGGCGTGCCGCTTGGTGGGAGGGCCATTCTGAATCTGTCAGCCCAGTATAATTGGCTTGCAGGCGGCGATTCCAAGTCACATTTTTCAGCGATCAGCCGCGAATTGCCGGACGTCGAGGTGGAGTTTAAGGATGGCCACGGTTACGACGCGAGCGCCATGATCGGCGTTCCTGTCGGCAGCAAACGGATAGCCTTTGGCCCCTTCTTTCGGAGCTGGAAAATCGACCAGTCCCAAAGCTTCATCCTGACGAATCCCGAGGATCCGACCGAGTCCATCGAATTGTTCGAGCCGAAAAATCGCACCACGGAAGTTGGATTTCGGCTGAGTCTGGCTTTCTAAACGCGCCGCCGCCGGGGGGTAATTAAGTCTGGTGCTCGCGTAGCGCCGGTGGGAAGAAAGGTTTGATATGCGAAACGCAATCGTTCGTCGACTAATGCCCTATGTCATTGCGATTTGCGTGACCACCACAGCATCGCCATCGCTCGCAAATCAGCCTGACACACCTGAGCTGCAGGACAAAGCGGAAGACATCCTTGTGGTCGGTCGCCGCAGTGGAATCCCCTTCTGGCGGGTGAGCAGCCCAACCATCATCGTTATTGTTGTGGGCGATCTGGATGGTGTGATCGCCGGCACTAAGTGGGACCCCGGGCCACTTACGGAGGCGTTATTGAAGGCCGACAGAATCCTGCATCCGGGGAAGGTCGAATATGATTTTTCGCTTGGCGCGGTAATAAGCGTGATTCCGCGCTGGCTAAAGCAGGCGAGCCTCCCTAGGGGACGCAACCTCGCCCAAATGATGCCTCCCGATCAGTTTCAGCGGCTAGTGAGGTTGGAAAGGCGTGGAATTCTGAAGAAGGGCTTCGACCGTAAGCATCCATTTCATTTGGCTGTCGGCTTGTTCGACCATGCGGTTGGCAAAAGCGGCCTCGGGCCGGACATCAGCGACTATGTAAAGCGCGCCGCCAAGAAGCACCGACTTAATATGGTGCCAGTCCCGAAAGTCGGGGTGAAGGCAATATTCAACAATCTGTTCGCGACCCAGCCAGAATCTCACGTCCAGTGCCTTCTCGATATGGCGGCTCTGGCTGAAATGGGGTCCTCGCTGATGAAGGAGCGTTCCGAGGCATGGGCAGCGCGGCGTGTTCCGCAATTGCTCGCCTCGCCTGCCGAGCAGGTATACGGTTCCTGCTGGCCAAGCCATCTGGACGAAGCAGCGCGGCCAGGGCAGCGCGACACGATCTTGCGCTTGCTTTCCGAGCCCAAGGTCACGGTAGCAGTAATGGACATACGGTCGCTCGCGATAGGCGGCGGCATCCTCGATCAGCTTGCCGCTCGGGGGCTGAAAATCGAAGGTCCCAAGTGGAAGAATTGAGCTTCACAATATTCCTCCCTCCGACAGCTTATTTCAGCCTATTTTAGGCCCCCTCTGTGGGAGATGAGTGTTCAAGGGCGCTCCGGCGAACCCCCCGGTCGGTTGAAAGGCAATATGCTTTCGATCTGCGCCAAGGGGGGCGCCCCAGTAAGAGGGTACTTATTCCGCAGCAGGAACGTATGCCGCACGAGTTCCGCCTGTTGCTCCAGCCCGTAGCGCTCGAACTCGCGGCCGGGCTTGATTGTGTAATTGTAAGTGCAAAAGGGGTGCCGCATCAGGGGCAGATAATATTTGCCTCGTTGCTGGGCCTGCCAGACGTGGCAAAGCTCATGCAGAAGCAATCCCTGCAACCCCATATGCTCCTGGCTATAATCTTCGCTCCAGAGGTGGCTTTTGGGGTGGACGTGAACGTGGCCGCACGGCGCCATCAGGACGTTCCTTGGCTGGAAAGGAAACCATTTTCGCCGCTTTATCCGAACCTCGTCCAGCCTGATCGCGCCGCGATAGAGGGAGTGAGCGAGCTGCTTTTCTCCGTCGGTGAGCGGGCGGCTAATGTCCGGCATGGCCCTCGCCAAAGGCGCGGACTTCGGCCTCCACGGTGACCGCCGGGGCGGTATCGAAGGTGAAGGTAAGCGGGACCTTGTCTCCCGCCTTCAAAGCCGGATCGAGATCGAACAGCATCGCGTGGTTGCCGCCGGGGGCAAAATCCAACTTGCTGCCGGTGAAAAGGGGCGCCTCCAGCGGCCTCATCCGGGTGATGCCCTGTTCCGTGACGGTGCCGTGCAACTCGATCCTCTGCACGCGCGGGCTCGCGATGCCGATGAGTCTGGTCGGATCGTTATTCGAGGAAAGCGTGAAATAAGCGGCGCCGGGACGGCCCGGCACGGCAGGGAGCTGCACCCAGGCCTCATCCACCGTCACTTCGGGTTCAGCCGGCTTGGTATTGCACGCCGAGAGCGCGAGGAGGGCCGACGCGGCGGCGAGGGGGATGAGGCGCATGGTCTATCCTGCTGAAATTGTGAGCAGGCCTTAGTGCAGGCGGGCTTCTTGTAGCAATCGCAAGCGCACCTATATCCAAACACGTAACGCCTGCGTGCCTCGTTGGAGGGTGCGGGCTGAAAGACTTATTGGGGCATAAGAGGTAGTTAAATGGCAAAAGTTATCGGTATCGATCTTGGGACGACCAACAGCTGCGTCGCCGTGATGGAAGGTGGAAAGCCGAAAGTTGTTGAAAATGCCGAGGGCGCGCGCACCACGCCGTCCGTTGTCGCCTTCGCCAAGGATGGAGAACGGCTGATCGGCCAGCCGGCCAAGCGCCAGGCGGTCACCAATCCCGACAATACGGTTTTCGCGGTGAAGCGCCTGATCGGCCGCCGCTTCGACGATCCCGTCACCAAGAAAGACATGGAGCTGGTCCCCTATACGATCAGTAAGGGTCCAAACGGCGATGCGTGGGTCAAGGCCGGAGGCGAGGATTATTCGCCTTCGCAGATTTCGGCCTTCATCCTGCAGAAGATGAAGGAAACCGCCGAGGCCTATCTCGGCGAGACGGTCACTCAGGCGGTGATTACCGTTCCAGCCTATTTCAACGACGCCCAGCGTCAGGCGACCAAGGATGCCGGCCAGATTGCGGGCCTGGAAGTCCTTCGCATCATCAACGAGCCGACCGCGGCAGCGCTCGCTTACGGGCTCGAGAAGAATGACGGCAAGACGATCGCGGTCTACGATCTTGGCGGCGGTACGTTCGACGTTTCGATCCTGGAAATCGGCGACGGCGTGTTCGAAGTGAAATCGACCAACGGAGACACCTTCCTCGGCGGCGAGGATTTCGACGCCAAGATCGTCGAATTTCTCGCGGACGAGTTCAAGAAGGTCGAAGGGATCGACCTTCGCGGCGACCGGCTGGCGCTGCAGCGCCTGAAGGAAGCGGCCGAAAAGGCGAAGATCGAGCTATCTTCGGCGCAGACCACCGAAGTCAATCTTCCCTTCATCACCGCCGACGCGACGGGACCTAAGCATCTGGTCAAGTCGATCACCCGCGCCGACCTCGAAAAGCTGGTCGAGGATCTGATCAAGCGCACGCTCGATCCCTGCAAAAAGGCGATCAAGGATGCGGGCATCAAGGCCGACCAGATTGACGAGGTCGTGCTGGTAGGCGGCATGACCCGCATGCCCCGCGTCCGCGAAGTCGTGAAGGAATTTTTCGGCAAGGAACCGCATACGGGCGTCAATCCGGATGAAGTCGTTGCCATGGGTGCCGCGATCCAGGCCGGCGTTCTGCAGGGCGACGTCAAGGACGTCCTGCTGCTGGACGTCACTCCACTTTCGCTGGGGATCGAAACGCTGGGCGGAATCATGACCCGGATGATCGATCGCAACACGACTATCCCGACCAAGAAATCGCAAACCTATTCGACCGCGGATGACAATCAGAATGCGGTGACCATCCGCGTCTTCCAGGGCGAACGCGAAATGGCCGCGGACAACAAGATGCTCGGCCAGTTCGACCTGGTGGGAATTCCGCCCGCGCCACGCGGCGTGCCGCAGGTCGAAGTCACGTTCGACATCGACGCCAATGGCATCGTCAATGTTTCCGCCAAGGACAAGGGAACGGGCAAGGAGCAGCAGATCCGCATCCAGGCCTCGGGCGGTCTTTCGGACAGCGACATCGAACAGATGGTGCAGGACGCCGAAAAGTTCGCGGAAGACGACAAGCAGCGCCGCGCCTCGGCCGAGGCGAAGAACAACGCCGAAAGCCTGGTCCATTCCACCGAGCGGCAGCTCGAGGAGCATAAGGACAAGGTGGACGAAACGCTTCGGACCGAGATCCAGGCGGCGATCGACGAAACCAAGACGGCGATCGAGGGCGGCGACACCGACGCCATCACCGAAAAGAGCCAGGCGCTGGCGCAAGTGGCGATGAAGCTCGGCCAGGCGATCTACGAAAAGGAACAGGCCTCGGCCGCGTCCCCGGATAGCGAAGCGGGTTCCGAAGGCGGAGAAGCGGACGGCGAAGAAGTCGTCGATGCCGAATTCTCCGAGGTCGACGACGAAAACAAAGGCTAAGTGAACATGATCGTCATTCCGGCGGATGCTGGGATTTCAGGGGGCAGGGCATCTGTGCCGCTTCCTGGGCTTCCCGCCTTTGCCGGGATGACGACATGGGGACGTCGTCATGCTCGATACTGATTATTATGAACTGCTCCAAGTGGAGCGGACTGCGGACGAACGGGCCATCAAGTCCGCCTATCGCCGCCTGGCGATGGAATGCCATCCCGACCGCAATCCGGGATGCCAGGACAGTGAAAATCGCTTCAAGGCGATCAGCCAGGCCTATGACTGTCTGAAGGATCCGCAAAAGCGCGCCGCTTATGACCGGTTCGGGCACGCTGCGTTCCAGAATGGCGGCAATGCTGGAGGGGCGCAGGATTTCGGGTCCTTCTCCGACATATTCGAGAATATCTTCGGCGAGTTCATGAATAACGGCCAGGGGGAACGCCGCGCCAATATGCGGCGTGGATCGGACCTGCGCTATGATCTGGAAATCAGCCTCGAGGATGCCTTTGAAGGCAAGGGCGTCGAACTGAAGGTCGATACGACCGTCGGTTGCGAGCCGTGCAGCGGCAGCGGCGCCAAGGCCGGGACCGGCGCGCGCGCTTGCAACATGTGCGGCGGCCGCGGTCAGGTGCGCGCCAATCAGGGCTTCTTCGTGGTCGAACGGACGTGTCCGACATGCCATGGCCTGGGCGAAGTCATCACCGATCCGTGCCCGAGCTGCCGCGGTGAGGGCCGGGTCGAAAAACCCAAATCTCTGCAGGTGAACATACCCTCGGGCGTCGATGAGGGAACTCGTATCCGGCTGTCCGGCGAAGGAGAGGCCGGCGCGCGCGGCGGCCCGTCCGGCGATCTTTACATTTTCATCCATGTTGCCCGCCACGCTTTGTTTCAGCGCGAAGGCACTACGCTGTTCGCACGATGCCCGGTCAGCTTCACCACCGCTGCCTTGGGCGGTACGATCGAGATACCGGGGCTCGACCGCAAGCATCATGAGATCAAGATTCCGGCGGGCATTCAATCCGGCAAGCAGATCCGGCAACGCGGAGCGGGAATGCCGGTGCTCAACGGCCGCGGCCATGGCGACATGGTGGTCCAGATCGAGGTGGAAACCCCGACCCGGCTTTCGGCCAAGCAGAAGGAATTACTTGAAGAGTTCCGCCTGACCGAAACCGGTGACGAATGCCCGGCCTCGTCGAACTTTTTCAAGAAGCTCAAGGGCGTGTGGGAAGGATTCACTGAGTAATTGTGGGCCTCAAGACCCGCCTGGCCCCCCGAATTTCAGCTCTCAAGCTGATCGGCGAGGCGCCTGGGCGCGACGAGCCGATAGCTGCGCCTCACCTGGTCTGAAACATCGTCCCAATCCGGATCCGTATCCAGCCTGATGCCGATCCAGCCTTTGGGACCGACATAAGGCGGAGCAAAAAACCGGTCCGGATCGGCCTCGACCAGCATCTGCTGGATTCCCGGCGGCGCTTTCAACCATAATGATACCCGGCCGTCGCCGCGTTTCTCCATTGCGAATATCTTGTCACGCACGCGAAAAGTCGGATCGCCCCAGGCTTCCTTCTCCATCGCCTCGGGAAGCGCGAGGCAGATCGCGCGTAGCCGGTCGATAGGCTTTCCGGTCATTTTCCGAAGACGCGCTCGAAAATTGTGTCGATCTGCTTGAAATGATAACCGAGGTCGAACCGCTCCTCGATTTCGCTGTCCGGAAGCAGCGCCGTCACTTCCGGATCGGCCTTGAGCAATTCCATCAGCGACAATTGGCCGTCCGATTCCCAGACCTTCATCGCGTTGCGCTGGACCAGCCGGTAGCTGTCCTCCCGGCTGGCGCCGGCCTGGGTCAAGGCGAGCAATACGCGCTGCGAGTGGACCAGACCCCCCATGCGGTCGAGATTTTTCTGCATCCGCTCCGGATAGATAAGCAATTTATCCACCACGCCGGTGAGGCGTGCGAGTGCGAAGTCGAGCGTTATCGTCGCATCGGGGCCGATATAGCGTTCGACCGAGCTGTGACTGATATCGCGTTCGTGCCAGAGCGCGACATTCTCCATCGCGGGTAGGGCATAAGCGCGGACCATTCTTGCAAGGCCGGTAAGGTTCTCGGTCAGTACCGGATTGCGCTTGTGCGGCATCGCCGACGAGCCCTTCTGGCCGGGCGAGAAATATTCCTCCGCCTCCAGCACTTCGGTCCGCTGCAAGTGACGGACTTCGGTCGCCAGTCGCTCGATCGACGAGGCGACGACACCCAAAGTGGCGAAGAACATGGCATGGCGATCGCGTGGAATGACCTGGGTCGAAACCGGTTCGATGGAAAGGCCCATCTTCGCCGCGACATAGGCTTCGACTTTGGGGTCGATATTGGCGAAAGTGCCGACGGCGCCGGATATGGCGCAGGTCGCGATATCCGCGCGCGCGGCGACCAGGCGGGCGCGTCCGCGGGCGAATTCGGCATAGGCCTCGGCCAGTTTCAGGCCGAACGTGACCGGCTCCGCGTGGATGCCGTGACTCCGCCCGATCGTGGGCGTGAGCTTATGTTCGTAAGCGCGCCGTTTCAGCACTTCGAGCAATTGGTCGATATCGTCGATCAGGAGATCGGCCGCGCGGGCAAGCTGTACGGCGAGGCAGGTATCGAGCACATCTGAACTGGTCATGCCCTGATGGAGGAACCGCGCCTCCGGGCCGACCTGTTCGGCCACCCAGGTGAGGAAGGCGATCACGTCATGCTTGGTTACGGCCTCGATCGCGTCGATCCGATCTACGTCAATCGCGGGACCGGTCGCCCACCAGTCCCAGACCGCCTTGGCTGCCTCCTTGGGCACGGTCCCGAGATCGGCCATCGCGTCGAGGGCGTGCGCCTCGATCTCGAACCAGATGCGGAAACGGGATTCGGCTTCCCAGAGGCTCGCCATTTGCGGGCGCGAATAGCGAGGGATCATGATTTGGCTTTCCTGCTTGATATTGCGGGTGCCGGTAGCAAAGTAGCCCCCCGGCATCAATCGACGGCTAGAGCAGGCCCAGAGCGCGAAGGCTGCTATGCCCGCTGGTGCCGATGATGACATGGTCGTGGACTGTGATCCGCAGATGCCGGCCGGCCTCGACGATATCGCGGGTCAACCTGATATCCTGCTGACTCGGGGTAGGATCGCCGCTTGGATGGTTATGGACGATGATCAAGGCCGTGGCATGATGGTCGAGCGCGCGGCGGATGATCTCGCGGATATAGACCGCCGCTTCATCGACGGATCCTTCGGACATCGGCTCGTCGTGGATCAGCACATTTTTCGAATTGAGAAAGAGGACGCGTACCCGCTCCACCGGATTGTGCGCCATATCGGCGTGAAGATAGTCGAGCAAAGCCTGCCAGCTTCCCAGTACCGGCCGCTCGGCGATCCTGGATTTCAACAGCCGCAACGCCGATGCCTGCGCGATCTTGATGGCGGCGACCGCGCCTTCGGAAAGGTCCCCTGCCCGGGCGATCGCTTCCGGATCGGCCGCCACCAGCGCGCCGTAGCTGCCGAATTGCTTGATCAGTTTTTTGGCAAGCGGCTTGGTATCTCGGCGCGGAATGGCCAAAGCGAGCAGATATTCGACCAGTTCGTGGTCGAGCAGGGCCTCGCCCCCGCCTTCGAACAGGCGCTTGCGGAGACGGGCACGGTGGCCGGCACCTGGATTAAGGTCCGTCATCCTGCTTTGCTTAAGGGCGGTGTTACGGCTAGGCAAACGGGTGTGGTGTTTTTGCGAAAAAGTGACGGATGCGGAACGCTTCGGGACGGAGAGAGGTTTAGAAACGATGTTCCTCCGACGCATGTCAGCATCTTTTCCGGTCTATCTCCCCTGAGGCGCGAGTAAATGGCAGGAGAGGAAGAAGTTCAGCGCCGCCGGCGATTCACGCTCCCGATGCGTCGTCCCCGCTGGGCCACCGTGCTCGTCGGATTCCTGCTGGTCGTCCTTTTGTTGTTCGTCATCATCTGGACGCAGCGGCGCCAGCTCGCCACCGACTATATCGAGGGTGAGCTGGAACGGCGCGGAGTGCAGGCAACCTATCGTGTAACCCGCATCGGTTTCCGCACCGAGCGGATCGAAGATGTGGTGATCGGTGACCCCGCGCGGCCCGACCTCACCGCCAAATGGGTCGAGATCAAGATAAGCTGGGGTTTCCGTCGGCCCCAGGTCAGCATGATCAAGGCGCGGGGCGTGCGCATGGTCGGCCGCATCGCTAAAAAGAAGGTGTCGTTCGGCCAGGTCGATAAATTGCTTCCTCGTCCGACCGGGAAGCCGTTCGAATTTCCGGACCTCAACGTCGATCTCGCCGACACGGCGATGACCATGGACACACCCGCCGGACGCATCGGCCTTGCGGTCGAAGGCAAAGGCAATCTTGCGGACGGATTTGCTGGCCAGATGGCGATGCGCTCGCAGCGCCTGTTGCTTGGCAAATGCGTGGTCCAGGCGCCGGCCGCTTTTGCCAAGGTCGCCGTCGTCAAGCGGCGTCCTTCGATCGATGGTCCCCTGCGCGCCGACCGGCTTTTATGCGCGAAGGAAGAGGTGGACCTCGCCAACCCGGTCCTCGATCTGAAGGCCAATGTCTCCGAAACTCTGAACAGCTGGCGCGGCAGCGCAGGCCTGTCGGTTCAGCGCGCGCAGCTCGGCGTTAATGCGGCCGCCGGGGTGACTGGGCGGATCAGCTTTGACGGACGCAAAAAGCTCACTCGCGGCGCAATGGATCTGACTGCGGTTCAGGCGAAGATGGGTGATTTCACTTCGGCCCGCACCAATCTGAACGGACATTATGCGCTTTCGCTGGCGACCGGAGACATCAGCTTGCTCGGTACGCTGCGCGGCCGGGGCGTCGTCGGCGGCGCGGCGATGGTGCAGCCGGTCGTATCGGCGCTTTCAGCCGGCGACGGAACGCCGGTCGAACCTCTGGGCGACGCGCTTGCCGCAGCCGTGCGGCGCGCTGCGAGCGGCTTCGATCTTGAGGGGTCGTTGCGACTGGTCAACCGCAAGCGGTTCGGCGCTGTCAGGTTCGATCGAATGACCCTTGGGAGCCGCAGCGGCGCGCGGCTGGGCCTTACTGGCGGGGAAGGGATCACTTATTATTGGCCGAGCGGCGCGGCGCGGATCGACGGCGAGTTTGGGCTCACCGGCGGTGGGTTCCCCGCTACGCGCCTCAGCCTCAGTCAGCCGACCGGCAATGCGCCGATCCAGGGAACCGCGGTAATCGCGCCGTTCGCTGCCGAGAATGCGCGGATCGCGCTTGCTCCGATCCGTTTCCACGCTGCAGCGGGCGGAGCGACCCAGATCGATACGGCGGCGGTGCTCAGCGGGCCTTTCAAGGACGGCTATGTCCGCAATCTTGCGCTGCCCGTCTCCGGCCACTTCGGCAGAGGCGGTTTCGCCTTTGGCGAGAATTGCGTCACCGCTTCATTCGAATCGCTGAAGGCGGCGGGGCTCCAGCTCGGGCGTACGCGCCTGCCTTTGTGCCCCACCGGCCGCGCCTTGATATGGAAAGCAGGCAATGGTCCGGTTCAGGGCGGCGCCGAAATCCGGTCGATGCGGCTGGCGGGCCGCCTTGGCCAGACTCCGATCAGCATGGCCGCAGCGCGGATGCGCGTGACCCTCGGCAACCCGGCATTCTCCGGCTCCGGAGTGGCGATCAGGCTGGGGCAGGGCGATTATATCAACCGCCTCGATCTGGACCGGTTCGACGGCCGCATTACATCCGGCGCAGTCGTCGGCACTTTTGCCGGCGGCGTAGGACGCCTGGCCAATGTGCCCCTGCTGATGAGCAAGGCGGCGGGCAGATGGCGTGTGGTAGATGGCGACGTAACCGTCGATGGTGGCCTTACGGTTGCCGATGCACTCGATCCACCGCGTTTCTGGCCCTTGGAAACTAACGATTTCCACCTGACCTTGATCGACAACCAAATCCGCGCCAACGCCTGGCTGCACGATCCCGAAACCGGAACACGAGTGACGCAGGCGACGATCGCGCACTCGCTCCCAACCGGGGTGGGCAGCGCTTTGCTCGACATCCCGGGGATCGCTTTCGATCCGGAAGGGTATCAGCCCGAGGAACTGACGCGTCTCACCACCGGAGTCGTTGCGCTGGTGAATGGAACGCTGACCGGCCGGGGCCAGATTAACTGGAGCCGCAAGGGAACCACCAGCACCGGCAGTTTTTCCACGGTCGACATGGATCTTGCCGCTCCGTTCGGCCCGATCGAGGGCCTCACCACCACGGTCAACTTCACCGATTTGCTGGGATTGGAGAGTGCTCCGGGGCAATTGGCAAAAGTCGACCTGATCCGCACCGGTATCGACGTGGTCGACGGGCAGATACGGTATCAATTGCTCCGGGATCTCAAAATTCGGGTAGAATCCGGGCAATGGCCGTTCGCCGGAGGTCGGCTCACGCTCGACGAGACGATCCTGGATTTCAGCCAGCCGTCGACCAAGAAGCTTACCTTCCGGGTCGTCGGACTGGATGCCGCCGCCTTCATCAAGCAAATGGAATTCGCCAATATCGATGCCACCGGCACGTTCGACGGCATATTGCCGATGGAATTCGACCAGAATGGCGGCCGGATCGTCGGCGGCCGGCTGGAGGCGAGAGCGCCGGGAGGCACGCTTTCCTATATCGGCGTGGTTACCAAGCAATCGATGGGCGCTTATGGGATGATGGCCTTCAACGCGCTGAAATCCTTGCGGTTCGACAAATTCATCATCAAACTCGACGGATCGCTGGAGGGCGAATTCCTGGCGGGTATCGAGCTGGACGGAATTGCCCGGAACACCGGCCCGCAAAAGGGAATTGCCGGCTATGTCATCGGCCAGCTTCAAAAACTGCGGTTCGAATTCAACATCGCCATCCGGGGCCCCTTCCGCGCCCTGATCGGGACGGCGCGCTCGTTTGAAGATCCCAGCCTCATCATCCAGCCGGTTCTCCCGCCCGAACTTCAGGATTTGCCGATCGAAGTGGTCGAGCAGGATAAAAACGAAGACGAAACGGTTAAGCCCCAGGAAAGCGAGATTGTGCAATGAAGGACGCAAAGGTGAACGAGGTGCGTCTCGACCGGACGCGGATGGGAAAGGCGCTGCCCCTGGCGGGTATGCTCCTGCTTCCCATGCTTACCGGCTGCGTGAAGGTGAGCGCTCCCGACCGGCCGATCGAGATCAACCTCAACATCAATATCAAGCAAGAGGTTGTTGTACGCCTTACTGAAGACGTGCGAGAATTGAGGCAGAAAGAGCCTGGAGTATTCTGAACCGATGAACCGCAAAACCAACTTGCTCCTCGCCGTCGCGCTTACGGTTGCGGCGGTTGCTGGGCGCGCTGGCTATGCTCATGCCATGATGCAGACGGACACGTCGGCCGAGCTTAGGGCCACGGGACAGGTGGGCGAGCAGGCGAACGGTTATCTCGGTATCGTCGAGTCGGCTCCGTCGGAAATCCGAGCCCGGGTCAATGCCGTCAACATTCGGCGCCGGGCTGCCTATACCGAACTGGCCGGAAAACGGCGCGTCCAGATCGAGGAAGTGGCCGCCACCATGGCCTGCGAGCTGCTGGCGACCAGCGTAGCTCCCGGTCAATATTACCGTCTGGCTGACGGCGAATGGCGCCAGCGGCAGGGCAACGCGCCTGTCAGGCGCCCGGCTTATTGCATTTGAGGTGAAGGTGCGCGCCTGAGGGAGCGATAAAGCGTTTAGGTCCCAATAAAGCGGGCCGGGAGGATCGATTTCGGAGGCACGCGAGTGGCTTCATTTCCCCGTCTCCAGGGTCGTGCCGCGATGCAGCGGAACTGTTGACTTGGCAGGTTCCCCTTCCTAAAGGAACCGCGCCTTGGCGGGTTCGTCTGCGGCATGTTCACGGCTTTGTTGCACCTCGTTTCTGAAGTGAGGACGCATGGGAGAGTGGCATGACCGAAAATGAGCCCGGGCAGAACCCAAAGCTTCCGGAAGATGCGCGGCTGACGTCGCTCGACGAGCGTTTGAAGCGCGCGCGACTGGAAGAGGCGGTCAGGACCGGCGGGTCTCGCCCTGCATCTAGCAAGGGGCAGTCCCAGGGGATGCGAATCCTCTCCGTCCTGTTCGGCTACCCGATGGGCAGCGCCTTGATCGGCTGGTTGTTCGATCAATGGCTCGGCACGCGTTGGGTGTTGGTGGCAATGCTGTTCCTGGGGTTCGTAATAGCCTTTCGGGAAGTTTGGAAAATTTCAAAGGAGCGCCCGGAATGAGGCGCTCCGCTTGATGGATAAAGGTTAGTTGCGTGGCAGCCGAAACCAAGATTGACCCGATGCATCAGTTCCAGATCGATCCCGTGATCGGAAGCTGGGCCGAGGGGAATCCGTTCGTCTTTACCAATAGCGCATTGTGGATGCTGATCGTCCTGGCGTCGATTTGGGTGTTCATGATGGGCGGCATGAAGCGCGAGCTGGTGCCAGGCCGCTGGCAGGCAGCGGTCGAGGGGGTGACCAGCTTCATCTCCTCAATGCTGATGACGAATGTGGGCCCCGAAGGCAGGAAATATGTGCCCTGGGTATTCACCGTTTTCATGTTCATCCTGTTCGCGAACCTTATCGGGATGATGCCGTTCGGGATTATCCCGGGCGTGCATCCGTTCACCGTCACCAGCCAGTTCACGATAACCGGCATTCTTGCGATCATCAGTTTCTCGATCGTGCTGATCGTGGGCTTCTGGAAGCACAAGCTGCATTTCTTCTCGTTATTCGTGCCCAAGGGCACGCCGTTCATCCTGAAGCTGCTGATCGTCCCGATCGAATTCGTGTCGTTCCTGGTCCGCCCGTTCAGCCTGGCGCTGCGGCTTTTCGTCGCAATGATTGCGGGCCATATCCTGATCAAGGTGTTCGGCAGCTTCATCGTCTCCGGCCTCAATGCCGAAGGCGCGATGGGTCCCGCGATCAGCTTGCTGAGCTTCGTCTTCATCATCGGGGTGAGCGCTCTGGAGCTGCTGGTCTGTGCGATCCAGGCCTATGTGTTCGCGCTGTTGACTTCGCTCTATATCAACGACGCCGTCAATCTTCACTGACATCAATCGTCATCCAGTTCATCAAAGGAGTTAATCATGGATCTTGAAGCTGCAAAAGTAATCGGCGCGGGCCTTGCGGCCATCGGCGTCGGCGCCGCCGCCGCTGGCGTGGGCAACGTATTCGGATCGTTCCTTCAGGGCGCGCTTCGCAATCCTGCCGCTGCCGACAGTCAGCAGGGCCGTCTGTTCATCGGCTTCGCCGCGGCAGAATTGCTCGGCCTGATCGCGTTCGCCGTCGCGATGATCATCCTCTACGCCGTCTAATAGGATCGGCAGGCCGGTCCTGCCGTTCTAACGAAGGTCAACAATGCCTCAGATCAACCAGCTGGCCGATGTCGCCTTTTCGCAGTTCTTCTGGCTGCTTCTGGTGCTCGCCATCATCTATTTCGGAATCGGACGGGGCATGCTCCCGAAGATCCTTTCGACGGTGGAAGCACGCGACAATCGCGTGGCGGAAGACCTGGCCAAT
The DNA here is from genome assembly GCA_013816585.1 of Sphingosinicella sp. Taxonomy (GTDB): domain Bacteria; phylum Pseudomonadota; class Alphaproteobacteria; order Sphingomonadales; family Sphingomonadaceae; genus Allosphingosinicella. The sequence continues at coordinate 67,186 of JACDEE010000005.1, read as the reverse complement.
GCGGAACGCGCGCGCTCCGCGGCGGATGAGATCGAGGCTGCTTATCGCGCGCGTATCGAAGCAAGCCGTGGGGAAGCCGTAAAGGTGACCCAGGCGGCGAAGCAGGCGACAGGGCGAGAGGCCGAAGAGCGGGTCAAGGCGGCGGATGCTGAGATCGGGGCCAAGGTCGAAACGGCCGAAGCACGAATCCGTGCTGCGACCGACGCGGCGCTCGCCGAAATCGAAACGGTAGCATCGGAAGCTGCGCAGGAGATGGTGGCCAAGGTCGCCGGCCTCAAAGTAACCAGCGCACGCGCAGCCAAGGCAGTAAAGGCGGCAATGTCCAATGGCTGAAACCGCTCCTCACGACACCGTTGCAATGACCGAGCATCAGGCCGGGGCGGAGGCGCATGCCGAGCCCACGGCCTGGGGCCTGGATGCCACCGGCTGGGTTGCCCTGGCGATGATCGTGGTGATCGCGATGATGATCTGGAAAAAGGTCCCGGCCGCGATCGGCAAGGCGCTCGACCGGAAAATCGACTCGATCCGCGAACAGCTCGACGAAGCCGCCCAGCTTCGTGCCGAAGCCGAAGCGATCAAGGCCGAATATGAGGCCAAGGCGGCAAAGGCCGGCGAAGAGGCCGAGTTGATGCTGGAACGGGCTCGCCACGAGGCGGAAGCCATCGTGGCGCAGGCGGAGCGGGATTCGACAGCGCTGGTCGAACGCCGCGCCCGTATGGCGGAAGACAAGATCGGGGCGGCCGAGCGTGCCGCCGTGGCCGAAGTTCGCGCCAAGGCGGCCGGCGCCGCGGCGGCCGCTGCGAAGACCTTGATCACGGAGCAGCACGATGCCGGCGCCGACAAGGTCATGATCGACAGCGCGATCGCCGGGCTCGGCAGCGCGCGCTAACCGCGTTCGAGGTGGATAAAGCGGCCGGCCGGCCCTAAATCCACCTTGTGACCCAATTGCCTACCGACCGCTTTAACGAAGAGAAATCCGCTTTCACGGTGCGCGGAACCGACAAGCCCGACCTGGAGGCGGGGGTGGCCGCCATTCGCAGCGTGGTGAAGACGCTTCCCGCCAGGCCCGGCGTCTACCGGATGCTCGATGTCAAAGGCGAAGTGCTCTATGTCGGCAAGGCGCGGGCGCTCCGCAACCGGGTAACCAATTACACTCAGGTTTCGCGGCTGACCAAAAGGCTGCAGCGGATGGTCGCGCAGACCCGCGACATGAACATCGTGACGACCAACACCGAGGCTGAGGCCCTGCTGCTCGAGGCGCAGCTGATCAAGCGCTACCGGCCGCCGTACAACGTCTTGCTGCGCGACGACAAAAGCTTCCCCTTCATCCTGCTGCGCGAGGATCATCCCTTTCCGCGCGTCCAGAAGCATCGCGGCGCGCGCCGCATCAAGGGCCAATATTACGGCCCATTTGCCAGTGCCGGGTCGGTTACCCGGACGCTCAATGCGCTGCAGAAGCTCTTCCTTCTCAGAAGTTGTTCGGACAGCTTTTTCGCCAATCGGTCGCGGCCGTGCCTGCTCTATCAAATCCGGCGCTGTTCGGCGCCTTGCGCGGGGAGGATCGACGAATCGGGCTATGCGGAGCTGGTGGCCGATTCCAAGGATTTCCTCGGCGGCAAGTCGATCAAGGTCCAGACCAAGCTCGGGGGTCTGATGAACGAAGCCGCGGAGGCGATGGATTTCGAACTCGCCGCCGTATATCGGGACCGCCTTCGCGCGCTGACCTATATTCAGGGGACCCAGACGATCAGCGCCGAAGGCCTTGGGGACGCCGATATCCTTGCCCTGGCCTGCAAGGGCGGCACCATGTGCATCCAGGCCTTCTTCATCCGTGGCGGCAATAATTGGGGGCACCGCAGCTTCTTCCCGGCGCACACCAACGACGTTCCCGAAGACGAGGTGCTGGCCAGCTTCCTCGTCCAATTTTACGAGGAAGTCCCACCTCCGCGGCAGATATTGCTCGACCGCACGGTACCGGAGCCCGATCTGCTCTGCGAGGCATTGTCGGAGCTTGCCGGGCGCAAGGTGATGATTCGAGTTCCGCAGCGGGGCGACCATCTGAAGATGATCCGCCAGGCCGCCCGCAATGCCGAGGAGGCGCTGGAAAGGCGTCTGGCGGAAACTTCCACCCAGAACCGCAATCTGCGTGCCCTGGCCGAATTGTTCGAGCTGGAAGGGCCGCCTTCGCGGATAGAGGTTTACGACAATAGCCACGTCATGGGGACCAATGCGATTGGCGCGATGGTCGTGGCCGGGCCCGAAGGCTTCATCAAGAACAGCTATCGCAAGTTCAACATCAAGCGCGAGGATACCGCCCCGGGGGATGATTTCGCGATGATGCGTGAAGTGTTGAGCCGGCGTTTCGCGCGCCTCGAAAGGGAGGATCCGGATCGGTCCAGAGGAGATTGGCCGGACCTGCTGCTGATCGATGGCGGCAAGGGACAGCTTTCGGCAGTTTGCGAGACTTTGGAGGATGCGGGCGTGCACGACGTGCCGGTGGTCGCGATCTCCAAAGGACCGGACCGCAATGCGGGTCGGGAGACATTTCACTTGCCCGGCGGACGAGAGATGAGTCTTCCACCCAACGACCCGGTGCTTTTCTACCTGCAACGGCTCCGCGATGAAGCGCATCGCTTCGCGATCGGGGCGCACCGGCAGAAACGCGCGAAAAGCTTTGCGGCCAACCCGCTCGACGATGTTCCCGGCATCGGCCCCAGCCGCAAGCGGGCGCTGCTGATGCATTTCGGTACCGCTCGGGCAGTGAAGAGCGCGGCGCTCGAGGACCTGGAAAAGGCGCCCGGAATTTCAAAGGCGATGGCCCGCGGGCTTTACGATTATTTCCACCCTCGCGGGTGATCGCCTTCATCTTCGCTACGAATTTGGTAACCATTTTCTGACACAGGCATCCTATGGGCGAGCCGAATGTCAAATTAACGGGCGGGGACAAGCAGGAACGCGGCAGGCGCTGGCGCGTCAGTCTGCTGCTGATTGCTGCTATCCTGAGCTTTCTTGTCGGACTCGGCGGTATTGGTGAGCCGCTCGACGATATGTTGCGCACCTCACGAGATCTGACGAATCCACGTACTGCGAGCGGCGAAATAGTCATCGCGGCGATTGACCAGCGCGCTCTCGAGGCGCTTCCGCGCTGGCCGTGGCCGCGCCGCTATCATGCCCAAATCATTGATGCTCTAAGGGAAGCGGGCGCCAAAAAGATATTCGTCGATATTATTTTGGCCACAGAGTCAGAGCCGCGGGAAGACCGAATCTTTGGTCTCGCGCTCGATCGAGCCAAGGGGAAGGTTGTTCTTCCGGTGCGTTTCGTGATCGACCCGGTAACGGGCATTAGCTCACACAGGGTGCCAATATCGAGGTTCCGAAAAAGTGCGGAACTCGCGCACATCAACTGGCGATATAATTACCGGGCCGAGGTCCGAAAATTACCTTATGACATGAAGGTCGCCGGCAAGACTTATCCCTCCTTCGCTTCGCGGCTGGCGGAGGCACCCCATGTGGGCGCCGAGGCTATGTCGATCGATTTTTCGATAGATCCGCACACGATTCCGGTGATCAGCGCGGCGGACATATTAAGCGGCAACCTCCGTCCTGATCAGGTTGCCGGGAAAACGGTCATCCTTGGAGCCACTTCGATCGATCTAGGCGATACTTCCATTGTCCCGCGCCAAGGGTTGATGGGGGGCGTTTACACACATGTTCTTGGTGCCGAAACGCTGAAGAGGGGCGTCCCGATTGATTTGGGGTGGCTGCCGCCCTTCCTGTTGGCCCTGTTCCTCGTTTCCATCCTGGCCTTTGCCCGCGAAGCACGCGCGGCGATTGGCTGCGCCGGCGCTCTCATCCTCTATCTGCTGATCCCACTCGCCCTGGAACAACGCCTGATCTTTGCCGATATTGTGCCGGCCCTTTTCCTCCTTCTCATTGTAGGTGGTGCCTTTGGCTGGTCACGCTTCCAGACCATCTACAAGGTCCGAGGAAGCATGAAGGCCGGGTCCGGCTTGCCCAACTTCAATGCTCTCCGTCACGAAACTACCACTCGCGAGCTTCCACTGCTCGTCATGCGGATCAAGAATTATCCCGAGATCATGTCGATGCTGTCGGATGCCGAGGATTCGCTCGTCCGCCAGATCGTCAACCGGCTGACCGTCGTCTCGATCGCCTCCGAAATCTATCAGGGCGGGGAGGGAGTTTTCGCCTGGTTCGCCAATCCCGCTACCGGACCAGCGCGAGGCGAACAATTGGACGCGCTTTATGAGATATTCCGCAGTCCTTTCGTTATCGAGGGCCGAATGGTCGATCCCGTAGTGGCGTTCGGCATTGATCTTGGAATGTCCCGCTCGATTCCCAATCGTCTCGCCAGCGCGCTTTTCGCTGCGGACGAAGCGTTACGGGAAGGCCTCAAGTGGAAGCAATATGATCCCACCACGCTGGAAGACGCTGGCTGGAAGCTTTCGCTGCTGAGCCAGCTCGACCAGGCGATCGACGGTGGAAAATTGTCGATCGCCTACCAGCCAAAGCTGGAAATCTCGTCGGGGCGGATCGTAGGCGCCGAGGCGCTGGTGCGCTGGCATCATCCTGAAAAGGGAATGATCAATCCCGCGGACTTCATCCTTGCCGCCGAGCAGAGCGGGCGTATCGAAAAACTCACTCGCTACGTGCTCCGCGCCGCCATTGAGGCGGCGGCTGGAGCCAACGCCGCCGGTATCCCGCTCAACATGGCGATCAATCTATCCGCAAAGCTTATTAACGATGTACGCTTGCCGGCGACCATAGCGGCTCTGCTGAAGGAGTACCGGCTGCCGGCGGACCAATTGACGCTCGAAATCACGGAAACCGCTGCCTTGGCGGGCTCGGGCGCGAATTTGGCCTTGCTCATGCAGTTGCGTGAGATGGGCGTAGAACTGTCGATCGACGATTATGGAACCGGCATGTCGACTCTGGCCTATCTGCAGCAAATCCCGGCCACCGAGATCAAGATCGACAAAAGCTTCATCCAACTGATCGAAACTAGTCATAGCGACCGGCTGCTGGTCGCCTCGACCATTCAGCTCGCGCATTCACTCGGCCAGAAGGTCGTGGCGGAGGGAGTCGAGCGGAAAGAGACATTGGCCGCTCTGGTGGAGCTCGAATGCGATCTGGCTCAGGGGTATCTGATCGGGCGGCCCATGCCCTTCCGGCTACTGGAACAGCGGTTGATCGCGCAACGCAAAGCCGCCTGATCGTTTCGGCGGCGCGCCCAATAGTAAACGCCCCGACTTGCAGGGCGTTTACGAAACTCTGTAATGAGAGGTGGTCGATTCGACCACATCAGAGGCTTCAGCCGCGGACGCCGCCGCCGCCCCAACCTGCGCCATACCAGTCCCAAAAGCCCCGAGTCGGCTGATTTTGATTCTTGGACATCTGCTTTTCCCTAGCGAAATTTTTACGCCGCCCAGATGACTGCGCTTGATGAGTGTTAACCTATCTCATTAACTACATCAAGTAGGGAATTGTTAACCATTCGCGACAATCGGCGGATTACTGCCATTGCTGCGCCTAGGGACCGGGGCTAGGTTCTACCCGTGCACCTTGAAACGCCCGCTATCGTCTGCGCTGTCCGCGCCCATGGGGAGCACGGAGCCATCGTTAAGGCGCTGACTCCAAAGGACGGAATTCAGGCGGGCTATGTACGGGGCGGCCGATCGCGGCGCCTGAAGCCCATATTGCTGCCGGGCAATTTGATTGAGGCCGAATATAGGTCCCGCACCGAAGACCAGCTGGCCCAGCTCGCCGTCGAACTCATTCACAGCCGGGCGCCTATGCTCGCCGAGTCGCTGCCGGCGGCGGCGATCGACTGGGGCTGCGCGCTGACGGCAACGGCGCTGCCGGAGGGGCAGGCCTATCCGGACCTGTTCGAGGCGCTCGACGGAATGCTGTCGGCAATCGAGGCCGCGCCCAACGCAAAGGGCTGGGCGACTGCGCTGGTGCGATATGAACTGCTGATCCTTCGCCAATTGGGATTTGGCCTGGACCTTTCTGAATGCGCAGCCACCGGCACACGCAGCAATCTTGTCTATGTCAGTCCGCGGAGCGGCCGCGCCGTAAGCGCTGCGGCGGCAGGGGATTATATCAACCGGCTGTTTCCGCTGCCTCCGTTTCTACTGGGCGGCGGCGTGGCGGAATGGAGCGACATCCTCGATGGCCTGCGCATAACCGGCCACTTTTTGGCGCGAGACCTGCTGATCGAGCGTCAGGCCGATATATTGGCGGCGCGCGAACGGCTGGTGGAGCGGCTTCATCGGGTCACGCGTTGACGCGAAGCGAACGACAGTAGAAGCTCCGACCTTGTGAAGGCCCTATTCCCCCACAGCGCAACCACGGGCGATGTGACCGTGCGCGTCGCCGTCAGCTTCCTCCCCGAACAGTCGGAACCGGCCAAGCAGCATTGGTTCTGGGCCTATCATATCCGGATAGAAAATCATGGCACGAGCGCGGTCCAGTTGATTTCCCGCGAATGGACCATCGGTGATGGACTTGGCGGAAGGCACGAAGTGCAGGGAGAGGGGGTGGTGGGCGAGCAGCCGGTGATCGAGCCGGAAGGCGCGTTCGACTATGTTTCAGGATGCCCGCTCAATACCCCGACCGGCTGGATGGAAGGCCGATATTATATGGTGGGGTCCAACGGCGGCGCCTTCTCCGCGACGATCCCCCGTTTCCCCTTGACCGCGCCGACGGTGATGACCTGAATCTGGCAGGCCAGCAAAATTGACCCAGATCCTGTCATTGCCGCAGGCCAGGCGAATTGCGCTGGCCGCGCAAGGTCTCGCGCGGCCCAAGCGGGCGACCCCCGTAACCCCCAGGCGAATGCGCGAGGTCAGCGAAAGACTGGGGCTGCACCAGATTGACAGCGTCAATGTGCTCGTCCGCGCGCATTACATGCCTTTATTCTCACGGCTCGGCATCTATTCGCGCGAAATGCTGGACCAGGCTTCCTGGGGCAGGAAACGCCGCCTGTTCGAATATTGGGCGCACGAGGCCTCACTGCTTCCCCTCGAATATCAGCCGCTGTTGCGCTGGCGGATGGCACGGGCTGAGCGCGGCGAGGGCGTGTGGAAGAACATAAGATCGTTTGCCACCGAACGGCGGGAGAGTGTCAATGAGGTGCTCGCCCGGATCGAGGCGGAAGGACCGCTCGGAAGCTCCGATTTCGAAGAAGGAAAGAGCCGGACCGGCTGGTGGGAATGGGGCGACACCAAACGCGCGCTCGAATGGCTGTTCTGGATAGGGCGGATTACGACGGCCACGCGGCGCGGTAGCTTCGAACGAGTCTATGATCTGACGGAGCGGGTACTTCCGGGCGCGATAATGGAGATGCCGACGCCAGACGAGCCGGACGCGCATCGGGCTCTGCTGGCGAAAGCGGGGCAGGCGCTCGGAATTGCCACCGCCGGGGACCTCAGGGACTATTTCAGACTGAAACCCGGCGATTCCAAGCCGCGAATCGATGAGCTCGTCGAAGCTGGAATCTTGCGTCCCGTGCAGGTCAGGGGCTGGACCCAGCCGGCTTATCTGCATGCCGACGCGCATTCGCCGCGCCGGGCGACGGGGCAGGCCTTGCTCGCACCGTTCGATCCCCTGATCTGGGATCGGTCGCGAACCGAGCGATTGTTTGGGATCCGTTATCGAATCGAAATCTACACGCCTGCCGAGCGCCGCGTGCATGGCTATTATGTCTTGCCGTTCCTGCTCGATGATCGCATCGTTGCCCGGGTCGATCTGAAGGCCGACCGGCAAGCTGGAGCGCTTCGTGTTCAGGCCGCTTATGCGGAGCCGGGCGCGCCTACCGAGGCGGCTGAACGGCTTATGTTCGAATTGCGGTCGATGGCCGGTTGGCTGGGCCTGGAAAGATTGAAAATTGCCCCAAAGGGCGATTTCGCGTCCCGATTACAATCCTTGTCGGGCTGATCGTCAGGCGTCGATAGCTTCTTCGTCCACTTCCGCAGCCTTGCTCTGGATGAAGGCGAACCGGTGTTCCGGATTCTTGCCCATCAGCCGATCGACCAGATCGCGCACTTCATGCTGATCCTGATAGTCCGCCGGCAACGTCACCCTGATCATCGAACGAGTGGCCGGGTCCATCGTCGTTTCGCGAAGCTGCTGCGGGTTCATTTCTCCCAGCCCCTTGAACCGGCCCACTTCGACCTTCTTCCCCTTGAACAAGGTGCTTTCCAGCTCGGCGCGATGGGCATCGTCCTTGGCATAAGCGCTGACGCTTCCGGACGAGAGGCGATAGAGGGGCGGTTGCGCCAGATAGAGGCAACCGCGCTTCACCAAAGCCGGCATTTCCTGGAAGAAAAAGGTCATCAGAAGCGTGGCGATATGGGCGCCGTCGACGTCGGCGTCGGTCATGATCACGATTCGGTCATAGCGAAGCTCGTCCGGATTGCAGCGTTCGCGGACGCCGCAGCCCAGAGCGAGCGTCAGGTCGGCTATTTCCTGATTGGCGCGAATCTTGTCCGCGGTGGCTGACGCGACGTTCAATATCTTGCCGCGGATCGGAAGGATTGCCTGGGTCTTGCGGTTTCGAGCCTGCTTGGCCGATCCGCCGGCGCTGTCGCCCTCGACAATGAACAATTCGGTGCCGGCTGGATCGTCATTGGAGCAATCGGTCAGCTTGCCTGGCAAACGGAGCTTTCGGCCGGAAGTGGCGGTCTTGCGCTTGATCTCCCGCTCCGCCTTGCGCTTCAGGCGTTCGTCCATCCGATCGATGACGAAGCCCAGCAAGGCGCGGCCCCGGTCCATATGGTCGGCGAGAAAATGGTCGAAATGGTCGCGGATCGCGATCTCGACCAGCCGCGCGGCGTCCGGACTGGTCAGGCGATCCTTGGTCTGGCTTTGAAACTGGGGCTCGCGGATGAAGACCGAAAGCATGATTTCGGCGCCCGATACGATGTCGTCCGCCTGGATGTCCTTGGCTTTTTTTTGCCCGACCAGTTCGCCGAACGCCCTTATCCCTCGGGCCAGAGCAGCCCGAATACCCTGTTCATGCGTGCCGCCATCGGGGGTCGGGATGGTGTTGCAATAATAAGAGGAGCCGCCTTCGCTCCATAAGGGCCAGGCAACCGCCCATTCGACCGAGCCCTGTCCATCGGCGAAATCCTGGCGTCCGCGGAAGAAATCAGCCGTGGCGCATTCGCGGGCGCCGATCTGCTCCTTCAAATGATCCGAAAGGCCGCCGGGGAACTGGAATATGGCTTCCGCGGGCGTTTCATCCGAAATCAGGAAGGGGTCGCATTTCCAGCGAATTTCCACCCCGGCGAACAAATAAGCCTTGGACCGTGCAAGCCGATAGAGCCGCGCTGGTTTGAACTTTGCGTCTTCGCCGAAAATCTGCGTGTCGGGGGTAAAGGCGATCAGGGTGCCGCGCCGGTTCGGCGTTGGCCCCATATGCTCCAGACCGCCAATGGGATGGCCCCGTTCGAAGCGCTGGCGGTAAAGCTCCTTGTTGCGGGCGACCTCGACGATTGTATCGGCGGAAAGCGCATTGACCACACTGACTCCGACGCCGTGCAGTCCGCCCGAAGTCGCATAGGCCTTGTCAGAAAACTTACCGCCCGAATGAAGAGTGGTGAGGATCACTTCCAGCGCGGACTTGCCAGGATATTTGGGATGTTCATCAATCGGAATTCCGCGCCCATTATCGATGATGGTGAGGCGGTTGCCGGGCTCCAGGATCATCTCGATACGATTGGCATGCCCCGCGACTGCCTCGTCCATCGAATTGTCGAGCACCTCGGCGGCCAGATGATGAAGCGCGCGCTCGTCGATGCCGCCAATATACATTCCAGGCCGGCGCCTGACGGGTTCCAGCCCCTCCAGAACTTCGATGGAAGACGCATCGTAATCGGTGGACGGAGCTATTTTGGACGCAAACAGATCGGACATGAAAGAAGCTATAGGGCGCTCGGGCAGAAGCTGCCAAGCGAAGGCTAAGCTTAATCCACAGCTATGTTCCGCTTCGCGAACAAAATGTTCAATCGAAAGGTAAATTTAACCGCTCGCGCCTAGCCTCGGCGAATGGGTGAGTCGAATTTGGGGACCCTTTGATGCTGGGAGAGCTCTTCCGAAGGGGGTTTGGCGGCCGCACCGGGCGCACGGACGATCTCGCCTTCGAGACGACGACTTTCTCGCTCAACACCGACGTGCCACGCCCAGACGACCGTAGGGTTGAACAACGGATCCTGGCCGTGCTTCCGATGGCCAAACTGGTGATGGGCCAGGGTCAGGACCTTTGCCGGGTCCGGAACATATCGGCCGGCGGACTGATGGCGGAAACCACGCGGAGCCATTCGATCGGCGAAAAAGTCAGGGTCGAATTCAGTTTCAACCAGCAGCTACCGGGCGAAATCGTTTGGACTCGCGACACGAGCTGCGGAATCAAATTCGATCAGGATAGCGATCTACGCGAATTGCTCGCCAACCGGCCGAAGCGCGGAAAGGGGCTGAAGCCTCGCCCGCCGCGTCTCGATATTACCTGCACCGCCGAGTTGTTCATCGAGGGCGTGCTGTACCGCACCGAAGTACAGGACATATCCTTGGGCGGGCTGAAAGTCGCGATCAGCGACTGGAATTGCGTCAACAAGAAAGTCGTGGTCACGCTCGAAAGCCTGAGGCCGGTCAAAGGCATCATACGGTGGTACAAGGCCGGTTATGCGGGAGTTGTGTTCAATCGGCAGCTATCCTTCGAGGAACTGGCCGAATGGATGGGCAAACGGGTGGAAATAGCCAGCCTCAAGGCCGGCGCGTGGACCAAGACCTCCCGATACTGAGCTCTCTCGCTGATCTTTTCAGCCAGAAGACAATATGCCATCCACGGAGTGCACCACTCCATTCGATTGTAAGGTCTCCGCGCCCTTCACCCTTGCCTTTCCTCCCTTGGCGTCGGTGACGACCAGTGCGTTGCCTTCCTTGCTTATCGTCAAAGTGCTGCCGCCCATCGTCGCCAGCTGCGTCTTGCCACCACCTCGCTCGATCGCTCTGGAGAGATCCTCATTAGTGACAACGCCCGGGACCAGATGGTTGGTTATGAGGGCTGTGAGCCGAGCCTTCGATTCGGATTTCATCAGCTCATCGGCCGATCCTCCTGGCAATTTTCCGAAGGCTGCATTGTTCGGCGCGAACAGGGTATAAGGCTGTGACCCGGCCAGCGTGGCCTCCAGACCGGCGGCTTTTACCGCCTGGACCAGGGTGGAATGTTCATTTGAACCGGCCAAGGCCTGCCCGATACTGCCCTTGGGCACTTCGCCTGCCTTTGCATTCGTGCCCTGCACGTTGCCGGTGACAGACTGGTTGGCTTCATCCGATTGCTGGCAGCCGGCGGTCATAATGGCCGAGACTGCCAGAATCAGGATCACACGGTTGCTCATGACATTTTCCTCCGAAGCCCGAAGGCAGTACGCACGAAACCCGTGCCGGTTGCGTCACGAGCCAGGCATTAGAGCAACGCGGAGATGATCGCTTCGATCACCTGGGTCTGTGGGTCCACCTGGTAAATATTTCCGTCCGAGTAACGATAGTTATAATCGTCATTATCGTAATATTGGTCACGATACTGAAGCGGCAGATTATAGGCGTCATACCCCGTTGGAAGGACTTGGCCGACGCCCATGCTGTTGCCCGTCAAGAGAGCGACGACGCTTTCAATCATCTGGCTCTGCGGATCGACCTGGTAAATGGCATTGTCACCGTAGCGGTAATAAGCGTCCGACCTGTCGTAATAGGTGTCGCGATACTGGATTGGCACATTATAGGCGCCATAGCCGGCGGGGAGCATCTGGCCGACACCGAATCCGCCGCCGAGCAACGGTATCAGGCCCGACACCAGATTTGACTGGCGGTTGACCCGATAAATATAGCCATTGTCATCATATCGGTAATAATATTCCGGGCTATCGGAATAGAAGCTGCGATAGCTGAGCGGCACATTATAATCGCGATACCAGTCGGACCTCAGCTGATCGCCCACCGCGAAGGACTTCCGAGCCTGTCCCGGAGGGAGGCAGCCATTATGCTTCTTTGCAAGGCCCGGAGGACAGCCGATACCCGCGTGGTCATTATTCCAATCGTCGCGGTCCCAGCCATCCCGGTCGCGGCGATCATGGTCATAGGCGACACGCTGTGCCCGGCCGTCGCCACGGCCTCGCCACTCTTGTCGGTCCTGTCTGGCTGGCGCCATCTGCTTATGGTCCGCCTTGAACGCCTTGCGTTCTTGCCGAACCTGACGATCGGCGGATTTGGTCGGCTTGTGTTCCATCCGTTGCGGCTTGAACTCCGTAGTCCTTTGCACTTTTACGCGTCCGCCTCCGGAATGGCCGCCAGGGGCCTTTTGGCCCTTATTGCCGTGCGAAGGCGCTTGAGGTCCGTCCCCGCCGCCGCCCTTTTCCGGCTTGGCGAGCGCCGGCATGCTCGCGGCCATGGCAGCCGCGCTGGCGATTAAGAAAATCTTTTTCATAAGCTTCACTCCTCGAAGGCTTGGCAGCTCAACAATCGGTCAAAGCCCGGAGTTCCGGCGTTCAAAGGCCGCTCGGCGCGTCGGGGAGCCGTTACAACGGCGCCTTTATCTGGAATTCAGGTTTAACCTGGGCGCAGCGGGTCTCTATTCCGCCGCGGCCTTCTGCGGCTCACCGTAAATCATTTCCAGATAAAAAGTGGCGAGGTCGTAATGCGCCTGTACTGCCCGGCTGTTCCTGGAACGCTGAGCCATTTCGATCTCCGCCTCGGCCCGGCGTTCATAATAGGTCACGTCCTGATGAGACATGTCGTTATCGTGGCTCCTTTCAAGGGCTGTCGGGCGTGGCTCCGCAGCATCCTGGATATGGTGCGCTAACGACAATGGCCCCGCGAAAGTTCCTGAAAATCCGCTTGATGTAAATCAGAAGCCGCAGAAATCCGCTGTTTTTTCGCCGACCGGGCGGTCAGCGAATACGCGGCCCGCCAAAGGGCAACGGCGGCGGAGGCCGACGATCGCGCCGAGGCAGCTGCGCTTGGTAGGCCACTCCGCAATGTTCGACGCAATAGGGAAATCCTGGATTGGACGGACGCCCGCAGAAATGGAAATCCGGCTCGCCCGGATGACCGATCGGCCATTTGCAGATTTTCTCGTTCAGATCGAGCAGGCTGGTCTTGTCGGCGACTTCGGCGCTCGGCTTGGCCGGCACCAGCCGCCTGGGGGGTGCGGGGGGTATTGGCGATTGCATGTCGCCGGGTCCCTGGCGGAGAAAACCCCCGGGTCCCACGGAAACGATCCTGGGCTGCGGTGGCGCAGGCTCGGCCGGCGCGGCGGGTTTGGGAGCCGCCTGCGGCGCGGGTCTTGCGGCCGGCGCTTCCACCCTGGTCTCTTCCGCCGGTGGCGGAGCAACGGGCTTGGCCTTGGCTTTGGGGGCCGATGGCTCATTGGGCTTGACCGGAGAAGGACGCGACTGGAGGCCAAGACGATGCGCCTTTCCGATCACCGCGTTGCGGCTGACTTCGCCAAGCTCGTCGGCGATCTGGCTAGCCGTCATGCCCTTTGTCCATAGCTCCTTCAGGCGGTCGATGCGTTCATCGGTCCACGACATGGGCTTAAATTCCTTTATCGACTTCATGACTTGCGGCTCAAAGCGACTGCGACTAGCGACGGCGCAATGAACGACCAGCCTTCGAATTGGGTTAGGACCGATCCTGGCGTCCCTGTGATCAGGAACGTCAATTGGGGCGGCCTCAAGACCCTCTATTTGAAGGAGGTAAGGCGTTTCTTCAAGGTCCAGCTGCAGACTATCTGGGCCCCGTCGATCACCACCCTGCTATTCTTGGTTATTTTTACCGTTGCCCTGGGCCGCGCGGGGCGCACCGTAATGGGAGTGAGTTTCGCCGATTTCATAGCGCCGGGGCTGATCGTTATGGGCATGATTCAAAATGCCTTCGCCAATTCCAGTTTTTCTCTGCTGGTCGGAAAGATCCAGGGGAATATCGTCGATTATCTGATGCCGCCTTTGTCGACCGGCGAGCTGATCGTCGGGCTGGTCGGCGCGTCAGTGACCCGCGCGATCCTGGTGGGGCTTGCCGTCTGGGTGGTGATGCTCTTCTATCCCGGCGTTCACGTCACTCCCCATGTCGGCTGGGCGATATTGTGGTTTGGCGTCTTCGGCAGCATGCTGCTGGCCTTCCTCGGTCTTCTGACGTCGATCTGGGCGGAAAAATTCGACCATGCGGCAGCAGTCACCAATTTCGTCGTCGCGCCGCTGTCCTTGCTGTCGGGGACATTCTATTCGATCGAGAGTCTGGCGCCGTCCTTCCAGGCGGTGAGTCACGCCAATCCCTTTTTCTACATCATCTCCGGCTTTCGCTACGGCTTTCTGGGAGTGACGGATTCCCCCGTCCATTTCGGGGCTATGCTCATATTGGGCAGCAACATTGTGCTATGGGCTCTTTGCTATGCCCTGCTCCGCAAGGGCTGGAAGCTCAAAAACTGATACGGCTGCTTAACGGCGCCTGACACATTCATTCAGCATCCGGGCAGCGACCCGGGAATAAAACCGTCCCCAGAACTTGAGGATGGAGTAACCAGCATGCGTAAATTTCTTATTTCGGCAGCGCTCGTTTCGGCAGTCGTTATTTCGGCCCCCGCGGCAGCGCAATATCAGAACCGAGGTGGTGGTTTCGGCTACAACCAGCGTGGCGGCCAGGGCGTAGAGCGGCAAATCCAGCAATTGCACCAGCGCATTGATGCCATGTACCAGCGCCGGCTGCTTTCGGACCGCGAAGTACAAAGGCTCCATTCGGATGCGGAGAAGATCAGCCGCCGCCATTATGATTATGCCCGCAACGGCCTTAGCCAGCGTGAGCATCAGGACATAATGAATCGCCTCGCAAACCTTCGTCAGCGGCTTCAGCGGGAGCGCTTCGAAGGGCGCGACCAGCGCCGCGACGACCGCCGCGATCGCTGGTAGAGCGAAATGTCGAAGGGCCGGGCGCCGTTGACGCGCCGCCCGGTCAATCTCTATAGCAAATCTGTGAAAGGCGACCTGAAAGGGTCGCCTTTTTCGCATGGTTCAGGCGCAGAGGATATTCATGACCATCACCCCGCTTATGCCCGTTTACCCCCGTTCGCTGGTTCGGCCGGTTCGAGGCGAGGGGGTCTATCTTTATGGCGAGCAGGGCGAGAAATATCTGGATTTCGCCAGCGGCATCGCGGTCAATCTGCTGGGGCACGGTCACCCGCATTTGACCAAGGCGATCCAGGAACAGGCGGCGACGCTGATTCATGTGTCCAACCTATATGGCAGTCCCCAGGGAGAGGCCCTGGCGCAGCGTCTCGTGGACGCGACCTTTGCCGATACCGTTTTCTTCACCAACTCCGGCGCCGAGGCGCTTGAATGCTCGATCAAGACCGCGCGCCGCTACCATCATCATCACGGGCGTCCCGAAAAGAACGTCCTCATCACCTTTTCCAACGCGTTTCATGGTCGCACAATTGGGACCATCAGTGCCACCAATCAGGAGAAACTGCGCGATGGCTTCGCGCCTTTGCTCCCTGGTTTCACCGTAGTCGAATTCGACAATCTGGAACAGGCCAAGGCCGCGTTGACCGAGCATACAGCCGGCTTCCTGCTGGAGCCGATCCAGGGCGAAGGGGGGATTCGGCCCGGCAGCAAGGAATTCATCCAGGGGCTGCGGCGGCTGTGCGACGAAAATGATCTCATGCTCGTTTTTGACGAGGTCCAGTGCGGCTATGGCCGGACCGGCAAATTGTTCGCCTATGAACATTATGACATCGAACCCGACATCATGGGCGTCGCGAAGGGTATTGGCGGCGGATTCCCGATGGGTGCCTGCCTCGCCACCGAAAAGGCTGCCGCCGGAATGGTGGTCGGCACGCACGGTTCCACTTACGGCGGCAATCCTCTTGCCATGGCGGCGGGGCAGGCTGTGCTCGACGTCGTCAACCAGACTGAATTTCTCGATCATGTCACGCGCATGGGCGAGCGGCTGCGCGGCGCGCTGGAACAGATGCTCCCCAATCACGATCATCTGTTCGAAAGCGTGCGGGGTGTCGGCCTGATGCTTGGGATCCGCATGAAAACCGACAGCCGCGCCTTTGTCGGCTATCTGCGCGAACAGGGGATCCTGACCGTGGCGGCCGGCGACAATGTGTTGCGCGTGCTGCCGCCGCTGGTGATCGAGGACGAACATGTCGCCGAATTCGTCGAACGGCTATCCGACGCTGCGCGCCGCTATGAGATGCCCCAGGTAGCCGCCTGAACGCGGCTACTTAAAAGCCGACCCCCGCTCCCTACATTCGTTCCATGTCCGAGCCATCATCCGCGGCGGCACTGGCCACCAATCTAGACGAGGCGGTCGGTTTTACGCTGCCCGGACGACATGCACGTGGCCGACTGGTCCGGCTTGGGCCCTTGCTCGATGAAATCCTGTCCGCGCATGATTATCCCGCTCCCGTAGCGCGCATTCTGTCGGAAGCGCTGACCTTGACCGCCCTGCTGGGTGCGATGCTCAAGGAGGCGGGCGGCCAGCTTACGATGCAGGCTCAGACTGAAAGCGGCATCGTCGATTTGCTCGTCTGCGACTATAAAGCGGGCGAAGTACGCGGCTATGTTCGTTTCGACCCGGAGAGGCTTGTGCGGGAGGCGAGTCTCCCGTCCTTGTCGGCCCTGTTCGGCAAGGGCTATCTTGCCATCACCTTCGATCAGGAAGCGAGCAGTGAACGCTATCAGGGGATCGTTCCGCTTGAGGGCGATAGCCTGGCGGAGGCGGCGCAGAGCTTCTTCGGCCAATCCGAACAGATACCCAGTCTGGTGCGGCTGGCGGTCGACGATACCGGCCACGTAGCCGGCGGAATCCTTATCCAGCATTTGCCGGAGGGGGAGGAAGGACGCGAACGTATCCATACCCGGCTCGACCACCCGGAATGGGAGCATGTCCGGGCGCTCGCGGAAACGATCAAAGGGAGTGAATTGGTCGATCGGGACCTGCCGCTCGACGCTTTGCTCTGGCGCCTGTTTCACGAGGAAGACGAAATACGTCTGCTTTCGACGATTCGGCTGGCCAAGGGATGCCGTTGCAATTTTGAATATATCAGGGGCGTTATTTCCCGCTTTCCCGCGGACGAACGCGATCAGATGATCGATGATGATGGCTTCATCAGCGTCGATTGCGAATTCTGTTCGCGCGTTTTTCCGTTTTCACTGACGGACCTGGAAATTTGAATCGGAAATTCGTCCGCCGGATAAGTCGATTTTTCATATTTTTATTGTTATAGTTCCAGACGGTCCGCGGGGGCAGGATCGTTGAGGAGAGGGGAGGGAACCTCGCTCCAGCACAGGAGTGGCCACGGCCATGTTGAACGGCGCTTGCTGCCGGGCGTTAACGGCGCTCGCCGCAGTCCTGATTATGACCACGCCAGCCTCGACCCAGGGGCGGGAGAATATGGCTGCGCTCGCCCAGCTTCAGGCGGGGCGGTGGGAGCTTCGCGAGCTCAATAATCGGCGGCCCCAGCCTCCACGCTCCATTTGTATTTCCGATCCGGCCATCATGCTGCAGATCCAGCATCACGACCGCCCTTGTTCGCGACTGGTGATCGCCAGCGACGCGAACAGCGCCACGGTCCATTATACCTGCACCGCCGGCGGCTTTGGACGCACTACGCTCAAGGTCTCGACGCCGCGACTGGTACGGATCGAGACGCAGGGCATCGACCGCGAGCTGCCGTTCGATTTCAGCGCGGAGCTGCGCCGCAAAGGTGGATGCTAGGCGACACGTGCATCCGGCCGCCCTCCTACGCCGGCTTGCGCCTTGTCCGGTTCGGGTTTAGCCGCCGCTGGCAATGACCGAAAATCGCCCCCCCCTTGCCATCGTTCTCCTCTCGGGCGGACTGGATTCCATGGTTTCCGCCGCTTTGGCGCGGGAAGGAGGCTTTCGTCTGCTGGCGCTCACCATCGATTATAACCAGCGCCATCGGATCGAGATAGAAGCGGCCGGCCGGATCGCCGCCGCGTTAGGCGCGGAGCGGCATATCGTGTTGCCGCTCGATCTTCGGGGATTTGGCGGTTCGGCGCTGACCGCGGAGATCGAGGTCCCGAAAAATGGGGTGGGAGAGGGCATACCCGTCACCTATGTGCCCGCCCGGAACACCATTTTCCTCTCGCTGGCTCTGGGATGGGCGGAGGCGGCGGGCGCACGAGATATGTTCATCGGCGTCAATGCGCTAGATTATTCGGGCTATCCCGATTGCCGCCCGGAATTCGTCGCCCAGTTCGAACAGCTCGCGGCGATCGCCACCAAGGCGGGCGATGAAGGCGACCGCTTCACGGTCCATGCGCCGCTTCAGCATATGACCAAAGCGGATATCGCGCGCGAGGCCGACAGGCTCGGCCTGGACGCGGGGATGAGCTGGTCCTGCTATGATCCTGTTCCCGGGAACATGCATTGCGGCCTGTGCGATTCTTGCCGGCTGCGGGCCCGGGGTTATGCTGAGGCGGGCCTCCTCGATCCCACCCTTTATGCCCCTGTCCAATGAGCTACGCGGTCAAGGAGATATTCCTGACCCTCCAGGGCGAAGGAATGCAGGCGGGTCGCCGGGCGGTATTTCTCCGCTTTTCCGGCTGCAATCTCTGGTCGGGCCGCGAAAAGGACCGCGCCACGGCCCAATGCACCTTTTGTGATACCGATTTCGTCGGCGTGGATGGGGCGAGCGGTGGCCGCTATGATGCCGCGTCGCTGGCAGCTAAGGTCCTGTCGCTTTGGGGCGAGGGCGAACGGCCGTTGGTGGTGGTGACCGGCGGCGAGCCGTTGCTCCAACTGGACCCTCCCCTGATCGAGGCGCTCCATACGGCGGGGTTCGAAATTGCGGTTGAAACCAATGGCACGCTGGCCGCGCCTTCCGGCATCGACTGGATCTGCGTCAGCCCCAAGGCCGGCACTCACATTGTCCAGCGGCAGGGCAATGAATTGAAACTGGTCTGGCCCCAGCCGGAGATCGATCCAACGCTGATTGAAGACTGGGATTTCGACAATTTCCTCATCCAGCCCATGGATTGCCAGGAGGGCGAAGCCGCACTTAGGCAATCGATCGCCTTCGTGATGGCCAATCCGCGCTGGAGGCTAAGCCTGCAGACGCATAAATTGCTGGGACTTCCCTAGAATATTTGGACTAGCCGAATATTTGCGTCCGGCACTTCTTTGCCAGGCGGTTCTTCTTGTCCCAACATTTTGGATCTAGCGAGGGAAGGGCTGCGGCGCGGACCGTATAGGGATTGTAGACGCCGATACGATCATAAGCGGGGACCAGGCTGTTGCGCAGTTCACGCATGCGCGACGAGGCAAGCAGGTGAAGCTCGCTTTTGGGCCGAGCCAGCGCTTCCTTGGCGATCGCGGACGCAGTCTGGCAGAAACCATATTGGGCCTGCATCGTCGAAAAATTATTGTAGGTGATGGTGGTATAGTCGTCGAAAGCCTTCTGGCCAGGTTTCGCGCCATGCACGCGTTTGAAATAGCCATTCACCAACGTGTAGGCCTCCGCGAGCTCCTTCGAATGGTGCGCCAGAATACCGTTATAATTATCGACGGCGCGAAGATAGGGCGAGAACTGGCATTGCAGCGCTGCCACGTTCAGGCCGGCGCGCAGATTCCAAAGCATATGGGCGCGATATTCGGCTGGAGTGGCGCCTGGTATGGGCAGTCCGACCAGTGGATCGCTACCGTCGATCGGCCCGCGTTTGAAATCGGGATCGACCAGGAAAAGCTGGGCGGAGGCGATATTCGGCACGACGAGGGCAACGAGCGCCGCGGTTCGAATGCCGTTCTTCAATATCTTACGCATGCAAAATCCTCGCCGTTCAGGCTCCCGTTAGGCTTACTTGCCTGTGTCTAGGATTAACGCCATCCGCTGGGCAATCATAAAGCGCTAAATATTTCATTGCCGTAACGGGTCGGTTCGCTTGGGCGAGGGGGCCAGGGCCGAAAGAAATTGGGCAAAAGAAAGCCGCCCAGTTGCCTGGGCGGCTTTCCTCGAACCCACATTACGGAAAATTACATTCCGTTGGTCATGTTCGCGTCTGTCATGCCGGTATTGGTGGTCGCGGTATTGGCGTCCATGGTCATGTTGGCGTCGGTCGCCATGTTCGAATCCATGCCCGTGCCTGCGTCGATCGCGGTCACGTCGTTGGTGGTGCCTTCCATCATCGGATCCATGGCATTGAGGTCCGTGGTGGTGTTGTTGACTTCGGCATTGTCGCCACCGCAAGCAGCAACGAGCAGGGCCGCGCCGGCGATCATCGAGCCGGTCATCGCTTTTTTGAAAAGACTACGCATTGAAAAAACTCCCTAGTTTAAGGATTTGGTCGGGATGGCCCCATAATGCCAAATCGGATTATATGATAAATGGAAATGGAGAGGCCCTCAAGCCTCTCGTTAATCCCCGCCCAAGGCGCTCAGAAAACTGCCGAGCCCATGTTCGAGAGCCAGGTCGAAACCTATATCTGCTTGCCCCACTCCCAATTGGCCAAGGCTGGTCACCGGAAACTCGGCGATGCCACATGGCACTATGCCTGAGAAGTGCGAAAGTTCCGGAGAAACATTCACCGAAAACCCGTGCATCGTCACCCACCGCCTCACCCTGACGCCGATTGCGCCGATTTTTGCCTCGGTGCCCAGATGGTCGACCCAGATCCCGATCCGCCCGGGCGCCCGATAGGCATCCACACCCAATTCGCCCAGGGCAGTGATCAGCCACCCCTCCAGCGAATGAACGAAGTGGCGCACGTCCCGCCCCCGACGATTAAGATCGAGCATTACGTATCCGACCCGCTGTCCGGGCCCGTGATAGGTATAACGGCCGCCCCTCCCTGCTTCGTAGACCGGCAGATTTTCCGGATTGAACAGCTCGGCGGGATCGGCGCTGGTGCCTGCCGTATAAAGAGGCGGATGTTCCAGCAGCCAGACCAGTTCCGGTTCGCTCCCGGCCTGAATCGCGCCGGCCCGCCGCTCCATTTCCGCGAGCGCTTCCGGATAGGGCGTCAGCCCGGGGCTGCATAGCCACTCGATCTCCGGAGAATTCATGGCTGTGATCTGGCCTCACCACGCATCGCGATCAAGCCTTCCTTGAATCGGCGGGTTAGCAAAGGCATGGTCACGAGCGAAAAGGGGTTTGCTCGATGAAATTTTCGTACAGCGCGGTTTGGGACGATACAGCCAGGATGTTGCGCGACAACGCGTCGTTGCTGCTGGCAATCGCTGGCGCGTTCCTGTTCCTCCCCGCCTTGATCGTCGGTTACGCGCTCCCCCAGCCGGACCCTGAACCGGGCCGCATCGTGGGAGTGATGATCGCCTATTTTTCCGTCAATTGGCATTGGCTCCTGCTTGCCAACATCGTCAACATGATCGGCGCCATCGCGATGCTTCTGCTTCTGGTCGGCGCTGAGCGGCGAACGGTCGGGAGCGCGATCGTTGCCGCGCTTTCCATTCTTCCCTTCTATTTCGTGGCCGCGATCCTCACGAACATCCTTGTCATTCTAGGTCTGATCGCCCTCATTGTGCCCGGCCTTTATTTGATTGGCAGGCTCGCCGTCGTCGGAACCGTGATTGTGGCGGAAAACCAAAATCCCGGCCGAGCGATCGGCCGTTCCTTTATGCTGACCAAGGGCAAAGGCTGGGTGGTATTTGGTCTTCTGGCGCTCGTTCTCCTGGCCGGAATAATCGTCTCTTGGGCCGTCACCGCTGTGCTCGGGTCGGTTTCGCTTCTCATCCTCGGGGACAGGATCGGCGGATTGCTCGTGATCATCTTTGACGCCCTGACCAGCGCCTTGCTCTCCACCATCATAGTGGTTCTATGCGCCGCCATCTATCGCCGGCTGGCAGGATCAGGCGAGCGACCCGTCAATTAAGGGTGTTTTCGGCGCAGCCTCACGCGGGAGCAATCCCAGCAAGCGCGGGTCGGGAAAGGTTTCCAGCGCCCTTTTATAGGCTTTGAAACCGGCCTTCAGATAGGCGGGGAGCGCGGCGGGATGATCGAGCGTGCAAGTGTGGACGTGAACCCGCCTGACCTCCGTGCGCCAGGCCAGCGCCAGTGTCTGGGCCAACAGCCACTCGCCATGGCCGCGTCCGGCAAGCTCTGAAACGAGGCCCAGAAATCTGATCAGGCATGTGGCCTCTTCGGTAAAATCTAGCTCGATCATGCCGACTTCGATACGGGCGCGATCGGTTATGACGTGCAATTCGCCGATACTCGCCGCCAGCGTCGCATCATCCATGCGCAGGCGCGAAAACCATAGCCACGGGCCGCCGACTCGTTCGAACAAGGTGCGATATTGCGCCGGCGCGACGTCAGGCCAGGAACGAACCTGGAATGGGGAGGCGGGCGTCGGCCTGGGCCGTGGGCGCTCGGTCATTTCCAGATAGGTGACGACGGCCCCCAATTCGCCGGGAGGAAGTTCGGTCAGTCCCATGTCGCGACCGGCGGAAGGCTCATCAGGATCGCATCGACATTGCCCCCGGTCTTGAGGCCGAACAAGGTGCCCCGGTCGTAGATCAGGTTGAATTCGGCGTATCGGCCCCGATAGTCGAGCTGGCGGGCCTTTTCGGCATCGTCGAACTTCATGTTCATCCGCCGTCGCACGATCTTCGGGAAAATATCCAGAAATGCCTCGCCCACATCGCGGGTGAAGGCGAAATGCGGATCGAAATGATCTTCCAGATGATCGAAGAATATGCCGCCGACCCCGCGATGGACTCCTCGGTGCGGGAGGAAGAAATATTCCTCGGCCCATTTGGAGAAGCGCGGATAATAAGTCGGGTCGTGGGCCGCGCAGGTCGCGCGCAGCCGAGCGTGGAATTCGGCCGTATCCTCTTCATAGGGAATGGGAGGGTTGAGGTCGGCGCCGCCGCCGAACCAGCGTTTCGTCGTCACCAGGAAGCGGCTGTTCATATGCACCGCCGGCACGTGTGGATTGGCCATGTGCGCCACCAGGCTGATCCCCGTGGCAAAAAAGCTCGGATCTTCTTCGGCCCCAAGGATGGTCCTGGCGAATTCGGGATTGAAGCTGCCGCCCACGGTGGAAACGTTCACGCCGACCTTTTCGAACACCCGGCCTTTCATCAGACCCCGCACACCGCCGCCGCCAGGCGATCCATCGGGATCCGTGCGATCCCAGGGCGTGTAGGCAAAGGCCGCGTCGCTACCGGCTTCGCGCTCGATCGATTCGAATTCCGCGCAGATCCGGTCACGCAGGGCTTCGAACCAATCCCGCGCGGCCTGCTGCTGACTATCCAGGTCGATCATTCGGGCCATCCATCCGTCTGCCGAAGCGCTTCGGCGAGCCCGATGCCCGCTGCGACCGCGATATTCAAGGACCGGGTGCCCGGGCTTTGCGGGATTCGGACGCGGAGGTCCGCGCGGTCGTGCACTTGCGGCGGCACACCCCTGCTTTCAGATCTCAACATCAGGACGTCGTTCGGTTCGAACCGGGCATCGGGAAGCAACGCGCCGCCGGTGGTCAGCAGAACGATCCTCCCCTTTGCCTGCGCTTCGAAAGCCGTCCAGTCCCGATGCCGCGTGACGTTGGCGATCGCCGCATAATCCATCCCGGCCCGCTTCAGCGCGCGATCCGAAAACGGAAATCCGCAGGGTTCGACGATGTCAACCGGCACGCCGATGCAGGCGGCAAGCCGCAATATCGTACCAACATTTCCCGCCTGATCGGGCTGATATAGAGCGAGCCGCATAGGGGCTTCGTAGCGCTGGCCGACGCCGCTGTCATACCTCCCGTAAAAATCGCTGTTGGCAAAGTCCGCCCGGCGCGGCTATCAGGCCCGCCAAGCCGTAAATGGGGGACCAGATGCGGCGCATGCGACTATCGCCTCCGCGGCATTTCGGCTGGGGCGATTCTTCCGCATATCCTGATTGAATCGCTTGAAGGGTGATATGGCGACGGTAGAACAGACCGATGACACGGCTCCGGGCGAAGGCGTCCGCCGCCGCGACTTCATCAACATCGCTGCGGTAAGCTTTGCCGGCGTAGGCGGCCTTGCGCTCGTCTACCCTCTGGTGAACCAGATGAACCCGTCCGCGGACGTGCTCGCTTTGGCCTCGATCGAGGTCGATGTGTCGGCGATCCAGCCTGGCCAGTCGGTGAAAACCATTTTTCGCAAGCAGCCCTTGTTCCTTCGACACCTGACGCCGCAGGAAATCCAGGCGGCCAATGCGGTACCGACCGCTGATCTGCGCGATCCGCAGACGCTCGCGGAGCGTACCGCCGAAGGAAAGCCTCAATGGCTGATCACCATGGGCGTCTGCACGCACCTTGGTTGCGTGCCGCTGGGTATCGGCCCGGGCGAGAATAAGGGCGAATTTGGCGGCTATTTCTGCCCCTGCCATGGGTCGCATTATGATACCGCCGCGCGCGTCCGGAAGGGGCCCGCTCCCAAGAATCTCGAAGTGCCGGAATATGTGTTCGCTTCCGACACCGTAGTTCAGATCGGCTGAGGTAGACTAAGATGAGCTTTCCCTGGGCGCAGCAATATAGTCCGAAAAACAGCTTCATGCGCTGGATGGACGAGCGGCTTCCGCTTCCTCGCCTGGCCTATAACGCTGTCGGTGCTGGCTATCCGGTTCCGCGCAACCTGAACCATTTCTGGAATTTCGGGGTGCTCGCTGGCGTTGCCCTGACGATCCAGATTGTCACCGGTATCATTCTGGCGATGCACTATGCGCCGGTGGGAACTATGGCTTTCGATTCGGTCGAACACATCATGCGCAACGTCAATCAGGGCTGGTTGCTGCGCTATGCCCATGCCAACGGCGCAAGCTTCTTCTTCATCGTCACCTACATCCACATTTTCCGTGGGCTTTATTACGGATCGTACAAGGCGCCGCGCGAGATGGTGTGGCTGCTCGGCCTGGTCATCTTCCTGCTGATGATGGCCACGGCCTTCATGGGATATGTGCTTCCCTGGGGGCAGATGAGCTTCTGGGGCGCCAAGGTGATTACCGGCCTGTTCGGCGCTATTCCGCTGGTCGGGGAGCCGATCCAGGCTTGGCTGCTTGGCGGGTTTGCGCCAGACAATGCTGCGCTTAACCGCTTCTTCTCGCTGCATTATCTGCTGCCGTTCGTGATTGCAGGCGTCATCATCCTGCATATCTGGGCGCTGCATATACCGGGTTCGAACAATCCCACCGGCGTGGACATCAAGACGCCGCAGGACACGGTTCCTTTCCATCCTTATTACACGGCCAAGGATGGCTTCGGCGTCGGCCTGTTCATGATCGCTTTCGCTATCATGCTGTTCTTCTTCCCCAACGCGCTTGGTCACGCCGATAATTACATCCCCGCCAATCCGCTTTCGACGCCCGCGCACATCGTGCCTGAATGGTATTTCTGGCCGTTCTACGCGATCCTTCGTGCCTTCACGGTGGACTTCATCCTGCCGGCCAAGCTCTGGGGCGTGTTAGCGATGTTTGCCTCGATCCTCCTGCTCTTCTTCCTGCCCTGGCTGGACCGGTCGCCGGTCCGTTCGGGAAGCTATCGGCCGACCTTCAAGATGTTCTTCATCATTCTGCTGATCGACATTCTGATCCTTGGCTATTGCGGCGGGGCGCCGGCGGAAGAGCCGTTCGTGATGATCAGCCAGCTCGCGACCATTTATTATTTCGCGCACTTCCTGATCATTCTGCCTCTGCTGTCGAAATTCGAAAAGACGCTGCCCTTGCCGACTTCCATTTCGGCAAGCGTGCTGCACGGTGAAAAACAAGAAGCCGCGCCTCTCGAGGTCGCGCGTCCCAAGCGCCGCCCCCGCGCGGCGCCGGCTGAATAAGGGGTAGATCGGGTCATGGTTCGTTTCTTTGGCGCGCTCGTCGGTATGGGCTTTATCGCCGCGCTCCTCTGGTCCTTCGGATGGGGGGTGAATGCACAGCTGACAGAAACCCATACGCAGTCGGTCGAACACCGCTTTCATCAGGAGCCCAGGGACGTCGCATTTTCGACCGATGGCCCGTTCGGCAAGTTCGATCGGGCGCAGCTGCAGCGCGGTTTCCAGGTTTACAAGGAAGTCTGCGCCGCCTGCCATAGCCTGGGCCAGGTTGCGTTTCGCAACCTTGCGGACCTTGGCTATGAAGAGCCCGAGATCAAGGCGATCGCGGCGCAATGGCAGATCGAAGTCCCATCGATCAACCCGGACACGGGTGAGGCCACCACGCGCAAGGCAATCGCGTCGGACCATTTCCCCAGCCCTTATGCCAATGAAGTGGCTGCTCGCGCAGGCAACAATAATGCGCTTCCGCCCGACCTTTCGCTGATCGTGAAGGCCCGGGAAGGCGGCGCGCCTTATATCTATTCATTGCTCACCGGATACCAGAATGCTCCGGCGGATCTTCCGGCCGAAGCACGGCCGGGCCAGGGGCTGCATTACAATCCCTATTTCGCCAATCTGAACATCGCCATGCCGCCGCCGCTCACCGCCGACGGGCAGGTTACCTATGCGGACGGCACCAACCCGACCCGCGAGAATATGGCGAAGGACGTCGCGGCATTCCTTACCTGGACGGCCGAGCCCAATCTGGAGAGCCGCCACCGTACCGGCCTCGCGGTGCTGATCTTCCTGCTGATCGCCACGATCCTCGCTTACATGGCCTATCAGAATATCTGGCATGGCGGCGCGGATCGGCGCGTACGTCAGACCGGCCCGCTGGATCCTGAAAATCAGGCCAAGAGCCGCGCCGCGAAAAAGGAAGCCGGGATAAAGGGCTGATCCGTCAGCCCACTCGTTTCTGTTCGCAACGGGTCGGTATGATCGACGGAACCTACCAGGAGGCGGGGTAAAGATGACCCGGGACAATGACGATCTGCGCGCTTTGATCCGCACCATATCCGACTTTCCAAAGCCCGGGATTCAGTTCCGCGACATTACCACCTTGCTGCTCGACGCGCAGGGCTTCGCCGCCACGATAGAGCGGCTGGCCTCTCAGATGGAAGAAAAGCCAGACTTGATCGCGGGAATTGACGCGCGGGGTTTCGTCTTCGCCGCCGCGCTCGCGCTCCATCTTGGCACCGGCCTGCTGCTCATCCGCAAGGACGGCAAGCTTCCGGGCGAGACGATCGCCGAGGAATATGCGTTGGAATATGGCACCGACCGGCTCGCCATGCATGTCGATGCCTGTGCACCGGGCGCCAAGGTAGCCCTCGTTGACGATTTGATCGCTACAGGCGGCACCGCGGTGGCCGCCGCCAGGCTGATCGAGCGGGCGGGTGCATCCGTCACGGGCGCGCATTTCGTGATCGGGCTGACCGAATTGGAAGGTTCTGAACGATTACGCGCCGAAGGAGTGAATGTGCATGCTTTGATCGAATATTAGTTCGCCGAAGGGCAGCTTTTATGAAAGAAGGTTGTTCCGTTCGTGTTGGGATGGGGCACCAATGACCGTGGGAGGCGTTATCGCCGTCGCTTTCCTGGCGATCGTGGCCGCTCTCACTCTCCTGGGAAGCAGAGGCGATCGGCCGCACGGGTCCCGCCACGCGGATAGCGATATTTCCACGCAAGATGAGGAGGCGATTAGGGGGCTTCGGCGGGCCGCCTTCGCATCAGCACAATCGAGGTAAAGCTAAGCACGGGTACCTCCTCCTGGTTGAGGACTTTGACGGCGGTGCGGAACGAACCGATTTCCGGCTTGCTGCGCGAGGGGCGCACCTCGACGATCTCGCTTTCGACGCGCAGCGTGTCGCCGGGATAGACAGGTTTCAGCCAACGCAGTTCATCGACGCCGGGAGAACCAAGGCCAGCTTGCTCGGTCGAAACCACATTCTCGGCGATCATCGCCATTGTCATGGCGCAGGTGTGCCATCCGCTCGCCGCCAACCGCCCGAAATGGGTTTTCGCCGCAGCCTCGTCGGAAAGGTGAAAGGGCTGCATGTCATATTTGGAGGCGAAATCGACCACCTCCTCGCGAGTCACGTGATAGGTACCGAAATTGCTGCGGTCGCCGACCTTCAGGTCATCCCAATATATCATCGCTACCCCCTCATTCATTCAACACTTCATGGCCCTAGCGGAGGCTCTTTCGAGGCTCCAGACCGAACCTTTGGATACAGTGTTCGGTACGGCATCCCGCTAGTGACAGCTTCGCCCACCCGTGCCAATCATGGGCGGGAGCAAGGGATGATGACATGCGCAATGTGACGATCGCATCCCTGATGTTTCTTTCGGCCTGCGTGGCGCCGGTAGCGTCTCTGCCTGCAGACGCTCCGGTCCGTGTAAAAATCATCGCCTTCAACGATTTTCACGGCGCCCTCCAGCCTCCCGGCCAGACGATTGCGGCCGCCGCGCCGGATGGAACCCCTGTGCGCGTCCCGGCTGGAGGAGCTGCCTATCTGGCCTCAGCCATTGCAAGGCTGAAATCCATCAATCCTAACAATGTCGTGGTCTCCGCGGGAGACCTTATCAGCGCTTCGCCGCTGGCATCTGCGCTTTTCCTGGACGAGCCGACCATCCTGGCGATGAATGCGATGGGGCTGGATTTCAACGCTGTGGGAAATCACGAATTCGACCGTGGTTCGGCCGAGCTGCTGCGTATGCAATATGGAGGCTGTGCGCGCCATAGCGCCGAGATCCCATGCCGGGTCGACCCGAACTTCCCGGGCGCGCGCTTCCGTTTCCTAGCGGCCAATGTAACCACGGCTAGCGGAAACACGCTCTTCCCCGGCTACGCAATCAAAAGCTTCGGCAGAGGCCGCGACCAAGTGCGCATCGCTTTCATCGGCCTGACGCTGAAAGAAACGGATACCCTGGTGACTCCCAAAGGGGTGGCCGGGCTCACCTTCCGCGACGAGGCAGACAGCATCAACGCGCTGATACCCAAGGTCCGGGCCGAGGGAGCGGATGCGGTCGTCGTCCTGATCCACCAGGGCGTTTCGACCAAGGTCCCTTACAGTGACGCCAGTTGCGAAGGCATGGATGGCGGGCTTATGCCCATCCTGGCGCGGCTGGACCCTGCTGTCGATCTCATCGTCTCGGGTCACACGCATAATGCCTATGTCTGCGACTATGGCCGGATCGATCCGGCCAAACCGTTCCTGGTCACCAGTGCGGGCCGCAACGGCACGATGCTGACCGACATCACTCTTTCGATCGACCCGGAGAGCGGGGAGGTGACGGGCAAGAATGCGTCGAGCGTGATCGTCCAGAGCGAGGGCTTCATCGATGCCTCCGGGCCGGTCAGGCCGATCGATCTTTTCCCGATCTATTCACCCGACCCCGCCGTGGCCTCGATCGTGGATCGCTACGCCGCCGCGGCGGCGCCCATTGCCGCCCGTATAGTCGGCCGATTGGAGGGCCCGGCTCTTCGCGAGGCTGGTCCGTCCGGGGAATCTGTCCTCGGTAATCTCATTGCCGATGCCTTTCTCTCCGCTACCCACGCGCACGCCTCCGGCGGGTCCCAGATCGCCTTCACCAATTCAACCAGCCTGCGCACCGACCTCATTCCGTCGGCCGACGGCAGCGTCACCTTTGGCCAGTTATTCCGGGCTCAGCCATTCGCCAACGACCTGGTGGTGAAGACCATGACCGGTCGCCAAATCCGCGCGGTGCTGGAGCAGCAATTCGACAGCGGCTCCAACAGTGTCGAGCGACCGATCATGCTGCAGGCCTCCAAGGGCTTTATCTACAGCTATGATCTCAGGGACCCGGTGGGATCGCGTGTTCGCGATCTGCGGATCGACGGGCGGCCTTTGGCCGACAAGGCTCTCTATCGGGTAACCATGAACAGTTTCCTTGCCTCGGGCGGCGATAATTTTACTGCCTTTACCGGCGGGGCTGATCCCTTGGTGGGGCCGCGCGATATTGCTGCGTTGGAGGCCTATATTGCCGCCGCCGGTACGCTGCAGCTTCCCTCACTGGGCCGAGTCACAAGGTTGTCGCCTTAAGGTCCCGGTTTCCGGTTTTAGTCGCCCGTGATTTCCGAAGGCGCTTCCACGCCGCGCAGCCGAAGTTTCCCTTTCAACCAGCGATGGACTTTCGCCATGTCGAAGAAGGCGACGAACACGAACGGATAGAAATAGAATTGGACGTTCATCAGCATGAAGTTGCTGAAATGGAAGAAGGCGGCGCCGGCCAATATGACCAGCCGGATCCTCCAGTCCTTCACGAACAGGAGGAGGGGGATGAGCAATTCGAAGAGGAAGACAAAGATGCCAAAGGTGAAAATCAGGTCCGGCCGCTGCGCCAATTCCCATCCGAGCGAGAGATTGACGACATTGCCATCGGCGCCGAACCCGTCGCGGAGCGCTCGGCCGACCAGAGTCTCCTGAACCCGGCCGCCACCTTCGAACCAGAACAGTCCGGACACGCGCAGCTTGGCGACCAGGGCCCAGAAATAGAACATTACGATGTAGATCTGCATCGCTCTTATCGGCCAGCTCCCCTCCCAATCCTCGATGGGAGAAAAGCCCTTTCGGCGCGCATCAAGGCTCCAGACGCGCTCGCATTTCGACAGAAAGAACAGGGTCAGGATGGCGATGATCGGAACTTCGCGGTGGTGGACGTCACCGCTGAAGCTGTCGCGCACCCCCTTCAGGTAGAAGATTCCGATCAAAATCGCGATGATAGCCGGCTTGGTCCATTTGCCGAACGCGAAGAATAGGCACGCGACGAACGTCGCCAGCAATGTCGGCAGGATCAGCCAGGGGACGTTATGATCGATCCCCAATTGCCAGAAATACCAGATGGGTAGCGTATAGTGAAATTCGGTGCCCAACTGATCGAGGATCAGCAGCTGCGGATATTGCGTCAGGACGTAAAGCGCGAGACCGATACCGAAATACAGCCGCACCGCGCCAAGGGTCTCGCCGGAAAACCAGTCGAAGAAGAAACGATCGACGGCCGATCGGTGGGAGGGGTGATAATCAGCCACCGATGCGCGCCCTTTGATAATGAGTGCCGGTCGGCGTGATGATCGCGACACGGCGCTCGCGAACCGGATGCAGCAGATCGCCGCTGTCCAGCTGAGCCCGGGTATAGGTGGCAAAATCGAGATGCGCCTCCAACTGCACGAACCGGCGGGGATCCTGGGGTCCAAGGCCGAATGTGCGGTTGATGCTGGTTAGGAGGTCGCGCGGATAATCGGCATCCTTGGCAGGATCCGGGCCGATCAGCCTTTCATACCACCATTGGTTGAACGCGGCGAGTTCGGCCCGTTCGCGGCGATGCTGTGGCGGCCCCTCTCCGAATGCCCGTTCCTGATAGAGGCGACGGAAATTGGCGGGTGGAACGTTGATGTCGCGGCGGGAAAGAAAGCTGCGTTCCCCGTTGGCGCGGAGCCCGGCAAAGCCCAGTTCGCGCCGGTCCACGTCACCCACCGCCACCGTCAGAGTTTCGGCTTCCTCGCGAAAGCCGTACATCGGGACCCAGCTTAAGGGGAAATAGTCGATCCGGAGAAATATCGCCCCGAAGAAGACGAGGAAATAGCCGGCAATAAGCCGCCTGACCGCACTTTTACTCATATCGTCCCCGCCCATATTGCGGGCTGAGTGCGGCTATGCGCTGTTTCTGTCAAGATTGCGGATTTTGGCTCGTCCCCGAAGCTTTAGCAGGGCGTTCCGGCCGCTGCGCAACAGCGGATAGCTGAGCCGGCTTAGCGTTTTTGAACCAAACATCAGCCGATTGAGGCGGTTATGCAGGCCGTGTTTCGGGGCAAGGGTCGCCATCAGGTGGAGCGCGTCCGCCCCATGATATAATTTGCCGCCGTGCACGACGACCATGCCGTCGTCCAGATCGAACCCTTCCTCCGTCGCGCGCCGGATCAGCGGATGATCGCCTCGAGCGTCGATCCGTTGCAGCCCGCTCTGGTCCGCGCCGGTTTCCACCGTGTCGCTATAGGCAATGCAAACCGGGCATTCGCCATCGTAGATCAAAGATGTTTGTTCGTCCGGCGCGGTGATTGGCTGTTTCTTGCCCATAGGCCTAATTTAATCGCGCGGTGTCCGGATTCAATCGCTGCGGCTCTCAAACATTGAACCGGAACAGCATTACGTCGCCATCCCTGGTGACATATTCCTTGCCTTCCGACCGAAGCTTGCCCGCATCGCGGGCGCCGCTTTCGCCACCCTGAGCGATAAAATCTTCATAGGCGATCGTCTCGGCGCGGATGAAGCCGCGTTCGAAATCGGTATGGATGACGCCCGCAGCCTGCGGAGCCTTCGAACCTTTCTCCACCGTCCAGGCCCGCGCTTCCTTGGGCCCCACCGTGAAAAACGTGATGAGGTCGAGCAGCTCGTAGCCGGCGCGGATGATCTGGCTGAGCCCCGTTTCCCCGAGTCCAAGATCCTTTAGAAATTCCGCGCGGTCTTCGGCCGGCATAGTCGCGATCTCGGCCTCGATCGCCGCGGAAATCACCACCGCCTTGGCGCCTTCCGCCTTTGCTTTTTCGAACACGCGGGCGCTGTGGGCGTTGCCGCTCGCCGCGTCGGCCTCGTCGACATTGCAGACATAGAGGATAGGCTTGGCGGTCAGCAGTTGCGCTCGGTCCAATGCTTTGCGTTCTTCCTCATCCTTCGGCTCCGCCAGCCGCGCCGGCTTGCTGTCGCGCAGCAGGTCCAGCGCCTGGCCAAGCACGGAAGCCTGCACCTTGGCCTCCTTGTCTCCTTGGGTGGCTTTTTTGGCGAGCGCCGGGACGCGCTTTTCCAGGCTTTCAAGGTCGGCCAACATCAATTCTGTCTCGACCGTCTCTGCATCCGCAATCGGATCGACGCGGCCTTCGACATGCGTCACGTCGCCTTCTTCAAAGCAGCGCAAAACATGGACGATCGCGTCCACCTCGCGAATGTTACCCAGGAACTGGTTGCCAAGACCCTCGCCGGTCGAAGCACCCCGGACTAATCCGGCAATGTCTACGAACTCCAGCTGGGTTTCGATCACGTTGGCGGATTTTGAGATAGCGGCAAGTTTTTGCAGGCGAGGATCCGGGACCGCCACGCGTCCGACATTGGGCTCGATCGTGCAAAACGGATAATTGGCGGCCTGTGCTGCGGCCGTCTGTGTCAATGCATTGAACAGGGTCGATTTTCCGACATTCGGCAACCCGACAATTCCGCAACGAAAACCCATTGAAGCTCCTACATTCTCCCTCGTCTGAGGGGAGCGATTTGGCCCGCCCGTTAGCCCTTGCGGGCGGGAAAGGCCAGCGCCGCCGCCCGATGGCCTTCACAATCGCCTGGCCCGTGCCTAGCTGAGTATGCCTGCCCAATCGAGAGTTCCACTCAGATGCCCGATCTTTCAGCCTTTCCGATCACCCAAAGGTGGCCGGCCGCCAATCCGGACCGCCTCCAGCTTTATTCGGCGCCGACCCCCAACGGCGTGAAGGTGTCAATCATGCTGGAAGAGACCGGAATTCCTTACGAGGCCCATTTCGTCGATATCAATGCCAATGAAAGCTGGGTGCCCGAATATCTGTCGCTCAATCCCAATGGGAAGATCCCCGCCATCATCGACCCGGGCGGCCCGGGCGGGAAGCCGCTCGCCTTGTTCGAATCTGGCGCCATACTCGTCTATCTGGCGGAAAAAACCGGAACCTTGCTGCCGGCCGATCCGGCGCGCCGCTACGAAACGCTGCAATGGGTGATGTTCCAGATGGGAGCCATTGGCCCGATGTTCGGGCAGGTCGGCTTTTTCCACAAATTTGGCGGCCGCGAATATGAAGATAAGCGGCCGCTCCAACGTTATGCGAACGAGTCAACGCGTCTGCTGGGCGTGCTCGAGACGCGACTGGCCGGGCGGCAATGGATCATGGGCGAGGAATTTACGATCGCCGACATCGCGATGCTTGGCTGGGTCCGCAATTTAATCGGCTTTTACGGGGCCGGCCAACTCGTCGATTACGACTCGCTGAAGGAAGTTCCTGCCTGGCTTGAGCGCGGCCTCGCCCGGGCTGCCGTGCAGCGCGGCCTGACAATTCCGGAGCGACCCTGAAGAACGTCCGACCCGATCAGCCTGTGGAGGCGGCTCTGGCGATTATCGGATCGAGCGCGGCCAGCAAGGCGCCCCGCGCTTTCGTGTCCGTATCGCCTTCGAACTCGGCAATCTCCAGCCCGATTATCGCACTGGCTGCCAATATTTTCGAGGCTTCGAAGAGATCGTCGAACGTCAGGCCGCCTTTAACCTCATATTCGGTGGGAACAAGGCCCGGCTCCATCACGTCGCAATCGACATGGACATAGACGGGGCGGCCTTTCACTGCTTTTTGGAGCTGCAGGGCCAGATCGGGGCCCCCGGGAACCAGTTTGATAATTCCGCTATCGATCAGCTCGCGCTCGGCAGGGTCGATATCCCGCGCGCCGACCAGGACTACATTGGCAAGATTCAGATCATTTCCAAGGCCGCTCTCCCAGCGCCCGGAAGCTCCGGTAAGGACAAGGCCTCCAAGATAGCCGGTGCTACTGGTATCGGGAGTGTTGCTGTCGCCGTGGGCGTCGAACCAGACAATTAGAGCGTCCGGGCGATGTCGCGCGACCTTGGGGAGCGTTGCAAGCGAGGCGGCGCAGCGGCTCATCGCGGTGATAGGGACCCCGCCGCTTTCCAATATTCGATCGACCTCGCCAGCCAATTCCCGAAGGCCGGGGCGCGCCGCTTCCAGTTCCACCCTCCAGTCCGCGGCCAGTGGTTCTTGCCGGTCGCCTATGTGGGTGGGAATGGAACCGGTACGCTCCGCCAGTTCCGCTCCTACAAAGGCGGCTCCCTCGGCTCCACGCGGGTTGCGGTCACCGCAAGGGCCGCCGAATATGGTGAGAGCGATTGGGGCGGTCATGGGAAGCCTCCGGTAAGCGACGTCATCGAAATACGCTAGCAAATCAGTCCGCCAGGCGAAGCGCCACTTCGTTCATGAAACGGGCATCGTCGCCCTTGGCCAGCCATTCGGCTTCCGCGGCGATCGCGCCCAGCAGGTCGGCGAGGCTGTCCGTTTCGGACTTGGCGTAATTGCCAAGCACGTGGCCGGTCACTTTATCCTTATGTCCCGGATGGCCGATGCCGATCCGGATGCGCCGGAATTCGTTGCCGATATGCGCCTCTGCCGAGCGCAGGCCATTATGTCCGGCCGTGCCGCCGCCGGTCTTTACCTTCACCTTGAAGGGGGCAAGATCGAGTTCGTCGTGGAAGATCGTAACGTCGGCCAATTCCTTCTTGAAGAAGCGCATCGCCTCGCCGATCGACTGGCCGCTCTTGTTCATGAAGGTGCCGGGTTTGAGCAGCAGGATGCGCTGGCCCCCGATGCGGCCTTGCTGCGCCCAGCCTTGAAAGCTTCTCTTCGGAGGTTCGAATCCGTGCGTCTCGGCGATCGCGTCGATCGCCATGAAGCCGACATTGTGCCGGTGCATCGCATATTGCGCGCCCGGATTGCCAAGGCCGACCCAGATCTGCACGGGTTGAAAATCTCCCATATTCTCGGCCGCTGCCCCGGTCTGCCCGAACACCTCTACTGGCCTTGGGCCAAACAGAGCTGCGAGCGATCGGAGCAGCGACAAAGAATTCGGGCCTTTTATTCCGGCTTCGCGTCGTCGCCGGAAGCTTCTCCGCCTTCGGCTCCGGCTTCGCCGGCCTCTTCAGCCGGTGCCTCGTCAGCAGCCGCTGCGGCGGCGTCAGCAGCTTCTTCGGCTTCCTCGGTGGCGCGGGTCACGGTCGGCGGAGCGATCGTGGCGATGGTGAAGTCGCGATCGTCGATCGCCGACACCGAACCCTTGGGCAGGGCGATGGACGAAATGTGGATAGTATCGCCGATTTCCCGGCCGGTAAGATCGATCACGATGTCGTCCGGAATGGACGCCGCGTCGCAGACCAGCTCAAGCTCGTGGCGAACAACGTTGATTACGCCGCCCTTCTTAATGCCCGGCGATTCCTCTTCATTGATGAAGCGAACGGGGACGTTCACCTTCACCTGGCTGTGCTCGCCGATGCGCAGGAAATCGACATGCAGGGGGCGGTCGTTCACGGGATGGAACTGCACGTCCTTTGGAAGCGTGCGGGTCGCCTTGCCGCCGACGTCGATCATGACCACCGAATTCATGAAGTGGCCGGTATTCAGCATCTTCATGAGGGCCTTTTCCTCGACGTGGATCGTCAGGGGTTCTTTCTTTTCGCCGTAAATAACGGCGGGAACGCGGCCTGTCCGACGCATGGCACGAGAGGCTCCCTTGCCTGCCCGTTCGCGCGTCTCGGCCGACAGCGTAAGCTGTTCGCTCATATGCATGTCCTTCAAAACTGATTGATCGAAATCTCCGCCGCTCACGCCTCCAGGGATGAATATGAGCGGGGAGGGGCGGCCTATAAAGTAGACCGCCTCCTCTGGCAAGTTAAGCGGAAGCTGCCTTTATTTCGGAACCCTCGCGCTCTTGATGCCGCGCTGACCCAGCAGATCCTGAACACTGTACTTGCCGGCAAGGTGGCCGGCCCCGACGGCGACGAACACGGTCCCCGGTCGATCCAGGCGATTGTCGATCCATTCTGCCCAATTGGCATTCCGCTTGGTGAACAACAGGTCATAAAGTGCGGGATCATCATCGATCCCCTCGTTCAGGATCTTGACCAGGCTTGCGGTGTCCCCGCTGCTCCAGGCCTTGACCATCGGCACCAGCGTCTTTTCCATTTCGCCCATGCTGTCGAGCGTCTCGCCCAGGAACGCGATCTGCTGCGCCTCCGGCATCGTGTCGAACAGGTTCAACTGATATTCCACGCCCTCAAGCTGGCTCATCGGCAAGCCCTTCGCCTTAGCGGCGCTGGTGAAGATGGCCTCTGGCCCGTGTTCGGGCTTTAGGCCGAGCTTTGCGGTAGCAAGCTGGCCGAGCGCCATGGTCGCGAACCAGGGTTCGAACTTATCGAAAGCCGCAGCCGGAAGGCCCGCCGCCGCGAGTTCCTTCACATATCTGGGCTTCATCTCCGCCGACAGCTTGCTCGTCAGGGTCTTGCCGGTCGGGTCGACCGCATATTTCTGGATAAGCGGGACCATCGACGCCTGGTTCTCCGGGACCAGCGCCTCCAATACGACCTCGTCGCTTTTGTCGAAGGCCGTCTTTACCTCGTCGTTGAACCAGTCCTGCTTGCCGTCCAGCATGTGGAAGGTGCCGAACAGATAGATAATCGTGTCTGCGTCCTTGACTACCCAGAGGGCCGGGTTCGCGTCGGGTAGCGAAACTTTTGCCGGCGCCTGGGCCATGGCCGGCGCGGCGATGGTGGCCAATGCGGCAGCGAGAACAAGCTTCTTCATTCCTAAAAACCCCTCGGTCGACGTTTCTTAAGGTTCGAACACGCACAAAAATAGCCACAAAAAAGGTTACTGGATCCTTATCGCTTTGATTCCACGCCCTTCGAGCATCTTTTGCACCGATTCCGGACCCGCCAGATGCCCGGCGCCGACCGCCACCATCACGATGCCGGGGCGATCCAGGCGCTCGTCGATCCATTTGGCCCAATTGGCGTTGCGGCGGCTCAGTAAGGCTTCGCGAAGCTCAGGCCATTCCCTCAGATCGGCATCGAAGGTGCGCGCCATTTTGTTCACGTCGCCCCGGCTCCAGCCGTCCAGCATCGCCTGGAATTGTTTGCGGGATTCGGCGGGATCCTCGACCACGCTGGCAAGGAATTTGCGCTGTGAATCCTCCGAAAGCTTGTCGAAAAGGCTCAATTGCTCTTCGACCGTCTCCAGCCCGCGGATCGGCCGGGCATTATCCTTATACTCCGCCTCCAGCCCCTTTTCGACGCCAAGCGCAGGGTCGAGGCCCATTTGCCTGAATGAAACGGAGGTGAGGACCATTGCCGCCGCCCAGGTCTCGAGGCGATTCAGCGAAGCTTCCGGGATCTTGCTTTGGGCAATCACTTTGCGAAGCGCGTCGCGCTTCCCTTCCGGAACTCGTTCGATCACCGGCCGAAGTCCGGGGGATGTGCCCAGCTTCGCCATTTGCTGCGCCGATGCCATCGGATCATCGCCGATCAAGGTCTCGATCACCAATTCCTCGGAAGAGGCGATCGCCTGGTCCAGCAACGGAGTGCGCCATTGATGACCCTGGGGCAGCATGTGGATGGTTCCGAACAGATAGATAATCGTGTCCTGGTCCGCGACTTTCCAAAGGGCAGGGGCGCTTGCCTGCGGTGCTGACGGTATTGTGGCGCAGCCCGCCACGGCCGCAGCGCCGGCAATCGCGCAAATCCGTCGAAACAAATTCCGGATCATCTTCGTGTCCTTTTATCCACGCGCCCCTGCAGCGCGATCGGTTGACCCTTCCTGAACCATGAGCCAAAGCACGGGCAGTCTTGTTGCACTTGCGAAGGCCGTCTCCTTGGGCTCACAAATTCTCAGTTTCCAGAAGCTGATCTTGGCGCTCCAATATTATTGGAGCGACCAGGGCTGCGTCATTCTCCAGCCCTATGATCTGGAGATGGGGGCCGGCACTTTCCACCCCGCGACCACTTTGCGCGCGCTCGGGCCCAATCCGTGGAAGGCCGCCTATGTACAGCCTTGCCGCCGCCCAACCGATGGCCGCTATGGCGAAAATCCCAATCGCCTGGGCCATTATTATCAATATCAGGTGATCCTGAAGCCGAGCCCGGCCGACCTGCAGCAGCTTTATCTGGGTAGCCTGTCCGCTATCGGGATCGATTTCAACAAGCACGACATCCGCTTCGTCGAGGATGATTGGGAAAGCCCGACGCTCGGCGCCTGGGGTCTTGGCTGGGAAGTCTGGTGCGACGGCATGGAAGTCACCCAATTCACCTATTTCCAGCAGGTGGGCGGGTTCGACTGCAAGCCGGTTGCGGGCGAACTGACCTACGGGCTCGAGCGGCTGGCCATGTATATTCAGGGCGTCGACAGCGTCTTCGATCTCGCCTTCAATGATGAAGGGGTGACCTATCGAGACATATTCCACGAGAATGAGGTCGAATTCAGCACCTATAATTTCGAAGTGGCGAACACCGATACCCTGTTCCAATGGTTCAAGGACGCCGCCGAAGAATGCCGCGCCTGTATCGACCGAAAGCTTCCGCTCCCGGCCTATGACCAGGCGATCAAGGCGAGCCATATCTTCAACACGCTGCAGGCCCGCGGGGTCATTTCGGTGGCCGAGCGGCAGGCCTATATCGGCCGCGTCCGTGATCTCGCCAAAGGGGCCTGCGCCGCCTGGATGGAAAAGAACGGGTGGCAGGCATGACCGCCGATTTCCTGCTCGAACTGCTTTCCGAAGAAATTCCTGCCCGGATGCAGGCCAAGGCGGAGACCGACCTCGCGCGCCTGTTCGCCGAACAGCTTGCCGCCGCTGGCCTTCAGGCAGAGGCGATCGAAACATACTCGACACCGCGCCGGCTCGCTCTGATCGCCCGCGGCCTGCCGGCCGAGACCCAGGCGGTCAGCGAAGAGGTCAAAGGCCCCCGCGTCGGCGCGCCGCCACAGGCGCTCGAAGGCTTCCTCCGCAAGACCGGCCTGACGCACGCGCAATTGGTCGATCGGGATGGGATCCTGTTCGCCATGATCGAAAAACCAGGGCGCAGCACAGCCTCGGTACTGGCAGAAGCCGTGCCGGCCATCATCCGCGGCTTCCCCTGGCCCAAATCGATGCGGTGGGGAGCATCCTCCGCCTCGACCGAAAGCATACGCTGGGTGCGGCCGCTGCACGGGATCATAGCCTTGCTGGGTGAAGAGATAGTCGATTTCGAAATTGCCGGCTTGCAATCGGGCGCCGCGACAGTCGGACATCGTTTCCATCACAGCGGCATCATCACGATCGGCAGTGCCAATGATTATGCGGAGAAATTGCGCGCCTGCCACGTCATCATCGACCCCGCCGAGCGCCGCCAGATCATTGCGGACGGCGCCCGCGCGGCCGCATCGGCGGCGGGTTTGGCCTTGGTCGAGGATGAAGGTCTCCTAGCCGAAAATGCCGGCCTTACCGAATGGCCGGTGCCGTTGCTTGGTTCGTTCGACCCAGCCTTCCTGGAAGTTCCGCGCGAGGTGATCCAGCTCACCATGCGGACCAACCAGAAATATTTCGCCTGCATGGCGGCATCAGGAGAACTGGCGCCCAACTTCATCTGCACCGCCAATATCCAGGCGGCGGACGGCGGCTCATCGATCGTCGCCGGCAATGAAAAGGTGCTCGCCGCTCGCCTGTCCGATGCCAAATTCTTTTGGGAACAGGACCTCAAAATTCCGCTCGAAGAGCAAGCCAAGAAGCTCGATCAAATAGTCTTCCACGAAAAGCTGGGCACCGTAGCTCAGCGAGTTGATCGAATGATTTCCTTGGTGGACGATCTCGCGCCAAGTTTTCCCGGTCTAGATGTTGCGGTAGCAAAGCGTGCTGCGAGCCTGTCCAAAGCCGACCTCGTGACTGCAATGGTGGGCGAATTCCCCGAACTCCAAGGCATTTTGGGCGGCTACTATGCCCGCCATCAGCGCGAGGCCGAGTCGGTCGCTCTGGCGATCGAATCCCATTACAGGCCCTCCGGACCTGTCGACGAATGTCCTCGAGAATCCGAGGCTGTGGCAGTTGCCTTGGCCGAGAAAGTCGACTCGCTCGTCGGGTTCTTTGGCATTGACGAGCGGCCGACCGGGTCCAAGGATCCATTTGCTCTACGCCGGGCTGCTTTGGCGATAATTCGTCTTGTGGACGAGAATGGTTTGCGACTCCCTTTGGCCCGTCTGTTTCAGGCTGCCGCTCAACTTTTTCGCAATCAGGGCTTCGATGTCGCAGATCAGCAGCAGAACCTGATCGTATTTTTCGCCGATCGCCTCAAAGTCCAGCAGCGCGAGGCCGGCGTCCGGCACGATTTGATCGATGCAGTCTTCGCGCTCGGCGGCGAAGACGACCTTGTCCGCTTGCTCGCCCGTGTGAAAGCGCTTCAGGCCTTCGTTGAGACGGCGGAGGGCGCCGACCTTCTGGCGGGCTACAAGCGTGCTTCCAACATTCTCAAGAAGGAAACTTGGGTCGGCGAAGGCACGGATCGGCCCGCATCAGTATATGATTTGGAAGCCGAAGAGGCCGCGCTCATCTCCGCCCTTAATGTGGCGGAACCCAGGGCCGAGGCTGCGGTCGAAGCCGAGGAATTCGGGGCCGCGATGGCGGCGCTCGCCGGCCTTCGCGCGCCCGTCGATGTGTTTTTCGACAAGGTGACCGTCAACGATGCCGATCCGGTCAAGCGCGAAGCGCGGCTCAATCTTCTAGCCCGGCTGCGCTCCGCGGTTCACCGTGTGGCGGATTTCTCAAAGATCGAGGGTTAATAAGTGACGCAGGCAGACGGGCATCGGACGAAGCGCTCCGTATATCGGTTTGGCGGCGGCGTTTCAGACGGCGCCAAAGGGGACAAGAATCTGCTCGGCGGCAAGGGCGTGAACCTCGCCGAAATGGCCTCGATCGGCCTGCCCGTTCCTCCTGGCTTCACGATTTCGACCGAAATGTGCCTTCGTTATTATGACGAAGGCGAAAGCTTCCCCGAAAGCCTCCGTTCCGAGGTTGCGGAGGGGATAGCGCATATCGAACAGGTGAATTCGAAGCGCTTCGGGGATGCTTCCGATCCCTTGCTTGTCTCGGTCCGTTCGGGCGCACGCGTGTCCATGCCGGGGATGATGGATACCGTGCTCAACCTCGGCCTCAACGATGTGACCGTGAAGGGGCTCGCTGCCATTTCGGGCGATCCGCGCTTTGCCTGGGACAGTTACCGCCGCTTCATCCAGATGTATTCCAATGTCGTGCTCGGTCTCGATCACGGCGCCTTCGAAGAAGCGCTGGAAATCGCCAAGGAAGATAAGGGCGTTCACCTCGATACGGATCTGGACGCGGGCGACTGGGAAAAGTTGGTCGGGCGTTACAAGGAAGTGGTTGAGGAGCTTCGCGGCGAATCCTTCCCGCAGGATGTGCACCAACAGCTTTGGGGCGCGGTCGGCGCGGTGTTCGGGTCCTGGCAGTCGGAACGCGCCAAAGTCTATCGCCGCCTCAATGCCATTCCTCACGACTGGGGGACGGCCGTCAACGTCCAGGCGATGGTGTTTGGCAATATGGGCGAAACGTCCGCCACCGGGGTCGCGTTCACTCGCAACCCTTCGACCGGCGAACGGGCTTATTATGGCGAATATCTGATCAATGCGCAGGGCGAGGACGTCGTCGCCGGGATCCGCACCCCCCAATATCTCACTCGTGCCGCTCGCGAGGCCGCCGGCGCCAGGGCAGCGTCGATGGAAGAATCTATGCCCGAAGTCTTCGGCGAGCTGGCCGGCGTATTCGACCTGCTCGAACGGCACTATCGCGACATGCAGGATATCGAGTTCACCGTCGAGCGCGGCAAATTATGGATGTTGCAGACCAGGAGCGGCAAGCGAACCGCCAAGGCCGCGCTCCGGATTGCCGTCGATATGGCGCGCGAGGATCTGATCGCCGAGGAAGAAGCCGTGCTCCGCGTCGATCCTTCGGCGCTCGCCCAATTGCTCCACCCGACGCTCGATCCGGAGGCCGAACGCAACATCATCACCAAAGGCCTGCCGGCATCGCCCGGGGCTGCCTGCGGCAAGGCGGTTTTCGATGCCGACACCGCCGAACGCCTTGCGGGCATGAACGAAAAGGTCATCCTGATCCGGATCGAGACCTCTCCGGAAGATATTCACGGCATGCATGCGGCGCGTGGCATCCTCACCGCGCGGGGAGGAATGACCAGTCACGCCGCGGTCGTCGCGCGCGGCATGGGCCGTCCGTGCGTCAGCGGCGCGGGCGGAATATCGATCGATTACAAGGCGAAGGTCATGCGCGTCGGCGCGATCGAGGTCGGTGAAGGCGATACGACCACGATCGACGGGTCGACCGGCGAAGTGATGCTGGGCGCGGTTGCTACGATCCAGCCCGAGCTGGTGGGTGATTTCGGAACCCTGATGGAATGGGCCGACAAGGTTCGAAGATTGAGGGTCCGCGCCAATGCCGAGACTCCGAACGATTGCCGGACCGCTCGGGAATTCGGCGCCGAGGGCATCGGGCTCTGCCGCACCGAACATATGTTCTTCGACGCCGAACGGATCACCAATGTGCGGCAGATGATCCTCGCCGAAAACGAGACCGGACGCCGTGCCGCCCTGGATAAATTGCTCCCGGCGCAGCGAAGCGACTTTACCGAGATTTTCCGCATCATGGCGGGGCTCCCCGTGACTATTCGCCTGCTCGACCCCCCGCTGCACGAATTCCTGCCGCATAGCGAAACGGAATTTGACGATGTGGCGGCAGCCGCGGGAGTGTCGGTTGATCAGCTTAAGCGCCGGGTAAGTGAGCTCCACGAATTCAATCCCATGCTGGGCCATCGCGGCTGTCGGCTCGGTATCACCTATCCTGAAATTTACGAGATGCAGGCGCGCGCCATTTTCGAGGCCGCGGTGGAGGTCGCCAGGGGCGGCGGGGAAGCACCGATACCTGAGGTGATGGTTCCTCTGGTGGCGACCAAGGCGGAGCTTCAGATCATTCGCCGCCTGATCGACCGGACTGCGCAGCAGGTGTTCGAAGAACAGAGCGCGTCAGTCGAATATCTGGTGGGGACTATGATCGAACTTCCCAGAGCCGCTTTGATGGCCGGCGCCATCGCCGAGGAAGCCCAGTTTTTCAGCTTTGGAACCAACGATCTGACCCAGACCGCTTTGGGGGTAAGCCGCGACGATGCCGCCCGTTTTCTCAGTGCTTATGTAGAAAAGGGCATTTTTGCCCGGGACCCGTTCGTCTCGATCGATGAGGAGGGGGTGGGGGAACTCATCGCCATGGCGGCCGAACGTGGGCGCAACACCACGCCGGGCCTCAAGCTTGGAATTTGCGGTGAACATGGCGGCGACCCGACTTCGATCGCCTTTTGCGAGCGAGTGCGGCTCGACTATGTCTCCGCTTCCCCGTTTCGGGTCCCGATCGCCCGGCTCGCCGCGGCGCAGGCGGCGCTCCGGGCCCGGAATTAAGGGATC
This sequence comes from Sphingosinicella sp., assembly GCA_013816585.1. Classification (GTDB taxonomy): domain Bacteria; phylum Pseudomonadota; class Alphaproteobacteria; order Sphingomonadales; family Sphingomonadaceae; genus Allosphingosinicella. Next base: position 23,211 of record JACDEE010000005.1, on the reverse strand, counting down.
GGGCGGTCGTCGCGAGCGCGCGCGGCAATCAGTTCGGCCTCGCGATGTTTGCGCTCGCGATCGACCTCTTCGCGGCGAAGTTCATCGTCTTTCCGAAGCCTGACTTCTTCCTTGTAGCGGCGTTTCCACTTGCCGCCGGCAAGGAAGAACATGCCGATGAATATTCCGGCGAGAAACGCCAATAACAAGATCGCCCACTCGCTGGTGCTCCAGGCCATTTCCGTCTCCATATCGTTACGGACGTAAAATGGACGAAACCTCTCAGGGTTCCTTTACTCCTAGCCGCGTCCGATGAAGTTGTCGCTGATGTCGCAGGCCGCCGGGCCAAGGATCACGATGAACAGCACCGGAAGAATGAAGAAGATCAGCGGAACGGTCATGATCGCGGGGAGACGCGCGGCCTTTTCTTCGGCGCGCATCATTCGTTCATTTCGGAATTCCGCCGACAAGACGCGAAGCGCACTGGCCAGAGGGGTTCCGTATTTTTCGGTCTGGATCATGGTCGTCACGACTCCGCGCACGGCCTCCAAGTTGATGCGTGTTGCGAGATTTTCGAATGCCAATCGGCGTTCGTTTAAGAAGCCGAGTTCGATGGAAGTCAGGGCGAATTCATCGCCAAGCTCGGGATAGGCCTTACCAAGCTCCTTGGCCACTCGTCCGAAGGCCGCATCGACGGTAAGACCGGCTTCGGCGCAAATTACGAGCAGGTCGAGCGCGTCCGGTATGCCTTTGCGGATGGCGTCCGAACGCTTCTTGATCTTGTTCTTGAGATAGATGTCGGGCGATTTGTACGATGTTATCAACGTACCCGCGACAAGGCCATATTTTTTCATGGCTCCCCAGTCGGGAAACCAGTCCAGCAGATAGACTCCGATCACCATGATGGTGCCGAAGACGAGCGGCATCATGAAGCGGGCGAAGATCACGACGAAGGCCAGGTCTTTTGACCTGTAGCCGGCCTGAAGCAGCTTCAACTGCGCCTTTTCGACTTGCTCGTCCTGGAGCATCTTCAGCGAAGAAAGAAAACTCCGGACCTTGTCCGTAGCCTCATTGTGGTTGGTGATCTTCTTGCGCCGTTTTGAAGTCGAAGCGATGATGCCGGCCTTCAATTGTTCGCGGCGTTCGTTCAGCGCCTTGACCCTTTTGGCCATCGGGTCTCGAACGGTGGTAGCGGCATAGATGGCGAGGAGCACGGCGAAGGTAGCCACGGCGGCCAGCCCCGTCGCGACCATGATCACGTCCACTCCCAACAATGTCGGCCCGCTCGCAGGTGCCATCACAAAAATGCCTCTTTTCAGATCAGATTTCGAAATTTACCATCTTGGCCATCACGAACACACCAATGCTCATCCACAACATGCCACCGAGGCCGGTCGCGATGAGGCGCGGGTCCGAGAAGAACCCGCCCATATATTCCGGGTTGATGAAGGAAATGATCCCAAACACCACGAACGGCAGACCACCCAGGATCATCGCCGAAGCCTTGGATTCGGACGACATCGCCCGGATTTTCAGTTTCATGGCGGCGCGTTTACGCAGCACATCGGCCAGATTGGACAGGGTTTCGGCCAGATTGCCGCCAGTTTCGCGCTGTATCGCCAAGGTGATGACGAAGAACTGGAATTCAGGCGTACCGAGCCGGTCGGCGGTTTCCTGAAGTGCCACTTCCATTGTGCGGCCGATCTTCATCTTGTCCGACACGCCACGGAACTCCACGCCGACTGGACCCGGAAGTTCGTTGGCCACGATGCCCAAAGTCTCCGAAATGGGCAGACCCGAGCGAAGGCCGCGGACCATAAGTTCGATCGCGTCCGGAAATTTCGCGGTGAATTTGGCGACGCGACGCTTGATCATCTTGCCGACGATGAAATGCGGCAGGCCGATGCCGATAAACAAGCCCACGAACAGGCTAAGGAACATCGGCGCCCCGCGAAGCGTGAACAGGATCATGATGACGATCGCCAGGCCCATCGAGACCATCAGATATTGCGCCAGGGTCCAGGTGCGCCCAGTCCGCTCCAGTCTTTTGCGCAGGAGAGCGGGGTTCGGGATGATCGAGTTGGCGATGCCGTCCATCTTGGTCTGGCGACCGGCGACGATGCGCTTGAACTGTGCCTGGGCTGCGACTTCGCTGCCTTTGCTGTGACGCTCCCGCAGCAAGTCCAGTCGGCGGTTCCTCGCCTTCGAGGCCGACGGGCCAGCAAATGCGAGGGCCGCCAGGCCCAGCGTCACGAGCAAGCCTATCCCCATCAAGATCATCGGAATACTCGGCATCATTCGCCCTCTAATTCATATTCGACGCGAATTCATGCGCCGGCCTTGGCTTCCTTCGGCTTCTTGGCGACCAGCGACTTCAAGCCGCCGAGCTTGCCCAAAAGTGATCCTCCAGCGCGCGCTGCTTCGCCGACGCCGCCCGCATCGACAGTCGAGACAGTCATGGCGAGCAACTGGTTCATCGGGCCGGAAAGCTTTGCTCCGGTACCCACTTTGGCGAGCGCCTGCCCGAGCTTGGCGGCCTGAGCCGCGGATTTCGGATCATAGGGAAAAGCGACATCGACCTTCCGCTCGATCGATTGTTCGAAGTCCTTTCGGCTGACCTCCTGAAGGCCACCGGCCTGCACCTTGTTGGCGACGACGACGACGCGTGACTGAGGCGCATTGGCCTTGAGCCAGGAAAGGATTCGGATCGCATCGCGGGTGGCCGCAAGCGTGAAATCAACCACGACGACCGCGACATGAGTATCCTGCACCAGGTGCGGATATTGAATCAGCATGGGCCGCGGCAGATCCATCACCATGCCTTCAAAGGCGTTGCGCATTTCCTCCTGCAGCTGGTGATAGGCCGAGCCGTCGGTCATCATCGGCTGGTTGATCGGCGCCTCGGCCGAGAGCACGCTCAATTTTTCGCTCGATCGCATCATAGCGCGTTCGATGAACAATCCGTCGATACGGCTGGGATTCTCGATCGCGTCGGTGAGGCCGCGGCCGGGTTCCAGGTCGAGCGAGAGAGCGCCCGTGCCGAAATGCACGTCGAGATCCAGCAGCGCCGTATGGCGGCCTGCTTTTTCACCCATCATCCAGGCAAGGGAAGTGGCGATCGTAGAAGCGCCTACTCCGCCCCGGACGCCGATGACAGTCGCCATGATGTGAGGGCGATCCGCCGCGGGCTCATTGCCGCGAGGTCCCGAAATCGTCATTTGGGCGTGCGAAAAGGCGTCGCGAAGCTGGTCGGCCGTAAATGGCTTCAGCAAATAATCCTGAATGCCGCTGGCGACCAGGTCCCGATACAGTCGAACGTCATTCACCTTGCCCGCCGCGATCACCACCGTACCTGGTTCGCAGACCTCAGCCAGCGCATTGATGTCGCTAAGCGGATCGCCGGATTCCGACAGATCCACGAACAGGATGTTGGGACTGGCGGAAACCGAAAGCGACTGGACCGCGTTGCGCAGGCCGCCTTTGTTCACCTTTTCGGGCGACCATCCATGTTCCACCGCGACCGGCCGGATGAGCTCGGCCGTTTCGTCATCCGCGACAAAGGCAGTGAAGGGATCCCGGAGCGTGGCTCCGCGCGACTGGAAGGGTGCATTCATATCAACCACCTGGTTTTGCGGATTGTAGACCACCGGCGCCGGTCGGCGCCTTTTCGCGATAGGTCTTAATCGCCTTGGTCGCGGTGTCGGAATTGCTGACGCTGGCGCCGGCTTGCCCAAGCACCAGATCGTTCGGATCGGCTATCATCGCGGCGAGGTTGGAATTGGTAGCGCAGCCATAATTTGTTTCGGTCGTCACCGCGCCGCCCGATAGCCTGGCGTTTGACCAATCCGGGCAACCCGGAACGCTGGCGTCCATCCGGCTGACTATTACCCGCACAGCGCCGGGCTGAATGGGTCCCGCCGTTATCGGGGCTCCGTCGTTCAACAACAGACCGTAATCCGCAGCCACGCGAGCCACATCTGCCCGGGCCGCGGGATCGCTATAGGTCGAACCTGGGTCGATCGAAATGCGATCACCGTAACCAAGTTGCAGCGATTCGAACCAGGCCCGCAGTCGCTCGCCTTCAGGAGAAGGGATGCCGTTGCCCGTCGAAGCCACATCGAGCACATAATCGGTACGCTGCACCACAGGCTGATGCACCGAATAAATCGATGAGTTCTTCCGTGCGAGCACATCGGGCTGCAACTCCGCGCAGCCAACGGTCAGTGCACTGACGGCCAGAAGAGCGGCGACGGGTTTGGTACGAGCCATGAAATTGCTTTCCTTTAGGGCGTTGGCCATCAGAAGCCGAAGCCGGGCTTGGCGGACGGGGCCTGCGTCCGCTGCGGAACAGGGGCGGGCTGCATTATCTGGACGCCCACCGCACCGATTGACGGAGCCAGTGTTTGCGGGTTTGCCATGACCGGACCGGGTCGGCGCTCACCGCTGATGCTTTGATGTGATCGATCCGCGAAGATCCGTTCCGGGTCGCTTGCGGAGTGATAGCCATCAGTCGGCAAAGCGATTTGCGAAGCATTGACCGGGCGGATCAAATAAGGCGTCACTACGATAACCAACTCGGTCTCGTTGCGCCTGAAGCCGTTTGAACGAAATAGCGCGCCCAAGATCGGGAGGCTGCCGAGAAAGGGTGTTTTTTCAACCGAATTGTTGGCGTTGTTGCTCAGCAACCCGCCAATCGCGAAGCTCTGGCCGGAGCCGAGTTCGACAGTAGTTTCCGTGCGCCGTGTGATGATGCCGGGAATGGTGAATCCGTCTGTGCGAATGCCGTTGGCCGCCGAAAGCTCGGATACTTCAGGGCGAACGCGCATCGAAATCCTGCCGCCTTCGAGCACGGTAGGCGTAAATGCGAGACTGACGCCATATTGCTTGAATTCGATCGACGTGCCGTTGATACCGTTCGACACTGGAATCGGAATTTCACCGCCGGCCAAGAAGCTCGCCGTTTCCCCCGAAAGCGCAACTAGATTCGGCTCTGCCAACGTGGTGACCAAACCATTATTTTCGCGGAGGTCCAGCGCGCCGGCCAGGTTAAGGCCAAGGACATTCCCAAATAGGCCAAAGGTGTTCGTGGAGGTGGGTATGATCAGCTGGCCGCTGTCATTAATGATGTCACGGCCGGTTCCAAAACGGAAATCCCCGCTCCCATTGGCACCTTGGAGGTTGACGCCGACATCCTTCGTCAGTGAGCGGCTGACTTCCGCGATTTTGACCTGCAGCATTACCTGTAATGGAGTTGCCGTTTTCAGGCGGCTGATCACCTGCGTGCCTTCGCCCAGATAAGCGGTGGTCAGGCGGCCGGCATCTTCAACATCGGCCGGAGTCGCCACCGTACCTGTCAGGAGTACGAAGCCATTCATGGGCGTGACCTGGATTTCGGACTGCGGCATCGCCAGACGAAGCATTTCGTCGATGGATCCGATATTGGCGCCAACAGTGACGTTGGCCGAGTAGAGAGTCTTGCCGGCTGCGTTGGTCGCATAGACTGTCGTTTCGCCGGCCCCTTTTCCGAAGACATAAATCTGATTGGCAGATCGTACTTGAACGTCTGCGACAGCGGGATTGGCGACGAACAGATCGCTCATATTTCCCGGAAGGCGAACGAGGCGGCCGGTTCCTACGGAAAGGCTGATGTCATTCGCCGGCCGCGATGCGGTCTGCGCGGCCGCAGGAATCGAGGCCGTTCCGGCTACGCCGGCCGCGATCAGGGCGGCTGCGGCCGTGCCGATCAGCTTGCGGCTGAGTTTACGGGACATGGTCATCTTAGCGGGCTCCGATCGGAACTTCGGTGACTGAATTGCCGCGGGCGATGCGCACCACCGGGCCGCTTGGGCGGGCGGGCGCGTATCCACCTGCCTGGGCAGGCGGACCCAGTGCGAGGATCTGTTCGCGGGGTTTCACTGGGACCGAGCCTCGCTGGTAGCGCGAGACATCCGCGCCAACGGTGAAGGTAGTTCCTGAATCGCTGGGCTTGGAAGCGAGCGACAGGATCATCTTGCGCTCTTCCTTCGGGTCGGCGCCCTCGGGAATGTCGATTTCGCCCGAAGCAATGGCTCGCTCGAGTTCGGCAGTATTGTCGGCCAGTGCACGAAGCGACAGGGACAGCTTCCCGATGGTCTGCGCCACCGCGATCTTCTCGGCCATCTTGGGCGTGGTCTCCAGCGTCACCAGCTCGATATCCGTAACTACCGTCTTGCCCTCGGCGTCCTTGGACTCGGTGCGCTGATTGGTGGCCAGCACGCGCATGTTGCGCAGGATGGTTTCGGATACCTTCAACGAGACGCCGCCGCCTTCTCCCACGACTTCCTGGGTGAGGACCATATCGACGCGGTCGCCTGGAAAGATGAAGCCGGCGACGCTTGCCGTCTTGTTTACGGACACCGTGACCGCGCGCATTCCGGGGCTGAGCGCTGCGGCGAGAAAACCGCGGTCGCCCGGCTTCACGAGCGCGCCGTTGGTGATCGGCTGACCGGCGGTGATCTCGGTGCGGACGACCGTACCCAGTAGGTCTTGCGGGCTCCCGCCGGCCGTGCCCTTCATGAAATAGGCCGGCTGGACGAGGCCTTCGGGCCAAGGCTGATAGCGAAAGGCCGTGGCATCCATGATGGTGCCGACCGGAAGCGAGCGGGTGGCAACCAAAACTTCGGGCCCAGCCACCACAGCTGCTTCCGCCTGGGGAGACCCCGCTCCCGTGAACATGTTCTTGGCCATGACGGCGGTCACCGCCGCGATCAGCAGCGCTCCGACCAACAGAACGATCTTTTTAACATCCATGACGCCAAACGCCTCCTGCGGGGCCAAAAAACTCAGCCACCCTCATCATACAAAATGGTTAAGAAACGGTTCGGCAAGCACCCAGAAACCGCCAAAGGCGATCGCCACTCCGTAAGGAATCTCAAGCTGTTCGCCGGATTTTTTCATCCGATGGCGGATCAGCATGACCAGCGTTAGAACGCCGCCGCCGATCGACATGATTACCAACAGATTAAGGACCGCCCCCGCGGGAAGCCAAAGCGCGAGCGCGGCTACCATCTTCACGTCGCCGCCGCCCATGGCTCCCAGATAGAAAAGGCCTGCGAAGATCAGGAAGATGACCGCGGCAATGCCGATTTGAATAGCCATGTCAGGCCAGAAGGACAGGCCGACCGACCACCAGAAAGGAATGGCGAGCAAAGCAATCGCGCCGTTGAGCCAATTTGAAATCTCGCGCGTGCGCAGGTCGCCGATCGCTGCAATCAGCAGCATGATGGCGAGCGCCCCGATCAGAAACGCGGTGAAATCCCCTTGCATAGATTAAGTATCTAGACGTGGTTACTTTCAAAAACGTAACCAGCGCCCATGAAAATTACGGCGATCGATCGTAGGGCCCACCCGCTCGATGCTTCATTCTCAGTCTGGAAGGCGCCTGACGGCTGGACCTTGCGCCGAATGGATTGGCCTCAGCCGGATCCAGAAGCGGGGCGCGGCAGCATCCTTTTCGCTTCCGGTCGCGGAGATTTTATCGAGAAATATCTGGAAGCTTATGGACATTGGCATTCCCGGGGCTGGAACGTCACTAGCTTCGATTGGCGCGGCCAGGGCGATTCACGCGGCGACATAATCGGGGGACATCTCGACAGTTTCGATCCGCTGGTGGACGATCTGGATGCGCTGGTGAGCGAATGGTTGGGAGCCACGTCTGGCCCTCACATTCTCATCGGCCACTCGATGGGAGGCCATCTGGTGATGCGCCTGCTCGCAGAGCGCGATCCGAAAATCGATGCCGCCATATTGGTCGCGCCCATGATCGGGATAAATGGCAAACCGGTTCCACAACCGCTCAGCGCCAAGGTCGCCAAATTCCTTTCCCTGCTTGGCCTCCGCAGGCGAAAGGCCTGGAAGGATAATGAAAGGCCGACGCTCCCGGGGGCCAGTCGCCAGCGTCTGCTGACCCACTGCGCCGAGCGATATGAGGACGAGCTTTGGTGGAAAGGGAAGGAGCCTGGCTATGCCCTCGGCCCGCCAAGCTGGGGCTGGCTCGATTCGGCGTTCCGTTCGATCACCCGACTGACTCCCGATATCATCAGACGGATAAGGATTCCGATCCTGATTCTCGGAACGGAGAGGGATCGGCTTGTCAGCCCAGAGGCGATCGAGCGGGCCGCGCAGACGCTGGAACGGGCTGAATTATTGATGTTCAGCGATGCAGCCCATGAATTGCTGCGCGAAGCCGACCCGGTCCGGACACAAGCCCTAACGCGGATAGATGCCTTCCTCGATGAGCATGCACGATAGGTGAACCGTCAGATCGACATTGCCGTGATTGGGGCGGGGATTGCCGGCGCCAGCATCGCCGCGGAACTGGCGCCGCACGCCCGCCTGATACTCGTCGAGGCGGAAGATTATCCGGGTTATCATTCGACCGGACGTTCCGCGGCCTTCTGGTCCGAAAGTTACGGCGGACCCTTCATTCGACCGCTTACCGTTGCTTCGGGCCTGTTCCTCGGCAACCCGCCGGCGGACTTCAGCGACTGCCCATTCCTGTCGCCGAGGGGCGCGATTTATCTCGCAAGTTCCGACGATGACGACGCGCTGCGCCCTCTGGAGGAGCAATTTGCAGAATCCGACCTGATGCTGAAGAAGCTCGGGCGACGTGAATTATCGTCAATTATCCCAGGGCTTCGCCCGGAATGGGACCGGGGCCTCGCGGAGGATAGCTGCAGGGACATAGACGTCGCCGCCTTGCACGCGGCCTATTTGAAACAGGCGCGCAAGCACGGCGCCGAGCTCGTCCTGAATGCGAAGGCGCTGCAGATCGAACGATCGCCCGGTGGCTGGCGTGTCCACAGCTCCGCCGGCGATTTCGAGGCGACCAAGATCGTCAATGCCGCGGGTGCCTGGGCCGACACGGTCGCCAGGATGGCCGGCCTTCCCGCCCTGGATATTCGGCCCCATCGGCGAACGATGGTGCAGTTGAGGGTAAATCCGACCGCAGCGCCCGATCTGCCGCTGATCATCGACGCGCTTGGCAGTTTCTATTTCAAGCCCGAGGCCGGCGGCCGGCTATGGCTGAGCCCGCATGACGAAACCCCCTCAGAGCCGGGAGATTGCGCGCCCGACGAAATTGACGTCGCGCTGGCGGTCGAGAGGCTGCAGCAAGTGGTCGACTGGAAAGTGGAGAAGGTAGAGCGCCGCTGGGCGGGCTTCAGGAGCTTCGCTCCGGACAGGCTCCCCGTTTACGGTTATGCCGCCGGGCGGGACGATTTCTTCTGGTTCGCAGGGCAGGGTGGCTTCGGGATTCAGACGGCGCCTGCAGCAGCGAAACTGGCCGCTGCACTATTTCTAGGTCAGACCCCCGATCCACTGGTCGCGGGCGTAGATCCCGATCCCTATCTCGCCGAACGATTCATGAACTGAAGCGCGGCGTCGCAAGCCAGTTTGTCGGCGCGTTCGTTTCCCACATGGCCGGCATGGCCCTTTACCCAATGCCATTCGATCCGGTGCGGCTTTGCCGCGTCGAGCAGCTCCTGCCATAATTCGGCATTCTTCACGGGCTGCTTGGCAGCCGTGCGCCAGCCGTTTTTCTGCCAACCGAATATCCATTTGGTGATGCCGTCACGGACATAGACGCTATCGGTATAGAGATCGACGCGGCACGTCCGCTTCAACGCCTCCAGCCCCCGAATCGCGGCTAGCAGCTCCATTCGATTATTGGTGGTGAGCGGCTCGCCGCCTGAAATTTCCTTTTCGCGCGTTCCCGATCGGATAATGGCCCCCCAGCCACCGGGGCCGGGGTTTCCCTTGCAGGCGCCGTCGGTGTAAATCTCGACGCGCGAAAGCGTATCGGGGGCGGAGGTCAGGCGGCCTGAAGGCTGGCGGGCAGCTTGAACACCATCCGCTCTTCAACCCCCTCCAATTCCTCTTCGCTCACCTCGAAATGGGTGGCCAGGAATGCGACCACTTCGCGTACCAATATTTCAGGCGCTGACGCGCCCGCCGTGATGCCCAGCGTGGTGACACCTTCCAGCCATTGCAGATCAATCTCATCGGCGCGTCCGACCAGACGGCTTTTCACGCCTTCGCGTTCGGCGACTTCGACAAGCCGAACGGAATTCGAGCTGTAGGGTGCGCCAATAACCAAGACCGCCTCGCAAAGGCGCGCCAATTGCTTGACGGCGGTCTGGCGATTGGAGGTCGCGTAACAGATATCCTCGCCTTTCGGCGCTCTTATTGTTGGAAATCTCCGCTCCAGGATCGCGATGATTTCCGCGGTATCGTCGACCGACAAGGTCGTCTGGGTAAGATAGGCCAGATTTTCAGCTGATGCAGGCATGATCGTTTCCGCGTCGGAGACGCCATCGATCAAGGTAATCCGATCGGCCGGCACCTGCCCGAACGTGCCGATCACTTCAGGATGGGCGGCATGGCCGATGAAGAGGATGTGACGTCCGCTTTCGACCAGTCGTTCCGCCTGTCGGTGAACTTTGGAAACCAATGGACAGGTGGCGTCGACATAGGCGAGACCACGCTCCTCGGCTTTGGCCGGCACCGCCTTTGGAACGCCATGTGCCGAAAATACTACCGGGACGCCATCGGGAACCTGATCCAGCTCGGGCACAAAGATCGCACCCTTGGCCTTCAGGCTGTCGACAACATATTTGTTATGGACGATCTCGTGCCGCACATAGACGGGAGGACCGTATTTCTCGAGCGCCAGCTCGACGATGCGGATCGCGCGATCCACGCCCGCGCAAAAACCGCGCGGCGCCGCGATCAGCAATCTTAGCCTTGTCCTGGATGTCGCCATGTCAGCGCCTCTACGATGAATCGGGTCGCCGCGTCTACCGAAGGCAACCCCGGTCCCCGGGTGTTTCCTATATTGTTAGCCGCTTGCCTGCGCGAAACCCGCTTCCTAATATCCCGCCGGTCGGATAGGCCGCGTCAAAGCCTTCCTTTGTATGTTTGAGGATCTCGCCCAGTGTTCAAGACCAAAGCCGGAATCGCCGCTCTCCTCACCCTGGCCTTGGCAGGATGCGCCTCCGACGGCGACATTACGAGCGAGGGCATCCTGGTTACGCGGTCGGCCTGTCCCGCCGTGGCTATTCCCGCCGCGACTGGCGATGTCACCCTGTTCAATCCCACCAACAGCCGCGATGCAAACGCAATAGACGTCGTGGCGACCATCACAAACGTCCGTACCACCTGCGATGAAACGGGCGAATATATCGTCAGCAACGTCACCTTCGACGTGCTCGGACAGCGGCGCGACGCGCGCGGCGCGCGTGAGGTCGTATTGCCCTATTTCGCGACTGTCGTTCAGGGCGGCACCAATGTGGTTTCAAAGCGAGTGAACCGGGTCGGCCTGAATTTTGCAGACGGCCAGCTTCGCGCCAGCACTTCGGGAACGGCTACCGGCTACGTGCTTCGTTCGGCCGCCACATTGCCCGAGGCCATTCGCAAGCAGATCACCCGCGAGCGCAAGTCGGGCGATCCGGATGCTGCGCTCGATCCGATGGCGGATCCGGCCGTTCGTACGGCCGTGACCCGCGCCAGTTTCGAGCTGCTGGTCGGGTTTCAGCTGACCGAGGACCAGCTTCGCTATAACGCCACTCGATGAAGCGTTGACTCAGCCAGACTGAGTCTTCAGAGCTTGGACGTCGCTGGCGGTTCGCTGCCGGATGTGCGCGCGGGAGAGGGTAAAGAGATGCTTTGGCATCATCGTTACCGCCGAAGGAGCAACCGCCCCGGAATCTCTCAGGCAAAATGGACCGCGCGTCCTTATCGACACTCTGGAAAGCGGATTTCCCGTTGTGCGGGATATCCCACCGAAGGGGTAAGCGGTCGCTTTGATCGCGAAAGCTCTCAGGTTCAGTGACAGAGGGGGTGCAGATCGTGGGCGATCGGCGAGTGCCGAGGGCCCAGGGGCACGCCTTCGGAGACTGAAAAATGAGCGACAACAACCTCCCCCTGAACGACTGGCATCTGGCGCGAGGCGCCCGCATGGTTCCCTTTGCAGGCTATTCCATGCCGATCCAATATGAAGGCATCATGGCGGAGCACAAATGGGTCCGCGAATCGGCGGGCCTGTTCGACGTCAGCCATATGGGCCAGCTCATCATTGCGGGCGGGGGCGCGGAAAAGGCGCTGGAGACCCTGCTTCCGGCGGATCTTTCGATCCTGAAGGAAGGGCGGCTTCGCTATTCGCTGCTGCTTTCCCCCGACGGCGGCATCGTCGACGACCTCATGGTCACCCGGCGCGGCGATCATTTCTACATGGTCGTGAACGGCGCCACCAAGGAAGGCGACATCGCTTATCTCCGCGAAAACCTGCCGCCGGGCGTGGTGATCGACCACATGAAGGAACAGGCGCTACTGGCGCTGCAAGGCCCCAAGGCGGTCGACGTCCTGGCGCGGATCGCGCCGCAAATTGCAGAGCTCGGCTTTATGCAGGGCGGCGCGTTCGATCTTGGCGGGGTTACCGCCTGGGTGAGCCGTTCCGGCTATACTGGCGAGGACGGTTTCGAGATTTCCGTGCCGGCGAAAGTCGTAAGTGAAATTGCGGACCTCCTGACCGGCAAGCCCGAAGTGAAGCCGATCGGCCTCGGTGCGCGAGACTCCTTGCGTCTGGAGGCCGGACTGCCGCTCTACGGTCACGATCTCGATACCGGGACAACGCCGATCGAAGCCGATCTCGGTTTCGCGATTTCAAAACGCCGCCGCGCTGAAGGAGGCTTTCCAGGCGCCACCAGGATCATCGGCGAGATGGAAGGCGGTACGATCACGCGTCGCGTGGGGATTGCCATCGAAGGGCGCCAGCCCGTCCGCGAGGGGGCAATGGTCATGGATTTCGAAGGAAATGAAGTCGGCAAAGTAACCAGCGGCGGGTTCTCCCCCATCCTCGAAGCGCCGATCGCCATGGCTTATGTGCCGTCCGCGCTCGCCATCGAGGGCGCGGCCATCAGTCTCGCGCAGCGCGGCAAGATATTCCAGGCGAGGGTGATCCCGATGCCCTTCGTCCCCCATCGCTATAACCGGAAGGGAGCCGGCAAATGACCGTCTATTATACCAAGGAACATGAATGGGTCAGCATCGACGGTGACACCGCGGTCGTCGGCATCACCGATTTCGCCCAGGGCCAGTTGGGTGACATCGTATTCGTCGAAGTGCCGAAGCCGGGCGCGCAGGTCACGCAGGGCGGCGAAGCGGCGGTGGTCGAATCGGTAAAGGCGGCTTCCGATGTCTATGCGCCGGTCAGCGGCGAAGTGATCGAAGGCAATCAGGCGCTGGAAGATGACCCTTCACTGGTGAACACGGCCCCCGAAACCGATGGCTGGTTCTTCAAGCTGCGCCTGTCGGACAATGGTCAGTTGAACGACCTGATGAACGCCGACGAATATAAGGCCTTCGTCGACAGCCAGTGAGCGTCAACGCCGCCTCTTCATGGTCTCCGGCCGATTATGCCGCTCACGCCGCCTTTGTGCCGGCGCTGGGCGAGCCGGCCCTTGGGCTGCTCGCGCCGCAACCGGGCGAGATGATTCTCGATCTTGGCTGCGGCGACGGCGTGCTTACCGAGAAAATCGTCGCGGCCGGCGCCCAGGTGGTAGGTGTGGATGCTTCAGCGGAAATGGCCGAAGCAGCCAAGGCGCGCGGCATTGATGCCTATGTCGCCGATGGCCAGGCGCTCGATTTCGACCGAAAGTTCGACGCTGTGTTTTCCAATGCGGCGCTTCACTGGATGCTGGATCCCCAGGCGGTCGCACGCGGCGTGTTCCAGGCCCTCATTCCCGGCGGCCGGTTCGCTGGCGAAATGGGCGGCGAGGGCAATGTTGCGACCTTGCGCGCCGGCGTTCGCGCCGAGCTGGTGGAAAGGGGCTATCCTCTTCCGACCGAAGACCCCCAATTTTATCCGGGGATCGAGGAATTTACCGGAATTTATTCCGACGCCGGTTTCGTCGATATCGGGGCGGAAATCATCCCGCGTGAGACCGATCTTCCAAACGGGGTTGCGGCCTGGGTAAAGACCTTTCGGACCGGCTGGATGGATGCCGCCCAAGTGCCCGACAACGAACAATCCGGGGTCGCCGCGGCGGTCGAATGCCGGCTCGCTCCCTCTCTCCAGCGTCCCGACGGCAGCTGGTTCGCCGATTATGTCCGCCTTCGCTTCACGATGAGAAAGCCTGATTGATGCGTTATTTACCCCTTGCCGAGGTCGATCGGCAGGCAATGCTGCGCGCCATCGGCGCCAAATCGATTGACGATCTGTTCGTCGATGTACCGGAAGCCGCCCGCCTCGGCCGCAAGATTGAAGGACTCGCAGATCATGCCAGCGAGATGTCGGTGGAAAGGCAGCTTGGAAGCCTGGCGCGGCAAAATATGGTCGCGGGCGACGTGCCCTTCTTCCTCGGTTGCGGCGCCTATCGCCACCATATTCCGGCAAGCGTGGATCATTTGATCCAGCGCGGCGAGTTTCTGACCAGCTACACGCCTTATCAGCCGGAGATTGCGCAAGGCACCTTGCAGGTCCTGTTCGAATTCCAGACCCAGGTTGCACGCCTTTATGGCTGCGACGTCGCCAACGCCTCGATGTACGACGGCTCGACCGCCTGCTGGGAAGCGATTGTCATGGCTCGCCGGATAACGAAGCGGACCAAGGCGATCCTGTCCGACGGACTTCATCCCCATTATGTTTCGGTCGCCGAAACGATGGCGCGCTTCACGGGTGACACCTTGGAGGTCGCGTCTCCACGGCTCGTTGCTGAAACCGACACCGACCGCCTCTTGGCCCAAATCGATGGTGAAACGAGCTGCGTGGTCGTCCAGTATCCCGACATATTGGGCCGAATTTCCGACCTTTCGGCCATAGCCGACAAGGCCCACGCCGATGGTGCGCTGCTGATCGCGGTGGTGACCGAGCCGGTGGCCTTGGGCGCGATCAGAAGCCCTGGCGAAATGGGCGCGGATATCGTGGTCGGCGAAGGCCAGTCGATCGGCGTCGGTCTCAATTTTGGTGGGCCCTATGTGGGTCTGTTCGCCTGCAAGGAAAAATTCGTTCGGCAGATGCCCGGCCGTCTCTGCGGCGAGACAGTCGACGCGGAAGGAAAACGCGGTTTCGTGCTGACGCTCTCCACTCGCGAGCAGCATATCAGGCGCGAGAAAGCGACCTCAAACATCTGCACCAATTCGGGCCTTTGCGCCCTGGCCTTTTCGATCCACATGACCTTGCTGGGCGAAAAGGGGCTTCGGCAGCTTGCCGAGCTCAACCATGCCAAGGCGGTGGCTGCGGCGGACCGGTTAGTCCAGGTACCTGGGGTCGAACTGGTCAATGAAAGCTTCTTCAACGAATTCACCCTGCGCCTTTCCACTGAGGCTCGGCCGATAGTCCGAAGCCTGGCCGATCGGGGCTTGCTGGGAGGCGTGTCTCTCGGAAGGCTCTACCCCAGCGTCGACGCGCTCCAGAACGGCCTAGTCGTGGCTGTGACCGAGACCGTTACGCACGAGGATATCGAAGCGCTGGCCGCGGCACTTCAGGAGGAACTGGCATGAGCATGAACCGCGAGGGACGCCCGAGCCGGCCCGAGGCGGCCGAGGGCCAAACCACGACCTTTACCGGCAATCGCGCGCTGATGCTGGAAGAGCCCTTGATCTTCGAAATGGACGAGGCCGATGGGACGGGCCTCGATTTCGAATCCGCCCCGAAAGTTCAGCAGCGCCTGGGCGGCTTCGAACGTATCCGGCCGATCAGCCTGCCGGGCTTGTCGGAGCCGCAGACGGTGCGTCATTATACCCGGCTCAGCCGGCAAAATTACGCCATCGATCTCGGCCTTTTCCCGCTCGGATCCTGCACGATGAAGCATAATCCGCGGTTGAACGAGAAAGTCGCGCGGATGTCGGGCTTTGCCGATATTCACCCGCTCCAGCCCGCCGATACCGTGCAGGGCGCCTATGCCCTGATCCACGAACTCGGCCGCTGGCTGATAACGCTGACGGGAATGCACAGTGTCGCGATGAGCCCAAAGGCGGGTGCGCATGGCGAATTATGCGGACTGCTGGCCATCCGTTCAGCTTTGGAAGCCCGTGGTGACGCGCGCTCGGTGATTCTAGTTCCCGAAAGCGCGCATGGCACTAATCCGGCGACGGCGGCCTTTGCGGGTTACGGCGTTGAAAATATTCCGGCGACTTCGCGCGGCCGGGTGGATCTGCAGGCGCTGAAGTCGCGGCTTGGGCCCGACGTCGCGGCGGTGATGATCACCAATCCCAACACGTGCGGCCTGTTCGAACCCGACATGATCGAAATTTCCAGGGCTGTGCATGAGGTGGGGGCTCTCGTTTATTGCGACGGCGCCAATTTCAACGCGATTGTCGGCCGGGTGCGCCCCGGCGACCTCGGCATCGACGCAATGCATATCAATCTCCACAAGACCTTCTCTACTCCGCATGGCGGCGGCGGCCCGGGTTCCGGTCCCGTGGTGTTTTCCGAAGCCCTGACGCCCTTCGCGCCACTTCCGTTCGTCGAAAAGCAGGGCGATCGGTTCGAGCTGATCGAAGAGGAGACCGCCGGTGAACATCATGGCCAGACCTTTGGCCGAATGACCGCCTTTCACGGCCAGATGGGAATGTTCACCCGCGCGCTCAGCTATATCCTGAGTCACGGTGCCGACGGCCTGCGGCAGGTTTCGGAGGACGCGGTCCTCAACGCCAATTATGTGCTGCGCGAACTGGACGACGTGCTCGACGCGCCGTTCGGGGCGAGCGGGCCCTGCATGCACGAGGCCCTGTTCAGCGATAAGGGCTTCGGCGGCGGCCTTTCTACGATCGATGTCGCCAAGGCGCTGATCGACGAGGGCTTCCACCCGATGACCATGTATTTCCCGCTGGTGGTTCACGGCGCGATGCTGATCGAGCCGACGGAGACCGAAAGCAAGGCGACCCTGGACCAGTTCATAGGGGCGCTGAGGAGCGTTGCCGAGCGCGCGCGGGCCGGCGATCAGTCGCTGAAGGCGGCGCCCATCCACGCGCCGCGGCGGCGCCTGGACGAGACGCTGGCCGCAAGGAAACCGGTCCTGGCCTATCGCGAGCCCAGCCAGGCCGAAGCGGCGGAATAGGCCGTTCGCAATTGGACATCGATGAACGCCGGTCGGCTCCTCATGTAGCGCGCAACGTCGCTCCCATAATCGAGCTGCTTCGGGACATCCTGCCGGACGAAGGGCTGGTGCTGGAAATTGCGAGCGGCAGCGGCGAACATGCGATAGCTTTTGCCCGCGCCTTTCCAGACCTGATCTGGCAGCCGAGCGATCCCGATGAGGCGAGCCTGAAGTCGATCGCGGCGTGGCGCGATGCCGACGGGCCGCCGAACCTCTTGTCCCCACTTCAATTGGACGCTGCAGAGGGTCAATGGCCGGTCGATGAGGCCCAGGCGATCCTTTGCATCAACATGGTGCATATCAGCCCTTGGACGGCGACCAAGGGGCTGATGGCGGGGGCGGGGAGGCGGCTCGATGCCGGTCGCCCGCTCTTCCTGTACGGGGCCTATCGGCAGCAAGGCGTGCAAACCGCGCCCAGCAACGAAGCTTTCGATCAATCATTGAAGGCGCGTGATCCGCTCTGGGGCCTGCGCGACCTGGACGATGTCGTCGCTGAAGGAAGCCGGCACGGCCTGGAACTGGAAAGGATCGTACCAATGCCGGCCAACAACTTGTCGGTCGTTTTCCGCCGGCGCCAGGTCGTTTAATCCCTGCCGGAGTCCAGGCCTACGACACGGCGCTCCTCTGAAATGCCCGTCAGCCGAACCAGCCCAAATGTCCAGGCCAGCCCGAACGCCCAGCCCCCGACGACGTCGCTCGGCCAGTGAACGCCGAGCAGGAGGCGCGTGAGCCCGATTATCATCGAAAGCCCCAGGGCCGCGACCACCGGGGCCCGGCCAGGGAGTAGAAGCAGGGCGATCGTGAGATAGACGATCATCGAATTGGCGGAGTGCCCGCTGGGAAAACTCAGCGAATGAACGGTGACGAGATGTTCGTCCTGCGGGCGAGCACGCGCGCTCCAGCTTTTCTGAAGCTCCACCACCAGTCGTCCCGATAAAGTGATGAAAAGCAGGAGAGCCGTGTCGCGATATCGGCGCCGCACCAGAAGGAAAGCCGCGGCGGCCACGGTTACAATCCCTAGCCCAATCCAGCCGCCGAGCTGCGTGATCCAGATCGCGACCATCGCCGGTCCCGGCCGGTCACCCGCGTAAAGCAGGCCAAGTATGGCCGGATCGAACACCGATTCACTCCCGCCCGTCAGCAACATAGCCAGCCAGACCATTGCAAGGAGGGCAAGGGCGACAAGGCTGCGGTTGCTGGTCATGGGAACCGCCAATTGATCGGGAGGAATGGTGAGCCCTGCTGGATTCGAACCAGCGACCTACTGATTAAAAGTCAGTTGCTCTACCGACTGAGCTAAGGGCCCTCACGAGGGGCTCCACCTAGGCTGAGGGCCGGTTGCGGTCAACCGGCGTTGGAGCGGCTAGCCGCCTTTGGATCTGGCGCAGGGTAAGGCCACTGATCGGGTCGCGCCAAAGGGGCGCGATTTCGGACAAAGGGTCGAGCACGAAGCGTCGGCGGTGCATTTCGGGATGAGGGACGATCAATCCCTCACCCGCCCAGGAACCTCCCGACCAGAGGATGATGTCCAGGTCGATCACGCGTGGCCCCCAGCGGCGGCCCGCGCGCCGGCCGAAGTCCCGTTCGATTTCCTTCAATCTCCGCAGGAGCTCGAGCGGACCGAGTTTGGAGGAAAGAATGATCGCTGCGTTGGCGAAGCCCCGGCCGGCCGGGCCCATCGCCGGAGTGGAACGGACGGTCGAGAAGCCCTTTAATGGGCCGAGTCCCGCCAACGCCGCCGCGGCCGCGCGTATCACTCCTCGCGGCGAGCCATGGTTACCATGCCTGCGATTGGAACCGAGCGCGATTGCGTAATCTGTCTTGGGCATGTCCGGGAAACTTAGAGCACGTGGCACAAAACTCAGCAACCGAGCGACCTAAATATCCTGAGTCAGTCGTCCGTAAAGCTCGGGTCGGCGATCACGGAAGAAGCCGAAGGCGGCGCGATGCTTTTTCGCCTGCGCCGTATCGACGGTCGCTACCAGCACTCCGCTTTCGCTGGCACCATATTCGGCCAGGAAATCCCCGCGTTCGTCGCAGATGAAGCTGTGGCCGTAGAAACGCTGATCGCCTTCAATACCGATACGGTTGGCCGCGACCACGGGAACCACGTTGGAGACGGCATGGCCGATCATCGCGCGGCGCCACAGTCGGCTGGTGTCGAGATCGGGGTCGTGGGGCTCTGTGCCGATCGCGGTCGGGTAGAGCAGGATATCCGCCCCCATCAGCATCAGGGCCCTGGCGGTTTCCGGGTACCATTGGTCCCAGCAAATGCCGGCGCCGACGATCCCATATCGGGTCTTCCAGACCTTGAACCCGGTATTGCCGGGGCGAAAATAGAATTTCTCCGAATAGCCTGGCCCGTCGGGGATATGGCTTTTGCGATAGACGCCCATGATCCCGCCCTTGTCATCGATCATGGCGAGGCTGTTATAATGATGTTGCCCATCGGCTTCGAAGAAGCTGGTCGGGATATAGATTTCGAGTTCGGCCGCGAGCTTCTGCATCGCCAGCACCGCGGGATGCTCGGTGGGCGCCATAGCGCTTCCGAAATGCGCTTCATCCTGCGTCCGGCAGAAATAATGACCTTCGAACAATTCCGGCGGAAGGATGATCCTGGCGCCTTTGCCGGCGGCCTCACGAATAAGGTCGCTCACCGCAGCAATATTGTCGTCGATATTGTCGCTAAAAGCGAGCTGGAGCGCGGCGACAGTGACTTTGGTCATGCGGGTACCTGCTGGCTGATACAGTGGAAACTGCCTCCGCCGTTCAGGATATGATCGGCCCTGATCCCGACCGCCTCACGGCCCGGGAAAAGCGCACCGATCGCTGCTACGGCGGCATCGTCATTCGGTGCGCCGTAAAGAGGGATCACGACCGCCGCATTACCGATGTAGAAATTCATATAGGAAGCGGGGGCGATTTCGCCATCCCGCAGGATGCGTCCGGGGGACGGAAGGGGAACGACCTCCAGGCCCATCGCTTCCGCCCGGGCTTTCGCGTCCGCATAGACTGAAGCGTTCGGATCGTCACGGTCCGCGGGCACGGGGATGGCGATGCGCCCTTCCCCGACGAAGCGGGCGAGATTGTCGACATGGCCATCGGTATGATCGCGCTGCAGGCCTTCTCCCAGCCACAGGATGCGCTCAAGGCCCAGATCATCGCGAAGGCGCGTTTCGATTTCGTCGCGACCGAGTTCTGGATTCCGGTTGGGGTTGAGCAGGCATTGCTCGGTCGTCACGGCAAGCCCGGTTCCGTCCGCGTCGATCGCACCGCCTTCCAATATCCATTCGTGCCGATCCGCGGGAAAACCGGCCGCTTTGGCCAGCCCGAGCCCTATTGTGTCGTCGCCTTCCAGTTCATATTTGCCGCCCCAGCCGTTGAAGGCGAAGCTGGTGGCCAGCCGCTGCCGATCATTCTTGAGGATGATGGGCCCGGTATCGCGCAGCCAGATGTCGCCAAAGGGCTCTTTCACGACCTCGATGTCAGCACCTGCCAGGGCTCGGGCGCTGGCCAGAGCCTCATCCTCGGCCGCGACAAGGATCACCCTCTCCCCCTTGCCGGCGGCGCGGACCGCGCGGGCAAAAGCCATCACTTCGGCGCGAGCGGGCTCCAGATCATCTTCCCAAAGATCGGCATGGCTTGGAAATCCGATCCAGACCCATTCGTGCTCGGCCCATTCGGGCGGCTGACGCGCAAGCATCTTAAATACTTACTGGCCGGCAAGCGAGCGATCGCGGATCCCGCGAAATTCGTCTCCTTCGCGCCAATTGGGCCAGGCGTCCGTTTGCGCAAGCTCGCGGCCGATGCGGTAGAAGATATCGAGCTCCCGCAAACCCCCCGACCAATCCCAATTGGGATTATATTCATCGCTCGGCTGGTGATATCGGTTGGCTCGGTAATCGGTCGCCCACGCAGCTCCGGCCGCACTGCCGCCATTGACCAGATCTTCGCCCAATTTCGCATAGATCATCGGCACGCCGAACTTGGCGAGGCTGAAATGGTCCGATCGATAATAATAGCCGGCTTGCGGCGAAGGCTCAGGCTTCAGCGCCATCTGATGCGCGCCTAGCGCGCGGCCGAGATACTCATCCAGTTCGGATTTGCCGCCGCCGACCGCAACGAAGTCGCGGGCAAGCCCCGCCATGCTGAGGCTGTCCATATTGATGCCGCCCACTGTCCGACGATGCGGAAAAACCGGATTCTCGCCATAATATTTGGACCCCAGCAATCCGGATTCCTCCGCCGTGACGGCCAGGAAGATGATCGAGCGATCGGGCGCTCCGGCCTTCACATGTGCCTCGGCGAGCGTAATGAGACCGGCCGTTCCGCTCGCATTATCGATTGCGCCGTTGCAGATATTGTCGCCGGTCGCATCGGCGTCGCAAATGCCAAGATGATCCCAATGGGCGGTGTAGATCACATATTCATCCGGCCGCTTTTTGCCCGGCAACAGGCCAATCACATTCCTGGATGCCTGTCGCTTGATCTGGTTGGTGAGACTGACCGAGGCCTTGGTGGAGAAGGGGACCGCGTTGAATCCTGGACGCTTGGCCGCAGCCGACAAGGTGGCGAGATCCTGCCCCGACGCCGCGAACAGCTTTTGTGCCGCGTCACCCGTCAGCCAGCCGATAATTTTGGACTGGTCCATATGATTATTGGCCGCGTCCATATTATATTGCGGACCGGTCCATGAGGATTGGACCACGTTCCAGCCATAGCTTGCCGGGACCGTATCATGGACGATGAGGGCCGCTGCGGCGCCCTGACGGGCCGCTTCCTCATATTTATAGGTCCAGCGGCCGTAATAGGTCATGGCGCGGCCGTTGAAGGTTCCTTGCAATCCCGGGGCTTCGTAATCGGGATCGTTGACGAGGATGATGACGGTCTTCCCCTTCACGTCGAGCCCGGCATAATCGTTCCAGCCGCGCTCCGGCGCGTTGATGCCATAGCCAACGAAAACGATCTCGCTGTCAGTCAATTCGATCCGCGGCTGCACCTGATAGCTGTTGGCGACCATATCGGTGCGATAGGCGAATTCCAGTGGAACGCTGCCTCCGGTGATGCGCAGCGGGGTCGGCGTCGCACTGGTTTCGACCAGCGGCACGTTCTGGTACCAGCTGCCGTCATTGCCTGGCTTCAGGCCCGCATCGCGAAACCGGTCCGCAATCAGCTTCACGGCCTTTTCTTCGCCCGCCGTGGTCGGCGCCCGGCCTTCATATTCATCCGAAGAAAGCTGCTGAGTCACGCCCTTCAGCGTGTCGAGCGACAGCGAGGGTCCATTGTCGATCTCGGGCGGTTCGCCGATCGTTGTGCAGGCGGCAAGGCCGAGGCCGATTAAGGCTGCGGAGATCGAACGAACGGACATGGGCAATTCCCCTGAAAAGGCGGTGGCGTTCTCTTGGCAGCGCGAAGCGGGGGATGCAAGATTCGGGAATTGCGGGCCGTTGCCTTTCCCAATCGAAGCCGTCAGATTGGGGGTGAAATAGGGGGAAGTTTTGATCAAATCATCCATCACAATGGCCGCGCTTCTTGGCGCCTGCTTCGCTCAGCCCGCGCCGGCCCAAGGCGACGATCCGGCAGCCCGCTTCGGCGCCCGCGAAAATGTCGAGGATATCAGCCTGTCTCCAGACGGCCGGAAAGTGGCGTATATCGTGCCGCGGCCCGGGCAGGGCAATGCGCTCTACACCGTCGATCTCGCCGGGGGCGAGCCGCGCCTCGCCACCGCCACTGGGGGAGATCCGCTGCGACTTTCAGGCTGCAATTGGGTCTCGAACGAGCGACTGCTCTGTGCAGTTTATTCCTATCACAAGGTCGACAGGGATGTTTACGTTTCATCAAAGTTGATCGCTCTGGGCCACGACGGAGCGGGCTTGAAGCTGGTAACCGAGAGGCCAGGCCAGAACGCTCTCGGCTATACCTTTTACGGCGGGGATATTGTCGATTTTCTTCCCGCGGAAGACGGGTCGGTTCTAGGCCATAGACTCATAAGCGCGCAACCACAGGCGCATTGAGGCGAGCTTGACCATGGCGAGGAAGTTGTCGGCGAGCTTGTCGTAGCGCGTGGAGATCCGGCGGAAGTGCTTCAATTTGCTGA
>JACDEE010000032.1 GCA_013816585.1 Sphingosinicella sp. | reverse complement strand
CACGGTCGCCGGCTGAAGACCCTCCGCGGCCTTACACCCTACGAATATGTCGCCCGCGTCTGGACACAAGACCCGGCTCAATTCAAGATCGCTCCGTATCGCCACACAACGGGACTAAACAACTAGTCAGGCGCTCGCTCGATCGGATGAAGGAACTGCTGGCTGAAAGCACTACGTTCTACTGGAGCACCCCCACCCTTCACCCCGCTGGCGAGCGCTGGGAAACATTGGATCATTACCGCGAGTCCAGTCATTTCCTTAAGTTCAAAGAGCTATTCGATGCCTTAGCGGTTCACGATCCCGGCGCTGCGCGCAAGGAAGTTGCAAGCTGGGATAGCGTCGACCCAGTCTTCTTCGCCAAGCTCTTCCTTTACGCCGCGTCGTTGCCTGACCTAGTCGCGCGGGAGGTGTTCGCGAAGAAGCTTCTCGCCATGCCGGACGCACCTTTTTGGGATAGCGGACTGTCGCGCGAGCTGCTGTGGGCACTGCGAGCGCGATGGGCGAGCCTGCGCGTCCGTGATCGCACTCGAATCGAGGGCCGGATTGTACGCGGTCGGCCTCGGCGGGAAGGTGAAACGCGCGCTGACCACCGAGCCAGCCGGAACGCATGGTCCGCGAGTTGGCTGCGTTGGCTCGAGCTCAACGGCTGCACGCTTTCGCCTTCCACAGCTGCCAAACTACCGAGGCTCGTAGCCGCAGAGCCGCGCTGGTCTGAAGACTGGGCACGGAATGCCGATGACAGCCTTGGCTCGAGGAGCGGCTTCGTCGAACGGGTCACCGAATCTCGAGGTTTGGAAGCTGCGCCAATCGCCCAGATCGTGTCGCTAGCCAGCGTGCTCAGCACCGACGACCGGCGCGAATTGCGTGACTATCGTCCGTTCGATGGCCTAGTGAAGTTGGCTGCCTTCAAGGCGCTCGCCGCGCTTCGCATCGTAGCGCGTCGGGGGAGCATCCTGCCCCCTTCTGGCACAGTCTCCTCGATAACTGGCCGGACGATGCGTGCCACCGGCTGAACCTCCTTCTCGCCCGGACGCTGGCCCGACTCCCCGCATCGATGGTTTTCGAGCTTCGCCACGGAATTGCGAGCTGGACCCAGAAATACATTGGCGGCCTCATCAGGCAGGATCGCAAATCCGGGCTCGCAGTGCTCGACGCCATCATCTCGCGCTATCGGGTCGCCGATCCCGCCGCGCTTGGGAGTAGTGTCGGTTCAGTACGAATCGGCGGGGTCGTGCAGGAAAAGTCCGAGGCCTCGCTAATGAAGGCGATCAATGCACCGGCCGGCAAGCTGTGCCAGGCTGTGCTAAGCTTCC
This sequence comes from Sphingosinicella sp., assembly GCA_013816585.1. Classification (GTDB taxonomy): domain Bacteria; phylum Pseudomonadota; class Alphaproteobacteria; order Sphingomonadales; family Sphingomonadaceae; genus Allosphingosinicella. The sequence continues at coordinate 8,640 of JACDEE010000032.1, read as the reverse complement.
TAGGCGAGCCTAAACGACGCAGTAAAATGCCCCATTGGATTGCCGCTCGGTTCGAGACGCTGCTCGAGTTGCCCGGAGATGGCGCGGGGCACGCGGCCTGCTTGATTGCGCGGCAATTTCGTTGGTTCGACTACTGGTTTACCGATTGGGCCGCCGGACTTTTACCGCTCTTCGCGCTTGACCATCCGCTTGCGGAAGCGATGTGGCATGGCTTAGCATCTGACCCGAACTTCATCGGGGACGACGCGGGGAAGCGGATCAAACCCGCCCTGATGGCCGTGCTCGCTGGCGGAGCGGCCTGGGAGCTGGACGACGATGCGCGAAAGCGACTGATCGGCCTGATGGTCAACTTGACCCTTAGGCGTGACGGCAAGCCCGCGGTCATCAGCTTCGCCGAGGCTCGTCGATTACTTATTGCGGTCGGCGACGGGGACCGCGCTGAAGCGCTTGCGATCCTTGCCAGGTCCAAACATTCGGACGATTTGTGGGCGAGCTTGATCCGCCCATTCCTCCTTTTTGCCTGGCCGCGTCAGCTCAAGTACCAGACGGCGGAGAGCGCACGGCAGCTAGTGCAAATCGCCGAAAAGTCAGGCGACCGCTTTCCCGAGATTGCTGCCCTCATTCTGCCGTTCTTACGACCGGTCCCTCATCTCGATACTATTGCATATCGGCTTCAGAAGCAGGGCGAAGGCGGCCAGGGCTACAGCGTGCGATTTCCGTCGGAAACGCTTGGCTTGCTCAACGCGTTGGTCGGAGACGATCCGCAAGCGCTTCCCTGGAACCTGGGCGAATTGCTCGAACTGGTGGCCGACGCTGCTCCAGCGCTACGCCAGAGCGATCCTTGGCGCCGCCTTAAGGCGTTCACGCAATGACGTGGACGGCACGACACAATGGGAGTAAACTAATCGGAAGGCGGAAAACTAATGATTTCCGGCAGCTTTCGAAGTGTGTGCAATGCAAGATGCGAAGCGAAGCCTTAAGGCAGGGCGTCCTGAGCACTAACTCAATAAATCTCAGCCTTGAAGCTCGGAGGGCTCACTCCTCAATTATCCAATGTTATGAAACATTGGGAAAATGGTGCTGCCGGTGAGGATTGAACTCACGACCTCAGCCTTACCAAGGATGCGCTCTACCACTGAGCTACGGCAGCATCGCCAGACCGCCAGAAGGGCGGCGCGGAAGGCGGCGCTATGGCCATGGGGTCCATGCCTGTCAAGGCGGCTTGCAGCGGGAGGCCTGTACCGCCTATCCAATTTTCCATGAGCAAGTCGGAAGAGGAACGCGCAAAGCGGCTGGCCGAGGCGCTGCGTCTGAATTTGCGACGGCGAAAGGCGCAGGCGCGCGGGGAAGATCCGGAGCCGCGCAAGGCGCCCAGTTCAGACGAACCCGCCGATTAAAGCGGCGCGCACTGGGCCTTCAGCCAATCCAGCACGTCGCCTTCCAACTGCGGGCCAACCACCTCCAGCACCTGGGCATGATAATCGTCGACCCAGCTTTGTTCGGCTTCGGTCAATAGCGCATTATCGATCAGGCGGCGCTCGATCGGCGCGAAGGTCAGCGTTTCGAACCCAAGCATTTTCTTTTCTGCGCCGGGTATTTCCAACTGGATCACCAGCACCAGATTCTCGATGCGGATGCCATATTCGCCGGTCTTGTAATAACCGGGCTCGTTGGACAGGAACATGCCCGCGCGCAGCGGCTCGTCGCCGCCCGACTGGCTGCTCCCGGCGGGCGAGATTCGCTGCGGCCCTTCATGCACCGCCAGATAGCTGCCGACGCCGTGGCCGGTGCCGTGCGCGTAATCGAGCCCGGCCTGCCACAGATATTGGCGGGCGAAACTGTCGAGCTGACTGCCACGTGTTCCGTCGGGGAAACGCGCCGTCGCAATGGCGATATGGCCCTTCAATACGCGGGTGAAGCGGTCGCGCATCTCCGCGGTTGGCGATCCGATCACCACGGTTCGCGTGACGTCGGTGGTGCCGTCCGGATATTGCCCGCCCGAATCGACCAGATAGATCGAATCCATTTCCAGCGGGCGGTTGGTTTCCTCGGTGACCTTGTAATGGACGATCGCGCCGTTCGGCCCGGCGCCTGAAATGGTGCTGAAACTCAGGTCGCGAAGGTCACCGCATTGCCGGCGAAATTCGTGCAATTTCTCGGCCGCGATAAGTTCATCGACGCCGCCCTTCGGCGCCTCGTTCGAGATCCAGTAAAGGAAGCGCGTCAGCGCCGCACCGTCGCGCGCCTGGGCCGATCTGTGGCCGTTGATTTCTGCCTCGTTCTTGGTCGCCTTGGGCAGGATAGACGGGTCGCGCTTTTGCACGACCCTGGCTCCCGCGCCCTCTAAAGCTTCGAAGATCGCCGCGACCGCCCGTTCCGGATCGGCGATCACGATCTTGTCCTTCATCGAAGACAGGTATTTTTCGAATTGATCGCGTTCGTGGACGCGTACGCCATTGCCCAGATGCTGGCGGACCTCGTCGCCCAGTTTTTCGGAAGCCACGAACAGATCGGCGGTGCCGTCGTCATTGACCAAAGCGAAGGACAAGGCGACCGGCGTATGCTCCACATCCTCGCCGCGGACATTGAAGGTCCAGGCGATCGAATCCAGCGCGGAAAGCACCGCCGCATCGGCTTTTTGATCCTTCAGCCAATCGGCCATTTCCTGGCGCTTGGCGGCTGACGATTTGCCCGCATAAAGATCCGGCTGGACGATCAGACGCGCCTTGGAGGGTTCCGGCCGCTCGCCCCACACGGCGTCGATCGGATTTTCGCGGACCGCGACCAGCTCCGCGCCTTTTTCCGCCAGCGCCTTTCGCGCCTGGCCGACCCAGTCCTTGGTATGGAGCCAGGGGTCGTAGCCGATCCGCGCCCCTTCGCCCGCATGCTCCTTCAGCCAGTCGGATATACTGGTTTCCGGAACCGACTGATAGGACCAATGCTTGCCATCGACCTGATCGCGAACCTGCAGGGTGTAGCGGCCGTCGGTGAAGATGGCCGCTTCCTGCGGGAGGACCGCCGCCGATCCCGCGGAGCCCTGAAACCCCGTCAGCCACGCGAGGCGCTGAGCGTAGCTGCCGACATATTCGCTCATATGTTCGTCGGTCAGTGGGACCACGAACCCGTCGAGGCGACTGGCCTTCAATTGGTCGCGAAGGGCGGAAAGGCGGGCTTCATAACTGGACATGGCGGGATTCCTGGGTGAGATTGCCGGCCACATCATAAGGCGGCCGGGCGAGCTTCGCCACCGCTTGAACGAAAGGCGATATTTCCCACATGCGATCCGCTCTTTTGACCCTATTTCTCGCCACCGCCGCTCCGGCTTTGGCGCAAGCCCCGAAAGCAGACATGACCGAAACAGAAAAGGCCGCCGCGCCTGTTCAGGCCCTCACTCCTCCGGTCGCGGAGAAAAGGCCGCATCAATATTCGCGGCATGGCTACACGATCGACGATCCGTATTTCTGGCTGAAGGACCAGGGATATCCCAAGGTCGATGACGCTGACGTGCTCGCTTATCTGAAGGCGGAAAACGCCTATTTCGAGCAGCAGATGAAGCCGCATGATGGCCTGGTTGAAACCTTGTTCGAAGAAATGAAGGGCCGCATCCAGGCCGATGAATCGAGCGTCCCGCAAAAGGATGGCGACTGGCTTTACTGGTGGGCGTTCAAGTCCGGCGCGCAATATCGAACCTGGTATCGCAAGCCGGTCGCCGGCGGCGGCACCGAGCAAATCGTGTTCGACGAAGCCGGCGAGGCTGCCGGAACCGCCTATTTCAAACTGGGCGATCTAGAGGTCAGCCCCGATGGGCGCCTTGCCGCGACCATGGTCGATGATGACGGGTCGGAGCGCTTCAAGCTCAAGATCCGCGACCTCGCCACGGGCAAGGATATCGAGACCGTGACCGAGGTTGGGATCGGTGCCCCGGTCTGGACCAGCGACAGCAAGGGAGTCGTGTTCACCGAGGTGAACGAAAAGTGGCGCAGCTACCGCGCGCGCCTGCACCGGCTCGGTCAGCCCGTGGCGAGCGACGTCACGCTCTATGAGGAAAAGGACGATATCGGTTTCTCGGTCGGCGTGTCCAAATCGCAGGACCAGAAGATCCTCTTCATCGGCACCGGGGATAATGCGACGACCGAGGTGCGCTTCGTTCCCGCCGATAACCCGACGGCGCCGCTGGCCCTGATCTCGCCGCGCAAGAAGGACCGCCAATATTCGGCGGATGCCGCGCATGGAAAATTGTGGATCCTCACCAATGACGACCATGTCAATTTCCGCTTGGCCGAGGCGAATGTCGCGAGGCCAGACAAGTGGAAGACGGTCGTTGCCGGATCGGACCGCGTCTATCTTCGCGGCATCTCTTCCTTCCGCGACCACCTCGCAATCCTGGAGCGGGTGGACGGTCTCGATCAGATTCGGCTGCGCGGCTATAAGGGCGCCGAACAGCGCATTTCCTTGCCCGAAGCGAGCTATTCCGCCTCGCTCGGCAACAATCCCGAATATGCCCCCGCCGCCTATCGGATCAATTATTCGTCGATGGTCACTCCCTCGACCGTGTTTGACTATCATCCGGCGGACAAGAAGCTGGAGACACTGAAGGTCCAGAAGGTCCCTTCCGGCTATGATGCCAGCCAATATGCGACCGAACGGCTGATGCTTCCGACCCGTGACGGTAAGCAGGTGCCGGTGTCATTGGTCTATAAAAAGGGCTTCGAGAAGAACGGCCAGGGCAAGCTCTTTCTCTACGCCTACGGCGCCTATGGTTATGCCATTCCGCCCAGCTTCTCGACTGCGCGGCTTAGCCTGCTCGACCGCGGCTATGCCTATGCCATCGCGCATATCCGCGGCGGCGATGACCTCGGCTATGGCTGGTTCCTCGACGGGAAGCTCACCAAGCGAACCAACACGTTCAACGATTTCGTCGATGCGGCCAAGGGCCTGGTGGCCCAGGGCTTCACCAAACCCGGCAATATAGCAATCAATGGCGGTTCGGCCGGCGGCGAGCTGATGGGCGTGGTCGCCAATACCGATCCGTCATTGTGGGGCGCGGTGATGGCCGACGTTCCGTTCGTCGACGTGCTCAATACGATGCAGGATGAAAGCCTGCCGCTAACGCCGGGCGAGTGGCCCGAATGGGGCAACCCGATCACCGACAAGACGGCGTTCGAATATATCCGATCCTATTCGCCTTATGAAAATGTGCGGGCCCAGGCCTATCCGCCGATGCTGATCACCGGCGGGCTCAACGATCCGCGCGTGACTTATTGGGAGCCTGCCAAATGGGCGGCGGCGTTACGTGCGGCCAAGACCGACGACAATCCGCTTTTGCTTAAAATCAATATGGGCGCGGGCCATGGCGGCAAATCGGGACGCTGGGATCGCCTGCGCGAAACCGCCGAGGCCTATGCCTTTGCACTGACCCATAATGGCACCCATAGCGGCGGGGGCGAATGACTCCGTTCGAGCGGGAGATCATTGCTCGAGACGAGGATATTGACGAGCTTGGCCATGTGAACAACGCGGCCTGGGTCAGGTGGATACAGGATGTGGCGCCCGCGCATTGGTATGCGGTCGCCGATCCCGCGCATAGCGACGCCTATATCTGGGTCGTGACGCGGCACGAGATCGATTATCTGCGAAGCGTCGGCCCGGGTGAGACGGTGATCGGGCGTACCTGGGTCGCCGAGGCCCCCAAAGGCGCGCGCTTCGACCGCCATGTCGAATTTGTCGGCCAGGACGGCAAGCCCCGCGTCAGAGCCAGGACGACCTGGGCGATCATCGACAAAGCGACCGGGCGGCCGATCCGCGTTCCGCCGGAAGTCGCAGCGCCCTTCCTCGCCCAGCGAGGTTGAAGGATCGCCCCCTATTTTGGGGCTAGATTTCTCAGGGCCTGGAGGATTCCGCGCCATGCGCGCGGGCTGGTGGCGAACCCCATATGGCTGCAGTCGAACTCCACCTGGCGGTCGCTCTGTTCGGGGAAGCCCCGCGCGCAAGCGGGGGCAACCACGCCGTCGCGGCGCGACCAGCAGGCGATCGTCGGGACCGGCGGCTTGGTGCCAAGGTCCACATCCAGCGGGGGATTGTCGACCGGGTGACGGCTGATGAGTTCATAGAGGCGCCAGACATTGTTGGCGCGCGGATCACCGGCGAAGGGTGAGCCGAGGCTGACGGCGCAGGCCACTAGATCGGGTCGCAACTTGGCGACTTCCCGCGCGTAAATTCCGCCAAGGCTCCACCCGATCAGGATGGCCGGCCGTCCCTTATTGCAGGCTTCCAGCTGTGCGACGATGCGGTCGAGCGTGTCGGCCCGGGCGCCGAGATTCCATCCGAGGCCCCAGCCGCAGACCCGGTAGCCGGCACTGGCGAGCGCGCGCTGCAAACCCAATGTGGAGCGGTCGGTGGCGACAAAGCCGGGGATTACCATCACCGGCTGGCCATCCGGGTCGCCGCGAAAACCGACGCGGCCGATGCCGCGATAAAGCCTTGCGCCCAACGCAGCCGCTTCCCGCAGGATCAGATAGCGTGGCGGCGGGTCGTCATCGCAATATCTCTTGGCCATCGTCCCTGTTTAGGGACTGATACCGGGCGATCAAAGATATTCGCCGCCCATCATACCTTGCAGCGCCTTGGGCAGCCGCACGCGGCCGTCGGCCTGCTGGTGATTTTCCAGCAGGGGCACCAGGATCCGCGGGGAGGCCAGGGCCGTATTGTTCAACGTGTGGACGAAGCGCACCTTCCGTTCGCCATCGCGCCACCGCAAATTGGCGCGGCGGGCCTGCCAGTCGTGCAGCGTCGAGCAGCTATGCGTTTCACGATATTTGCCAAGCGAAGGCACCCAGCTTTCGATATCGTTCATTCGGAATTTGCCCAGCCCCATGTCGCCTGTGGACGTCTCGACCACCTGATAGGGGATTTCCAGATCCTTAAGCAGCATCTCGGCATTGGCCAGCAGCCTCGAATGCCATTCGGCCGAAACCGCTTCGTCATCCTCGCAGATTACATATTGTTCGACCTTCAGGAATTGATGGACTCGAAGCAGGCCCCGAACGTCGCGCCCGGCGCTCCCCGCCTCGCGCCGGAAACAAGGTGAATAGCCGGCGTAGAGGATCGGCAATTTTTCCGCTTCGATGATTTCGCCGCTATGCAGGCTGGTGAGCGCAATCTCGCCCGTTCCCGCCAAATAAAGATCGTCCTCGGGAACGCGATAGGCCTCCTCTTCATGGCCCGGAAAATGTCCGGTCGCGACGAAGGCGCTCTGCCGCGCCAGCGCCGGCACGGTCATCAGCGTGAAGCCTTCCCCCGCCAGCCGCTGCTGCGCGTGGAACATGATCGCCTGCTCGAGCAAAGCGAGGCGTCCTTTCAGGCAATAAGTCCTCGATCCGGACACCTGGGTGATGCGGGCAAGGTCGGCCCATTCGTTCATTTCGACGAGCGCCACATGGTCGCGCGGCTCGAAATCGAACGAGGGTATCTGCCCTTCCTGGCGGACGATTGTGTTGAAGCTTTCGTCTGGCCCGATCGGCGCCCCTTCCCAGGGAATGTTGGGAAGGCGGAGCATCAGCGCGTTCAGCGCCTCACTCTTCTCTCCAAGCTCCGCCTCGATCCCCGAAATCTCAGCCCCAATCGCCTTGGCGCGCGCGCCCAGCGCCGGCCTTTCCGACGGTTCCGCGCTCTTGAAGCTGTCGCTAATCTCGTTGCGCTGGCGGCGAAGCTCGTCGACCTTGCTCTTTAGCTCGCGCACCTCCGCGTCCAGCGAAAGCAAAACCTTGAGGTCCACCCCCACATTCTTGTCCGCAATCGCCTTTTCGACGGTTTCGATATTATCGCGGATGAAGCTGAGGCTCAGCATTGAGGATCCTTAATTAAACTCATCATTTGGTACTTTGATAGGGTAGGGCGGTGAGACGAACGAAGCACATAGCGGCGTGCCATAGTGAAAAACAGATATTCTGCCAGGCCGGGCGCGGCTCTGCCCCGACAACCGATCATTGTCCGCCAAAGGTAGAAAGCAGACGTTCGGCACCCTTGAGGTGTCGGCGGTAATGTAGTTTGCAAACAAACCTGATCAGCAGGGGCCATGCCAAAAGACGCCGTGGCCCAAATCTGAATGGCATTCCTGTAGCATTGGCAGGTCCCGCTTATCTGTTCGAGGAACCCCATATCCCCAACCACCGTCAAAGCCCGGCTTAGACGTAATATCGACTCCCCATCGGTAGACGGTCACGGATTCGGGCTGAAGGTTAGCGATGGCGGGGGGCCACACACTCTTCGGAATGCTCACGTAGTCCTTAGTTGGGTAGGCCGTCATCAGGGCTTCGGATTCAGCTTTAATAGCCTTCAACACCGACTGATCCGTGGTCGGGCGTGTGCAACTGGCGAGAAGAGCCGCCGCTGTTAAAACAGCAAGCGCTGCACCCCTGCGGAGCTGCTTATAGGCCACTCTCAGCGGGCTTCCTTGTTCTTCTGCTTCATCAGACTCTTTCGCTGCCGTACCCGCAGGGTGGCCCATCCTCTGAATGTGCGCAATGGGTGGTGGACTCAGTTGGTCGTTGCAACACTTTTACCTGAGCAGAGGTGAGGTGTGTGATGATGAAGGGACGAGAGCGCCGAGTGTTCACGGCGAAGGAGAGTGCGGAGGTTTGG
>JACDEE010000004.1 GCA_013816585.1 Sphingosinicella sp. | reverse complement strand
GTTTGTTGGGCAACAGCGGCTGGATCACCCGCCACTCGAAATCGGTCAGATCATATCGGCTCATGCTCGAGCCTGAATCAGAAAACCCGCGCCAAGGGAATCCTGTTTATGGGTTCACGACCTAGCCTAGCGGGCTATGACTGGCACGAGCAAATCCTGAGGGTTTGGTGAAAAGCGCGGAGAGTCCCCCGCGCTCATCGGCTCAGTAAACTCGTGCCTTGGGCTTGATGTAAGCGATCTCGTCGGTCAGCGTATATTCGTGCACCGGGCGGTAATCGATCGTCACCTGACCCTTGTCGAACCACGAAATCGTGTGCTTCATCCAATTGGCATCGTCGCGATTGGGATAATCCTCGTGCATGTGCGCGCCGCGACTTTCCTTGCGGTTGGCGGCCGAATGCATGGTGACGACGGCCTGCGGAAGCATATTGTCCAGCTCCAGCGTCTCGATCAGATCGGTGTTCCAGATCAGGCTACGGTCGGTGACGTCGACATCGCTCATCCGGCCGAACACCTGGTCGATCCTGGTCTTGCCTTCGTCCAGTGTCTTTTCGGTCCGGAACACCGCACAATCCGCCTGCATCGTCTTTTGCATCGCGGTTCTGACCTCCGCGGTCGGGCTTCCGCCCTTGGCGTTCCGGAAACGGTCCAGGCGGCCGAGCGCCATTTCTTCCGATCCCTTGGGAAGCGGGCGAGCGGCGGCGCCCTTTTCGACCGTTTCACCAAGCCGGTGACCCGTGGCGCGGCCAAAGACGACCAGGTCGATCAAGCTGTTGGACCCCAGGCGATTGGCGCCGTGCACCGAAACGCAGGCCGCCTCGCCGACCGCGAACAGGCCCTTGACGGCGGCGTCCGGATTGCCGTCCTTCAAGGTCACGACCTCGCCATGATAATTGGTCGGGATTCCCCCCATATTATAATGAACCGTCGGAACCACTGGAAGCGGCTGCCGGGTGAGGTCCACGCCCGCAAATATCTTGCCCGTCTCGGTTATGCCCGGAAGCCGTTCCGCGAGGATCTTGGCATCGATATGGTCGAGATGGAGATAGATATGATCCTTCTCCTTGCCGACGCCCCGCCCTTCACGAATTTCCATCGCCATCGATCGTGACACGACGTCGCGCGAGGCAAGATCCTTGGCCGATGGCGCATAGCGTTCCATGAAGCGCTCGCCTTCGGAATTCGTGAGATAGCCGCCCTCGCCGCGCGCGCCTTCGGTGATCAAGACTCCGGCCCCGTAAATTCCGGTCGGGTGGAACTGGACGAATTCCATATCCTGGAGCGGCAGCCCCGCGCGGAGCACCATCGCATTGCCATCGCCGGTGCAGGTATGGGCCGAAGTCGCCGAGAAATAAGTGCGGCCATAACCACCCGTGGCCAGCACCACCGACTGGCTGCTGAAGCGGTGGATCGAACCGTCCTCCATGCAAAGCGCGATCACGCCCCGGCATTCGCCATTTTCCATGATCAGGTCGAGCGCGAAATATTCGATGAAGAAGTCCGCGTCATATTTCAGGCTCTGCTGATACAGGGCATGAAGCATGGCGTGGCCGGTGCGGTCGGCGGCGGCGCAGGTGCGCTGCGCGGCGGGCCCTTCGCCCATATTCTGGGTCATTCCGCCAAAGGCGCGCTGATAAATCCGGCCTTCCTTGGTTCGGCTGAACGGGACTCCGTAATGTTCGAGCTCGTAGACTGCGGCAGGCGCCTCGCGGCACAGATATTCGATCGCGTCCTGATCGCCGAGCCAGTCGGAACCCTTGACCGTATCGTACATGTGCCAGGTCCAGTGGTCCGCGCCCATATTGCCGAGGCTAGCCGCGATTCCGCCCTGCGCCGCTACCGTGTGACTGCGGGTCGGGAAGACCTTGGTAATGTTGGCGGTCTTGAGACCCGTTTCGGCGGCGCCCATCGTCGCTCGGAGGCCCGAGCCCCCGGCGCCAACGACGACGACGTCATAAACATGGTCGATAATCTTGTAGGCATCAGGCATTGGGGGCGTCTCCGCCAAAGGCGATCTTGAGGATTGCAAAGAAAGCGAGAGCGGCGCCGGCGATGGTCAGGAAATTGAGCAGCAGGACCGAAAAGAGCTTCGACCCTTCTTGATGCACATAATCCTCGATGACCACCTGAAGGCCGAGCTTCAGATGCCAGAAGGTCGATACGATCAGCAAAAGCATCGGCACCGCAGCGAGCGGCGAGCGGAGCCATTCGGTCACCGTTTCATGGTCTAGCCCTGGAAGCCGCAGCAGGGAGACTGCAAACCAGATGAAGAGCAAAAGGGTCGAAACCGAAGTCAGCCGTTCCAGCCACCAATGACGCGCGCCGGACCGGGCGGAGCCGAGTCCACGGACCCGGCCCAGGGGACTTTCCATCCGCATCAATTCCCTCCCACGATCAGGAACCAGAGCAAGGCGGTCAGGAAGATCGATCCGACCAGGGTCATGACCGACCAGAATTTGTTGACGCCAAGTTCATAGCCCGCGCCCATATCGAGCACGAAGTGGCGGATGCCCGAAAGACTATGTTGGAAGAAGGCCCAGCTTAGCCCGACGCCGATCACCACGCCGTACCAATTGTCCGCATGGTCGAGAAAATCGGCATAGGCTTCAGCGCTGGTCGCGGCGGCCACCAGCCACCAGACGAAGGCGGCCGCGCCCAACGTGGCGAGGCCGGTTCCGGTGACACGATGCAGGATCGATACCAGCATGTGCGGGCCCCAGCGCCATATGGTGAGATGCGGCGACAGGGGACGGGATGGATTGCGGTGCATGAAGCCTTTGCTCCTGGAAAGTCGGGCCGCTTTTAGGCTCCACGCCGCAGGTTGCAAGGTCCGCCTCGGAAGACGACGGTTAACTAACGTCATCTTAACCAGTGCCCTCTATGCCCAGGCAAGAATGTTCGGCTTTTTAATACGGGTTCAAGATGATGAGCGGCAGCAAGGTTGAGTATGGCGAAGTGTTGGTCGCAGAGCGCGTCCGGATGTTCGACGCGGACGGGCGACTGGCCGAGGATTGCGCAGAAATCTGGGGTCTGATCAAACAGGATCTGGGCGCCATCGCTCGCGCCTTCTGGACCCAATATGCAAGCTCCCCAGAAATCGCCTCGCCGATAAGCGAGGAGAAACTGGACGAACTCACGCAGCGTATCTCGCCCTATATTGAAGCAAAATATAGCAATATAATGGGCCAGCAATGGGCCGACCGGGTCAAGGCCTATGTCGTTGCTGCCGCTGCCGCGAAGGTATCACTGACGACGCTTTATGCCGGGATCTCGGCCGGCGCCTCGCAGGCGCATGACAGTCTTGCCGCTGCGCTCTCCGATCAGCCCGAACGCTTCGTCCGCCTTTCCAAGGCGCTCAACCGCGCTTCGCTGCTCGAAATGGATGTCTATGCGGCCCATTACGACCTGCTGCGCAATCGTGCCGAACGCGAGCGCCGCAGCCAGCGCGCCGCCGAATTCAACAATGAAGTCGTGAGCGTGGTCGAGAAGTCCGCCTCGGACAGCCGAATGCTACGCAGCCAGGCTTCCGACGCTTCCTCCGCTGCACGCGGAATGCTCGGCAAGACCAGCGAAGTCGCCGCGGCAGCCGAACAATCTGCGGTCGCTATGCGCGAAGCCGCGCAGACCGCGGCGGGCCTCATCATGGCGATCGAGGAAGCCCGGAACGAGGTCGAAGTCGCCGCAGGCGTCGCCAACCGCGCGGGCAGTCAGGCCTCGCAGGCGGTACAGGTCAGCCAGGCGCTTTCGGCGCATGTCGAAGCGATCGAATCGATCCTGGGCCTGATCCGCGACATTGCCGGACAGACCAATTTGCTGGCCCTCAATGCGACGATCGAAGCGGCGCGCGCGGGCGATGCCGGCCGCGGCTTCGCCGTGGTCGCACAGGAAGTGAAATCGCTCGCCTCGCAGACCGCGCGGGCCACCGACGACATCACCACCAAGATCGCCGCGATCCAGCAGGCAACCAAGCAGACGGTCGAGGCCAATAGCTCGATCCAGCTGACGGTCGAGGAAGTGCAGACCAGCGCCGACCGCATCCGCGAGGCGATGGAAACGCAGGCGCAGACTGTGACCATGATCACCGCCGCCGTGGACGAAACCGCGCTGGCGGCGGATTCCATGTCCTCCACCATCGCCGCCATCCGCTCCGACACCGAAAATGTCGCCAGCGAGATTGACGAGGTGGAGAAGAGCTTCAGCCAGGTCGACGAGCAGATGGCAAAGTTCAAGGCCGCCACCAGCCAGTTCGTCCGCAACTTCGCCGCCTGAGAAGTCTCGCCCCGGCAGGGGTTTTCTCAAAGCATGCGAGGCGCTAACGCCGCGCCATGGCAAATATCCTCGTCACCGGTTCCAGCCGCGGCATCGGCGCTTCGATCGTCTCGGCGCTCGGCGCGCACCAAGTAATCGGTCATTCGACCGCGACCGCGGAAGGCCGCATTGCCGCCGACCTGTCGCAGCCGGGAGCGGCCGAACAGCTCTGGAACGAGGCGCTGCAAGCGCTCGGCGGGCGGATCGACATACTCGTGAACAATGCCGGCATCTTCGAAGCCGACCCGATCGAGCAGGATCATTCGTCCTGGCTGTCGAATTGGGAACGGACGATGCAGGTCAATCTGACCGCGGCGGCCGAGCTATGTCGTCTCGCCGTGCTTCACTTCCGTGAGAACAAAGGCGGCCGCATCGTCAATGTCGCCAGCCGCGCCGCCTATCGCGGAGATTCGCCCCAACATTGGCATTATGCCGCGTCCAAGGCCGGGATGATCGGAATGACCAAGACGATCGCGCGCGGTTATGCGGGCGAAAATATCCTGGCCTTCGCCGTCTGTCCGGGTTTCACGATGACCGGAATGGCCGAGGATTATCTGAGCAGCCGTGGCGGAAGCAAGATCCTGGCCGACATTCCGCTCGGCCGCGTCGCTTCGGCCGACGAGGTCGCGGAAACGGTGCGTTGGCTGGCGATCGACGCGCCTGCTTCGGCGACGGGCACAATCCTCGACGTGAACGGAGCCAGCTTTGTCCGCTGACGGTTCCCGGAACCCGGTGACGAGCAGCTGGAAGGTCACACTCCCCTGCACTCTGGAAGAGGCGCGGAGCATGCAGGAAGATATCAGCCAGTTCGCCGCCCTGGACCCGCCGCCGGTGCTGATGACCAGCGAAGCCGACGCCGCGCGGCCGGACCAATGGCGGCTGGAGGCTTATTTTGAATCCCAGCCGGATGCGGCGAGCCTCGACCTCCTGCGCGGCCTGGTGCCAAGCGCGTCCGGCACCGATCCGCTCGTGGAGCGGATCGAGGAGCAGGATTGGGTGACCTTGAGCCAGCAGGGGCTGGAGCCGATCCGGGCTGGCCGCTTTTTCGTGCATACGCCGGCCCATCGTGATGCGGTCCCCGCCGACGCGGTCGCCCTGGAGATCGATGCCGGCCGCGCCTTTGGCACGGGCCAGCATGAAACCACCACCGGATGCCTGATGGCGCTCGACCTGCTCAAGCTCAGGGGCGCGAGTTTCGGCAACATCATCGACGTCGGCACGGGTACCGGCCTTCTCGCCTTCGCCGCGCTGAAGCTCTGGCCTTCGGCGAAAATTGCCGCTTCCGACATCGATCCGATCTCTATCGAAGTCAGTGCGGAAAATGCCGAAATCAACCATATCCCGATCGGCCGCGGACGCGGCCAGGTCGAATTGATGGTGGCACAAGGGATGGAGCATCCACGCATCGAGGCACGCGCACCCTACGACCTCATCCTGGCCAATATCCTGGCCGGGCCGCTGATCGATCTCGCCCCCTCTATCTCTTCTTCGCTGGATTCGGGCGGACGCCTGATCTTGGCCGGCCTGCTCGATCATCAGGCAGACAAGGTGGCCGCGGCCTATCGGCGCCAGGGACTGATGCTGAGTTCCAGCATCGTCCGCGGCGATTGGCCGACCCTGATCATGCGAAAGCGTCGTGCGCTCGGCTGGCGCTAGCCAGCCGCGGCGACGATCGCGTTCCAGGCGGCTTCGTCGATTACTTCGATCCCCAACTCTGCCGCTTTCTTAAGCTTCGAGCCGGCGCCTGGGCCCGCCACCACCAGATCGGTCTTGGCGGACACCGAGCCCGCCACCTTGGCGCCCAGGATCTCGGCCTGGGCCTTGGCCTCGTCGCGCGAGATCGTTTCCAGGCTGCCCGTAAAAACGAGGGTTTTGCCGCTCACTGGGGATTCGAGCGTTTTTACTTCGAATAGCGGCGGCGACACTTCGCCAAGCAGATCTTCGACGACCTCCAGATTGTGCGGTTCGGCAAAGAAATCGACCACCGCCTGCGCCACGACCGGCCCCACCCCTTCGATGCAGACGATATCAGCCAGCGCATTTTCATCTGACGCCGCGCGTGCCGCCGTATCACGCAAGGCCTCGAGTGTCCCGAAATGCCGCGCCAGGTCCCGCCCCGTTACGCGACCAACATGACGAATGCCGAGCCCGAACAACAATCGGTCCAGGGGGGGCTGTCGCCGCGCCTCGATCGAATCGAGCAAGTTCCTGATCGAAATGTCGGCCCAGCCTTCGCGTCCCGCCAGCGCGTCCGAATGGTCCTTGATCCGAAAAATGTCGGCGGGAGAATGAACTAGGCTGTCGCGGAAGAACTCCTCGATCGATTTTTGCCCAAGGCCTTCAATGTCCAGCGCCTGGCGCGACACGAAATGGCGCAGCCGCTCGACACGTTGCGCCGGGCAGACCAACCCGCCCGTGCAGCGAATGTCGACCTCGCCATCTTCCCGCACGGCCGCTGACCCACAGGCCTCGCATGAAGTGGGGAAGACATAGACGGGCAAAGCGCCATGAGCCTCAGGCCGGGTGACGACACCCACGATCTGCGGAATGACGTCGCCCGCCCGCTGCAGCAGGACCCGGTCGCCGACCCGTATGTCCAGCCGCTCAATCTCATCGGCATTATGCAAGGTTGCGTTGGTCACGACCACGCCTCCGACCGTGACCGGCTCCAGCCGCGCGACCGGCGTCAATTTCCCGGTGCGGCCGATCTGGATGTCGATTGCCTTCAGCGTGGTTTCGGCCTGTTCGGCCGGAAATTTGTGCGCGAGCGCCCAACGCGGAGCCTTGGCGACCTGGCCCAGCCGCCTTTGCCAATCCAGCCGGTCGACCTTGTAAACTACGCCGTCAATATCGAACGGAAGATCAGCGCGGCCCTTTTCGATCGTCCGATAATGATCGAGCATTTTTTCAAGGGTTGAGAAACGCTTTAAGTCCGCGGATACGGGAAATCTCCAGCTTTCGATGGCCCTCACCACTTCGCCTTGGGTTTCCCCCGGAAGCGCCGAAGCTTCTCCCCAGCCATGCGCCAGAAAACGCAAGGGGCGAGCGGCAGTGACGGCGGCATCCTTCTGGCGGAGCGAGCCGGCGGCGGCGTTGCGCGGATTGGCGAAAATCTTTCCGCCGGCCTCGGCCTGGCGTTGGTTGAGCGATGCGAAATCGGCCTTGCTCATATAGACCTCCCCACGCACTTCGAAAACTTCCGGAGCGGTTGGAGGGAGCGTTTCCGGAATATCGCCGATAGTTCTAACATTGGGAGTTACATCTTCCCCGATCGTGCCGTCGCCGCGCGTAGCCCCAAGGACCAACTTCCGTTTTTCGTACCTGAGCGAACAGGACAGGCCGTCAATCTTGGGCTCGGCGGTCAGCGCCACTTCGGCATCGGGGCCAAGTTTCAGGAAGCGCCGGATGCGCCCGACAAAATCCCGCACTTCCTCCTCCGAAAAGGCGTTTTCGAGACTGAGCATCGGCGCCGCATGCGGAACCGTGGACAGATGAGCGGCGGCCGCCGCCCCGACCTGCACGTTTGGACTATCTTCACGGACCAGGTGCGGAAACTCGGCCTCCAGCTCGCTGTTGCGGCGAACCAGGGCGTCATATTCAGCGTCTGAAATCTTGGGATCGTCTTCGGAATGATAGAGAAAATTATGCCGGGCGATCTCGGCCGCCCGCCGCTCCAGTTCCGCCGCCGCTTCAGCTTCGGTCACGCCGCCTCCAGCAGTCTTGTTGCCTGCGCCCGGGCTTCATCGGTGACCTCCGCGCCCGAAAGCATTCGCGCAATCTCCTCGCGGCGTTTGCCCTCATCCAGCAATTGCACGCTGGTGCGGGTGACGAGGCCTTCGTGGCTCTTTTCGATCAAAAGGTGACGATTGCCGCGCGCCGCCACTTGGGGGCTATGGGTGACGACCAGCAATTGAGCGCCTTGCGCCAGCCGGTGCAGCCGCTCGCCGATCGCGCTGGCCACCGCGCCGCCGACCCCGCGGTCGATCTCGTCGAATATCATCGTGGTCGCACCGCCCCGTTCGGCCAGCGCTACCTTCAGCGCAAGAATGAATCGCGACAATTCGCCGCCGCTGGCGATCTTGACCAACGGAGCGAAGGGCGCACCGGGGTTGGTCGAGATTTCGAATTCGACCCGGTCGTGGCCCCGGCCGCTCCAATGGGGCTCCTGCAGCCGGTCGATCACCGTCTTGAACCTGGCCGCATCCAGTTTGAGCGGGGCGAGTTCGCCCGCAACGGCAGCGTCGAGCCGCGCCGCAGCTTCCGTGCGCAATTCGCTCAAGCCGGCCGCGGCCGCCTCATAAGCCGCGCGATTGTCGCGGACTGCCGTTTCCAGTGCGGCCAGTCCTTCGTCGCCGGCCTCGATCGCGGCGAGTTTCGCGGCCAGTTCGTCGGCCAGCGCCGCAAGGCCCTCGGGCTCCACCCGATGTTTGCGCGCCAGGGCCCGAAGCCCGAACAAGCGGGTCTCCGCATCGTCGAGCCGCTGGGGATCGTAGAACATGGCTTCGGCGGCTTCGGACAGCCTATCCTCGGCCTCCGCCGCTTCGACCACCGCCCGGTCGATCGCCGCGAGTGCATCACCGAGCTTTGGATGTTCTTCGGCAATGCGGTCGAGCCGCCGCGCTGACTGGCGCAACAACGACAATCCCCCGTCCGAACCGCCCAGCAGCTGCGCGGCGCCGGAAATATCCTCGGTCAGCCGGGCGCCTTTTTGCATATTGGCGCGAAGACCCGCCAATTGCTCTTCCTCGCCCGGCTGAGGGGCAAGGCTGGTCAATTCCGCCACCGAATGTTCCAGATAATCCCGGTCGCGCGCGGCATTTTCCAGATCTTCGCGAGCAGTCGCCAAAGCGGCCTCGGCTTCGCGCCAGCAAGTCCAGGCCCGATCCGCGTCGCGCGTATCGATCATGCCGTAGCTGTCTAGCAAAGCCCGATGGCCGCGCGGGTTTAGCAGGCCGCGATCGTCATGCTGCCCATGTATCTCCACCAGCATCGCGCCCAGGTCGCGAAGCAGTCCGACCGAGGCCGACTGGTCGTTGACGAGAGCGCGGCTTCCGCCGTCCGACTTGACGATGCGGCGAATGACGAGTGGCTCGCCCGCTTCGCCGCTGAGGCCGTTTTCCGCCAGCAAGGCGTGTGCGGCGTGGTCCGAAGGAAGGGCAAAGCTGACGGTCACCACCGACTGGGCCTGCCCGTCCCGGACCAGTCCGCTATCGGCGCGCGTTCCGAGGGCGAGGCCCAGAGCATCGAGCAGGATCGATTTGCCGGCACCTGTCTCTCCCGTAAGCACGCCGAGCCCGGCCCCGAATTCGAGGTCGAGTGTTTCGATGAGAACGACGTCCCGTATGGAAAGGCCTGTCAGCAAGGCTGCCCCCTCAGGCCATAGGCTTTACGCGGTCGGCGCGTGCTTTTGCACAAGTTCGTAGGCGCGCGCATACCATTTGCTGTCGGGATAATTGGCGCCAAGCACCGCGGCCGACCTGCGCGCTTCCTCGGTCACGCCGAGCGCAAGATAGGATTCGGTGAGGCGCATCAGAGCTTCGGGGGCGTGGCTGGTGGTTTCATATTCATCGACCACCGCGCGGAAGCGGCTGACGGAAGCCAGCCACTGATTGCGGCGCTGATAGAAACGGCCAATCTCCATTTCCTTGCCCGCGAGATGATCGCGAACCAGGTCGGTCTTCAGCCGCGCATCGGAGGCGTAGCGTGTATTGGGATAGCGGCGAACCACTTCGCCGAGCGCATCCAAAGCCGCGCGCGTCGCGGTCTGGTCGCGTTCGACGTCGCTGATCTGCTCATATTGATTGAGCCCGATCAGATAGAAAGCATAAGGCGCGTCCTTGTTGCCAGGATGGATAGCCAGGAAACGGCGCGCCGATTCGATCGATTTGGTATGATCCTTGGCAGCATAATAGCTGAACGCGCTCATCAGCTGCGCCCGGCGTGCCCAGATCGAATAAGGATGCTGCCGCTCGACTTCGTCGAACAGGACAGCGGCCAGTTCGTAATGCCCCCGGTCCAGCTGGCTCTTGGCGCTACTGTAGAGGGTATTGACGTCCCGGGCGACATATTGGGTGTCGCGGCCGCCGCCCCCGCCGCCGAAGAGCCCGCCTCCGCCAGCACAGCCGGCGAGGGGCGATAAAGCGGCGACAAGCGCCAAAGCGGCGAACGAACGGGAAAGTTTAAAGGACATGGACGGCTTCTTAGCTGAGGCTTGGGCCAAGGCCAAGCAGGGACATGGCCTAACAAGCGAAACTCACCTGAACGGCGCTTTAATGGGCGGAAGGTTCAGGCGAGCGGCATCAGGGCGGCCGCGATCCAGCGTTCCTCGCCGCGAAGCATTCCCCAGGTGCGCGCGGCCGCGCGGCTGTCCATCGCCTCGATGCCGACGCCTCGTTCGTCCAAAGCGGCCACCAGCGCACGCGGCGGAAAAGCCATATTTGCACCCGTTCCCAGCAAAAGGAATTCAGGAAGCGGATCGAGGCCCAGCAATGGCGCCAAGTCCTCCAGGGAAAGCTCGGCCAATGGCGGGGCATTCCATTGGTCGGCGCGCCTGGGGGTCAGGAACAGACCTTCGTAAACGCCGCCATCGACCCGAAATCCCCGCCCGGCAAATCCCTGGACAAGGGGTCCTGAGGCATTGGGATCCCGGTCGAACCGCGAGGCCATTTAGGTTTCGTAGCCTTCCTTGTGAACGCGTTCCCCTTTGGCCTCGTCTTTCGGAACAAAGCTGTCCGATTCGACCTTCAGCCAGATCAGCCAGGGCGCGGCGATGTAGATGGTCGAATAGGTGCCGACCACGACGCTGATCAGCAAGGCGGTGGTGAAGCTCTGGATCACATCGGGGCCGAGCAGCATCAGCGAACCCAAAGCGAGCAGCATGGCAAGATTGGTCGCCACGGTCCGCGAGAGCGTCTCATTCATCGAGAGATTGAGCAAAGAGGTGATGTCCATCTTGCGATATTTGCGCAGATTCTCGCGGATCCGGTCATAGATGACGATCGTATCGTTCAGCGAATAGCCGATCAGGGTCAGCAACGCCGCGATGACGTTCAGATCGAATTCCATCTGGGTCAGCGCGAAGAAGCCCAGCGTCAGCGTCACGTCGTGGAATAGGGAGAATAAAGCCCCGACGCCGAACTGCCATTCGAAGCGTATCCAGATGTAGATGGTGATCCCGATCATCGAAAGCAGCAGGGCAAGCGCGCCATCCATCGCAAATTCGTCGGAAACCTTCCCCGACACCATCGATACCGAATCGATGCGCACGCCGGGATATTGCTTGGTAAGCTCGGTACGAACCTTCGAGGCGGCTATAGCGGGATCGCCTTCGGGAAGCGGCAAGCGGATCGCCACCTTCGTCGTGGAGCCGAATTCCTGAATGCTCGGATCCCCCAGACCCAGGCCACCGACCTGCTGGCGCAGACTGTCAAGCGACGGAGGCTGGCTGAATGTGACCCGGATCACCTGGCCGCCGGCAAAATCGATGCCGAAATTCAGGCCTTTCACGGCGATCAGCGCGATCGATGCCGCCATCAGCAGGATCGAGATGCTGATCGCAATCCCGCGCCACCTGAGGAAATCGACGTTGGTATTGTCGGGAACGAGTTTCAGAAGACGCATGTCCTGTTCCTAAATCCGAAGCTCGGTCGGGCGCTTGCGCAGCCACAAAGACACGAACATGCGAGTGACGGTCACCGCGGTGAATACCGACGTGGCGATGCCGATCATCATCACAACGGCGAAGCCGCGAACCGGGCCGGACCCGAAGTAAAAGAGCAGCATGCCGGCGATCACGTTGGTGATGTTGGCGTCGAAGATCGCAGTTTGCGCTTCGCCATAGCCATGTTCGATAGCCTGGATGATCCCGCGCCCTCGTATCTGTTCTTCGCGTATGCGCTCGTTGATGATCACGTTCGCATCGACCGTCGCGCCGACCGTCAGGACGAATCCGGCAATGCCGGGCAGGGTCAGCGACGCATTGAATATGGCCATGATACCAAGGATGATCACGACGTTCAGGATCAACGCGATATCCGCGTAAACGCCGAACCGGCCATAGGTCAGGACCATGAAGATCAGGATCAGGACTGTGCCGACGATGCCGGCGATGATCCCCTTGCCGATCGAATCCTTGCCGAGATCCGGACCGACGGTCTGCTCCTCGATCACCTTCAGTTCGACCGGCAATTTGCCCGACCGGAGCTGGACCGCCAGATCATTGGCGGTTTCGACCGTATAGCTACCGCTGATTTGCGCCTGGCCGCCTAAAATAGGTTCATTTATGTTCGGTGCCGACAGGATGACATTGTCGAGAATGATGGCGAACGGCTTGCCGACATTCTGCTGCGTGACGCGCGCGAAGCGGCGCCCGCCGGCACCGTCGAAACGGATGCTGACGGCCGGGGCGTTGTTCTGCGGATCGAAGGTCTGCTGCGCGTCGATCAACTGATCGCCGGTCACCATCGCCCGGCGAATCACCGCCACCGGCGCGCCGCCTTCAGCCATGGGCAGAACCTGGCTTCCCGCCGGCGCCCGGCCCTGCGCCACCTGCGCCGGATCGGCATTGAGATCGACAAGCTTGAATTCGAGGCGCGCGGTCTTGCCGAGCAGCGCCTTCAATCCTTCCGGATCGTCGAGACCCGGCACCTGGACCAGGATTCGATCGTCGCCCTGGCGCATGACCGTGACTTCGCGGGTACCGTCGGGATCGACCCGGTTATAGACTACTTCCCGCGCCGTGTTCATCGCGCTGTCGAGCGCGTTGGTGATCCCGGCATTGGTCGGCGTCAGCACGATCCTGCTAGTGTCGACCACATTGACGTTCCAGTCGCGCTGACCGGAAAGGCCGGCCGGCTGAGTGAGGGCCCGTGCGACTTCAACCGCGGCGTCCACCTGGCGCGGATCGCGCACCATGAAAGTCAGCCTGCCTTCGGCCGTCGAAGTGTCGCCAATTTCGATCCGGGGGTTGGCGCGGCGCAATTCGGTGCGAACCAGCTCTTCCATCTGGTCGAGCCTTTGCTTGGCGACGTCGCTGGTATCTGCCTCCAGCAGCAAATGGCTTCCGCCCGCAAGATCGAGGCCTAGATTGACCTGTTCCCTGGGCAGGAATCCGGGCCAGCGCGCGACCGCCGATGGCGGGAACATGCTCGGCATCGCGAGCGCGACGCCGGCCAGGATCAGCAGGCTAACGAACCAGATTTTCCAGCGTGGGAAGCCGAGCATGATCAGTCGTTCGCCGGCTTGGTGCCGTGCGGCCTGACGTCGCTCAGCAAGCTTTTGATGGCCTTGATGCGGACGCCCTGGGCGATTTCCAGCTCGACCTCATTATCGTCGACCTTGACCACCTTGCCGATCAGACCGCCGCCGGTGACTGCAACGTCATTCTTCTTCACCGCGCCGATCATGTTGCGATGCTGCTTCATGCGCCTTTGCTGCGGGCGGATGAGCAGGAAATAGAAAATGACGAAGATGAGGATAAGCGGGCCCATCTGGACCAGGAAGCTGGTGGCTCCATCTGGTGCGGCGCCGGCCGATGCAAAAGCGGGTGATGCAAACATTATGAATATACCTGATGTGGGGCAGCCCGATGGGCCCTTTACGGAAGGCCGCGCGACTATCATGGGGATGGCCCGTTAGGCAAGCAATAGGCGGGCAGCCCGGGAGCGGCCCACAGGCGCCTCGAGCGCGCTCGCAACCCCTTGCCTTCATTTGGCCTCGGCACTAAGTGCCCCGCTCTGGACTTCGTCAAGCACGGAGTCCCCGGTCGGGGCGTAGCGCAGCCTGGTAGCGCATCACACTGGGGGTGTGGGGGTCGGAGGTTCGAATCCTCTCGCCCCGACCATTTCAACTCAAGGAACCGAGCCCGTTCAGGGGCCTTTGGCAGGCAGGCAGGCAGCCATGATCGCCACACGGCGTCGCGGAACCTTTCGCGTGGCGTAGCGTCGCGACGCTTCTTCCGGTCCAAGAGACGCGGATTAAAATAGGCGAATATAATGCGCGCCCCGAGTGGAGTGCCGCCATTTAATTCCCGCTTTGCCACGCCCGATCTTCACCTGCTGGAATTATGTTCACTTTTTGTTCTTGCCATTGTTCCGCATTCTGCTAATATGCGATCGCTTGAAATTGCGGGTCTATCCTGCGGCCCCAGCTGGCCCTTTGCATTCGGCGACCATGAAGTAGCACGCGCCAGGGCCCGGCATCCGACGCCCAATGGCGGCGGTATGTCCAAGACCGAAGACCGTTCGGCATCTCAACGAGAAAAAAAGGAGAGCATGATGTCCACAGCGATTTCCCGTGGAGAAATGGGGGCCGTCCGCAAGGGTAGGCCCAAGGGAACGACCAACAAGACCACGTCCATCGCCAAACATGTGATTGCGCAGGCGGCGGATCGAGTGGGCGGAATTGAGCGGCTGGCAGCATGGATAAAAGAGGACAAGAAGAACGAGCAGATTTTCTGGTCGACCATCTATACCAAATTGCTTCCGCTGCAGGTCAATGCCGAGGTGGAAGCGATGATCGGAATCGGCAACATCGAGCGCACGATCATATGTCCGGGAAACGGGACGGGAACGGGAACGGGGACAGCACATCATCGAAAGCAGGCGGTGTAACTACGCCCTGTCGTCCCATTATTCATTCGAAGTCGAATCCTCGCCAGGCACAAGCTTCTGACGATTGCTCCCCGATCCGACCCGTTCCGCAGCTTTCCATTGAACTTCGGAAACCCGGCGCTTTCCGTCGCAGCGTTCCAGCTGCACGAATATGTCGACAGCGCTTTCCACATGCCTGGCGATATCATCGCGGCGAAGCTGGGCCCCCGACTGGAGCGCCATCAACGTCAATTGCTCGACTGCGCGTGCCGGGCTGTCCGCATGTATGCTGGTCAGCGAACCCGGATGACCGACGTTGATGGCGCGAAGGAAGGTGAAGGCTTCGGCGCCCCGGAGTTCTCCCAGGATGATCCGGTCGGGCCGCAGCCGAAGCGATGCGAGCAGAAGGTCGTCGGGTGTGACGCTGGCTTCCCCCAAGACACCACGAACCGCGACCAGCCCGATGGCATTTTCGTGACGCAACACCAGTTCGGGCGTATCCTCGATCAGTATCAGTCGCTCCGCCGGATCGATCTCCCGCAGCAGGGCATTGAGGAAGGTCGTCTTTCCGGTCGAAGTGCCGCCGGCAACGACGATGGTCTTTCGGGCGCGGACGGCAGCGGCGAGAAAGAGGGACCAGTCTGCAGATTTGTACAATTGCCTTAGTTCGGCTTCGCGAAACTCATCGGCCTCTGCTCGCAAATTCGCAAAAGCGCCCTTTTCATCGTAATCCGCGAGGCTCAGATTGGCTGACACATGCTTGCGGATGGCGATGGCCATTGGCCCTCGCGTAGCGGGCGGCGCTACAATTTGGACGCGCGCGCCGTCAGGCAACCTCGCCGCCAGTAAGGGATGTTCCCGGTTGATCCCCTGATGGGTGATATTCGCGATCTGCCGGGCGAGCCGCCACAATTGCGCCTCGGTAGCGTCTGGTGCCTCAAGCCGTTCGATGGCGCCGCCCAATGTCTCGATCCAGATCTCGCCGGGCCGGTTGACGTAGATATCGGATACGTCGGGACGCTGCAGCGAAGGCAGGAAGGGACCAAGATAGATTTCGAGATAGGCGGTCGGTTCGTGGATCATCCCACCGATTACCACGAAGGGTTTTCGGAAAAGTCGAGATTACGAGCCACGAATATATTGAACGCAGCCCCCTGCCTGACCTTGATCCGAGGCCGGGGCGCCTGGCCCAGCAGGCCACCCCCTTGCCCCGCGGCGCTGGCGACGGCGGAACCGGGGAGGCCGATGATTACCGGTGCATCCACCGATCCTGCCGCAAGCCCGGCGCCCGCCGTTAATGCGGTTTGCAGAACAGCGTTGAAGAAACGCTGGAAGAAGAAACCATTCACCCTGCCCCGAATTCCGGCGGCGCCCATCGCGTCGGCAGCAGGCGAATCCAGCTTGATCATGGACCCATCGGGCAGGATCAATTGCGTCCAGTTCACCAGAACCTTGCTTTGTCCGGTCACCACTTCGGCACCATATTCGCCGATCAGGCGCGATCCGCGCGGTATCAATATCCGGCTTCCATCAAAGCCGCGCGCGCCCTTCGACACGATAGCGCGTGCGAATCCCGGCCGCGAAGTATCGATCGGCGTTTCGAGCACTGCCCGGATGAGCGTCCCGACCGGAACGACATGGCTGGGATTTTCAATCCTGCCGGGGCGGGCAGCCGGCTGCGAGCGGGGCGCGGACGTTGCAGCACCTTCCGACGCGCCGTTTTTCGGCTCGGCCGCGCTGCTTGGGTTTGCAGGCCCGCCCGCAATGGCACCGGAGTCGAACAGGAGCGCCGGCTCGGTCAGTCCGCGCGCGGCCGGAACCCCATCGGTCGCCTGCATCGTCGGCTCGGCGACGTAGGCGGAAGGGTAATAAGGAGCGCTCGGGGGCGCGGTGGCAGGGATCGTCGGTTGCTGCCGCACGGCGGGCACCGCCCGCAACCTGATCGGTATGTTGGACAGGCGGTAGGCCGAGGGAATAAGCGGCGAAGCCAGGATAGGCGCCGGGATCGCCAGCGGCGGCGGAGGGGCAAAGGCCCCGGGCGATACCTGTTCAGCTATTCCATCCTGAGCCGTTCCCGGCGCGCGCCGGCCGTCGAGCAATAGAAACAGGAGCAAGGCCGCGATGAACGCCACAATGGCGATCGCCTTTCCCGATATCCCGGAATTCGGCATCGCCACAATCGGCGCCGGATCTTCCGCGTCGGCCATTGGCGACGCGCCTCGCCGCGACAGCGCCTCGAGGTTCATCGCGACCCGCTGACCTTCCGGCTCGCCAGGGCCTTCGCCTTGCCGAGCCGGAATATATATCTGGGCGAAATCCCGTCGATGACGAGATTGCTTCCGACCATCCGCCCGTTGACGATGGCTTCCTTGCCGCCCTTCGCCACGGCGAATATCGCCGGCAGTTCCACCTGATCGTTCCAGGTGATGATCGTCCGCCTGCCGTCGTCACGCATAGCCCGGGGAAACAAGCTTTTCGTGCCGCCGAATTTATAGGTTGCGGGAGGGCGCGAATCCCAGTCGGACGAGATTGGGTCCGAATAGTCGAACCTCAGCACGAAAACTCCCTCGGCGCTTCCGCCATGGGGATCGAGTAGAAAAACGTAGCGTCGCACATCGGTGACCACAATCATGTTGGTGACCGTCGCCTCGGCGGTGGGCTTCACGACGATACGGTCGGCACCGCTGCTCGGCGTAATCTGCCAGCCGACGCTGTTGCCGACGACGACATTCTGGACGGCTTCGTCCGGAGCCAGTTCGACCAAGGCGGCATAGCCCTGCCTCACGTCCAGATTGACGACCTGGCCGGCGTCGTAGGGCACCCGGCGGACTCGCTGATCCTGCGGCGCGTCCGGTGCCTCCTGACCGAGCAAGGCGAAAGCGGCGAGGATGAACAAGGGCATTTCAACCCACCGTGCGCGTTGAGACGGGCGGCGGGACCATGGCTGGGTCCGCCACAGCCGGCGGCGGCGCCTCGGCATTGCGCCGGTAGCCGATCACCTGGAAACCCAGCGGATTGACGAGCCGATCCTGCATCTGCATCGGCGCGTCGACGTAGCGATAGCGGACGACCGAAATCCAGGGCTGGCCCACATCGGCGCGTCCGGCCAGATCCTGGCGAAAGGTGTCGAAGCGGACGAGCGCCGTGCCTTTGCTTAGATGCGACACGCTTTTCACCCGCACGCCGACGATCGTGCCTGCTGGATAGAGATTGAGCGGGCTCGCCGGATTGGCGGCGGGCATCTGCGCGAGATAGGCGGACCGCGCACGCCCGGCCGACCACAAGGCGACGCGGCGGTAGTCGGCCGAAACGGTCGCGCGGTCGAAGCCCTCCCGGGCCGAGATATATTGGGCAAGAAAGGATTGAGTCAGCGCCTCGTCCGCAACGACGCGGCGCGGACTTACAGGGTCGATCGCCTGGACATGGCCGGTCTGCCGATCGACGAGCAAGGTGATCGGCTGCACGGTCTTGAGCGGCGCCAGCATGGCGAGGGCCAAAGCCTCCAGCAAGGCGACGGCAACTGCCGCGCCCGCGACGATCCAGGCGATGCGGCGCGAACGGGCCAGGCCTTCCCGATTGTCCTCCGCCCAGCTTTCCGCCCGGCGAAAATATTCCATCTTGCTCATTTTCCGCCTCTGTCTCTTCGCGCGGCCGATCTCGTCCGCCTGCCCAGCGACCGCCGGGCACTGGTCCCGATCCCGTTGCCGTAAATGCCTGCGGGGCCGCCCGTCGCGGGCCGGGCAGCGTGCGGCGCGGCTTTATTGGCCGCGCCGCTTTCCACCAGATGGAATTGTTCCCGCCGCACCGAGGCCGCCAGCGACTCGGCGACGCCGGCAGCCCTCCCCTGTCCTGCTGCCTGCCGCCCCGCCATTGCCGCCTGATGAGTTGTGGCGAGCGCAGGCACGATTGTTAGCGCCGCCGATGCCTGCGCCTGCCCCAGGGCGGATTGAGCCGACGAGGATCGCCATGAAAGCCGCAAGGCGCCGGTCATCCGCATCGCGGCCAGACCGGTCACGAAGGCGAGCAGGGCAAGCACGGTCACGATGGTCGTAAGGCCCTGCGGGTCCGCCAGATGCGGTGTCCCGGCGGCGCGAAGCGCCTGAAGATGGGCCAGCTCGCCTTCGACCAATATCAGCCCCGTCGCCGTCACGATCGCGGCGCCCAGCGAAGCGAAGGCCATGCCGGCGAGCGCGCGGACCCATCCCACGAACAATCCCAAGGTCGCGTCGAACAACAAGGCCATGATCGCCAAGGGGCCGATCGCAAGCAGGAAACCGATGGCGATCCTGAAGGCGGCTGCCGATCCCGTCGTGGCGAGCACGAACAGGCTCGCGGTCTTCGGAACGGGCGGCTGGAATTGCGAAGGCTGCGCGAGGGCCGGAGCCGCCGCTTCGCCTTGCCCATTGGCCCCTTCGGCGGGCCGGGACGGGAGCGGCCCCGAACCCGGGCCGAACCGCATCGCATCATAGGCCTGCTGCACCCGGCCATCGAGGCCCTGGGAGGGAAGGCCCGCCGCCGGAAGGACAATGGCGGCCATCTCGCCGGGTCCGTCGGCCATCACGCGATAGACGAGCGTCTGGAAGGCGGGCCAGCT
Organism: Sphingosinicella sp.; assembly: GCA_013816585.1. Classification (GTDB taxonomy): domain Bacteria; phylum Pseudomonadota; class Alphaproteobacteria; order Sphingomonadales; family Sphingomonadaceae; genus Allosphingosinicella. The sequence continues at coordinate 147,115 of JACDEE010000004.1, read as the reverse complement.
TGTCACCAGCGCCAGGACAAAACCAAGGCGGATCGTCCAGTTGACGCCATGGCGGATACCCGGAACCTCGCCCAGGATGAGGCGATAGCCGATCAGACCGATGAAGATGGTCAGCAGGCCGGACAGGACGCTCATCCCGATCGGGCCGCCGGCCAGCGCCTGGAAGCCGTTTTCGCCCAGCGCCCTTGCCTGGCAATCCAGGAAATCCGACAGGCGGACGGCGACTCCGGCGGTGGAATCGGGTTCGGAGCAGACGAGGCTCATTCGGCGGCCTGCAGCAGGGGCCCGAGCCAGTCATCGGGATCGTCGCCGGTTTCGGCGCGGATCGCGTCCAGCATTCGCACGACATGTTCGCGCCCCGAAAGGATGGTCAGCAATTCCCTGTCGCCGGAAAGGTCCAGCCGAGCGACGACGCTTTCCTGCCCATGCTTGATCAGGAAGGCGTGGGCATGGTCGGGCAAGGTCCGGACCAGATCATATTCGTGCTGGGTGAGACCGAACCCAGTCATATAATCGCGCGCCTGCGCCTTTGGATTGGCCATGAATATCTGGGTCGCGGCCTGTTCGACGATGGCCGACGCTATCCGGCTACCCAGGGCATCCTCCGCGCTTTGCGTCGCGAAACCGACTATCCCGTTGCGCTTGCGAATGGTCTTTTCCCAATCGCGGATGCGGCTGGTGAATACTTCGTCATCCAGCGCCTTCCAGCCTTCGTCGACGACAATGATCGCCGGTGTCCCGTCGAGGCGTTGTTCGACGCGGTGGAACAGATACATCATCGCGGGGGTGCGGGTTGTCGGGTCGTCGAGGATGCGGGTCATGTCGAACCCGACCACGCGCTGCGACAGATCGACACGGTCCACTTCATTGTCGAACAGCCAGGCCCTTTCGCCCTCGCCCCACCAGGGGGAGAGCCGGGCGGCGAGATCGCCGGCACGCGGCCGGTCGTCGCCGCGAAGCAATTGGGCAAAATGGCGGAGGCGACGAAAGGCGGGCGGTGCCTGCATATTGGCGTCCACCGCATCCTTGATGCGCGCGACCTCGGCGGCGTTCAGCGACTGGCCGGGATCGTTCACCAGCCGGCCAAGCCAGTCGATCAGAAAGCGCCGGTTATCGGGCGTGTCGTCCAGCATCAGCGGATTGAGGCCGGACGGTTCCCCCACGCGAAGGACGTCATAGCGTCCGCCGATCGCGCGCAGGAAGAGTTCGGCGCCGCGATCCTTGTCGAAGAAGATGATCCGGGGATCGAATTTCCGAGCCTGGGAAAGCAGGAAATTGAGCACCACGGTCTTGCCCGATCCGGAGGGGCCGATCAGAGTAAAATTGCCGAGATCGCCATGGTGGAAGTTGAAATAATAAGGCCCTGCCGCACTGGTTTCGAGCAAGGTGACCGCCTGGCCCCAATGATTGCCGGCCTCCCGGCCCAGCGGAAAATTGTGCAAGGAGGCCAGGCTCGCGAAATTGCGGCTGGCGACCAGGGCCCGCCTGGGGATGTAGGAGAAATTGCCCGGAAATTGCGCCCAGAAACCCGGTTCCAGAGCCACTTCCTCGCGCACCGCGATCAGGCCCAGATCGGTCAAGGCGGCCTGCACCTCCGCCACGGCATCATCGACCTCGCCGGGGCTGTCGCCACGAACGGCAATCGTCAGATGATGTTCGCCGAAAGAGGCGCGGCCCGCCGCGACATCATCGCGCGCTACGGAAAGCTCGTCGCGAAGGCTGAGCGCCTCGTCATCCGCCGCCCGCATTCGGCGGAGCGCCAGGTTGATGCGTCCCGAGGCAGCCTGCCGATCGACGAAGGCGAAGCTTTGAGTCACCAATAATTCGACCGGAAGGCGCAGCAATTCGTCGAGCATTCCGGGCGCCGAATGGGCCGGATAGTCCTTCACCGCGACGAGGCCGAGAAACGTTCGACCCTCGTCACCCGTCGCGCCAAGTTCGACCGTGCGCGCGCCGAAACTCACCCGGCGGTAGGGAAGATAATGGCCGACATCCCCCTCGGGCAAAAGCACCGGCCTCATCTCCTGATTGTAGAGCGAGGACAGATATTCCAGCGGTTCCGAGCAGGTCCCCGCCTTCGTTTCATACGTGCCGAGCAATCGCGCGCCATATTCGCTGAGCGCGGCCATCAGCGCGTCGCGCGCGGCATCCAGTTCGCGGCGCTCGCGGGCGAGATCGGCCATCCGGCCATCTTCGCCGGCTATGCCGAACAGGCGCGCGAGACGGTCGGCCGCGCCGCCGCGCCCCTGGAGCGGACGGCGCACCAGGCAGAGGAAGAGCTGGTTCGCAAACAACCGTTTCGATTCCAGCCGATGCCGCCATTTTTCATCCACCTCGGCGCTGAAGGCATCGGGGAATTCCGCCGCCATGCGCGGTTCGACGCGGCGGCGGACGATGTGGTGATACAAAGCGAAGCGCGAAGATCCGATCGCCTGGATCGTCGCGTCGCGAAGCGCCTTTCGATAATTGATTTCGGTCGTATCGGCGGTTTCGAACAGCAGGCCGTCGAGCGCGATGACTTGCATCAGCCGGCCGTCGCGCAGCAGCAAGGTATGATCGTCGATCTGCGCCAGATAGGGCAGGTGATCGCCCGCCGCTTTCTCCCGCTGCCACTGATCGGCCTGGCTGATTACGGGCGGTAGGAGTTGCACCGCCACACTCGATAATTGGGAATCCGGGGGCAGGTTCGCGCTTTGACCAGCCACAGGTCGAAGAAGCGCGGATCGCGAAGGCAGGCGAGCCACCCGATCATGTGCAGACCCAAAGCCGCGAGCAGCACCCAGACGGATTTGAACATCAGGAACAATTCGGTCGTGACGATCGCATTGCCGACCGCCCAGCCATAGGTGACGCCCAGCAGCATTTGCGGGCGGGTCAGCGCCACGAACAAAATATCGCGGTCGGGCGAGTCCATATTCTAGAACCCAGGGGCCGAGGAGGCGGAGGCCTGGATCCCGCCGACGATTCCGGCAGCGCCAAACAGGATGAAGCATCCGACGATCACGGTCGCGCCGTAACGCCAGTTCATCCGACCGGTGAGCATCAGGAAGCCGACCGAGGCGACGGCGATGATGGCGACGACGGTCGCGACCGTGCCAAGCAAAGTTCCCTGCAACCAACCAACCGCGTTTACGATGGGGCCGGATCCTGTGGGATCAGAATAACTGTCCTGAGCGATTGCCCGCGCCGGTAAGATCGCCGCCGCCGCGAACAAGCCGGCGAGCTTTTCCCTTTTGCGCATTTTTTGACTTCCCCATCGCCCTGGATATCCAGCGATCTTAAATGGATAGGAGAGAAGGTCAATAAAGATGATAATATATTCTAACGATTTACCTGCGTTAGTCTTTGGTTAATCATCTAAAGTTCAGCGCAACAAGAATAAAGCCGTGTGAATATTACTTGGCGGTCGGTTCGGGCGGCGCGATTCCGCAAGTCCAACAGACCGATTGGGGCCGGCCCAGGTTGCGTTCCGATGGCGGCGGCGGGGAAACCGCAATCGAATCGGGCGGCAAAGGCTCCATTCCACTCGCTTGCGCGAGATCCGTCGCGCCGACGATTCCGGAGGCCAGGAAGGGGGCGCCGAACAGGATGAAGCATCCAAGGATAATCGCGGCGCCGCGGCGCCAGTCGATCCGGCCGGACATCATCAACAGGCCATAGGCCGCCACGGCCATGACGGCGACGGAGATCGCCACCGTTCCAAGCAACGTGCTTTGCAGCCATTGCACCGCGCCGGGAATTGCGCCGGATGTGGCTGCGTCGGCATCGGGTATAGTGGCCCTCGCGCCGCTAGCCGTCACCAGGCAGGCCAGGGCAATCGCGCGTATTCGGATGGTGCAATTACTGATTACCGCCTCCGTCCTATTTGGCATCGCTTCATGAACGCGAAGTCGTTCGCGATAAGAAGCCGCAGCATAAGACAGGATTCTTTGAATTTTCATTTAAGCTCGCAGCCAGCGCGTCCGCCATTGGGCATCTCGGTCACAGGAACAGGTCGGGTCTTGATGATACCAACCTTTCGAGCCGGATGTGCGAAATAGCGCCGCACCCATTAGGTATTGTGTCCCTGGGACTCGTCTTCTAAATTACGGTGACATTGCACTAGGTGTTTAGTCCCGTGGAGTGGTGATACGGGACTAAACACCTAATTGGCGGCGATCGGTGATCCATCACGACGTTTGTCCAAGCAGCAGAGGACACACGCTCAATCCAGCAGGCTAGGTCGCGAAATAGAAAGTGCACTGTCATCGTATTTCAAATGTTTCTTTCTAAATACACATTCATAAGATCCGCTGCTTGATATATATTATCTCGAGCCTCGTTCGTAACAGCGATGCTCCTCTCGCGGATGATATTAACCATTATATCAAATGTCACACCATATTCTCTATTTTCAATAAAATCCCGAAATAGCTTTATTTCTCTATCATTTAAATCAGAAGATAGTTCTTCGACTGCCTTGCTTAGAATAATTTCTAACTTATCCCATGTGTCTTGATGCTTGTGTCTAGTCATTGTCTTGGATTCCTAGGCAAATTTGTCCCATATCCCGTAACAATTCTTCCACCATCGTCCACCGTACGAATATCAACTCCATTGCGAGTATCTTCGGATATATTTCTACCACCCTCTACCTTTCGGTCAGCTGTGGGATCCGTCGCGACATCTGAGATTGCCTCAAGGATGTCTTGGTCCGACCAGGTCGAAGGAAACTCGGATTTGCCGGGCCTCCCCGTCCCTGCTCGATGCCCGCCACCAGTTTCGTCTCCGTTCAGTATGTGGTCTTTTCCTTTATCGTCAGTAAGGTCATCGTTCTGGTCCCCGTCTGCCGGACCATTATCTCCATTACTCGCGCTACTGCTGACGTGGGTCGGTGGAAAAGGTGAGTAATTACCTCCTCGCCCTCGATCTGGCAAAGACAAAGGCCCGCGTGGAGGCAATCCAAGCCACTCACATTGTATCTGATGGGCAAGGGGTGAATTATAGTAATGATAGACCAGATACGCGGCAACGGCGGCACCGCCAGCCACGCACAATACCGGGTTCACACAGAGCAATCTGCCTAACCTCAGAGCCGACCCCGTCCCAAATAGTCCATTAGGATCGATATATTTGTTCGGATTGCCATTGGCGTAAGCGAACAGATTACTGCCCCCCGCCAGCCCGATCGGGTCGCTCTGAATGTACCGCCCGAGGCTTGGATCGTAGTCCCGCATCCAGTTCTGGTAGAGGCCGCTTTCGCCCTGCATGAACTGGCCGGGCAGGCGCAGGTCCTGCGCGATCGATGCGGGCGATAGCGGCAGTGCATTGCCCCAGGGATCGCTGACCACGTCCCAGATTTTGGCCTGGCTTGCGTCGGTGACCATCAACGGCTCGCCGATCTGGCCGGTATGGACGAACGCGTAGGTCGGCGTCGCGACCGGGCCGCCGATCTGCGCCAGCGGCATGTCGTCCAGCCACACATATTCCTTGAGCATGGCGCCGGTTACGCCGTCATGGTCGGCCAGCAATTGCCCGTCCTGGCCGTAGATATAATGGATCACCTGGCTCGTGGCGGGCAGCGTCCGCACCACGCGGTGGCCGGCATGATCGTAGAGATAGGATGCGACTTCGGTGCCGTTGGTCTTGACCGCCGCCAGCCGCTTGCGCGGGCTGTAGACATAGTCGAACTGGTAGCCGCCGGCGACATTCTGCTGCGCAAGATCGCCGCCGTCGCGCAAGGTGAACGCCTTGCTGAGCGTGCCCGCGCCGTCGCGGATTTCGGTCAGGCGGTTGGTGCCGGCAGGGATGGTGGCTACGTCGCTGGCGGTCGTTCCGCCGACCGTGCGATCGACGCGGGTGCGGTTGCCCGAGGCATCCCAGGTGTAAGCGTCGGCACCCCAGGCGCCGACCGCGGTCTGCAGCCGGTCATTGGCGGCATAAGTAAAGCTTGCCGCGCGGCTGGTCGCCGCGTTGTCGGTGACGCCCGTGACATTGCCATTGCCGTCCCGGCCGAACGCAAGGTCGAGCAGGGGTGCGCTCGCGCCCGTCAAGGTGATCCCGGTCAGCCAGTAATTCTGGTCATAGGAACGGGCCAGCGCCAGGCCGTTGCCGTAGGTCAGGCCTTTGAGCGGCCCGAACGGCGAATAAGCGATGCTGGTGGCAAGATTTGTCGAAGCCCCGCCGCCAATGACCTGGCTGCGTACCTGCGTGACCCGGCCGTCATTTGCCCGGTCGTAAGTGACGACATGGCCCGAAGGATAAGTGATCGAGGTCAGCGCACCGTTTTTGTCATAGGCATAGCCGACTTGATAGGCCTGGGCCTGGATCGCCTTCTGTTCGGCGATGAGGCGGCCCTGTTCATCGTAGGCGAAGGCGGAGCTTCCCGATTGGTCGGTGGCGCTGGTGAGACGGCCGGCGCCCTTATTGCCGGCGATGGTCGAATCATAAACATAGCCGACGGATTCGTCGGGAAGGCCGGCCGCATCGTCCGGCGCCAGCACCTTCGCCAGCCGTCCGGCCTGGTCATACCAATAAGTGCGATCGCCGCGGTCGGGACTGGTTTCGTAAATCGTGTCGCCAAAGCCATCGACGACGCGAGACGTCGTAACGTTGCGGCCGTCCTTAAATTGGGTGAGCGCATCGTTGGACGCATAAGCGGATTGCGATTGAGCGGTCGTCGGATCGGTTTCGGTCACGACCCGGTTCAGGGCGTCCCAGCCGGTGCCCCACGACTTGGACCGTCCGTCGGTCGTCTGCACCAGATTATCGACCTTGTCATATTGGAAGGCCGCCTGGGTGCCGGCGCCGATCGACTGGATGATCCGGCCAAGCTCGTCATAGACTTTGGTTCGCTGCCGCGTGATGGCGGCGGACGAGTCCCTGGTCGTCTCGCCGGTCGCCTCGCCAAGCCCGTTCAGGACGAAGGTCTGATATTCCCCGCGATCATTGTCGATCCGGGTCACGCGGCTGGCGGCGTCATAAGTGTAAGAGAGCCAGCCGCCGAGCGGCATCGTCACCTTCTTCAGGTTGCCGGCATTGTCATATTCCATAGTGTAGAGCGACTGGGACGGGCCGGGATTGGTCTTGACCGATGTCGGCCGGCCGAGCGCGTCATAAATGAAAAGCGTCGGCACTCCGTTGGGGTCGGCGATCGTCAAAGGAGCGCCGCGATTGTCGCGGACGGTCACTTCGGTGACATTGTCGACTTCATCGATGCTGCGCGTCAGATAACCGGCCGTGTCATAAGTGAAGCGAACCTTGTCGGCCTCGCCCGGCAGAGGTCCGTCGACGGAGTTTAGCAGCCCGCCAGGCGACCAGTCGTAAGTCCAGCCGCGCGTGCGTCCGTTGGTCGGATAAGGGATTGTGATATTCGTCGTGTCGGTCAGGGTGACATTGGTCAGTTGCCCAGACGAATAGATGCGGGATTCGGTAAGACCCGGCTTCACGATTTCCGCAGGGGCGTTCAGACCCGAAGCCCAGCTATAGTTCGTCGTTCGCGCCAGCGGCGTTCCGAACGCTTCGGTGATCGCAGTCGGCCGGCCAACGGCGTCGCGCGCATAAGAAGTGACGCGGCCCTCTTCGTCGGTTTCGGTCGCGATAGCCTTGTCCGGACCATAAGTGATCGAACGCGCGCTGATGGGACAATTGGTGCTGGCTTCTCCTTCGATCTGGGTCAGGCGAAGGTCGCCCGTGCCGAAAGAAGTGAAATGAAACACGGCCGCCTTGCCGAGCGGATTTGTGACGCGCCGAGTCCATTCCGTGGCGGTTTCATTATATTCGACCGTATAGGTATCGGCCCCGCCGCCGCCGGCGGTCGAGGTTCCCCGCCCTCGCGCATCATAGGCGTAGGTCGCGGTCTGGACTCCGCGATGGTCGGTGATCGACGTGATATGCCGGGGATGTCTGACATCGGCATAGGCATAAGTCGTCGAATCAACCACTGCCGCCGACGCATTGAGCCGTTCCGCCTTTATCAGCCGCTCAACCACTCCCGTGGAAGGCGCTGCCGCCGCGGCCGGGGGGTCGAAAGTGTAGCGTATCGCTGTGCCGTCCGGGAGGCTGATCGACTTGACGGCCTCCGGATAGGGGTGTGAGCCCGCCGGCGGCGATGCAAGGGTCGTGACATAGAAATTGGACCAGTTGAACAAGGCCTGGCGGCCATGACTGTCGGTGATCTTCTCAAGACCGGTGTCGGAGCGATAGGTGAAATCCCAGCGATAGCCGTCGCGATCGGTTCGCGAAGTCGGGCGGCCGACATGATAGGTGGATCCGTTCGGGTGGCGGAAGGTTTGGAAAGTCCAGACCACGTCCTTGCCGTCGGTCAGGCGCCACTGGCTGGAGCTGGACCTGATCGTGGCCAGATCGGCCGGCAAGGTACCGACATATTCGAGCTTCAGATCCTTGTGGGCAAAGAATGCGCCGGTGGAGGTATCGGCCGTCCAGATGCCATTGCTTTGCAGAACGAAATCATAGGCTGTTCCGTCGGGCGCAAGGACGGCCATCTTCGCATTCGGCGTCCCGGGGCTTCCTGAAAAGGCGCCGATTTTCAGCTCGTAACTGAAATCGAAATTCCAGTTGCCCGCGAGGCCGCGCGTAAAGGCTGTCGCATTGACCGAGCGGCCGAAGGGGATCGATCGATAGGAACGGGATATGACGAATTTGCCATCGGCGGTCGCAAAGTCGGTCGCTTTGGCGAGCTTCGCGCCGCTGAGTAGAGCGATCGGGTTCCCGACCGTGGGGAACAGGGAGGAACCGAAGCTGGACTTACATTGCCGTTCCGGCAGCAGATCCTTGGTGCAATAGGTTCCCAATTGGCGCGTATAGCCGGTGGCGCACCTGAAAGTGGCACCGACAGGAATAATCGTCCCGCACCCTCCGATGCCACCACCTGTCTCCGGGCCGCAAAGATATTGGAATCGGGTCCATTCGCATTTTTGCGTGTTGGGATCGTCCGCGCTCGGCTTTGCGCCGATGAAGCGGCTATTAGGGCTGCCGCTCTGATAATATACCCATTGCGCCCGGCACGCCGCTTCGGCCGTAGGGAAATATCCGTCCGGCCTCGCGTCCGAGGTCCAGCCCAGGAAGCCTTCGGCAGTTTGCGCAAAAGCAGCCTGGGGGGCGCCAACCAGGATGAAGCAGAGCGCGAGAAAGCCGAGCAAAGTGTTGCCCAGGATCGAAACAGAGCGTTCGAGAATCGTGAATCGGGCGGAATGAACCGAATTGGACTCGACCCGACCCATATCGCGATCATCTATAAGCTGGCGCATTGCTTCCCCCGAAAAAAGACCGCAAAAACAACGGTTCGCCGTCAAGACCAGCACCTTGTTATTCAGTGCGGATCAATGAATAGAAGGCGAGTCGATCTGACAATCGAGTCGAATAACTTTCATCTTAGCAAGACATCGTCAATACAAAATTTCCAGTTTATTGGTTAATGTCGTTAAGCATCATTTTACTGTCATGAACATTGACTATTATCGAAATAAACGCATTTTGGACTGTGCGAATCGGAAATAAGGCTGAGACATAACGAAATATGCCTATTTCTGCTACGTACAGGGGAGTGCACAAATGCGCAGAGCAACTTTGTTAAGGCTATTCGCAATAGCTGGTCTTGTATTGACGAATTCTATGGCGGCGGCGAACCCGATTGTTACTTTGGTAACCATAAGCCAGGTGATCGCTTACAATTATGATGCCAGCGGACGGCTGATCTCCGTCGTCCATAGCGGCACCGGCGCGCCGAACGGCTGCACGGGATCCGCGCCCACCTGGGGCAGCGGAACCTTGGGCTGCTTCCGGTGGGCCCCGTGAGCGATCGGGCGGTACTCCTGGATTCGCTGCGCGCCTCTTCAAGGCTGTCCGTACAGGCGCGATTTAACGCGGCCCCAGATCTGGAGGATAAGGCATGATGCCCAAGAACATCGTATTTCTGGCGACCCTAGCCCTGGGAGCAGCCTTGTCCTGGTCTTCGCCCGCAAGAGCCGCCTGCCCGGTGCCCAACACGCTCACCAATGGCCAGGTCGCCGACGCGACGCAGGTGATGGGTAATTTCAATGCGCTGGGCAATTGCTCAGTCTCCACGACCGGGTCACCTGCAAACGGCAGCATCGCAGTCTTCTCAGGCGGCACGACGATAGGATCGAGCAACCTGACGGGAGACGTGACGACCTCGGGAGGCGTGGTAACCACGCTTACCCCCAGCGGGGTCGCTCCAGGTAATTATGCCAATCCCTATATCACCGTCGACGCCAAAGGGCGCATAACGGCGGCGGCCACCGGGACCGGCCCTGGGGGCGGTGCTGCCAAAGTTCAGCCCTATATTGCGAACTTCACCTATTCTTTCCAGGTGGGGATGACAGGCGCGACGAACGAAAATGCGGGCGCGGGAATAATCGTCAACCGCACGGTAAGCGGCACGGGCCGCCAAGGCGGTTTTATCGGCCAACCGATCACCACGGCCGTGCCGTTCACCGTAAAAGCGTTCGTACATAATTCGATAGAAGGCGATCCGTACAATGTTACCGGGCTAGCGATAGCTCAGGTAGGAAATACAGATCGAATTTTCTTCAATGGAAATTTCACCACGGACGGCCCTCGAAATCTAGCCATGCCTTATGCTCTAATCAGCATCACCGGCAATGCTACGACCGCCGTTAGTGGCGCCCGTACCTTTCCTTGGCCTGCCCCGTCATGGAGAAAGATCGTATATGATGGTACGAATATCTCTTCTTACTGGTCTACCGATGGAGCCAATTGGGTTTTTCTTGGTCAAGTGACCAAGACTTCCATGTTTACGGGTGATATCGGGTACGTAGGGTTTGGTTGGTTCGCAACCTCTTCAGGTAATTATAACCTTTCCATGTACTCCGACAGCTTTGAAGTGTCCTATCCGTAATAGCATTCGATCTAACTATGTATCCTGCGGATAATGACGCATTTTGACTCACTTCTTGGATAGACAAACAAGAAGTAGCTGCACCCAGTCAATGTCCCTCACGATCAAGCAAGCAATCTGGGAAATGACACCTGTGGACACCCTCTACTTAATGAGGTGAGTAGGCAATGTATAAGAACAGCGCACTCCTTATTGCCGGCATTTTTGTAACGATGGTCGGATCATCTCCCGCAAGCGCCGCCTGCCCGGTACCCAACACGCTCACCAATGGCCAGGTCGCCGACGCGACGCAGGTGATGGGTAATTTCAATGCGCTGGGCAATTGCTCAGTCTCCACGACCGGGTCACCTGCCAGCGGAAGCCTGCCGGTCTTTACCGGGGCCAAGACGATCGGGTCGGGAAATCTGACGGGAGACGTAACCACTTCGGGAGGAACGGCAACCACGCTTGCCTCAAGCGGCGTTACCCCGGGCAGCTATAGCGGGGCCAATATCACCGTCGATGCCAAAGGACGGGTGACGGCCGCATCGAGCGGCACCGGTCCCGGTTCGGGAGGCCTGCAGCTGATCGGAACCTATCAAGGCAACGGCACTTCGCCAGTGATCAACATCACCAATATCCCGCCAATATACCGGGATCTCGAAGTACGTATCGTCGGCCGGACTACCGCATCAGCCGCCGCGGGCATGAGCATAATCTTGAACGCCATCAATACGAATATTTACGACTTACAGCGCGAATACGCATTGGGCACTACCAGGAACGCCGACCAGTATCTGGCGGCGACCTCTTGGGCCCTCGCCTTTGCCTTACCCGGTACTTCGCACGCCGCAGGATTCGTCAGCGGCGGCGAATTTGTGATTCAGGGCTATACCAAAACAAATCTGTTCAAGCTTTTTCGCGCGCATGCCCGCCACTCCGCCAGCGCGACCGATGGTTCGGCTTATAGTGTCGTTTCCATCGGTCAAAGCCGCACGTTGGCAGTCATTTCGTCGATCACTCTGACCATGGCCGCCGGCAATTTCGCCGCTGAAACCGAGGTTGAAGTTTACGGGCGTGGAAATGCGAGCTGAGCCGATTCGACCGCGGGAGATCTGATTTCCTTTTTTGGGGGCAATGTTATCATGAGGTACTTTTCAACATTATCGGCGGCGGTGCTTGCGCTTACCTGGATCGGGTCCTCGCCCGCCGGCGCAACCTGTCCGGTCCCAAATCCTATCACGGCGGGGCAGGTTGCCGATGCGCCCGAGTTGATGGGTAATTTCGACGCCTTGAGCAATTGTTCGGTATCGACGACAGGGTCTCCTGCGCCTGGCAACCTAGCGATATTCTCCGGCCCGAAATCGGTCACCAGCGGCAATCTGACCGGAGATGTGACCACATCCGGGGGACTCGTGACCACCCTTTCCCCAACCGGCGTTACGCCCGGCAATTATGCAAATCCTGTTATCACCGTCGACGGGAAGGGCCGCATCACGGCGGCGTCCAGCGGAACGACGGCTGGCGGAGCTGCCCTTAAGACCGCCAAGATCCGGCGCAACGCCGGGCAGACCACTCCTTCGGGTGCCTATACGAAGATATTGTTCGATACATCGGCGTTCGGCGACCCGGCGATCACGGATCTGCCCAACAGTCGCCTAAGGGTGCCGGCCGGATATAATCGCGCGCATCTGACCCTCGACATGGGTGTCACCATTGGTGACAGTGGTAGCTACGTGCACATGTGGATAAATCACGTGCGCGGAGACGTGTCGACCAGAGTGGCAAATGGCCATAGCGCGTCCGATTTCTATGGAGGCTTGAACACCTCCGCGATCATCGACGTCGCGGAAGGCGATTATTTCGAGGCAGGCTGGCGCGCCGGTTCGGGAATCACCATCTCCGACGGGGGCGACAAGACCAGCCTGGCCCTGACGTTATGGAACGAATGATGCGATTCCCGAATCAGCCCAGCCGGCCTTCCGTCATGAAGGCCAGGGATGCTCGTGAATTGGGCATGGTTCCAAAGCATCGAAGGTGCGAGCGAGTCCCCAACAGGAAGCTCAAGAAATTCGCCTGCGCCGCTACAATCATGCTGAGCCTGCCATTTTCATGGTCTTCGCCCGCAGGCGCAACCTGTCCGGTTCCCAACATGATAGTGAATGGCCAAGCTGCCAGTGCCGCCGAAGTATCGGGCAATTTCGATGCGATAGGCAATTGCGCGGTCGCCGCGAAGGGATCGTCGGCGCCCGGCGATCTAGCCATATTTTCCGGCGTGAAATCGGTCACCACCGGAAAACTGACGGGTGACGTAGCCAGTTCGGGTGGGACCGCTACGACATTGGCCCCCAATGGCATCGCGCCAGGCAATTATTTGAATCCCAATATAAATGTGGACGCAAAAGGCCGGATTACGGTGGCAGCAGGTGGCCTCCGAGCAGAAAGTCACTTCTTCCCGAATCTCCAGCCTGGAACGGCATCTCGGACAGCGGCAAATTCCCCGCCAATCTCCAATATCTTGAACGGGCGAGGTCATGATGGCCTATTGTCCTGGAGCTTTTGATAGAGAGCGGCGAATTTCCCCGCGCACGCCGAAATGGAAAAGAGCTCTTCGAACCGGCCTCGGCCGCTTTCCCCGAACTGCTTCGAGAGTTTGGGCGATCGAAGCAGTCGTTCGATCGCGATGGCCAATTCCTTCGCGTTTGCGGGCTGTACCAGCAAACCTGTTTTTCCGTCGATCACCTGCTCCGAAATGGCACCAACGTCCGTCGCGATTACGGGCAACCCCCTGGCCATCGCCTCCAATATTGAAACGGGCTGGTTTTCGGCGCGGGATGGCAACACGAACATTGCCGCTTCGGAAAGCGTTTGATTCATGCCCGCTTCGTCGATCCAGCCGAGAAAACGAACCTTTTCGGCAAGGCCGAGAGAGGCCGCCATTGCCCGATATTTGGGCACCTCGCCATTGCCTCCGATAGCCGCGCTCCACTGCAGGTCGTCTGGAAGCGCCGCGAGCGCCTGAAGCAGAATGTCCGTTCCTTTTCGCTGGCCGACCAGGCCGAGGGACACGATCAGAGGAGGCCCGGAGGGGACTTCCCTGGCCGGGGTCGGCTCCGGCACCCCATTGGCAATGACATGGATGATCCCCTCATCGACCTTGAGTTCGTCGCAAACGAATTTCAGCCAATGCTGCCCAAGAACGGCCACCGCGTCGGCGCGCTGGAAAAAGCTGCGGATCGCATATCTGGAGAGCGAATTCTGGCGCCGGTAGAAATCGTCATAGCCACTGCCATGCAAATGGATCAGCCGCTTCACCCCGCTGCGTCTGGCGATCTTGTCGAAGGCCATTTTGCGCCAGGTGGATCCTCGTGGGGCCACGTTGATATGGACGATATCATATTTGCCGCGCGCGCCATTCCAGCCAAACTTCAAAAGAGCGGGCGGTGTCGCAAAATGCTTCACCAGGGGAATCTGGCTGTAACGGCTGAGCACCGGAATGAGCTTTGTCCGTCCGCCGGAACGCTCGAAATGCCGGGTGAGGTACAAGGCAAGCCGCTCGATCCCACCGCGTCCATCAACACCATTGGGAATCAGCAGTGCAACCTTGATAGGAGATTTCGATCCAATGCCCGCTGGACCTGATCCAATATGAACCGCCGGCACCGTCCCGGATTGGCCCGCTTCCGACGTCGCCTTCCCCAACCGCGCCAGCCACAATTCCAGTGACAAGGCGGTCCAAACCAGCTTCGCGCCGCCGGTCGTCCCGGTTGGGGCCAGTAACTCTTCCAGCTCACGCCGCCCGAACCATCCCGACATGTGGCCATTCGAATTCAGAAGGTGGTCATGAGCGAACGAGCGGAGGTTCGCGTCGGACTGCAGCCACTCGCCCAGCGGCAAACGAAATCCGCTTTTTTCCTCGAAACAACCTCAGGCGGAAGAACCGCTTCATAGGCCCGCCGCAGCGGCATTTTGCCCTGCAAACCGCGAATTTTCTGTTTGTCGGACAAGCCGACTGCCCAAGGCGTTATTCCCATGTCCAAAAACGGCACGCGCTGCTCGATCGACGCCCGCATGGTGGTGAAATCACCCCGGTGCAGCAGGTTGTTCGGAAGCCAGGATTCCAGGTCGAGAAGCTGCATCCGCTGAATATTCGACCAGTCGGCCGGGTAGGATTTCACCCGGTCCCGGACCCAGGTGGAGGCCCGATCGGTGTCGGCTCCCTGCCGTATCAGGCCCTGCAAAAGGCCTTGCGGGGAAGCATCGTTCTGAAACCACCTCATCCACCTCAGCGCAGGGTCGCTTTCGGCCAGCGCGTCGGCGGCGATGCCTATCTTCCCTCGCCTGCCCAGGCATAAGTCGGCCAGGCGCATGACGCCCCCAAACCCATGGGAATAGCCATCGACCGCATATTTCGGGTAGCCGGCCAGGGCTTCGTCGCTGCCTTCGCCCGACAGAACGACTTTGACGAACTGAGCGGCCGTCTTCGAAAGCTTCAACATCGCGATGTCGGCGGGATCGGCGAAGGGGCCGTTCAAGGTGCCCGACAATATCGGAGCCAGCGAGACGAAATCGTCGGCACTCACCAGCACTTCGTGCAAGTCCATGCCGACGCGCGAAGCGACCGACCGCGCATAAGGCAGTTCGCTGGCTTCGGTTTCCGCCCCTTCAAATCCTATCGAGAACGCCTTGCGGGCAGTATTGTTCAGCTCGCCCGCGCAATAAGCGACGATGCTGGAATCCAGCCCTCCGCTCAGGAAAACACCGACCGGCACGTCGGACACCATATGATGCGCAACGCTGTCGGCCATCCTCTGTCTGACTTGTTCGGACAAATCGGTGTTCGAAGAGTCGCGGTGCTTTTCCACCTCATCTGCGAGGCTGACGAAGCGATGAAAATGCATGTTTTCAGCATCGGCCGAGACGATCAGGGCGGTGCCCTGCTCAAGGCGGGACACGCCTTTGTAAAGCGTTCCTTCACCCATGACATATCGATGCTGAAGAAGTTCGAGCACCGAGGTCATATCGACTTCCGGAACCTTCTCGCACAAGGTCAGGAGAGCCTCCTGTTCGGAGGCAAAATGAATTCCGCGCCCATCTCGCATCCAGAAGAGCGGCTTGATACCGAACGGATCGCGGACGAGGATGGTCTTGCCGTCCCGGCGATCGTGGAGCGCAAACGCGTACATTCCCCGAAGCCGGGCAAAGCCGGCTAATCCCCAAACAAGGTAGGCGGCAAGAATCACCTCGGTATCGGACCGCGTCGCAAAAACGTGGCCCGCATGGGCGAGCTCGCTTCGTAATTCTCCGTGATTGTAGATTTCGCCGTTGAAGGTGACAATCGCCAGGTCGGCGATGTCCGCCATTGGCTGGGCCCCGGCCGCCAGATCGATGATGCTGAGCCGCGTATGGCCAAGCTGGACGTTGCCGTAGCTTACAAGCCCTTCGGCATCGGGGCCGCGATGAGCCAGGCACGAAAGATCAGGCGCAGGGGGATATCCGCTTTTTCTAAATATCGATCCGATTATTCCGCACATAACGCCCCCGTCGAATTTGCTGGGGCGTCGACGCTCAGCAACCCCACACAAACCTCACCGTCGCGGCGATGTTCGCCCGTAACGTAACGGACAATATGCTGTCCCCGGCGATGCTCCAGACACATCCATTTTAACCTGCCCATTATGGGCAACATTCGCCACTCTATATTCCCACAGCAGGCGACGGCCGAGCCGCGCCCACAAATCGATTGATAATTCAGCTAAGTCTGATCCGCCCCCGGACGTCGGACGCATAGCAGTTTTGCCGCCAGCATCAACAAATTATCCGGCGATTGAGCGGCTTAGGTCGGCGGTCCCAATAGGAGCCCGATTCAGGCCGGGCGCCGAACGGCGGCTAATGAAGGCTAGGCCGCGGCTTCGTCTCGGCGGCCCTCGCCATTCTTTTGCGCGCCCAGGATTCCGACGCAGGCCGCGAAGATGGCGAGCGAATGGACGTGGAAAAGCGTACCGTCGATCATCGAGAAAGCCGCAAGGACTATCACGGCGCAATTCAGCGAAAGCGCGCGGGGGTCGGGCGGTCGTAGAACCAACCGGGCCAGCCATGCTGCGGGGAGGATCAGCAGTGCGGCGCCAGCCAAGCCCCATGCATGAACGACCTGGAGAATGAAATTATGTGGGTGACCCACGCCAAGCTCCCGGCCTGACATGAACCCAACCTGCCCTTCCCCCCACCCGAACCAGGGACGCAGCGCGATATTTTGCAGGGTAGCGAACCATAGTTCCACTCTGCCGCTTCCGCCCATGATGCCCGACGCTTCAGAAACGATGCGAGCGGCACCCTGGATGGGGAATGCCGCATCCAAACCCAGTGAGAGCAGGAGGCCAAACGAGAAGCCCGCGCCGAACCGCCCCCAAAAGGCAAATCTTCTCAACGTAGGGAAAAACAGCGCAGCTCCCGCGATACCGATCAGGGTGCTTGCCAGGGCGCCTCTGGATCCGGTCCAGAACGCAATGGCGAATGCCAAAGTACATGCAACGAACGCGAGTTTGCGACCGCGTTCCACCCCCGGCGCCGACAGGGCAATCGCCACGGCCGCAAAATAACCGAACCACCTGATATTGCCGTAAGCGGGGATGTTGGTGATCCAATCATAGTCCGGTCGGTTCACGATCGCCGCGAAGATGACGAACAGAAGAGTAAGGCCCAAAAAGCCGACCATCAGCGCCTTTGGCATATCTTCCGGTAATGAAGGCTCGCGCCGGGCAAGGTGCGAAATCGATATTCCAAACGCCAGATGAATCATCCACAATGCCGTTCGGATCATGCCTGCGACGGGTTGAGGGGCGGTAATGGCGGTTACCCACGCAATCGCAACCAGGCCCGCGAGGCTCACCCAAACTGCGTTCAGCTTCCAATCGGCCTTAGGCCGTTCGACCACAGCCAGGCCAATTACGATAAACTCCACCAGCAAGACCGGCAGCGCCAATTCCTTGATCGACCGTGCCGATGGCGCGGCCGGCGCCGAACAGGTGATCAAAAACAAGATTATTGGAGAAAGCCCAAGCCCCCAGGCGGCTATGCGTCCCGACATCAGTGGGGTTATAGCCGCAGGACAGCGAATGTCACGATGTGGAGATTGAATGAAGATCGCGCTTTACCAGGCCCAGACGGGGATCGATCCGCAAGCCAATATTACGGCGCTGGTCGACGCCGTCGAGACTGCGGCCAATGGGGGTGCCGGGATGGTCTTCACCCCGGAAATGAGCGGCCTGCTGGATGCCGATCGCGCGCGCGCGGCGGCGCATCTCAAGGCCGAAGCGGATGACCCGACGCTGGAAGCGGTCCGGTCGGCGGCCAAGGCCCGCGGTATCTGGGTCCATATCGGATCGCTCGCCTTGCTGGCGGAGGATGGTTCGGGCCGGTTCGTTAATCGCGGCTTCCTGATCGACGATGAAGGCAATATCCGCGCCCGCTACGACAAGATCCATTTGTTCGACGTGGACCTTCCGACCGGCGAAAGCTGGCGTGAATCGGCGGCTTATGCGGGGGGCACCCAGGCCGTCGCGGCCGAGACACCACTGGGACTAATGGGCCTTTCCATCTGCTATGATCTGCGTTTCCCGGATCTGTACCGCGCGCTGACTGACGCCGGAGCCATTTTGCTCAGCATCCCGGCCGCCTTCACCGTTCCGACCGGCGAGGCGCACTGGCATGTGCTGATGCGGGCGCGGGCGATCGAGGCCGGCGTGTTCGTGATCGCCGCCGCGCAATCGGGCAGGCATGAGGATGGCCGGCAGACCTACGGCCGTTCGCTGGTCGTCGATCCCTGGGGCAAAATCCTGCTCGACATGGGGCAGGAGCCAGGCATCGGCTTCGTCGACGTTGATATCGAAGAAGTGGAAAAGGTCCGCTCACGCCTCCCAGCCGTGCGGCATCGCCGGAAGATCGGGGAGGTAGAGATCGCCTGAGCCGCTTTTCAGCGATGATTAAAAGCGCGAGGCCACGACCCCGCGCCTAGTTGCCTGCTACGACGGTCTCGATCTTGTTGATCGACGCGTCGGAGGGCGCCCGGGTGGCGGCGCCTTCCACCAATTGGCGGATGCGCTTTTCATGCCCTTCCTTGCGCTTGGCCTCGCCCGAAATCAGGCGTTCATCGGCGTCAATCTGTTCAAGGTAAAGCTGCACCTGGGCGGGATCCGCCTTGGGTTCGGCCTCCGCCTCTCCGCAACTGTACAAAGCCAGCGCCGCACCGGACATTGCGACCACCAAGGGTAATTTGCGTATCGCTTTGCGAAAAAAGGCTTTCCGGGTCATGTGGCTTCAACGATCCACTTCAGCCGAAGTGCCCCGTCGCGCGAAATTTTCTGTATCCCGGATGAACGACAGCTCCGGACAGGAAAAGGGCCCCGGCCGTTTCCAGCCGGAGCCCCGTTTTCGATTCGAACGTCTTACTGAGCGTTGACGTCAGCTTTGTCGATCGCTTCTTCCTTGGCTTCGCCAGCGTCTTCGATGGCATCGGCCTGGTTTTCGAGGGAGTCGGCGACGACTTCATTCGAAGTATTGTCAGCCTGCTCTTCGAGCAGGTCGGCCTGATTCTCGGCCATATCGGCAACATTGTCGCCAGCCGCATCGTCGCCCTTGCCGCCGCATGCTGCGAGCGCCAGCAGACCAGCCGCTACGATAGCCTTGTTCAAATATTTCATCGTGATCGCCCTGTTTGGTTGATTGGGGGAGGCACAGGCTTACACATAAGTTAGCGCTGCACAATTGCATTTGATTCAACGTGTGCTATTCGCCTAAAACAGCATGACCCCGCTTTCGCCTTCGCAAAAGAATGTGCTTCGCGTGCGAACCGCGATATTTTCGCTGATCCTGATTGTTTTCGCGCTGATCGCGGAGGTGGCGATCCCCGGCGATCTCGAACTCCCCACCGGAATCATTCTCGGACTGGCTCTTGTAGCGAGTTTCCTTCTGATCTTTCTGCTGCCCGACCGCCGCTACCGCGCCTGGGGATATGACGAGACCGCGGACGAATTGCAGGTCCAGCACGGCATCTGGGTCCGGCGCCGGACCATCGTGCCGTTTGGCAGGGTCCAGCATATCGACGTCAGCCAGGGGCCGATCGAGCGCCATTATCGAATCGGAACGCTCACGCTCCATACCGCCGGCACGCGCAGCAGCGCCGTCGCCCTTCCGGGACTCGATCTGGATCAGGCGGAGCGGATGCGGGATGAGATTCGCGGCAAGATCCGCCAGGACCTGGTGTGAAGCTGGAAATTGTCGCCGACCGGCGGCTGCATCCGGCAACCTTCCTAACCCGCGCCATCAAATCCCTGCCGCAATATGCCCTCGGCCTCCCCGCCATGGTCGGAATGGTTTCGGGAAGCGGGCTGCGGATCCTGATACTGATCGCGCTGGGAGGCATCGCCGCGGCTTTGGCCGGCGGATACCTTTATTGGCGCCGATTTCGTTACGGGGTCGGGAATCGCGAGATCGTGATCGAAAGCGGGATATTCCATCGCCAGCGCCGAGTAATTCCGTTCGACCGGATCCAGGATATCGACATCGAACAGGGCCTGCTGTCGCGCCTGTTCGGGACCGCCAAGGTCAAGATCGAAACCGGCGGCGGTTCGAAAAATGAAGGCGATCTGGATTCGGTCGCGTTGGAAGAGGCCCACCGGCTGCGGGAGATTTTGCGCCGCGGTCATCAGGCCGGTCCGGCCGAAGGGCAGGATATTGTGGAGGCGCCGTCACCGATCGACGAGCCGCTCATTTTCGGAATGGACCTCCGGCGGGTGCTGCTCGCCGGACTGTTCAACTTTTCGCTAATCTATCTCGCCTTCATATTCGGCGGCCTCGAATATCTCGAGGCCTGGTTCGGAATCGACCCGTGGAGCCTCGACTGGATCGGCCCTGCCCGGTCGCTCGCCGCCGAAGTGAGCTGGGCCGCGACCGCCTTTGCCTTCCTGGTCATCATCATTCTGGGCGTCGTGGTCGGGATATTGCGCACCATCGCCCGGGACTATAATTTTCGCCTTACCCGCGTTCCAGGAGGCTTGCGGCGGCAGCGCGGTCTTTTCACCTTGTCCGAAGTCGTAATCCCGTTCCGCCGCGTCCAGCTGGCCGTGATCCAGGCGGGCCTGGTCGCCCGATATTTCGGCTGGTACCGCCTAGAATTCCAGACCTTGAATGCCGATGCGGCCCGATCGGGCCATCAGGTCGCCGCTCCCTTCGCGCGGATCGAGGAAGTGCTTCCGATACTGGGCGCGGTCCACAAGGCCACCATGCCGCCGGACCGGGATTATGTCCGTGTTTCAAAGCGCCATATACTCCGCCAGTCGCTACGCTGGCTGAGCCTCGGCGCGCTTTTCATTCTGGGATTGTCGATCGCCTGGCCGCCCGGCTTGGCCTTGCTGCTGGTCCTGCCCTTGGGCGTCGCCGCCGCTGCCCTGCAATGGCGACATCATCGTTATTGCCCGACGCCGGATGCGATCCACGTCCGCCAGGGATGGCTGACCCGGCGCCTGTGGATTGTGCCCTATGAAAAGATCCAGTCGATCAGCGTCGATCAGGGACCGCTTCAGCGGAAATTGTCGCTGGCCAGCATCGCGATCGATACGGCCGGCGCGTCCTTGCTGCGCGCGCCCAATATCATCAATCTCCCGGCAGCGGATGCGGAAAGCCTCGCCGCTCGGCTGATGGTTGCGCATCTGGAGGCCCGGGCAATGCTTCGGCGGCGGGTGAAAACACCCATTTCGTAAGAGGCCGCGCGTGGCGGCAGTCGGAAGGCGCTCCTTATTTTTGGGACTTTGGGAGCCTCGCAGGCTCTGGATCGTCTTGTGAAGAATATTCAGCCGCCAACAAGGTTCGGACAGGGGGTGTTCTTGATAGATTTTATGGCCTTCTCCTTCATCGACCTGATCCCGTTCATCCTGATCGGCTTTTCCGCGCAATTGGTCGATGGGGCGCTGGGAATGGCGTTCGGGGTGATTTCGAACACGCTCCTGATCAGTATCGGCGTTCCTCCCGCCGTCGCGTCGGCGCGGGTTCACACGGTCGAATGCTTCACCACCGGCGTTTCCGGAATCAGCCATGTCCTCCATCGCAACGTCGACTGGAAATTGTTCGCGCGGATCGTCATTCCGGGAATGATCGGCGGAATCCTCGGGGCCTATGTGCTGACGCAGATCCACGCCGACGTCGCGCGGCCGTTCGTGCTCGGCTATCTCAGCCTGATCGGCGTCTATCTGCTGTGGCGCGCGCTCAGGCACGAACATGAAGAGAAAAAGCCCAAGATCATCGAGCCGCTGGGATTGATCGGGGGGTTTCTCGACGCTGCCGGCGGGGGCGGCTGGGGGCCGATCGTCACTTCCAACCTGCTGGTCCAGGGAGCAACCCCTCGCAAGGTGATCGGCACGGTCAGCACCGCCGAATTCTTCCTTACAATCACCATCTCCGCCACCTTCATCGCCACTTTGGGCCTGGATGCTTTCGGAGCGCCCATTGTGGGCCTGCTGATTGGCGGTGTGGTGGCGGCCCCGTTCGGCGCGCATATCGCCAAACGAGTCCCGGCCAAGATGCTGATGATCCTGGTCGGGGTCGTGTTGGTCATCACCAGCCTCTACGGCATCTATAAAGCTGTCTCTTGACCGGCACCGCCGAAGCGGGACTATGCGCCCTGGACGTCGCAACAGGAGGATAGATGCGCATTTCCCTGGCTTTGGCCCTGGCGGCATCGCTCGCCTCCTGCACGGAAACGCCTCCGGCCAATCAGGGGCCGGTCGCTTGGCGGCCCATTCCGGCGACGAACGCGGTCGAGCCTTCGGAAACGGTCACAAAAGCTCCTGCCTCCGCCTGGCGCCCGGTCGACCCCGAAAACCTGCTGATCATGGACCTGAAGAATGGCGCCCGGATCGCGATCGAGCTCGCCCCGCAATTCGCGCCGATACACGTCGCAAATATCCACGCCTTCGCCAAAGCGGGCTGGTGGAACAATGCCGCCATCTACCGGGTGCAGGACAATTATG
Source organism: Sphingosinicella sp. (assembly GCA_013816585.1). Classification (GTDB taxonomy): domain Bacteria; phylum Pseudomonadota; class Alphaproteobacteria; order Sphingomonadales; family Sphingomonadaceae; genus Allosphingosinicella. The sequence goes on along the minus strand of JACDEE010000004.1, from coordinate 124,234 downwards.
TCGTGCAATGGGGCAATGGCGATGCCGAGAACCCGCTTCCCGCCGGAGTCGTGAAAACGCCGCCCGCCGAATATGATCGGCCGCTTCAGGGCCTCGCGATCCGTCCGCTCGGCTATCCCGATTCCTATGCACCCATGGTCGGCCATGCCGACGGGTGGCCGGTGGGCTATGATCCGAATTCAGGCCGCGCGTGGCTCACCCATTGTTATGCCAGCGTGGGCGTCGGCCGCGATCTGGCGCCGGATACCGGCACCGGAGGCGAATTATACGCGGTCATCGGCCATGCGCCCCGCCATCTCGATCTCAACATCGCCACGGTCGGCAGAGTGCTTGAAGGGTTCGACCGAATGACCTCCATACCGCGCGGGACCGAGGCGCTTGGCTTTATCAAGGATGCCGCCAATCATGTTCCGATCGCGCGGGCCGTGATCGCCGCTGATCTGCCCGTCGCCCAGCGCCCTTCCTATGAAGTGATGCGCACAGACAGCCCGGCCTTTGCCGCGTTCATCAAGGGCCGGGCCAATCGGGGCGGGACTTTCTTCCAGCGCCCGGCTGGCGGCGTGGACCTGTGCAATGCACTCGTGCCGACGCGAAAAAAGACCATCTAGGGATCTGCTGCACGCCGTAAATAAAAGCGCCGGCCTCTCGCTAGAGAAGCCGGCGCAGATAGCGGCTGCTGAAAAGCGCCGCCCTTAGAGGAATCGTTTACGCCGCGAGCACATGCTCTTCGGGCTGATAGGGCTGACGGCGGACCGTACGGACCGATTGACCGCCGAGGACCTGGCTGCTGCTTTCAAGCGGCAAGGCGGTCGCGCAAAAAGCGCATTCGGCCATCAGGCGTCCAATATACCAGTGCGTACGGCCGCAGCCGGGGCAATGGTTGGTTTCCTGTTCGCGATAGACCATGTGATAACCGCGCTTATGGGCTTCAGGGATGATGCATCCGCCCCGTGCTTCCAACATGTTCGTGGCCATGACGGCTCCCTTCAAAATCAATCTTTCGCCACATAACGCGGCAAAAGTCGGAAGGGTTTCATGAATTTAAGACAACAAGGTGGAGAATGGGCCGAAAGCAGGTCGTTTACCGTGTCGCATAACCATCGAAGCGCGAGGCGATCAGCCGTGTTAACCAAGCGTTGTGCCGAAGTGCAACAGTCCTGATAATAATTTATTAACCACGCGCCGGGTTACGGAACCGGCGCCAAAAGGGGCGCGTATATTTGTCCTGTCACGCGCGAATCGCATTCGTCATCGCGCCTTTAGAAAGCATCATCATGCGTCTTGCCCTTATCTTGCTCGCTCCCCTGACCTCCTTGGCCGCTTGCGGTGAGCCCGACCCAATTCCGGCCCCAGACGACGCCGCCAATGCCGCCGCGATCAACGCTTCGGTGGATGAGGCCGCAGAGGATCAGCAGGCCGCGGAGGAAATGGTCGAGAATCGCCAGAATGCGGAGGAGCGCGCCAAGCAAGCGTCGGAGTAAAGGCGCCCGCCGCCCAATTCCGGCCGGTCGCCTTTCCGCTATTCACCTGCCCGTTTCCTTTGCGCGCCTGGCTTGCTAAGGCGCGCGCCAAGCGCCGGGTGAACGCGAAAAATCCGGCTCGCCATCATGTGAGACGAGGATTTTCATGACCGCAGTAGGAAATAACGCCCTCAACACCCGCGCCGTCCTGCAGGTAGGGGGGAAATCCTACGCTTATTACAGTCTAGCCAAGGCAGCCGAAACGCTCGGAGACATCTCGCGGCTTCCCTTTTCCATGAAGGTCCTGCTGGAAAACCTAATCCGGTTCGAAGATGAAAAGACGGTCACTCGCGGCGATATCCAGGCCCTGGTCGACTGGCAGGAGAATAAGGGATCGGTCCAGCGCGAAATCCAGTATCGCCCGGCGCGCGTGCTGATGCAGGATTTCACCGGCGTTCCCGCCGTGGTCGACCTCGCCGCGATGCGCGACGCGATGAAGGCGCTTGGCGGCAATCCCGAAAAGATCAATCCGCAGGTCCCGGTCCATCTCGTCATCGACCATTCGGTAATGGTCGACGAATTCGGAACACCCAAGGCGTTCGAAAAGAATGTCGAGCTTGAATATAGCCGCAACATGGAACGCTATCAGTTTCTCAAATGGGGCGCCGACGCGTTCGACAATTTCCAGGTGGTCCCCCCGGGAACGGGCATCTGCCACCAGGTGAACCTTGAAAATATCGCCCGGACAATCTGGTCGTCCAAGGACGCAGGCGGCGAGGAAGTGGCATACCCAGATACTTTGGTCGGTACTGACAGCCATACGACGATGGTGAACGGGATGGGCGTGCTTGGATGGGGCGTCGGCGGCATCGAGGCGGAAGCGGCGATGCTGGGGCAGCCCGTTTCGATGCTGATCCCCGAAGTGGTCGGTTTCCACCTTACCGGCGCCCTGGCCGAAGGGATCACCGCGACCGATCTCGTCCTCACGGTGACCCAGATGCTTCGGCAAAAAGGCGTGGTCGGGCGGTTCGTTGAATTTTACGGGCCCGGAGTCTCCGCGCTTTCGCTCGCCGACCGCGCCACGATCGCCAATATGGCGCCCGAATATGGCGCGACCTGCGGCTTCTTCCCGGTGGACGACAAGACGCTCGATTATCTGCGCCTCACCGGCCGCTCAGATGACCAGGTGGCGCTGGTTGAGGCTTATGCAAAAGCGCAGGGACTATGGCACAATGACGACGGCGCCGATCCGGTCTTCACCGATACGCTCGAGCTCGACATGTCTTCGGTCCAGGCATCGCTTGCCGGCCCGAAACGCCCGCAGGACAAGGTTCTGCTCGCCGACATAGATGAGGAATTCGTCGCTAATTTCACCCGCGAATATGGCCATCAGGCCGACGAGCTTCCCGTCCGGTTCCCGGTCGACGGCGCGGGCCATGATATCGGCCACGGCGACGTGGTGATCGCCGCGATCACCAGCTGCACCAACACCTCCAATCCGTCCGTCCTGGTCGCCGCCGGTCTCGTCGCCCGCAAGGCCCGCGCGCTGGGGCTGGAAAGCAAGCCCTGGGTCAAGACCTCGCTCGCGCCGGGATCGAAGGTGGTCACCGATTATCTCGACAAGGCCGGCCTTTCCGAAGACCTAAACTATCTGGGCTTCGATCTGGTGGGTTATGGCTGCACCACGTGCATCGGCAATTCGGGGCCGCTTCCGGAACCCATTTCCAAGGCGATCCACCAGCATGACCTGGTCGCCGCGTCGGTCCTGTCGGGCAATCGTAATTTCGAAGGGCGCGTGTCGCCCGACGTGCGCGCCAATTATCTCGCCTCGCCGCCCTTGGTCGTCGCCTATGCGATCAAGGGGAATGTAACCGAGGATCTGGTCAACGCCCCGATCGGTAACGACAAGGCCGGCGCCCCTGTCTACCTGCGCGACATCTGGCCGACCAATCTGGAAGTCCAGTCGCTGATCGAACAGCATGTGAATTCCGACATGTTCCGTGCCCGCTATGCCGATGTCTACAAGGGCGACGAGGCATGGCAGTCGATCGGCGTGGCCGGCGGCGAAACCTATGCCTGGGCGGCCGGATCGACGTACATTCAGAACCCGCCCTATTTCGAGGGCATGACGATGACCCCGACGGGCCTCACCGATGTGGTCGGCGCCAGCGCGCTGGCAATCTTTGGCGACAGTATCACCACCGACCACATCAGCCCGGCCGGCGCGATCAAGCTCGATTCCCCCGCCGGCGCCTATTTGACCACGCACAAGGTCGCCCGCGCCGACTTCAACAGCTATGGCGCGCGCCGCGGCAATCACGAAGTCATGATGCGCGGCACCTTTGCCAATATCCGCATCAAGAATGCGATGACGCCGGGTATCGAAGGCGGGGTGACGCGGCATGTGCCGACCGGCGAAGTCCTGCCCATCTACGATGCCGCCATGCGCTACAAGGAGGCGGGGACGCCGCTCGTGGTCATTGCAGGCAAGGAATATGGCACCGGATCGTCGCGCGACTGGGCGGCCAAGGGCACCAATTTGCTGGGCGTCCGGGCAGTTATTGCCGAAACCTATGAACGGATCCACCGCTCCAACCTGGTCGGCATGGGCGTGGTCCCGCTGCAATTTGTCGGCGGACAGAATTGCCAGAGCCTCGGCCTTACCGGTGACGAGCAGTTCACGATCCTGGGCATTGCCGCGCTCCAGCCGCGCCAGGATGTCGAAGTCCAGGTGACCCGCGCCGACGGGTCGCGCTTCACCTTCACCGCACGCTGCCGGATCGATACGCTGAACGAGCTCGAATATTTCCGTGCCGGCGGAATTCTTCAATATGTGCTGAGGAACCTCGCCGCTTGAACGATCCTGAATTTCTCGTGGAAGTCGCGGGCTGGATCGGCGCCGGACTGATCCTCGCCGCCTATCTGACGGTTTCGATGGGCAGGCTGACAGGACAGTCGCCGCTCTTCCAATGGATGAACCTGATCGGCGCGGCAGGCTTCGTGATCAACAGCGGCTATCACGGCGCGGTTCCGTCGGCGGCGCTCAACATCATCTGGATGCTGATCGGCGCGATTTCCTTGTGGCGGATCTGGCAAAGAAGGTCGGCTGCCTCGCCCGCGTGAGGAAGGCCGGCATCTGCCCGGCTCTCAGGTCGCCTTGGTCACGGCGCCGGCCAGCCAGTCGGCCAGGATGGCGTTCCCAAGATCCTCGACCCTCCGATGCTCGACCGCAAGGCCTAATTCGGGATAGTGGATACGGGTCCGCTCGCCCGGCGCATCGGCCGGAACGACGACCAGCCGCCGGTTGACCTTGGATCGATAATTCATCCGCGCTGTATTTTCCTGGCCGACGTAACAGCCCTTGGTGAAGCTCACGCCATTCAGTTCGGCGGCATTGGCTTCTAGCCAGAGTGTCTTGTCGCTTCCTAGCTCCGCCACGCCTTCGGTCACGCCGAGTGATAGGCGGTGTTCGAGCCAGCCCGAGGCCGGTTCGCCGCAAACCCCAAGCCAGCGATGGCCGAGTTGCGGCAAGCGCGGATCGAGCGTCCCCTCTCCCTCGACCGCCCAATGGACGCAGAGACTCTCCTCCCGCTCGATTGTGATCGGTCGCCGGAGCCGGTACATTTTCAGGCGTCTGGCCAGCGCCTCCGCTTGCTCCACCTCGCAATCGACCAATATGTCTTCGCCGTCCGCCCAGAGGATGAAATCGAACAGGGCCTTGCCCTGCGCGGTCAGTAGCCCCGCCCATAAGGGGCGATCGGCGCCGAGCAGCGACACGTCCTGCGTGACGATCCCCTGCAGGAAGTCGCGCGTCTCCTCGCCGCTCAGGCGGATCAAGGCGCGATCGAGAAGGCTGGTCCCGGTCATGGAGCTGAGTTAGGGACGCTGAACCCCAAAAGGAAGTCGAGACCGGCATGACCAGCTACGATCTTGTTTTGAAAAACGGCATATTGTGGACGCCCGGCGGGCCGGTTCAGGCCGATGTCGGGGTCCGCGGCGGCAGGATCGCGGCCATCGGTGTCGGCGGCGATGCCAGCGAGACGATCGATTGCACCGGCCTCGATATACTTCCGGGCGTGATCGACACCCAGGTTCACTTCCGCGAGCCGGGGCTCGAGGCGAAAGAGGATCTGGAAAGCGGCAGCCGCGCGGCGGTGCTGGGCGGCGTTACCGCCGTGTTCGAAATGCCCAATACCAGCCCCAATACGGACAGCGCCGACGCGCTCGCCGACAAATTGGCGCGTGCCAGGGACCGCATGTGGTGCGATCATGCCTTCTACGTCGGCGCCACCGCGGCCAATTCCGAGGAGCTTGGCGAGCTTGAAAAACTCCCGGGCGCGGCGGGGGTCAAGATATTCATGGGCGCCTCGACCGGCAATCTGCTGGTGGCTGAAGATCGGGAATTGGCGCGCGTGCTGGCATCGGGAAACCGGCGGGTCGCCATCCACGCCGAAGACGAGGCGCGAATGAATGCGCGCCTTGGCGAACGTATCGACGGCGATCCTTCGAGCCATCCAATATGGCGCGACGACGAAAGCGCGATCCTCGCCACCCGCCGCATCCTGAAGCTGGCGCGCGAGGCAAATCGGCGTATCCACATCCTCCACGTCACCACGCCGGCGGAGCTGGAGCTGATCGCGCAGAATAAGGATATTGCCACCTGCGAAGTCACGCCGCAGCATCTGACCCTGGCGGGCGAGGAAGCCTATCCGGCGATCGGCACCTATGCCCAGATGAACCCGCCGATCCGATCCGGCGCGCATCGCGACGGTCTATGGCATTGGCTGAATCAGGGCGTCCCCGATGTGATCGGATCGGATCACGCGCCGCATACCAAGGAAGAAAAGGCCAAGCCCTATCCGCTCAGCCCGAGCGGGATGCCGGGAGTGCAGACCCTGCTGCCGCTGATGCTGGACCATGTCGCCAATGGCCGCACTTCCCTTCAGCGCGTGATCGACCTTACCTCCGCCGGGGCGCAGCGCGTGTTCGGACTGGTCGGCAAGGGGCGGATCGTCGCCGGCTATGACGCCGATTTCACGATCGTCGATTTGAAGGCGCAATGGACCGTCGAGGAAAGCTGGCTCGCCTCACGCTGCGGCTGGTCGCCCTTCACGGGCAAGAAACTGACCGGAAGGCCCGTCGGCACCATCATCCGCGGCAAGCGCGTGATGTGGAATGCCGAACTGTCCGAACAAGCGATCGGGGAACCGTTGAAATTCGAGTCGACCAGCTTCGCCTGACCGTCACATCCCGATCGTCAGGACAGCAGGGATTTCACGAAAGTGGTTCCATCCGGCTGCGGACTGACGACTTTGACCACCGTCTGACTGTCCTTGGCTACCCAGAAGCGGGCGATCGGCCGTTTCGGATCATTATAGTCGGTGGTGACGACCCAACAATCGAGGGGTGAACCTCCAATGATCAACTTTTCCTGGCCGGCCACCTTGAAGATATAGGGCGCGGGGACCCCGCCGCCGGGATGATAAAATACGATCCTGAACTCCGCCCCTTTTTTCAGCGGCAGTGCCTGTAGCGTTTCCAGATCGGCTTCGAAATTGAAAGTCGGCACCGGCGCGGCGATCTCGAAATCCTTGCGGCTATTGTCCGGCTGGTCCGCAAGGCCGATTATCCTATCGGGCAGGAAGCGGAACCCCTCGCGTGTGACGGTCGCGTCGCGCGTTCGGTCCCGCTGATGCGTCAGGGGCCGGAAGGTCTTGTCCTCGAACCAGGAATCCAGGTCGAGCGCGCCGGTCGCCGACTGCCAATGCTGGAGGATATGGAGGCGCCGCTGCCCCTCCTGCTGGTCGAAGCGTATTTCCTTTCGCTGCAAGTCCATCGGCGTCGCCACTCCATCCGTCCCGATCTTGTAGCGAAGATAATGACGCACGCCGGGTTTCAACTTGCCGAACCGCGCCAAAGACTTGCCGAGTTCGACATCGATGGGCGACGCCGCGGCGGCCTGTGTCTGGCCGAGCGTTGCGACTGCCATCACGCACAGGAACGACAAAAAGCGCATCATGAAAAATCCCCTCTTATGCGCCCGGAATTTCATGCCCTGCCTTGATTGGCAAGAGCGAGAATGTTCGCCTCAGAAGGGGATCCAGGTCTGCTTTTGGGTGAACTTCATGTAACCGGCATTGACGCCCAGCCGCATGCCGACGCCGGTGCGGATCGGGATCAGCACCGTGTCGCCCCTGCGCAGATAGCTCGCCTTGAAACCACCGACCATGTAGGCGTTGCCCTCCGCCGCCCCGTAGCGGGTGAAAAGGTCTTCGCCCTTGGCGAGATTGTAGACGAGCACGAATACCTTGTTGGCATCGCCGCCAACGTCGAAGCCGACCGACGGCCCTGTCCAATAGACCTTGCGGTCGCCTTCGGACTTGTGATGCAATTTTCCCTTACCGTAGCGTAGGCCCACGACCATCGCGCCGCCGGCCTCGCTGCCGGTGATGTAGGCGCTGGGTTCGCCCTGCTTTTTGAGAATGTTTTCCAGGATGCCTGCAAGCCCTTCAGCACCGCGTCCGAACACACCCTCAGCGGCGGAAAGTACGCCGTCCTTGGCTACGGTGTTGCTGACGGCCTGGCTTGCCCGGTCTTCGGCGCTCGCCGAACCGGCAGCGACGGGGGCGGATTGCTGGACGGGTGCGGCATCGGGCTGAGGCGCTGCGTCCACCGGATAATATTCCTCGTCGACCCGCACCGGCGCGGGCTCTTCGATCGGCGTGGTCGGCAGCGATGGGGCCGCCGGCTGCGCCTGCACGCTGACTTCGGCTTTGGCCGGCGCGGGCTCATATTCCCCGCTATCGCCGGGATCATAGCTTTGCGCGAGGACAGGGCCCGCAAAGACCAGCCCCGCCGCCGCGAACAATTTCAGGAAAATCATGTGTGACATTGAAATAACCCCCGACCCTTGGGCCAAAGGTTAACAGCCGCATGGCTTGCTCCGCAATGAACGGGCGGTGGCACGAGTCCATATTGCGCCGGATTGTGTCGCCAAGGCCGGTTGAACCGGGCGCGGGCCCTCGCTATAGCCCGCCCTTCGCCGCTGACGGAGACGTGGGTGAGTGGCTGAAACCAGCGGTTTGCTAAACCGCCGTAGGGATAATTTCCTACCGAGGGTTCGAATCCCTCCGTCTCCGCCATTTTCTGTTGAAATAATTGGATTTTTTCAGGGTTTCGCCAAAGTTACCACATAGCCTACCATAAGGTGTTTTGCTTCGGCGAGCGTGATTCACGACGAATGCTTCGATATAGCGTTCGAATGACCGACGAAACTTTAGACCATTCGCGAGCCGCTATTCAACGCGCCGCCGTTGACCCTATGGGTATCGCTGCGCGAATGAACTACGCCAAGCTCACCGCCGAAACGTTCACCGACTTGGGCGAAAGGTTGTTCGTCTGCGGTCACATACTTGGCCCCGACCGGCGCGACGGCGTTTCGCCGTTCGGGCATGGTGACGACGCCGTGGTGGCTGTTTCGATGCTACTACGGATCGCGAGCGAGATTGTATCGGGTTGCGCCGACCTCGTGGGCAGCGGTCGTCACTACGCTGGCGCGGCACTTGTGCGCCAGCTTGTCGAAGTCGAATATCTGGCATGGGCGTTCGAAATGAACGACGAAGAATGCCGCCGATGGCTTCGCAGCACTCGCGAGGAACGGCATTCCTTCTTCACTCCCGCCAAACTTCGCAAAGCCGCCGATGGCCATTTCCGAAGCGCCGACTATAGCTTCCATTGCGAGTTGGGCGGGCATCCGGTGCCAGGTTCGTGGCGGCTGTTGAACAACGCTGAAGCTATCGGGCAGTTGATGCTTTCCGATTGCCTTGGGCATTCGACGCACATTTGGAACCACTTTCTTGGTTGGGCCAAAACCTACGTCGTCAACGACAAGGCGTTCGCCGACGCGGTGTTCGGCAACGATGCCAACGCTAAGGTAGCGGAAATGCGCCAGCGAAACGATGAATGGAAGCGGCTCGATATACTAACCGCTTTGCCGCCGCCTCCGGTTGAAGACGTGGCGAAACTTTGACGAAAACCCCGGCCTGTGCGCGCAATCACAGGCCGGGGTCCAGCGCAACCGGGTAAGGGACCCGGCGCGGCTAGGGGGTAGGCAGGAAGGGCAGGCGAAGGCAGGCCACTTCCTTGCGGGCCATCGCCCACGACGGGACGCAAAGGACAACGATGGCGTCAGGGTCCGCGCCAGATGCCCCTGCGACGTCCACGGCTTGCTGCGGGGTCATGTCCGGCGATGGAAAGTCCACAAGGGCGCAAAGGCGGCCCTGCCAGCTGCCATCGTCCCGCCACGGGGCCGGTCGTCGGATCATGGTGGCGTCTCTTCCGTCTTGCCGATTATGTGGTGGAGCCTGTCAGCGGCCCGGCCCGGCCCCGTTGGAAGCGAAAAGTCCGCAACGTCGGGCAAGGGCAGGGCCGCACACTGGTCGAAGGAAATCAGAAATCAAAGGCTGTGCTCGGCGAAGTCGCCGTTGAAGGGCTGTTCGAAGTCCCACGGCAACAATTCGGCGGACCGACCCTCCATAACCATGTCGTTGTTGCTTCGGACAATCGGCCTAGGCATTCCCAAAAAACCGCGACGTGGCGCGCGACGCTTATGGGCGCAGGGCGAAAGCCGGGGTGCCGAACTTGCATCAAGCCAGCGGGCGGCCTTCCTGGCGAAGAGGGAGGAGCCGAAGAGCCCTCAAGGGTTCGGAGTCGAAGCCGTAGGCGCAGACGGGCGACGCAAAGCGAGCCCAATCCCTCCGTCTCAGCGAGAGCTAACGCCAAGATACTGATTTCAAAATTAATTAGCGACAATGGTTCGGTCCTCCTCTTCCGCCTGCGGTCGATAAAACGGTAAGCGTTGACGCCGACCCCACATTCTGATTCGAGTGTGGAAAGGCGGACGAATATATGTTCCTGTTTTGTTCTAAATGTTATATTGGGGTCTAGATGAGCGATGAGGACGATCTAGACGCGACTGCGCCGAAACGCCGAAGGGCGACCAAGGCCGATGCGATAACGTCCGCCGCTGCCAAGCCGAAGGTCAAGAGCCTTCAAAGCCATGGCCGGAATTCGAAGGTCTATGTGCCCGTCATTCTGAAACTATTTCAGGATCGTTGGCGGCCGGGTGCAGCGACTGTGGTGTTTTCGCTCGATGACGTGCGCACGGCCGTCGAAGCCGTTCGGGCCGGATCCGACAACCCGGATGCCATATCGTCCCGCAACCCCGCCGACGTGGTGTATCGCATGCGCTCGCGCACGATACTTCCGGCTGAAATTCTCGACAAGGGCTTCCATATCCTGCGCGCCGTAGGGCGCGGACGCTACCAGTTCGAAAAGGCGTCGAGTGGAATCATTGATACGCCCGTCAACGAAATTACCCCGGCGATTGACCAGACGCCCATGCCGGTGCGCCGCCTTTTGCCCGAAACAATGGCCGAAATGGATGAACAGGCGCTGCTGTCCGTCGTCGGATATTGCAACTTACTCGATCATTTTACAGGCATGAAGATTTACCGACTCCGCTCTCACGTCCGAAAGAGCGTGCCCGGAGTTGGACAAGCCGAACTAGACGCGATTGACGTAGGCATTGCGGCAGGCGAGGACGAAATCCCCGTCATATTCCCGATTGAGGCGAAGGCCGTTTCCGACGAACTCAATCGCGTACAAATTTTCAACATGATCCAGTACGCGGCGCATTATTACCCCGGCCTAACCGTCCGACCGCTCGCGTTGAAGGTCGATTACCAATCGGCCGTCCATCTTATCGAATTCAATGTCGCAGCCCGACCGGGCGATCTTCGGGTTGTTCGATCGGCTAGCTACGCAATCAACACGTCGGAGGCTCAAATTGCCATGATCCGCGCAACGAACGTGCCGAAACAATGAGTAAGAGGCCCACGGGAATTGAACTGTTCGCCGGTTGCGGCGGGCTATCAACCGGCTTTCTCGACGCCGGCCTTAACGTCGCGGCGGGCTTCGAACTCGAAGCTCGCGCGGTTGACGCATACAACTACAACCACGCCTATCGTGGAAGCCGGGGCTTCATTGCGGACCTTAGCGTGGCGTCCGGGGCCGAACTGCTACAGCTTGCCGGGATCAAGAGGGCCGATTTCGTAATCGGCGGTCCACCATGCCAGCCATTTTCGATCGCGGGCAAGCGGCAGGGCAAGCGCGACATTCGCGCCGATCTAGTCGGGCATTTCATTCGTATCGTTGACGAACTGAAACCATCCTCGTTTATGTTGGAAAACGTGCCGAACCTTGCCGCGATTTCAGGCGGCGAATTCCTCCACGAAGTGAAAGCCGAGCTGCGCTCACTTGGCTATACCGTTGATCATCGCGTCGTGTTGGCTGCGGATTATGGCGTGCCACAAAACCGCAAGCGCCTTGTCTTGCTGGGCGTGAAGGGGAAGCGCACCGTCCGCTTTCCTGAACCGACGCACGGAACTGCCGAACGGCCTTACCTTTCAGCAGCCGAAGCAATCGGCGATTTACCGGACGCGGGGGAATTCGGCGAAACAGGAATTTTCAATCATGAACCGACAGCGCATTCCGACGATATGATTGAGCGGCTATCGGCATTGAAGCCGGGCAGGCGCGAGCGCGGATCATACCATGATCGACTGCACCCGGAACGCCCGTCGTACACGCTACGCGCCGGATCGGGGAATTTCAGCCCACTACGGCCGGTGCATTACAAGCATCATCGCGTGATTACCGTACGCGAAAGCGCGCGGTTGCAGGGCTTTTCGGACGACTTCCTATGGCCGGATCGAATCCCCCGCCTGCAGCAGTACCGACAAGTGGGGAACGCTGTCCCGCCGCCGATGGCGAAAGCGTTTGCCATATGCCTTGCCGATCAAATGGCCTGGTCTCTCGCCAGAGAGAGATTTGCCTGCGATCCTTCGACACGACCCTTGGCGAACATCTTCACCGATGATGAACGCAAAGCGCAGCGCGCGGCGCGTATGCGCGGGGCTTCGCTTGGCAAGGTTGCGCTGGCCGCGAAGTAAAGATGAATATTGGGAGCGCCGGTGTTAAACCATGATTTGATCGGCGCGCGAGAGGAAGACCTTCCGACGCCCGCCCTGATCGTCGATCTGGATATCCTGGAAGCCAATCTGGAGCGGCTCGCCGCGCGCTTCGCCGGCACAGGCCTCCGGTTCCGGCCGCATGCCAAGGCGCATAAATGCGTCGAGATCGCGCGGCGCCAGATCGCGCTCGGCGCGGTCGGCATCTGCTGCCAGACTGTCGCAGAGGTGGAAGCCTTTGCGGCAGGGGGAATAAGCGACATCCTGCTCACCAACGAGATCACCGACCCCGCAAAAATCACGCGGCTCGCGGCCATCCCGGAGGGAGTCCGGATCGGCATCTGCGTTGATTCCGTGCTGCATCTCCAACTCATTGCCGATGCGATTTGGACGCGGCCAATCGACCTTTACATCGAGGTGGATGTTGGCGGCGGGCGTTGCGGCACGGCCGACCCGCAAGCGGCCTTGGCCCTGGCCCGGGAAGCCGAGCGCCTTGGCCTCACTCTCGCCGGGCTCCAGGCCTATAATGGCAAGGCCCAGCATTTGCGCGATCCGGCCGAGCGCCAGCGAGTTGTCGAAACGACGGCAGCGACAACCCGCAATTACGTCCAGACACTTAGCGACGCGGGTTTCCCGCCGGTGGTCGTCAGTGGCGCCGGCACCGGCACGGTGGATCTGGACCTGCAACTCGGGGCGCTGAATGAGTTTCAGTGCGGAACCTACGCCTTGATGGATGTGGATTATCTGGCGATCGACCCGTCAGGCGACGCGGACCGATATGCACCCGCTTTGACCGTTCTTGCGTCCGTCATCAGCGCCGCACCAGGCCGGGCGGTAATCGATGCCGGCCTCAAGTCGTTCGCGCTGGACAGCGGCATGCCGGTTCCCCGCGACTTGCCCGGCGTCACTTATGGCAATGCCAGCGATGAACATGGGATTCTACGAAATGTCGATTCCCAGCCGCTGCCTGCCATCGGAACGCACGTCCATCTCATCCCCGACCATTGCGACCCGACCATCGCGCTATACGAGCGCATTCATGCCGTACGCGATGGCCTCGTCGAGGAAGTCTGGCCGATCGTGGCGCGGGGAAAATGGTGAAATTGCCTCCGGAGCGAATTGCGACACGAAGGTGTCGCTGGCATAGTTCAGGCAGTTAGATCTCGCGAGGATAGATAATGAGGCAAATGATGTGCGCCATCCTGTGCCTGGCCGGCGGCTGCGACAGCGTCGTTTCGGAGCCTGAAGCCCCGGTGACGAAGACGGCGGTTGAGATCCCCGAAGCCCAATGCAAGGCCGTTGACAAGACGCTGAAGGATTTGGCCGACAATAACGGCCTTGTCTTCAAATCCGACGGCACGGCGATGGTCGAGCAGGCGGTCTGGTACGCGTCGTTTAGCGCCGCGCATCGTACGACGATCCCCACATTGCTCGCGGTCCATTCCTCGTGTTCAGCGCCCTCCCCCCTTGCTGAAGTCCAGGTCACGGTGACGAACGAGATGGGCGTGATTATCACTCGCGAGTCGGTGGAACTGACCGAGAGGGGGCTTCAGGCTCTGGCATCTCGCCCTAAGTCATAATTGCCTCCGGATCCGCCCACAGTGGATATTCGTTCAGTCAGGAGCGGCCCGCGGAGGTCGCCTGTCCCGCACATGATGACAGCGCCATGCGAGGTGTTAAAACCAGGCCGAAAGATGCCTTCCTTGAAAGCATGTGTCGGCGGCTGTCGTCGGTAGACTTCGGGGGTCCCCATCCATTCAGGCTATGGCAAAGCTAAACATCGCATGTCCTTAGGCATGAAAAATATCACGAAGACGCTTCTGGCTCTGACGCTCATCGGCACTGCCCTCCCCAGTGCAGCGAGCACTCCGCCGGCGGAGCTCTGGGGTATTGGCCCAATCATCCGGGGCCGAAATTATTCACAGGGAATGCCGCTTCAGCCGACTCCCCTGCGGCAGGGTTGGTTTTTCGATTTCCCGTATCCTAGTGCCGAAGCGGGGCATGTTCACTATGTTACCTTTAACCCCGGATCTTTGTTGGGGAAGTCGCGAATTACGGTCCGCTATCAGGTAGATGCCGGTCGCGGTACGCGGTTCGTGCCACAGGAAAGCCCCGGCGTTCCGGCCACTGTGTCGCTTTATTTTCAGAGGCGCGGCGATACGTGGAGCGCCAAGGGCCGATATGAAAATTACCGCTGGTACGCCCCCGCGCACAGCGTCCGTCAAATCAGGCCCGGGGTGCAGGAGCTTACCGTCAGCCTGAACGATCCTGCCTGGGGCTCCATCCATTCCCAAACCGCGGCGGGAAGTCCTGGCGCCTTTAGGGAAGCGCTAGCTGACACAAGCAGCCTCGGCCTGGTGTTCGGCACCGTTGGCTATCGCGGCCATGGGGTCTATTCGACAGGTCCCGCCCGTTTCACGTTGATCAGCTTTGATATTTATTAAGCCGATCCCATCGGAAGCGGACATTTTCAACCGCTCCTAGCTATACCAAGCCCTGATTATTTTGCGGATGCCGCGAGCCTAGGTTCTGGCGATGCCGATGCGATCGTCAGCAATTTGTTCGAAATGGAATGGCCGCCCGGGAGCAAGCTGCTACCAACCTTTCCCCGAATCCGACCGGGGCGCGTGGTTCGGCCTGACGTAAGCAGGGGCATATTGCCGAGCCAGCAACCCATATTGGACGCGCTGGAAACGGATCTGGGTCGGGGCGTCTGGGCTTCCGACCTAGATTCGCATGATTCCTTCCATCACCGTCACACAGCGGCCGCCCAATATGACCCGGTCGCCAGCGAGGCGGCAGGTCAGGTGGCCGCCGCGCCGGCTCGCCTGAAAGGCGGTGAAGCTGTCGCGGCCAAGACGCTCCGTCCAATAAGGCACCATCACCGCATGCGCCGATCCGGTCACCGGATCTTCGTCAATTCCCGCTCCGGGAGCGAACACCCGGCTGACGATATCGGTGGCGCTGCCCGGCGCGGTGACTATGGTCAGGACATCCCCTTCGCGTCCCAGCGCTTTAAAGTCCGGTGTGAGGTTCAGCACCTCCTCCTCGGTCTCGACCACGACCAATCCGTAGCGATGGGGATGCCAGAGCGTTTCGATCGCCCGGACGCCCAGCGCTTCGACGATTTCGGGAAGCGGTTTTGGCTCGGGCCTCCAGGCGGGAAGAGTCAGCTGATATCCCTCGCCATCGCGCGCGACCTCCAGATTACCGGCGTTGCGGGTGCGGAAGCGGATCCGGTCGCCTTCGATAAGCACATGGCCGCTGGCCAATGTCGCATGGCCGCAAAGAACGACTTCGGTCGTGGGCGTGAACCAGCGAAGCTCGTAATCGGCGTCTCCGATCGTGGGTATTGTGAACGCCGTCTCGCTGAGATTATTTTCCATCGCGATACGTTGCATGACTTCATCGGGCAGCCATTGGTCGAGCGGCATCACCGCCGCCGGATTGCCGGTAAAGGGCCGGTCGGCAAAAGCGTCCACCTGGACGAGGCGAAGGTCGGTCATTGGGCGGCTCCTGGCGTTTCGTCGGTTTCCAGCAGACTGTTGCCGGGATGGTCGACCTGACCTTCGGGATCGACGTGAATGAGGATCTCACAGGCTGGGAATTCTTGCTGCAATTTATGTTCGACCTCATCCATCACCCGATGCGCCTCGGCGACGCTCATCAGCGGATCTACCCAGACATGGAATTGAACGAAGTCCCGGCTGCCGCTGGTGCGTGTGCGAAGATCATGAATACCTTTCAATTCGGGATGGCGAGCGGCGACGGCGAGGAAGCGGCGGCGCTTTTCCTCCGGCCATTCCCGGTCCATCAATTGATCGATCGCGCGGGACGAGGCGCGCCATGCACCCCAGGCGAGCCACAGGGCGATAGCGATCCCGAATAAGGGATCTGCGCCGGTGAAGCCCAGATACTGGTCGAGCACGAGCGCCGCGATCACCGAAAGGTTGAGCAGCAGGTCGGTCTGATAATGAACATGATCCGCCTCGATCGCCACCGATCCGGTCCGGGCAATGACGCTACGCTGGTAGAAAAGGAGGGCGAAGGTGGTGACAATGGCAATGGCCGAAACCGCGATTCCATATTCCGCACCGGCCGTGGCTTCGCCATGGACCAGGCGTTGGACCGCCCGCCAACCGATCGCCACCGCCGATACGGCGATCAAGGCGACCTGGAACAAGGCGGCCAGCGCCTCCGCCTTGCCGTGACCGAAGCGGTGATCGCGGTCGGCGGGCGTGGCGGCGAGCCGCACTCCGTAAAGCGTGACCAAAGATGCGAGCAGATCGAGGCTGGTATCGGCGAGCGAGCCGAGCATGGCGACCGATCCGGTCGCCCAGGCCGCATAGGCCTTGAGCAGCAGCAGAAAGAAAGCGGCCGAAACGCTGGCGATCGCCGCCTTGGTGGTCAGCGAACCATGAACATGATGATGATCGTGGGCGCCGCTCATGGATAGAGCAGATTTTCGTGCCAGTCATTGCCGGTCAGGGTGAAAAGACGGCGCTGATGCAGGCGAAAATCGCCATTGGACCAGAATTCGATGACTCGCGGCACCAGCCGCAGCCCGGTCCAGTGCGCCGGCCGGGGCACATCCTGGCCCTCGAAACGCTCCACCATATCGGCATAGCGAGCCGCCAGGGCTTCGGCGGATTCAAGCGGGCGCGACTGCGAGGAAGCCCAGGCGCTGAGTTGGGATCCGCGGCTGCGCGTGGCAAAATAGGCATCGGCATCGGCAACGCTCACGGGCTCGATCCGGCCCTCAACCCTCACCTGGCGGCGCAGTGATTTCCAATGAAAGACAATCGCTGCATTGGGGTTTGCCTCGATCTCGCCGCCCTTTCGGCTTTCAAGGTTGGTGTGGAAAGTGAAACCGCGCGCATCGTGATTTTTCAAAAGCACCATTCGAACCGAAGGGCGGCCTTCGGTGTCGCAGGTGGCTAGCGCCATGGCTTCGGGATCATTGGGTTCACTCTGCCGGGCTTCTTCGAACCACAGGTCGAACAGGGAGTGCGGATCATTGGTCATGCCGCCTCTTGCCGCTCAGGGCCGCTTCGCACAAGCATGGCTTGCGGCCCGGAAGTTCCAAACCCATCTGCAAGCGCGTTATGGTGGACTTTTCGGCCCGGCTGGAGAACGAAGCTCAGATGGCAGACCTATATTCACAGCTGGGGGTGGCGCGCGACGCAAGCGAGGCCGAAATCAAGAAGGCCTATCGAACGCTGGCCAAGGAACTTCACCCGGACCGCAACAAAGACAATCCAAAGGCTTCGGAGCGCTTCTCGAAAGTGACCCAGGCCTATGACATCCTCACCGACAAGGACAAGCGCGCCCAATATGACCGGGGCGAAATAGACGAAGAGGGCAATCCCCGTTCGCCTTTCGGCTATGGACGCGGGCCGTCTCCAGGCGGCTATCAGCGGAGCGGCGGACCCGAAGGCTTCGGAATGGGCGGAGAGAGCGCCGATCTGTCGGACCTGTTCGACACGATCCTCGGCGGGCGCCGCGGGGGTGGTTTCGGCGGGTTTGGACGTCAGGCGCCGCCTCCCCAGAAGGGCGCGGATGTCTCTTATCGGCTACCGGTTACATTCGAGGACGCGGCCGCGCTGAAGGAGCAGCGGGTGACCTTGTCCAGCGGCAAGACCATATCGATCAAGCTCCCCAAGGGGGTCGAGGAAGGCACCAAGATCCGGCTCACGGCCCAAGGTCAGCAGGGTCCCGGCGGAAATGGCGACGCGATCATCACGATCACGATCCAGCCGCATCGTTTCTTTATGCGCGAAGGAAACAATATCCGCCTCGATCTGCCCGTCGGCCTGGACGAGGCCCTGCTGGGTGCCAAGGTGAAGGTCCCGACCGTGGACGGAGCGGTGATGCTGAGCGTTCCGGCCGGTTCGTCATCTGGAAAGGTGCTACGCCTCAAGAACAGGGGTTTCCATTCCAAAACCGGCACGCGCGGAGACCAATTGGTTACCCTGATGGTCGATCTGCCGGAGCAGGATGACGAGCTTAAGCGCTTCGTCGAAAGCTGGAGCGGCAGGGGCAAAGGAAACCCGCGGGCCTCGCTGGGCGTCTAGGCGAAGTGCAAAATCTTTCACCCGAATCCCCAGAGGCCAGGCGTAAGCGTTTTTCCAAGGCGAAGGCGAAGTTCGGCAGGCATGTCGAACGGATCCGCCCCGGCACTTACCCGTTCGAAGTGATCAAGCGGGTCGCCATCGGAGTCTATTCGGACGGCTTCATCCATGCCGGCAATCTGGCCTATTTGGCCTTGCTGACCATTTTTCCATTCGTCATCGTCGCTGCCGCGGTCGCCCGCCTGTTCGGGCAGAGCGAGGGTGGCATGGACGCGGTGATCGGCCTTCTCCAGACCATGCCGCCCGACGTCGCCGATGTGCTTTCCAAGCCGATCGCCGACGTCCTAGAGGCGCGATCGGGCGGCCTGCTGTGGCTGGGCGCGATCGTCGGCCTGTGGACCACGGGCAGCTTCATCGAGACCATCCGCGACATCATTCGCCGGGCCTATGGAGTAAGCTTCAGCCGTCCTTTCTGGGAATATCGGCTGGGATCGCTGGGGATGATCATTGCCTCGGTGATCCTGGCCATGGTCGCTTTCAGTTTCTCGATCCTGCTCAGCGGCGTCCAGGAATTCGTGGTCCGCTTCCTGCCCGGGGGAGACGATATCGTCAGCCTGTTCACCCTGTTCCGCATCCTGCCGGGGCTGGTGCTGTTTGGCTCGCTTTATCTTCTGTTTTTCACTCTTACGCCGAAGCGCTACCGCAAGCGGGGCTGTCGCCGCTGGCCAGGTCCCGCCTTTGTCACGATCTGGTGGCTATCAACCACCGCCTTGCTGCCCGCCATGCTGTCCACCCTCGGCGGGTATGATCTCACCTACGGGAGTCTCGCCGGGGTGATGATCGCGCTTATCTTTTTCTTCGTGATCGGCCTGGGCGTAGTGATAGGTGCGGAACTCAACGCCGCACTAGCGGAAACGCCCGAAGAGCGACTAAAGGATGGCGAAGAACCATTCTATAACAGGAAAAGCATATGAATGGCTTGATGGCCGGCAAACGCGGATTGATCATGGGTCTCGCCAATGATCGGTCACTTGCGTGGGGAATTGCCAAGGCTTTGGCCGAACAGGGGGCAGAGCTTGCCTTCAGCTATCAGGGCGAGGCCCTGCAGCGCCGGGTGGGACCGCTGGCCGAGCAGTTAGGTTCCGATTTCCTGATCGATTGCGACGTTTCCGACATGGATGCGCTCGACCAGGCATTCGCCGCTCTGAAGGCGCGCTGGGGCACGATCGACTTCGTGGTTCATGCGATCGGATTTTCCGACAAGAACGAGCTTCGCGGGGGCTATGTCGATACCAGCCTCGCGAATTTCCTGATGACCATGAATATCAGCTGCTACAGTTTCGCTGCGGTAACCCAGCGCGCGCGGACGATGATGCCCAACGGAGGCAGCATCCTGACCCTTTCTTATTATGGCGCCGAGAAGGTCATCCCGCATTATAACGTGATGGGCGTCGCCAAGGCCGCGCTCGAAACGAGCGTCAAATATCTCGCCATGGATCTCGGCCCCGAAAATATCCGGGTCAACGCCCTTTCAGCCGGCCCGATCAAGACTCTCGCCTCCAGCGGCATTGGCGATTTCCGTTACATCCTGAAGTGGAACGAATATAATGCGCCGCTGCGCCGCAATGTCACGATCGAGGATGTCGGAGGATCGGCGCTGTATCTGCTGTCGGACCTGGCCAGCGGAGTCACCGGCGAAATCCATCACGTGGATGCCGGTTACAATGTAGTGGGAATGAAGGCCGAGGACGCGCCGGACATCGCCACCACCTGAAACCGGAGGCCGAGCTAGCGGCGGACTCCCCGCAGCGTACCCTTGGTGCCGGACTTCAGCAGCTTGAAATCGAAATCGGGCCAGGCCTTGCGCCAGCGGCGGGCGACGACGCGTTCCCCCGGGCGGGCTCCGTCGTCGAGCATGATCGTGCCGCCCCGCGAGATTCGCCCGAACAAGCTTCCCGCCGCGCCGCGCGTAAAGGGGTGGATGCTCCACGGCGGGCCGTCGATCAGCATGTAATCGATCTGGTCGGGAAGCGGCCCGTGATCATACCAAAGGCCCGGCAATCCGTCCGGGGCCGGCACCAGCGGAACCGAACGCAAATCGGCGGCAAGGCCATATTCGGCCAGCCATTCGCGGGTTGATCGAACGAAATCCTCATGCTGGTCGAAGGCGATATGAACGCCTCCCCCCGCCATTTGCAGCGCGCGGGCGACGACCAGGGTTGAGGCTCCCGCGCCGAATTCCACCACGATTTTGGGTTTTTTGGCCAGAATATGATCGACCACCAGGTTGAGCAGGCCGACATCGGCTTTCCAGCTACCCAGATTGGGCAGGGCATCCTGCGGCAGGCCAAGCCGATCGAGCAACGCGCGCTTGCTGGCCTTGCTGCCGCCATAGAGGCTTTTCAGCAGCCAGGGTGCATTGACCGGGCCGAAGGCGAGCAGGGTCGCCCATTCCTTGAACGAGCGGTCGCGGCGCGCCGATTGATGCGCTTCATGGGCGCGGGGAAGAATGCCAGTGGTTTCGCGTGATGTCATGGCTCGCCAATAGCATCCTGTTCGTTACAAAAACTCAGTCGGCGAATGGGTCGCGGACCAGAATAGTGTCTTCGCGCTCGGGGCTGGTGGAAACCAAAGCAACGGGACAGCGGATCAGTTCCTCGATGCGCCGGATGTACTTGATCGCGCTGGCCGGAAGCTGGGCCCAGCTGCGCGCGCCCGCGGTCGATTGCGACCAGCCTTCCACGGTCTCGTAGATCGGCTCCACCGCCGCCTGATCCGACGAATGGGCGGGGAAATGGTCGAGCGTCTTTCCGTTCAGGCGATAGCCGGTGCAGATATTAATTTCGTCCAGGCCGTCGAGCACATCGAGCTTGGTGAGAGCGATCCCGGTCACACCGGAAACCGCGCAGGATTGGCGGACGAGCACCGCGTCGAACCAGCCACAGCGGCGCTTGCGGCCGGTAACGGTCCCGAACTCATGGCCTCGTTCGCCAAGGCGCTGCCCGATGGCATCGTCGAGCTCGGTTGGGAACGGCCCAGACCCAACGCGGGTGGTGTAGGCCTTGACGATTCCGAGCACGAAGCCGGCGGCGGAGGGGCCGAGGCCCGTTCCGCCCGCCGCGGTCCCAGCGATGGTGTTAGATGAGGTCACATAGGGATAGGTGCCGTGATCGACGTCCAGCAGCACGCCTTGTGCCCCTTCGAACAGGATGCGGCGTCCCCGGGCGCGCGCCTCGTTCAGCGTCATCCAGACCGGCCGCGCGAATTCGAGGACGAAGTCGGCGACTTCGCGAAGGTCGGCGACCAGCCGTTCGCGATCGACCGGCCCTTCGCCGAAACCGGCGCGAAGCGCGTCATGATGCGCGCACAGGCGGTCGAGCTGCAATTCAAGATCATCCAGATGGGCAAGGTCGCAGACCCGGATGGCGCGGCGACCGACCTTGTCTTCATAGGCCGGGCCGAT
The DNA here is from genome assembly GCA_013816585.1 of Sphingosinicella sp. Taxonomy (GTDB): domain Bacteria; phylum Pseudomonadota; class Alphaproteobacteria; order Sphingomonadales; family Sphingomonadaceae; genus Allosphingosinicella. The sequence goes on along the minus strand of JACDEE010000004.1, from coordinate 102,210 downwards.
GCCGCGCCGCGTCGTACCGATCTTGCCAAGACCGATCGCATCCTCGCGCAAGGCATCGAGATCGCGGTGAAATGGCAGGATCAGCGGACAGGTTTCGGCGATCTGGAAATTTTCCGGGGTGATGCTGACGCCCTGGCCGCGAAGTTTTTCGACTTCCTGTTTCAGCCACCAGGGATCGAGCACCACGCCATTGCCGATGACCGACAGGGTGCCGCGGACGATGCCGGAGGGAAGCAATGAGAGTTTGTAGACCTGTTCGCCGACGACCAGAGTATGGCCGGCATTATGTCCGCCCTGGAAACGGGCGACCACGTCGGCGCGGCTGGACAGCCAGTCGACGATCTTTCCCTTGCCCTCGTCGCCCCATTGGCCGCCGATCACCGTTACGTTCGCCAAGCCTCACGCTTTCCTTGAAAATGACCGGCAGCCTCTACGGGTTGGAGCGCCGCCCGTCCAGCGATCAGAAGCGAAGCGGCTCGACCACCCGGACGCCCGGAAGCGCGCAGATCGCGCGTTCGACTTCTTTTTCAACATGGCTGTCAACCGACACCAAAGCGACCGCCTCGCCGCCTGCGGCACGGCGGCCGAGGTTGAATGTGCCGATATTGATCGCCGCTTCGCCCAACACGGTGCCCAGCCGCCCGATAAAGCCGGGGGCATCGTCATTGACGATATAGATCATTTCACCCTGCAGCTCCGCCTCCACCCTGATGCCGAAGATTTCAACGAGGCGCGGCGCGGCGTTGCCGAACAATGTGCCGGCGACCGATTTGGGGCCCTCGCCAGTGGTCACCGTCACTCGCACCAAAGTATGATAATCGCCCTCGCGGTCGTGGCGTATCTCGCGGACGTCCAGGCCACGTTCCTTGGCGAGGTACGGCGCGTTGACCATGTTCACCGTGTCTGAATAGACCTGCATCAACCCCGCCAGCACAGCTCCGGTAATGGGCCTGGGGTTCAGTTGAGCCGCCGCGCCTTCGACCTCGATCGAAACGCCGGAGATGCTGCGTCCTTCCAATTGCCCGACCAGCGATCCGAGCTTTTGGGCAAGCTCCATATAGGGCCGGAGCTTGGGTGCCTCTTCGGCCGAGAGCGACGGCATGTTGAGCGCATTGGTCACGCCGCCCGTGTTCAGGAAATCGGACATTTGCTCGGCAACCTGGATCGCCACATTGACCTGCGCCTCGGTGGTAGAGGCGCCCAGATGCGGTGTGGCGATAAAATTAGGCGTCCCGAATAACGGGCTCTGCTTGGCCGGTTCCTCGACGAATACGTCCAAGGCGGCGCCGGCGATCTGGCCGCTTTCCAAACCCTCCTTTAGCGCCGCTTCGTCGATCAGCCCGCCGCGCGCGCAATTGACGATGCGCACGCCTTTCTTGGTCTTGGCGAGATTTTCGCGGCTCAGGATGTTGCGCGTCTGGTCGGTCAGCGGCGTGTGCAAGGTAATGAAATCGGCGCGGGCCAGGAGATCTTCCAGCGTGACTTTCTCGACACCCAGATCAAGCGCCCGCTCGGGCGTCAGAAAGGGATCAAAGGCGATCACTTTCATCTTCAGGCCAAGCGCCCGCTCGGCGACGATCGACCCGATATTGCCGGCGCCGATCAGGCCCAGGATCTTGGAGGTAAGCTCGACCCCCATGAAGCGGTTCTTCTCCCACTTGCCTTCCTGCGTGGAGGTGTCGGCCGCCGGGAGCTCACGCGCGAGAGCAAACATCAGGGCAATCGCATGTTCGGCAGTGGTGATCGAATTGCCGAACGGCGTGTTCATCACCACCACGCCCTTGGCGGACGCGGCGGGGATATCGACATTATCGACTCCGATCCCGGCGCGCCCCACGACCTTGAGATTGGTCGCGGCTGCCAGAATCTCACTTGTCACCTTGGTCGCCGACCTGATGGCGAGGCCGTCATAATCGCCGATAATCGCTGCAAGCTCATCCTTGCTGAGGTCCGTTTTCTCGTCGACCTCGATGCCGCGCGCCCGAAAAATTTCGGCCGCCTTCGGGTCCATCTGATCGGAAATCAACACTTTAGGCATTTTGGACTCCAACCGGCCGCGCCGGAAATTTGGAAGGAAAGGGGGAAGATCGCCCGCCAGATCGGTGCTTATTGCGAGCGCTCTTGCTGCCACGCCCAATCGAGCCACGGACAAAGCGCCTCGATATCGTCAGTTTCGATCGTGGCGCCGCACCAGATGCGAATCCCCGGCGGCGCGTCGCGATATCCGGCTATGTCGTAGGCGGCGCCTTCCGCTTCGAGCAGGGCCGCCATCTTCTTGACCAGCGCGTTCTGGCCGGCTTCGTCCAGCCCGCTAACAGCGTGATCGGCGAATTTGAGGCAGACGCTGGTGTTGGTGCGGATCGCGGGATCGGCCGCGAGATGATCGATCCAGTCGGCCCGTTGCACCCAGACGTCGAGTGCGGCAGCATTGGCGTCGCAGCGCGCGATCAGCGCCGAAAGCCCGCCCAGCCCCTGCGCCCATTCGAGCGAATGGATGTAATCCTCGACTGCAAGCATCGAGGGGGTGTTGATCGTTTCGCCCTGGAAGATGCCCTCGATCAGCTTGCCGCCTTTGGTAAGGCGAAAGATCTTGGGCAAAGGACGGTCGGGCGTATAAGATTCCAGCCGCTCGACAGCGCGCGGTCCCAGGATCAACATCCCATGGCCGCCTTCTCCCCCCAGCACTTTCTGCCAGCTATAGGTGACGACATCGAGCTTCTCCCAGGGAAGCTCCATCGCGAAACAGGCCGACGTGGAATCGGCGATGGTAAGGCCTTCGCGGCCCGCGTCGATCCAGTCCCCGTTCGGAACGCGCACGCCGGAAGTGGTGCCGTTCCAGGTGAAGACCATGTCGGTCGATTGATCTACCGAGCCCAAATCGGGGAGCTGTCCGTAGGGCGCGGATAGAGTGCGCGCGTCGAGTTTCAATTGCTTCACCGCATCGGTCACCCAGCCTTCGCCGAAACTTTCCCAGGCGAGCATGGTGACCGCCCGGACCCCCAGCATCGTCCACATCGCCATTTCGACCGCGCCGGTGTCGGACCCGGGAACGATCGCGATGCGATGCGTGTCAGGGACGCGCAGCACCGACCGGGTCAAATCGATCGCGTATTGGAGACGCGCCTTGCCGAGCTTCGAACGATGCGATCGTCCAAGCGAGCCCAAGGCGAGATGTTCGGGGGCCCAGCCCGGCGGCTTGGCGCAGGGTCCGGAAGAAAAAGACGGGCGCGCGGGACGCACCGCTGGCTTGGCATTCATATTTCAACTCTCCTCACAGAGAGCACGCGCCGCGTTGGGACGGCGTGGCCCGCCGGCCGGCTTAGAGCCGGCACCCATTCTGTCAACCGTCCATCTCTGTGTGCGCCCGGATTTTCCGTTCGACTCCCGCCTGCAACGCTTCGACTCTTCCAACGGAGCCCGGGCTTGACCGCGCGGCGGCCCAGAGGAACAGTTTGCCCATGCGCTGGGGAGCCTTGCTGTCACTTACATTATTGGCGGCCTGCATTCCAAAGGCCGAGCAGCGGCCTGCCGTCCCCCCATCGCGCCCATCGCCCAATATCGTCCCGGCTGATCCAGACGTTGCAACCCGACAATGCCACGCAGACCTTCGCCGAGAAGGAGTCCAATTCCGAATCCTGCCGGATCGGGTCTTTGATGGCGGCTGTACCGCGCTGGGATCGGTGCAATTGCTCGATATCGGAACTCCTGTCGCCAATCTGGGAGCGATGACCTGCCCGCTCGCCCACCAGCTTGCGCGCTGGACGCGCGAGGCGGTGCAGCCGGCGGCCGAGCAATGGCTCGGCGCTCAGGTCGTCCGGATCGAAAGCATGGGCACTTATAGCTGCCGCCCGATCAACGGTCAGGCCGGCGGCAAGCTTAGCGAACATGGCCGCGCCAATGCGGTCGACATAGGGGCCTTCATCCTTTCCGACGGACGCCGGATCTCCTTGCTGACCGGCTGGAACGGACAGGATGAGAATGTGAAAAGCTTTCTCCGATCGGTCCATCGGGAGGGCTGCCGGCGCTTTCAGATCGGCCTTGGACCCGACGCCAACAGCTTCCATCGAGATCATCTGCATTTTGATATGGGACGAGGGCCCTATTGCCGCTAAAGCCGGGCGGATGACCGATCCTCATCCCCCATCTCGTCTATTCTCCCCCGCTCGCGAAGAAGCGGAAGTCGCCAACCAGCCGACTTCCAGTCCGCAGACTGAAGATCCCGCTTATCGCCTGGCCTTCCAGGACATGGATTTCCTGCTGCGCGAGGATCTTCGTGCGGTTCGTTTCCAGCTGGAGCTGCTGAAGCCCGAGCTGATGATGAACGAGGCGAATATCGGATCCACCTTCGTCATGTACGGATCGGCCCGAATTCCCGAGCCGGGCAAGGCCGACGCTCTGATCAGCGCGGCTTCGACCGACAGCCAGCGCGCGGTCGCCGAGCGGCTCAAGGCGAAATCCAAATATTATGACGAGGCGCGCAAGCTCGCGCGGATGGCCAGCCGCTGCGGAACCGACGAAAATGGCAAAAGGCAGTTCGTCGTCTGCTCGGGCGGCGGTCCGTCGATCATGGAAGCCGCCAATCGCGGTGCTGCGGATGAAGGCGTCGATTCGATCGGACTCAACATCGTGCTGCCGCACGAACAGCTTCCCAATCCCTATGTGACGCCGTCGCTCAGCTTCCAATTCCATTATTTTTCGCTGCGCAAGATGCACTTTCTGCTGCGCGCGCGGGCGGTGGCGGTTTTCCCAGGCGGGTTCGGCACGTTCGACGAGGGGTTCGAGCTATTGACGCTGATCCAGACCGGCAAGATCAAGCCGATCCCGATCATGCTGTTCGGCCGGGAATTCTGGGAACGCGTGATCAGTTTCGAAGCCTTGGTGGAAGAAGGCGTCATATCGCCGGACGACCTCAAGCTGTTCAAGTTCGTGGAAACCGCCGAAGAGGCGTGGGAGCATGTCTGCCAGGCTTATGGTGACGAAGAACCCCTCGGCTGCGGTAAATAGGATCAGGCCAGGGCCGGATCATGGACACCCTATCCGGCCTTCCCGAAGCCATCCCGGCTGCCACCTTGATCCTGATGCGCGCCGGTCAAAGCGCGCCCGAGATATTGGTGATGGAGCGGGCCGAAACCATGGCTTTTGCAGCCGGCGCTCTGGTATTTCCGGGTGGCCGGATCGAGCCGCAGGACGAGGCGCTCGCGGCGACCGAGGAAGTGGATGACGCAGCCGCCCGGATCGCCGCAATCCGGGAGACCATCGAGGAAACAGGTGTCGCCGCGGGGCTACTGCCTCAGCCCGACCAGGAGCTTAGCGCCGCGATCCGAGCGGATTTGGCAAGCGGAATTCCGTTCGCAGACACCCTGGCCGAACATGGGCTCAGTCTCGATCTGGACGCTCTCACCCCATTTGCGCGCTGGTGTCCCAATTTTCGGAAAACACGCCGTTTCGATACCTTGTTCTACGTCGCGGAGGCACCGTCCGGCGCCCACCCTGCGAGCGCGGACGAGACCGAAGCCGTGCGGGCTTTCTGGCTCAGCGCCAGCGACGTGCTGGCTTCAGTGGAAGCAGGGGGAGCTCACGTGATTTTCCCGACGCGCCGGAACCTGGAACGTGTGGCCCGCTTCGCGTCGGTCGACGAAGCGCGGGCCGATGCCGAACGGCACCCGGTGACAAAGATCACCCCCTGGATCGAACAGCGGGAGGAGAAAAAATGGGTCTGCATCCCTGAAGGTCTCGGTTATCCGGTCACTGCCGAATTGCTGGAAACCGCCAGGCGAAGCTAAGCGGGCAGATGCTCGCTGACACCGCTGCCGGGATAAGCAATCAGAAAATCCGAGCCTTCGTCGATGGTGATCTGGGCCGGACCCTCGACCAGCCAGGCTGTCCCAGCCTCCATCCGCTCATCATCGATCGTCCCCCCGCCTTCGACGGGGATCAGCCATAGGGGTCTGGCTTCGTTCAACTGGCCCCGGACGGGGATTGTCCATCGTTCCAGCACGAAAGCCGGGCCGTCCGCCAATATGATCCGGCCTCCTTCGATCTCAAAAGGTTCGAAGGAAGCGGAATAAGGTTCGGGCTCCGAGACCGCGATCCCCTCTTCAAGGTGCAATTCGCGGGGGCGCCCATAATCATACAGCCGATAGGTGAGATCTACATTCTGTTGGACCTCGACCAGGGCAAGGCCCGGCCCCAGCGCATGGATCGTCCCCGCCGGCGAATAATAGACGTCCCCCGCTTTGGCCGGACGCCAGTCGATCATCTGTTCGATTCGGCCGTCGAGCGCGGCCGCGCGAAGTTGGGCCCGGCTTGCCAGGGCTCTCAGGCCAATGCCGATCGTGGCATCCGGCTCTGCCGCCAGCACGACCCAGGCTTCGTCCTTGCCGCGCGGATGGCCGGCCCGGCGCGCCGCTTCGTCGTCCGGGTGGACCTGAATCGAAAGACGTTCCGATGTGAACAGATATTTGACCAGCAATTCGGGATCGCTTCCGCGCGGATCCTCAAACCAGATTTCGCCTACCGGCTCGCCGTTTTCCTCGACCAGTCCGAAGGTGGGCAGCAACTCGCGCCTGCCCCAGATCTTCTCGACGCGGCGCGTTTCGAGGCGCGTGACGGTCATCGTTTCTCCTTGCCCGGCAACCGATGCCTGGGCTTATACGTCATGGCCATATGCGGTTGGTCCGGGTCTTGAAAGTGCTTCTGCTCGCCGGGCTGGCTAGCTTTGGGGCGGTCCTGCTTTATGGCTATGCGCGAAGTCATCCCCAGGACCTCCCCTGGACGAGGCTCGATCTCACCCAGAAACCCGGCGCCTTTACCGGACGCAAGCTGGCCGGCCTTGCTGGCGACAGCGGCCAATGCCGTATCCTGCTGGCTCGAGCGGGCATCCAGTTCACGCCGGCTCCGCCGCTCAAAGCGAGCGAGCAATGCGGCTATGACGATGCGATTCGGTTTCGTCCGGCAGGCGCCGTCTCGATCGGCTACAGGCCGGCCGATCTCACTATCGCCTGCCCGGTGGGCGCGGCGCTAGCTTTATGGGAATGGCATGTCGTCCAGCCCGCCGCGCTTCGCCATTTTGGGCAGCGCGTGGCGCAGATCGACCATTTCGGAAGCTATAGCTGCCGGCGGCTCTACGGCCGCTCGCAAGGCGACTGGAGCGAACATAGCCGCGCCAATGCGGTCGATGTCGCGGGGTTCAGGCTGGAGGATGGGAGGCGGATCAATATATTGAAGGATTGGGAATGGGACGGCGCCAGATCCGCCTTTCTGAAAGAAGTTCGCGATGGTGCCTGCGGCCTGTTCGCGACGGTCCTGTCGCCCGATTATAATCAAGCCCATCGCGATCATTTCCATCTCGATCAGGCGCCCAGGGGCGAAACGGGCTGGCGCGCCTGCCGCTAGATTTGTCGGCCAGACTTGACTGACCGCAGGCAAAGAAAAGGGCCCGCAAGCTTTCGCCTGCGGGCCCTTTTCTGCCATCAATTCCCTATCAGGGATTGCTGAGATGGTTGGACAGATGCTTGTTCATTTCGAACATGCTGACCTTGTCCTTGCCGCCGAAGATCGGCTTGAGCTTGGCATCGGCCATGATCTCGCGCTTGTTCTGCGGGTTCTGAAGATTGTTCTTCTTGATATATTCCCACATCTTGCTGACCACTGCGCTACGCGCGATGTTGTCCGACCCCGTCACCGCGGCAAGTTCAGCCGACGGCTTCATCGGCCTTGCCAACGCATTATTCCCACCTGAACTACCTTTAGCCATTTGGCCCTCCTCTGATTTGGAGGAAGATAGAGCGCAAACGAGCGCCGCGTGCAAGGGGCTCTGCCACCATTCATCGCACTAAAATGGTTAAATCCCGAAAGGGACGACCTTATTATCGGAATCATGGCCGATATCGGCCCGCCCGAGATAGGGAATCCCGGCCTTTTCGCACCAATGGATGACCACTTCCTCTTCAGTCTCGCCAAAGGCCGGATCGTTTTCGGGCACGTCGCTGCACCGGCCGAGCCTCAATCCCGCAATCTTGCGTACGTTCGGATTGCTGGTGATATGGAACATCGACCGGTCGGTCCGGTACATATGTTCCGATACGTCCTCCAGCATCAGGACATGCCCCGAAAGGTCGGGCTGAAGCGGCGTGCCCAGCAACTGACTGAAGACGGTGATGTTGAAGGCGGCATTCGGTTCCCGGGCGGACAGGCCTGGCTCCAGCGACTGGCGGTCTCCCGCCACCAGCCAGGCGAGCGATCGGCGCACCGCGGCTTCGCCGCCGTCGCGCTCGATATCTTTGGGCATCGGCCCATGCGCGAGCTTGCCGTAGCCGGCGGTGTACAGGCCGCCGAGAATATAGCCGGCATCGCTATAGCCAAGGTAGATCTTGTCGCGGGCCGGGCTCTCCAACCGGTCCAGGACATCCTCGGCTATCCGGCAGGAACCATAACCACCGCGCGCGAACCAGAGCGCGTCGAACGAGGAATCGTTGGCCATTTCGACAAAGGCGTCGGCACGCGCTTTATCGTCGCCCGCAAAATGATTGTGCGTGAGGAAGCATTGGGGATGAAAGACCAGGCTGGCGGCCGCAAATTCGCGGGCCGCCAATTCGGTCACGCCCTCGGCGACTTCGCGTCTGATCGGCGTCGACGGCGCCACCACTCCGATCCGCATGTCCGCTCCCCTCAAAGGCTTTGAAATGACCGCTGCTTCTCAATAGGGGCAAGGGATGAATCGTGCCAAATCCTATTTCTTTTGCGGTATCGGCGGCAGCGGCATGCTTCCGCTGGCCTGTATCGTCCGCGCCCACGGCCATGAGGTAGCGGGTTCGGACCGTTCGCTCGATCAGGGTCGGGTCGGCGACAAGTTCGCGTTCCTGGAAAGGCAGGGAATAGCCTTGTTTCCGCAGGATGGAAGCGGGGTGACGAGCGCCGATCAGATCCTCGTCACTTCCGCGGCGATCGAAGAAACCGTGCCGGATGTGCAGGCCGCGATCGGGATCGGCGCAGACCGGGTCACCCGGCCGCAATTACTGGCCAGCCTGTTCAATGCGGCGCCAACCAGCATCGCCTGCGGCGGCACCAGCGGCAAATCCACCACCACCGGCATGATCGGCTGGATCCTGCACCAGGCGGGTCGCGATCCGGTCGTGATGAACGGCGCGGTGATGAAGAATTTCGTGACCAGCGACACGCCGTTCGCCAGCGCTTTGGCCGGCAAAGGCGACGCCTTTGTCAGCGAGGTGGACGAGAGCGACGGATCGATAGCGTTGTACAGCCCGCGGGTGGCGGTGCTCGGCAACATCACTCTCGACCATAAATCACTGGACGAATTGCGGTCCCTTTTCGCCGATTTCTTAGCCAAGGCCGACACGGTCGTGCTCAATCTCGACGATGAAGAAACGCGGTTGCTGGCGAAGAAGGTCGAGCCGCGCCGGCTGCTGACCTTCAGCTTCCGCGACGAGAAAGCCGATTTGCTCGGCGGCAATATAAAGGAAGAGCCGCTGGCCATTTCCTTTTCGGTCGCGCACCGCGCCGCGGGCCAGGCGGTTCAGGTCCGACTTCAGGTCCCGGGCCGGCACAATGCGTCCAACGCGCTTGCGGCGATGGCCGCGGCCGCGGCGGTCGGCATAGACCTTGCCACGGCGGCCGAGGCACTGGCGGGCTTTACGGGCCTGCGCCGCCGCTTCGAAGTGGTGGGCACCAGGAACGACATCAATGTAATCGACGATTTCGGGCATAACCCGGACAAGATTTCGGCGACGCTCGATACGCTTCGCGCTTTTCCAGGGCGCCTTCTGATCCTCTTCCAGCCGCATGGATACGGACCGCTAAGGTCGATGGGCAGGGAGCTGATCGACTGCTTTGCGGAGAAGCTTGGCGACGAAGATGTGCTGATCATGCCGGACCCCGTTTATTATGGCGGCACGGTCGACCGCAGCGTGGGCAGCGACGACATCGTTTCGGGCGTACAGGCTGCGGGCCGCCATGCCGAACATATTCCCGACCGCGTCGCGGCGGGCGACCGGCTCCGCGCTCTCGCAAGGCCCGGCGACCGCATCATCATAATGGGCGCGCGCGACGATACCTTGTCCTTGTTCGCGGCGGAATTGCTGGCGGCGCTTTGATCGGTCGGTGATGGACAGGACGGGCACTTTCCGCGTTTACTGTTCGATCAGACGGTTGGAGAGATAAGGATGGCCAAGGAAAAGCGCACCAAGCTTCCCAGTAAAATCGGCGGCGTTAAAATTCCCAAGGAGCTGCGCAAGGCGGGCGAAGCGGCTGCCGAATGGGCGCGGGGGCCGGTGATCAGCGAAATCGCCGCCGCGGCGATGATGGCCGCGGCAACCTCGCTCGCAAGCAGCAGGAAGGGTCAGGCGGCGAGGCGCGGAGCCGGCGATCTCGCTTCGGAGACGATCAAGGAGGCCACTGCCGTCGGAACGGCGGTCAAGCTGATCCTGATCGACGCGGCTCGGACGCTGCTTGACGGTTATGAGGGTGGCGGCAAGAGCGAGGCACGGCCAAAGGCGCCCAAAGGCGGCACGAAATCCGGACGGCCGGCCGGCAAAAAGAAATGAAATGGGCCCCCGCCTCCCCTGCGGGGGCTGACGACTGCTTCGGGGTGGGCTTTCCGAAAGAGCGAGTCGTCATCGGATATTAGGGTAATTTACAGTGTTCCGAAACTCTTAGCGAGCTTCAACTGGAAGCCCGTACCTTAAGCAGCCAAAAGGGCGGCACCTATGCTCCACGCCGTGCCGCGCTCAGCCAGTTTTGCGAACAAGGTGGGAAGGCCGGCGTCAGCGATCCGGTCGATCGGCCACCAGATGCCCGCGGCTCCCGAGGTGACGTGCGTTTCGGCGCAAAATAGGCGCATGCTCAGCGAAAAATGGGTGAAGACGTGGTCGACATTGCCCGCTTCGGTCCATTCGACGGCGACCGGGGCGGACTGCCCCGGCTCGGCCTGCTCGCTCCAAAGGCCGGTCGGGAGCGCGAGCATTCCGCCCAACATTCCTTTGCCGGGGCGGCGGACAAGCAAGACATTGCCTTGATGCTGCAGCCAGTAAGCCATGCCCTCTTTATGCGGCCTGGGTAGTTTTGCGGCCTTGATCGGGTAACGCGCCGGATCACCTTCGGCCCTGCCCGCACAATGCTGCGCGATCGGGCAATGCCCGCATCGCGGCGCGCGCGGGATGCAGATGGTCGCGCCGAGATCCATCATCGCCTGAGCGAAATCGCCGCTGCCGCCGGGGGGCGTGATGCTATCGACCAGCTCGTAAATCCGCTCCCTCGCGCCAGGCAAAGGCTGTTTGACGGCGAACAGTCGCGACACGACGCGTTCGACATTGGCATCGACCACTATCGCGCGCTGGCCAAAGGCAATGGACGCAATGGCGGCCGCGGTGTAGCGGCCGACGCCCGGAAGCTTCCGCAATTCGGCCTCGTTGTCGGGAAAGCCGCCGGCGGCGGCGACCGCGCGGGCGCAGGCGATCAGATTGCGGGCGCGGGCATAATAGCCAAGTCCCGCCCAGGCAGCCATCACCTCATCCTCCGGCGCGGAGGCGAGCGCTTCGACATCCGGCCACCGATAAGTGAATTTTTCGAAATAGGGGCGCGCCATCGCGACCGTCGTTTGCTGCAGCATGATTTCGGACAGCCAGACGCGATAGGGATCGGGCCGCGCTGATCCCACTGACCGCCACGGAAGCGCCCTCTTATCCACAACATACCATTTGAGGAGCGCATTTGATGCATCGACTGACATGCCCAGGCTATGCCATGCTTCAGGCGATGACGAAATCCGGCGGCACTCCAGAAAAAAGAAAGAAGGCGAAACAGGTCGTCGAACCGCAGCGCGCGCGGCGCGCGCGGGCCGTATCCGACTTGCTTCCCGATGTCGGACGCGCCGCCTTTCGCCGCTTCGGCTTCGTCCAGTCATCGGTGGTCAGCCGCTGGCACGAGATTGTCGGCGACCGCTATGCCGGGGTTTCGTCGCCCGAATCGATCCGCTTCCCGCAGGGCCGCCGTTCCGAAGGAGTGCTGACGTTGATCGTCGAGGGCGCGCACGCGCCGATGATGCAGCATGTGGCCCCGGTCATCATCGAGAGGGTGAACCGTTTCTTCGGCTATCCGGCGGTCGAACGCGTCGCGTTCAGGCAAGGCATCGTTAAGGTGGCGCGGGCAAAGGCACGGATCGCGCCCCCATCGCTTCGGCCCCTGCCGGCGGAACTCGGGGATTCGCTGAGGACGATCGCGGACCCCGAACTTCGGGCCTGCCTCGAATCGCTTGCGCGCGGCGTCGCCGCAAGCGAAGGGCAGCCGGTTACTGACATGATGACGATCCCGGTCGTCGGCAAATTAGTGAGGTAAGATATGAAAGCATTGATCGGTAGCGGCGCGCTCACTCTGGCGCTCCTGCTTGCAGGCTGCGGCGACGACGCAGGGAACAACATTGCGTCGGGCCAGCCCGTCAGCACCACCCCGCTTCAGCAGGTCGAGGCGCCTAATGGCGACTGGACCCAAATCGTCAGCGAAACTGCCGATGGCGGCTTCATGATGGGCAATCCCAATGCCCCGGTGAAATTGGTCGAATATGGTTCGCTTAGCTGCCCGCATTGCGCGGAGTTCGCGGCCGAGGGCGGCGAAAAGCTTAAAAACGAATATGTGAAAAGCGGGCAAGTAAGCTTCGAGTTCCGGCCGTTCCTGCTGGGCGCCCCCGATGTGGGCATTTCGATGTTGCTTCGCTGTCAGGGCCCGGGGCCCTTCTTCAGGCTAACCGACCAGCTTTATGCGGAACAGCGCAACTGGATGCAGGGCTATCAGGATCTGTCGCCCGCCGAGGCGGAGCGGATCCAGGCCCTGCCGGCGCAGCAGCGCGTGGTCGCGCTTACCAAGGCGGGCGGAATCGATCAGTTTTTCCGCCAGCGCGGCATGCCTGAGCAAAAGATCAATTCCTGTCTCGCCGATCCAGCCGGGCTCACCCGGCTGGCGGGCATCACGCAAAAGGCCGTTGCAGACATCCCCAACTTCCCCGGAACCCCCACCTTCCTGATCAATGGCGAGATGGTCGAGGCTACCGCGAGCTGGGAATTGCTGGAACCAAAGCTTCGGGAAGCGATCGGCTGATATGCGGGGCCGGCTCCTCTTTGCCGCCGCTGTCGGGCTCGGCCTTCCTTTCGCGCCGGCTCCTGCGGCGCAGAAGCCAGTGGCTATTTCAACTGACTGGACCAGAACGGTGGTGCAGACGCCCGAGGGCGGCTTTCGAATGGGCAATCCCAGTGCGCGCGTGAAAGTGGTGGAATATGGGTCGCTTACCTGCTCGCATTGCGCCGACTTTTCGAAAGCGGCGATGGCGCCGCTCGCCCGCGACTATGTCAAATCGGGCAAGGTCAGCTACGAATTCCGAAACTTCGTCCTGAACGGTATCGACGCTTCGGCATCCTTGCTCGCACGCTGCGGCGGAACCCGGAATTTCTTCCGGATCACCGAGGGAATGTTCGCGGCGCAGGATCAGTGGATGGGCAAGGTCAGTAAGATCAGTCAGGCCCAGAAAGATCAGATGAAGAGCCTTCCCACGGGCGAGATGCTTGGACGGATCGCCGATCTTGGCGGCCTGACCCAGTTGAGCGCGGAGCGCGGATTGCCCGCGGTCCAGGGCAAGAAGTGCCTTTCCGACGAGGCCGCGCTCAATCGCCTGGGCGATATGTATGGCGCCGCGGAAGCCCTTGGGGTGCAGGGCACCCCGACCTTCTTCATCAATGGCGACCGCGCCGCCGCGCACGACTGGCCGACGCTCGAGCCTCTGATCCGGAAAGCCGCGGGCTAGCGGATGCGCTGGGGGGCTTCATCGTGCAGATAAAGCGCCTCAAGCTTTCGGGCTTTAAAAGCTTCGTCGAGCCAGCCGAGCTGCGCATCGAGCAGGGCCTTACCGGGGTGGTCGGCCCCAATGGCTGCGGCAAGTCGAACGTCCTGGAGGCGATACGGTGGGTGATGGGCGAATCCAGCCCCAAGTCCATGCGCGGCGCGGGGATGGAGGACGTCATCTTCGCCGGCACCGCCACGCGGCCCGCGCGCGATTTCGCGGAAGTATCCTTGCTAGTCGAACGCGCCGCCGAGGACATGCCCGGCGATATCTCGGCCGCGAGGGACGGCGAAGTAGAGGTTACACGGCGGATCGAACGCGGTGCGGGATCGGCCTATAGAGTCAACGGGCGCGACGTCCGGGCCAAGGATGTGGCCTTGCTCTTTGCCGATGCGGCGACCGGCGCCCATTCGCCGGCCCTGGTCAGTCAGGGTCGGATCAGCGCCGTGATCGCGGCCAAGCCCACCGAACGGCGAATGATGCTGGAGGAAGCGGCCGGAATTGCCGGGCTTCATGTTCGCAGAAAGGATGCGGAGCAGAAGCTTCGCGCCGCGGAGGCCAACCTAATCCGGCTGGACGAATTGCTGGGCGACATGGAGCAACGGGCCGCTGCGCTGAAGCGGCAGGCTCGGGCGGCCGAACGCTATCGGAAGCTTACCGACCAGATCCGCGTTGCCGAAGCGCGCCTGATCTTCACGAGATGGCGGGAGGCCGCCGCCGCCGCTGAACTGGCCAAGGCGGAAGCGCAAAAGGCGGTGGAAGCCGTGGAAAAGGCGTCCGAAGCGCAGCGAGCCGCCGCCGCTTATCAGGCAGAAGCCGCCCAGGCGCTGGGGGATAAGAGGGCGGCATCGCAGGCCGCGCGCGAACAGGCATCTGCGCTGGGGCACAGGCTAGCGGCGCTTCGCGCCGAGCGGGATCAAATGGCTCGCCGGATTGCCGAACTTGCGGAACGTCGGCGCTCGCTGACTTCCGACCGGGCGCGCGAAGCTGCTTTGGGTGAGGACGCCCGGGCGGCGCTCGCGAGGCTGGAACAGGAGGCAGGTGACATTGCCGCCCGGATCAAATCCGCCGAAGCCGGCCGGGGCACGATCGATATCCGGACGGTCGAGCTTGAGGATGCGGCACGCGAGGCCGAGGCCGCTCTTGGCAAGGCGCGCGCCGAGCAGGCCGGCGAGCAGGCGGAAGCCCGCGTGGCCCAGGCCGCGCTTGAAAGCGCCCGGGCGAAGCTATCGCGCGCGGAAGCCGAGATGATGAGGCTACAGGATCAAATGGCCGAGCTTGGCGAACAGGCGCCACTGGTGGAGGCTCGGGCTTCGGCGCGCCGCAAACACGAACAGGCCGAAGAAAAGATTGCCGCGGCGATCGACGCCGTGGCTGCCGCTGAAGCCAGCCGCCAGCAGGCGGCGTCCGCGCGCGACGCGGCGGAAAGCGAAAGCGCCTCGACGCGCGCCGCATTGGCTGCGCTCCAGTCCGAAGCCACGGCGCTCCGAAACGCGGTCGAGGGCGCCATCGGCAATCGGGCTATCAATCATTTGAAGGCCGACCCGGGCTATGAGCGCGCGCTTGCCGCCGCGCTCGGCGACGATCTGGATGCGGCGCTGGAGGGGGATTCGCCGCGGCGGTGGATTGGCATTGCCGTTCCTGCCGACGATCCGGCTCTGCCCGCAGGTTGCGCTGCGCTGGGGGATCATATCGAGGCTCCGTCTGCGTTGGCCCGGCGGCTGGCCCAGATCGCCGTGGTCGATGAAGATGATGGCCGAATAGAATTGGCGGTCGGTCAACGGCTGGTCACTCGCGACGGCCTGCTGCGGCGCTGGGACGGGTTCATCGCATCGGGGCTTGGAGCGGCCGCCGCCGAACGGCTGATCCGGGTCAACCGGCTCGCGGAGATCGAGCAGGCTCTTCCCAAATCCGAGGCGGCCGCGACGGAAGCGCAAGGCCGCATCGATGCAGCTCTGCAAAGTCTTCAGGCCGCGCGCGAGGCGGCCGATGCGGGCCGCGCGGCCGAAGCGGCCGCGGCTTACGCCATTCGCGAAGCGGGCCAGGAGGAGGATGCCGCCAATGTCGCCATCGAGCGGCTGGATCTGCGCCGCACCGGGCTGGCCGAACGTGTGATGCAGGCCCAGGCGGACCTTGAAGATGCGAGTCGAGCCGCCGCCGAGGCGCATTCCGTCGCATCGGCCTTGCCCGACGCGGCCGTAACCGAGGCGCGCGTCGCGGCCCTGCGCGAGGTGGCGGCCATTGCCGGGCAAAAGCTGGCCGAGCTTCGCGCCGAGGCTGCCACGCACGCGCGGACGATCGCCGCCGATCGGCAGCGTGCGGAAGCGGCGGCGAAAGAGCGGGCCGATTGGGAAGTCCGTGCCGCCGATGCGGCGCGGCGCCACGACGATATGGGCCGCCGCATCGCCGAGGCCGAAGCGGAAGATGCGGAGCTTTCGGAGGCTCCGGACAAGCTGGCGGGGGCCCTGGAAAGTCTCGAAGCCGAATCGATTGCTGCCTCGGAGGCCGCCGAAGCCGCCGCGGCTTATGAACGCCAGGCCGAAGAAGCGCTTCGCGCAACCGAAGCCAGGTCGGCCGATGTTGGCGAGGCGCTTTCGATTGCCCGCGAAGCCCGCGCCGGGGCGGCGGCGCGGCATGAGAATCAGGAAAGCCGACGGATCGAGATGGGGCGGATCGCCGGTGAGCGGTTCGAATGTCCGCCGCCTCTGCTGCCGGAAAAGCTCGGTTTCGAGGAAGCGAGCATCGTCGATACAGCAGTCGAATCCGCGTCGCTCGAACGGCTTACCGCGGAGCGCGAGCGGATCGGCCCGGTAAATCTGGTGGCCGAACAGGAGCTCACCGAACTGGAAGAAGGGCGTAGCGGCAGCCAGGCCGAGCGCGAGGAACTGGGGCTCGCGATCAACCGGCTGCGCGGCTCGATCGGCAGCCTAAACCGCGAAGGCAGGGTCCGTCTGCTCGCTGCCTTTGAAGCGGTGGATCGGCATTTCCGAAGCCTTTTCACGACCTTGTTTGAAGGCGGGCAGGCGCATCTGGAACTGATCGAATCCGACGACCCGCTTGAGGCCGGGCTGGAGATCATGGCGCAGCCGCCGGGCAAGCGCCTGTCCGCGCTCACCTTGCTATCGGGCGGCGAGCAGGCATTGACCGCCGTGGCGCTGATCTTTGCCCTGTTCCTCACCAATCCGGCGCCGATCTGCGTGCTGGATGAAGTCGATGCACCTTTGGACGACGCCAATATCGAACGTTTCTGCGATCTGCTGGACCGTATGACCGCTGAAACCGACACACGCTATCTGATCGTCACTCATAATGCCGTAACGATGAGCCGCATGCACCGGCTGTTCGGTGTGACTATGATCGAGAAGGGTATCAGCCGCCTGGTAAGCGTCGATCTCGGCGGTGCGGAGAGATTATTGGCGGCCGAATAATCGCTATTGCGAAACATTATCAACAACGATAGAGCCATTCCACACGCGTAACAGCGCATGAAGGGGCCTAATGATTTTCCGTACGGTTTCGGTTCTCGCTATCGCCGTGTCTTTTTCGTGTCCGGCGCTCGCTGCCGACATGGCGGTGGCGGAGGCTGCGGATGGTTCAGCGGATCCGATCATCGTGACGGGCCAGCGCGGCGAATATGGCGTTCAATCCACGCGCACCGGCACCAAGACAGATACGGACGTTCGTAATATCCCGCAGGCGATGACGGTGATTTCGGAAAGCCAGATCGAGGATCAGGCGTTGCGCTCCATCGCCGATATCCTCAATTACGTCCCGGGCGCGATGCCCGGCACGGGCGAGGGCAATCGCGATCAGATCACCCTTCGCGGCAACAATAGCACAGCCGACTTCTTCGTCGATGGAATACGCGACGACGTCCAATATTTCCGCGACCTGTATAATTCGGACCGGGTCGAGATTCTGCGCGGACCCAATGCGATGATCTTCGGGCGGGGCGGCGGTGGCGGGGTGGTCAACCGGGTCACCAAGCGCTCCAGCCTCAATCCCTATCGCGAGTTCGCGATTTCCGGCGACAGCGAGGGTGGATACCGGCTGACCGAGGATGTGGACCAGCCATTGGGCAGTTCGGCAGGCCTTCGCGTCAACGGCATGTACGAAAATGGCGAAAGCTTCCGCAAAGGAGCCGAACTGGAACGCTATGCGGTCAATCCAACGGCAGGGATCCTGGTGGGCCCTGATACGCGTGTCAACCTTTCCTACGAATATGCTCACGATCGCCGCACCACCGACCGGGGTGTGCCATCCGATTCCGGCCTCCCGCTCGAAGGGTTCGACACCGTCTTCTTTGGCGACCCCGACCAGAGCTTCGCCAGGGTAAACGTGCAACTCGGCACCTTCGCCGTCGAACATCAGTTGGGCGAAGGGCTCAGCGTCCGGAACCGAACCGTCTATGGCAGTTACGACAAATTCTATCAGAACATCTATCCAAGCCTGCTTCTGGCAGCGGCGGGACCGAACCCGGCGCGGGCACGTCTCGGCGCCTATAATAGCGAAAACGACCGCAATAATTTGTTCAGCCAGACCGATCTGGTTTGGGAAAACAGTCTCGGCGGAATCGACCAGACCCTGTTATTTGGGTTCGAGCTTGGGCGGCAGAAGTCCCGTAACCGGAGGTTGAGCGGCACCTTTGCCGGCTCTAATGAAGTTCCGCTAACCGATCCCACTATCGATGCGATCGTTACCTTTGCCCCTGCCGCCAGCGACGCCAATGTTCGTACGAAGGCACAGGTCGCCGCGCTCTATGTGCAGGACCAGATCCGCCTGTCCCCGATGTTCGAAATCGTCGCCGGCCTTCGCTTCGACCGGTTCGAGCTCAACGTCACCAATTTGAACAACGGTCGGGAATTCATCCGGAAGGACGAAGTTTTTTCGCCGCGCATCGGTCTGATCGCCAAGCCGATGCCGAACCTTTCGCTCTATGCCAGCTACGGCCGATCCTATTTGCCGAGTTCGGGAGATCAGTTTGGTAACCTGGATGCGATCTCCGCGACCCTTAAGCCCGAGAAATTCGACAATTACGAGATTGGCGCCAAATGGGAGCCAACCGAAGGGTTGCTGGCGACCGCCGCTCTCTATCAACTGGACCGTACCAACACACGTGCACCCAATCCTGATGGAAGCGGGACCATTGTGCTCACCGGGGCACAGCGCAGCCGCGGGCTGGAATTGGGACTGGAACGCAGCCTCACCAACAGATGGCAGGTGGCGGCCGGTTATGCATGGCAGAAGGCGGAGGTCAGGCGGGTAACTTCAGCCTGCCTCAGCGGAGCCTGTGAAGTCCCGCTGGTCCCGCGCCATCAATTCTCGCTCTGGAATCGATACGACGTGAACCCCGATCTCGGCGTCGGCCTCGGTGTCATTGCCCGCACCAAATCTTTCACGTCGATCAGCAATCAGGTCGAACTGCCGGGCTACGCGCGCTTCGATGGTGCGATTTTCTACGAGCTGGTCCCCGGAGTGGAAGGCCAGCTGAACGTCGAAAATATCTTCGGCGCGGACTATTTCGCGACCGCGCATAGCGACAATAATATTGCGCCCGGCGCACCGACCACCTTGCGCGCGACTCTCCGCTTCACGCTTTGACGAGCGGGGCTTGCGCCCCATTCGTTCAGGCGGGAGAATAAGCGTCGCACACCGCGGGATCGCCGCTGCCCAGTCCCCGCTGCAGGGCTTCCTGGCGTTGGGCCGAGGTGCCGTGCGTGAAGCTTTCCGGAACGGCATAACCCTGCGCCGCTTTCTGCAGCGTGTCGTCGCCGATCGCGGAGGCCGCCCGCATGCCTTCTTCGACATCGCCCGGCTCCAGGGCCTCGCGCTCGGTCGCCGCCCAGACGCCGGCATAGCAATCGGCCTGCAATTCCATCTTGACCTGCAGCGCATTTCCTTCGGCCTTGCTGGCGCGGGACTGCGCCTGCCTGACCCGGTCGGCGGTGCCGGTGATGGTCTGGATATGATGGCCCACCTCATGCGCGATCACATAGGCCTGGGCGAAATCGCCCGGCGCTTTGAAACGCTGGTCCAGTTCCTGAAAGAAAGTCGGATCGATGTAGATGCGCTGGTCCTGTGGGCAATAAAAAGGCCCCATCGCCGATTGCGCTGCGCCGCAGCCAGACTGGCCGTTGCGCTCGTAAAAATCCATCGACGGCGGACGATATTGCTGACCTTTGGCCTGGAAGATGCGGCCCCATTGATCCTCGGTCGAAGCCAGGACCTGGCAGGAAAATTTATTGGACTCGCTCGTGTCGCAAGCTTCCGCAGCTCCTGTCCGCTCAACGGGTCCCGAGGCCATCTGCCCGCCACCGCTGAGCAGGCTCATCGGATTGATTCCGAACACCAGCGCGAGAATCAGCAGGATGACGATACCGCCGCAGCCCATGCCGCCCCCGCCGATCGGAAAGCCGCCGCCCCCTCCGCCGGGAAAGCCGAAGCCGCCCCCTCCGCTCTGCATGCCGACATTGCCGCTAGTCCTGCGTCCGCCAAAGCGCATATTGGTCTCCAAAGGTCGTTTCGGCTGGACAATGCTTCGCGAGCCCACGCGGTTGCATTTCAATTCCAGTCCGCCGAAAAAGCCTGCCTTCCTCAATCGAAAGGCGCGCATGTTCCTCAAAGGCAAAATCGCTCTCGTCACCGGGTCGACTTCGGGAATCGGCCTTGCCTGCGCCCGGGCGCTTGCCGCCGAAGGAGCGGCGGTCATGCTGAACGGCTTCGGCGACGCTGGCGAAATCGAGGCGATCCAGCAGGAGCTTGAAGACGCCAGCGGAGCGTTGGCTCGCTACAATGGAGCGGACCTGACCAGGCCCGACCAGATCGAGAAGTTGATAGGCGAAACCATCGACGAGCTCGGCGGCCTAGACATCCTCATAAACAATGCGGGGATGCAGCATGTCGCGCCGATCGATGAATTTCCGCCTGAAAAATGGGACCTGATTATCGCGCTCAACCTCAGCGCCGCCTTCCACGCCATTCGCCTGGCGCTCCCGGGCATGAAGGCGAAGGGATGGGGCCGCATCATCAGCACCGCCTCGGCGCACAGCCTGGTCGCAAGCCCCAACAAGGCGCCTTATGTGGCGGCCAAGCATGGCATTGCCGGCCTCACCAAGGCGGTGGCGCTGGAAGTGGCGCAGGCCGGGGTAACGGTGAACTGCATCAGCCCTGGCTATGTCTGGACCAATTTGGTGGAAAGCCAGGTCCCCGACACGATGAAGGCTCGCAACCTGACGCGCGAGCAGGTGATGAACGACGTGCTCCTCGCCGCCCAGCCGACCAAGCAATTCGTCACGGTGGATCAGGTCGCATCGCTCGCCTTGTTCCTCTGCCGCGACGACGCCTCCGCGATTACCGGCGCCAATCTTTCGATGGATGGCGGCTGGACGGCGCAATGAAGTTTCTACGGTGATGATCATGCCTTGTGGAGGGGGGCGGCCTGCTGCAAGCTCTGCCCAGCTAGAGGAATCCACATGAAAGCGGCCTTCGTCCCCCTTTTCGCGGCTCTGACGCTTGTGGCCTGCGCCAAGGGTGACGGGAGCAAGGTCGAACCTTCCCGTACCGCTTCGATCGACTGGCGAGAGATCGCGACCGACGACGATCGCGCGCGCGTGCGCCAGTGGCGCACTGCCTGGGTGCAGGGGCTTAGCAAGGCCGAAGCCGGCGGACACCAAAGCGAGATCGCGAAAGAAGGCGCTTTGCTGCAACCGGACGCGGCGATCGACTGGCAAACTCCGCAGCCTGGCCCTTATAGCTGCCGCATGGTGAAGATCGGCGCCAGGGGAAGCGGCACGCTTCAATATGTCGCTTATCCTCCTTTCGATTGCCGCCTCCGCGCCGAAAACGGAATGACGAGCTTTGCCAAATTGACGGGTTCGCAGCGGCCGATCGGTCTTTTCCTCCCGGATACCAGCCGCCGGATGGTGTTTCTGGGTACTCTGCAATTGGGCGACGAGAAAAGGGCGCTTCAGTATGGCCAGGACCGCGAACGCGACATGGTGGGCGTGGTGGAACGCGTTGACGAAAGACGCTGGCGGATCGCCTTCCCCTATCCCCATTTCGAATCCACCGTCGACGTGCTGGAACTCGTTCCGCGCGGCTGATCCTGCTCAAGAGGAATATCAAATGAGACGCAGCCTGCTGGCAGCCCTTCTGTCCCTTACAATTTTTTCATCGCCCGCGGCCGCCGATCCGCTTCGCGACGCGGTGGCGAAGGACATGCCGTCCTTGCTGACCCTCTATCGTGACCTCCACGCCAATCCCGAACTCAGCATGCAGGAGACGCGCAGCGCCGCCAAGCTTGCGGCCGAAGTGAAGAAACTGGGCTTCGACGTGACGACCGGCGTCGGGAAGACAGGCATTGTCGCGGTGATGAAGAATGGCCCCGGGCCGGTGCTGATGCTTCGCGCCGACATGGACGGGCTTCCGGTGGAGGAGCAGACCGGGCTTGCATTCGCCAGCAAGGTCCGCGCCACCAGCCTTGCCGGGGTCGAAAGCGGAGTCATGCACGCCTGCGGGCACGATACGCATATGAGCGCCTGGGTCGGCACGGCCCGCCGGCTCGCGGCGATGAAGGATCAATGGTCGGGCACGCTCGTCATGATCGCCCAGCCGGGCGAGGAAACCAGCGAAGGCGCCAAGGCGATGCTTGAGGACGGATTGTTCACCCGGTTTCCTAAGCCGGCACATGTCATTGCCTTTCATGACGCCGCTTCGCTTCCTGCCGGAACGATCGGCTATACGCCGGGCTACGCGCTCGCCAATGTCGACAGCGTCGATATATTGGTAAAGGGGGTGGGCGGTCACGGCGCCTATCCGCACACCACCAAGGATCCGATCGTCCTTGGGGCGCGCATCGTTACCGCCCTCCAGACCCTGGTCAGCCGGGAAGTCGATCCCCAGGCGCCGGCGGTGGTCACCGTCGGAAGTTTCCATTCGGGCGCCAAGCACAACATCATCTCTGACGAGGCAAAGATGTTGCTGACCGTTCGCAGCTATACCGACGAAACGCGCAAGCTTCTGCTGAACGGTATCGCGCGGATCGCGCGCGGCGAGGCGATCGCGGCGGGCATGCCCGAGGACCGGATGCCCGTCGTCACGGTGCGGGAGAATCAGGCGACCCCCGCCACTTTCAATACCAAGAAGATTACCGAGGATATGGCGGCCTTGTTCACCCAGCGGTTCGGAGCCGAGCGGGTGGTCGCCACACCGGCCGTGATGGGTGGAGAGGATTTCAGCCGTTTTTATCGTGCCGACAAATCGATCGAGAGCCTGATCTTCTGGGTGGGCGGCGTGCCCAAGGCCCGATGGGAATCGGCCCAGGGGGATCCGACCAAGCTGCCGTCGATCCACAGCCCCTTTTGGGCGCCCGAAGCCGAAGCGGTGATCGGGACCGCAACCGAGGCGATGGTCGCAGCGTCGCTCGATATACTCGCCAAAAGCTAGGATATGATCCCGCGATTGCTGATCGACACGGCCGAGCTTCCAGGCGGCGGCGAACTTCGCCTGTTTCAGCGCGGCGAGGAATTTTCGATCATGCTCGGGGCCAACGAGCTGATGAACAGCCGGCTGAGCGGGTCGGAAGAGGCGCTCGCCTCGCTGACGGCGGCGAGAATTGGGGGCCGTGCGCGGCCCCGGATCCTGATCGGCGGCCTCGGCATGGGCTTCACCTTGCGCGCCGCGTTGGCGGAATGGCGCGGTGATTGCGATATCGTCGTCGCCGAGCTGGTTCCGGCGATCATCGATTGGGCGCGGGGCCCACTCGCTCATTTCTACGGTCAAAGCCTGACGGATGCCCGCGTCACCGTCGTCGAAGGCGATGTTGGTGGGATGATCGGGGCCTCCCGGTCCGATTACGACGCCATCCTGCTCGACGTCGATAACGGGCCGCACGGTCTCACCATCGAAGCCAATAACCGGCTCTATGGCAGTGCCGGCCTGGCGGACGCTCGTTCAGCACTCAAGCCCGGAGGTATATTCGCGATCTGGTCGTCGTCGCCCGATCCGAAATTCTCCGCGCGCCTTCGCAAGGCCGGTTTCGACGTGACGGAAGAGGCGGTCCGCGCCCGCAAGGATCGCGGGGCGCGTCACCTTATCTGGATTGCCGCGAAAATCTGATCGGCCTCAAGGGTCTTCAATTCGGCAGGAGGGCTACACCGCCTGCTTCTCCCGATAGACGGCGACCGCATCTTCATATTTCCCGAGCACCCGTTCTTCCAAATCGGTGTCGCAATATTCCACGATCTCAATGATCTTCCCGTCGCGAAATTTGAAAATGAAACAATATTCATTGTTATAGCGCCCGCCGGCCTTGGTGATGACGTCGCCGCGCACTTCGGCCACCACCTGATCGCCTTCGGCAACGAGATTGATGACGCGGGCTGTATATTCGGTCGCGAACAAAGCGAATAGCGGTGCAATAAGGTCTCGGCGAACCGACTCCTGGCCTTCGAAACGCCTCGACCAGCTGCAATGACCTGGAAATCTCCAGACATAGTTCGGGTGGCAGGCCTCGCCGAACGGCCCCCGGTCCCCTTTTTCAAGCGCGGTATAGATGTCGCTGATCATTCGTTTGTTTTCGATCGCGGTCACCTCAGTTCCCCTTCGAGCCGAAGATCGCGTTCAAATAGACATGTTGCAAATGCATAGATAAGATAATCGCTATGCAAAGAACGAATGGTAACTTCGATCTGGGTCTGTTGGCGGCCCTGGACGTTTTGCTCGACACCATGAGCGTGACGCAGGCCGGGGTCCGTATCGGTCTATCCCAGCCGGCGATGAGCCGCACGCTGGCCCGGCTCCGCGACGCATTCGACGACAGATTGCTGGTCCGCGACGGCGCGCGGCTTCAGCGAACGCCGCGGGCTGAAAATCTGCGAGAGCCGGTGAAGCGATTATTGCGGGATGCCACCGCTTTATATTCGGCGCCCATCTTCGACCCCGCTGTCGCCGTCCGAAATTTTCGCGCTGCTATTCCGGACGTTGTTGCCGCCGTCATTCTCCCGGCCCTCGTGACGAAGCTCCGGGGCGACGCCCCCCATTGCCGTCTGACGATCATTCCCTGGCCGGGGCCGGGGGAGCCGAGGCAGGAGATCGATTTCGCGATCGCCACCGATCCCGATATCTTCCCTGGATATCGGATGGAACGCCTCTTCGAGGATCGCGACGTGCTCGCCTTTGCCGGCGACCACTCGCCGCCGCGCGGGAATGAAATTCTATCTCGTGGCCACGTCGCCGTCGTAGCGACCGGCCAGGCCGAGGATCTGGCGGATCGCTGGCTTGGGCAGATGGGCCTGGCGCGCTCAATCTCCGCCACGGTTCCCCATTATCTGCAGGCGCTGCATCTGGTCGGCCGATCGGACCTGATGGCGATCCTGCCTTCGCGTCTGGTCGAAACGCTGGGCCGGCCTCTGGGTATAACCAGCGCCGAGCTTCCCTTCGATCAGGAGCCCGACCAGCAATGGCTGCTCTATCCGCCACATCTCAGCGACGATCTCGGCCTAAAGTGGCTGCGGAGACTGTTGCATCAAATCATGGGCGCGCCGGGTAGTCAGGGTGACGCGATTTAGCTTCCCCAGACCTGCTTCAGCCGTGCGTCCCGGCCGCAACGTCCGCGGTAGAAACGATAGCGGATCGAATTCTTCTTGTAATAATCCTGATGATATCCCTCGGCCGGATAGAAGCGCTTGGAATCGATAATCGGCGTTACCACCGGCCGCTTGAGCAACTGCGCTGCCGCGGCCTTGGCCTGTTCGGCATCCTTGCGCTGGCCTTGGCCGTTCACGAATATCGCCGTGCGGTAGCTTTCGCCCCGGTCGCAAAATTGCCCGCCGGCATCGGTCGGATCAACGGTGCGGAAGAAATGGCGCGCCAATTGGCGATAGCTAACCACATTTGGGTCATAAGTGACGCGCACCGCCTCATAATGACCGGTACGGCCATCGGAAACCTGCTCGTAGGTGGGGTTGGCGGTGCGGCCGCCGGTATAGCCGGACACCGCATTGCGGACGCCCTTCACCTTCTCGAAATCGGCCTCGGTGCACCAGAAACAGCCCCCGGCGAATATCGCCGTTTCGGATTTGCCCGCGGGCGCGGCCTGGCCGGTGGAACCCGCGAGGGCGGCGAGCAGCAATAAGGCGTAAATCGGTTTCATTCTTCTCTCCCCGCCTCATTCAGGCGCTCGATCTGGTCGGGGCTCAACTCAAGCTCCATCGCTCCCAGCAATTCGTCAAGCTGCTCCACCTTGGTCGCGCTTGCAATGGGCGCAATTATTCCGGGCTGCGCGGAAATCCAGGCAAGGGCGATCTGCGCCTGACTGGCGCCGCTCTCCGCGGCAATTTCGTCCAGCGCTTCCAGTACGGCGAAGCCGCGCGCGTTCATGTAGGCAGGCATGCGACCACCCCGCACGCTCTTCTTCAGGTCCGCTTCGGATCGATATTTGCCGGTAAGAAAGCCCGACGCGAGGCCAAAATAAGGAAGTACATCGATTTCGCGCTCCAGACACAGATGCTGCAGCGCTCCTTCAAAGCGGTTTCGGACGATCAGATTATATTCGGGCTGGAGAATTTGATAGCCGGCGAAGCCTTCGCGTACGGAAATGTCCAAAGCCTGACGCAGCCGTTCGGCCGAATAGTTGGACGCGCCGAGGGCACGCACCTTGCCGGTCTTTACCAGCGCGTCGAATGCCGCCAGCGTTTCTTCCAGCGGCGTCCTCTCATCATCCTGATGGGCGTAATAAAGGTCGATATAATCCGTCCCGAGCCGTTTGAGCGAGGCCTCGGCCGCCGCCGCGATACGGGAGGGTTCCAGCTTCTCGCCGCCTTCGCCGGGCAGCATGCCGACCTTGGTCGCGATCAGCACGTCGTCGCGCCGTCCGCGCCTCTTCAACCATTCGCCGATCAGCGTTTCGGATTCGCCGCCGACATTTCCGGAAACCCAGTTGGAATAGACGTCGGCAGTGTCGATCATGGTCCCGCCGCCATCCACGAACCGGTCCAGCACCCGAAAGGCTCCATCGCCTTTGAGCGTAAAGCCGAACACATTGCCGCCCAGCACCAGCCGGGGGATTTCAAGGCCGCTTCGGCCGAGGCTCTTCATCAGGACCATATATTCTCCTGCCACAGCGGCAATGCTCCACCCTCAGATGGTCTTCAGAATTTTTTTGTCAATTTGTGCGACACAGGGCGCATGTCGAAGAATCTTACAGATTCGCGCCCTTTTCCCTGGGGGGAGGCGCATCGGTGACCGCGCTTGTCGGCCTCTGGAGTCACGCGCTTGCGGCCCTGCTCTACGCCGGGCTGATGGTCTGGCATGCGCGTCAGCGCGGCAGCGCCCAGTTCAATCCCTTATTGCTGGTGGCGTTTGCCTGTGTTTCAATATGGGCATTGTTTCAGGCCCTGGACGGTCCCCAGGGGATCGGCGCAAGCCTTGCCGAAAGCGTCCGCAACCTCGCCTTTCTCTGCTTCATGTACGGAATGATCCGCCATGCCGCCGACGATAAGCTGCAGCGCGCCGTAAAATGGGTCTATGCGGCGATAGCTGCCATTATCGGCCTGCAAATCATTTTCGCCGGTCTTTCCGCGCTGCTCGGCGGACTTTTGGGCGGGGCTTCGGCATTCGAAGCGGTCCTGACCTCGAGTAAATCCAGCCTGGGCGTCATCGCCGCCGCCGGTTCGCTGGTACTGCTTCACAATCTCTACGGTCAGGCCTCGCCCAATTCGAGGGGCGCGCTCCAGCTTCCGGTCATCGCCCTCGCGGCAATCTGGGCCTACGACCTCCATCTCTACACCTTTGCCTACCTGACCGGCGACATGGACAATGCCCTGTTCGCACTGCGGGGCGGAGTCGTCGCGCTGCTTGCTCCCTTGTTCGCGCTGGCGAGCAGCCGCAATTCCAGCTGGCAGATCAAGCTGTCGCGAAGGGCTACCTTCCAGTCGATCTCGATCATCGCCATCCTCTTTTATTTCATCCTGATGATGGCTGGATCGAGGGCGATCGGCGCGGCGGGGGGCGAATGGGTTTCGATGGCGCGGCTTGGCCTTATTGCTGCGATGACCATTGCCGGCCTGTTCCTGCTGCTTTCGGCCAAGGGAGCGCGGGCGTGGCTCCGCGTGATCGTCTCCAAGCATTTCTTCGAACATCGCTATGATTATCGCGAAGACTGGCTTCGCTTCACGCGCGCGGTCGGCGGTGCCGGGGAGGGCGGTCGACCCCTTGGGGAACGCGTCGTCAAGGCGCTTGCCGACATGGCAGGTTCCCCCGGGGGATTGCTGCTGATGGCGGACGAACATCATTGCCTGGCCCCCGCCGCCCGGTGGAATTGGCCCCATCGGACGGACCCCGCCGGCGCCGCAAGCCTGGAACTAGTCCGCTTCCTGGAAACGACTGCTTATGTGATCGATTTCGGGGCGCACTCGGATCAGGTGATCAGGCGCAAAGACCTGAAGGCGAGAATTCCTGGCTGGTTTGCCCATGACGGCGCCGCCTGGGCAGGAATACCTCTGGTTCATAATGAACGGCTGGTCGGTCTTGTCCTGCTCGACCACCCACAACCGCGGCGACCGATGGATTGGGAGGATTATGACCTCTTTCGAACAGCCGGCATCCAGGCGGCAAGCTATTTCGCCGAAGCCCGGGGCCAGGCGGCGCTTGCCGACGCCCAACGGTTCGACGAATTCAATCGCCGCTTCGCCTTCATCATGCACGACATCAAGAATCTGGTGAGCCAGCTCAGCCTGGTCGCACGCAATGCCGAACGGCATGCCGACAATCCCGAATTCCGCGCCGACATGATCAGCACGCTGCAAAATTCCGTGAAGAAGATGAACGATCTGCTGGCGAGGCTTTCACGCGAAACGAGCAGCGAGGCGCAGCCGCCGCGGGCCTTGCTGGTGCAGCCGATCATCACCCGCATTGCCGAGGCCAAACGCCAAACCCACCCGATCGAAATCCAAGGCGACGCGCAGGTCCTCGCCATGGCGGATCCCGCCCGGCTGGAACAGGCGCTGGGGCATCTGGTTCAGAACGCGATCGATGCCAGCCCGGAAGGCGTTGCGGTACGCATTTCCTCCCGCCTGGTGGGCGGAGAGACCGCCATCGAGATCGTTGATGCGGGCGAAGGCATGTCCGACGAATTCATTCGCGGCAGCCTGTTCCAGCCCTTCGCTTCCACCAAGCCCAACGGCTTCGGAGTCGGAGCCTTCGAAGCCAGGACGCTGGTCGCGGCCATGGGCGGGCGGATCCACGTCGCAAGCCGTCAGGGCGAAGGCAGCCGGTTCACAATTTATCTGCCTGCCGGAACGGTAGCCGCCAAAGGGCAGGAAGAACGGAAAATCGCATGAACCAGGCCGACAAACCCAAATTGCTTATCGTCGAAGATGATGAGGGTCTGCAGCGCCAGTTGCGGTGGGCCTATGACGATTATGAAGTTCTGGTGGCCTCCGATCGCGCTTCGGCGATCGACATGGTCCGCGCCGCCGAACCGGCCGTGGTCACGCTCGATCTTGGCCTGCCGCCCGACCCCGATGGCGTGAGCGAAGGCTTCGCCACCCTGGAAACGATCCTGGCCCTGAAACCCGACACGAAGATCGTGGTCGCGACCGGCCACGGGGCGCGGGAAAGCGCGCTCCGCGCCATCGCGTCCGGCGCTTATGATTATTATCAAAAGCCGGTCGACATCGACCAATTGGGATTGATCGTGCGGCGCGCCTTCCAGTTGCACGGCATCGAAGGCGAAAACCGTCGGCTGGAGGAACGGGTCGGGGACGACCGCATGATCCTGGGCACGATGATAACGGCCGCGCCGGAAATGCTGAAGGTCGCGCGCACGATCGAGCGGGTGGCGAATGTCGACGTGTCGGTGATGCTGCTGGGCGCAAGCGGCACCGGCAAGGAATTGCTGGCCAAGGGCCTTCATGCCGCAAGCCCGCGCCGCGAGCGCGGATTCGTGGCGATCAACTGCGCCGCCATCCCGGAAAACCTGCTCGAGGCTGAATTGTTCGGCTATGAAAAAGGGGCCTTTACCGGCGCGGTCAAAATGACCGAGGGGAAGATCGAGCTGGCCGAGGGCGGCACCTTGTTCCTCGACGAAGTCGGCGACATACCCTTGCAACTGCAGGTCAAACTGCTCCGCTTCCTGCAGGAGCGCGTGATCGAACGGATCGGCGGACGCAAGGCGATACCGGTCGATACAAGGATCGTCTGTGCCACCCATCAGAATCTGGAAGAAATGATCCGGCAGGGCAGCTTTCGTGAAGACCTATATTACCGCCTCGCCGAGATCGTGGTGAAGATCCCGACCTTGGCGGAGCGGCACGGAGATTCGATCCTGCTGGCCAAGCATTTCCTCCATAAATTTGCCAAGGAGATGAATCCGTTGGTGAAAGGCTTCACCCCGGCCGCTCTCGCAGCGATCAATAGCTGGCCCTGGCCGGGCAATGTGCGTGAGCTTGAAAATCGGATGAAGCGCGCGGTCATCATGGCCGACGCCAAATTGATCAGCGCGGAAGATCTGGACCTGGAAGCGGGACCGGAACGTGCCTTGCCGGTCAACCTCAAGGCCGCGCGCGAAGAGACGGACCGGCGCGTGATCCGCCAGGCGCTCGCCAAGGCAGAAGACAATATCTCCAGCGCCGCGAAGCTGCTCGGGATCAGCCGACCGACCCTTTACGATTTGATGAAGCAATATGACCTGCAACCTTCCTTGAAAGCCTGACGAAACATTGCTCCGGCATCGTCAGTTCTAGGCGCGGATCAAAGGGAGGACATGATGCACAGATTGCTTCTTCTAGCCGGCCTTCTCGGCGCCGCACAGGCTGCGGCGCAGGTGCCGCAAATCAATCTCACCGCCGGAGGGCCGGTGGTGGGCATTGCCGTGAATGAATATGTCGAAAGCAGCCCCGATCTGGCTTTGTTCGATGTCGGGGTCAGCACAACCGCGCCGACTGCTTCGGCCGCGATCACCGAAAATGCGCGCCAGATGGAGCGGGTTTTAGCCCGCGTCCGTGCGGCCGGGGTAGTCGACCGGGATGTTCAGACGACCGGCATCAATCTTCACCCGCAGCATAGCCGCGAAAGGCCGACTCCTGATGGTGTCTATTCACCGCCGCGGATCGTCGGCTACAACGCTACCAACAATGTTCGCGTCCGCTATCGCCGGCTGAAGGAAGTCGGAGGACTATTGGATACGTTGGTCGCGGCGGGCGCCAACAACATCAATGGACCGACCTTCACTATCGAAGATCCGGCGGCGCGCGTGCGCCAGGCGCGCGACAAAGCGCTTGTAGCGGCCGAACTGCGGGCTAACGAATATGCCAGACGCATCGGAGCCCGCTCGGTGCGGCTGTTGTCGGTGACCGAAGGCGCCCAGGGCCGCCATTATGGCGGCAACGAAATCATCGTGACGGGCAGCTCCATTGGATATGGCGAATCCGGCGGGGTTCCTCCTCCGCCGGCCATGCCCCCCGTAGAACCGGGGCGGATCGCCACGGCCGTTTCGATGTTCGTCCAATATGCGTTGGAGCGCTAGGCCAGGGCTTCGGCTTTCTCGGCCAATTCCAGCCACCTTTCCTCGGCGGCGTCGCGCTCGGCCCGCGCCTTGGTGACCGCCTCGGTGAGCGCGGCGAAGCGGGCGGGGTCCCGCGTGTAGAGGTCGGAATCCGACATGGCGGCTTCGTCGCGCTCTATCGCGGCCTCGATCTCCTCGATCCGGCCGGGAAGCAGATTGTAATCGCGCTGGTCCTTATAGGTCAGCTTGGTCTGTTTTTTGGCTGCGGGGGTTATTGGTTTGGCCGGCGCCGGCGACTTTGGCTGGCCTCCCTGCGGCTGCCTGCGCCTCCGCTCCCAATCTTCATAACCGCCGGCGACGATATCGACTTTGCCCGACCCGTCGAGGCCCAGGGTGATAGTCACCGTCCGGTCGAGGAAATCGCGGTCGTGGCTGACGATCAGTACCGTTCCGTCATAATCGGCAATCACCTCTTGCAGCAGGTCGAGCGTTTCGAGATCGAGGTCATTGGTCGGCTCATCCAGTACCAGCAGGTTGGAGCGGCGTGCAAATTCCCGAGCCAATAGCAAGCGCGACCGCTCGCCCCCCGATAGGGTGCCGATCTTCGCCTCGATCAGTTCGGGCGCGAACAGGAATTCCTTCAAATAACCTTGGACATGCTTGCGGGTGCCGCGAACGTCGATCCAGTCGCTTCCGTCAGCGAGTACGTCGCGGACGCTTTTGGCGGGATCCAGCAATTTGCGTTGCTGGTCGATCACCACTCCGTTCAACGTCTTGGCGCGGCGTATCTTGCCTTCGTCCGGGTCCAGCTCCCCCGTCAGCAGTTTCAGTAAGGTGGTCTTGCCAGCACCGTTTGCGCCGACGACGCCGATCCGGTCGCCGCGCGTGATTCGGAGTGAAAAATCCTTGATAACGGCACGCTCGCCGAAGCGCTTGGTGACCTTGTCCGCATCGATCACCACCTTGGTCTTCACATCGTCATTTTCGAGACCCAGCCTGGCGGTCCCGGCCGGCCCGAGCATCGCCGCCCGCGCCGCGCGCATCTCGCCCAATTTGGCGAGGCGGCCCTGGTTGCGTTTTCTGCGAGCGGTCACTCCCCGTTGGAGCCAGTGCAATTCCAGCTTCAACCTGGCATCGAGTTTTTCGGTAGTCCGCGCTTCCTCGGCATAGACCTGTTCGGTCCAGGCGTCGAAGCCGCCAAAGCCGATCTCGGCGCGCCTGAGATTGCCCCGGTCGAGCCACAGGCTGGAACGGGTCAGGCGCTTCAGGAAGGTGCGGTCGTGGCTGATCGCGACGAAGGCGCCCTTGAACCGCCCCAGCCAATCCTCCAGCCAGTCGATCGCGGCGAGGTCGAGATGGTTGGTGGGCTCGTCCAGCAGGAGCACCTGCGGGTCCTGCGCGAGCGCGCGAGCGATGGCAGCGCGACGGCGTTCGCCGCCCGATGCGGTCGCGGACTCACGGTCAAGATCGATACCAATCTGGGTCGCTATCGAATCGACTTCATGCGCCGGCGGAGCGTCGGGACCGGCGGCAGTGAAATCGCGCAACGTCGCAAAGCCGTCCAGCCTCGGGTCCTGCTCCAGCAAGACGACCTTGATTCCCGGCTGGATGGTGCGGCGCCCCTCGTCCGTTTCGATCGATCCTGCGAGGCATTTGAGCAAGGTCGTCTTGCCCGCGCCATTGCGGCCGATCAACGCCAGCCGGTCGCGCTCTCCCACGAACAGATCGAGGCCGCGGAACAGCCATCCTCCGCCCTGGACCAGGTCGAGATTTTCATAGGCGAGAACCGGGGCTGCCATGGTCGATCAGGCGCAGATGGTCGGAAGGTTCGGGAGAATCATTGAATTGCGTTCCTGCGGGTAAACATTCCAGCCATCCCTTCGGCATGGATAATGCCGGACAAGTGGCGGAAATCCCGCTTTGGAAGATGGCGCGATCGACTTCAAGGCCGGAAGGCCCAAGTTTTCCAGCGCACTTTCATATCTTGCCGAAATCTACCTGACAGCAGCGAAGCGTGGCTGTAGGGAGCCGCCATGCTCAATTTGAACGCGATCACCGTGCGCCTTGGCGGGCGCACCATCCTCGACAGTGCAAGCGCCGCTTTGCCGACCGGCAGCCGCGTCGGCCTGATCGGGCGGAACGGCGCGGGCAAGACGACCCTGATGCGTGTCGTGGCGGGCCTGCTCGACCCGGACGAGGGCGCGGCCGAAATGCCCCGCGCGGCTCGGCTCGGCTATATTGCGCAGGAAACCCCGGCCGGCTCGGAGACTCCGTTCGAAACGGTGCTCGCCGCGGACGAGGAGCGTGCCCGTTTGCTCCACGAATCGGAAAATGCCAGCGATCCGCATCGTCTGGCCGAGATACATGACAGGTTGAACGCCATCGCCGCCCATGCGGCGCCGGCCCGCGCCGCGCGCATTCTGGTCGGGCTCGGCTTTGACGAAGAGATGCAGCAGCGGCCGCTCGACAGTTTCTCCGGCGGCTGGCGGATGCGCGTCGCGCTTGCGGCCTTGCTGTTTTCCGAGCCCGATCTGCTGCTGCTGGACGAACCTTCCAACCATCTCGATCTCGAAGCGACGATGTGGCTGGAAAATTTCCTCAAAAGCTATCGCGCGACCATGCTGATCATCAGTCATGAACGCGATCTTTTGAACAATGTCGCCGACCATATTTTGCACCTCAGCCAGGGCAAGGTGACGCTCTATCCGGGCGGCTATGACGCGTTTGAAAAACAGCGCGCCGAGCGCCTGGCGCAGCTTGAATCGGCACGCGCCAATCAGGCGGCGCAACGCGAGAAATTGCAGGATTATATCGCCCGCAACTCCGCCCGGGCGAGCACCGCGAAGCAGGCCCAGTCGCGCGCCAAGGCGCTTGCCCGCATGGCGCCGATTGCGGAAGTGGCCAACGATCCCAGCCTGGTGTTCGATTTTCCAAGCCCGGCCGAATTGAAGCCGCCGCTGGTCAATCTGGAAATGGCCGCGGTCGGCTATCAGCCGGGCAAGCCGATCCTCTCGCGCGTCAGCCTTCGCCTTGACCCCGATGACCGCGTGGCTTTGCTTGGCCGCAACGGCAACGGCAAGACCACGCTGGCGCGCCTGCTGGCTGCGCAATTGCCGGCGATGGAGGGCGAAATGAGCGCTCCTGGCAAGCTTCGCGTCGGTTATTTCACGCAATATCAGGTGGAGGAACTGGACGGTCGCGACACGCCGCT
Organism: Sphingosinicella sp.; assembly: GCA_013816585.1. GTDB lineage: Bacteria > Pseudomonadota > Alphaproteobacteria > Sphingomonadales > Sphingomonadaceae > Allosphingosinicella. Next base: position 67,653 of record JACDEE010000004.1, on the reverse strand, counting down.
CGAACATATGAGCCGCCTGATGGCCAAGGCGACACCCGCCGCGATACGGGCGCAGCTTGGGCGATTCGGATTTTCGGGCGAGCGGGCTACCCAGAAGGTTGGCAAGATGTCGGGCGGCGAGCGGGCGCGATTGGCGCTGGCGCTGATCACCCGTGATGCGCCCCACATGCTCATCCTGGACGAGCCGACCAACCATCTCGACGTGGATGCGCGCGAAGCGCTGGTGCAGGCGCTGAACGAATATAAGGGCGCGGTGGTGATAGTGAGCCATGATCGCCACATGCTGGCGCTGACGGCCGACCGGCTGGTACTGGTCGATAACGGCACGGCGATCGAATATTCCGGCAGCCTCGATGATTATACCGACCTTATTCTCGGCAAGAATGCCGCTCCCACTGAGAAGACCGGCCCGCGGCCGAACCGCAAGGACGAACGCCGCGCCGCTGCCGAAGCGCGTGGGCAAAGCCAGTTGCTGAGGAAATCCGCAAAAGAGGCGGAAGCGGAGATCGCCCGGCTGGAATTGCGCAAGACCGAGATCGAGCGGGCCATGTTCGACCCCTCTGCCGCCGTGCCCCAGGATGCGGAGCGACCGGTCAGCGAGCTGATGAAGCTGCACGGGGAGGTCAAGACCAAACTCGCCGCGGCCGAAGCCCGTTGGCTGGAAGCATCCGAAGCGATCGAACGATCGCGGGCGGCCTGAAGGTCACACTGTTGCGCGGGCGACACAGTCGGCTGAACCATTACCGAGCCAGAAGGCCGGCCCGCGCCGCGAGGGGGTTTGGATAGCCGTTTAATCAAATACTTAGGCAGGTCCGGCTTCGAAATCTTTCACTAAGCCTTCATCGGCATTCATGACCTATTCAATGCTCGCGCCCTATGCCACGCAGGACCTCAAGGAAAAATCGGGTTTTGCATATGCGCTTGTTCGTCCCCCTTCTCGCTGCCGCTCTTGGCGCTACGGCCATAATGCCGTCCGCCGACGCGCGCCCGCGCGACCGGGAGCAAGACGAGGTATGGCGCGGTACCATGCAAGGCAACATCATGCCGCTGCGGGTGATAGAGGCCCGGATCGTTCCCCGGATGCGCGCCCGCGGCGCCTCCTATCTCGGCCCCGAGCTGCACGGGGACTATTACCGGCTGAAATTCATGGCCCAGGGTCAGGTATTATGGGTCGATGTCGATGCCCGCACCGGCCAAGTGGTGGGCAAATCCGGCTTTTGAACCCGGGTGGCCCCGTAACAATCCCCCTTCCGCAAAGCTTTGATGATGAAACCATTGGCAATCGCGCTGGTTGGGCGGTTAAATGACGCCTGACCATAGCAAGGGGATAAGTGAATGAGGGTTCTGATCGTCGAGGACGAACCGAATCTCGGCCGCCAGCTTCGCGCGACCCTTGAGGGCGCAGGCTATGCGGTAGACCTCGCCACCGACGGCGAGGACGGCCATTATCTCGGCTCCACCGAAAGCTATGACGCGATCGTCCTGGATCTCGGTCTGCCCGAAGTCGATGGCCTGACCGTATTGGACCGCTGGCGCAAGGAGGATATGAAAGTCCCGGTTCTGGTGCTGACCGCGCGCGACAGCTGGTCGGACAAGGTGGCCGGGCTCGACGCCGGCGCCGACGATTATCTGGCCAAGCCGTTCCAAACCGAAGAATTGATCGCCCGCCTGCGCGCGCTGATCCGCCGCGCGTCCGGCAATGCCAGCACCGAAATGACCGCTGGCGAAGTCCGGCTCGACACAAGGTCGGGCAAGGTAACGCTGGCCGGCGAACCGGTGAAGCTGACCGCCCAGGAATATAAATTGTTGTCCTATCTGATGCACCACAAGGGCAAGGTGGTGTCGCGGACCGAACTGATCGAGCATATTTACGACCAGGATTTCGACCGAGATTCCAACACGATCGAAGTGTTCGTGACCAGGATCCGCAAGAAACTCGGCCAGGATGTGATCACTACCATCCGCGGCCTTGGCTATTCGCTGGAAGACCCCGCCGCGTGAAGGACAAGCGGACCAGGCCGTGAAGTCCGCTTTTTCTTTATTCCGACGTCCGCCCCTTGGCGTCTCGAGATCCGGGTCCACCGGATCGCTGACGCGGCGCATGATCACCGTCTCCGCCTTGTGGATATTGGTCCTGCTGGCAGGCGGCGGAATCGCCCTGGACCGGGTGCTGACTTCCGCCATCACTCGTAATTTCGATGCACAGGGCGAATATGTTCTGACCGCACTTTTGACCTCGGCCGAAATCGGTCCGTTGGGCGAAGTCACGCTTAACCGGCAGCTGGCAGACCAGCGCTTCCTGGAGCCTTATTCGGGAGTGTATTTCCAGATCAGCGGTGAGGGCTTCGAGGCTTTTCCTTCCCGATCGCTTTGGGACCGCCGCCTGGCCGTGGTCGCGGACCATCGCGACTTCGAAATCCACAGCTATGACAGCGAAGAATTCGAAACCGAGACGTTGCGTCTGGTCGAGCGCGACGCGCGCCTGCCAGGATCGCCGGTACGCTGGCGATTCCAGGTAGCGCAAAGCCGCGACGGCCTGGACGCTCAGATCAATGTGCTTAGGCGGACCATGGTCCGGTCGTTCGGTGCGCTTGGCCTCGGTCTTATCGTTCTGGCGGCGTTGCAGGCAGTCTACGGCCTCTGGCCACTCCGCCGCGTTCGCAAGGAAATAGCCGCGATACGTTCGGGCCGGCAATCGCGTATCGAAGAGCGCTTCCCGCGCGAAATCGCCCCGCTGACGCAGGAGCTTAACGAGCTGCTTGAGCATGTTGAGAAGCAGGCCGAAGAAGCGCGGCGGCATGCCGGCAATCTTGCCCATGCGCTGAAGACGCCGCTTACCGTCATTACCAGCGCGGCGTCGGTGAAGAGCCCCGATCTGGCAGAGGCGGTGCTTCGCGAAGCCTCGACCATGCGCCGCCAGGTCGACCACCATCTGGCCCGCGCCCGGGCGATCGGACGCCGATCCAGCGCGCAGGCGCGGGCGGAGGTCTGGCCCTCGCTGGAGGCGGTCGAGCGCGCGGTGGGTCGCCTGTTCGAAGGCATTACCATCGACCTTGCCGGCGACCGCAAGGCTTCGGTGCGGGTCGAGCGCCAGGATCTGGACGAGATGCTCGGCAATCTCATCGAAAACGCGGCCAAATATGGCGGTGGGCGCGTATTCGTGACAGTCAAAGCCGGGGAGGAATGCGTCGAAATCGACGTCGAGGATGACGGCAAGGGGATACCGGAAGCCCAGCGCACGAGCATCTTCGATCGCGGCGCGCGCCTCGATGTTGAGAAACCAGGAACCGGCCTTGGCCTCGCCATCGTCCGGGATGTCGCCGAAATCTACGGCGGCTCCGTTTCGCTCGAGGAAAGCGAGGATCTCGGCGGATTGCTGGCGAGGCTGAAATTGCCTTTGTGCAGATGATCCGGAACGCTGATGCAGCCGCCTGAAACCAGGCCCCAGACACCGGCTCCGCCACGATGAACGGCGCCTTCGACTTGCCATTTGCGGGCGGGCGGACCAAAGAACGCCAGCCATGACTGCGACCATCCACCAGCTTGGACAGCCCGGCGCTCCGTCGCTCGATGCGATGGTGCAACTCGTTTGGGCGGACCTCAATCACGTGAACAGCGTCATCCTCGAACGGATGCGGAGCGAGGTCGTGCTGATCCCGGAGCTTGCGGGCCATTTGATCACCGGCGGCGGCAAACGGATGCGACCGATGCTGACCCTGGCCTGCGCGCGATTGCTCGATTATCCAGGAACAAGGCATCACAAGCTCGCCGCCGCGGTCGAATTCATCCACACCGCGACCCTGCTTCATGACGACGTGGTCGACAGTTCCGGCCTGCGCCGCGGTAAGCACACTGCCAATATCATCTGGGGCAATCCCGCGAGCGTGCTGGTCGGCGATTTCCTGTTTTCGCGCAGCTTCGAGCTAATGGTCGAGGATGGCAGCCTGAAAGTGCTCAAGATATTGTCGCGGGCCTCGTCGGTGATCGCGGAAGGCGAGGTCGATCAGCTGACCGCCCAGCGGCGGATCGAAACCAGCGAGGATCATTATCTCTCGATCATCAGCGCCAAGACCGCCGCTCTGTTTGCCGCCGCTTGCCGGATAGCGGCCATCGTCGCCGAGCAAGGCGAAGAGACGGAGGAGCATCTCGATTCCTTCGGGCGCAACCTCGGCATCGCGTTCCAGCTTATCGACGATGCGATCGACTATTCTTCCGACGCTGCCACGATGGGCAAGGGCGCAGGCGATGATTTCCGCGACGGCAAGGTGACCTTGCCGGTAATCCTGGCGGTGGCGCGTGGAAGTGATGCCGATCGGACATTCTGGCGCGACGCGATGCAGGGAAGCCGCATTTCGGACGAGGACCTGGCCCACGCAACCCGCCTGCTGCGGGACAGCCGGGCGATCGACGATACGGTCGAGCGCGCCCGACTTTATGGGCAGCGCGCGATCGACGCGCTCGGCTCCTTTCCCACCGGCAAGGCCAAGGCGGCGCTGATCGAAGCGGTCGAATTTGCCATCTCGCGGGCTTATTGATTCGCCCACCCACATCAGGGTGGCCGAGGTGAGTACCAGGTGAGCCCTCTTCCGATCCACTCCGTCCTTCCCGATCTGCTCGCCGCGCTTCGTGACGGCCCCAATGCCGTGCTTGTCGCCCCGCCAGGCGCGGGCAAGACCACTGCTGTCGCGCCGGCCTTGATGAGCGAGCCCTGGTGCACCGGCGACATCCTGCTTCTGTCGCCCCGGCGCTTCGCCGCGCGCGCCGCGGCGGAGCGGATGGCGGAGCTTGCGGGGGAACCGGTCGGGGGGACCATCGGCTATGCTACCCGCCTCGACAGCAAGCGATCCGCACGTACGCGCATCCTCGTCCTTACCGAAGGTATCTTCCGCAACCGTATCCAGGCCGACCCCGAGCTTCGGGGCGTTTCGGCGGTGCTGTTCGACGAAGTCCATGAGCGAAGCCTGGACAGCGATTTCGGCCTGGCTTTGGCACTGGATGCCCAGGCCGCCTTCCGCGCCGATTTGCGGCTCGTCGCCATGTCCGCGACGCTCGATGGCGCTCGCTTTTCAGGGCTGATGGGCAACGCCCCCGTGGTCGAAAGCGAAGGGCGCAGCCATCCGATCGAACTTCGTCATCTCGGCCGATCGTCTGAAAAAAGGATCGAGGATGAAATGGCATCGGCGATCCGCCGGGCGATCGGCGAAGCCGAGGGAAGCCTTCTTGCCTTTCTACCGGGCGTTGCCGAAATCGAGCGGACCCGGGAACGCCTGAACGGGCTCCCCGCACATGTGGACATCCTTCCGCTTCATGGCAGCCTGCAGCCGGCCGAGCAGAGGGCGGCGATCGCCGCCGCGCCGGCCGGACGGCGAAAGATCATCCTCGCCACTTCCATCGCCGAAACCAGCCTGACGCTGGATGGGGTAAGGATCGTGGTGGATAGCGGCCTCGCCCGCCGGCCCCGCTATGACCGCGCCGCGGGCCTGGTCCGCCTGGTCACCGAACGGGCAAGCCAGGCCTCGGTCACGCAGCGGGCGGGACGGGCGGGGCGGCAAGGACCGGGGATCGTCTATCGCTTGTGGGAGGAAGCGGCCACGGCGAGCCTTCCGCGCTTCGACCCGCCCGAAATCCTGGAGGCGGATCTTACCGCCTTGCTGCTCGATTGCGCTTTATGGGGTGTCGGCGATCCCCGCACATTGAAATGGATCGACCCGCCGTCCGCCGCCGGGGTCGAGGAAGCGCGTCGGCGGCTGCTTTCGCTGGGGGCATTGGACGAGAGCGGGCGTCCGACCCCGCACGGCAAGACGATCGCGGCATTTCCGCTTCCACCGCGCCTCGCCCATATGATGATCGAGGCGGAGAGCCGGGGCTGGGGCGAGACCGCTGCGGCCGTGGCCGTTCTGCTGTCCGAGCGGGGTCTTGGCGGAAGTGACATCGACCTCGAACCAAGGCTGCGCCGCTGGCGTGCCGACCGTGGCCCCAGAGCCCAGGCGGCACGGGGGCTTGCCCGAAACTGGCTTGGACTGCTGAGGCCTGCGGGGGTCGCTTCGCCGCCGCCCGCTGAGGCCGAGCCAATCGGGGCCTGCGTCGCGTTGGCCTTTCCCGACCGGCTGTCCAGGCGGCGCGGTGCCGACGGCGCCGATTGGGTATCCGTGGGGGGGCGAGGCTTCAGGCTGGACCCCGCCGGGTCCCTTGCCCGCGAGCAATGGCTGGCGGTGGCAGAGGTCGGAGGCCTTGCGGCCGGCGCTCGAATCCTGTCCGCCGCGGCGATCGACGAGACGACGGTTGATCTATTGTTCGGAGACCGCATCGAAAGCGGAAGGCAGATATTGTTCGATCCGAAAGCCGGCAGCGTGCAGGCCGAACAAGGCCGGCGCCTGGGCGCTATAATGTTATCGCGCGGTAGCGACGCCCGGGCTCTACCGCAGGAGATAGAAGGGGCGCTGGTGGAAGGGGTCCGGGCCCATGGCCTCTATCTCCTTCCCTGGCCCGACGCGGTAGCGGCCTTGCGCAGGCGCGCGGCCTTTGCCCGGCGCTATGATCCGGCGCTTCCCGATCTGTCGGACGAAAGCCTGCGGGCGTCGATCGATCAGTGGCTGCCGCTGCTGGTGGCCGGCAAGCGCCAGCTCGCCGACATCGATCGCGCCGCCTTGTCGGGCACGCTTGAGGCCCTGCTTGGCTGGGAGGGGCGCAAATCGGTCGAGCGACTGGCGCCCGAAAACTTCGCCACTCCGGCCGGCAGCCAGCATGCGATCGATTACGAGGCCGAAGCCGGTCCGACCGTCACGGCGCGGGTGCAGGCTTTCTTTGGTCTCTTGGAACACCCGATGGTGGCGGCAGGCGAGGTGCCGCTTATCCTCAGCCTGACCTCACCCGCGGGACGGCCGATCCAGACGACCCGGGACCTGCCGGGCTTCTGGAAAGGAAGCTGGGCCGATGTCGCCAAGGAAATGCGCGGCCGCTACCCAAGGCACCCCTGGCCGGACGACCCGGCGCGTGCCGATCCAACGCTCCGCACCAAAAGAGCTGACGCGCGGCGCAGCTAAGGCTCAGGTGCGTGCCGTCTTTACCATCATTCCGCCAATCTCCTTCAGCAGCTTGGCGGCGACAATCGCGGTCATGTTGGAAAGGTCGCAGCGCGGGTTAAATTCCACGATGTCGGCGGCGACGATCGGCTGGTTCACCCTGTGGATCAGGTCGATTACCTGGCGCGTGGAAAGGCCGCCGGGCTCCCTGTGCGACACGCCGGGCGCAAAGGCCGGATCGAGCGCGTCAATGTCCATCGATAGGTAGACCGGGGTGGTCAGGTTGAGATCGATATCCTGCCCCCAACGGACCGTGTCGATCACTTCGACTCCGAACCGCCTGAATTGTTCGCGATGATGGTCGTTGACTGTGCGAAGACCCACTTGGATCAGGCGATCGGCAAGCCCTTCCTCCATGATCCGGGCGAAGGGCGAGGTGTGCGACCGCGGATTGCCCTGATAATCGTGATAGATGTCGGGATGCGCGTCGATATGGAGGATGGTGAGGCTCGGGTGGCGTTTCCGAACCGCGCGGATGATCGGGTGGGTGATGGCATGATCGCCGCCCAGCGAAATCAATGGGTGCCCCAAATCCATTATCCGGCCGACATTCTGCTCGATGATATCCCAGGGATCGGCGCCTGAACCGAAATCCAGATCGCCATGGTCGACGACCGCATCTGGTGCACTGAAATCGACGCCGGTTTCGCTCCAGCTGCTATAGGTATCGGAGAAGAGTTCGCGCCGAATGAGAGGGGGTGCTTCTGCCGGTCCCTTCATCGAAGAAGAATTATCGTCGTGGGGAATCCCCAGGATAGAAATCGGGCTCAACTTGCGCTCATTCCTTCATGAAATCCGTGTCTGCGGCGTCCCGATTTCAGGGCGCCGGCAGGACGATTATATCAATCCGGGGTGCAAGGCCAATGAAGCGGCCGATCACCAATGGTAACCGCCGCTCCGCTGAAAATCGTAAACCTTCTTGCCCCGCGCGGTGCAGGTGAAGCCTTCGCGCTCGCCCTCCTGCCACCCATCGCGGCCGCGGGCAGGGCCTCCGGGATAGTGGCTGCCGCTTCGGGTTTCCAGCATCCCGCGAACGAAATAATAACCGTCTCTTCTATCGACGTTGGTGACATCGTCGACCCGGGCCGTTTCATAACGTGATCCGCCGCTTTCCGCCTCGCGCACGCAAGCTTTTACCGCCTTGCGCTCGGCGCCGTAAGTGCCGCCATAATCGCGGCCCTTGGACGCAGACAGGATCGCGGCGATCCCCCCAAGGACGATCGCCGCCCCGATCACGTCGCCCGCATCGACATCGTCGCGGTCATAGTGCCGCCGGTGCCGCGCTTCCGCCGGCACAGTGGTTGAAAGCAACAGGAATGCGGCGGCCGTGCCGCAGGCGATTTTCTTTGCGATAGCGCTCATCCGAACCTCCCACCCGGCCTTGGCCGATCATTTCCCCTGCGCAACAATCTCTGCTCCTGCACCTGAAGCCCGGATTAACCGTCCAAGCCCCTTCGACAAATGCGGCGGCGGCGGTATAGGGTCTGGAACGAGCTCAGAATTTCAAAGGAAGAACATGGCCGCGCGTCTTTTCCAACGGTCGAAAAATGCGATGCAATCGGGCAAGGCCCGCGAGGGCGATTGGGTATTGGAATTTGAATCCCACAGCCGGCGTCGCCCCGACCCTCTGATGGGCTGGTCAGGGGGCGCGGATACGCAGGCGCAAGTGACGCTTACCTTCGCGACGCTGGAAGAGGCCAAGGGCTATGCCTCCCGCCACGACATCGAACATCATCTAATCCCCCCTGCGCCGCGCAAGCTCCGGATCCAGAGCTACGCCGACAATTTCAAATAGACTTAAGCCGGCGTTCACCCGGCGGGAGCGAATCTGGTTCGATGATCCGCTTCATTCTCGCTGCTTTTTTGGGCGCCTCACCGGCCATGGCCGAAGAGGCACCGTTCAAGGCGAGCGCCGAGCGATTCGCCAATCCGGCCGCCTGCGTCACGCATCTCGACACTTTGGTGCTGGGGGCCAAGGATTATGACGCGGTGCGCGGGCCATACGAGATCGCCGGGGGCGACGTTCGTATCCATATGGTCCGGGCGGAGGGTTCGGGCCATCGGATCTGGGAATATCGGTGCCTGGCCGAGAAATTGAGCGAGCGAAGCTGGAGCCATTCCATGGCCGCGGGCGATGAAGAGTTCACGGTCGAATCGGTTGCCCGAAATGCCGAATGGCTGAAGAAGGACGCTCCTCAGGATTAGGCCGCGTTTTCCGTGGACCCCACGCCCCATCTTCGCTCGGCGGCGGAACTGCGCTAGGGGCAGCGCATGACCAAGCCTGTTCTTTTCGATTATTACCGCTCGTCCGCGAGCTACCGCGTGCGCATCGCGCTCAACATGAAGGCGGCGGCGTACGAAAGCGTGCCGGTGGATCTGGTCGAAGGACAGCATAGGAATGTCGACTATCTTGCCCGCAATCCGCAGGGCTTGGTGCCGATGCTGGAGGTCGCCGGACGCCCGATCACGCAGAGCCTGGCGATCATCGATTATCTGGACGGCCTATATCCCGAACCGGCCTTGCTGCCTGCCGATCCGCTGGACCGCGCCCATGTGATGGGCCTCGCCCTGATCATCGCCTGCGACACCCACCCGCTCAATAATCTTCGGGTGCTAAAATATCTGTCCGGCCCGTTCGGCCGAGACGAGGCAGAGCGCAATCAATGGTATGGGCATTGGGTGCGGCAAGGCCTGGCGGCGCTGGAAGCGATGGCGGCCGAGCGGTCGGGAAAATTTCTGTTCGGAGACAGCCCCGGTCTCGCCGACATCTTTCTAGTGCCGCAAATGTATAATGCGCGGCGGTTCAACGTTGCGTTGGACGAATTCCCCCTGCTGGTCCGGGTCGATGCGGAGGCCTGCGGGCTTGAGGCATTCGCCGAGGCCCATCCGGACAGGGTCGCGCCCGTCGCTTGAAGCCGCTAAGCTTGGCAAAATCGCGAAAGGATCCCGATGGGACGTGTGAATGCAATCGGCAGGGAAATGGCGGATGCGAAAGCATTGTCATCGGTCGAAATCCCGTCGCTCGAGGGCAAGGTTAGCGAGACGGAATGGAAGATCCGGGTCGATCTTGCCGCGGCCTACCGGCTGATCGCTTATTTCGGCTGGGACGATCTGATCTTCACCCACCTGTCGGCACGCGTTCCCGGCCCAGAGCATCATTTCCTGCTCAATCCCTATAATCTGATGTTCGAGGAAGTGACCGCTTCCTCGCTGGTCAAGGTCGACATGAACGGCCATCCCGTGGACGAAACGCCGTTCATCACCAACGCGGCGGGCTTCACCATCCATTCGGCGCTGCACATGGCGCGCGAAGATGCGCATTCGGTGATGCATCTTCATACCCCGCACGGCCAGGCGGTTTCGGCCCATGCCGAAGGGCTGCTCCCGCTAACCCAGACCGCGATGCTGGTGCGGGACGATGTCGCCTATCATGATTATGAAGGCGTCGCGGTCGATCTGGATGAGCGCGAGCGGCTGATCGCCAACATCGGCGACAAGGGCGCGATGCTGCTTCGCAACCATGGGACTCTGGCGGTGGGCGAGACGGTGGGCGAGGCCTTTCTGAAAATCTATTTTCTCGAACGTGCCTGTGAGGCGCAAATATTGGCGCTATCGGCGGGTGACGCTCTCAACAATCCGTCGCAGGGCGCTCCGGAAGTTACCGCGCAGCAAGGCAAGATGGGATTGAAACTGGCGGCTGGTGCGCTGGCCTGGCCGGCCCTGCTTCGCAAAGCCTATCGACTGGACCCGGACTTCGCGACCTAGGCGGCCTCGTGCCAATCGCGCTTCAGGCGCGTCGAGGCGATGAAGTAGAGCGCAGAACTCAGCAGGTAGAAAGCGAGCCCGTAGAGGATTGAATATTGGAGCGCGTCGTCGCCGTGGCGCGCATTCATCTGGTCAGACATGAAGCCCAGGAAGAAGATTCCAAATCCGATCCCGATCAGATTGTTGATGAACAGGAAACTGGCCGACGCTGTCGCGCGCATGTTGGGCGGCACGATATGCTGCACGGCGTTGATCACGGGTCCGAGCCAGGCCAAGGCCAGCGCCTGACCGACCACGAACAATAGCCATCCGATCAGGTGCGTGGGCGCAAACAGTCCCATGGCGAAAATGGGGGCTGCAAGCAGGAAGCAGATGGCAGGGATCAAGGCATAGGACGCCTTGCTGGATTTGCCGGCACGATCGGCGAACCAGCCGCCCAGCCAGGTCCCGGCCGTTCCGCCCACCAGCACGATCGACCCGTAGAACCAGCTTACTTCCATCAGCTCCAGGCCGAAGCTGCGCTTGAAGAATGAGGGCAGCCAGAAAATGAGGCCATAGCCGAGGATCGATCCGGAGGCCGCGCCGAAGGAAAGCAGCCAGAAGCTCGGCTTGGCGGCCATCGTCCTGAAGACGGCTGAAAAGGGCGGCGGCGCCGGCGAGGCGCTGGCATCGGCGGTGTCGAACCCTCCTCGCACCGGCTCTCTTATAGCCAGCTTCACCAGTAAGGCGGCGGGAAGCCCCGCCAGGCCGACGATGATGAAGGCTGAGCGCCAGTCGAGGTTGGAAGCGATCCATCCGCCGAAGAAAACGCCGAGCGCAGAGCCGATCGGGATGCCAAGCGAAAAGATCGCCAGTGCGCTGGCTCGCCGCGCGGGCGGAAAGAAATCGGAAATGAGGGCGTAAGAAGGCGCGACCCCTCCGGCTTCGCCAATCCCAACCCCCATGCGGGCGAAGAACAGATGCCAGAAATTCTGGGCAAGCCCGCAAAGCGCCGTGAACAGGCTCCACAAGGCCACCGAAGCGGCGATGATGTTGACCCGATTCTTGCGGTCCGCGAGCCAGGCAACCGGGATTGCGATGCCGCTGTAGAATAAGGCGAAGGCGATGCCGCCCATCAGGCTGAGCTGCGTATCGCTCAGCTGCAGTTCGGCTTTGATCGGGATCGCCAGGACGCCGATTATCTGCCGGTCGATGAAATTGAAGATGTAGGCGAGGAGCAGGATGGAGAGCACTCGCCCTCCGCCGGTTGCGGTAGCACCACTTCCACTGCTCCTCGCCTTGTCCATATTAGAATTTCACTCCGATCGTGCCGAATACTTGCCGAGGATTCCCGTAATAAGCGGTCAGCACGCCTTCTGCTCCCAAGGAGGGCCGAAAGGGCTGACCGGCGAGACCCGGCAGGAAAGCGCCTGTGTCAGGGTTCTGCGCCAGGAAATTATATCCCGAAACCACATATCTTTTGTTCGTCAGGTTGCGGCCGTGGATCCCGATCGTGAATTTGTCCCCGGGGGCGTGCCAGACGAGATTGGCGTCCAGCAACGTATATCCTTTTTGATCGAGCATTGGCGTCGGAATTTCGAACTGCTGAACGCGGCTGCGATAGGCGGCAGTGGCGCTCGCGTCCAGCGACCCGTCGCCGATCGGCAATGCTAGGCTAACGGTGCTGCTGGCAGTCCATTTAGGTGTGTTCTGGAACGACCGCCGATCAGCTACGTCGATCCCGCGGCCATCGATGAACTGCTTATATTCCGCATCGATATAACCCAGAGTCCCGGCAAGTCCGAAACGGCTTCCGGCACCCGCAAAATCACGACCAAGCGTGGCACTGGCTTCCGCCTCGACGCCTTGAATCCGGGCTTCTCCCGCATTGGTGGTGATCCCGATGAAGGTCTGCTGGCCATTCAGGACCGTTCCCACAGATCCCGGTATCTGGACATCGGTATAGTCGGCGCGAAATGCGGCGAGAGCAAAATTGAGGCGGCGGTCGAGTACCGAAGCCTTGTAGCCAATTTCGTAGCTGTCCACTTCCTCTGGATCAAAGGCAATGAAGTCGAATATCTCCTGCGCGTTACAGACCACGCCGGTCGGCGTACGGCATGCGGTGGTGACGCCTCGCGGGTCGAATCCACCGCCTTTAAACCCCTTCGAATAACTAGCGTAAATGTTGTGGTCCGGATGCGGCTTGAAGCTCAGCGATGCCCGCGGTGTGAATTTCTTGAAATCCTTGGTTCCATCGAATGTGGATTGCACAAGTATCTGTCTGCCCGTGCCGCCAAAGAATGGCGAGCCGCCCCCTCCGAGGAATACGCCGCGCCGGATCGAGCTGGTCCGTTCGTCCCACGTATAGCGGGCGCCGACCGAAGCACTGAACTGAGGTGTGATATCATAAGTCGCATCCGCGAATATGGCGTAGGTCTGCGTATCGACATTGCCGAAGGTCAGGGCCGTCACCGTGTTCGGAAGGCGAACGTCAAAAACGGTTCGTGCCGATGCATCCAGATAATATCCACCCACCAGCGCATTCAGAGGTCCGATGTCGAACAGCGCCTGCAGTTCCTGTGACGTCTGCTTGTTGTTGTAGAATGCGGGGACGTCGACATCCACGACCGGCAGCGCGTCGAAATCGATTGGCGTACCGCTATCATCCTTCCGATAACCGGTGATACTGCGCAACGTGACCGAAGGGGATATCTCCAGTTCAGCAAACAACGAGCCACCATAGGCTTCTACCGATTGCTCGGGATCCCGCAGACCCCCACGTGTATCATAAACGTTATCGAGCACAGGCCGACCCGTAGCGAGACCGGTGATAAGACGGTGGCCGCCGCGCGCGCTGCTCTCGTCGTCGGTATAATCTCCGGACAGCCGCACAAACAGGCCGCCTCGATCATATTCAAAGGAACCGCGGACGGCCTTGACATCCTTGTTGTAATTCTCCGCGCCCGTCGTGAGATTTTTGCCGAATCCCTCCCGTGTCAACACGGCTCCACCGCCACCGATGCTGAAACCACTATCCCCGAGGGGGAGCGCAAAGCTGGCGACGATGTCGGCCTGGTCGTAACTTCCATAGGCCGCACGAAGCGCCATGCGCGGCTCATTGCCGAGGCGGCGAGTTACATATTTGAGCGCCCCGCCGATCGTGTTGCGCCCATAGAGAGTGCCTTGCGGGCCACGCAATACTTCGATCCGCTCAACATCGTAAATGTCCAGCACGGCGCCCTGCGGCCGGTTCAGATATACATCGTCCAGATAGATGCCGACCCCATTTTCGAAACCGGCAACCGGATCCTGCTGGCCCACACCGCGGATAAACGCGGTAAGCGTGGAGTTGGTACCCCGCGACGGTTCCAGCGTGACGTTCGGGGTAGTCTGGGCGATGTCGGTTATGTCTATTGCGCCCGACTGCTCAAGCTGCTCTCCGGAATAAGCGGTGATCGCGATCGGTACGTCGACCAGACGCTCCTCGCGGCGCCTGGCGGTCACGACAATTGCCTCATCGTTCGCAACGCCCTCGGCAGCTTCCACTTCCGGGTCGGCTTCCGAAACCTGTGCAAAGGCGGGCGCGCACACGGCGATCGCCGCAAAGGCGGTGCCGATCTTGAGGGCAGTCAAAAATGTGTTCCTGGCCATGAGGTTTCTCCTGTTCAATGCGTTGCTTGGGTTTCACGGGCTCGCGGCAGGCCGGCCGCAAATTCCCGGATGGCTTGGTTGAAAAGTTCGGGCTGCTCCAGATGCGGAGCATGACCCGATCCGGCGAAGGAAATGGCTTCGGCGCTGGAAAGGGCACCCGCCAGATAATCGGCAGTGTCCGATCCGTAGAGGCTGCTTTGCGCGCCATGCGCGATCAGCGTCGGCTGCCGAATCTGTCCCAGGATCGGCCGCAGGTCCTGCTTCACCAATGACGCCCATAAGGCCCCGATCGCGGCGGGATCATTCGCGGCGAATTCGTCCCCGGCCCAGTCGGCAAGGTCCTGGGTGCGGGGGCCCAGCGGCTGCGCAAAGATGGCATGGCCGGCGCTGGTTGCGAAGGTCCTGAAATCGTCCCGGATCGCTTCGCTTCGCGCACCGCATATTTCGCTGGAAAGGCCGAGGTCCCAATCGTCGTCATTGAGCACGCGCGGGGTCATGTCGACGATCACCGACGCCGCGAAACGATGCGCTGCCGCACCGGTGAGTACGTGCCAGAGTATGGTGGCGCCAAGCGACCAGCCGATTCCGATCGTTCCTTGCAGGCCGAGGAAATCGCTGAGCTCGGCGATGTCCGCCGCCAGTTGTTCAACGGTCGGCAACTGGCCGTCAGCCCGGGAGCCGCCATGTCCCCGGAAATCCACTTCGATCAGGCGAAATTGATCGGCGAGTTCTCTCTGGAAACGGAAAAAATCCTTGTGAGCCATCAGCCCATGGAGGAGCAATACGGGCCTGCCATTGCCGATATCCTGATAAAAGATGCGCGCGCCGTCGGGCGCGATAAATTCCGGCAATCCACCCTCCCCTGCGTTTCCCCTCTTGTGGGAGATCTCGCAGTCGCGATTTCTCATAAACTGAAAGGTGAGTCAATGTTCAACTTGACGTTGCCGTAATCGCGGCGGCACTATCGATGTTATGGGGGACAAGACACCACGCACCGCCCGCGGCCAAAAGACCTTGCGGCGCCTGATCGAGGCGGCGGCGGTAGAATTTGGCGAGCGCGGCTATCACGAGGCCGCCATCACCGGCATCACCCAGCGCGCCGGTGTCGCGCTAGGCTCCTTCTACACCTATTTCGAAAGCAAGGAGGAGGTGTTCCGGGCGCTGGTGCGCGACATGAGCCATTCCGTGCGCCAGCATGTCGCGGGAGCGGTCAAGGACGCTCCCGACCGGCTTGCCGCGGAGCGTTTGGGCCTCACCGCCTTCATCGCCTTCGTCCGCAAACATCCCGAACTGTACCGGATCATCGAGGAATCCCAGTTCGTCGCGCCCGACGCCTATCGCGAACATTATCTGACCTTCGCCGACGGCTATCGTCGGAACCTTGCCGCGGCCGCCGGGCGCGGCGAGATTATCGAAGGTGCCGATGAACCGCGGGCCTGGGCGCTGATCGGGATGAGTGTATTCCTCGGCATGCGCTACGGCCTGTGGGACAAGGATTTGCCGCCGGCCGAGGTTGCCGACGTGGCGATCAACCTGGTGTCCGAAGGTCTCAGGAAACGGAAATGATCGACCTTCCCGACATCAGCGCCAAACGTGCGGCGCTGGCGCCCGACCGGGTGGCCATGGAGGAAGTCGGTACCGGCCGGGTCCTGACTTATGCCGATCTGGATCGCCGCGCCGTCCAGGCCGCGTCCTTGATGGCTGACCGCAAGATCGGACCCGGCGACCGGGTTGCGATATTGTGCCGCAATCGCACGGCCTTTTTCGAATTGCTGTTCGCCTGCGGAAAATTGGGCGCGATCCTGGTGCCGCTCAACTGGCGGATGCCGCCCGCCGAGCTCGACCAGCTGCTCACCGACTGCACTCCCAAATTGCTCTTCTACGGCGCGGAGGATGAAGCTGTGGTTGGCCGGATCATGTATCCGCCGCCCACCATCGCCCTTGATGGCGATTATGAAGGCCTGGTGGAAAAGGCGCGGCCACGCTCCTTTCGCACCTTATGGCCCGCCTCGGACATCTGGTATTTGCTTTATACGTCCGGCACGACAGGCCGCCCGAAAGGCGTCATCCATAATTACGGAATGGTGCTCGCCAATTACGTTAATATTGGCAGCGCGATCGATCTTGGCAGTCAGGATACCACCCTGAACTTCCTGCCGCTGTTCCACACGGCGGGCATCAACCTTCATACCCTGCCCACCCTGATGGCAGGCGGGCGCGTGCTGGTGATGACCGGATTTAATGCGGACCTGTTGGTCGGTCAGTTCGAACAAAGAAGGATCGATACCTTCTTCGCGGTTCCCACCATTTTCCAGGAATTGCTTGACCATCCGCGGTTTGCTGCAGCGCCGCTCGGTCATGTGCGGCATTGGGGATGCGGCGGCGCGCCGCTGCCTGACGCTCTGGCCGAACGCTATCGCGAACTTGGCCTTCGGGTGTGCAACGGAATGGGGATGACCGAGACGGGTCCGACAGCCTTTCTGACCGCTCCGGCCGACGCCTGGGACCATATCGGATCTGTCGGCAAACCACAGCTTTTGTGCAGCGCGCGCATCGTCGACAGCGAGGGCAAGGACGTCGCGGACGAAATGGTCGGCGAACTGCTCTTTGCGGGTCCCGGGATTTCGCCCGGCTATTGGCGCAACGAGGAAGCGACCAAAGCGGCTTTCACCCCGGATGGCTGGCTTCGTTCGGGTGACCTGGCGCGGCGCGATGCCCAGGGATTTTATTATGTCACTGGCCGCCAGAAGGAGATGTTCATTTCCGGAGGAGAAAATGTCTATCCGGCGGAAGTTGAAAACGTGCTCTGTTCGCACCCCGCCGTCGCGGAGGCCGCAATCGTCGCGCGACCCGATCCGAAATGGGGAGAGGCCGGGCGGGCTTTCCTGGTGCTTCGCGAAGGCGCGGCGGCGCCCACCGACGAGCTTATGCATGAATTTTGCCGGGGAAGATTGGCGCCCTATAAAATCCCCAGGAGCTTTGAATATGTCGCGGACTTCCCGCGCACTGCGGCGGGCAAGATCCAGAAGCATCTGCTCGATTGATCCGGAGCGCCGTGAGCCGGCATTTCCTCCAGGGTGAATGAAGCTGGGCGCGAGCTTTCGTAAATCCATGTTACGGATGACGCCTTGCTTACGGCCCCGCGGGAGAATCCATGACGCTGTACGATTTCGACCCCGCCGCCTTCCTGCGCGAATATTGGCAAAAGAAGGTGGCGTTGATCAGGAATCCGTGGGGTTCCTGGACCAATCCTCTTGCCCCGGACGAGCTGGCGGGGCTGGCATGCGAAGAGGAAGTGGAATCGCGCCTCATCATGCGAGGCCCTGGCGGATGGACGCTCGAACACGGGCCGTTTGAGGAGGCTCGCTTTGAACAGCTTCCCGCGAAAGACTGGACCCTGCTCGTGCAGGCGGTGGACCATCATGTTCCCGAAGTCGCTGCCCTCATCGATCCGTTCCGGTTCATACCCAATTGGCGGATCGACGATGTTATGGTCAGCTACGCTTCCGACGGCGGCAGCGCGGGTCCGCACTTCGACCAATATGACGTCTTCCTCATCCAGGGTCTTGGCAAACGCAAATGGCAGATTGGCGGACGCTGCGATGACAGCAGCGAAATCCTGCCTGATCAGGATATGCGGCTATTGGCGAAGTTCGAGGCGGAGGAGGAGTGGGTGCTTGAGGCCGGAGACATTCTTTATGTCCCGCCGGGTATCGCGCATTACGGCATGGCGGTCGGCGATGATTGCATGACCTATTCAGTCGGCTTCCGATCGCCTTCGACGAGCGATCTGGTTGCCGGCTGGACCGAACACCTACTCGCCCGATTGCCCGAGGACGAGCGCTATCGGGACCCGGACCTGACGATACAGGAGAATCCGGGCGAGATTGCTAAATCTGCGATCGCCAGGCTGCACATGATGATGACCGAACGGATGACAGATAAGCAGGGATTTGCTCGTTGGTTCGGCGAATATAGCAGCCATCCGAAATATCCCGATGTCGATTGGAGTCCCGCACGATCCGTAGGCGTGGACGAGGTGCGGGACAGCATCGCGCGCGCGGTGCCGCTGGTTCGCAGCCCCGCCAGCCGCTATTCTTATCTGCCCCAGACCGACGATTTGATCCTGTTGTTTGTGGACGGCCAGTCCTTCGAATGCGGTGGGGAAAGTGCTGCATTTGCAAGGCGTCTGTGCGCGCAAGTGCGTATCCATCTGGACCCCGATCTCGCGCAGTCGGCGGCTATACTGGAATTGGTGGAAATACTCGTTAACCAGGGAAGCGTTGCCTTTGACGAGGAGGCTGGCGAATAGGACTGCGAGGCTGGATTTAGGTGAATGTATCCGGAGGCGCGGGCTTCCATTCCCCCGGCTTCAAATCGCCGAGGACCCAGCCTCCGATCGCCGAACGAACCAGCCTTAGAGTCGGATGTCCGATCGCCGCCGTCATCCGGCGAACTTGCCGGTTCCGGCCTTCGCTGATCTTCAGCTCCAGCCAGCAATCCGGCACGCTCTGGCGGACACGTATGGGCGGATTCCGGGGCCAAAGATCGGGATCGGCGATCCGCCTGGCTTCGGCAGGCCGGGTGCGCCCATCCTTCAACAATATTCCTTGCCTCAGCAGTTCGATCGCCGCCTCTTCGACAACGCCTTCAACCTGCGCCAGATAGGTTTTCGCCATCTTGAAGCGAGGGTCCGCGATCCGCGCCTGAAGACGGCCATCGTCCGTCAGAAGGAGAAGTCCTTCGCTGTCCTGGTCAAGGCGGCCGGCAGGATAGACTTGAGGCAGATCGATAAAGTCCGAAAGTGTCGGACGCGGCGAGGGGGTGCCGCGATCCGTGAATTGCGAGAGAACGCCATAGGGCTTGTTGAACAGGATCAACCTGGGCACCGGGACAACCTCTCTTGCATCGCGTGGCAAGGAAAATGGTCGGGGAGAGAGGATTCGAACCTCCGGCCCCTGCCTCCCGAAGACAGTGCTCTACCAGGCTGAGCTACTCCCCGACCGG
This sequence comes from Sphingosinicella sp., assembly GCA_013816585.1. Classification (GTDB taxonomy): domain Bacteria; phylum Pseudomonadota; class Alphaproteobacteria; order Sphingomonadales; family Sphingomonadaceae; genus Allosphingosinicella. Next base: position 48,169 of record JACDEE010000004.1, on the reverse strand, counting down.
TGTGTCCGGCGCGAACGCCACCGGGAGACAGGGGCGGGTCTATAAGCAGGGCCAATGGGGAGCGCAAGCACCCGTAGGCAGCCACCGAATCAGTCCTTTTCCGGGCTCCGCGCGCCCAGCAATTCCTCGATATGAGTAAACTTTTCGCGCGGGCTGCCGTCGCGTGCGCGCTTTATCTCCTGCGCCTCGATCTTCTGCCAGTCGCGGAAGGTGACGATGTCGACACCGCGTCCGTCCAACAAGGTATCGAGTCCGGCCCGGCCGAATTTGCCGCTGGCGCCGCCGCGATATTTGGAGGCGATCTTTTCGGCCACTTCGAACCCGTCGGGGCGATTGGTGCCGATGGTGCCGGTCGGGCCGCGTCGCGCCCAGCCCACGCAATAAAGCCCGTCGGCAATCATGCCGTCCGAATTGGCGAAGCGGCCCCTTCCATGTTCATAGGGTACCCCCTCGATCGGCGGTGTCTTGTAACCGATGCAGCTCACCACCAGACCGCATTCGATCGCATAGGTTTCGCCTGTGCCGACCGATCGCAGATCCTCGGTCAGCCTGGTCCGCTCCACGATCACGCGCTCGACCCGTCCATTACCCTCCACCGCGACCGGCATCGCGAAGAAATCGAAATCGATCCTTTTGCGCTTGGCGGCAGCGCCCGCAAATTCGCGCAGATGCGTGACCGATTTCCGCATTCCCGGCTCCAGCAGCGCATCGTCGACCTCCGGCGGGAAATCGGCCGGATCGACCCGCGGCGCCGCGTCTTCCAGATGGCCAAGCTCGCCTAATTCCTTGGGGGTCATGGCAATCTGGTGCGGGCCGCGCCGGCCCAGCACATGGATCGTCCGGATGGCGCTTTTTTCCAGCGCGTCGAGCGCGTGCCCGACGATATCCGATCCCTGGAATTCGGTGCGGGTCTTGGAAAGGATCCGCGCCACGTCCAGGGCCACGTTGCCGTTCCCGATCACCACTGCGGCCTCGGCATCGAGCGGCGGATCGAGGTCGGTGAAATCGGGGTGACCATTATACCAGCCGACGAAGGCGGCCGATCCGATCACGCCCGGAAGATCGCTGCCCGGCACTTCCAGCACCCGATCATTGGGGGCGCCGGTGGCCAGGATCACGGCGTCATAAAGCTCCATCAGTTCGGCGATTGAAATGTCGCGGCCGACCGTCACATTGCCGACGAAGCGGACATTGTCGCTAAGCGCGGTCTTTTCATAGCGGCGCGAAACCGCCTTGATCGATTGGTGGTCGGGGGCGACGCCAAAGCGGATCAGGCCATAAGGAACGGGCAGGCGGTCGATGATGTCGACATGCACCTCGTCCCCCAATTCCTTCTGGAGCGCTTCGGCGCAGTAATAACCGGCGGGCCCGGATCCGATTATCGCCACATGCCGCATGCCCGTCTCCCCTCGTTCGGACGGATGCTAGCGGCCTGTGCGCCAGTGGCAAGGGCGTGCCGGCGGCCCCGGACGATGCGCGCCGGATTCAAGTCTTCTTCGATTTGTCCTCGAGCATTTGGCCGCCCTGCTTTTTCAGCAGCTTTTCGATCTGATTTCCAAAGAAGCCGAGCATCGGTGGCAGGACGACCTCGACGCGTACCACGGCTTCCTGGACGTCGATCCTGGCGGTCACTTCCTGGCCCATCGCCTTCACCGCCAGGTTCAGCCGGTCGCCTTCCCAATTGGACTTCACGTCCGCAGCGCCGCCGGGAATATGATTACCGAGACCACCTATGCCGCCATGGATGCGGCGCCTCGCCTCTTCCTTGCCGAGTTTATGGGGAAGATCGACGCTGATGGGCTTGCTCATGCCCGGCATGATAGCGGCACCGGGGCGAAGCGCCAAGCCGTGTGGTTTCATATCCCAAGCGCATGATTAAGCGCCGTTAACCATGTCATCTAACCGTGGATAAACCTCGTTCCGCTACTCCGCCGAATGAACAAATGTTCGTGAAGTCGAGGGATTGCATATGAGGCTCTTCAAATCGCGCAGAAATCTGCGGTCGGACAAAAAGGGCAATGTGCTGATCATGGTCGCGGCCGCCATGCCTTTGCTGGTGGGGTCGGCGGGCCTCGCCGTGGACACGATCCAGCTCAGCCTGCTCAAACGCCATTTGCAGCGCGCGGCGGATTCGGCCGCGCTGGCGGGCGCGTACGCCAAGGCGCAGACCAAGGACGCGAACGCAGCGGCCACCAAGGCCCTTGGTTTTAACGATGCCTTTCCCTTGTCCTCGGCCGCCATCACCCAACCGACGAGCGGCACGCATGCCAATCGCGCGGTACGTGTGGTGCTCACAGCGAAGCGCGCGCTACCCTTCTGGTCATTCTTCTCTTCGAAACTGCCGATCATCAACGTCCAGGCGACCGCGGCCCTGGTCTTCAGCGGTAAATATTGCATGGTTTCGCTCGACGAGAGCAGCGGGACCGGGATCACCTTCGCGGGCAATGCCACGGTGAATCTTGGCTGCGGGATGATTTCCAACACGACCGGATCGTCGGCCGTTTCCGCGGCGGGAAGCGCCGCTGTAACGGCGTCGCCGATCGCCGCGGTGGGCGGGGTTCCCAGTAGCAGCGTCTATAAACAGCCGACCTTGCTTCTTCCTTATTCGCTAAAGCAAGCTGATCCATTCTCGACTATCCCCGACCCGGTAATTCGCGCCGAGGGCTGCTTTCCGCAAATCACCGACAGCACACTGCCGACCAGTATCGTCAGCGGACGATGCTATAAGGGAATGGATGTGGATAGGGCTTTCCCTCTTCCCGCGAACACCACCCTAATCCTAACCGGCCCTCTCACTCTCAATTCCAAGGCCGATCTGTCGGGCACCGGGGCCACCATTGTCCTTACGAGCGAAACGCCGACCAACCCTACCTCCTTTCCGAGCGTCTCCATTAACGGGAGCGCCAAGGTCGATCTGTCCGCGCCTACCAGCGGCACCTACGAAGGCGTGATCATGTATTACGACCGGCGTGCGCCTACCGCGGGTCATAAGATCAACGGCAACAGCACTTCGAAGTTCGTGGGGGCTTTCTATTTTCCATCGCAAGATCTGACCTTTAACGGAAATTCCGGAATGACGACCAACTGCATTCAGCTGGTCGCGCATCACCTGACCTTCGAAGGCAATACGACGATCAACAATAGCTGCCCCTCCGGGGGAGGCGCCAAGTCCTTCGATGCCAAATGGGTGCGGCTGGTCGCCTGAGATGCTGCGCTTAAAGCACCTTCTCAGCGACCCGCGCGGGGCCAGTGCGATCGAGTTCGCTTTGGTCGCCCCGATGCTGGCCTTCATGGTGGTGGGCATAACCGATGCCGCACGCGCGGTTGGCCGGAAATTTCAGCTTGACCAAGCCGTCTATCGGACGCTGGAGATGGTCACCGTCGGTGCGCTGCAAAGCGATTATAGTTATGTAATCCCGGAGGCTGCCTTGGCCTCGGGTGAAGCCGCGAGCAATATCGATGTCCGCACGTGGCTGGAATGCGACGGGGTGAAACAAGCCAATTCCGCCGCCGCCACCTGCCCGGGCACTCAGGAGGTGGCGCGGTTCGTAAAAGTGACCATAAAATCGGACTTTAAACCTCTATTCTCTTACGGTCCCTTCGGCGCGGGAAATAACAAAGGGGTCCTCCACCTTGCTTCGCGATCGACGCTGAGGGTGAAATGATGCGGCGTGGCGCCCCTGTCCTCTCCGACCTTCGGGGGGCGGCCGCGATCGAATTCGCGCTCGTCGCTCCGGCCTTCGTCGCCTTGCTCGTGGCGATTGGGCAGCTCGGCATATTGTTTTTCGCTAGCGCCGGGCTCAGCAATGCGCTCGCCGAAGGGGCGCGTCTTGCCACACTTCACCCTCGACCTTCTACAGCGCAAATCAAATCGAAGATCAATGCCGCCAAGTTCGGCTTGGTCGCGAAAAATCTGGCAACGCCCATTCTGACCCCCGGAAAATCCGGAAGCTCCGATTATTACAATATCCAGATGAGCTATACGGTGGATCTGGAGTTGTTTTTTGTCGATCTTCCGCCGATAACGCTGCAGCAGAGCCGACGCGTCTATTTGCAGACGCTTCCGGGGACTTGATCGCGCCCCACCCGACCTGGTCCAACTCCTCCCCGCAGCGCGCCGAGGTTGAAAAACCGGCGTGAAATCACTATATATAACAAATGCAAAGACTTGGACGTTTTGCCTCGCTCCTGGCGCTGGGCCTATGTTCTGTTCCGGCGACGGCGCAAAGCATCGCCGAGGGACAGGGGCGGGCCGATTATCTTGCCTGGCTGGCGCGCGAACCCGCCGCCCGGGCGCAGGTTCTTTCGTTCAAGACCTTTCTCGACATGAAGGATGTCCAGGGCGTGGTGCCGACCTGGCAGCTGGTCCGTACCGCCAGCATGTGGCGCGATTGCTCGGGGCCGCGCTTCGAAGTCGCTCCGGTCGCCGAATGGCAGCATATTTCTGAGACGCTTGGCTATGTGAAGGACCACGTCCAGCCGGTGATCGGCCCGGTCGAGGCGGTTTCGGGCTATCGTAACGAGGGCCTCAATCAATGTTCGGGCGGCGCCAAAGCCAGCGCGCACCGCCATTTCTTCGCGCTCGATCTGGTCCCGGTGAAGCCGGTCAGCCGCCCCGCCATGCTCCGCAGCCTCTGCGCCATTCACGATTTCCGGGGCGAACAATATGATGTTGGGCTGGGCTTCTACAGCGGCAACCGGTTCCACGTGGACAGCAAGGGTTTCCGCCGCTGGGGCAGCGACGGCAAGGGCGTGACCTCGCCCTGCAATACCCATATTTTCACCTGAGGCCGGAGCAGGCTCAGCGCCTTTCTCCACTTTGGTTCTGACTTGGTAATCGAGCCCCGGTTGGCGCTAGCCGCCACGGATGCTAGGGCGCGCGTTCAGCCCACAGAAAAGCGCTTCAATGACCGAACTCTCCCGCATCCGAAACTTCTCCATCATCGCTCATATCGACCACGGGAAGTCGACCCTCGCCGACCGGCTGATTCAGCGGACAGGCGGCCTGACCGATCGCGAAATGTCGAGCCAGGTGCTGGACAATATGGATATCGAGAAAGAGCGCGGGATCACGATCAAGGCGCAGACCGTGCGGCTGGATTACAAGGCCCTGGACGGCGAGACCTATGTCTTGAACCTTATGGACACTCCAGGCCATGTCGATTTCGCCTATGAAGTTAGCCGGAGCCTTGCCGCGTGCGAGGGCGCCTTGCTGGTCGTGGACGCGGCGCAGGGGGTGGAAGCGCAGACGCTAGCCAACGTTTATCAGTCAATCGAGCATGACCATGAAATCGTGCCGGTCATCAACAAGATCGACCTTCCCGCCGCCGAGCCCGAACAGGTGCGCAAAGAGATTGAGGACATAATCGGCCTTCCCGCCGACGATGCGGTGCTGGCCTCGGCCAAGACCGGGATCGGCATCGACGAGATATTGGAGGCGATCGTCCGTCGCATCCCGCCACCCAGCGGCGACCGCGAGGCGCCGCTAAAGGCGATGCTGGTGGATAGCTGGTACGACCCTTATCTGGGCGTCGTCATCTTGATCCGGGTGATCGACGGGATCATCAAGAAGGGCCAGAACGTCAAGTTCATGGCCGGCGGAACGACCCATCTGGTGGACCGCGTCGGCGCCTTCCGGCCGAAGATCGAGCAGATGACCGAGTTGGTCGCGGGCGAGATCGGTTTCATTACCGCGCAGATCAAGGACATTTCCGAAACCCGCGTCGGCGACACGATCACCGACGTTCGCCGACCCGCCGCTGAGGCGCTGCCCGGGTTCAAGGAAGTGCAGCCGGTGGTTTTCTGCGGCCTGTTCCCGGTGGATGCCAATGATTTCGAAAAATTGCGCGAAAGCATTTCGAAGCTTCGGCTGAACGATGCTTCCTTCAGCTTCGAAATGGAAACCAGCGCCGCCTTGGGCTTCGGCTTTCGCTGCGGGTTCCTCGGCCTGCTTCACCTTGAAATTATCCAGGAGCGGCTGACCCGCGAATATGATCTGGACCTCATCACCACCGCGCCGAGCGTGGTCTATAATATCCACCTGTCGCATTCGAAGGAGGATCCAGCGCGGATCATCCAGCTCCACAACCCGGCGGACATGCCCGATCCCAACCGGATCGAGCGGATCGAGGAGCCGTGGATCGAAGCGACTATCTATGTGCCCGACGAATATCTCGGATCGATCCTGAAGCTCTGCCAGGACCGGCGCGGTATTCAAAAGAACCTGACCTATGTGGCGGGCCGAGCCCAACTGACCTACGAACTGCCCTTGAACGAAGTCGTGTTCGATTTTTACGACCGGCTGAAGAGCATTTCGCGCGGCTATGCGAGCTTCGATTATCACCAGATCGGCCACCGTGAGGGTGACCTCGTCAAGATGAGCCTTCTGGTCAATAACGAGCCGGTCGACGCGCTTTCGATGATCGTCCATCGCGGCACTGCGGAAGCGCGTGGACGCGGAATGTGCGAGCGGTTGAAGGACCTGATCCCCCGCCATTTGTTCAAGATCCCGATCCAGGCGGCGATCGGTGGCAAGGTGATCGCTCGCGAAACCATCGCCGCGCTTCGCAAGGACGTCACCGCCAAATGCTATGGCGGCGACATCAGCCGAAAGAAGAAGCTGCTGGAAAAGCAGAAAGAGGGAAAGAAGCGCATGCGCGAATATGGATCTGTCCAGATCCCGCAGGAGGCTTTCATCGCAGCCCTCAGGATGGGGGAAGAATAAGCCGCACCGCGGCAGCGAGGCCGGCGCGAAGCGCCGCCCGAGCAGCCGCGCGAGACGGCGCATTCCGGCCGGCGGGGCGGCTGGCTACCCAGCCGACCCCGTCCGACGTCACGGCCGCCCGTGACGAATATTCTATAGGGAGAACGCGATATGCCCGATCGAATGAACCTGGAACCCCGCACCCTCGAGGGCGATCACGTCCGGTTGGAACCCGTCACCGGCGAGCACGAAGCCGAGATGCGAGAGGCGCTCAATTGCGATCCTGAAAATTGGCAATTGCAGGTGATCAGCGCGATGGGCGAGCATTTCGACCGTTACTGGCAGGCCATGACCAAAATGCCCGACCGCATCGCCTTTGCGGTACGCGACAAGGCCAGCGGCCGGATCGCCGGCACGTCGAGCCACCTCTTCATCGACCGGCACAATCGAACGCTGGAGATCGGCTCCACCTGGTTCCGGCCTGAATATCGCGGAACCGCTATTAACCCGGAAACCAAATTGCTGATGCTGGGCCACGCCTTCGATGCGGGGGCGGTGCGTGTTCAGTTCGGGGTGGATTCGCGCAACGCCCGCAGCCAGGCCGCCGTACTGAAACTGGGCGCGAAAAAGGAAGCTATCATCCGCCGCCACAAGATCACGTGGACCGGGCATAAAAGGGACACGGCGCTCTTTTCCATCATCGATGAGGAATGGGGCGGTGTGCGCGAGGCTCTGGAGCGCCGGTTGCTACAGGCGAAACCTTGAGGGCGGCTTCAATGCCTTCCCGGGCGCGAGGTCAGCACCCCTGCATGAATCGGCTTCAGCCTGTTCGAGGGAGGCGGATGGTGGCATCCAGGCCGAATTCGAGCCAATTCACATTAATTTCGCCTCCGCGAGCGCCCAGAATGCGCTGCATCAGCCGCAGGCCCTGACTTCCCGCTCGGCCAGCAGGTGCCGCTCGCAAATCATCCGGGCGGCAGTCGTTCATCGGTTCCGACGGGACGCCTGGAATAAAGCCCGCTTGCCGCCCAGGATTCCCCGGCTAAAGTCTGGCCAAACCCCTACCTTAAGGATGCCCCATGGACCGTCGTCAATTTCTGGTCAGCGGAAGCGCTGCCGCACTGGCCTTGCCCTTCCTCGCCTCCTGCGCCGCCGGTCCGCTGGCGGCGCCCGCCGTTTCTTCGGCAGGTGCAGCCGGCGGCATGGGCGATGCGGCCCTCGGCAAATTGTTTGAATCGATCTTCCAGGAACAGGTCCGATCCGACCCCTATCTTGCCACTTATACCGGCCTCGACAAGGACGCGCTTGCCGGGCTGAAGTCCCAGCTCGATATCCGTCCCTATCCTGCTGCGCGCGAGGAAGATATTGCGCAAACAAACCGCTTCATCGCCAGCCTCGAAGCGGTCGACCCCGCGAAGCTGAGCACGGCCATGGCGCTCAACCGGGAAGTGGTGATCTGGGATCTTCAGACCAGCAATGTCGGTCCGGAACGGTTCAATGTCGGCAATCCGCAAAGCCCGTATTTGATCAGCCAGCAGGACGGCGCCTATTTCTCGGTTCCCGATTTCCTCAACAGCGCACATACCATTGAAACCCTGGCCGATGCCGAAGCCTATTTGTCGCGCCTTTCGCAATTTGCAACCGTGCTCGACCATGAGACAGCGGAACAGCAGCGCCAGGCATCGCGCGGATTTCTGGCACCCGGTTGGTCGCTCGATCTGGCGCTCGGCCAGCTAAGGGATCTACGCAAGCCCGCCGCCGGGACAAGCAATATGGTCACCTCGCTTGCGACCCGGGCCGCGGCGAAGAATCTGTCCGGCGACTGGGCCGCCCGCGCCACCGCGATCGTCGGCCGGCAAATCTATCCGGCGCTCGACCGGCAGATCGCGGCCCTGGTGGCACTTCGCCCGACCACGCGACCGGGGGATGGCGTCTGGCGCGTCCCGGGCGGCGAGGAAATCTACGCGGCGGCCCTGAAAGAAGCCACCACGACCAATTACAGCCCCGACGAAATCCACGCGCTGGGCCTGCAGCAGGTGGCGGACATCACCGCCGAACTCGACAAGATATTGCGTGCGGCGGGCCATACGAAGGGGAGCGTCGGCGAGCGTTTGACCGAGCTCAACAAATCGCCCGAGCAACTTTACCCGAACACGGACGAGGGGCGCGCCGCGCTTCTCGTCAGCCTCAACAAAGGGATGGCGGACATGGCTGGCCGCCTTCCCAAGGCCTTTAACAATCCACCGAACGACCCGCTCGAAATCCGCCGTGTGCCACCGGAGATCGAAGCCGGGGCGTCCAACGGCTATTATCGCCCGGCCTCGCTCGACGGTTCGCGCCCGGCCATTTACTTCATCAATCTCAAATCGACCGGCGACTGGCCCAAATATTCGCTCCCTGCTCTTACCTATCATGAAGGCAATCCAGGCCATCATCTGCAGAACAGCGTCACTCAGGGTTCGGCGGAAATCCCCATGCTCCGCCGGATCGCTTTCTATTCGGCTTATGGCGAAGGCTGGGCATTATATGCGGAGCAGGTGGCGGACGAGCTTGGCGCCTATCAGGGCATCGAACGCGCCGGCTATCTCCAATCCTTCCTGTTCCGGGCCGAACGGCTGGTGGTCGATACCGGGCTCAACCACAAACGCTGGACCCGCGAACAGGCAATCGATCATATGGTGGCCGCCACCGGCTTTGCCCGTTCGCGCGTGCAGCGAGAGGTGGAACGCTATTGCGCCTCGCCGGGTCAGGCCTGCAGCTACAAGATCGGCCATATCGCCTGGGTCCGCGCCCGCGCCAAGGCGCAGCAGGCGCTCGGCTCCGCCTTCGATGTCCGCGACTTCCACGAAATATTGAAGGAAGGGGCGATGCCGCTGACTATCTTCGAGCGGCGCGTGGACGAGCGTATCCGCGCGAAGCTGGGCACGATTTAGCGCAAAGCTATCATGTGCGTCGTTCGATATAGACGCTGGAGTATCAGGCGAGCCCGACCGGAGGGCGGGCTTTGGGCGCCTCTGAATCCTCTTCGACCATCCGGCACAAAGCCTGGTAGCAGGTGACATCCACTGCGGTGCCGACGCTTTCTGAAATGATCCCGAGCGCCTGTTCGGCGGACATGGCCCGGCGGTAGGGCCGATCGGCGGTGAGGGCATCGAAAAAATCGCAGATCGTGATGATCCGGGTTTCGAGGCTGATTTGGTTGTCGGCAAGACCCATGGGATAGCCGCGGCCGTCCAGCCGCTCGTGGTGCGCGGCTGCAATGGGCGCCAGATCGCCAAAGGCCGATATCCTGCTGAGGATCGACAGCGTGTGGGATGCGTGCTGCCGCATCAGATCCCATTCCGCGGCGTCCAGCTTGGCCGGCTTGTCCAGGATATTATTACTGACCCCGAGCTTCCCGATATCGTGCAGAAGCGCTCCGCGCCTTAGCCAGCGGCGGCGGGCCGGATCATAACCGACCAGCGCTGCTATCCTGTCGCAATAGCCGGCCACGCGCTCGGAATGCCCGCTGGTATAGGGGCTTTTTGCATCGACGACGCTTCCAAAGGCGGCGGCGACGTCGTCCAGAAAATCCTCCTCAGCAAGCATTTGGCACTGCGCGGCCGAAGAGTGCAGCAGCTCCTCGGCAAGGGTCGGCGATGCGAGTCTGGCCCAGAATCCCGAGCCGCTGGCCAGCGCAGAGAAAGCCTCGGCAAGGCGTGGGTCGAGCCACGAGCCACTTCGTCTCATGACCTCGGCTGTTGCCGCGGCCGGACCATCATGCGTGTGAAAGACATCGGCGACCTGCGCGAGCAGGGCAATTCGCGACAGAAGCGGAATAGCCTCACCGACCAGTCCATCGGGCTTTCCGGATCCGTCCCAATGCTCGTCCAGATGGTAGATTCCTTGCGCGACCGCGTCCGAAAAACGAAGTTGCCGCGCTATGTCGGCGCCGCGTTCGCAACGTGTCTGGATCAGTTCCTGACTGATCGCAGGACCATTGATCAGGATGTTAAAAATGGATTTCGCGCGGCTCATCAGCGGAGCCCGGGACGCGGTTTGTGAAAAGACGAAGGCGAGTATGTCCGACAGCTTCGGGCCGACAAGTTTGAAATCACGTTTGAAGGATCGGTCGTCCGCCAGATAGACGTTGCAGATCCTGGCGGCGTTGCTGCTGCAACCAAGGTCTTTCAAAAGGACCGCGTAGAAGAGGTCCCGTTGCTCGTCCCGGCGCAGGCCAAGCTGCTCGCCCAGCTGGCAGGCGATCCAGCACGACCTGACGCTATGCCCTTCCGGCTGGCCTTCGGTAATGTCGAGGGCGTAGCTGAAAGCGCTGAGAAGCTCGGACCTTCTGATCCGCTTCCCGCCTGCTTTGGCCATTATTTTCTCATGTCTCATCGAGCAGCCATTTGGCACAATGAGGTTAAAGGCTCCTCAACTGCGCGGGTAAGCAAATGCGGGCCGTGCTAGATGAAAATGGCAACGACCTGCCGGCCAATCGCCAAATGCTTACCCTGTGCGTCCCAAAGCGACATCGACTGCATCGAATAGCCGTTCAGACTATGATCGCTTTCGGACATGAGCAGGTGCCATCCGTCCATGTCGGAGGGGGCCTCCATCACATCCAATGCCCACGTCATCGTGCTGATCGGCACGGATTGCGGAAAGCCCGCCATGGCGGCCGGTGGCAGTGAATCCGCCAGCGCGAGCAAGGCGGTCATGGGTCCGTCCCCGGCCCCTCGCGGAACCGAGTCCACGCTCTGAAACCGAGCGGCCCGCCGCTGCAGAGCGGGGATCCGTCCGCAAGCTTAAGTTCGAAATTGTCGTGAAACCCTCCGGTAGCGCCAATGAAGGGGGGACAGGCCTCCGGCGGGTCCGGAAGGTCAGTCCGCCGGCTGGCCCGACCATCGATCAGGCTCGACCGGTCGGCGCCGAACACGAAACTGGCGCGCGCCGCCAGCGCCTCCCCGGTCCGGCAATCGACGGCGATCGCGGTGCTGGATTTTCCGGCACGAAGGACATCTGCCCGAAAGGTGAGGATGCCGCTCGCGGGACCGACAAACGTCATTTGCGCCGATCGCAATTGGGCCTGGGGGCCACATTGAAGCTTGGCCGCCTCGTAGCAAAGCGCCGTGGTCATCCCCCCATAAAGAGTCCGGCCTTGTGACCAATCCTCCGGCGCTTCGATGACATGGTGGTCGCCCTGAATTTCGAACCCATGCAAGGCGTCGGATAGTTTGGCCATCAGGTTGGTTTACCATCCGGGCGAACCTCCGCAATGGGGCGAAGCCATTCGTGTCACGCCAGGGCAGCTGATTCCAAGGAATGTCGCACCCCCTGGTCGTTGATGCGGAGTAGGAAGACGGCGCCGGTCGCTGCACACCGGTTTGATTTGCGTGAATAACGTTCGTCAGGAAGAGGACCTTATGTCGAAGTTGAAGCGGAAGGAATATGAGGCCCTGCTGCAGCCGATGCAGGAGCAATTGATCCAGGCGGCGCGGTGGGTGCAGGAATGCGGCAAGAGATTGCTGATCATATTCGAAGGCCGGGACACGGCGGGAAAGGGCGGCGCGATCCAGGCCATTTCCGAAAATCTGAACCCGCGCCAGTGCCGGGTGGTCGCCCTTTCCAAACCAGGCGAGCGCGAAAGGTCGCAATGGTATTTCCAGCGCTATGTCGCTCACCTTCCTGCGGCCGGGGAAATCGCCCTGTTCGACCGAAGCTGGTATAACCGGGCAGGGGTCGAGCGGGTGATGGGCTATTGCACTGACGCGCAGGCCGAAGCTTTCCTGGAACAGGCCCCAAGCTTTGAGAAACAGCTGGTGGATGACGGCATCCTTCTCTTCAAATATTGGCTGACCTGTGACCAGGCGAAGCAGGAAGAACGGTTCGAAGAGCGGCTGATCGACCCCCTGAAACGGTGGAAACTTTCGCCGATCGACCTGGCGGCGCGCGAGAAATATGGCGATTATACCAAGGCGCGCGAGGCGATGTTAAAGGCCAGCCACACCGCCGATGCGCCCTGGACGCTGGTCGATTTCAACGATCAGAAATTGGGCCGGCTGACGCTGGTTCGCGACTTGCTCGACCGGTTGCCCGAGACCAGGGTGCCGGAAAAAGAAATTCCCTTTGCCCCTCTCGCCGGCAAGCCGAAGAAAGAACGCTACGGCCAGTTGAAACCGATCGAGAATTATTCGCTGTGAAACGGCCTCGCTTGGAAACATCGGCCGGCGAGCGGGAAAAACTTGCCAGGGCGCAGGGCGTTGAGGAGGGGCTGAACGGCGCCCTGCTCATTCTCAATGGACTTGCCGAGGTGATGCTGGAGCGAGAGCGGGCGGCCGACCCGCGCAGGAAGTCTAATCATGCGCGGCGCGTTCGGATCAGGGCCTATCAGGTAGCCGCCAAACGAGTGCAAACCCTGTTGAAAAAGCAGCGGCGCCTTCTTGAACGGCTGGAGAGTGCAGAAGACCGGCAACGCAATGACGAAAGGTTGCGGGCGGCGGTGGAGCATCTGGCGCTCTGACCTCGTGGCGCAAGCGCCAGCGACCTTATCCGTATCCGCTAGCCGCAATCTCAAACACTATCCGAAAAAGTCGAATATCGGACGGTAATCTCTTCCCCCGTCGCAATGTCGCGTGAAGCGATGATCTGATAATCTTCGGTCATATGGACGTTCGGGGATTGGCCCGCCGCCGGTTCGTTGAGATACCAGCCGACCGTCAGAAGATTGAAGTTTTCCGGGCAGCCATATTCTCCATCGCGACGGATGGCGAAATCGTCATACAAGGCGCGCTGGGGCCCGCTAAGCGCCGCGACATCTTTCTCGCTGATCCAGCGAATGGCACGCATGTCGTTGGCAAAGATGTTGGTGCCCTCGCCAATATGCTGCGCGGAGAACACACCAATCCCGGATATGGGCGAGGGCGCGAGGCGCACCATCACCTGTTCGTGCGGAAGTTGTTTCAGCCCCATGGAATCACGAAAACCCCGCGCCCGGGCCGATCCAGCCCAATGTTTCCAGGCGCTCATATTCGTCAGCAATGCGGTCGCCGATATCAAGCCGGTAGCGCCCGCGAGGGACATGGATTTTGGCCACGCGATCATAAGCGGCCTGGATCGAACCGTTTATGCTGGCGCCGGTCCCTGTGACCACCATTGTCCAGCCGTAAAGCCCGCTCGTGATCAATTGATCCCCCGCCAGACCGACTTCGCCATAATGCAGATGATCATGGTCCTCCGGAGTCAAAGAAGGCGAGAGCAGGATCGGCAGACCTATCGGCTCGTCCATCTGCTTCCGGCTGTAGGGAAAGGGCGGGGTCGTGACGACTATGCCGGTCGAGAAGCCCGGAGCAATTTCCATGGCCGCGCTGCCGGGATCGAGCATCCGCTCGAACAAATCGCCCCACGGGGTTTCCTGCAGCGGATCGAGCACGGCGAAACCTGGATATCCAAAGCGGCAGGTGAATTCGAGCGGCCAGATCCCGGCATCGTTCACGATAGTGTTGAGATTGACGTAGCCGATATGGCCTCGGCCTCGAAAATAAGGCTCCAGCCCGAGCAAGGTGGCTTCGAAAAAAACATCGCTACCGGTGAAGGTCGCAACGGTGCCCATCTCGCCGGTCAATTCGCCCATGTCGCCGGCGAAGAAGCGCTTATGTTCCCAATCGAGGCAGGCGGGCCGCAGAAAACGCTCGCCGTTGAAATAGGCGCCGACGCCCATTTCGATTCCCTCGATAAATTCCATCAGGACATAGCGCGAACCGCCGTCCAGCAGACCGCTCTTGCACGACAGATAGGCCGCCACGTCCGCGCCGTCCGTCATCTCGCCGATAAAATTATCCCCGGAAGAAAAATCGGGTCCGCTGAATTTGATGACGTAGCGGGCGGGTCGCTTGCCGATGAAGTCGATACCCTCCGCGACCTCGGCGAATTCCCAGACATGGCCGGCCGGGAAGCCGAGCTCCGCGAGCAGTTCCTGCCCAAAGGCGCGGTCATTTTCCAGCCGGTCGCCCCAGGCGCTCCCGCCAATCACTCGATAGCCCTGGAGCCGCAAGGCATCCTGCCGCTCGCCATAACCCTCCGACACGCTTTCAAACAGGATAAGCCCGTCGTGGCCGACCCATTCGAGGGCAGCGTCCCAATCCTCTATTTGCGTGACGAGGCCGCGCATCGTCCCACGCGCTTCGGCTTCAGAAATTATGATCCGGACCTCATGGCCCTCGGCGATCAGGCTGCGATAGAGCGCGCCCAGGTCGCAGGTTTCCGTGAAGCCCAGGATTCGCACTTCAACGAAGTCCGCGGGTCACGCGGCCTGGCGACCCGGCGCTTCGTGACCGGGCCTTGGCGCGGAGGCAGTGCGCCACAACTCGCTCCGGTATCGCGCATAGCAACGCTGACCGCATCTGAGTCGGATCAGCGCGCCTTCCGCGATAAAGCGCGCGCGCGCCGGGTCTTCGGCCACCAGCGTCCTTATGACTTCCGACACCCATGCCTCGCTGTGCTTGACGTCCAGCACGGCATGCAAGTCGAAATAATGGCGTTGCCGGCCGTTGAAACCCACCCGCCGCAATCCAGCCGAGACTTTGGATGCGCGTGTCGGGGCGGTCAGTTCGATAACGCCAAGCGCGCCGATCGAATGCCAGGCAAGATCCCGGCGCGTCGCCATGGCGGTCATCGCGTTGGCAAGCGCAAGGCTTTCCGGAATGGTATTTTCGATCGTCGGCGTGACTTGAAGGGCGTCGGCCAGGATCTGCAGCATCGGCCCGTGCATGCCCTTGGCGTTGCCGCGGCCCATTTCGTCCCAGTAATTTCGCGCGAGTTCCAGCTTGGCCGCCGTCGGCATCTTCACCTGGGTGAGTGCGACCAGATCATCGAACCCTGCCTCGCCCGCCGCCTCCTGTTCGAAGAACCAGCGCAATTCGGCTTTGCTGGCATGTTCCGCGAGCCATGGAAAAAGCGGATCATTCTGCCCCGGGCCGGTCTGTTTCAATTCTTCGTACCAGGCAACGAAATCGGCGGGCGAGGCCGGCGCAGCGGCCGCGAGATCGGCCACCTCCTCGCGAAGCTCGGTAAAGAATCCCGCCTCGGTGATCCGCATCTGCTGATCGCGGGCACTGGTCGCCGCAAAATCCTGGTCGGGAAAGCCGGGCGCCAGGCGATCGCGGTTCCAACGGGCAAGGCGCTGCTGAAAGGCGTCGCTCATCACGGCCGGTTCGGGTGCTTGTACGCGGCCCATCGGCCTATTTGAGTTGCTGGGCCCCATCATTCGAAAAACGTCGGATGCGAGACCCTTGTTCCGTGCTAGAAACGGCTAAATGGCTGAAATCAGACTGACATAAGATAGTGGATCAATCCGCCCGCGACCTTGCCCTGGAACGGCTGCTCCGGTGCCTCGATCAACGAAATTATGATTTCGTGACGGTGACTCCCGCCACGCACTCGAACAATCTAGATCGGCGGCGCGGGGAATATGCGGGTGACCTGCGCGATGCCCTGGGCTGGAGCCTGCCCTTCCCCCCAGGAACGTTCGACCTGGAAGTCGAAAAATCGCTGCGTGACGCGAAATTGCTGATCGAAACGGCCGGGATCCTGCGCTCGCTTGTGCGGGTTTCCAGGGTTCATGGCGATCTGTTCGTCCACTCTTCCTATCCGACCGACGCGCCGGACGCCGTTTTCCTGGGGCCGGACAGTTATCGCTTCGCCGACCTGGTGCGCGCGCAACTGGATGACCTGAAGGGTCGGTCCTGGGACCAGCCCCCGGTCATTCTGGATGTCGGCACCGGGTCCGGGGTCGGGGCCATTATCGCGGCTCGATCGGTTCCCGAGGCCAGGGTGGTGGTGACCGACATCAATCCGGTCGCACTCACTTATGCGCGGGTCAACGCGCGCGTGGCCGGGGTCACTGTGGAGGCCCGATGCGGCGACGTGCTGGCTGGTTATTCTGGAGTCATCGATATCGCCATCGCCAACCCGCCCTACATAATCGACCCTGACAGCCGTCTCTATCGCGACGGCGGCTCTAACCACGGGGCACAGGTTTCGATCGACATGACCGAAGCGGTACTGCCCCGGCTCTCCAAGGTCGGCCGCTTCATACTTTATTCGGGGAGCGCGATCGTCGCCGGGATCGACGCGATGAAAGCGAAGCTGGAGATGGTCGCCAGGGTTAATGGATGCCGGCTCCAATATCGTGAGCTCGACCCCGACGTTTTCGGCGAGGAGCTCAATTCTCCCGCCTATCGGGAGGTCGAGCGGATCGCATTGGTCGCGGCCATATTCAGCCGATGATGGGCGCGGTTCCGGACGGCAGCGGCGGCATCGGAAGGTGGCCGTAACTTAACGGGCCGTATGCCGAGCGGTAGCGGCAATGACTTTCATCGAGTGATTAGAGGCTGAGTTGGGGCAAACGCCGGTCTGGAAGAAGCCATGACCGAGCCAGCCAGAATTAAGTATTGCCTGCCCAGAATTTCAGAAGCCAGGCCGCAACAACCAGGATTAATTATCGTGTCACCGGAATTATGGAATCAAGTATCGTGTCCCGGGAATTAAGGAACTCCGTGGGTCCGCGCTTGTTAGAAGATGCGCCCGCACCTGGGCCAGTCAGGAGAGAATATCATGAGCGATCGCGACACGCAAAACGAGGCTTCGCAAAAGCCGAACGATACCTTGGCCGATAAAGTAGCCAATGCGCTTGACGGCCATGATGATCCCAATCGCGGCCCGCTCGACCGGCTCGCTAATGCGATCGACGGCACAGATGACCCCAACAAGGGTCCAGTAGATCGGGCACAGAACGCTATCGACGGCACAGATGATCCCAACAGGGGCCCACTCGACCGCGCGCAGAATGCAATCGACGGCACCGACGACCCCAACAAGGGTCCGGTCGATCGCGCCGCCAACGCGCTTGACGGCCGTGACGATCCAAACCGTGGTCCGCTCGACCGCGCCCGGAACGCAATCGATTAAGATTTGAATTTCGAGGGGTGCTGGGATCCCGGCACCCCTTTACCTTCCGCACGAAGCCACTTCCGCCCGCATAAGGGCAATGGTTTCATCGGCCGATCACGCGATGGCCATCGCCTGCGCGTATGACTTGGACGGTGGTGCCGCTTAGGTGACTCGAACACCTGACCCCATCATTACGAATGATGTGCTCTACCAGCTGAGCTAAAGCGGCGTACCTACGGTGAGGACGGCGCGCATTATCAGCGGGTCCGGTCAAAGACAAGCGCGCTGGCCGTTGCAGGGCCGCAACGATTTTAAGCCTTTCTCAACCACATTGGGCGATTCCTTGGGGCACGGATAAGGAATCGGCGGATGGACAGTCTCGGTACGGCAAGTGAAGGCGGGGATCCTGGCGGCCCAGGCGACATCGACCTTCCTTCCACATCCCGCCTCGACGACCGCCGCGTCCAGATTCGTGCCTATCGCCGCTGGGTGTCAGCGCTTCGGGGGCGCAGACTCCCTTCGATCCAGGACATGGACCCTGCCAGTTTGAACGGGCCGCACAGCCTGCTGCTCGACCTTCGCGGCGGCAACCACAATCCGGTCATGGCCAGGATCGGCCAGGCACTCCGCGAACCCTGCGGCGAGGCGGAAATCCACGCGGTTCGCGACGTCCCGGCCGACAGCTTGCTGTCTCGACTGACCGGCCATTATCCCGCAATTCTCGCCACTGGCGAGCCGCTGGCATTCGAGGGCGAGCAAATGGGGCCGACGGGCGAACGGATACTTTACCGCGCGATCCTTTTGCCATTGTCGGACCGATCCGACCGGTCGGACCGGATCGATTTCATCGCCGGCATGCTCACCTGGCGCGAATTCGCGGACAGCGAAGAGACCGCCGCAATCGCATTCGAGGTCGGCCAGGCTCTCGCCGGCTTCCGGCAGGGCCCCCATGCGGGCTGGAGCGCCGCAATAGCGGCGTCGGTTCACCAAGCCGCGCATCGCGAGCTTCCGCTCAGCGCCTGACGCGGGCCCTTCGCGCAAGGCCACTATTTCGGCGGCCGGCAGGCCTTGCGCCTTGCCGCTTGGCCCTTGCGATGGCTATAGCCCCGCGCGAAGCCGACGGCCGGACAGCCGTGCGAGCGTCAGGAGCCGAACCTTATGACTGCGGACAATGTTGCTGGATCCAAAGGCGCTTCCCCGGGAAGCGACGCCGGTGACAAGGCGGCAGACCAGCCGGCCGACCGAAAATTGGTTGCCGGTATCAGCGAAGCGTTGCTGAACAGCGCGCTGCCGGGCGAAATAGCCGGCTTTTCCGACGAGGACAGGGACAATGCGGCGGCGTTCATAGCGCTCGCGGCCCGGAAACGCCGGCCCGGCGCGGCGCTCATCCGTCTTGAATCCTCGGGCGGCGCGGTCGGTCAGCGTCGGATGCGGCTGTGCATCGTCAATGACGACATGCCGTTCCTGGTGGATTCGGTGGCGGCGGCCATCGCCGCCAAGGACCTTATCATCCACCGCCTGCTCCACCCGGTCGTCTGCGCGGAGCGCGACGCCGACGGTATATTGAGGCGCCTGGAGGTCCGCTGCGCCGAGCTCCCCGCGCGGGAATCGATCATGTATATGGAGCTCGACCGCGCCGATGCTCGCGAGCGGCGCGAGTTGGAAGCCGAGCTTTATCAGGTGCTGGGCGATGTCCGGGCGTCGGTGCAGGACTGGCAGGCGCTGCAGCAACGCATGCGCACCGATGCGCAAGCGCTTGGCGAAGCAGAGGGAGCCGCTTTGCTTCGCTGGTTCGCCGACGGCGCGATGACCCTGCTCGGGCACCAGGTTCAATGTTCGTCCGCAAGCGAGCAGGCGCTGGGCTTCCTGAAGCTGCCGGGCGCCGCGCTCTGGACCGAAAATGCCTGTGGGGGCGCCACCGAATATTTCATGCAGGGCAATCCCGCGCCCTTGATCGTGAAGGCCGACCGGCTTTCGACGGTTCACCGCCGCGTGCCGTTCGACCTGGTGATCGTGCCCGTGACCGAGGGCAAGGAAGTCACCGGCCTTTCGGTTCATGCGGGCCTCTGGACCAGCCAGGCGCTGAAGGCACCGGCGGAAGACGTGCCCCTGCTGCGGCGGCGGCTCGCAGGGCTGGAAGAGGAATTCAATTTCGATCCCAAGGGACATGCCGGCAAGGCTCTGCGCCATGCGGTCGCGACTTTGCCGCACGATCTGCTGATTGGCCTGGGTTCCGACGCGGTCAAGACGCTGGCCATGACCGCGATGTCGCTGGCCGACCGTCCGCGCCCGACCTTGATGTTGCTGCCGAGCGTTTTGAAGCGGCACATTTTCGCCTTCGTCTGGTTGCCGCGCGACGAGCTCAATACGCAGCGCCGCGTCGCCATCGGCGAGATGATCGAGGGAGCGGCGCAAGGGACCATATCCAATTGGTCGGTCGAACTGGGCGAGGGCGATCTCGCCTTGATCCGCTACATGCTGGACGTGAAGGACGACGCGCCCATGTCGGACGCGGCGGGGCTCGATGCCCGACTGGTCGACATGGTCCGCGGCTGGGAGCCGAGCGTCGAAGAGGCGCTCGGCGAAATGGTGGGCGTATCGCGCGCGACCCGCCTTGCGATCGGCTTCATGGACGATTTCCCGGAAAGTTATCGGACGCATACGAGCGCCGAAGAGGCGGCGCAGGACGTGCTTCGCATTTCCGAGATGAAGGGCGCGAATGCGCGGGATGCACGCCTTTACCGCAAGGCGTCCGACGGTCCGGCGCAATTGCACCTCAAAACCTATCGCCTCGCCGGAGTGATCCCGCTGTCCGAAGCGGTCCCTGTATTCGAGAATTTCGGGTTTCGGGTGCTGGAGGAGCAGCCGACGCCGCTGGACGAAGGGCGGCTTGGATATATTCACGATTTCTCGCTGGAAGTGCGCGACGGCGACGCCGCGGGCGTGATGCAGCGGGCCAAATTGGTGGAAAAGACGATTTCCGCCGTGCTGGAAGGCGGCGCCGAAAACGATGTATTCAACCAATTGCTGGTCGCCGCCGGCCTCAATTCCCGCGATGTCGTGCTGTTTCGCGCCTGGTTCCGCTATTTGCGCCAGACCGGTCTTTCCTATTCGATGGTCACCGTGGTCGATGCACTGCGCCGCGCGCCGGACGTCACCCGCGGCCTGATCGCCTTGTTCGATGCGCAGCATGATCCGTCGATTCAGGGATCGCGGACGGGGGCAATCGAAGCGGCGCAAAAGGCGATTACTCAGGGTCTCGCCAATGTCGCGGCGATCGACGAGGATCGCATATTGCGGCTGCTTGGGGGCGTCATCGCCGCCATCCTGCGGACCAACGCCTTTGCCGCATCGGGACGTGAAGCCCTGGCCTTCAAGCTCGATTCCAGCCTCGTTCCCGGACTTCCGGCTCCGGTGCCATGGCGCGAAATCTGGGTCTATTCGCCCCGCGTCGAAGGCATCCATCTGCGCGCCGGCCCGGTGGCGCGCGGGGGCCTGCGCTGGTCCGACCGGCGCGACGATTTCCGGACCGAGATTTTGGGCCTCCTGAAGGCGCAGATCGTCAAGAATGCGGTGATCGTGCCGACCGGAGCGAAGGGCGGCTTCTATCCCAAACAGCTCCCCCCGATCGCCGATCGGGATGCCTGGCTGGCCGAAGGCACCGAATGCTATCGGGCGTTCATCCGGACCTTGCTGTCGGTCACGGACAATCTCGTCGACGGCAAGATCGTTCATCCCGAAGACGTTACCGTCCGCGATGGCGACGATCCCTATTTCGTGGTCGCCGCGGACAAGGGCACCGCGTCCTTCTCCGACGTTGCGAACGAAATCGCCACATCTCGCAAATTCTGGCTGGGCGATGCCTTCGCCAGCGGCGGAAGCCAGGGCTATGATCACAAGGCGATGGGAATTACGGCGCGCGGCGCCTGGGTTTCGGTGCAGCGCCATTTCGCCGAAATGGGCGTGGACGTGCAGACCCAGCCGGTCAGCGTCGTCGGATGCGGCGACATGTCCGGAGACGTTTTCGGCAACGGGATGCTGCTGTCAAAGACGATCAGGCTGCTGGCCGCATTCGACCATCGCCATATCTTTCTCGACCCCGATCCCGACGCGGCGAAGAGCTGGGACGAGCGCAACCGCTTGTTCAACCTGCCGCGGTCCAGTTGGGACGATTATGACAAGGCGCTGATTTCCAAGGGCGGCGGAGTATTTCCGCGCAGCCAGAAATCGATCCCGCTCTCGCCCGAGACCAAGCAGGCCCTGGGTTTGACGGTAAAAGAGATCGATCCCGCCGGGCTGATCACCGCGATCCTGAAGGCGCCCGCCGACCTTATCTGGTTCGGCGGCATCGGCACCTACATAAAGGCCAAGAGCGAGAGCAATTCCGAGGTCGGCGACCCCGCCAATGATGCGATCCGAATCAACGGGGCCGACATACGGGCGAAGGCGATCGGCGAGGGCGCCAATCTGGGCCTGACCCAGGCCGGGCGCATCGAATTCGCGCAGGCCGGCGGCCGCGTGAATACCGACTTCATCGACAATTCGGCCGGCGTCGATTGTTCGGACAACGAGGTCAACATCAAGATCTCGCTCAACCGCGAGATGCTGGAAGGGCGGCTTTCCTTCGAAGACCGCAATAACTTGCTGGTCGAGATGACCGACGATGTCGCCGAAATTGTGCTGGAAGATAATCGCCTCCAGACGCTGGCTTTGTCGATCGCCGAGCGCGGCGGCGCCGCGGCCTTGCCGTCTTTGGTCCGCGCGATCGAGATCCTCGAAGAAGGCGGGCGCCTGAACCGCGCGGTCGAGGGGCTGGAAAGCAATGAGATATTGCTGCGCCGCGCACAGGAAAATCGCGGCCTGACCCGGCCTGAGCTCGCGGTCCTGCTGTCCACTTCGAAAATGGCGCTGCAGGCCGCGATCGAGGCCGGGAAGCTGACCGAGGATGCGACGCTGACGCCCGAATTGTGCGGCGCCTTTCCCAAGGTGATGCAGCAACGGCACGGCGAGGCGATCCTCACGCACCAGTTGCGGCGCGAAATCATCGCCACAAAGATCGCCAACCGCTTCGTCAACCGGCTCGGAATCACTGCCCCGTTCTCGCTGACGGAAGAAGAAGGCGCTTCCTTCGGTCAGGCCGCGGCAGCGTTCGTCGCGGCCGAGCGCCTGTTCGGGATGGACGAATTGTGGCGCGAACTCGACACCGCCGTGCTTGCCGAAGACATAAGATTGGAATTGTTCGACCAGGCGTCGCGCGCGCTGCAATTGCATATCGCCGATATATTGCGCAGCACGCCGGCCACGGCGAAGCTGGAACAGATCGTCGACACGATCCGGCCGGGCCTTGAGAAACTCAACGAAGCGGTGAACCGGCTGCTTCGCGAAGAAGCCCTCAGCCAGGCCGGATCGATGCGCGCACGGCTGAAGACGCTTGGAGCCCCGGATTCGGTCGCCGACCGTATCGTCCGCCTGTACGAACTGAACGGCGGCATCGGCATCGCCGTTCTGGGCCAGAAGATGGGCATAGACGAGTTGGCGCTGACCGAGGCCTATACCAAATTGGGCGAAGTGCTGGGCCTCGATTGGGCCCAGACCGCGGCCAACCGCTTCCAGGCGACCGACCAATGGGAACGCCTGCTGACGGCAGGGCTCGCGCGCGAGTTCGAACAATTGCGGCTCGATTTCCTGGAACGGCGCAAGGGCGACAATCCCCAGGCCGCGGTCGATCAATGGGCGGCCAAGCAAGCGGCGCGCATCGACCAGTTCCGGCGGATCGTGGATCGCGCGCGCATCTCTCCGGTCACGACGGCGCCGATGCTGGCTCAGATCGCGACCCAGGCCCGGATGCTGCTGGCGCGTTAATTCGGGCGGCGATGGTACAGCCAGACGCGGATGGCACTGCCCAGATTGGCCGGCCGCGGCGCCTGGATTCGTTCGGCGTCAATCCGCGCGACCAGCGCGTTCAGGGGAAGATTTTCAGCCTCGGCCGCTTCCCTGAGCGCGTCCCAGAAAATCGGCTCTAGGCTGATCGACGTCGCATGGCCCGCGATCATCATCGATCGCTTGACGGGTCCCGTGAAATCTTGCCCGGGCATCAATACATGTGCTGGCCGCCATTGATCGACAAGGTCGATCCAGTGACGAAACCGGCATCGTCGGCGACCAGGAAGGCCACTCCGCGCGCAATCTCTTCCGCTTTGCCGAGCCTTCCGACCGGCACGCGCGCCACGATCTTGGCGAGAACATCCTCGGGAACCGCGGCGACCATTTCCGTATCGATATATCCCGGTGCGATCGCGTTGACGGTGATTCCGGCCCGGGCGCCTTCCTGCGCCAGCGCCTTGGTGAAACCGTGGATCCCGGATTTGGCGGCGGCATAATTGACCTGGCCATATTGGCCGGCCTGGCCGTTGATCGACCCGATATTGACGATCCGGCCGAATTTGCGGTCGGTCATTCCATTCCACAGCGCCTTGGCCATGTTGAAGCAACCGCCCAGATTGATGTCGATCACGTCGTCCCACATGTCGCGGCTCATCCGCTTCATCGTTCCGTCGCGCGTGACGCCCGCATTGTTCACCAGGACGTCGACCGGCCCGATCTCGCTTTCGACCTGGGCGGCGCCCGCGAGGCACGCGTCGAAATCGGACACGTCCCATCTGTAGGATTTGATCCCGGTGCGATCGGTGAAAGCGCGCGCTTTCTCGTCATTGCCGGCATAGATTGCGGCGACCGTCATTCCCTTTTCCTGAAGCGCGAGGCTGATCGCCTCGCCGATGCCGCGGGTTCCCCCGGTAACGATCGCAACGCGTGCCATTCCTGTCTCCTGCCTTTTTATTTATCCCTCGCTCTTATGGCGGGGTAACCCAACCTTCAAGCTCGCGTCCTAAAATGCTGCGCAGCATTTTTATGCCCTGGGGGCTGTCGTTGAGGCAGGGCAGATAGGCGAAATGGGTACCGCCGCCTTCGAGAAAAATCTTGCGGCCGCTGATCGCCAGCTCCTCCAAAGTCTCTAGGCAATCGGCGGAAAATCCGGGCGCGACCACGGCGATTTTACGGGTTCCTTGCTGCGGCAATGCTGCAAGCGTGTCGGCGGTCGCGGGCTCGAGCCATTTGGCCTTGCCGAAGCGCGACTGGAAGCTGACCAGCAATTCACGCCCCATCGCTTCGCCCAGAAGACGCGCCGTCTTGCGGCAATGGCAATGATAGGGATCGCCCAAATGCAGCGTCCGTTCCGGCATGCCGTGGAAGCTGGCGAGGATCGCATCCGGCTTGAAATCCAGCGCCGCCACGCCCTCTTCCACGCTCGCTTTCAGCGCATCGATATAGACCGGATCGTCATGATAAGGTGGCAAGGTCCTCAGCGCCGGCTGCCATCGCATCCGTGCAAGCGCGGCAAAGGCTTCGTCGTTCGCCGTGGCAGTCGTTGCTGCGCAATATTGCGGGTAGAGCGGCGCGATCAATATTCGCTCGCAACCCATATCCTTCAGCGCCTCGATCCGTTCGCCGATCGCAGGCTTTCCATAGCGCATCGCGTGATCGACGGTCACTTGTTCGCCAAACGCTCCTTCCAAGGCTTGGGCCTGGCGCCGGGTGATCGCGGCCAGCGGCGAACCCTCGCCGGTCCAGACCTGCCGATAGGCGTGAGCGGACTTTTTGGGCCTCGTGGTGAGCACGATCCCCCGAAGGATCGGCTGCCAGAGCAGCCACGGAAGCTCCACCACCCGGCGGTCGGACAGGAATTGCTTCAGGTAGATCCGGATCGCTCCTGGCTCCGGCCGATCGGGCGTGCCGAGATTGACGAGCAGCAGGCCGATTTTGGGGTTTGTCACCGGTGGGTGATTGGATGGAGGGATCATGTTTCGCTCCCCAGCGGCAGAGTGCGGAGACGCCGGCCGGTCAGGGCGAACAAGGCGTTGGCGATGGCGGGCGCCACGGGCGGGACTCCAAGCTCGGTGACCCCGCCCGGATGCTCTTCGCTCGGTAATATTTCGACCATGATCTCCGGCGTGTCGGCCAGGCGTGGCAGGCCCAGCGAACCAAGATTGCGGCCCGTCGGGAGGCCGCGCTCGATTTCGATCGGATGCCCCGTCGCCCCGGAAATTCCGTGAACGACGGCGCCTTCGACCAATTGCCTGACGATCTCCGGATTGATCACCCGCCCACAATCGACCGCGGCAACCGCGCGCAGCACTTTGATACGCTGCGTTTCGTCCACCGCGATCTCCACCAGAATCGCAACATGCGATCCGTAGGCGCTGTGCGCAGCGATGCCCATCGCGCTTCCCGCCGCGCCGCCATCCCAGCCGCCAAGCGCCGCCGCGGTAGAAAGTGCCCGGGCGAGCCGCGGATTATCGCCGAGCATCTGCATCCGGTACGACAAGGGCTCGATTCCGGCCTTGCGCGCCAACTCGTCGATGAAACATTCGGTGAAAAAGGCGGTGTAGCTGTGCGCGCTGGACCGCCACATCCCTGTTTCAAGGCCGATATCCACGGGCAGATGGTCGATCGCGACTGATGGAATGGCATAAGGCGGAACAGCGCCGGCGACTGCTGCCTCATCCCTCCTGGCGCCCAGATCCGCTTTGCCTGTTTCCAGCCTGCCGATCATCTGGGCGGTAGTGGCGGGCGCGGCTATCCGGCAGCGCCAGCCAAGGATGGTGCCGTTCTGCGCCATCCGTGCCGAAAGCCGCGCCAGCGCCGGGGGACGGAAATGATCCTGCATCATCTCCTCGACCCGTGACCAGCTAAGCTGGACCGGCCGCTTGATCTGACCCGCGATCATCGCAGCCTGCTCGATCGCCTTGGTTTCGATCTTGCGGCCGTAGCCGCTGCCGATCAGCATGGGATAGACGATCACTTGGGCTTCGGAAATGTTCGCGGCCCGTGCCGCGGCGGCGCGCGCGAAACCCGGCGCCTGGGTGGGCGCCCAGATTTCCAGCCGGTCGCCGGTGAAGCGCGCAGTCGCAGTGAGCGGCTCCATCGGGGCGCCCGGGGCAAGGCCGACCGCATAATCGGCGGTCACCACTCCAGCGCCCTCCAGCAAGGCATCCGCGTCGCCCTGTTCGAACAGGCGGCTCGAATCGTCGGTTTCGAACGCTGCTTTCAGCGCGGCACCGATTCCGGAATGGCTCGCCAGATCTCCTTTGGTTTCGAACCGTGGCTTCATCGCCTGCACGGCTTCATTGGCCGCCCACCAATTGGTCGCGGCCGCGCCGCACCAGTCTGGAAATTCGAATATTGCCAGTACGCCATGGATTGCATCGGCGGCGGCACGGTCGACCCGGACCAGGCGGCTGGTCCCCCCGCGCGGACCCTGCCGTACCGAGGCATAGACCATGTTCTGAAGACGGACGTCGGCCGCGAACTGGGCGGACCCGTCCACCTTTGCCGGCAAATCGATCCGCGGCAGGGGCTTGCCCACCAGGCGGTTGTCGACGCCGCCCCGGACGGGAAGATTTTCCGGCAGATCGAACTCGGCCGCCTCGGCGGCGAGCTCCGCAAAGCTCAACTTCTTGTCTTCATGGGTGACGAAGCCCTGGGCGCTATCCGTCTCTTCCCAATCGACGTCCCAGCGCTTTGCAGCGGCCTGCATGAGCAGGGTCCGCGCCGCGGCTCCCGCTTCGCGCATGCGCGGTTCGAACGCCCGAATGGAGGTCGATCCGCCGGTGAACATCAAGGAATTGCGCGTCGCATATTCGCGGGCCGCCCACGCGCTTATGCCGCCGAACATTCCCAATGCGCCATATTCCTGCGCCAGCAAATGGTTGGCGTAGAGCGGATTGAGGGGCGCCGGTTCGACCGCGACGGTACGCCAGTCGGCGCCGAGTTCATCAGCCAGTATTTGCGGAAGGCTGGTATAGACTCCCTGGCCGATCTCGGCCTGCGGGACCGCGACGATCACGCGGCCATCGACGCCGATCTTGAGGAAGGCGTTGAACAATGTCTCGCCGGGCGCGGCGCGCAAATTGGGCTGGTAGCTGCGCGGCCAGGCGCCCCAGGCGATCAGCAGTCCGGCGCCTATTCCGCCGCCCACCAGCAGGGTTCGCCGGCTGACTTCGATCCTTTTGCTGCGGGTCGCCATGACCGCCTGATAGAGGCGTCAGGCGTCCTCCGCCACTTCCGATCGATAGCTTGTCCGCAAGCTTACCTTGTCGATCTTGCCGGTGCCGAGCTTGGGCAGCGGCTCGTCGAAAAAGCGGACATAAGCCGGGAGCTTGAACATGGCGAGCCGCTCGCGAAGGAAGGCGAGCAGGGCCTCTTCGTTCAGCATCCCATCCTCTTCGCAATAGATGATCGCGACCGGGACCTCACCCAATCGCTCGTCGGCTATTCCGAACACGCAGGCTTCCGATACGGAGCTATGCGAATAGCAGGCGGCTTCCACCTCCTGGCAGCTGATATTCTCGCCGCCGCGGATGATGATGTCCTTCTTCCGGTCGATGATGAACAGATAATTGTCTGCGTCGAGATAGCCGATGTCGCCGCTCCGGAAATATCCGTCAGAAGTGAAGGCGGCGGCCGTGGCTTCGGGATCGCGCCAATAACCGCGGACATTGGCCGCGGACCGGATCGCGATCTCGCCCCTTTCGCCGGCGGGAAGATGGATGTCATTGGCCCCCAATATGGCCAATTCCGCCATCGGGCGTTGCGGACGTCCGGTAGAGGTCGGCTTGTCGGAATAATTGGACCAGAAATTGCCGCATCCGACCGCATTGGTTTCGGTGAGGCCATAGCCGAGCGCCGGCTGGGCGCTGGGAAAGCTCTGCTCCAGGCGCCGTACGTGGCTTGCGGGGCGGGCGGCGCCGCCGGCCGCCACGTCAGTCAGCGTCGACAGATCATATTTCTCCCGGTCGGGATGTTGCATCAATTCGTAGCTCATTGTGGGAACCCCCACGAAATAAGTGACTTTCTCCTCCTCGATCAGGCGGAGCGCCTCGCCGGCATCCCATTTGGCCATCAGCACCATGGCGCGTCCGATGACGAAGCTGTTGAGCATCACCGGGACTTCGCCTGTGACGTGGAAAAGCGGTACATTGACCAGGGTCTTGGGCGGGTTTGCGGGCGGCCTTCCCTCGCTTTCCAATATGCCGAGCAACGTGATCAGGCTCGTCGAATAAGTGTAGACGCCGCTGGTTACCGCGCGATGGGTCGATATCGCGCCCTTCGCCGCTCCCGTCGATCCGGAGGTGAACAGGATAGTGGCATCGTCCTCCGCACCTAGTTCCGGAAGAACCGAATCTTCGCCGCCCTTTTCGAACAACGGGGCCAGCGCTTCACCGATCTTTTTTTCGACCGGGAGAATTACCGTCGGAAGCCAGAGGCCGGTCGCGTCGAGCCGTTTTGATCGGGGTTCGTCGGCAATGACGAGTTTCGGTTCGGTAAGCGTCAGCGCGTGGTTAAGCTCTTCGGTCTGCCACCAACCGTTGAGCAATGTGACGACCCCGCCTGCTTTCAGCACCGCCATATAGGTGATTATCCAGGCGGGCGCGTTGCGCATGGCAATCGCGACCCGGTCTCCCTTGCCGATGCCGAAGCCGCCGACCAGCGCTCTTGCGACCCGGTCGGCTTGCGCGTTCAATTCCTCGAAGCTCAGCCTTTCCCCATCCGCGACCAGCGCTTCCTTACTGCCATGAAGCGCGCAAAAAGCGTCGAACAATCCGGGGAGGGTGGGCGGCAGATTGGCGACGATCGCCCGGCCTTCGGAATCCCGGCTGAACTGGATCTTCCCCCCGGGCCCGGTCACCTTTTCCAGCACAGCATCGAACTTGCGGTCGAGCTCGCTCGGCATTCGTCTCTCCTTCGCTCTTCCCGTTTGTTTTGCCGGTCACTATGAGGGCGCAAAGTCTCAGGGGGAAGCCTTGTCGATACCAGTTTTTACCGCCGCCGCATTTGACGCTACGTCCGCGCTACGATGGGGCAGTCTGGGCCTCGATCCGATCGCTCTGGACCTCGGATTCTTTCAGCTTCGCTGGTACTCGCTGGCCTATCTCGCGGGGATCGCGGTCGGCTGGTGGTATCTGTTGAAACTGCTGGCCCGGCCCGGAGCGCCGCTTGCGCGCCGGCATGCAGACGATCTGGTTTTTTACGCCACCTTGGGGGTCCTGATCGGCGGAAGGCTGGGCTATGTCCTTTTCTATCGCCCCGAATTCTACCTGGAGAATCCGGGCTCCATCATCCGGCTCTGGGACGGGGGAATGTCCTTCCACGGCGGCGTGATCGGCGTCTCGATCGGCATCCTTTATATGTCCTGGAAACAAGGCCTCCAATGGCTTCGAGTCCACGATTATGTCGCCTGCTGCGTTCCCTTCGGGCTCTTTTTCGGCCGAATCGCCAATTTCGTGAATGGCGAATTGTGGGGCCGTCCGACCGACGCGCCATGGGGGATGATCTTCCCCGGCGCGGGCGAACTCCCGCGTCATCCGAGCCAGCTTTACGAGGCGGGGCTGGAGGGCCTCCTGCTTGGCCTCCTGCTCTGGCTCATGTTCTGGAAGACGGATGCCCGTTATCAGCCGGGCAAGCTCGTCGGAACCTTCATCCTGGGCTACGGA
Source organism: Sphingosinicella sp. (assembly GCA_013816585.1). Taxonomy (GTDB): domain Bacteria; phylum Pseudomonadota; class Alphaproteobacteria; order Sphingomonadales; family Sphingomonadaceae; genus Allosphingosinicella. Next base: position 17,986 of record JACDEE010000004.1, on the reverse strand, counting down.
ATTTCCCGCTTTCTGGTCGAATTGGTGCGCCAGCCGGACCGGGGCCTCGAAAATCTTTCCTGGGGTCTCAGCATGGGCCAGACCCTGACCGTGCCGATGATCCTGGGCGGCCTGTACCTTATCGCCACCGCCAAGGGACGACAGCAAAGGGTCGAGCCGTTCGCCGGCAATGAAAGCGTCGCCTGATCCCCCCAGTATCTCCTGAACCTGCCGGTCTCGCCAAAAGGCTGGCGCGCCTGATCGAGGATGGCGGCCCGATGTCGGTCGCCGAATATATGGCGCGTGCGAACGCGCATTATTACGGCACGCGCGACCCCTTGGGTAGCGCGGGGGACTTCACCACCGCTCCAGAGATCAGCCAGATGTTCGGGGAGCTGGTCGGCTTGTGGCTGGCGGATCTGTGGCAGCGCGCGGGTGAGCCGGCCAATGCCTGTTTCGTTGAACTTGGCCCGGGGCGCGGCACCCTTGCGGCGGACGCGCTTCGATCGATGCGGTCGGCCAGATTGCAGCCCAGCGTCCATCTGGTCGAAACCAGCCCGATGCTGCGCGAGGCGCAGCGGGGGCGCGTTCCAAACGCGCGTTGGCATGGGGACGTGTCGACCCTTCCCGAAGACGCGCCGCTGCTGATCGTCGCCAACGAATTTTTCGACGCACTCCCGGTTCGGCAACTGGTCGCGAGCGAAACCGGCTGGCATGAAACCCTGGTGAACTTTCAGGACGGGCGGTTTTCGCCGGTGGCGGGCCCGCTTATTCCGGCGCCGCTGGCTGCCGCGGAGCCAGGCACGATCGTTGAAACTTCGCCGGCCTCGATCGCGATAATCCGCGATCTGGCGAGGCGCCTTGCCGTTCAGGGCGGCGCCATGCTGGTCGTGGATTATGGCCACGAACGGAGCGGCGCCGGAGATACGCTGCAGGCGGTGAAAGGCCACGGTTTTGCCGATCCATGGGAAAATCCAGGTGAGCATGATCTTACCGCCCATGTCGATTTCCAGGCACTTTGCCGGGCCGCGGACCGGGAGGGGGCCAGGGTGACCGGACCCATGAACCAGGGCGAATGGTTGCGGGAAATGGGGATCGAGGTTCGCGCCGCCTTGCTCGCCAAAACGACGCCCGAACGCGCCGACGAAATCCGGATGGCCAAGGATCGACTGGTGGCCCCCGACCAAATGGGGACCTTGTTCAAGGTCCTGGCGCTCACGGCTGAACGATGGCCCGAACCTGCTGGTTTTTCATGAAGGACGGCAATGAAGGTTGAAGTAAACAAGGCCGCGCTCCCCGTTCCCCACGGCTTCCTTGGTCGTCGCGGCGGCGTGTCGCAGGGCCTTTGCTGGGGGCTGAACGTGGGCCTGGGCTCCGGCGACGATCCCGTTGCGATCCATGAAAATCGCCGGCTCGCGGTCGAGGCCGTGGCCCCCAGCGCACAGCTCGTCACCGTCTATCAGGTCCATTCTGCGTCGGTTGTACCGGTGACCGCGCCACTGGACGATGCACGGCCCCATGCCGACGCGCTGGTCACCGATCGTCCAGGCCTGGCGCTGGGAATCCTCACCGCCGACTGCGTCCCGATCCTGTTCGCCGATGAAGCGGCCGGAGTGATCGGCGCGGCGCATGCCGGTTGGAAGGGCGCCCTTGGCGGCGTGATCGAGGCGACGGTCGAGGCGATGGAGAAGCTGGGAGCGCACCGCGAGAATATTCAGGCGGCAGTGGGCCCGGCCATTGCCCGCAAATCCTATGAAGTGGACGAAGCCTTCTTTCTCCGTTTCGCCGAGGCCGATGAAGCCAATGAGCGCTTCTTTTCGGGCGGCCGGCCGGATCATTACCAATTCGACCTCGAAGGCTATGCCCTCGCGCGTCTCGCCGCCGCCGGCCTGACACGGATCGAAGCCCTTGGCCTCGACACTTATTCTAACCTGGACCGCTTCTTCAGCTTTCGCCGCGCCACCCATTTGGGCGAGCCCGATTATGGGCGGCAATTTTCGCTGATCGCGCTCCCGGATTAGATCCGGCGAGGGTGTAGCGGATCGGGTGGGCTGGCGGCCCGGCCCGGCCTCTGGCATCATTGTCAAAAAACTGGGGGAATGGATGAACGATACGCGGCTTTTCGGCGTGCGCGGCTGGGGATCGGTGCTGGCTGAAGGAGCGCTGGCCTGGACTGGCACCCCCTTCGAATTCATCGACGTCGAGGGTTTCGACGCGCCCGGCCCGGCGCGCGACAGGCTGCTGGCGGTAAATCCGCTGGGCCGCGTGCCGACGCTGATCGCGCCCGACGGCGAAATCCTGACCGAGAGCGCTGCGATCGTCCTCCATCTGGCCGAACTCAACCCGGATTCGGGGCTCGCGCCGCTGGCGGGCGATCCGTTGCGCCCGGCCTTTCTCGACCGGCTGGTCTGGTTCGTCTCCGCGCTCTATCCGACTTTCACCTATCGCGATTATCCGGAGCGATGGGCGCCGGACGCCACGCGCCAATTGACCGATAATGTGGATACATTCCGCCGGTCGCTCTGGAAGCAATTCGAACAGCAGACGGGCAAGGGGCCATTCGTGCTGGGCGATACGCCTTCCGCGCTGGATCTCTACGTCGCCGCAATGTCGCACTGGCGCCCGCGCCGACCCTGGATAGCCGAACATTGTCCAAAGCTTCACGCGATCGCGCTTCGGGCGGACGCGCTTCCCGCCATCGCCGCGGTTCTCGAACGAAATTTCGCCGCATGACCGCCGCCCGTCTTGGTCTCTGGGGCGGCCTTGCCCTGTTCGCGATCCTGCTGGCCTTGCCCGCGCCGGAAGGGATGCCGGTCGATGCCTGGCGAACCACCGCGCTGGTTCTGCTCATGGCGACCTGGTGGATGACGCAGGCGTTGCCGCTCACGGCTACCGCCTTGCTCCCTTTTTTGGCCTTTCCGATGTTTGGCATCATGAGCGCCAATGAAAGCGCCGCTTCTTATTATTCGCCGATCCTGTTCCTGGTGCTGGGCGGCGCGATCATAGCGCTGGCGATCGAGCGAACCGGGCTCCACCGGCGGCTCGCGCTGGCGATTGTCAGCAAAGGCGGGAAGACTCCCGCGGCCTTGCTGTTCGCCTTCATGGCGGCCACCGCGATATTAAGCCTGATCGTATCCAATACCGCGACCAGCCTGATCATGATGCCGATCGCCGTGGCTGTCCTTCGCGCCGCCCAGATCAAGGAAGGCGATACGGACGGATTCCCGGGCGCGCTCGCCATGGGGATCGCCTTTGCCGCTTCGATCGGCGGGCTTGGCACGCTTGTCGGATCGCCTACCAACGCCATCGCCGCCGGGATCATCGAACGAAGCACGGGCCTCCACATCAATTTCCTGACCTGGGCGATATACGGATTGCCCGTCGTTTTGGTGTCGATCCCGCTCGCCTGGTGGATTCTGCTCAAGGTGCAGAAGGTCCGCCCCGCGGATTTCGATGCCGAGGCCGCGCGCGCCGGGATCGGTGAGGCCTCTCCGTGGAGCGTCGGCGAGAAGCGGCTGGTCCCGCTCGTCCTGGCAGTGGTGCTGGCCTGGATGGCCGTGCCGCTCATTTCGCCTTACCTCGCGCCCGATGCCTTGACCGATGGATCGGTCGCGATCCTCGGCGCCTTGCTGCTGTTCATCATTCCCGACGGGACCGGCCGCGCCATCCTCAATTGGGACGAGGCCAATCGAGCGCCCTGGGGGGTGATCATGATGTTCGGCGGCGGCCTCGCGCTGGCCGCAGGCATTGGCGAATCCGGCCTCGCCTCGTGGCTGGGCACGGTGCTTCGGCCGCTGGCGATGGTGCCGGCAATCATCATCGCCCTGGTGCTGGTGGCGATCGTCATCCTGATCACCGAATTCGCGTCCAACGTCGCCACGGCGAGCGGAATCATCCCGGTCGTCGGCGGCCTGATCCTGGCCACCGGCGTCGATCCGATCCTGCTCGCGATCCCAGCCGCTTTTGCCGCGAGCTGGGGTTTCATGCTTCCATCGGGAACGGGTCCGAACGCGATCGCCTGGTCCACCGGCCACATCGCGCTTCCGCGCATGCTGAAGGCCGGCTTCCTGCTCGACCTTGCCGGGGTGCCGATCATGGTCGGTATCGTGTGGGCGGTTGCCGCCCTCGTCGGCTAGGTCTAGGCAGCGCCATCCACCAGAAGAGTTTCGAAATATGACCGACGAATCCGACCTCACCGGCGCCACGCCACGCCGCCGTCCCAAAGCGGATGTGCTGGAAATAAACGGGCGCAAGCTGAAGCCTTCTACCCTGATGATGGGCCATGGCTTCGATCCGGCGCTGTCGGAAGGATCGCTTAAACCACCCATTTTCCTGACCTCGACCTTCGTCTTTGAAAACGCCGCCGCCGGCAAACGCCATTTCGAGGGCGTGACCGGCAAACGGCCCGGCGGCGCGGAAGGCCTCGTCTATTCGCGCTTCAACGGCCCCAATCAGGAAATATTGGAGGACCGCCTCGCCGTCTGGGAAGATGCCGAGGACGCGCTGACCTTCTCCAGCGGCATGTCGGCCATCGCCACCTTGCTCCTGACCTTCGTCCAGCCGGGCGACGTGATCGTCCATTCGGGGCCGCTTTATGCCGCGACCGAGACTCTGATCGGCCGGATCCTCGGCAAGTTCGGAGTCAAATGGCTGGATTTCCCGGCCGGCGCCGAACAGAGCGAAATTGAAGAAGTGATTTCGCGCGCCAAGTCGATGGGTCGCGTATCGCTCATCTATCTCGAAAGCCCGGCCAACCCGACCAATGTCCTGGTGGATGTCCAGGCGGTCGCCGCCGCGCGCGAAACGCTCTTCGCCGGCGAAGATCAGCGTCCGCCGATCGCGATCGACAATACGTTCCTCGGGCCGCTCTGGTCCAAGCCGCTCGACCATGGCGCCGATCTTTCGGTCTATTCGCTCACCAAATATGCCGGCGGCCATAGCGATCTGGTTGCGGGCGGCGTGGTCGGTTCCAACGCGCTCATCAATCCGATCCGGATGATGCGCAACACGATCGGCACCATCACCGATCCCAACAGCGCCTGGATGCTGCTTAGAAGCCTGGAGACGCTGGAATTGCGGATGAGCCGCGCTGGCGAAAATGCCGCCAAGGTCTGTGCCTTCCTTCGCGATCAGCCAAAGGTCGAGACGGTCGGCTATCTGGGTTTCCTCAGCAACGACCGGCAGGCCGACATTTACCGCCGCCATTGCACTGGCGCGGGTTCGACCTTCTCGCTTTACCTGCGGGGCGGCGAACGCGAATCCTTCGCCTTCCTCGACGCGCTGAAGATCTCCAAGCTGGCGGTCAGCTTGGGCGGAACCGAAACCCTGGCGAGCGCGCCGGCGGCCATGACTCACTTGTCGGTGCCCGACGAACGCAAGGCCGCGCTCGGCATCACCGACAATCTCGTTCGGATTTCGATCGGCGTGGAAGATCCCGACGATCTGGTCGCCGATTTCGAACAGGCGCTGAGCGCGATCTGAGCCTTAGCGGGGCGGCTCGGCCGCCTCGCGGCTCCAATCATGCACTTCCCAGCCTTCGGCCTCGGCCAGACGGACCAGCCGGTCGTGCGCGTTGGCGGCCACGGGCTCATCCGACCAATGGTGGACCACGGAATCGGAAATATGGTCCGAATAAAAGCGGATATGCACGGCCTCGCGCTCCAGCCCCTCGCGCTGTAGCCAGGCCTGGATCATCGCCAGTTTGTGGTCGCCATAGCAATTGGCGCCGTCGATCCTGGCGATGATGCGGCCCTTGCCGTCATATTGGGTTTCGGTGGCGATCACATCGTTGAAACCCAATCGTTCGGCGATCGCGGCCGCATAGAGGCGGTAGGAAGCGGTCGCCATTACCAGTCGCCGCCCCGCCGCGCGGTCCGCCGCAATCGCCGCCCGGGCGCCGGGCATGATGTTATTGGCGATCTGCCGGTCGGCGAAGCTCTGGATCACAGGATCCAGTTTCTCAGGCGCGATCCCGCGCCCGATCAGCAAAGTGTAATTGATTTCCTTCAGCCGGCCGCGCTCGATCAGCTTCATGACATAAGCCAGCATCGACAATATGACGAAGGGCAGCAGGATCAGCCGCCAGGGCGCCAGCTGCAACGCGGCATGGATCAGGAAGGGCGTATAGGTCGCCCGACGGGTGATCGTTCGGTCCATGTCGTAAATGGCAAGCTGGCTTTTCACGGAACTTTCGCAAGCACAGATGCGTAGGCCCTGTCCACCCAACTATCCTTATACCACGCATCCTGCTTGCGTTGCCGGGGCCAATTGACGCATCCTTCACATCCAATGACCTCAGTCGCCACTTTTACTGAAGAAGAAACGAAGGGCGACGGCCTTTTGCTGCGCTTTAGCGGCAACCTCACGCTCGCCCGATTGGGACGTTTGCCCGAACGGCTTAACGAGGTGAACGCTCAAAAACTCGCAGTCGATCTGTCTGACGTGGGCCGAATGGACACGGTCGGCGCCTGGCTGATCTACAAGCTCATTCGTGATCGCAAGGCCGAACTGACCGGCGCGAACGACGAGCAGGCGGCTCTGATCGAGCAGGTCGGGAACGCGGATGTGCCGGTCAAGGTGCGCCCCGATCGGACCAATCCGTTTCAGCGGGTATTGACCCAGATGGGCGCAGCGACCGCTACCGCGGGCACGACCATGGTGGGGCTGCTTGGCTTTTTCGGGGCCCTTCTCCTCTCCGCGTGGCAGTTGATGAAAAACCCTCGTCGCTTCCGTATGAACGCGGTGGTTCAGCAATTCGAAGTGGTGGGTGTCCATTCGTTGGGCATTATCGGCCTGATGAGCTTCCTGGTCGGGATCGTGATCGCTCAGCAGGGTGCGGTCCAGCTTCGCCAGTTTGGTGCCGAAGTGTTCACGATCAATCTGGTCGGACGCAGCGCGGTCAAGGAATTGGGAGTACTGATGACCGCGATCATGGTCGCCGGCCGTTCGGGCTCGGCCTTTGCAGCGCAAATCGGATCGATGAAGCTTGCCGAGGAAATCGACGCGATGCGCACCATCGGAGTCTCGCCGATGGAGGCGTTGGTCATGCCGCGCGTCCTTTCGACCGTGCTGGTGATGCCGCTCCTGGCTTTCTACGCCGCCTTGCTGGCGATGCTCGGCGGCGGCATATTCGTCTGGGCCGATATCGGAATTCCGCCCATCACCTTCATCCAGCGCATTCGCGAAGTCGTTCCCATGACCGACCTCTGGCAGGCGTTGATAAAGGCGCCTGTATTCGGCCTGATCATCGCCATGGCCGGCTGCTTCCAGGGCCTCCAGGTGGAAGGAAATGCCGAATCGGTCGGCCTCAGGACGACCACCGCCGTCGTCCAAGGCATTTTCCTGGTGATCGTGCTCGACGCCGTCTTCGCCGTCTTCTTCACCGCGATCGGCTGGCTATGAAGGGCAAGGGCGAACCGATCATCGAGGTCAGGGGCCTCAAGAACAGCTTCGGCGACCAATTGGTGCATGAAGGGCTGGACCTGGAGGTCCGGCGCGGCGAGATTTTTGGGGTGGTCGGCGGCTCGGGCACTGGCAAATCGGTGCTGATGCGCTCGATCATCGGATTGCAACGGCCGGATGAGGGCGAGGTCGAGGTCTTTGGGGAGCCGATGCTGGACCGCGAGGAAAACGAAGCCAAGCATATCCGCCGGCGTTGGGGGATATTGTTCCAGGGCGGAGCCTTATTCTCAACCCTGACCGTGGCCGAGAACGTCCAGGTCCCGATTCGCGAATATTTCCCGCGGATCGAGGGGCAATTGCTGGATGAGATAGCCGCGTACAAGATCGTGATGACGGGTCTTCCCGCAGAAACCGGGCCCAAATATCCTTCCGAATTGTCCGGCGGCATGCGCAAACGCGCCGGCATTGCGCGCGCTTTGGCGCTGGATCCGGAGCTGTTGTTCCTCGACGAGCCCACCGCGGGCCTCGATCCGATCGGCGCGGCGGCGTTCGACCAGCTGATCAAGGACCTTCGCGACGCGTTGGGCCTCACCGTGTTTCTGATCACGCACGACCTCGACACATTGTACGCCATCTGCGACCGTGTCGCGGTGCTCGCCGATCATAAGGTGGTGGCGGTTGGAACGATTCCGGAACTATTGGCTTTGGACCATGAATGGATACAGGAATATTTCAAGGGACCGCGCGGACGCGCGGCTGCAACGATAGCAAAGGACGCTGACCGCTGATGGAGACGCGCTCCAACCATATTCTCGTCGGCGGCGTCGTGCTGGCGATGATCGTCGCCGTCGTGGCCTTCATCATCTGGCTCAGCCAGGTGTCGGGCGACGACACCAAGAAATACGACATCTTCTTCAAACAGGCCGTCGATGGCCTTGCCAAAGGGTCGGTCGTGAGCTTTTCGGGCGTGCCCGTCGGCCAGGTCGAACTGATCGGGCTTGAGCCGAACAGCCCGGAATTCGTCCGGGTCCGTATTTCCATCCGATCCGACACGCCGGTATTGCAGGGCACCACAGCGACGATCCAGGGCGTTGGTTTTACGGGCGTCTCGCAGATCCAGCTGGACGGCGCCGCACGGGGAGCACCCCCGATCACCGAGAAGGGCCCTTATGGCGTTCCCGTCATCCCGACCAAGCCCGGCGCGCTGGGCGAGTTGCTCAACAGCGCTCCCGAATTGCTCGAACGGGTTTCGACCCTGACGGAGCGGCTTTCGGAGACGCTCGACGAGGATAATCAGAAGTCGATCAAGGGCATCCTGGCCAATACCCAGGAAATCACCGACTCCCTCGCCGACCGCTCTCCCGAAATCGCCGCCACCCTGGCCGAGGCGCGCCTTGCCATTGCCCAGGCCGGTCGCGCCGCCGCCTCCTTCGAACGAGTGGCCGGTTCGACCGAACAGCTCCTGAATGCGGACGGCAAGCCTCTGGTCAACGACCTGCGCCACACCATCCGCGCGGCGGAGACCAGTATGAAGAATCTCGACTCCTTGCTCACCGATGCTCGCCCCGGCATCGATGCGCTGACCAAACAGACCATTCCCGAAATCGGCCTGCTGGTTCGCGATCTGCGTGAGACGACCGAGAATTTGAACAGCATCACGACGAAGGTCGATCGCCAGGGCATTGGCGGGCTGATCGGCGGCGACAAGCTTCCCACTTACAAGCCGGAATGAGACATGAAAGCTAAGCTTCCCTTCCTGGCTTTGGCCATCCTCGCAACTTCCGCCTGCGGCCTTGGCGGCAAGGCGCCCGATCTGCTGTTGACCCTTACCCCTGACCAGGTGCTGCCGGTCGCAGCCGCAACCACCTCGTCGCCCGAAAATGCGATCACGGTGGTTCGCCCGTCGGTTCCGCAGGCCCTGGCAACTACCCGTATCCCGGTCATGAACGGCCAGTCGCTCGCTTATCTCAAAGAAGCCTTCTGGGCGGATTCGCCGGACCAGTTGTTCCGCCGGTTGCTGTCGGAAACGATAGGCGCGCGCACTGGGCGGGTGGTGCTCGATCCGCTCCAGTTCAGCTTTAACCCGGGAAATCGCCTGACCGGCCAGCTACAGGCATTCGGCCTCGATGCGCAGCGTATGGAGGCGGTGGTGACCTATGATGCGGCGCTGGCACGCGGGGCGGAGCAAGTGACCACTCGCCGGTTCGAGGCTCGGGTTCCCGTGGCCGCGGCAGACCGCGCCTCGGTCGCACCCGCCCTCAACACCGCTGCCAACCAGGTCGCGGCGCAAGTCGCCGACTGGGTTGGACGCTAGCCCTCAACGGCTGATCCCGGCCGCTAGCCCAGGCTTTTCGAGGCTTGTTCGAACACGTCCTTTGACAGGCCCTGCGTTTCGACGATCCGCTGGAGCTCGGCGCGCATCAAGGTTCCGCGCACCTCACCGAACCGGCGCCAGCGACCCAAGGGCGGCACCAGTTTCGCCGCTGTTTGCGGATTGAGCTTCTCTACCGCCAGGATCATGTCCGCCAAAAACCGATAGCCGGCGCCGGACCCCGAATGGAAAGCGCGTTGATTTGCCGCGAAGGCCAACACCAAAGAACGAAGTCGGTTCGGGTTGTTGAGCGTAAAGTCCGGGTGCCGGGCGAGCGCCTGGACGGTTGCCAGCGTGTCGTCCCGGGTCGACAGGGCCTGGGTGGTGAACCATTTGTCGAGCACAAGATCGTCATTCCGATAGCGGTCGTAAAAGGCGGCAAGCGCCCGGGGCCTCTCGGCCGAGTCGCTGTTGGCGAGCGTGGTAAGCGCTCCCTGCCGGTCGGTCATATTGTCGGCCAGCTCATACTGGCGCATCGCGATCGCGGCAGCGTCATCGGCCTTTGAAGCGGCAAGATAGCCCAGCGACACGCTGCGCAGGCGCCGGGCCCCCTTGGCCACCGATGAATATTCAAACCTTTTGGCCAGCGACGTCGCCTGATAGGCCGCACGCCACAGGGTTTCGAGCTCATGGCCCAAATCGCCCCTCAATGCCTCGCGCGCGGTATGGATCGCCTCTGGCTCTACCTCCGGCATATGATCGCCAACGAAGGCCTCGCTCGGCAACAAGACGGTTTCGGCAACGAAGGCCGGGTCCAGCGCCGCATCGCCCAGCGTCTCGCGAACCGCTTCGATCACCGGGCGATGGTCGACCGCCTGGCCCATCACCGAAGCGACCATGGTATCGAGCATCAATTGCTGCATGGCCTCGAACCGCGCGAAGGGATTGTCGTCTTTGGCCGAAAGGAAGGCCAGATCGTCGGCGCTTCTCGCTGTTTCGACAATCACCGGCGCGGAGAAATCGCGGTTGATCGATAATATCGGCCGTTCGCCTACATCGTCGAAGGTCAGCTCCAGCGCCTGATCCTCCAGCAATACCAGCCGCTCGGCGAGTTTTGCGCCCTTCAGTTCGCCGAACAAGGCGATCTTCAAAGGGATGGGCATCGGTTTCTTTTCAGGCTGCCCCGGCGTGGCGGGTAAATGCTGCTCCAGGGTCAAATGGGCTCGCCCGCCAGCCGTCTCGTGGGTGAGCGCCGCCTTCACGCGCGGCGTTCCCGCTTGTTCGTACCATGTACGGAAACGCCCCAGGTCGGTCTCACCGGCCTCTTCCATCGCGCGCACGAAATCTTCGCAGGTCGCCGCCTCGCCGTCGTGGCGTTGGAAATAAAGGTCGGTGCCCGCGCGGAATTTCTCCGGCCCCAATATCGTGTGGAGCATCCGGATCAGTTCGGCGCCCTTATTATACACCGTCGCGGTGTAGAAATTGGATATCTCGATATAGGATTCAGGCCGGACCGGATGGGCGAGCGGTCCCCCATCTTCCTGGAATTGCGAGGACCGAAGCACGCGCACGTCCTGGATCCTCTTGACCGCCTCCGATCCCTGATCGGCGGAAAATTGCTGGTCGCGGAAAACGGTGAAGCCTTCCTTCAGGCTCAATTGGAACCAGTCGCGGCAAGTGACGCGGTTGCCCGACCAATTGTGGAAATATTCGTGCGCGACCACGCCCGCCACGGAATCGTAATCGGCATCGGTTGCCGTATCCGGATCGGCCAGCACGTAACGCGAATTGAAGACGTTGAGGCCCTTATTCTCCATCGCCCCGAAATTGAAATCGGCGACCGCGACGATGTTGAACACATCCAGGTCATATTCGCGGCCATAGACCTTTTCGTCCCACGCCATGGCGGTCTTCAGGGCGTGCATCGCGTGGCTCGTCCGGGGCAGATCCTGCTCGCGCACCCAGATGCCGAGCTCCGCTTCCTTGCCTGACCGGGTGATGAAATGATCGCGATTGGCGGCAAGATCGCCGGCAACGATCGCGAACAGATAGCAGGGCTTGGGGAAGGGGTCGTTATATTCGGCCCAGTGCCTGCCGCCTTCCAGATCGCCTGCCGCGACCGGGTCGCCGTTGGAAAGCAAGATGGGATAGAGCGTCTTGTCCGCCTCCATCCTGACTCGATAGCGCGACAATATGTCGGGCCGGTCGGGAAAAGGCGTGATCCGCCTGAAACCCTGTGCTTCGCACTGCGTGCACAATATGCAGCCCGATTCGTAAAGGCCCATCAATTGTGAATTTTCGCGCGGCGCGATCCTGGTGGCGGTCGTCACGACGGCGGAGCTGTCATCGAGGTGCACGGTCAGGACTTCGTCTTCCAGGCTGTACCTTGCGGGCTCGCCGTCGACTTCGACGCTGACCAAATCCAGGGCCTCGGCATCCAGCCGAAGTGGCCGGTCATGCGCGCCGTTCCGTTCGACCTTCAGCGTCGATCTGACCGTCGTGATTTCGGCGGCCAGGTGGAATTCGAGCGCGATCTCGGGGATCAGCCAGTCGGGCGGCCGGTAATCCTCGCGGCGGATCGTGGCGGGCATATTCAGAATCTGGGGCATGAAATCAATCTAGGCGCGTGTGTGCAGGCGCGCAATGCGGCCGGGCAAACCGGAACTCCGCACTTTCGGATTCATGCGATTATAGAGAGTTGACCTACGCTGGCATCGTGACAGTAATGGTACCGAATAGAGGATGTGAATGTCGTTGAATCCATTGGTCGGGTTTTAAAGTGCGGGACCTGCCCAGCCATTTCGAGCGATTCCAAAACATTCTCGATGGCCTGCCGCAGATGGTTTGGGCCAACGAACCTGGCGGGAAGGAATATTATAACCGCCAGTGGATTGAATTCACGGGTACCGAGATGGAGTCTGGCAAGCCGTACGGCCGCGCGACCCTAATCCATCCAGACGACCGGGACCACGCACTCTCACAATGGAAGGAAGCGCAGCAAACGGGCAATTACGAGGCAGAATATCGCCTGAGGCATCATAGCGGCGAATATTTGTGGATCGTCAGCCGCGGCCTGCCGCAATATGACGAGAACGGCAAAATCGTGGCCTGGTACGGAACCTGCACCAACATCCATGATCGCAAGATGACTCGAGAGGCTCTGACGGTCAGCGAGGCGCTCAACCGAAGCATTATCGGGTCGAGCGCTGACCCGATCGTGCTTTTGGGCCTCGACGCAACGATCATCTTTTTGAATGATTCGGCCAAGCGCGAACTTTCGCCCCAAAGGGCCGCAGGCATTGTCGGCCGAAACTGGGTTGAGGAATTCGTCCCCGGGTTGAAAGAGGCGCAGGACGCGTTCGACAAGGCGCTCGGGGGAGAGACGGGCAAATTTACGGCCAACTATCCGGACCCGGAAGGGCGGACGAAATGGTGGGACACTTCCCTGACATCCGTCGTGGATGAAGATCGGCAGGTGGTGGGAATCTCAGTCGTCTCGCGCGATATCACCCAGATGAAAACCGCGGAGGTCAGACTTGTCGAATTGCAGCGGGAGATCATTCATGTGTCGAGGCTCAGCGCGATGGGCACGATGGCGGGGACTTTGGCCCATGAATTGAACCAGCCGCTGGCCGCGGCCGCCAATTATCTGCGGGCCGGCCGGCGAATCGCGGAGTCCGGCGATCCGGACACTTCCAGACTGGAACATGCGCTGGAGGAGGCGGAACGTCAGATTCAGCGGGTGGGGGAGATTATCCGCCGCGTCAGGAACATGGTGTCGCAACAGGGGCTTCAAACCGAGTCCGCGTCCCTGAAGCAATTGGTGAAGGATGCGCTGAAGCTGTTTTTTTCGATTGGCCGGGGCGACGCGTCCTCGGTGCGAACGAACATCGCCAAGGAAGCCGACCTGGTCAGGGTCGATGCGGTCCAGGCCGAACAGGTGTTGCTGAACCTGATCCGCAACGCCTGGGACATCATGAAGGATTGCGAACGGCGCGAGTTGACGATTTCGGCCAGGCGCGAAGGCAAATATTCGGTGGTGAGGGTGAAGGATATAGGCCCTGGAATCGAACCCGGGCAGGAGAACAACGTCTTCACGCCGATGCAGTCGCCCACCGGGAAAGGGCTGGGCCTCGGCCTTTCCATTTCCCGGACGATCGTCGAAAGTCATGGCGGACAGATCTGGGCGGAAAACGATCCGGATGGCGGCGCGTCATTCTGCTTCACTCTCCCGGCAGATGGCGATGGGGAATCCTGAACCCGCCCAGATAGGCCTCAGCCAGAGCTCCGCGCTTTCAGCGCTATGACCATCCCGATCATTGCCAGCGCCCCGCCGGCCGCGGCCAACGTCGACCAGACATAATTTTCGAAGATCGTCGAAAGTGCCATGGCGATGACCGGTACCAGGATGCTGGAATAAGCCGCCTTTCCGGGCCCGATCTTGCGGACAATGCCGAAATATAGGGTGAAGGCCAGCGCCGAAGCGATCAGGCCGAGATAGAGGAGCCCAAGCCAATAGCCCAGCCGGTATTCCACGACAGGGGGGCCGTTGAGGAAAAACGCCCAGGCCGCATTGGCGATGAGGCCATAGACCATTCCCCAGGCAAGCATGCTGGCCATGGGCCGCCGCTTCAGCCGCTCCGATGCCTGCAGGACGTTGGCGGACGAGGCGCAGAGCACGCCCAGCAGGGTAAGGCCGATGCCCAGCATCACTTCACCTGGCGCCGCCTCGCTCGCCCGCATTTCCTGCACGAACAGCAAGGCGACTCCGATGGCGGCGACCAGCGATCCGATGGCGAATTGCCGGGTGACGCGCTGTTTCAGGAACAGCCAGGCCAGCGCGCTGTTGGGGACCAGCAGCAGCGCGAATACGACCGCCACCAGGCCCGAAGTGATATGATGTTCGGCGGCGTAGACGAAATTGAAATTGAGGAAGAATTGGGGAAGCCCGAACGCGGCGGCGAGCATATGGCCTTCGCGTCCGATCCGCAAAGAGGCGCCGCTTGCCCGGGCCACCACGAACATCGCGGCGGCCGCGATCAGGAAACGATAGGTGACCGACCAGCTTGCCGGGACAACACCCAATTGGTCGCGGATCACGATCCAGGTCGATCCCCAGATCAGGGTGATCAGGATGAAAGGGAACAGGATATGCGGCGAAGTAATCGACAAGGGACCGGCGACCGCTCGCGCCGGGCGAGCGTCCCGCGCCGCTGCTTCCAGGTCCGGAATTGACCCGCTCGGCGTAAGCGGGCCTTCGCTCACAGCGATCCGATCGCGGCCGCGAGGGCCTCGACATGGGCCTGGTCGCTGTCCCAGGCGGTCACCAGCCGCGCTTCGCCGGGACCCCAATCGTAAAAATCGAAGCTTTGGGCGCGGAGCGCCGCGGCCTCCGCCTCGCTGACCTTCAGGAACACTTCATTGGCTTCGGCCGGATAAACCAGCCGGCCTCCCGCGGCGGCTGCCAGCCTCGCCGCCGCGTCATTGGCTGCGCGCGCATTGCGCAGCCACACATCGTCCTTCAGCATGGCGAGGATCTGCGCGGCGAGATATCGGCCCTTGGAGGCGAGTTGCCCCGCGCGCTTGCGCCGATAAAGGGTGGCGGCAACGTCCGCCTCGCCGAAGAAGATCAGCGCTTCGGCCGACAATCCGCCATTCTTGACGAAGCCAAAGCTCAACGCGTCGACACCAGCGCGCCAGGTGAGATCGGCGGGCGAACAGCCGATCCGCGCCACCGCATTGGCGAAGCGCGCCCCATCCATGTGGAAACCGAGACCGCGCTCCTTTGCCAACCGCCCCAGCGCCGCAACCTCTTGCGGGGAATAGACCAGGCCATATTCGGTGGCGTTGGTGATCGACAAAGCGTGCGGCTGCACCTGGTGGACGTCCTTGCGGACCGTCGCCAGCAGGGCGTCGACGCTTGCGGGGGTCAGCTTCGCGCCTTCGCCCTCGGCCAGCAATAATTTGGCGCCATGGGTAAAGAATTCCGGCGCACCGCATTCGTCATTCTGGATATGCGCGTCGCGGTGGCAGATTATGCTTCCATGCGGCGGGCAAAGCTCGGCGAGCGCCAGCGAATTGGCCGCCGTGCCCGTCGTCAGCCACAAGGCCTGGACTTCGGTTTCGAAGACTTGCGAAAACGCCTCGTTCAGCCGCACGCTATGGGCGTCGCCGTCATAGGCGGTGTCCAGCCTGTTGGCCTCGACGATCGCCGCCATCGCTTCGGGACAGGCGGCGGCGGCATTGTCAGAGAAAAAGCGCATGGCCGCGCCATAATGGGACCTTGGGGAAGGTCAATTGATGATTGAAGTGATGGTGCTGCTTATCCGGAGAGACGCAGTCCGGCCTTTGCGGCGACCGAAGCCTAGCGCACACCTGACACCGTTAATGCCGCGACATGCAGGCGCAGCTTCCCATTACGATGGATTGCATAGAGGATATGGCCGCGACTCCGCCTAGCTGATCGGAACAGCAATGCGATTTATTGAAAATGGGCCAGATATTCCCGACACGCTAATCGAAGAGCGCGACCTCGGAGAAGTCGTGTTCTTCTGTGGTGCGGGCATCTCAGGACCGGTCGGATTGCCCGATTTCGGGGGCCTCGCCGACGATCTCCTTGACCGGCTAGCGGCGCAGGAATCGCGTACGGCGCGCAAACGAGGCGAAAGCCTCGACCGCGTCTTCATGGCAATGGTCAAGGAGTTCGGTGGGACCGCGGTTGACCGTGAGATCAGCCGCGCCCTGCGGGCGCCGCGAAAGGCGGATCCCCGTCATCATCGGGTCGCTATCGATCTGTCGCGGGGCGCGGATGGCGGTGCAAAAATTGTTACTACCAATTTTGATCTGCTGTTCGAGCGGGCCGACAAAAGCTTACTCAGCTATATACCTCCCGCACTGCCAGACCTTGCCCAGCTACAGCCGATCCAGGGCATTGTTTATCTACATGGCCGCCTGAAACGCACGAAAGATGCCCGCGGTGGGTACATCATTACCAGCGCCGACCTCGGCCGCGCCTATCTTGCGGAAGGCTGGGCGGCGCGGTTCGTGCGCGCCCTGAGCGAGCGCTACACGATCGTTCTGCTGGGCTATTCGGCGAACGATCCGCCTATGCGTTACTTGCTTGAAGGGTTAAATAGCCGGGACGATCCTGCCCGGAGATCTCTGATTTATGCTTTCGTGCCGGAAGGTCCGGCGGCGGGCGAGGAGTCCTGGCATGATAAGGGCGTCACAACGATCCCTTACGCTCCGCGCGACAAGGGGCATAATGGACTCTGGGACAGCCTTTTCGCCTGGGCCGCCGCAGCGCGCGATCCCGAAACCTGGCGCGCCGGCCTGGTGAAGCTCGCGCAGCGCCAACCTGCCGAACTCAAGGCATTCGAGCGCGGGCAAGTCGCCCATCTGGTGAGTAGTAGGCCCGGGGCCAGCGCCTTTGCCACCGCGACGCCTCCGCCGCCTGCAGAGTGGCTTTGCGTATTCGACGCATATAGCCGTTACGCCAAACCTGGCTGGCTCGACCGGCGAGAAAAGATCGAGATCGATCCGCTCGATGTCTTCGGGCTCGACAGCGACCCCCCGCGCCCTGAGGAGCGGCCAGGTAGCGCCTTCGTCGCACCTGGCGAGGACATGCTAGGCTGGCGTCATGGCGACCAACAATGGCCCGAGCGACAGCGGCTGTCAGGCTATCGCGCGGAGTGGAACAATCAACTGCCGAGCCGTCTGCACCAACTCGCGCATTGGTTCGGCTTAGTTATGGATCAGCCCGCGGCAATTTGGTGGGCCGCCGGAAGGCCGCTGCCCCATCCCGGCTTGGTCCGCGAGATCGACTATCGGCTCGATCGCGGCGCCATCCTGTCGGGGAAGTCCGGCAATTCTGGCAATCCTATCTCGCCGCTTCTCGCGCGCATACCGAGGACATGCACGACCTTCGCCAATATGAGGTAGTCGAGCGCATCAAGAAGGAAGGCTGGACCAAAGCAGTGCTGCGCGACCTTGAGCGCGCCCTTGCGCCAGCCTTTGCAGTCGGGCGGATGTCGCTGTCATCACCGATTCCGCCCTCCGGTGATTGGAGCACGCTCAACGTACGCCATTTGGCCGAGATCAAGGTGACGGTGTCGCGCTGGGCAGACGGTCTTGATCCACCAGCCGAGACGCTCCCGATCGTGGTTGAGCTAGGTGTTTAGTCCCGTTGTATGGTGGTACGATTGATCATCATATTTGGCGGGAGGAGCTATGGGCCAGATTCTACACGGCAGCGCCACGACGACTGAGGCAGTCCGTCGAGCGATACAGCGGAGT
>JACDEE010000048.1 GCA_013816585.1 Sphingosinicella sp. | reverse complement strand
GGCCATCACACGTATCTCCACTGCTTGCTCCTGGTTCAACATCGACGGCCAAAAGGCCACCATCGTCGCCCAGGTGGGTCACTTTTACTTCGGCGCAGTGGGTCAGTTTTACATCGGCGCTAACACGAAGTGAAGAAGTGGCTGGCACGCCACCCGCGCTTCGTCATGCACTTCACCCCGACGAGTGCGTCTTGGCTGAACATGGTGGAGCGGTTCTTTCGCGACATCACCGAAAAGCGGATCCGCCGCGACACCTTTGCCAGTGTGGCCGAACTCGAATTGGCCATCGAGCTGTACGTGGCGCAGCACAACGACAACCCCAAACCATTCATCTGGACAGCCAGTGCTTCGGACATCCTGGCCAAGGTCACCAGAGCCAAGGCTGCATTGGCTGCGATCTCACGATAAGTACAGAACAGAGGCGCGCACCACACTAGTCGAAGACAACGAGGACGGTCGGATGATGCTGCGTCAAGTGCTGGAAGGCGCAGGACACCGAGTAACCGAAGCTGTGGACGGGCTACAGGCCCTGGAGCGGGCAACCGCGGAGGCGTTCGACGTCGCGCTGATTGACATCGGCCTGCCCGGCCTCGATGGCTTGGAAGTGGCCAAGCGGCTGCGCAGCATGGAACCGCGACTGGCCACGACGCTCTTGGTGGCCATCTCGGGCTACGGCTCGCCGCGGGACCACGCCCGCAGCCGCGCGGCGGGGTTTGACCTGCACGTGGTGAAACCCCTCGACGGCCTTAACTTGCTCGACCAAGTGCAGCGTCTGCTGCGTCAATCAGCGTAACCGCGTTGTGCAAAACAGCTGTTGGGCTGCCACACTCCTGATGAGGAGACCGTGTACATGAAGCACGTGCTTCAACTCATTCTCAGCTGACCCATGGGCGATCCTGACCGTGGCCGACGACTTCAGCCACGAGTGCGTGGACATCGCGGTGGACTGGGGCATCTTGGGCCTGTACGTGACCCGTGTGCTGGATCGCGCGGCCGTCTTCCGCGGCTACCCACTGGCGGTACCCACCGACAATGGCCCCGAGTTCACCAGCAGGGCCTTCATGGGCTGGGCCAACACCCACGGGATCCGCCACATCCTGATCGAGCCAGGCAAGCCCATGCAAAACGGCTACATCGAGAGCTTCAACGGCAAGTTCAGGGACGAGCACCTGAACGAGCAATGGTTCGAGACCTTGCACCAGGCCAATAACAAAACCTGGTTGCCTCGCGGCACCGGGTTTTCATTTGGAGGGCCCGGGCGTTCGCGCGAACCCTCAGTTCACCATCACCAGCTTCCCCATCACCGAGCGCGACGCCATGTGCGCATATGCGTCCTTCAACTCCGCCATCGGCATCGTGCGGTCGATCACCGGCTTGATCTTGCCCTGCGCATACCACTGCGCCAGTTCGACCAATGTGGCCGCGTTGTTCTTCGGCTCGCGCCGCGCGAAGTCGCCCCAGAACACGCCGACGATGGAGGCGCCCTTGAGCAGCGGCAGGTTCAGCGGCAGGTTGGGGATGGGGCCGGCGGCGAAGCCCACCACCAGGTAGCGGCCGCGCCAGGCGATCGAGCGGAACGCCGGCTCGGTGAACTCGCCGCCCACCGGGTCGTAGATCACGTCCGGGCCCTTGCCGCCGGTGGCCGCCTTCACCGCGTCGCGGAAGGCGTTGGGCACCGTGTGCACGCTGTAGTTGATGGTGTCGTCGGCGCCCATCGACTTGCACAGCGCGCATTTCTCGTCGGTGGAGGCGGCGGCGATCACGTGCGCGCCAGCCGCCTTGGCGATCTGGATGGCCGCGGTGCCCACGCCGCCCGCCGCGCCCAGCACCAGCAGCGTTTCGCCCGCCTTCAGCTGCGCGCGGTCGACGAGGGCGTGGTGCGAGGTGGCATAGGTCATGATGAAGGCCGCCGCGTCCACGTGCGGAAAGCCCGGCGGCAGCGGCACGCACAGCGAGGCCTGCGCGATGGTGTGGCTGCCGAAGCCGCCGGTGCCCGACAGGCAGGCCACGTTCTGGCCGACCTTCAGCTGCGTCACGCCGTCGCCCACCGCGGCGACCACGCCCGCGTATTCCGATCCCGGTACGAAGGGCGTCGGCGGCTTGAACTGGTACTTGTTCTGCACGATCAGCAGGTCGGGGAAGTTCAGGCTCGCCGCCTTGATCTCCACCAGCACCTCGCCCGCCTTGGGCTCGGGCGTGGGCAGTTCCTTCCATTGCAGCGCGTCGACGCCGGTGGGGTTGTCGCAAATCCAAGCGTGCATCGTCACCACTCCATGCAAAAGTGCCCAATCATAGGCAGCACGTGCGGCGTGTCTGTCTCTGCGGCGACCGCCAGCCCTACAATAAAAAAACTCCACCCCTCCATGAAAATCCTCCTCTCCAACGACGATGGCTACCAGGCGCCGGGCATCGTCGCGCTGTACGAGGCGATCCGCGACCTGGGCGATGTCGAAGTGGTCGCGCCCGAGCACAACAACAGCGCCAAGTCCAACGCGCTCACGCTGAACGCGCCGCTGTCGGTGAACATCGCGGCCAACGGGTTCCGCTACGTGAACGGCACGCCGGCCGACTGCGTGCACATCGCGCTCACCGGCCTGCTGGACTACAGGCCGGACCTGGTGGTCAGCGGCATCAACAACGGCGCCAACATGGGCGACGACACCATCTACTCCGGCACCGTGGGCGCGGCGATGGAGGGCTACCTGTTCGGCATTCCGGCCATCGCGTTCTCCCAGGTGGAAAAGGGCTGGGCGCACCTGGACGACGCGGCGCGCAAGGCGCGCGAGCTGGTGCAGTCGCTGCTGGCCCAGCACGCACAGGACGCGCCGCCCTGGCTGCTGAACGTCAACATTCCCAACAAGCCGCACGGCGAGTTGAAGCCGTTCAAGGTATGCCGGCTCGGCCGGCGGCATGCCGCCGAGAAGGTCATTTCGCAGACCAGCCCCCGCGGCGAGGTGATGTACTGGATCGGCGGCGCCGGCGCCGCCAAGGATGATGCCGATGGCACGGACTTCCACGCCACCCTGCAGGGCCACGTGGCCGTGACGCCGCTGAAGGTCGACCTCACCGACCACGACGCCTTGCGCCACTGGGCGCAGGCCGCCGCGCTCGCGCAGGGCGACAAGAGCCCACCGGGCTCGCAGGACGAGCCCCGCTGATGTCGCAACGCCCCGGCTTTCCGGCGCGCATGCCCGGTGCGCAGCCGCCGCGCGAGCCGGTGCGTGCCGCAGCCCGCGCGCC